>NZ_CP060490.1:1411861-2823723 GCF_014334055.1 Oscillibacter hominis
CCGTCCCCGCCGGCGAGACAACCACCGTGGCGTGGCCCTTGAGCACCAGATAGCAGCCGTGGCGCCGGGCAAACTCCCGGGCAGCATCCACCCGGTCACCGCTGCTCAGGTCCCCGCCGATCCGGGCAAACTCCCCATCGTGGGGCGTGAGTACCGTCACCTTCCCCTTCCGGCGATCCAGTACATCTATATGGCCTTCCAGTGCATTTATGCCGTCGGCGTCCAGCACCACCGGTACACCGAGCTGATCCAGGAGCGTGCGCATCAGCCAGGCCGCCTCCGAAGCGCGGCCAACCCCCGGCCCAATCAGCACGGCGTCGCTTCCGGAGGCCCGTTCCAGGACACCCTGTAAAGCTTTTTTACTGAACTGTCCTTTTGTATCAGGAAGCGGATAGGGCATAGGCTCTTCACATTTTCCGGCCGCGATGGCGTAGATGCTCTCCGGCACCCCAAGCGTCACCAGGCCGCAGCCTGTCCGCGCCGCCGCCCTTGCCGCAAGCACAGGAGCGCCGGTATACCCCACGCTTCCCGCCAAGAGATACGCTTTTCCAAAGGTACCCTTGTGGCCGTCCGGCTTGCGCCGGGGCAGAACCCCGCGCACATAGTCCGCGTCAATGCTCTGGGTCAAATAGGTCCCCTGCCTGACAAGCTCGGAAGGAATCCCGATGTCCCAGACCTGCAGCCGCCCGGTGCAGAGCTTCCCGTCTCCGGCAAAGTGCCCGATCTTAGGCATTGTAAAGGTAATCGTCCTGTCGGCGCGCACCGCTGTTCCAAGGATACGCCCCGTGTCCGCCTCCACGCCGCTGGCAATGTCCGCCGAAACCACCAGGGCCTCGGACCGGTTGATCCGCTCAATTAGCGCAGTGAGCGCCGGGTCCTGGATGGGACGGGAGAGCCCCACGCCGAACAGCGCGTCCACGATCACCTGGCTGCGGCGCACAAATTGATAGAGTTCAGCATCCGGTCGCCACTGCTCCAAGTTCACCCCCGCGTCGCTGAGACGCCGGGTCATCTCCTTTGCATCCTCCGTCATCTTCTCATAACTGCCCACCAGGAACGCCCGGACCTGCATGCCGGAGCGGGCAAGCAGCCGGGCGGCGGCAATGCCGTCCCCACCGTTGTTTCCCGTACCGCAGAATACGGAGGCCGCGGATTTGCCCGGCCTCTCCTTCAGCTCCTTCAGGACGGCCTGAGCCACCCCCTCCGCCGCCCGCTCCATCAGCTCTGTGGAGGGGATTTTCCACTCCTCAATGGCGGCGCGGTCCAGCTCCTTCATCTGCGCGGTTGTTGCAATCAGCACAGCAAGCACCTCCTAAATGACCTGACGTTTCTCCGCATGATTCGGGAGTATACCATATAATTATAATTTTGCAAAGACTTCTGCGGATAGTTGTTGACGCGCCGCTCTGCTGCTCCTATACTAATAAAAAGAAATGGGGTGTTTCTCATGACACGCAAAAGCGGACTTCCTCTGCTCCTGTCCCTTCTTTTCTTGTCCGCTTGCGGGCCCTCTGTCCAGGGCGGCGCTTGCTCCGGGGAACAGCAGCCTACCACGGCAGCGGAGGTGCTTGCCGCCTATGACGATGCCTGTGAGGCATACGACTGGTTCAACCTGGCCACCCTGCCCTGCACCGGCGATGCTGTGGCGGAGGCCGGACGGGAATACCGGATGGTGGATCAGCCGGGGTTTTCCACCCTGAACGATCTGAGCTCCCATTTAAAATTGCTTTTTTCCGACGACCTGACGGAGCAGCTGCTCTCTGAGGGCACCTATCGGGAGATCGACGGGAAGCTCTACTGTGCCGAGGGCGGCAGAGGGGCCAATCTCTACCTTCTGGATAAGCGGGCGGAAGCCGCCCACATGGAGGATGGTACATGGAATGTGACAGTGACCTTTTATGCCTGGGATGACTTCAACCCGCCCCAGCTCACCGCAGGGCTGTCCCAGCGGGTGCTCACCTATGGGTATGAAGATGGGCGATGGTGCTTTTTGGACTTCTGCCCCTCTGATGATCTGGATTTGGAGGCAGACACCGTATTCACCTTCTCCTATGACACAGAGACTTTCCACTCAACAGAGTTTGCAGACTATACCAACCTACAGCTGTGCTGCTATCTTCTGAAGGCCGACGGTGCCTACTCGGAGGAGCCGGGTGACCTTTTGTTCCAGCGGTTTTTAGACGCACCGGAGGAGATGATGGCCACGCTGGCCCAGTTGTGCTCTGCCTGGCAAACCCGGGTGGCTCCCATCATCGGCTATAACGGGGTCTATCGACTCACTCCTTCAGAGCAGATATCCTTTGAGGAGCTGATGGACTCTTACAGCCCCAAAACGGAGGAGGAGCAGGCGGTTCTCGGCCTCATCTCCGCCGCCTATGATCAGGCCGCCATCGCAAGCGCCGCCAGCAATGCCGCCTGACGGTTCTCCGCGCACCAGAATCTGTTTGCCGCAAAGGTTTTCAAAAGGCACACTGCGCATTCTGGCAGTGTGCCTTTTTATTTGGCTGTCCTCAATAAGTGTGCTGAACAGAGATTTTCAGATGGCCAGATATGCCCCCATTGTGTCAAGAAGAATAGAGTTAAGTTTGGTAGATATGCTGAAAGACAAGCCGCAACTTCCTTTTGATTTGGAGGTAATTTCCAATGAGATGTCCGTATTGTAATGAAGAAATGCAAAAGGGGTTTATACCCAACGGAGGTCAACCTGTTCAATGGATTCCAGATGGGGGAAAGCCCTCTTTACTATCCTTTTCAATTGCAGAAAAAGGAGTCCTTCTTATTAGTAAGTTCAGCCCATTAAAAGTAAATGGATACAGAGCAGAGGCTCATTATTGTTCAAAATGCAAGGTTGTTATTGCACCCACTAAGGAGTAATTGATTATAAAAATTGCTCTTGTTTTTCGGCATCAACATTCATGGCTAACACAGCCTTTTATTTTTGCTCTCTCCCTCTGGCAGCTGGCGCCGGGGGCGGCCGCATGCCTGGTGGATGCGCAATCGCGGAGCGTATGGAATTTTCTCCTTGCATTTCCCCCTTTTTTGTGCTATAAGTGATATTTGATATCAGCTATGAACGGGAAAATAGCGGGATATGCGTCCTTCAGAGAGGGCCGGTCACCCGGCTGCGAGCCGGCCTGGGACGTGCTGCTTGGTTCGCCCGGGAGCTGCCGTGGAGACACGGCCGGAGCGCCCTCCGTTATCCGGGCAGCAAGTGCGCGCAGTCATCCTGCGTGAATTTGGGTGGTACCGCGGAAGATGGCCTTTCGTCCCAATTTGATGGGACGAGGGGCTTTTATTTTTGTCCCCGCAACCCAAGCATCTCATCATCAGTTTTCCGCAGCCCACTGCGGAGCGTTAAGAGGAGTGTCAACATGAAGCAGCAATTGGAGCAGATCCGAACCCACGCGCTATCGTCCATCGCCGGCACCCGTGCCGCAGCCGACCTGGAAGCGCTGCGTGTTCAATACCTGGGCAAAAAAGGCGAACTGACCGCTGTCTTGAAACAGATGGGCAAGCTGGCCGCCGAAGAGCGGCCCATCATCGGCCAATTGGCCAACGACGTCCGCGCCGCCGTGGAGGCCGCCATCGAGCAGCAGTCTGCTCTGCTGGAGCGTCAGGCTCTGGCCGACCGGCTGGAGCAGGAGACGGTGGACGTCACCATCCCCGGCACCCGCCAGGAGGTGGGCCACGCCCATCCCATGTATCAGGTGCTGGACGAAATCAAGGACATCTTCATCGGCATGGGCTTCCAGATCCTGGACGGCCCTGAGGTGGAGCAGTCCGACTACAACTTCACCAGGCTCAACACGCCGGACGACCACCCCGCCCGGGAGTGGTCCGACACCTTCTATTTTGACAACGGCTCCAAGGCCCTTCTGCGGACCCAGACCTCCCCCATGCAGATCCGGGCCATGGAGACGGTGCCCCTGCCCATCCGGGTCATTGTCCCCGGCCGGGTGTACCGCAAGGATGAGGTGGACGCCACCCACTCCCCCATGTTCCATCAGATCGAGGGCCTGGTGGTGGACAAGGGCATCACCATGGCGGATTTGAAGGGCACGCTGAACACAGTGATCCGCGCCATCTACGGCGAGAACACCGTCACCCGCTTCCGCCCCCATCACTTCCCCTTCACCGAGCCCTCCTGTGAGATGGACATGCAGTGCCACAAATGCGGCGGCAAGGGCTGCCCCACCTGCAAGGGCGAGGGCTGGATCGAGGTGCTGGGCGCAGGCATGGTCCACCCCAAGGTGCTCTCGGGCTGCAATGTGGACCCGGACGTCTACTCCGGCTTTGCTTTTGGCATGGGCCTGGAGCGGTTGGCCATGGGCCGGTTCAAGATCAGCGACCTGCGGCTGATCTTTGAAAACGACATGCGGTTTTTGAAGCAGTTTTAAGGAGGAGAGAGAAATGAAGTTATCCAGAGAATGGCTCAATGAATTCGTCGACGTCCGGGACATCGGCGAACGGGAGTTCGCCGAGGCGATGACTCTCTCCGGTTCCAAGGTGGAGGTCACGGAGGACTTAGGCGCGGAGATTCAAAATGTGGTGGCAGGCCGGATCGTCCGGATGGAGCACCATCCCGACTCCGACCATATGTGGGTCTGCCAGATTGACGTGGGCGAGGCCGAGCCGGTCCAGATCGTCACCGGCGCCTGGAACATCCACGAGGGCGACCTTGTGCCTGTGGCCAGGCACAAGGCTCTGCTGCCCGGCGGCGTCAAGATCGAAAAGGGCAAGCTCCGGGGCGTTTTGTCCTGCGGCATGCTGTGCTCTTTGAAAGAGCTGGGGCTCACCGCGGCCCACGACTTCCCCTATGCGGTGATCCAGGCCGCCGCGCTTTTGAACGACTATCATCCCCTGGACAGGGAAAAGCCCTCCATCCCCGCAGACGTCCAGCCCGGCCACAGGATTTTCGGCAAAGTGGTGGCGGCAAAGGTGCTCTCCGCCACGGCCGACGGCGACAGCTACCATTATCTCTGCAAGCTGGAGACCGGAAGCGGCGAGGCGGAGGTCCCCACCGCCTGCCAGAACATCCATTCGGGCGACCTAGTGGCCTACGACACGGCCAAGGGCCTCATCTGTACCCTTGCCGACCTCCACGCCCAGCAGGAGGAGTTCCCCCACTGCATCGAAGACGGCATCTGGGTGCTTCAGGAGGATGTGAAGCCCGGCGACGACATCCGAGGCGTCATGGGCGCGGACGACCAGGTGGTGGAATTTGAGATCACCCCCAACCGCCCCGACTGCCTCTCCGTCATCGGCCTGGCCCGGGAGGCCTCCGCCACCTTTGGCCGTGAGCTTCATCTCCATACCCCGGAAATCCGCGGCTGCGGCGGCAGCATCGCGGACCTGGTGGACATTGAAATCGAGGACGGCGACCTCTGCCCCCGCTACACCGCCCGGATGGTGAAAAACGTCAAGATCGCCCCTTCCCCCAAGTGGATGCGCCAGCGGCTGCGCAACAGCGGCGTGCGCCCCATCAACAACATCGTGGACATCACCAATTACGTGATGCTGGAATACGGCCAGCCCATGCACGCCTTTGATTTCTCCTGTGTGGAGGGCGGCAAAATCGTCGTCCGCACCGCCCGGGAGGGCGAGACCATCCAGACGCTGGACGGCAACGAGCGCAAGCTGACCACCTCCATGCTGTGCATCTGTGACGAGCACCGGCCCGTCTGCGTGGCGGGCGTGATGGGCGGCGCCAACTCTGAAATTGTGGGCGACACCGCTCAGGTGCTCTTTGAATCCGCCAACTTCAACGGTGCTTCCGTCCGCCGCACCGCCACCGCCCTGGGGATGCGCACCGATGCATCGGCCCGCTATGAAAAGGGGCTGGATCCCATGAACACCATGAAAGCCGTGCAGCGCGCCTGTGAGCTGGTGGAGCTCTTAGGTGCCGGCGAGGTAGTAGACGGCGTCATGGACGTGATCGCCAGGGACTCCAATCCTGTCACCGTCCGTCTGGAGCCGGGGAAGGTCAACGCCCTGCTGGGCACCGACGTGAGCGAGGAGGAGATGCGCCGCATCCTGCTGAGCCTCGGCTTTGAGCTGGAGGGCGACCTCATCCGCGTGCCCTCCTGGCGCAGCGATGTGGAGCATTACTCCGACATCGCCGAGGAAGTGGCCCGGTTCTACGGCTACAACAAGATTCCCACCACGCTGATGCGGGGTGCCACCCTCCGGGGCGGCTACAGCCCCGTCCAGCATCTGGAGCGCTCGGTGGGAGCACTTTGCCGCACCCTGGGCTACAGCGAGATCATCACCTACTCCTTCATCAGCCCCGCCTACTACGATAAGATCAACCTCCCCGCCGACTCCCCCCTGCGCAATTCCATGCGGATTCTCAATCCCTTAGGCGAGGACACCTCCATCATGCGCACCACCACCCTGCCCTCCATGCTGGAGATCCTGGCCCGGAACTACAGCTTCCGCAACAAGTCCGCGTGGCTCTACGAGCTTGGCCGGGTCTACTTTGCCAAAAACGACGGCAGCGGCATGGCCGACGAGCCCAAAGTGCTTTCCCTGGGTGCCTATGGGGAGGGCTGCGACTTCTTCCATCTCAAAGGCGCTGTGGAGGCCATCCTCAGCGGTCTGCGCATCAGCGGAGCGGTTTACACCGCCGTCCGGGACAATCCCTCCTACCATCCCGGGCGGTGCGCCCAGGTCAGCGTGGATGGGGAAGTCATCGGCGTTTTCGGCCAGATCCACCCCAATGTGGCCGCAAACTACGGCATGGACACGGAGGTCTATGCCGCTGAACTGAGCTTCAATGCCCTCTATGCCCATAAAGGCGCCGACCCCATTTATACGCCGCTGCCCAAGTACCCCTCCGTCACCCGGGATATCGCAGTGGTATGCCGCAGGGAGATCACCGTCGGCCAGTTGGAGGACTGCATCCGCCGGGGCGCCAAGGGTCTTTTAAAGGATGTGGCCCTGTTCGACATCTACACCGGCAAGGGCGTCGCCGAGGGCTTTAAGAGTGTGGCCTTCAACCTGCAGCTGCGCTCCGATCAGCGGAACCTGACCGCCCAGGAGGCGGACGAGGATGTGCAGAGCATCCTGGATCTGCTCAAGGCAGAGCTGGGCGCTGTTTTGCGCTAAGCGGCCAGGAGACGAAGTTTTTGCTTTTCCCCTTTACAGAATTGGGAAAAACGAGTATACTAAGGACAAGATTTTTGGCCTATCTGCACAGCCAACAGAGAAAAGGTGGTGTCTGTATGGACGACTTTACCCGCAAATTCAACCTGGTGGAGGAACGTGACGCGCAAATCCACGAGATTCTCTCCACTGTTTATCAGGCGTTGGAGGAAAAGGGATACAACCCGATCAACCAGATCGTCGGCTATATCCTGTCCGAGGACCCCACCTATATCACCAACCACAACCACGCGCGCACGCTGATCCGTAAAATTGACCGGGATGAGCTGCTGCAGGTCTTGGTCCGCAAATACCTGGGGCAATAACAAATTCAATGAGAGTAATCCCGCAGTGTTTTGGGAAAGGTTACAAAGGTACCTTTTCCAGGCACTGCGGGGTTTTTTCTTTTTCGTCAAATTCCCACATCTTCCCCCTTTGATTCCGTGAAAATGACGGTAAAAAACAGGCAACAGGTAATTGACAAATCGGAAAAAATCTGTTACAATTTGGTTACAATTTTGAAGCGAGGTGTAACAATGGCAGAAAGCAAAACCGCCAAGCAAGAAGGTCTCATGTACAAAGGGCATCCGCTCCGCCGGGTCGACAATCTGATTTACTATGGCTCCATGGCCGATAAATATATCATCATGATGCAGGTGCTGGAAAGCAAAAAGGAGCAGGATCTGGATATGGCCACAAAGGTCTCCGTCCAGCTGCAGCTGACCGATCCCGATTTGAAATCCCGCGACCGGGTTGTCAAAAAGAGCGAAAAAGACAGCCTCTACTCTGCAATGGATGTTGCAGCCATCTGGCTGGAGCGTGCATTGAGCGGCAAGTAACTTCACTCCCATTCTATACAAATGTCGAAAGGAAGCGTAAGAGAAGATGAGACGTTTCGCAGGAAAGGCCACCAAAGTTTTGATTGTTTCCGCCGTTATGACGGCATGTTTGGCAGTATCCGCTCTGGCCGCCGACATTGGAATCGGCGTCGGCGCCACCACGGGTTCTTCCCTGCGGCTCCGCTCGGAACCCAACACTTCCTCCGCCACCGTCACCTATCTGGACAAGGGCGTGGCGGTTTCCATCCTGGAAAAGCTGGACGGCTGGTACAAGGTCAGCTTTGAAGGCAGCACCGGCTATGTGTCCGCCGACTACCTGGTTGAGGATCAGGACGGCGTGTTCACCTCCTACGGCCGGGTCAACAGCGACGGCGTAAACGTCCGCGCGGCGGCTTCCACCGACAGCGGCGTGGCCGCCACCCTCTCCAAGGACACCTATCTCACCGTAAACGGCTTCACCGACGGCTGGTACAGCGTCACCTGCAAGTACGGCACCACCGGCTATGTCCGCAGCGACTTTGTGGATCTGACCACCGACTCTTCCTCCGGCAGCGAGATGGGCAAAAATGTGGTGGCCACCGCCAAGCAGTACTTAGGCACCCGCTATGTCTACGGCGGCGCCTCCCCCAGCGGCTTCGACTGCTCCGGCTTCACCATGTATGTCTACCAGCAGTATGGCTATTCCCTGCCCCACACCGCGACCGGCCAGTGGCAGTCCTCCTCCGGCACCAAGGTGTCCCGCAGCGAGATCCAGCCCGGCGACTTGGTGTTCTTCTGTGACCCCAGTCGCTCCAACGGCAAGGCCTGCTCCCACGCCGGCATCTACATCGGCGACGGCCAGTTCATCCACTCCTCCTCCTCCAGAAGCGGCGGAGTCATCATCAGCAGCCTCTACGACGACTACTACAATACCTACTATGTCGGCGCAAAGCGCTTGGGCTGATCTGAACGGAATACATACGCAAAAAGCTCCTCCCGATTATGGGAGGAGCTTTTATCATGAACTTTTACTTGGCCTGATGACGCTGGGCTGCGGTGAGGATGTTGCGCAGCAGGATCACCCGGGTCATAGGGCCCACGCCGCCGGGTACCGGCGTGATATAGGACGCCTTGGCGGAGACCTCGGCAAAGTTCACATCGCCGCAGAACTTCCCCTCTTCGTTCCGGTTCATGGCCACGTCGATGACCACCACTCCCTCTTTGACCATATCGCCGGTGATGAGATTCCGCTGTCCGGCAGCCGACACCAGGATATCCGCCTGGCGGGTGATCTCAGAGAGGTTTTTGGTCTTGGTATGGCAGGTGGTGACGGTGCCGTCATTTTGGATCAGCAGCTGGGCCATGGGCTTGCCCACAATGTTGCTGCGGCCCACCACCACGCACCGCTTGCCGGCCACGGAAATGCCATAGGCGCGGAACATCTCCATAATTCCCGCCGGGGTGCAGGGCAGAAAGTAGGGATCGCCTGTCATCATGCGCCCCACGTTGGCTGGGTGGAAAGCGTCCACGTCCTTATCCTGGGCAATGGCCTCGATGACCCGCTGTTCGCTGATCTGCCGGGGCAGGGGCAGCTGAACCAGGATGCCGTCGATCTCCCCACATTGGTTGAGTTCAGCGATCAGCTCCAGCAGTGCCTCCTCCCGGGTCTGCTCCGGCAGCAGGTACTCCCGGCTGAGAAAGCCGCACTGGGCGCAGTCCTTCTCCTTGTTGTTCACATAGACCCGGGAGGCGGGATCGTCCCCCACCAGGATCACAGCCAGCCCCGGCTTTCGGGGCAGTTTTTTCGCCTCTTCCATCAGCCGCTCTTTCTCCTTTGCGGCCAGCGCCTTTCCGTCAATGTAAACCGCCATCGGAATCCTCCTCTCCGGAGGCGTGGGACTCCTTCTCCGGTTCCGCCGCGTCTGCCGCAGGCTCCATGACGGCCTCTGCCTTTTGGGCCGCCACCCGGTTCACCATCAGCTCCTGCGGATCATGGGGATGCAGCTTGATATGATAGAACAGCAACAGTGCCGCCAGAATGGCCACCACCAGGGACAGCGCCTGGGACACCCGGATGGGCTCGCCGAAGAGCGTCCAGTCAAAGAGATAGAGGCTGTCGGTCCGCAGCCCCTCGATCCACAGCCGGCCCAAGCCGTACCAGAGGAAGTAGAAGCAGGTATTTTCTCCGTCAAATCTCCGGGCCTTTGTCACCACGAAAAAGATCAGGAGCAGTCCGACCACGTTCCACAGGCTCTCATAGAAAAAAGTGGGATGCACTTCAATATACTGCGCGGCGCTGGTCCATAGGCGCATCCGCCAGGGCAGCGTTGTCTCGGCGCCAAAGGCCTCCCGGTTCATAAAATTGCCCCAGCGGCCGATGGCCTGCCCGATCAGCAGCCCCATAACGCAAAGGTCTGTCATGGCCCACAGCTTGATTTTCTTATGCCGGCAGTAGAAAAATGCCGTCAAAAACGCGGCGATCACCGTGCCGTATATGGCCAGCCCACCGTCCCAAATAGCCACGATCTTTCCCCAGTTGGGGCTTCCATCGGCATTTTGAAACAGCGACCAGTAAAAAATCACGTAGTAGAGGCGGGCGCCTAAGATTCCAGCTGGCGTACCCCAGAGCACCAGATCCAGCACATTGTCCTCCGTGATTCCAAAGCGTTTGGACTGCTTCATGCAGAACCACAGCGCCACCATCAGTCCCAGTGCGATCAGAAACCCATACCAGTACACCCCGTGGCCAATGTTCAGCATTTTGGGACTGGCGGTAAATTCCCAGTCCCCGAACAGTCCCGGAAAGCTGATGGGCATATCCTTTAATGCGGTCAATTTGCGTTCCTCCTTAGTCCTTCGGCAGGATCATCGACAGCGCCCGGCGGCTCTCCACAATGTTCTCCCGCAGGAAACGAATGATGTCCTCCCGGTCCACGGTGTCAAAGACCTCGGGAAACCGGCAGGCGTCGTATCCTTTAAAATACCCTTCCGACAACAGCATGGCGATGTTCTCAAAGGAGTTCAGGGACCGGATCATGGAGCCGAAGGTGGACTTGCGGATCTGCTGGAAGTAGGTCTCGTCGATCCCCTCCCGAACCAGCCGCCCGGCCTCCTCCGTGATACTCTCCGCCACAGCCCTGGGGTCTCTGCTGTCCCCTCCGGCGTAGAGATAGGCCACGCCGGGCAGCATCTCAAAAGCGCCGCCAAAGGTGCCGTTGATCAGCCCCTTGTCATAGAGCCTTGCATAGAGCGGGCTGGAGTCCCCCAACAGCACATCGCAGGCGATTTCGCCCACAATGCTCTCCCGGAGCTCCTCCCCTTTCCCCGGCGGCGTACAGCGATACCCGCTGAGGAACATGGGCATGGAGACCTCCATCCGCATCTCGGTCTCCTTTTGGCTGACTGCGTCCGGCTCCTGTCCGCCGTAATCCCGCTCAATGGGAGCCGCAGCTCCCCGGCCGGGCAGCTCCTGGTAAACAAGGTCCATGATGCGCTGGGGGTCCACGTTGCCCACCACGCACAGCACCATGTTGGAGGGCGTGTAAAAGGCCTTGTGGCAATCATAGAGCGTCTCGGCGGTGATGTGGGAAATGCTCTCCACCGTGCCTGCCACGCTGACCCGCGCCGTGCTCTTTTCATAGAGACACTGCATCATCCGGGTGTAGACCTGCCATTCCGGGTTGTCCTCGATCATGCGGATCTCCTGGCCGATGATCCCCTGCTCCTTGGCCACGCTGGCCTTGGTGAAATAGGGCACGGTCACAAAGGAGAGCAGGATTTTCAAATTCTCCTCAAAGTGCTCGGTGGAGTCAAAATAATAGGCCGTGATGGCGTTGGAAGTAAAGGCGTTCGGCTCCGCCCCGTTCTTCGCCAATTCCTGGAGGGCATTCCCCTCCTTGGTGTCGAACATCTTGTGCTCCAGGTAGTGGGCAATACCCGCCGGGGTGTCCAGCCACTGCCCGTCCCTTAAAAACCGGAGGTCCATGCCGCCGTAGCGGGTGGCGAAAAAGGCGTAGCTCTTGGCGTGGTGCTCCTTGGGCACCACATAGAGCTTCAGCCCGTTGGGCAGCGTCGTCTCGTAAACGGATTCCCCAATGCGGTCGTAGTTGGTTTTGTTCACGCCGTTTGCTCCTTTCCCTTCAGGAAATACACCGTGTCCAGACGGATTTGGGCGGCAGCGGCCAGGATCCGCTCCAGCGTCACGCCGTCAAGCTCCGCGATCATGTCCTCCGGCGTCTCGCTCTGACCGGTGGCGGCCTGTCCCAGATAGAAGTCCTCCAGCCGGCCCTGGGAGTCCTCCATGGTGCGGAAGGCGTTGGTCATGGTGCTTCTGGCCCCTTCCAGTTCCCAATCCTCCAGCCGCCCCTGCTGCACCGCCTTCAGCTGGGCCATGATCTCGTCATAGGCCTTTTGATAGTTTTTCGTCTCAATTCCGGAGGACACAGTGACCAGGTTCTTCTTCCTGTGATACTGAGAGGTTGCAAAGTAGCACAGCGACAGTTTCTCCCGCACGTTGAGAAAGAGCTTGGAGTTGCTGGTGCCGCCAAAGAGGGCGTTGGCCAGCAGCATGGCGGGCGTATCGTCGCTGCCGCAGCGAAAGCCCATGGAGAGCTTCCCCTGGGTCACATCCATCTCCTCCGCCACGTAGCGGGGCTCCTCCGGGGCGGGCCGGGTGGTGGTCACCGCCGGCTCCCCCACCTCTTCCCGGGGCAGTGTGGAAAATGCCTCCTCCAGTGCAAGACGCACCCGCTCCAGCGAGGCGCTGCCGATATAAAAGAGCTCCAGGCGGCTGGAGGCGATCAATCTGCGGTAGCTTTCGTTCAGCTTTGCCGGGGTGATGCGCTCCACGTCCTTTTCCTCGCCAAAGCGGCTGACACCGTAAGGCTCCTCCCCGCACATCTCCTGCAGCAGCCTGCGGTCTGCATAGTCCCGCTTATCGTTGACAATGCCCCGGATGGCGTCAATCAGGTTGGCCTTCTCCCCCTCCACATAGGCGCCAAGGAAGCGGCCATTTTTTGTGGCCGGGGACAGGATCATCTCTCCGATCAGCTCCGCCACCGGCTCCAGCAGCTTCTCCCCGCCCGGGGTGTAGGCGTCGTCGATGAAGCTGGAGACAAAGCCCACACACTGGTTTTCACCCTTTTTGCGCACCGTGTATTCCACCCGGGCGCCATAGAGCAGGTCCAGTGCCGCGGAAAGGCTCTGCATGTCCGGGTAACGGGCCGTGCCCCGGCGCAGCACCGCCGGGATCAGCGCATGGGCGGATGCCGTCTCGGCCCGCAGCGGCGTCACAAACTGGGCGGAGAGAAAGCTGGTCTTGAATTTATCGGATGGCAGGTATGTGAAGTACACGCCCTGTCCAAGCTCCATTCTTCTCATAATGTTCAGCTCCTGTTCTGTGAGATCGTCATACAGATGATAGTATACCACTTATTGCACCAATTCCGCAAGAGGCTGGCAAACGATCCGGTTTTGTACTGCTTCCGTCAAAATATGACGCCCAGTTGAAAAATTCGACCGCAGACGCTGAATCAAAACAAACCACATCCAGCAGACAGTCCTTCCCTCCCATGCGCAATCTGCCTGTTGACAATATCGATATTCGATGTTATTCTGTGTTCAGTTATATTAGCGATATTCGATAATTCTTTTGACGGGAGGCAGCAAGGTGGCACGGGAACAGTTTGAAACACTGACGGAGCAGATGTTTT
This sequence comes from Oscillibacter hominis, assembly GCF_014334055.1. NCBI lineage: Bacteria > Bacillati > Bacillota > Clostridia > Eubacteriales > Oscillospiraceae > Oscillibacter > Oscillibacter hominis. Next base: position 1,425,534 of record NZ_CP060490.1, read on the forward strand.
ACATCCTGCTCTGTTTGCAGTCGGAGTGTTACGGCACAGATATGATGGAGCGGATCCGCTCCATGACCGGCGGCCGGGTCTCCGTGGGGCCGGGCACGCTCTACAACCTGCTGGACCGCTTCCTTTCCGCCGGCATGATCCGGGAAACCAAGGTGGAGGGGCGAAAGCGCAGCTACCTCATCACCGGCGCGGGCCTTGAGGCATTGGAGCAGGAGTACCGGCGCTTAGGGATGCTGCGGGCGGATTACCGCACCTATGGGAGAAAGGAGCTGGATGGTCATGCGGAGTAAGAAGCGCAGAGTGGAGTCCTTCCTCTTTTATCAGTACACGGACATTGAGCGTCACCTGACCAGGATGGCGGAGCGGGGCTGGCAGCTGGAGGCCATCACCTCTTTCGGGTGGCGGTACCGCCGGGCGGAGCCAAAGCGCCTTACCTATTCCGTCACCTATTTTGCCGACGCCTCGGAGTTTGACCCCGAACCCACAGAAGACCAGCAGGTCTATCTGGACTACTGCGCCCAGGCCGGATGGCGCTTTGTGGCCCAGTGGGCCCAAATGCAAATCTTCTGCTCAGAAGAGGAGCACCCAGTGCCCATCGAAACGGATGAACAGGAGAAGTTCCGGGCCATCTGCCGCTCCATGAAAAAGAATTACCTGCCCGGCAACCTCCTGCTCCTTGGCTGCTGCCTGCTCCAGATGTTTACCCAGAGCCAGCTCTTTTTCGACAACCCCATCATGAGCCTGGCCACCAGTACCACGCTCACCAATTTCGCCGTCTGGCTCCTTTTGGCCATTCATCTGGGCGGTTCACTTTTCCTCTACTGGCGCTGGAAGCGGCGTACCGCCGCAGCTGTGGCCCAGGGCGGCCCCTGCACGGCCAGCACCAGCAAATGGCCCCAGTGGAGCGGACGTGTGGCCGTTATTTTGCTGGTGCTCTCCCAGGCCCAGTACTTTTTCCTGCAAAACAACGGCCGGACCGGTTGGGTCTATCTGATCTACGGGCTCTTTTTCATGCTGGCGATCCTGCTTCCTGTCCTTGGGGTGAAGCAGCTGTGCAAAAAGCTGAAGGCTGACCGGATCACCAACGTCGTTTTCACCACATTAGCCGCCATAGTGGTCAGCATTTTGGCCACGATGGTCCTGACCAAGGTGGTTTTCTGGTCCATTGACCATGGCGTCCTGGAAGAGTCCCAGCCGGAGACTGTGACCGTCACCACGGACCGTGGGCAGACCTACATGGTGGACGTCTACCACGACGACCTTCCCCTGACAATAGAGGACCTGCAGGACGAGGGATTTGACCAGTACTCCTATGCCCGGGACCATCAGGAGAGCATTTTCCTCCGCCGGGAGGCAGGTCTCCAGACACCTTATCTCTATCCGGGCGACGCACCGGAGCTCTACTACGCCCGGCTGACGCCGAAGCTGCCGCTGGTCTACCGCTTCTGCCGCTGGGAGCTGACCCGGCCCTTTGCGTCTATTGGAGTGGACTATGAGATGACCCCCATTGACCCAGCGCCCTGGCGGGCGGAGGCCGCCTACCAAAAGCGGGCCCTCAACCCATACCACGACGACCTCTTTGAGGGGTACTATGTGCTCTGCTATGAGAACATGCTCCTGTCGCTGCGCACCGATCTCCCGCTGACAGAGGAGCAGATCGCCGTCATCGTGGACCGGCTGGTCCAGTAACAAAAAAGCGCTCCGGAATCGTCCGGAGCGCTTTTTGATGTCATTGTTCAGCCCACAGTCCGCTCCAAAAGAGCCTGGAAATTTCCCCGTGCAATCTTCTCCTGTTCCCTGCCGCTCATGCCCATTTTCGTGAATTCTTCAAACAGGTTGGGAATCCGGGATGCATTTTCAAACCCGGAGGTGTAGACGCCCTGGCTCAGCAGCGGAGAGCCGGGTTCGTCGATGAACTCGCAGAAGTCAAAGCCGCAGCCCACGTGGTCAATGCCCATGACGTCGATCATATGGGCCGCATGGCGGGCCAGCTGCTGCACGGACTGCCCCTCCCGCTCAGGGGCGATGAAGGCGCGGCAGGAGTTGAGGCCGACCACACCGCCCAGATCCCGGATGGCACGGAGCTGGTCGTCCGTCAGGTTGCGGGGCACATCGCACAGTGCCTTGGCATTGGAGTGGGAGGCGCAGATGGGCGCCGTGGCCGTGTCCACCACGTCCCAAAAGGATTTCTCGTTGAGATGGGACACGTCCATCAGCATCTTCTTCTCCTGGATGCGGCGCACCGCCCGGCGGCCGGCCTCTGTCAGGCCCCGGTCCGCATTTCCGCGGGCGCCGGTGGCCAGGGCATTTTCCTCATTCCAGGTCAGCATGGCCGTGCGGACGCCAAAGTCATAGTATTCATCGATCCGCTCCACCTGGTCGCCGATGGCGGCCATGCCCTCCACGCCCAGCCAGATGTAAACTGCTCCATCCCGGACAGCCTGGCGCATCTCCTCACAGGTGTGCACCGCCCGCACTGCATCGCACTGGGCCAGTTCCTCCTTCACCTGCGCCATGATCTGCGCGGTATCCTCCGCCGGATTGCCCGGTTCGGCCCAGATCACGAAGACCGAGCCCTCCACGCCGCCCTGGCGCAGCCGATCCAGGTGTTCCCGCCGAAGGACGTCCTGCTCCCCCCGCATCCGCCGCCGGGTCACGTCCGTCCAGATATCGGAATGGAAATCAAAAATCATATCTGTCTCCCCTCAACTATGTTCAAATGATGTACTTCAGTATAGCATCTTCACCGGGAAATGCAACTATTGGGTGAAGCGCCCCAGAGATGGGAGACAGCATTTTACGCCTTTAGGGCCGGTCGTTTCCAGTCCACGGGCTTTCGCAAAAACGCATCAGGATCACCGCTGCTTCAGCACGGGTAATGGCGCCGCGGGGCATAAGCCGCGTGTCCTTCAGGCCATGGATCAGTCCGCTGCTGACCGCCCACCCCATGGCTGGTCCTGCATAGCTTCCGATTTCGTTGGAATCGGTGTATCCGGAAAGACTGGCTCTTCCGCTCACATCATAGCCCTTATACTGGGCGTAGCGGTACAGCATGACAGCCAGTTGCTCCCGGGTGAGCGTATGGCCCGGGCCGAAGCGGCCGTCACCGTAGCCGCCCACAATCCCCTTGGAGGCGGCCCAGGAAACCGCGTCGCCGCAATAGGACTGCTGCACCACATCGGAAAACACCGTTGCGCCCGCAGACGGGCTCCCCTCCAGCCGGTGCAGGATGACGGCGGCCATGCCGCGGTTCACCGGCCGCCCCGGGGAAAAGACCCCGGCGGAGGTGCCGGCCATCAGGCCCTTCCCCCGGACGTACTCCACGGCCTCATAGTACCAGTCGCCCGGGGCCACATCGGTAAATGCCCCGCCCATCAAGGCGGCGCGGGCGCTCTGGATCAACACCGCATCCCTGTCCTGAGAGAGCTCCCAGAACCCGATCCCTCCCAGTCCCTGGGCTCTGGCCAACTCCGACTTTGCCGCCATGGACCGCGGGTCCTCATAGGAGAGGAAGGCCCCCTCCCCATAGAGATACGGTACCTCCGCCTCCCCGTGGTAAAGCTTTCGGTACTTGGTCTGGTTGAGGTAGTTCCGCTCCAATACATCGTAAGGAATGGAGGCGGCGGAGGAAAACGTGCTGTAGAGCCCATTGTTCCGGCTGTCCACTCCGTCATAGCGGTAGCCGTAGAGCGGCATGCCCAGCACCAGCTTCTCCGGGTCCACTCCCCGGTTTAAATACAGCTGAACACTGTCAAAGACGCTGCTCTTATACTGCGGCGAACGCTCCGTCGGCGTATAAAGCGGGGCGTTCAGATCCGCGTAAGCATCCCAGGGGCCATGGATGTCATAGGCCATCAGGAAAATGTGGTCCACCGTCCGGGCAACGGCTTCCACCTCAATTTTATTGAGATACTCAGAACCAGCGCCGCCCGCGATGGTCAAATAGTAGGGCCTGCCATCCTGCCTGCTCTGCCGGTCCAGTTTGCTGCGGACGGCCTGAAGCAGCAGGGTGAAGTTCTGCTTGTCCTGAGAGCGGTGCACCATGCCGGACGGGCCGCCGGACACCGGGTACTCCCAGTCCAGGTCCACGCCGTCCAGGCCATGCTCCAGGAGAAAGTCCAGGCAGCTCTGGGCAAACTGCTCCCGCCGCTGGGCGGTGGCGGCCGCATCGGAGAAATAGAGGGAGTCGTCCCAGCCTCCCACAGAAATCAGAAGCTTCAGGTGGGGATGCTTGTCCCGCAGTGCCCGCAGGAGCTTCAAATTGTTCCGGTCCTGTTCCGGGTCTTGAAGAAGTAAGGTGCTGTCTTTCGGGTCAATGGCGGCAAAGGCATAGTTGATGTGGGTCAGCAGTTCCCCGGGGAGCTGGTCCGGGGTGATCCCCTGATAGGAGGCCCAGCTTGCATAGTAGCCTACCACAGCCTTGTCTTCAGGCGGATATGTAATCGCCGCCGACGCCGGAAGGGCAAGCAGAACCAGCGCAAAGGAGAGCCCTGCCAGCAGCAAAATTCCTCTTTTTAGAACAGAACTCACATTCATTTCCCCTTTTTACAAAATACGATACAACCATTGTATGGCAGGGTTCCCGGAGAAGGCAACGCACGAATTTTGGAAAAGCTGTTCCATTCTGGAAACGCTTTGTGCCGTTCTACCAGATGTGGGGAAGAAATCTGAAGGCAATACAAAAAATTGCGTTTTTTCCCTTGACTTTTGCGAAAAATTCCTGTAAACTATTCGATGTTGTAAAGCTATATAACTTTACAGAAGGAGTGTTTGCCGTGAAAAACCAGACATACCGGATGACCATGCTGTTCGATTTTTACGGAGAGCTCCTGACCGACCGGCAGAAGGAGTTTTTTGATCTCTACTACAACGAGGACCTGTCCCTCTCCGAGATTGCTGAAAATGCCGGGATCTCACGCCAGGGCGTCCGGGATGTGATCGTCCGGGCGGAGGCGTATATGACGGAAATCGAGGACAAGACCGGATTGATCCGGCGCTTTTTGCAGATGCGCCAGCATCTGGAGTCCATTGAGTCCGCCGCCTCTGAGATCAGAACCATCAACTACCGGCAGTACGAAGATCCCCGCCTGCAGGAGCTGAGCGAGCAGATCTCCGTCGCTGCCGCCGCGCTGAAGGAGTAACTATGGCGTTTGAAGGTCTGAGTGAAAAGCTAAACGCTACATTTAAGCGGCTGCGCGGCAAGGGCCGCCTGACGGAAAACGACGTCAAGGAGGCCATGCGCGAGGTGCGTCTTGCGCTTTTGGAAGCCGACGTCAGCTTCAAGGTAGTCAAGGAGTTTGTCTCCCACGTCACCGAGCGGGCAACCGGCGCCGACGTGTTAGACAGCCTGACCCCCGCCCAGCAGGTCATCAAAATCGTCAACGAAGAGCTGACCGCCCTCATGGGCAGCACCAACTCCAGGATTTCCATGGCCAACAACGGACCCACCGTGGTGATGATGGTGGGCCTCCAGGGCGCCGGAAAGACCACAAACGGCGCAAAGCTGGCCGGGCTGATGCGCCGGCAGTTCGGCAAGCGGCCCCTGCTGGCGGCCTGCGACGTATACCGCCCCGCCGCCATCGAGCAGCTGAAGGTCGTGGGCGGCCAGCTGGACATCCCGGTCTTTGAATTGGGACAGGGCGATCCGGTGCATATCGCCGAGGAAGCCATCCGCCACGCCCGGGACCATGGCAACGACATGGTACTGCTGGATACCGCGGGACGGCTCCACGTGGATACGGAGCTGATGGACGAGCTCAAGCGGATGAAAGCCGCCGTCCATCCCAATGAAATCCTTCTGGTGGTGGACGCCATGACCGGCCAGGACGCGGTCAACGCCGCCTCCGCCTTTGATGAGGCGCTGGGGATCGACGGCGTGGTGTTGACCAAGTTGGACGGTGATGCCCGCGGCGGCGCCGCCCTCTCCATCCGGGCCACCACCGGCAAGCCCATAAAATTCGTGGGCACGGGCGAAAAATTAGATATGATCGAACTGTTCCACCCCGACCGCATGGCCTCCCGCATCCTTGGGATGGGGGACATGCTGTCCTTCATTGAGAAGGCGGAGCAGAATTACGACGAAAAACAGGCGAAAAAGTTAGAGGAAAAGCTTCGGAAAAACCGCTTTACGCTCCAGGACTACTATGACCAGCTGCTGCAGCTGCGGGGCATGGGCGATTTGAGCCAGTTAGCCGGCATGATGCCTGGCGCCATGGGCAAGCAGCTTCAGGGCGCCACCATTGATGAAAAGGCTCTCTCCCGTACGGAGGCCATTATCCTTTCCATGACACCCCTCGAGCGGGAGAATCCCCAGATCTTGGGCGCCAGCCGGAAAAAGCGCATCGCCGCCGGCTGTGGGCTCCAGGTGGTGGATGTGAACCGGCTGCTCAAGCAGTTCGACATGATGCAGCAGCTGACCCGCCAGCTCTCCCACGGCCGGATGGGCGGCGGCATGGGCGGCAAGATGCGGGGCTTCGGCCGGAAAAAACGGTTCCGCTAACCGGTATATAAGTGCTCACGCATTTATAAATAAAACTTTTTATATCACATGTTGGAGGTGAATGACTTATGGTTAAAATCAGACTGCGCAGACTGGGCGCCAAGAAGGCCCCTTTCTACAGAGTGGTTGTGGCGGATTCCCGCGCTCCCCGCAACGGCCGCTTCATCGAGGAGATCGGCACCTACAATCCCTGTGTCTCCCCCGCTGAGATCAAGATCGACGCGGAGCGCGCCAAGGCTTGGATCAAGACCGGTGCTCAGCCCACCGATACCGTCCGGGCGCTGCTGAAGAAGGCGGATGTACTTTAATCTGGAGGGCAAATCATGAAAGACTTGCTGCTCTACATCGCCAGAAACCTCGTGGATGATCCCGACGCTGTGACTGTGACGGAAGTCCCCGGCGATCAGGAACTGACGTTGGAGCTGCGCGTCGCTCCGGAGGACATGGGCAAGGTAATCGGCCGACAGGGCCGTATTGCCAAAGAGATTCGCACGGTCGTCCGCTCCTATGCCCAGCGCACCGGCGTGAAGGTTTCCGTTGACATTGTAGATCAATAAGCGCGGACTCGTCCGCGGACCCCGGCAGGCATGCGGTTGCATGCCTGCCGGGGCTTTTTTATGGGCCACTTCATAGAAACTTCATCAATCGCACATGTAACGTTCATCTTTCTCTGTTATCTTATGGGTAGTTATGGAGCAAGTTCGACATAGTTTCACTTTTTTTGCAGATTTTGAAGAAAGCGGCTCCTTCCTTTCGTAATATGAGTAACTCTGTAAAGGAGCAACAGCCATGAACTCTTCCAACAACCCTGTTCAGTCCAATAGTACCCAGGCCGCCTTGCAGCTTCTCTCCATCGTGGGGCTCTGCCTGTGCGTGGTCCTTGCCATCTGGGGCTGGCGGGCCGGACTGCTGACCTCTCCGGACGCAATGGCCGCTTTTGTCGGCAAGGCAGGTGCGGCGGGTATTTTGCTGTTTGTCGCCTTCCAGATCGTCCAGGTGGTGCTGCCCATTTTGCCAGGCGGCCTTGGGTGTCTTGCCGGCGTACTGCTCTTCGGGGGGCTGCACGGTTTTTTCTACAACTACATCGGCATCTGCGTCGGCTCCCTGCTTGCTTTCGCCATTGCCCGCTCCTGCGGGAGGCCCCTGCTGCACCGGCTCTTCTCCCCATCCCTGATCCAACGCTACAGCAGCTGGACGGACCGGCACTTTGCCAAATGGTTCGCCCTGGCCATCTTCCTGCCGGTGGCACCGGACGACTTCCTCTGCTATCTGGCAGGCACCACGCGCATGAGCTGGACCCAGTTCACCCTCATCATCCTGTTAGGCAAGCCGGCGGCCATCGCCCTCTACAGCTTGGGCCTGGCCGCGGTTTGGACCCAGGTGATTGCGTACCTCACTTGAAAGGAAGGCACTGATATGACCATTCACCTCTACACCGGAGGCAGCCGCATTGTGGGAAAAAGCGGCGTGGGACAAGCCATCGCCCATCAGCGGGAGATGCTTCGCCTGGCCGGACTCCAGACCACATCCAGTTTCTTTTCCCCCTCCGAGGCAGTCCAGCTGAACACTGTGTTCCCCGACTCCGCGGCAATGGCGGTCCTCTCCCGGCTGATGGGGAAAAAGGTGGTCTATTACGGCCACTCCACCATGGAGGACTTCCGAAACTCCTTCAAGGGCTCCTCTTGGCTTGCGCCCCTCTTTAAGCGCTGGATCTGTTTTTGCTATGGGCTGGGGGATGTGGTCATCACTCCCACCGAGTACTCCGCCGCCATACTGAAAAGCTACGGCATCCGCCGACCCATCCACGCCATCTCCAACGGTATCGACACCCACTTCTTCGCCCCCAGTGAGCAGCTCCGCCAGTCCTTCCGCGCCCGCTGGAACATCACCTCCCGGGAAAAAGTGGTGATTTCCGTGGGCCACTACATTCAGCGCAAGGGAATCCTGGACTTTTTGGAGGTTGCACGGCGGATGCCGGACGTCCGGTTCTTCTGGTTCGGCTACACCAACCTGAACCTGATCCCCGCCCATGTGCGCCAGGCCATCGTCCAGGCTCCTCCCAACGTGACCTTCCCCGGCTTTGTGGACCGGGAGGGCCTGCGGGAGGCCTATTGCGGCGCCGACGCCTTTGCTTTCCTCAGCCACGAGGAGACCGAGGGGATCGTTGTGCTGGAGGCCCTGGCCTGCGGGACACCGATCCTGCTGCGGGACATCCCCGTCTATGAGGGCTGGCTGCAAAACGGGCAGGACGTCTATAAGGGACGGGACTTGGATCAGTTCCAGACACTGCTGGGCGGGATGTTGGACGGCTCGCTGCCATGCCTCTCCGCAGCCGGAAGGAAGGTCGCCGAACAGCGCAGCTATTCCGCCATCGGCGCCCGCCTGCGCTCCATCTATGACCCACAGCCTGCTTCTTCCCCACTTGCCAAGGGAGTCTCCTTCCGCTATAATGGAACCAATCAACGTGCATTGGAAGGAGCCGCACATGAAGTTAGAGTATATCAAAGTCGGACGGGTGGTCAACGCCCATGGGATACGGGGCGACCTGCGGGTACAGCCCATGGGACAGCCGCCGGACTTTCTCACGCAGTTCAGGACCCTCTATCTGGACGGGCAGCCGGTCCATCCGGAATCCTGCCGGGTTCACAAAAGCCTGGTCCTTTTGAAGCTGCCCGGCATTGAGGACATGGACTCCGCCCTGGCCATGAAAGGCAAGGTGCTTTCCATCCGGCGGGACGATGCCAGACTGCCCGAGGGCGTCTTTTTCGACGATGAGCTTCTTGGGCTTCAGGTGGTGGACGCCGATACAGGTGACTCCCTGGGCGAGCTGAAAGAGGTTCTCCCCTACCCCGCCCACAACCTCTACCGGGTGGTGGGGCGGCGCGAGTACCTGATCCCCGCTGTCCAGGACGTGTTCATCGTATCCACGGACCTCAATGCCAATGAGATGCGGGTGCACATGCTGGAGGGGCTGGCCACCGATGAGAATTGACATTCTGACGCTGTTCCCTGATTCCGTGGACGCCTATACCAAGGTCAGTATCTTGGGCCGGGCTCAGGAGCGGGGATACATCACCATCCGCACCCACCAGATCCGGGATTATACCACCAACAAACAGATGCAGGTGGACGACTATCCTTACGGCGGCGGACGGGGCGCGGTCATGCAGGCGGATCCCCTTTACCGCTGCTGGGCCCACGTGTGTGAAGAGCTCGGGCTGCGGCCACACACCATTTTTCTCTCCCCCTGCGGCCGCGTCTTCACCCAGCAGGTGGCCCGGGAACTGAAGGAGCGCTACGATCACCTGATCCTGGTCTGCGGCCACTATGAGGGCGTGGACCAGCGCTTCATCGACGAGTGCGTGGACGAGGAGATTTCCATGGGGGATTTCGTACTCACCGGAGGGGAGATACCGGCCATTGCGGTGGCAGACGCCGTGTGCCGCATGGTGCCCGGCGTGCTGCCCGACGAGGAGTGCTTTATGGAGGAATCCCACTGGGACCACCTCCTGGAATACCCCCAGTATTCCAGGCCCGAGGAGTGGCACGGCCGCCGTGTGCCGGAGGTGCTGCTCTCCGGCCACCACGGCAATGTGGCGGCCTGGCGCCGGAAAGAGAGCTACAAGCGCACCATGCTCCGCCGGCCGGACCTTTTCGCCCAGTTCGACGAGAGCAAACTGACCACCAAGGCCGAGCGCAAGCTGTTGCAGCAGGCCAAAGAAGAATTCCGGCAGCAGGCAACGGATTTGGAACAGGAGCAGTAAAGAGGAGCAGGCTTCGGCCTGCTCCTCTTTTCTGCCTATGTAGGGATCAGATCACCCGGAATCCCTCTCCATGGACCTCCGTGGAGTTCATCACGATCATAAAGGCATCCTCGTCCAGATGCTTGACCTCCTGCTGGATTTGGTACATCTCCTTGGAATTGCAGGCCACCATTACCACCTGCTTCTTTCCCCTCCTGTATCCACCCCGGCCTTCCAGGATGGTGGAGCCCCGGCCGGTGCACTGGTCAATGAGGTCACAGACCTCCTCCCCCTGCTCCGTCACAACCAGCCCCACTTTTCCGGAGTTGAGTCCACCCATTACCTTATCCACCGCAGTGGCAATGAGGAAGTTGATGAGCAGGCCGTAGATGATCCCGTCCACGCTGCGCAGCATCGCGCCGCCCACCAGGATGGTGGCCGCATCGGCAAAGAAGGTGATGGTGCCCAGCTTCATATGGGGTTTGACCGCCTTGATGGCCATGATGACAAAATCGGATCCGCCGGTGGAGGATTTGCGCATGTAAATGAGGGCGTAGCCGATGCCGCTGAGCACGCCGGTCACAATGGCGATCAGCATCTGCTGGCCCTGGTAGACCGGCAGCAGCGGCGCCACATAGTCGATCATCAGCGAGGAGATGATCATGCAGCGGAGGGACTTCAGCATGAACTCCCGCCCGATGAGCCGGTAGCAGACGATGGCCACAGGGATATTCAGGGCAATGGTGGTCAGGCCGATGGGCAGATCGAACAGCCGGTAGAGGATCATGGCGATTCCGGAAAACCCGCTCAGCGGGAACCCGGCGTACAGCGCAAAATTATAGAGCGCCACCGCCACCAGAAAACTGCCCGCCGTCTCGCATGCCACATCCATTGCAACATTCTTCCAACGCATGAAAACCGCTTCCTTTCCAAATGAGATTTGAGGCAAAAAAAGGCACTTGCAGATCAAAAGGTATGATCCGCAAATGCCTTTGCTCTTCCAATCCTTACTATATCAGATGGAGCCTCCTTCTGTCAACCCCCATTCCTTTTCAGCCATTTGTATCAGGGAATCAGCGCCCCCTCAGCATCAGCCAAACGCCCCGCGGCAATTGAAATGCCGCGGGGCGCATCTTTTTTCAGCAGAACATATCGAAATCCATCAGGTTCTTTTCCAGTTCCTTCAGGTATTCCTCCATACGCACCTTGTGGCGCAGTGCCCGGGTGATCAAAAGCGTATTGAGCAGGGACAAACACGCAGTATAGGACGCCACATAGGAGCGGGAAACCGTTCGGCAGGTAAACACCAGGTCCGCATATTCGAAGGCAGGCGAAAGCCCCTCGCTGGTCAGCAAAACGATGGAGACGCCCCGCTGCTTGAGCCGCTTGACCATCTCCACCACCTTTTTGGTGTACCGGGAAAAGGAAAAGGCGATCACCAAGTCCCCGGGGCGGATCATCATCATCTTATCGATGTAATCCCCCACACCGAACTCGATGTTGGATACATTCACATCCTGCTGGCGCAGCTTGAAGGCGAAAAAGGCGGCAAAATAGCTGGCGCTCCGTCCGCCGATGGTATAGACGTGCCTTGCCTGGTCCACCATGGCAAGGAAGGGTTGAATGTTTGCAAGGTTCGCGGGATTTTTCAGCGTGGCCTGGATGTCATCGATGTCATAGCGCATGATCTCACTGACCGCGTCCTCTTCCTCCATGCTGGCCGCCGTGTTCTCCAGGCGGTTGTTGATGGGCAGGGCGTTGTTCACATACTCCGCCGCCAGATGCTTGAGCCCGCTGAAGCCGGAAAAGCCCAGTTCATTGCAGAATTTGGAGATGGTCGTCTCGCTGGTGCCGGTGAGCTGGGCAATCTGGGAGATGGTCTGGAAGGGAATGTCCATATAGTGGGACGCAATATAGTCCGCCACCGCCTTCTGGGCGGGAGAAAACTCCGATTGGCCCTCCTGGAGCTGTCTGAGCAATTTCTGCATATTCGTCATCCTCGGCTCATATTTTACGCGCTTTCCTCTTTTAAAGCCAGTTTAGCACATTTTCTTCGTAAATTGAAGTAAAATTATATTTCTAATTTTTCTTTTTAAAAAACATTTTTCTAAAATATATATTTACAAAAATATATTTTCATGCTATTTTCAAAATAGAGCTCGGACCACGTGGACGATCATCGTATTCGATATGCAGCACAGAAAGGAGAAAAATATGCTACCAGTTGAAAAAATTGCAAGTGGAACCATCACGAATTTTATTCTCTATCTCGCAATCATCGGCATTCTTCTCTTCGTTGCTACCGTCCTCAGGCTGAAAATCCATTTTCTAAAAAAGGCGTTTATCCCAGCTTCATTAATTGCAGGCATCATCGGCCTGATCCTTGGGCCCTATGTTCTGGGCCTCTTCTCCCCGGAAATGCGCAGTTCTCTTTCCGCAATGCCCACCCCCTTCATCGTCATTGTCTTTGCCTGTATGCAGCTTGGCGTCAAGCGCTCCAACCTCAAAGAGGCCCTGCTCCTCTCCGCCCCCTCCGTGATCCAGGGATACCTCTACAGCTTTGTCCAGGTGGGTGTCACCTGCCTGCTCACCGCCCTCTTGTTCACACCGCTTTGGGGAACCAACTCCATTTTCGGCTGCATCATTGAAGTCGGCTTTGAAGGCGGCCACGGCACTGCCGGCGGCATGACCGAGGTTTACACCGAATTGGGCTGGGCCGCCGGCGGAGATGTGGGACTGACCACGGCCACCATCGGCTTAATCATTGCCATTGTGGGCGGCATCATCCTCATCAACATGGGTGTCAAGCGCCGCTATACCGTGGTTCTGGAGGACAGCAGCGCCCTTGCCGGCGGTCAGGAGACCTTCACCGGCGACGAAAGGAAACCCTCTACATACACCACCATCAGCGGCAATGTGGTGGAGACTTTCGCCTTCCACGCAGCATTGATCGGCATTGCCATTTTTATCGGAAAGGTCATCATCTATCTCTTTGACTTGGCCTTCCACTACAGCCTCCCCCTCTTCCCCTTCGCCATGATCGGCGGATGGCTCCTCAACATGGTGCTCCAGCGGACTCCGCTGGCCGAACTGATGGACCGCGGCATTTTCGTGCACATCCAAAGCTTGACCATGGACTTTTTGATTGTGGCCGCCGTGGCCTCCGTCTCCATTCCCGTGATCCTGGAGAACTGGAAGCCTCTGCTGATCTCCTGCACCGTGGTCACCGCACTCATTGTCTATCTTTTCTGGTGGACCAGCCCCCGACTCTACAAAAAGCATTGGTTTGAATGCGCCATCACCCGTTTCGGCGTGGCCACCGGCGTGGCTGCCATCGGCCTGATGTTGCTGCGCACCTGCGACCCTGAGATGAAGACCGAAGCCGGCACCGTCTACGGCCTGGGCACGCCCTTTGTCTCGCCCTTTGTGGGCGGCGGCCTCATTACTACTGCCTACCCCTATCTCATCGTGGCCATGGGCGCGCTGAAATGCGGGCTCCTCTTTGTGGGCATTTCCATCGCGCTGATCCTCTTCTGCATGCTGGTGGGTCTTTGGAACCGCAAGCCCGTCATGGAACAGCGCGGCAACCTGTAACAATCATTTTCTATTGAAAGGAATGCAATCATGGATTCTATCAAGCTGCTTTATCTCAGCGGAGACGACGTTTCCTCCCTTGGTGCCGGAGACATGGACCTGGCTCTTGCAGACGTGGAGGAGGCGCTGAAGCTCGTATATCGGGGCGATGCCATTGTGCCTGAAAAAATTGCCATGGGCTTCGGGAAGTCCTTCCTGGAGGAGAGCGACAAAGGGCGCATCAACGCCATGCCCGGCTTTTTAGGCGGCAACTACCAGATGGCCGGTATCAAATGGATCGGCAGCAACCCCAAAAACCTGGAGAAGGGGCTGCCCCGGGCCAGCTCCATCACCATACTCAACGATCCAGACACCAAGTTCCCGCTTTGCCTGATGAACGGCAGTGAAATCAGCGCCATGCGCACAGGTGCGTCCAGCGGCGTGGCCGCCAAGTACCTGGCCCGTCAGGGAGCGGAGACGCTGATGCTGGTGGGCGCGGGCTATCAGAACCGCAAGCAGCTGGAGGCCATCTGCCGCGCCTGCCCCCAGTTAAACTGCTTCTACATCGTAGATATCGTCCGGGAGAGCGCAGAGCGTTTTGCCGATGAAATGGGCAGCGCCCTTGGGATTTCCATCACCCCCATTACCAAGATCGCCGACTGCGGCCGCACGCCGGACATCACAGTCAACGCCTCCAGCGCGCAGGTCCCAGTGATGGACCTGTCCGTCGCAAACCCGGGAAGCCTCCACATCTGCGTAGGCGGTTTGGACCATCCCGACCTCTACAAAAAAGCGGACAAAATCCTCTGCGACTCCTGGAAGCAGGTGCGCCACAGAGGCTCCTGCTACCTTGCCGCGGATGGCCTGGCCGGCAAGGTGCGGGATGAGGACATCTATGTCCAGGAGATCGGCGAGGTCCTCTGCGGCGACAAAGCCGGACGGGAGAGCGACCAGGAATTCCTCTACTATAAGCCCGTGGGCATGGGAATCCTGGACATCGCAATCGCCAGCCGTATCTATCGGCGGGCAAAGGAGTCGGGCGTCGGAACCTGGGTCAACTATTGAGCGTTTATTTCCTGTCTCCCGCCGCTGAGGCGGGAGACAGGAAATCGCGGATTATCTGATGAACAAGGAGGACAAGATATGACCATCATGAGAGGCGGCACGGCCAGCCAGGGCACGCCCATCGGCATTCTGATGGCCGACACCGTGTCTGCCCGGATACCCGGCGACGTGGGCAATGGCTTTACCTATGACTTCCCGGTGCGGTTTTACACAGTGAAGGGCGCCACTGCGGAGCGGATCGTCCAGGGAGTGGATGAGGGGCTGTTAGACGCCTTTCTGGATGGGGCACGGTTTTTGGAAGCGGAGGGATGCCAGGCCATTACCACCAGTTGCTCCATGATCGCCTTTCAGGAGCAGCTGGCCTCGGCAGTGGAGATTCCTGTTTTCACCTCCAGCCTGATTCAGGCTTCCTTTGCGGCCCAGATCATCCAACCCCACAAAAAAGTCGGCATACTCACCGACAACGCCCGGTCGTTGGACCCGCGCTGCTGCGTCGGCTACGGCCTCACTGAAGAGCGCATCGCCATTCAGGGCCTGGAGGAGACCAGGGCCTACTATCCCGCCTTTTACAGCGGAGCCGACCGGTACGTCTATGAGGAGGTGGAGGCCGACGTGCTGTGGGCCGCCGGCAAGCTGATGAAGGAGCACCCGGACATCGGCGCCATCGTCTGCGAAGGGACTGGTCTGTCCCCCTTCTCTCCCGCCGTCAGCCGCATGGCCGGCCTGCCCACCTTCGACATTGTGACACTGATCCATCTGGTGGCCTCCGGCACCCTGCGGGGGATGACCTCTCCCTTTCAAAACCAGCTCAACGGCGGAGAGACCGGCGTGCCGCCCCAGTGGGGCAGGCCGCCCATGGGCTTTGTGGAAGCAGAGAAAGGGGGATGCGTATGACAACCATGTATGGAGGCACCGCCAGCCAGGGCGTTGTGGTGGGTATTTTGATGCAGGACCGGCAGATACCCCGGATTCCCGGAGATGTGGGCAACGCCTTTACCTATGATTTCCCGGTGGCCTTCTACACCGTGGAGGGCTCCAACGGCTCCCGGATCATCGAGCGAACCGACTACACGCTGATTGAAAAATTCATTGAGGGCGCCCGATTCCTGGAGGCCCAGGGCTGCCGGTGCATCTCCTCCAGCTGCGGCTTTGTCATTGCCTTCCAAAAGCAGATTGCCGCGGCGGTGGACATCCCGGTCATCACCTCCGGCCTGCTTCAGGTTCCCATGGTCGCCCGGATGCTGCCGCCCGGCAAAAAGGTGGGCATTCTCACCGCAAACTCCGATACCCTGGACCCCAGCCATTTCCTTGTCCCGGGGGTCGATGAAAGCCGCATCGCCGTCCAGGGCATGCAGGGCACCTATTTTTACGACACCTTCCCCCGAGGTGCAGTCAGCTATGTCTATGAGGACATCCGCAGAGACATCGTGGACGCCTCTTTGCAACTGATGCGGGAGCATCCCGACGTGGGAGCCATTGTCTGCGAGGGAACCAACTTCGCCCCCTACACCCCCGCGGTCAACCGGGCCACAGGCGTGCCCATTTTCGATGTGGCCACGCTGATCCGCTTTACCGTGTCCGGCATCCTGCGGGGGATGACGGATCCCTTTCAAAATAAGCTGAGCTATCGGTAGGCCTTTCCAGTGTATCCCGCAAGGCCGTTGAAACAAGGAGGCATATGCATGTTTCAAAATCCGGTAAAACTTAAAAAGGCAAAAAGAATCAAGTGACAGGTGACCTGTGCTTTTGATCGGATATGATCCGATTGATCGGGCAAACTACCCATGAGGTGATTTTGATGTCCAAGAAAGGGATGGCCCGTCCGGACTGGACGCACACTGAGCCCCGCAACGACGTTGCCCCCGTTCCGGAAATTCAGGGGAAAGCCAAGCATGGCAAAGAACACGCAAAGCCCATCATCGGCGGCACCAGCGGCCCGCAGCTCAAAGTCTACCATGAGCTGAAAGGCGACGGTTCCGTTGGCGACACCACGCCCTGATCTTACAGCCGCCCCGGTTATGGGGCGGTTTTCTTTTTTCCCGGCTGCCCTGGCTGTGCCCTCCCGCCTCCGAACAGCATATCTTGAAGTATGATCGGAGGTGAACGTATGTTCATGCAAGCCGTCGTGATCGAGGTATATCTGGATCAGTTGCTGGTGATTGACCTTGACACACGACAGGATGTGATTGTAAATACCTTGGCTTCCCGCCAGTTCCGCCCCGGCTATGTGGTTAATATTTGGTATGATGGCATTATGACCAACAGCATCCCGCCGCAAATTAACGCTCTGCAAATTACCGTGGATCAGTCCAACGTGTTTCCGCCTGCTCCACCGGTGAGGCCCTGTCCGCCCAACGTATGCCTGCCCAATATTCGTCCGCCTTTTATATGGCCGCCGATCCTCTTCCCGCCGGTAGTGCGGCCGCCGGTGAGGCCTCCCGTGGGACGGCCGCCGGTGAGGCCCCCTGTGGTACCGCCGCCGAGACCTCCTGTGGGACGGCCGCCGGTGAGGCCTCCTGCGGGGCCGCCGCCGAGACCTCCTGTGGGGCCGCCTCCGAGACCTCCTGTGGGGCCGCCGCCGAGACCTCCTGTGGGGCCGCCGCCGAGACCTCCTGAGACCTCCTGTGGGCCGCCGCCGAGACCTCCTGTGGGGCCGCCGCCGAGACCTCCTGTGGGGCCGCCGCCGAGACCTCCTGTGGGGCCGCCGCCGAGACCTCCTGTGGGGCCGCCGCCGAGACCTCCTGTGGGGCCGCCGCCGAGACCTCCTGTGGGGCCGCCGCCGAGACCTCCTGTGGGGCCGCCGCCGAGACCTCCTGTGGGACGGCCGCCGGTGAGGCCTCCTGCGGGACGGCCGCCCAATCCCCCCGGCAGACCGAGATAACGGAAAGCCTCTTTACCGCTCCTTCATTGGGGCGGTTTTTCTTTTTTCGACGGTCGGCAGAGATGCAGAAATTTTGCTGGAGACAGCACGCAGCTGTTCGTTTGTTCGCTGCGGTAACGCAAAAGCATAGAGCCTGCCCATGTTTGGAAACGGTACAAACCGTACTGGGAACAGTCAATAATGCGAAGCGCAACCGATAGTTGACACCAGGGTGGTAGCTTTTTCCCCCCTCTTTTGTTACAATGGAGAGCAAAGGAGGTACGCATATGACATTGGGCGAACACATCCAACAGCTGCGCAAGGCGCAGGGACTGTCCCAGGAGGGCCTTGGCGCCGCGCTGGGTGTCAGCCGTCAGGCTGTCTCCAAATGGGAGACCGGCCAGACCTTGCCGGACACCGCCAATCTCCTGGCCATGGCCGAGCTGTTCGGCGTCTCCGCTGATGAACTGGCCATTCAAAAAGAAACCGATGATGCGCCCGCGCAGGAAGCCCCTACATCTGAGCGCGGTCCGCTCTGTTTTTTTCTCACGCCCATCGCCGTCGCCCTCATCGTGATTGCGGGGATGGCCCTCTGGTTCATCCTGCGGCCCGAACCCTCCGGCACGGTGCCCAACTCGTCTGTGCCGCCGGTCTCCTCCGAAGCGGCCGGTGAGGCTCTCGGCGACTTCACCCTCTGCTGGGACCTGGGCAGCGGTCCCGAGCACCTTTCCCTGGGGCAGGAGGGAGATTTTCCCTTCGATACCTCTTTGGAGCTCACAGCCCGGGAGTGGGTCTATGGCAGCGACTGGGGTGTGGACTTCCACGACGCCACCTGCGGCGCCCTCTACCTGACTTATTTTGACGCGGATGAATCGGTGATTTCCAAGATAGAGACCATCGGCGCGAGATACGAAACGCCCCGGGGCATCGGCGTGGGCAGCCCGAAGGCAGACCTCCTCCAGGCCTACGGGGATGAACTGGTCTACTGCATGAAGGAGCACGGCTCCGACATCCTGGTGCGCCACGACTGCTGCTATGCCTTTCAGACTGCGGATACCCCCAGCTACAGCATCGTCTTTTATATGCAGGACGGCCATGTGGCCGGTCTGCGGTTGGAGAACATGTTTGACGCCGGCATAGACGCCTACGCCCCGGACAACATCTCCCGCTTCCCGGTGGTGGATGGAGAACCGGACTTTTCCCAGCGGACCGAACCGGAACAGGAGGAGATCGACGAGACCCGGGCCGTGTACATCGCCTTCCAGACCCTGACCACCGACGCCAACCTGTCCGGTGAGGAGCAGTACCAGTGCCGCCGCACCATATTTGAAAACCTCCGCTACCTCGACTGGCCGGCCTACGGGCAGCTGGGAGAGGCGGGGCAGGAAATCGGCACCTGCGAAGCGCTGACCTATTGGCTGGAAACCATGGGCGATCTCAGCCAGAATGAGATTTTGGGTCTCCAGTTAGGCGTCCAGTCCAATCTGGATGGGTTTTATACGGAGAATTACTCCAGGGTGCTGGCCAACGCCTTCTTCCTCTACCCCATTCAGTTTGCCCAACTGTTGGCGGACAATGAAAATTCCGTGGAGGATTCCGCCGACGTGGTGATGCTCACTGCCTACGGCTCCGACCTCTATCCTGAGCAGGAGGCCGCGGCCATCGAGGAGCTTCGCCGTTACGGCCTCACCGGCCGGGAAGGCGCCTGGGCGGATTTTCTCATCGAGCGCATGGAGACCCCTATAGGCGATGCGGGGCAAGCTGTTCCGCCGGAAGGCGTCTATTGATTGGATCAGAAAAAGAGACCTCAACGGTCTCTTTTTCTTTTTGGGGCATACTAATTTTGTCCTCTTGACAAATACCCCACCAGGGTATATAGTAAAGCCACAAAATACCCCCACGGGGTATTGTAAAAGGAGACTTTCCCATGCGCGAAGAACAGTATCGAATCGAAGGCATGCACTGTGCTGCATGCAGTTCCTCTGTGGAGCGGGTCACCCGGAAATTGCCCGGTGTGGAGCGCAGCGACGTAAACCTGACCACAGAGCTGATGACCATCTCCTATGACGAGTCCCAAGTGTCGCCGGAGCAGATCATCGCCAAAGTGGAAAAGGCCGGCTTTGTCTGCCGGCCCAAGGAGAAGGAGCAGGCGGAGGCATCCGTGGAAGAGGAGGCGGACCCCCTCCAGGCCAAGCGGCAGAACCTGATCGGCGCCGCAGTGACCACTGTGGTGCTCCTCTATGTGTCCATGGGCCAGATGCTGCCCACTCCCCTGCCGCTGCCGGACATTCTCTCCATGGTGACCCATCCGGTGAATTTTGCCATGGCGCAGTTGATCCTGACCATACCGGTGATGTGGTTTGGCCGGGACTTTCTGATCGGCGGCTTTAAGGCTCTCTTCCATCTGAACCCCAACATGGACTCCTTAGTGGCCATCGGCAGCACCTGCTCGTTCCTCTACAGCCTGGTGATGACCTTTTTGATCTCCGACATCCCCCACCATGTCCACCACCTCTACTATGAGTCGGCGGCGGTGGTGCTGACGCTGATCATGCTGGGCAAATTCCTGGAGAGCCGCAGCGTGCAGAAGACCAAAGGCGCCATCACCGCCCTCATGGAGCTCTCGCCGGATGTGGCCGTGCTGGCGCAGACCGGCGAGACCGTGCCCACCGATTCCCTGAAGGCAGGCGATGTGATCCTCATCCGGCCCGGCGACCGGATCGCCGCCGACGGCAAGGTGGTCCAGGGCGAAAGCAGCGTCAACGAGGCCATGCTCACCGGCGAAAGCCTGCCGGTGGAAAAGCACATCGGCGACGAGGTCATCGGCGGCAGCATCAACCAGGACGGCGCCCTCCACGTCTCCGTGACCCGGGTGGGCAGCGACTCCACGCTGTCGAAGATCATCCAGTTCGTAGAGGATGCCCAAGGGAAAAAGGCCCCGATTTCCAAGTTAGCGGACCGGGTGGCCGGCGTATTTGTCCCGGTGGTCATGGCCATTGCCCTGATCGCCGCCATCCTCTGGCTGATCGCCGGGCAGGACTTCTCCTTTGCCCTGCGCATCTTCACCTCCGTGCTGGTCATCGCCTGCCCCTGCGCCCTGGGGCTTGCAACGCCCACCGCCATCATGGTGGGCACGGGTCTGGGCGCTTCCCACGGCATATTGATCCGCAGCGGTGAAGCGCTGGAGACCGCCCACAAGATCGACACCGTGGTCCTGGATAAAACCGGCACAGTCACCGAGGGAAAGCCCGCCGTTACCGAGGTGTTCCCCCTTGGCATGGCGCAGGAGGAGCTGGTAAACATCGCCGTGGCGGTGGAGTCCAACTCCGCCCATCCTCTGGCAAAGGCGGTGTTGGAGTACCGCGGCAGCTCCCCCTATCGGACTGCGGAGTTTGAAAACCGCTCGGGCCTGGGCCTGCGAGCCGTGCTGGAGGACGGCCGGGTGGTGCTGACCGGCAGCCGCCGCTTCCTGGAGCAATCCAAGGTGGACTGCTCTCCCCTTCTGGAGCGGGCCGGGCAGCTGGCCGCAGAAGGCCAGACCGCGCTGCTCTTTGCCGTGGACGGCAGGGCTGCGGGCCTCATCGGCGTGGCAGACGCCATCAAGCCCTCCAGTGCGGAGGCCATCCGGCGCCTGCGTGAGATGGGCCTGCACACCGTGCTGCTCACTGGGGACAGCAAAGCCGCCGCGGAGCAGATCGGCGCCCAGGCCGGCGTGGACGAGATCATCGCCGAGGTCCTCCCCCAGGACAAGGCCGGTAAAATCCAGTCCCTTCAATCCCAGGGCAAGCAGGTCATGATGGTGGGCGACGGCATCAACGATGCCCCCGCCCTGGTTCAGTCCGACGTGGGCTGCGCCATCGGCGGCGGCAGCGACATCGCCATTGAGTCCGCGGATCTGATCCTGATGCGCAGCGACCTGAGCGACGTATCCCGGGCCATCCGCTTAAGCCGCCTCACCATCCGCAACATCAAGCAGAACCTCTTCTGGGCCTTCTGCTACAACACCATCGGCATCCCCATCGCGGCCGGCGCGCTGTATCTGAGTCACGACCTTCTGCTCTCGCCCATGTTCGCCGGCGCCGCCATGTCACTAAGCTCCATCTGCGTGGTCACCAACGCCCTGAGGTTGCGGACCAAAAAACTGTAAAGGAGAATTGCCATGGAAGACTTTTGCGACTGCAGCCGGCACAAGCACCGGGAACAGCCGGAGTACGACGCCCTGATCCGGCGGCTGAACCGGATTGAGGGCCAGGTGCGGGGCATCCGGGGCATGGTGGAGAAGGAGGCCTACTGCACGGACATCCTGACCCAGGTCTCCGCCGTCCAATCGGCGCTGAACGCCTTCTCCAAAGAGCTGTTGGGCAGCCATATCAAGACCTGCGTGGTGCAGGACATCCAAAACGGGCACACGGAGGTCGTGGACGACCTCCTGACCACCATACAAAAACTGATGAAATGAGGCCATACTATGAAAATTATCAACGTCCCCGACATGATGTGCGAAAATTGTGTCAGCCGCATCACCAAGGCCCTGACCGACGCGGATTTGAAGTTCACCGTCAGCCTGGCCGATAAGACCGTCGCCATTGACGGCTGCGACCAGTGCCTTCAGACCGCCCTGAGTGAGTTGGAGGACCTGGGCTTTACCCCGGAAGCGGCCAAATAGGCAAAAAAAGACCCGCGGAATACCCGCGGGTCTTTTTCTTGTTATCTGCGGGAGAACAGCTCCGTGTCTTCACCCTTTGCGATCTTGGCGACCGTGCCGGACAGGGCCAGCAGAGCCAGCAGGTTGGGCGCCACCATCAGGCCGTTGAACATGTCGGACATATTCCACACCAGGTCCACCTTCAGGGCGGAGCCAAGCACAATGCAGACCACCACGACCAGTGCATAGACCTTGACGCCTGCTTTGCCGAACAGCGCCTTGACGTTGGTCTCGCCGAAGAAGTACCAGCCCACAATGGTGGAGAAGGCGAAAAACAGCATGCAGATGGCGATGAAGATCATGCCAAAGCTGCCAAATGCCCGGTCAAAGGCCATCTGAGCCAGAACGGAACCGGTTTCACCGGAGGAGACCGCGCCGGAGGAGATGATGACCAGCGCCGTCAGCGTCAGGATGACAAAGGTGTCAATGAACACGCCCATCATGGCCACCTCGCCCTGGTCCTGAGGCTTTTTCACCTTGGCCAGCGCGTGGGCGTGGGGCGTGGAGCCCATGCCCGCCTCGTTGGAAAAGAGCCCTCTTGCCACGCCAAAGCGCATGGCCTTCTGGATGGTGATGCCCAAGACGCCGCCGCCCATGGCCTGGGGGTTGAAGGCCATGACAAAAATCTGCCGGATGGAGTCCAGCAGCGCGGCGTGGTTGATGAACAAAATCACCACGCAGCCGGAGATGTAGAGCGCGGCCATAATGGGCACCACCTTCTCGGTGAAGGAGGCAATGCGCTTGACGCCGCCCAGGAATATGAATGCGGCGACCACGGCCAGCACAATACCCACGTACAGCGGCTTCACGTGGAACGCAGCCTGAAAGGATTCTCCGATGGAGTTGGACTGCACCATATTGCCCATAAAGCCCAGGGCCAGGATGATGGCCACGGAGAAAAAGCCGGCCAGGAACTTGCCGAACTTCCCCTTGAAGGCGGCGCGGATATAATAGATGGGGCCGCCGGTGACCGCGCCGTCCACCACAGTCTTATACTTTTGTGCCAAAACCGCCTCGCCGTAAATCGTGGCCATGCCAAAAAACGCAGAGACCCACATCCAGAAGATCGCGCCCGGTCCGCCGGAGGCGATGGCCGTGGCCGCGCCGGCAATGTTTCCGGTTCCCACTTGGGCCGCGATTGCCGTGGTCAGCGCCTGGAACGAGCTCATCCCGTCGTCCCCCGCCTTCTTTCCCCGGAGGCTGAAGCCGCCGAACAGCCGCTTCCAGCCCGCGCGGAACCTGCGCACCTGGATGAAGCGCAGGCGGATGGTGAAATAGATGCCGCTGCCGCACAGCAGAATTAGAAGGATGTTTTTGTCCCAAAGCCAAGTATTCAGTGTCTTTACAATTTGCTCCAATACTTCCATTTCTACTCTCCCCTGTTTTTTCCTGGCAGACAACAAAAAAGCCAAATGCAGGAAATCCTGCACTTGGCTCCACAAGGCAACGAGAGGGCCGTTTATTTTCAAACGCCTCTTGTCCGCCTACTCTGTCCTTTTGCCTGAGAGATTTGCGCATTGCACGCATTGCACCTTCGGCACTCATTCTGAGTTTCTCCAGAGCCACATCTGTTCATAGTCCCCGTCCAGTTCCGGACACCTGAGAGTTTTACTCCTTCGGTAAGCATTTACGCTGTTTTTCTATGAACTTCGTCTGCCGTTATTTCATTATGTTTTTACACTATCATGGCCTCTATATGAAGTCAAAGTAATATTCTTCATGTGTAACATGAAGAACTCTCATGTTGTGACTCACAAATTGACTGCAATACCCATTCTTTTTCCAGCTTTTAAAATGAATCTTTTCCTGCACATTGTTGAGGTGCCGCCTCTTCCTGATTTGGGCGGGATAGTATACATAAAACCATACAGGCGCGGAAGACTATGGGTGAGGTGAGCGAATATGGATCCGATGCGGGACCTTCCCATGGGATTCGGCATGGCCCTGGTGAAAAACCAAAGCGCCATGGAGACCTTCTCCTCCATGACGCCGGAACAGCAGCAGGAGATCATCAGCCGGACCCACTCCGTTCAGTCCAAAGAGGAGATGCAGTCCCTTGTGGATAGCATCGTCCGCTGAGAGACCTTGGTTCAGCGCACACGCCGAGCAAAAGAGGTGCAGGTTCCAATTGGAACCTGCACCTCTTTTTGTTGCCACGATTCAGGAAACATCATCCTGCCCGCTTAAGTACTCCTCCAGGCAGAGGCCCTGTTCCATAATCTCCGCAGCGGCTTCCTTCCCCACATACCGGTAATGCCACGGCTCATAGGAGACGCCGGTCAGGTCGCTCTTGTCCGTGGGGTAGCGGAGGATGAAGCCGTACTCCGCGCAGTGTTCCATCAGCCACTGCTGCACCTCGGTCTGCTCCTGCTGCTCATCCAGCATCTGGTAGGCAACATCCACGATGTCCACCGCAAGGCCCGCCTGATGCTCACTGGTTCCAGGGCGCGCCACCCAGGCGGAGGCCTTTTCCTCCGCCTCCTGCCGGCCGCAGCCCTGCTGGAGGTAGTAGTTCACCTTTCTTTGAAAAAGTTCCTCCTGCTTGTCCCATGTGCGATAGGAGGAGCAGATCAGGGGCTGGAGCCCCGCCGCCCTTGCGTCGTCCATCATCCGCTGGAGGTCGGGATAGATACGGCTGTCCACGCTGTGGCCGTTGCGCAGCTTTGTCATCTCCGGTATCTTATAGTCCTCGTTCAGAAGATGGTCCTTGTTGACCAGCAGCAGCTGCCACTCCTCCGGGTCCTTCTTCTGATCCACCACCGGCGCAATGGCCTGTACCGGTTCCGGGCCGGCGGAGGTCCCGCCCAAGTGGGATCCGCCTTCTATATCCACTTCCGCCGCCAGGGCGCGCCCTAACAGGAGCCCGCTCAAAAACAGCACCGCGCACAGCAGCAGCGTCCTGTAGGAGATGCGCCGACGGCGGCGTGCGCGCCGCGGCGCAACAAAGTACTCCCGATCCGGGATCTCTTCTTCATATCGCATCATTCTATTCTCAGCCATGAATACACTCTCCTTCTTTGGTGTATACCCATAGTACGATATGGAGTCGTCATTTTCGTCACATCTTTGCATCAATTTGGCATCAATTGATTGCTGCGCTCACGCTTGTATCGGTATTGATGGGCCAGCGCTGAACGGCAAAGTCCCCCCGATGGCCCGCAGGCCCAAAGCTTAAGTAGCCGATCCGGGCGGTGAAGAAATAAACCAGTTCCTCCGTGCCGTCCACCGCAAAGAGGGCCGTGTCGCCGCCCTCGCTGATGAGCTCCGTCTCCAGCCCCATGCCAAGGAAATACTGGAGCCCCCTATCAGCCGCCTCGAAGACATAGGAGTCGTATTGTGGAAGGTTGGGCAGGTTGCACTCTGCCTGGAGCACCAACCCGGTCTCCTCATCCAATACACAGAACAGGTAAAGCCCATCCTTCCCATAGGACCAGATACGGATAAAGCTTGCGCTGGCACCATCCTCCATCCTGCGGCACACTTCCCGCACACCATCGATTTCGGAAATCTCGACAGCCTCCTGAGGCAGCAGGTGAACGTTGGAGAGCTGCTCCAGCATACTGTCGGCCAGCTCACGGAGCCAGGCCTCCGTCTCAGCGGAATTTCCCAGCTCCTGCTCCACCGTCCCGATCTCCTCATCCGCCATCTTGCCATAGCTGCTGTAGAGCAGCTCCATCTTCTCTTGTATCGTGGACGGCAAAACGGGCAGGTTCTGGCTGGCGTCCATGGCCTCGGCATGCACCGTGCCCATCAGCTCCCGGTCCCGGAGCCCAGAGGCCCACTCGGGCAGGCAGATGGAGGCCAGCACCGCAATGCCTGAGAGCACAGGCAGCAGCCACCGCTTCCAGTGGGTCATGCCTCCCCGCCCCCTTTCAGGTGGACCCGCACCTGAGTGCCCTGGCCCACTATGCTGCGAAATTCCATGGTCCCGCCGTGGAGCGCCACGATCTTCTGGCACACAGCAAGCCCCAGCCCAGCGCCGCCCTGGGCCCGGGCCCGGGACTTATCCACCATATAAAAAGCCTCGGTGATGCGGCTCAGGTCCTCGGGGGGAATGCCCTTCCCTGTGTCCGTCACCCGGATGCAGTAGCCCCCCTCCTCCTCAAGGCCCTCCAACAGGATGAGGCCGGGGCCGGAGATGGCCTTGCGGGCGTTGTCCAGCAGGTTGAGGCAGACCGTCTCCATCAAATCCGGCTCAATGGGCACAAGGGCGGCCTGGGCGCGGAGGCGCAGCCGGATGCCCTGCTTTTCCAGGGCCGGCCGCAGCACGCCGCCCACACGCTCCAAAAAAGAGTCCATGGCCGCCGCCCGGAGGACAAAGTCCTGCTTTTCCAGCACGATCAGGTCCATCAGCTTCCGGGACAGCGCCTCCATCCGCCGCCCCTCGTTGAAGATATAGCTGGCGCTCTGGCGGACCTGCTCCGGCGAGGCCGGGCGGGAGCGCAGCAGGTCCGCATAGCCGATGATGGAGGTCAGAGGCGTCTTTGTCTCGTGGGCAAAGCTGTTGAGGAAGTCCTCCTGCCGCCGGGCCGCCGCCTTCAGTTCCTCCACCTGGGCCTCCAGACGGGCCGCCATCACGTTGAAGTCCGTGGAGAGCTGAGCGAGCTCGTCGTCGCCCTTCACGGCCACCCGTTCGGAAAGCTCCCCCGCCGCCATCCGCTTAGTGGCCGCCGACAGCCGCCCAAGAGGGCGCAGCATCACCACGGATACCGACAGTGAGACCAGCCCCACTGCCGCCACAAGGCCCAGCATCAGGTAGAAAAAGGTCCTGTACTGCTCCTCCCGTGTGAGAAACAGTTCTCCCACCTTCCGGCAGTTCTCCAGGTAGAGCGTGCCGCCGCCGATGGCCATGGGGCTTGCCGCATGGATATAATAACTGCCCCAGCCCCGCCTCAGCTCCCAGCCCCGCTGGCCCTCCTCCAGCGTAGCGGTCATGGCGGAGTCCATGGGCAGCGTCCCGCTGCCGGCCAGCTGGTTCCCATCCTGGTCGCTGAGGCGAAAGGCCACGGTCCCCCGGGAGGTGGTGATGGTCAGCCGTGAGGCGGCCGTGGCCACGTCCTCCTTGGTGACGGAGGGAAAGTACAAATCCATCTCCCGCCCCAAGGTGTAGCGCAGCAGATCGTTTTCCTCATATACCGCCGTCACCTCCCGCTCCAAAGAGGAGCGGAAGAAGGAGTCGATGAGGAAATAGCTGCCTAAGCTGAACGCCAGGACGGTGATGAGCACCGTGGAGCAAAAGAGTTTCCAAAAGAGCCGCATGTCACACCTCCAGCCGATACCCCACTTTGTATACTGCCACCAGCCGGTCCTCCAGCCCTAACTTCCGCCGCAGCCGCTGGATGTGCAGGTCCACCGTGCGGCTGTCCCCCAAATATTCCTCGCCCCAGACCCGCTCGTAAATCCGGTCCCGGTAGAGGGCCACGTTCCGGTTCTGGCAGAAGAGCAGCAGCAAGTCATATTCCTTTACAGTGAGTGCCACCGGGGCCCCATTCTTTCTCACCACCCGGGAGGCGGTGTCGATCTCTATGTCCGGCATCAGGGAGATCACCCGCCCGCTCTTGCCGCAGCGGCGCAGCACCGTCTCCACCCGGGCCAGCAGCTCCATCAGCTCAAAGGGCTTGGTGATGTAGTCCTCCGCCCCCATGCGCAGGCCCTTCACCCGGTCCTGGAGCTCGCCCTTGGCGGTTAGAAAAATGACCGGCACGTCTAACTCCTGGCAATATTCCAGCAGCTCATATCCATTCACCCGGGGCAGCATGATGTCCAGCAGCACCAGGTCAAACATCTCTTTTTCCAGCAGGTCCGCCGCCCTGTCCCCGTCAGGCGCCCACGAGCAGGAGTACCCCGCCTCCTCCAGCGCCGTGCGCACCAGATTGGCAATGGGGGCCTCGTCCTCCGCAATCAGGATTCTATTCAACGCACTCACCTCTTTCTTTACAGTTTGCGTCAAGGTTCCATCATTTTTGTATCATTTCTCTACTTTACCACACCCGGCCTCAAAAGAAAAATCCTCCCGCGCTTTTTCCGCAGGAGGATTTTCCCTCACGATTCACTTTTTGGCTCCCCAAACTCCAGGAAGGCCGCCTCCGCCTGCTGCTGGGCCCGGATGAGCAGCGCCTTTGCCCCGGCGATGTTCCGCTGATCCAATGCCTGAATGGCGTCTGTGACGTCATGGAAGAGCACCATATACGGCTTTCGATATTCGTTATCCAGCACGTTCCTGACCGCGGCAATAATGATGCATTGCAATTGCAATAATCCGTCCGCCAGCGGGAAAAGATAAGCAAGGGTGATTCCATGAAATATCAGGACCCAAGCATGGAGGAGTACTTCAACTCCCTGCCCTTGCAGGTGCGCTCCTTCATCAACCGATCGGGCGCCGACATCTGCTCCCCGGGTGAGCTGACCATGATCGGCGAGCATCTCAAGCACAGCCTCAGCACCGAGGAACCGGACTCCAAAAAATAGCCGCTTCCCGTACCATGAACAGAGGTGATCTGAATGTCCTATGTCAATCCGGTGCTCCGGCCTAAGCTGGAGTCACTGTCCATTGATCTCAAAAACGAAATCCTCTCCCGCGACGTCCATCTGAACAATCTCCATGATCTTATTGCGGTTCTGGAGCAGATCGTGGAGGAAGCAGAAGCCGCCCCATAACGGGGCGGCCTCTTTTAATTTTCAAAGCGGATCCGCTGCTCCGTCACCAGGGGGAATTCCCTCAGCTCCCCGCCGTCCAGTTCCTCCCGGAAAAGCCCCACCGCCGTGATCTGGCTGTTTTCATAGGTTTTGTAGTAATAGACCCCCGTCCTTCCGTTGATGCAGCAGGCATAGGTGGTGATGTCCTGCTCGCCGCCCTTTGTCACCACGCTCCCCCGCACCATGGAGACGGCGTCCAGCACATGGAAAAACTGGGAGACAGACGCTTGCTCCCCATCCCCGCAGACCGAATTCAGCTTGTGGAACGCGGCTTTCACAAACCGGGAGGTGGAGGATGAGTCCCCGGGCAGGCCGATGCCGCCCATCCCCTCACCGAACTGGTTCAGGTTGAGCTGGGTTGCAAAGCGGTTTTCCGGGGCATGGGGCGTCAGGTGCATATAGCGGTTGAGATTGGTCAGGTGGAACTCAAACGTGGGGTTGTTGGTCAGCACGCCCACCGGATTGTCATAAATCCTCATCCCGCCCTCCAGGGGCTCCGCCACAAAAGAGCCATCGGCGTCCGCGACGTGCCAGTGGAGCGGGGACAGCGGCAGCTCTTCTGCGATGGGAATTCCAATGGGGTTGACCCGGCCAAGGAGCTCCTTTGCCTGCGCGGCGGTTTCGCATCGGCCCAGAATCCACGGGATCAGCTCGGGCGGGGACACGTCGGTTTTCCCCGGCTGGCTGGACTCCGGATAGCAGGCATTGCCGGGAAAGTTCAGACCCGCCATGTAAAGCCCCTTCTCGTTGACGGCTTCGGCGTAGAGGGGATAGTTATTCCAGACGCTTGCCATGCCGATCATGGCATAGTGGTGGTCCAGCGGCCGCTGCCGGAGAAACCGGAAGCCATAATTCCGGGGAGTGATGACGACCCGCTCCCCGAATGAACACGTCAAATCAAGGGTGCGTCCAAAATAGCAGTCCGCTGTCTGTAAAGTGATGCTGGTGCACATGGCGCTTCCTCCTGTTTGTAAAAATTTGACCCACTGGTAGTCTCTCTTCTTTCCATGATATCATTCCCGGCGTAAAATGCGCATCGCAAGTGACGGACCGGCTCTATGGCGGCGCTCCAACGTCTGCCGTCTCAGGAGATCTGATTCGCTCCGTTTAAATAACATCACAAGCTCTGCCGCATGGTAAACCCATTTGGCGTCAATGCCACTGTCCCGGATCTCCAATCATCCGGTAATTCTCCGTATTGCACCTGTATCGTCCAGTCGGATTATTTCTCCTCAAAGCGCTCCGGTACCTGGACGCGTTCCCCTGCAGCCAGGCTTAAGGGAGTTGGAGGTTTCCGCGCAACCGTTATACAAAGATGAATAAAAGGACGCAGGTTGTTAATGCCTGCGTCCTTTTATCATAGGTCATGAAGCCTGCACGTGGCTGCCCAAAATATTCTTTCTACGCAACGGGAGAAAGGGAAAAGTAGCCGGCCACAACGGCAAGGAACTGGGCATTGCGGGGCTTGGGCGGCAGCGGCACCCCAAAGAGCTCCGGCAGCAGCGGCGACCTGTGGTTCCATATGAGGGTCACCGCGGCCCGGATGTTCCGCTCCACCGCCTGCCACGTCGTCCCGTAGTGCTTTGCCACCTCCGGGTACAGCCATTTTGTCACAAGCGCCAGCCTCTGCGGGTTCTCCACCGACAGGAAAATCGCATAGGAGATCCGGAAGAAGCCGGTGTAGTTCGCCGTCAATCCAAGGCGGTACAGCAGATCGTATATATCCGAGAGCAGCTTTTCCCCGTCATGCCACGTCTCCATGCTCTTCCTCCTCTTGCACAAGCTTCTTGAATGCGCGCAAAAGACTCAATACCAGCTCCTCCGGGATTGAGATCAGGAAAAAGATCACGGAGAGGGCCGAGAAGCTGTACTTGCCATGCTCCTGGTCAATGTAGGACCGGGGCGAGATGTGCAGCAGTTCCGCCATCCGTTCCTGGCTGTATCCCTTCTCCTTGCGGTAGGTATAGATCGAGTTGCGGAGAAATACCTGAAGCAGTGTTTTATATTGACGCATCAGCAAAACCTCCCCAATTCGACAGAATATAGGAAAATTTTACCTAACGCCGGCTCACGCCGCTATGAGGTATGCCTCAGTCAACAGCCTAATATGTACGTTTTTCCTCCCGCAATTCCGTGGGGCAGTCTGTCAATGGCTGTTCCTGAAGCCCACCTGATTTCCTCCGGGCAGCACTGGTTCATTCCCATCCCAATAGTTGACATATGACCTCTCTTTCTTTCACCTGCACCCCTTCCCGCATCTTGCAGCCGCGTGGATAACATGGCATCCCCCCTCTTGTTCACACAAGATCAATAGGCGTCGGGCCGCTCGCCGGCCTGGCCCACCCACTGTTCCTCCCCTTCTTCCACATTGAGAAGCCACGCCACATCCACCTTCAGGATTTCCGCCATCGTGCGCAGCTCATAATCCGCTACAATCCGGTCCCCAATCTCCATCCTGCTGATGGTATCCCGCTCAAGGACCACCCCTCGGACCTGCAGCTGGGCCGCCAGCTCTGTCTGCGACAGTTTCAGCGCCCTTCTTGCCTGGCGGATGCGGGACCCCGACACATTTTTCATCCCGTGATATGCAAATATTTTCACTTTTTTTCTCTCTTTCTGTGGTAATATCCTGCATTTTTTTGACAGTACCACAGATTTTTCGCAAAATTGTGCGAATATTCTGCAAACAGAAAGTTATTTTTCAAAAATGGGAAAAATGCTCTTTTTCCGCTCCTCAAATGTTCATGACAATGGGAAAGCCCCTGGAGAGAGTACTCTCTCCAGGGGCCTTCAAAATAGTACACCATAACTAAATATGTTCTCAGTAAAACGCCATTTGCCGCGCACTCATTGCGCCGCAGCTGGCCGTCTGACCGGAAGGGTCACACCAGCCCGGGCGCAGCACCATTGCACGAACACCATGCACCAAGGGGTACGCGCTGCCGGACACCTCTTTGTCATAGTACCAGTGTATTTGACCCTGTTGGAATTGGCTGGGGACTCTTTATTTCCACCTCTCCCCGGGCAACGGTGAGCAAGTTATTGACGATCGCCATTGCCGCTCCCCTCTTTCCTGGCCTGGGTTCCGAAATAAAATGCGATCACCACCGTGAAAATGGTCATGAAATCCTGATTCACCCCGCCGCGCAGGGCAAGGACGCAGAACACCGCGGTCAGTGCCAGTGTGACCAGGCTCTTGATGCTCAGCAGGTTTGCCAGCTTCCTGAGCAGGGCCTCTTTCATCTCTCCAGCACCTTCTCAAATGCCTCCCGGTCACCCTGCTCAAAGGCCTTACAGAGGCTATGATAGGGCGCGTCGGTGGAAAAGTCGGTGATGTACTTGTTCAGCTCCTCCAGGGCGGCCTTCTGGGCCTCGCCGTCCATGGCCTCCCACTCCTTCTTCAGGGCGGCGTAGTCCAGACCGGCGCCGCTGTTTACCGCCCTGCCCTGGGAGATGTTGTTGACCAGCATCCTCCTGGCAACCCCCAAATCCTCGTTGTTGGCCTTGGCGATCTCAAAGATGTTCCATGCGTACTGTTTCAGATTCATACTATTTTCTCCTTTTTAAATTTTATAAGGCAGCTCGTCCACTTGGGCAATGAGCTTGTCCAGGTCCCCGTTGCCGCCCACCGCGTGATACTTCTCGTGCATGATGTGGAGCCTGCGCAGGTCTTCCACATCCACGCACCCATCCTTTATGTAGCACTTGCTGAGGTACTGGATGCGGTCCAACATCGTGACCATCATGCAGTCCGCAATGGCCTCGATGCGCTTCTCCATCTCCGTCTTCCGTGCCTGCCCATCGTCCTGCCGCTTTGCCCGGCGCTGGAGGGCAAACTGGAGAAGGCCGTCCAACAGCTTAATCATCGCCGCCCCCGCGGCGCCGGATAAAAGCAAGATCAAGGTCTCCATCCAATTGTCTCTCCTTTAAATGATGGAATAGATGGGAAAATCCAGTATCCTGTATTCAACCGTGCCGTTTCCCACCGTACAGTCCAATGTTACATAGCCTATGCCGCTACGGTATCCCACAACATGTATGGGTGAGTTTGGCGTGGCGCCGGGGAAGGAAACCATGATTGTACATTCGTTCTCCGGCCGTGTCTGAAAGCTTGCCCCAGACAGTGTACCGTCAATGACCATTGCGTCGCTGGCATAATCACTGCCCAGTATCTCTTCTAATCGGGTCGGCAAAGCCGCCCTGGCAGCCCAGTATTCACACGGAAGAGAAAGCGCCGGCTCACAGGGCAATGTTTCCCCATTCACGTCGATTGCGCTTTCTATCCGGAGCACATGCCCTTTTAAACTCGAGAAATACCCAAAGATTTGATCGGAGAACGGGGCCGCATCACTCCCACCCCCGCCCACTAAGATCGGGTTAAAAATAGGCATCTCACTGCACCTCCTGGATAAGTATGTTGTAGGTCAAATCCTCAGTTGGGACCGTTGTGCAGGTAAAGGTCAGGCTGTTCTCTCCCTGACCCGTGCACCTCACTCCAGCTTTTCCTGCCGCCTCCCAGCTTGCCGGACCGGGCGTCGGCGTCACCGCGTTGCTGACGCTCACGCCGGGCGCCGCCACACTCTGGGTCTTTGCAGCTGCATCCCACTCCGCGGCTGTCAGCTTAACTGTTTCCGATTTTGGCGAGGGCATGACCGTAAGGAGCTCCGTCGGCCCATTGGCCGCCGTGCCGCCTCTGCAAATCGAAAGCTGTGCCGTGAGGTCCTCCAGCGGAGGAACCATGCAGTAAATCCGGATTCCGCCGTCCATTGCCTCCACGGTGCCCGCAAAGCTGGTTTTCCCCAGAATTGACAGCGCAATCTTTGACGCCGCCGTGACGCCCTCCACCGCGATTTCCTTGGTGAAGAGGTAGGTCAGCCCATCCGGGAAATCGCTTCTGACTGTCCAGACGCCAAGGACATCTCTCACATTTGTAGCATCCCTGACCCCGTTTTTAAGAGTCATTAATTTACTCAAATCTGAGCTGTTTATTTTTCCGCTGCTGACAATATCCGCCGCCAGGAGCGAAAGGCGCTCTTCTTCTGTGGAATACTCGTTTATATTTCGGTTGAAATATGTTCTAAGAACCGCGACATCGGTATCGTCGATCTTCCCATCCCCATTCACATCCCCCGCGACCCGTCCGGCGGGGATCGTGAGCAGGACGGGCTTGGCCGCGTCCATATGGTCAGATACATCCAACAGCTTTGTGTCTATTTCCACCTCTGTATAATAGCGGTCGTCGTGGCTGTGGCCGACCGCCGCCTTGCCCGCCGCCAGGGCCTGGATTTTACCCCATAAATGCCGCAGCCCGGCGCTGTCCAAATAATTTGCCATACCGCACCCCCTAACCGGCCACGATGGTGTCGATCTCCGCGTTGGAGATCACGTCCGTGATCTGGAGATAGCCGCTCAGGTCCACGGTGCCCGAGAGCACATCCCACTCGCTGCCGTTCCAGGCCACGTTGTCCCCGGCCTTCACGCCGTGGGCGCTGTCCGCGGCCGTGATGTTCCACACATCGCCCACCTTGTTCCCCGTGGCGGGCAGCTCCGCGTAGGCGGCCTTGGTGCCCTTGTAGTGGAGCGCGCCGGAGACCAGGCCGTCCACCTGGGCCTTGGTGTATGCGTCCGTGATCCCATAGCCGGCCAGCGTGGTGGCGGGGCTCTGTTTGGAGGCCGCCAGGTCGTAGGCCGCCTTGACGGCGCTGGGCGTGGCCGCCTTGGTGCTACTGGCATCACTGGTGCTGGCGGAGAGCATCACGCCGCCCTTGACCGTGGTGCTGGCGTCGGGCAGGACGTAGAGGTTGGCTCCCGCC
Organism: Oscillibacter hominis; assembly: GCF_014334055.1. Classification (NCBI taxonomy): domain Bacteria; kingdom Bacillati; phylum Bacillota; class Clostridia; order Eubacteriales; family Oscillospiraceae; genus Oscillibacter; species Oscillibacter hominis. The sequence continues at coordinate 1,460,488 of NZ_CP060490.1, forward strand.
GCGATGCCCGCCAGCTTCTCCTTCTCCGCCGTGGTGTAGTCGTTGGCGCTTAACCCCTTCCCGGCAACCTTGTCCACCTTGCTGGCGTCGCTGGGATGCACGTGGTCGCCCCGGGCAAAGGCAAGCTCTGAGCCCACGGCGGCCGTTCCGTCCATCTTCGGCGTGGTGGTGCTGGCCGCCGCGCCTTCCGGGATGTCGGATGCGGTGAGAAAGCCGCTGTCGTTCATAAGGTCGCTGGTACGCTTGGGGATGACCGCCCTGATCTTGCTCCAGAAGTACAGCAGGCCGTTGTCGTCCAAAAATTTAGCCATTGAAAAATCCTCCCAATATCATTTCGATGTCCGCGTTGGTCATAGGTTCCACACTTTTCCCAGCCAGCTCCGCCTCCAGGCCGGAGATGGCGCCGATGGGGTGCTGGTCCGGCTTGTCCCGGTTTTGCAGCACGCTGTGGTTCAACGTCCCTCCTCCATTTGGAGCGCCAATATTGGCCTGCAATGCATTCTTTGGTGCAATGGGGGTCCGGAAAGCTGCGTGGGCCGGATGGATACCTGCAAATTGAAACGGCAGGATATGGACACGGAGGGCGTTTATGGGCATATGATGATGGGGTCTTGAAAAAGCAGCTGCTTATAACAGGATATGTGTGCATCGAAAAAGGAAACCCTTGGAGCATAGAGCTCCAAGGGTTTCCTTATGGAATATCACTACAATCTGGATATTGTGGAATAGCGGAAGGTGTGCCTTTTACCAAATCAGGCGATTTCATCGGCCAGACGAACAGGAAGTTGCCGATACCTATATGAGTTTCTCCGCCAATGATTGCTTTAGTTTTATCAGGTCAGGATTGCACAGCAATGGAAGAATATCCACCAACTGTTCCGGGGCAAAATCCCACCATCGCAAACGGAGAAGGAGGTCTTTTAGTTCGTCATCAAAACGGTCTTTGATAAACTTTGCAGGATTGCCGCCGTAAACCGTGTAAGGGGGAACATTCTTGACTACAACGGAATAAGCGGCAATGATTGCCCCGTCACCGATTTTCACACCGGGCATAATTATGCTCTCTTGCCCAATCCAGACATCGTTTCCGATAATTGTATCGCCCTTGTGAGGAAGCTGTTCCATGTGCGGCAGCGTATTTTCACTCCATGCGCCACCGAACACATGAAATGGATAGGTTGTTGCACTACTAATTCGATGATTTGCCGCTCCCATAATGAACTTGGTTCCGGAAGCAATCTGACAGAACTTGCCGATGATAAGTTTATCACCAAACTCAGGGTAGTTGAATAGCACATTGTTCTTTTCAAAACCTGTGGGGTCAACCGCATCATCATAATAGCTATAATCTCCAACCGTAATATTGGTGGCTGTGATTATATTCTTGATAAAGCATGAGGTTTTGTATTCGTTTGGGAAGATCGTATTAGGGTCTGGAATGTGAGTCATGTTCTTAAAATCCTTTCTTGTTTTATATCACATCCTTTCTCAGGCATATTCTTATGGCAACCGCCCGTTTCTTTCGTATTGCTTTCATCGTGGGATACCTCTCCAAATTCAAATTTGTCGTTGCCGGTGTACCATGGGCCCGCCACCACTCCAGACTGGTCGGTGTAATCCATCAGCAGGTGCTCCGCAGTGTCTTCGACGCAAATGCATCGCAGAAGCAAAGATGCTCCCCGTCCATCCCGATCAGCAGATCGCAGCCGGGTTTGCTCTTGATCGTGTGCCTGTCCCAGCACATACAGCTACAAAACCTTGACCAAGATTCATACCGGCCTCTTTTTCTTGCCCACATTATAGCATGTTGATCTCCGTCCTTTCTAAAATAAAAGCGCCCGTTTTGTGGACTGTTACCAGTCTTGAAAACGGGCGCTTTCATTTTGTGCAATTTTTACTGGTGTGGCGGCGCGCTTTTTCTCGCCATTGAAAAAGGGCACTGTGAAATTTGGGGGGTAATTCTCCGGAAACGGGAGTTCGAATCATCACAGCCCCTCAAGCTGCCTCAAAATCTATTGGAAAAAGCCTCAATTTAGGATAAGAAAAAAGCCACAACCGCCTGGCGCCGTAGGCATTCAACCTACGATATCCAGATTGTCGTGACTTTTTGGTACGCCCGACTGGATTCGAACCAGCGGCCTTTAGAGTCGGAGTCTAACGCTCTATCCAACTGAGCTACGGGCGCGCATCTTTGTTAAGGATAACACATAAAACCAAATCTGTAAAGAAAAATTTTTCAAAAAAAGATTGTTAAAAAAATTGACAAACTCGCTCCTTTTGCGATACACTAAATACGGAAATTTACTTTATTATAATGTTGTCAATTGTGTGTATCTTTTTACCAGTGGTAGGAGTAATCATATGAAAAAGCAGAACATTTCCGACGCCGTGATTCGGCGCCTTCCCAGATACTACAGGCACCTGAATGATCTGTGCAACAAAGGCGTCATTCGCATCTCCTCACATTCCCTGGGGGTAAAGATGGGTATCACTGCCTCTCAGATCCGGCAGGATTTCAGCTGCTTTGGTGAGTTCGGCCAGCAGGGATACGGTTACAATGTGGAGGAATTGCGCTCTGAAATCGGGCACATCCTGGGGGTGGATCAGAGCCACCACCTGATTATGATCGGTGTGGGCAACTTGGGTCACGCCCTGCTCCAGAATTTTCGCTTCTCCCAGTGCGGCTTTGCCGTGGATGCGGCCTTTGACATTGCTCCATCCATCATCGGGACAGACATCAACGGCGTACATATCTACCATATGGACGAGTTGGAGGACTATATCCGCACCCACAAGGTGGATGTGGTCTCTCTCACTGTGCCCAAATCCATTGCCCAGGATTTGGCGGACCGCCTGACGGACCTCGGCATCCGCGGGTTCTGGAACTTTACCAACCTGGAGCTTGTCTCCTCCAACCCGGAGGTCAAAATCGAGAACATCCACTTTTCTGACAGTTTGCTGACGCTCAGCTACCGGATTGTCAATCCGTAAACGGAAGGAGCCCTATGAAAAAAAGAGCACTGGCGCCCATCGCCTTTCTGGCTGCGGCCTGCTGCATCCTGGCAGCGCTGGCCAGCGGCGGAGACAGCTCCGACCCGCTGGTCTCCCTCTCCTACCTCAACGGCACCTTCACTGACAAGGTCAACAGCGCAGTGGATGCCCGGCTGAATGCGTCCGGCCAGGGGAGTGCCGGTACCTATGCTTCCTCCACACAGGAAATCCGCCTGAAGGAAGGGGATGTGCTGTGCGGCAGCACCGGCACGGACTGCATGCTGTTGGCCGGCTCAATGAAGGTCACCTTCCCATCCGGCGCCGTGGTGGACATCACCGCCGGCAAAGAGATGCCCAGCGGCACGGCGTTGACGGCCAACCACAGGTATTTGGTGGCGGAGGATACGGCGGCTTCCTTTACCGTCACCTCAAAGACCGCGGTGCTGCACTATGAGGGGCCCTACCGGTTCACCCTTTCCGACTCCGTGGATTACAATGCCATTGCCTCGGCATTAAAAACCCTTCATCTATTTAAGGGCAGCTACACCGGCTATGGTTCCGGCTTTGACCTGGAGATGGCGCCCACCCGCATCCAGGCCCTCATCATGTTCATCCGTGTTTTAGGCGAGGAAGAGGCGGCCCTATCTTATACCGGCCCCATCCCCTTCACCGACATCGCCAGGGGCTCCCTGTCGGAGCACTATGTCTCCTACGCCTACTCCAAGGGCTATACCAACGGCTTCACTGCCACGCTCTTTCAGCCCGACCAGGCCATCTCCGCCAATCAGTACATGGAGTTTTTGCTGCGCGCCCTGGGCTACAGCTCCTCTGCCAACACAGACCTCTCGGCTACAATGGCCACGGCCCGCAGCGCCGGTGTCCTCACCGATGCCGAGGTGTCCATGCTCCAGTCGGGCACATTTCTCCGGGCACAGCTGGTGTATGTCTCCTATTACGCCCTGGACGCCTCTTTGAGCGACGGCTCCGGGACCTTGGAGCAGAAGCTGATGGACAGCGGCGTCTTTACCTCCGATGAACTGCTCTCCGCCAGGGCCATGATCACCGGCGGCCGAATTTTTTAGGCCGCTGTGCACCCTTTCCCCACGACAGCATACTATGAACTGTGACCGGTTCACCGGCCAACATTTCATAGGAGGTTCCCGGTATGTGTAATCAGGGCTTCTTTGGCGGCGGCAACAGCTGCTGCTGGATCATCATTCTGTTGATCATCGTTTGCTGCTGCTGTGGCGGCGGTAACAGCTGGGGTGGCTGTGGCTGTGGTTGTAACAGCGGCTGTGGCTGCAACAGTGGTTGTGGCTGCAACAGCGGGTCTGCCTGCTGCTAAGGGCATTTCACTTTCATAAAGGGCTCCCGCGCCGCAAGGCGCGGGAGCTTTGCTGTGCGCCTTTCCGCGCCCGGCCCCTGCCGGGTTCAGGCAGTCTCCATATTGACAGCCCAATCAGCCGGTGATACGATAAATAGTAACTTTCTGAGATGCACAGCAATGATTGCACAAGATATGGTAAGAGAAATGAGGGTATCCCGCATATGACCATTACAAAAATCCGAAAGCGCGATGGCCGCATGGCAGAGTTTGACCAGGAAAAGATCGCGCGGGCCATTGGCAAGGCCTTTGACGCCACCTATAAACCGGGCCAGACGGAGGCTGCCCGGCAATTGGCCGCCGAGGTGGCCTCCATCCTGGAGGTGGAGGGGATCGACGAGCCTGAGGTGGAGCACATCCAGGACCTGGTGGAGCGGGTTCTGATGGACAATGGCTATATCCAGACCGCCAAGGCCTATATTCTTTACCGCAATGAGCGCAGCCGCGCCCGGGAGATGAACACCCGCTTGATGAAAATATACGAGGACATCACCTACGCAGATGCCATCGACAGCGACATCAAGCGGGAAAACGCCAACATCGACGGCGACACCGCCATGGGCTCCATGCTCAAATACGGCAGCGAGGGCGCCAAGCAGTTTTACCAGATGTTCGTCATGAAGCCGGAGCACGCCAAGGCCCATCGGGAAGGTGACATCCACATCCACGACCTGGACTTCTATACCCTTACCACCACCTGCACCCAAATCGACATCCGCAGATTGTTCGCCGGCGGCTTCTGCACCGGCAGCGGCACCCTGCGGGAGCCCAACGACATCTCCTCCTATGCCGCCCTGGCCTGCATCGCCATCCAGTCCAATCAGAACGACCAGCATGGCGGGCAGTCCATCTGCGACTTCGACTATGGCATGGCCATCGGCGTGGGCAAGACCTTCCGGCGCACGTACCGCCAGAACCTGGCCCGGGCATTGAGCCTGGAATGCGGCGGGGAAGGCTGCGACGAGGCGCTGCGCAAGCTGTTGGATGAGGTCTATGAGCAGTCCGGGCTGCAGCCCTCCCTGGCGGACTGCGGCGCCTATCAGAAGGCGGAACAGCCCGCTCTCATGGAGTGCTTCCGCCTGGATGAAAACCAGGCGGAGCGGTATCAGTCCTTTGCCTACCGCCAGGCCGTACAGGAGACGGAACGGGCCACCTATCAGGCCATGGAGGCTCTGCTCCACAACCTCAATACCATGCATTCCCGTGCCGGCGCCCAGGTGCCCTTTTCCTCCATCAACTACGGCTGCGACACCTCTGCGGAGGGGCGGCTGGTGATGGAAAAGCTGCTGCTGGCCACAGAGGCGGGCCTGGGCGGAGGGGAGACGCCCATCTTCCCCATCCAGATCTTCCGGGTCAAGGAGGGAGTCAACTACAACCCCGGCGACCCCAATTACGACCTCTTCCAGCTGGCCATGCGGTGCAGCGCCAAGCGGCTGTTCCCAAATTTCAGCTTTATAGACGCGCCTTTCAACCTCCAGTACTATAAGCCCGGCCATCCGGAGACGGAAATTGCTTACATGGGCTGCCGCACCCGGGTTATCGGCAACGTCTTTGACCCATCCCGGGAAATCTGCAACCGCCGGGGAAACCTGAGCTTCACCACCATCAACCTGCCCCGGCTGGGCATCCGGGCAAAGGGCGACATCGAAGTCTTTTTCGACTCTCTGGACCGGATGCTGGACCTTTGCGTGGAACAGCTGCTGGAGCGCTTTGAGATCCAGTGCCGCAAGCATGTGCGCAACTACCCCTTCCTGATGGGCCAGGGCGTTTGGCTGGACTCGGAGCAGCTGGGCTGGAACGACGAGGTCCGGGAGGTGCTCCGCCACGGCACGCTGTCCGTCGGCTTTATCGGCCTGGCGGAAACCCTGGTGGCCCTCACCGGCCATCACCACGGAGAGGACGAGCGCTCGGAGCGCCTGGGGCTTGAGATCGTGGCCCATATGCGCTCCAGGATGGACGAGGAGTCCCGGAGACGGGGCCTGAATTTCACGCTGCTGGCCACACCGGCTGAGGGCCTTTCGGGCCGGTTTGTGAAGATCGACAAGCAGCGCTTCGGCATTCTTCCCGGCATCACCGACCGGGAATACTACACCAACAGCTTCCACATCCCCGTATACTACCCCATTTCCGCCTTCCGGAAAATCCAGTTAGAGGCGCCCTACCACGCCCTGACCAACGCAGGCCACATCAGCTACGTTGAGTTGGACGGCGATCCGGTGCAGAATCTGGAGGCCTTTGAAAAGGTCATCCGCTGCATGAAGGATCAGGGCATCGGCTACGGCTCCATCAACCACCCGGTGGACCGGGACCCCCTGTGCGGCTACAACGGCATCATCAACGACGAGTGCCCCGGCTGCGGCCGCCGCGAGTGCGACGGCGACGTGGGCTTTGAACGGATCCGCCGCATCACCGGATACCTGGTGGGCACCCTGGACCGGTTCAACGACGCCAAGCGGGCAGAGGTCCGGGACCGGGTGAAACACTCCCTGACGCAGCGTTGAAGGGTGGGATCGGAATGCGTATTGCCGCCACGGTACAGGACTCCATTGTGGACGGGCCGGGCTTTCGCTTCACCGTGTTCGTCCAGGGCTGCACCCACCGCTGTCCCGGCTGCCACAATCCTGAAACCCATGACGCCGCGGGTGGGTCTGAGCATCCGGTGGAGGAGCTGGCGGAACGGATGCTGTCCAACCCCTTGACCGATGGGCTGACCCTCTCCGGGGGAGAGCCCTTCGAGCAGCCGGAGGAGTGTTTGATGCTAGCCCGGGCCGCCCACGAAAACGGCCTGAATGTGTGGAGCTACTCCGGCTACACCTATGAGCAGCTGCTCCAGGGCACACCGGCCCAGCAGGCTCTTCTGCGGGAGCTTGACGTGTTGGTGGACGGCCCCTTCCTCTTGGAGCAGAGGACCTTATCCCTCCCCTGGCGAGGCAGCCGCAACCAGCGGGTGATCTCCATCCCTGAGAGCATGGCGGCCGGGCGGGCAGTCCTCCGCCAGCCATAGGAACCATGTGAAAAAGCCGAGTGAAGATTCACTCGGCTTTTGATTTGGCCCCATGGGCCGGCCTTCTCTTTTTACGGCCCGCCGTGGACTGCAGCCCATGCAACACACGGTATTGTTCCACCGTGGGCAGCGCAGCCACCGAAGCGGTCAGGTTGAAGAGCGTATGGCATGCTGCGATTTCCACCGGTGTCACCGGCGCGGCCAACAGGCCCCGCCAGAGGAAAATAGGCATCCAAAGGGCTGCGCCCACCAAGTTGAACCGCAGATGGAACGCCGCGGCCCTCCGGCCTGCTGTGCCGCAGCCCAGGGCAGAGAGCAGCGTGGTGGAACAGGTTCCCACATTGATTCCCAACAGCAGCGGCACCGCCGCCGCCCGCCGCAGCGTCCCGCCGGCGGCCAGCGCCTGAAGCATGCCCACGCTGACGCTGGAGCTCTGGAGAACGCCGGTAAAGGCCGCGCCGGCCAAAAACCCCAACATTGGATGCTCCGCCAGCGACGCCAATCGCAGGAAAAGCGCCGTATCCCCCAACGGCGCGGCGGCGGCCACCAGGCTCCGCATCCCGCTGAGCAGCAAAAAGAGCCCGATCAGTGCCGCCCCGGCCGTCCGGCGCCTGGCGGCAAGATACAGCCCCAGCCCGGCCACAGCCAGCAGGGCGAGCACTACCTCTTCCCCTTCCGGCACGCTCCACCCCAGACACAATAGCCAGGCCGTGGAGGTCGTCCCCACATTGGCCCCTGCAATGGCCGCGGAAGCCTGGGAAAAGGAAAGCAGCCCGGAGTCGCAGAGCGAAACCGCCAGCACCGTGGTGGCGGAGGAGGACTGGAGCAGTGCGGTCACTCCAACCCCCAGCAAAAAGCCGCCCCGTTTGGGCAGCGTATGTAAACCCCTCCCCTTTTCAAACATCGCCTGAAGGCTTTCCCCCAACAGCGACATGCCAAAGAGAAACAGCGCCATAGCGCATAAAATCCCGGTCAGCACCTCCATACAGCCCCTCCATGGGATTCAGGATATGCGCCCGGGAATCGGAAAAGACCTTTCTCAAATAAGCCCCAGGTGCTCCAGCAGGATCTTCACCCCGATGAGGATTAAAATCACGCCGCCGGCCAGTTCCGCCCGCTGCTTGTACCGGGTGCCGAAGACATTTCCCACGAATACGCCTGCAAAAGACAGCACAAAGGTAGTCAGCCCGATGATGGAGACGGCCATCCCAATGGACACGTCCAAAAAGGCAAAGGTGATACCCACGGCCAGCGCGTCAATGCTGGTGGCCACGGCCAAAATCAGCAGCTCCCTGTAGTCCAGCCGCTGCTCCGCGTCACAGGCCGTTTCCCCCGCGCCGCCGAAGCTCTCCTTCACCATCTTTCCGCCGATGAAGCCCAGCAGCAAAAAGGCCACCCAGTGGTCAACGGCTACAATATAACGGGCAAACTGAGACCCCAGCCACCAGCCCAAAAAGGGCATCAGCGCCTGAAAGGCGCCAAAAAACAGCGCAATGGCCGCAGTGTGCTTCAGATTCACCGTCTTCATGCAAAGCCCCTTGCACACCGACACCGCAAAGGCATCCATGGACAGGCCGATTCCAATCAAGAACAATTCCAGAACTCCCAATGTCTTCCTCCTTTTTTGATGTCCGCCTACAAAATCACCTTCACCCTGGAGTGAAGCTCCAGGCGGTCCGGAGATACCAGGCAGTCATATGCCAGCACCCGGACACCATTCCGGGATGCCTGTCGCAGCGCCGCCCCAAAGGCCGGGTGGGTGTCGTCGTTGGGCGCCACGCTGTGGATTCCCTCCATCTGTACCACGAAAAACAGCGTGGCGCCAAATCCAGCCTCCGCCGCGCGCTGGAGCTCCTCAATGTGCTTCACGCCCCGCTCCGTGGGCGCGTCCGGAAACCGGGCGAATCCGTCCTCTTCCAGCGTGACGCCCTTGACCTCCACGAATTCGCTTCCCTGCTCTGTGTCTATGCGGAAATCGAACCGGGAATGCCCATAGGTGTACTCCGGACGAATTTCCCGCACCCCGGGCCAGTGATCCGCCGCCCACTCCCCAAAGACATGGTTGGGCGCCTGGGCATCCATGTTGATGAGCCGATCCCCCTTGCGCACCGCAATCAGGTCATAGGGCGTTTTCCGGTTCGGGTTTTCCGCCGTTTCCAAAAAAACCTCCGCGCCCGGGAGGAGCAGTTCCCGGCAGCGCCCCGTATTTTTCACATGGCAGATCTGGCGCCGGCCTTCCAGGTCCACATAGGCGATGAACCGGTTCGGCCGCTCCAGAAAGCGAGCTCGTTTGACATCCCGATACTGCATTCCATCCCAACTTTCTATCCATCTGCATGCAAGAACAGTGTCATTTTATCACGGTTCTTCTCAAGAAGAAAGCATAAATTTTGCAAGCTTTCCTCCGTTATTTGTCTGTTTCATACAAAAAATTAACGTAATTTTGTCATCACATCAAAAAATTATGTCACGGAAGTCATTGTATTTCGTTCACAATTTTGTTACAATGAATTCAAATTGGCATTAAGGAGGATCAGTCATGGCGTATTCCAATTTGTTCGTATGCCTGCTGGGAATCGGAACCGTATTTTTCGGTCTGATTTGCATCATTGTTCTGGCAACCCTCATGAGTAGGGCGTGTGGAGCAAAGGCATCGAAAGCCCCCGTGGCCGCAGCACCTGCCGCCGCATCTGCACCCGTACCCGCTGAAGCGTCTATTCCGAACCGCCAGGAGATGATTGCCGCGATTTCTGCGGCCGTGGCAGACGAGCTGGGTACCGATATCTCCGCTATCCGCATTCTGTCTGTGAAAAAACTTTAAGGTATAGGAGAAGAAGAACATGAAGAAATACAAAGTCAATGTCAACGGAACCGCTTATGAAATTACCCTTGAAGACATCTCCGGTTCCGCCCCCGCCGCTGCTCCTGCTGCTGCACCTGTTGCCGCTCCCGCACCTGCCGCCCCCGCCGCTGCTCCTGCTGCCGCTCCCGCCAATGGCGAAAAGGTGGCAAGCCCCATGCCCGGCACCATCCTCTCCATCAATGTCGCTGCCGGCGACGCGGTGAAGAAGGGCCAGGTTTTGATGATCCTCGAGGCCATGAAGATGGAAAACGAGATCATGTGCCCCTGCGACGGCACCATCGCCTCTGTGAACACCACCAAGGGCGCCACTGTGGAATCTGGTGCACTGCTGTGTGTCATTCAGTAAAGTCTTGAGACAGGAGTAAGAAAAATGGAAGCAATTCTGAATTTTATTCAACAGACGGGTTTTTACCAGTTTGGCGTGGGTGACAACTGGAAATGCCTGATCATGATCGTCGTCTCCTTCATTCTGATGTATCTCGCAGTGGTGAAAAAGTTTGAACCCATGCTGCTGGTGACCATTGCATTCGGCATGCTCATCACCAACCTCCCCGGCGCCGACATGTACCATGAGGCCCTTTTTGCCGGCGGCCATGTGGACTGGGCCGCGTTCGGTGACGCGGCGGTGACCAAGGGCCTGATTGACTATCTGTACTTAGGCGTCAAGCTTGGCATCTATCCCTGCCTGATCTTTATGGGCGTGGGTGCCATGACCGACTTCGGTCCCCTGATCGCCAATCCCAAGAGCCTGCTGTTAGGCGCCGCCGCACAGTTGGGCATCTTCATGACCTTCGTGGGCTGCAACCTGTCCGGCCAGTTTACTCCGCAGGAAGCCGCCTCCATCGGCATCATCGGCGGCGCTGACGGCCCCACCGCCATCTTCGTCACCACCAAGCTGGCTCCCCAGCTGTTGGGCCCCATCGCTGTGGCCGCATACTCCTATATGGCTCTGGTGCCCGTGATCCAGCCTCCCATCATGCGTGCGCTGACCACCAAGGCGGAGCGTGAAATCGTCATGAAGCCTCTGCGTGTGGTCTCCAAGAAAGAAAAAGTTATCTTCCCCATCGTCGTCACCGTGTTTGTGGCCCTGCTGGTGCCCTCTGCCGCCCCCCTGATTGCCTGCCTGATGTTGGGCAACCTCTTCAAGGAAGCGGGCGTTGTGGATCGTCTGAGCAAGACCGTTCAGAACGAGCTCATCAACATCGTCACCATTTTCCTCGGCATCTCCGTGGGCGCCACCGCCACCGCCAGCACCTTCCTGGCCGGCAAGACCCTGCTGATCATGGCCATGGGTGTTGTGGCGTTCGGCTTCGGCACCGCAGGCGGTGTTCTGCTTGCCAAGTTCATGAACCTGTTCCTGAAGGAAAAGATCAACCCCCTGATCGGCTCCGCCGGCGTTTCCGCCGTGCCGATGGCCGCCCGTGTCTCCCAGGTGGAGGGCCAGAAGGCCAACCCCGCCAACTTCCTGCTGATGCACGCCATGGGCCCCAATGTGGCCGGCGTGATCGGTTCCGCAATTGCAGCCGGCGTGCTGATGGCACTGTTCGGCTAATAGGAGGACAACATGGAATTTTTAAGCAACAAGCCCCTGCTGATCACCGACACCATCCTCCGCGACGCGCACCAGTCCCAGGCCGCCACCAGAATGCGGCTGGAGGATATGCTGCCTGCCTGCGAGGTGTTGGACAGCATCGGCTACTACTCCCTGGAGTGCTGGGGCGGTGCAACGTTTGACAGCTGCATGCGCTTCCTCAACGAGGACCCCTGGGAGCGCCTGCGCGCCCTGCGCAAGGCACTTCCCAAAACCAAGCTGCAGATGCTGTTCCGGGGCCAGAACATCCTTGGCTACAAGCACTATGCCGATGATGTGGTCGACGCCTTCTGCCGCAAGTCCATTGAAAACGGCATTGACATCATCCGTATTTTCGATGCCCTCAACGACATCCGCAACCTGGAGCAGGCCATCAAGTCCACCAAGAAGTACGGCGGCCAGGTGGAGGCCACCCTCTCCTACACCATCTCCCCCATCCACAGCGAAGAATACTTTGTCAAGCTGGCAAAGGAACTGGAGGAAATGGGCGCCGACGCCATCTGCGTCAAGGATATGGCCAATTTGCTCCTGCCCATGGATGCTTACTCCCTTGTTAAGCATCTGAAGGAAACGGTCTCCGTCCCCATCCACCTGCACACCCACAACACCACCGGCACCGGCGATATGGTCTATCTGATGGCCGCTATGGCCGGCGTGGATATTGTGGATACCGCGCTCTCCCCCATGGCCAACGGCACTTCTCAGCCGGCTACAGAGTCCCTGGTGGCTACGCTGAAGGGCACCCCGCGGGACACCGGCCTGGACCTTGGCAAAATGAGCGAAGCCGCCAAGCACTTCCGCAAGGTGGCCGCCCGCCTGCAGGCCGAAGGCTCTTTGGATCCCAAGGTGCTGCATGTGGACACCAACACGCTTCTTTATCAGGTTCCCGGCGGCATGCTCAGCAACCTGATCTCCCAGCTGAAGCAGGCTGGGAAAGAGGATCAGTATTATGATGTGTTGGCTGAAATTCCCCGCGTCCGCAAAGATTTCGGTTATCCTCCCCTGGTGACTCCTTCTTCCCAGATCGTGGGCACCCAGGCTGTCATGAATGTCATCACCGGCCAGCGCTACAAGACCTTCCCCAAGGAGTCCAAGGCCATGCTGCGCGGCGAGTACGGCAAACTGCCTGGTGAGATCAATGAAGAGGTCCGTGCCAAAGCGGGCATCGCTCCCGAGGACGTGATCACCTGCCGGCCTGCTGATCTTTTGGAGCCCGAGTTGGAGAAGTATCGCGCGGAGTATAAGGACATCGCCAAGAGTGAGGAGGACATCCTCAGCCTGGCCCTGTTCCCCCAGGTCGCTCCCAAATTCCTGGACTACCGGGACAATCCCCATAAGGAGGAACCCGCAGCAGCTCCCGCTGCCGCCGCAGATCCCAACGCGGTCCGCGAGCTGTATGTAGAGGACTGCAGCCACTGATTTGATTCAAGCACAACAGTAAAAAATGAGGATGGTTATGATACCATCCTCATTTTTTAGTTCGTATATCTGTCTCCGGCAGCAGCGGGCTGTACATCATAATTGCATCATTGGTGAAGAGAAATTCTTCTTCAAGAAACTCTCCAGAGGCGAGATCAAATTTTTTACGGTACAAGGCATTGTGCCGTACATATCCGCCCCAGTAGCCCTGCTCCATCCTGGCGTCCCGTTCCACAATCTCATAGCGGAGCGCAGGAGTCTTCACGGAGCGCCACTCACCTTCCAGATGGCTCTCAGTGACCCGAAGACAAAGCTGAACATCCTGCTCTGTATCATTTCGAATCATCAGATCACGGTGGGGATAAGCACAGGTGGCACCGCTGCCAAAGGGCTGTGTCCGGTTGGAGTCCGGAAATACATCGTGAGAATGGCGGTACCGCTCAATCACAGTCAAGGGCGTATGGAGTGTCATCCAAAAAATCAGGTTGGACAGCTGACAGAGGCCACCGCCTACATCACTTCCGATCCGCCCCAAAAAGAGCACCATTCCATCCAGATACCCCTTTCTCCGGCTGGGTTTTCCAATCAGTCTCCAATAGCTGAAAGTCTCCCCCGGGTGGAGAATCAAGCCGTCTAAGCGGGCCACTGCCAACCGCAAATTCGTAACCTTATTCTTTTGTAACTGCATCTCTTCACCCTTCAGCTGGCGAAATAGCGGTGTCGCATGAGAAAACTGAACACATGGCAACAGTTCTTTTTGCCGTATACCCGCCCAGTGATACTGATGTGAGTTCCATAGAAGATACCGCTTTCCAGCATAGTATGCTTTTCCAATTCTCAGACGCAGCCAACTGCGATGAATTGGTGGGCGAAGCGTGGGATGATTTGGATCAACCATATCAAAGCACTTTCTTTCATCGGATTTCAAGCTGAAAGCACAAGGGGGATGCAGGATCAAGAAAGGATGATAACGCGCAGGCGTGTCAGGCTCGGGGAGCGGCAAACCCAATCCACAAAGGAGCGCGAGGGGAAAAGAAAAGCAGGCCGGACAGGTTTCCCTGTCCGGCCTTATCGTGTTGGCGCTACCTATCTTCCCGGGCCGTCTCCAGCCAAGTATTGTGAGCAGAAACGAGCTTAACTGCCGTGTTCGGAATGGGAACGGGTGGACCCTCGCTCTAATCAGCACCAACTGTCATCCGGAACACTCCGGAAAACAAACAAATTATAAAGTTTTTCCTGCCTCTTGTCAAGCCCTTTTTGAGGACTTAGAACCGGAAGCAAGCTCCCGCTCACTTCCCATTCTCAACCCTCAACGGCTGATCTTTGGTGCGCCTTCAGGGACTCGAACCCGGGACCCACTGATTAAGAGTCAGTTGCTCTACCAACTGAGCTAAAGGCGCATACACATCGAATTGGTGACCCGTACCGGATTCGAACCGATGTTAACGGCGTGAGAGGCCGCTGTCTTAACCACTTGACCAACGGGCCGCGTCGTCATCGCAAACCCATTCCGTTGGGTTTTGCTTGGATTTACGGGGTTCATGGCCGCTCCATGCACCCTCAAAACCGAACAATGTATGTTTCCTTCCACTTCAGGCCGCCTGCATTTTCATTGTAGGTCAAGCCCTCGGGCGATTAGTACCGGTCAGCTGCATGCGTTGCCGCACTTCCACTTCCGGCCTATCAACCAGGTAGTCTTCCTGGGCCCTTACCTCTTTTCAGAGTGAGAGATCTCATCTTAGGGGGAGTTTCACGCTTAGATGCCTTCAGCGTTTATCTCGTCCGTACATAGCTACCCAGCTATGCCCTTGGCAGGACAACTGGTGCACCAGAGGTACGTCCATCCCGGTCCTCTCGTACTAAGGACAGCTCCCTTCAAATCTCTTACGCCCGCAACAGATAGGGACCGAACTGTCTCACGACGTTCTGAACCCAGCTCGCGTGCCGCTTTAATTGGCGAACAGCCAAACCCTTGGGACCGAATTCAGCCCCAGGATGCGACGAGCCGACATCGAGGTGCCAAACCTCCCCGTCGCTGTGGACGCTTGGGGGAGATCAGCCTGTTATCCCCAGGGTAGCTTTTATCCGTTGAGCGATGGCATTTCCACTCACATACCACCGGATCACTAACTCCAACTTTCGTTACTGCTCGACCCGTCGGTCTCGCAGTTAGGCTCGTTTATGCGTTTACACTCACTGCACGATTTCCGTCCGTGCTGAACGAACCTTTGAGCGCCTCCGTTACTCTTTTGGAGGCGACCGCCCCAGTCAAACTGCCCGCCTAACAGTGTCCCCCGACCCGATTCAGGGCCGCAGGTTAGAAAATCAGCAATCCAAGAGTGGTATCCCACCGGCGACTCCACTGAACCTGACGGTCCAGCTTCCAAGTCTCCCACCTATCCTGTACATGAATTACCGATTTCCAGTATTAAGCTGCAGTAAAGCTCCATGGGGTCTTTCCGTCTAGTTGCGGGTAACTGGCATCTTCACCAGTACTACAATTTCGCCGGGCGGGCTGTTGAGACAGTGCCCAAATCATTACGCCTTTCGTGCGGGTCAGAACT
The DNA here is from genome assembly GCF_014334055.1 of Oscillibacter hominis. Lineage (NCBI taxonomy): Bacteria > Bacillati > Bacillota > Clostridia > Eubacteriales > Oscillospiraceae > Oscillibacter > Oscillibacter hominis. The sequence goes on from NZ_CP060490.1 coordinate 1,476,304, forward strand.
TACCTGACAAGGAATTTCGCTACCTTAGGACCGTTATAGTTACGGCCGCCGTTTACCGGGGCTTCGATTCAATGCTTCGCCTTGCGGCTGACATCTCCTCTTAACCTTCCGGCACCGGGCAGGCGTCAGCCCATATACGTCATCTTTCGATTTAGCATAGACCTGTGTTTTTGGTAAACAGTTGCTTGGGCCTATTCACTGCGGCCCCTTTCGGGGCTCCCCTTCTTCCGAAGTTACGGGGTCAACTTGCCGAGTTCCTTAACAACCCTTCTCCCGTTGGCCTTAGGATTCTCTCCTCATCTACCTGTGTCGGTTTGCGGTACGGGCACCTTAGCATACACATGAGCTTTTCTCGCCTTCAAGCATCGCAGACTTCCCTACTCTAATTTCGGTCCCTTTCGCCCGGGGCAACCAACGCCCGGGTTCTGCTATCTCAAAGTGTCCCTCATGCTTAAGGTTCGGTGGCTACGGAATTTCTACCGTATGTGCATCGACTACGCCTTTCGGCCTCGCCTTAGCCCCCGGCTTACCTTGGGCGGACGAACCTTCCCCAAGAAACCTTAGATTTTCGGCCATTATGATTCCCACATAATTCTCGCTACTCATTCCGGCATTCTCACTTGTGTACAGTCCACCTGTGCTTCCGCTCAGACTTCACCCCGTACACAACGCTCCCCTACCACGCGCTTGCGCGCATCCCAAGCTTCGGTTGTATGCTTAGCCCCGTTATATTTTCCGCGCAGAACCACTCGACCAGTGAGCTATTACGCACTCTTTTAATGAGTGGCTGCTTCTAAGCCAACATCCTGGTTGTTTTTGCAGCTCCACATCGTTTTCCACTTAGCATACATTAGGGACCTTAGCTGTGGGTCTGGGCTGTTTCCCTTTTGACAATGAAACTTATCTCACACTGTCTGACTGCTATGCATCAATTATCCGGCATTCAGAGTTTGATAGGCGTTGGTAATCTTATCGACCCCTCGACCATTCAGTGCTTTACCTCCGGTAATCTAACATAACGCTAACCCTAAAGCTATTTCGGGGAGAACCAGCTATCTCCGAGTTCGATTGGAATTTCTCCGCTATCCACAAGTCATCCGCCACCATTGCAACGGGGGTCGGTTCGGTCCTCCATGGGGTTTTACCCCCACTTCAACCTGCTCATGGATAGGTCACCCGGTTTCGGGTCTATGGCAACGAACTTCACACGCCCTATTCAGACTCGCTCTCGCTGCGCCTCCGGCACTGAATGCCTTAAGCTTGCTCGTTACTATAACTCGCCGGACCGTTCTACAAAAAGTACGTCATCACACTTTAACGTGCTTTGACTGCTTGTAAGCACAAGGTTTCAGGTTCTCTTTCACTCCCCTTCCGGGGTCCTTTTCACCTTTCCCTCACGGTACTGCTCCTCTATCGGTCATCAGGTAGTATTTAGGCTTGGAGGGTGGTCCCCCCTGTTTCCCACCGGGTTTCACGTGTCCGGCGGTACTCTGGATCCTCACTGACGCAACTCATCTTTCGGATACGGGGCTCTCACCCGCTGTGGCCGGCCTTCCCATGCCGTTCTCCTAAACTATTGCGCCGTTATGTGAGTCCACAACCCCAGGGAATAAATCCCCTGGTTTGGCCTCTTCCGCGTTCGCTCGCCACTACTTACGGAATCTCTGTTGATGTCTTTTCCTCGCCCTACTTAGATGTTTCAGTTCAGGCGGTTCCCCGCGTACGCCTATTTTGTTCAACGCACGCTGACAGAGTATTGCTCTGCCGGGTTGCCCCATTCGGAAATCTGCGGATCAATGGATATTTGCTCCTCCCCGCAGCTTATCGCAGCTTGTCACGTCCTTCGTCGGCTCCTGATGCCAAGGCATTCCCCTTGCGCTCTTTTTAGCTTGACCTATTTCGAACAATCTTTCAATTGGTTCTCTTAGTTGAATTATGCAGGCTTCCTCAGAATCTTTTTGAAATTGTAATTGTTACCCTCATCTTTTCAGATGTTGTTCCACAATTAAATTACCTTCCGAACTTTTGTCCAGAAGACCTCTTCTGTTGCCTTACATGTCTTTCATCATACATTGTTCAGTTTTCAAGGTGCATTCCCCGGCTTCTTTTGAAGCCAGATTGAAACATTTAATCCCTTAAATGCTTCAATCTGATCTCAAATGGTGGAGATAGTCGGGATCGAACCGGCGACCTCCTGCTTGCAAGGCAGGCGCTCTCCCAGCTGAGCTATATCCCCGGCTGTATATTCCCCATCCCCTCTCGGGGACGGCTGCTTTTTTGTGGTGGGCCCGAGTGGGCTCGAACCACCGACCTTACGATTATCAGTCGTACGCTCTAGCCAGCTGAGCTACGGGCCCATAACCACCGAGGGCTGCACCCTCTAAATTAAACAACGTAACTACTTCCTCCGCACCTTCCGGCTGACCTTAGGATGTTATGCCAGAACCTCGATCCTGGCAATGTCTCCTTAGAAAGGAGGTGATCCAGCCGCACCTTCCGATACGGCTACCTTGTTACGACTTCACCCCAATTATCGAACCCACCTTCGACCGCGCCCTCATTGCTGTTAGGCTACGGGCTTCGGGTGTTCCCGACTCTCATGGTGTGACGGGCGGTGTGTACAAGGCCCGGGAACGTATTCACCGCGGCATGCTGATCCGCGATTACTAGCGATTCCGACTTCATGCAGGCGGGTTGCAGCCTGCAATCCGAACTGGGACGGCTTTTAGGGGTTCGCTCCACCTCACGGCTTTGCATCCCTCTGTTTACCGCCATTGTATTACGTGTGTGGCCCAGGACATAAGGGGCATGATGATTTGACGTCGTCCCCACCTTCCTCCGTTTTGTCAACGGCAGTCTCGCTAGAGTGCTCTTGCGTAGCAACTAACAATAGGGGTTGCGCTCGTTGCGGGACTTAACCCAACATCTCACGACACGAGCTGACGACAACCATGCACCACCTGTCTCTACTTTCCCCGAAGGGCACTTAATGCATCTCTGCTTCATTAGTAGGATGTCAAGCCCTGGTAAGGTTCTTCGCGTTGCTTCGAATTAAACCACATAATCCACCGCTTGTGCGGGCCCCCGTCAATTCCTTTGAGTTTCAACCTTGCGATCGTACTCCCCAGGTGCAATACTTATTGTGTTAACTCCGGCACGCAGGGGGTCAGTCCCCGCACACCTAGTATTGATCGTTTACAGCGTGGACTACCAGGGTATCTAATCCTGTTTGCTCCCCACGCTTTCGCGCCTCACCGTCAGTTGTCGTCCAGTAATCCGCCTTCGCCACTGGTGTTCCTCCTTATATCTACGCATTTCACCGCTACACAAGGAATTCCGATTACCTCTCCGATACTCAAGAAAGACAGTTTCAAATGCAGTTTGGAGGTTGAGCCTCCAGATTTCACATCTGACTTGCCTTCCCGGCTACACGCCCTTTACACCCAGTAAATCCGGACAACGCTTGCCACCTACGTATTACCGCGGCTGCTGGCACGTAGTTAGCCGTGGCTTGTTTTCAGGGTACCGTCTTCTACTCTTCCCCTGTCAAAGAAGTTTACAACCCGAAAGCCTTCTTCCTTCACGCGGCGTTGCTGGGTCAGACTTGCGTCCATTGCCCAATATTCCCCACTGCTGCCTCCCGTAGGAGTCTGGGCCGTATCTCAGTCCCAATGTGGCCGGTCAACCTCTCAGTCCGGCTACTGATCGTCGCCTTGGTGGGCCGTTACCTCACCAACAAGCTAATCAGACGCGAGGCCATCTTTCAGCGATAAATCTTTGACATACCGACCATGCGGTCAATATGCATCATGCGGTATTAGCAGTCGTTTCCAACTGTTGTCCCCCTCTGAAAGGCAGGTTCCTCACGCGTTACTCACCAGTCCGCCACTAAGCATTCCCTTCAGTTGTCCGAAAACTCCTTCAGGGGTGCTCCGTTCGACTTGCATGTGTTAAGCACGCCGCCAGCGTTCGTCCTGAGCCAGGATCAAACTCTCTATAAATTCGTATCAACACAGGCCGTGGCCTGAGCTAATCTTAACTTACAGAGCTATTTCCATAGCTTCTTGTTTTGCCCTGCGTTTGGGTAATTGACTAAACCCCTACTTGCAAGGCCTTTATCGGTGCGCACTGTGATTTCTCACAAGTACGCTTACCGTCTGGTGCTTTCTTTTCGTTACGTTGTTTAATTTACAAGGTGCACGCCTCACCGGCGGAACATTGCTATTATACCAAGCCCTCACTGCCTTGTCAACCTCTTTTTTTCAGCTGCTGCAAGGCTTTGCGGGATCGGTCCACGGCGTTCCGTGTGGGATAGCTTGCTTAGAATACCAAAGGTTTTTACAAAAGTCAAGCCTCTTTTTTAATTTTTTACACTTTTTGCGCAGATTTGTGTAAAAGGCCCTCTTTTTTATGGAAAATACCGGAAGGGCATTCAGCTGACACGGCAGCCAAACGCCCTTCCATTAGCAGATCTGATTACTCTGCTTTTTTCTGACAATCGCCGCAGGAGGCACAGCCGTGGGAACATGCCCAGAGGCGGTCCGCCACAGGTGCCCACTTCTCCGCCTTCTCCCTGCATTTTTCCGCAAGGTCATGTACATCCTCCGGGTCCTGAAGGTCTGTGGAATGGGCTTCGGCGCTGTCCACCATTTGAGCCAGGCGGCCTGGGTTGTCCAGCAGCGGGCAAGGGCGCAGATGGTTTTCATGAAAAGGTTGGTTGTTGTGATAGGCCATGAACATGGGGGATTGATACGCCTCAAGCAAAGTCTTCTCCCGGATATTGGAGTCGGAATAGTGGATAAACGCACAGGGCTCGATGTCGCCGTTGGCATTGATATGGAGGTAGCAGCGGCCGCCGGCAATGCACCCCTGTACGTATTCCCCATCGTTCCAGAAGTCCATGGTGAACAGCGGCTTGGTTTTCCGGAATTCCCGGATGCGGTGGTACATAAACTCCCTCTGCTCCGCAGTCGCCATCAAATCAGTGGGGGCGCCCACCCCGACGGGCATATAGGTGAAGAACCAGGCGAATTTCGCGCCCCACTCCACCATGGCGTCAAAATACTCCTCCGAGCCGATCATCGCATAATTCCTGCTGGTATAGCAGCAGGAAACGCCGAAGGGCAGCTTCTTCTCGCGCAGGATCTCCATACCGCGGCGCAGCTTTGCAAAAGTCCCCTTGCCCCGTCGGAAATCCGTGTCCTCTTCAAACCCCTCCACGGAGATGGCAGGCACAAAATTCTTAACCCGAAGCATCTCATCGGCAAATGCCTCGTCGATCAGCGTGCCGTTGGTAAAGGCCAGGAACTGACAGTCGGAGTGCTTGGCGCACAGTGCGAGGAGGTCGTCCTTGCGAACCAGGGGCTCACCGCCGGAGTAGATGTACATATAGGTGCCAAGGGCCTTGCCCTGCTCGATGATGGAGTCCAGTTCGTCTAAGGTCATGTTCATCCGGTTGCCGTACTCCGCCGCCCAGCAGCCGGTGCAGTGCAGGTTACAGGCGGAGGTGGGGTCCATCAAAATGGCCCATGGGATGTTGCACCCATATTTTTCCCGGTTTTCCGTCAGCTTTGGATTGGAAATCATATTGGCATTCACCACAAAGTTGGTGAACAACGTCTTGCGCACCTCGCTGTCCACATCCGTCCACAGGCTCTTGGCCAGGCGGAACCAATTGTTGTCCGGATCGGAGAGCGCCTGGCGGACCGGCCCCAGCTGACGGGCAATCCCGCCCTCCTGATCCAGCTTCTCCGCCAGATCCAGCATTTTGGGAATGTTGTTTTCCGGATCCCTGTCCAGATACTCATAGGCCTTGTTCAGGGAGAGTTTTTTAAAGGTATTGGTGAGATTCATACCGCCACATCCTTTCTCTTTTCTAAGTCCAGATATATCCCACCAGCCATATAATGAATATAGGCAAAATCCAAAATATGTCCAAATTTCCGACATCCGTAGGAAAAAGGAGGAACCCATCGCAGGCTTGCGACGGACTCCTCCCAAAGCGGCACACCGCTATTTTCCCTCAAAGTTTTTCAGCACCAGCCCCAGGCTTCCGTCCACCGCCTGCTCAAACTTCTCCAGCCGCAGCAGCTGAGACCGGCGCATTCCGGTTTCAATCCAGTTGCACATGAGTCCGGCGGCCCCCTGGGTGTATAGATCTGTCACGAAATCCCGGTTTTCCAGAGAGACCCGAATGCCTTTGGCCTGTTCCTCCACGATGGCCGCCACATAGGGGCGCAGAACCCTGTTGACGTATCGGGTCACTTCCCCATGGGAAATGGAGTTGTACACGTTCAGGATCAGGGCCCGGTTCTCGGTCAGGTGATCGGCGAGGCGGTAAAGTACCTCGCTCCATCTGCCATAATCGATCTCCTCCCTGGCGATGTTGGCAAACTCCTCCCGGAAAATCCACTCCACCAGGTCGTACACATCGTGAAAGTGATAGTAGAAGGTCTGCCGGTTCACGCCGCAGTCCTCCACAAGGTCCTTCACTGTGATTTTATCCAGCGGGCTTTTCGCCAACAGCTTTTTCATCGACTCCGCAAGTGCCCGCTTAGTCGTCTGCGCCATAGAACCCTCCGTTCCAACCGCCGATATTCCCGTGACTCCCTATTATAATGGTATTTTTTTCAGTATATCTGATTTTTTGATCGGAAAACAGTGGTATTTTTCACAAGATTTTCACACGCTTTTCGCATCTCTGCCGTGAACCACAAAAAACATCCGCGGAGGATTCCTCCGCGGATGTTTGCACTCAGCCCAAAAGGAGCGGCTGAAGCTGGCGTCCCTGCATTGCCTCTTCCACCGTGGCGGAGATCAGTGTGAAATCTGCCATCAGCGAACAGGGCTTTGCCAAGGCGTTGTCCTGCCCAAAGGGGACAAAGTAATAGTTCTTCCGCACCAGCAGCTCGCCGATGTTCTTCGCGCCGCCGGACAGCCCGTCGTTGCTGGCCATGGCGATGACCACAGGGCGGCCGTTGCGCAAATGTGCCTTTGCCGCCATGGTGACGGCGGTATCCGTGATGCCGTTGGCCAGTTTGGCAATGGTGTTTCCCGTGCACGGTGCAATCACCAGCACATCCAGCAGCCCCTGAGGGCCGATGGGCTCCACCGACGGGATGTCTTTCCAGGCTTTCCTGCCGGTGATCGCCTCCACCTTTTCCACAAAGGCCTCAGCCTCACCGAACCGGGTATTGGTCACCGCGCTGATCTCTGACAAAATAGGGATGACGGTGGCGTACTCCCGGGTTATCTTTTCCAACTCACTAAGTATACGGTCATGGGTGCAGAAGGAACCGCAAATTGCGAACCCAACTCGTTCCGTTTTCAAACGGTCTCACCTCGTTCTTCGAGAATATGATATACCGCATCCCGGACCGCGGCGGCAGCCGTCTCCGGCGCAGCTTTTCCCGGCAGGCCCCGGGCCCAGAGGAATGGAATCCCCAGTTCCTCTGCCGCAGCGCCGTCGATCCCTTGCCGGGAGGCAAGGTCGATACACAGGCACTTCGGCGTCAAACACTGCAATAGGCCGCGATCCAGGATGAGAGAGGGTGCGGTGTTGAATATCACCCGGGGGCTGTTCAGCCCTTCCCTTAGGTGTTCTGTGGATACGGCCTTCATACCGTCTGCCAGGGCCCAGGAGCGGGCCGCATAACTTCTTGCCGCAACTGTGACGGAGGCGCCTAACGCACGGAGCCGGCGGGCAAGGAGTTTTCCGATCCGGCCGTAGCCGATGACCAGGCACTCCGCGCCCCACAATGTAACAGGCAGGCGCTCCATAGCCAGTTGGAGCGCTCCCTCTGCGGTGGCAACCGCGTTGATCACAGTGAGCTCCTCACGAAGAAAATAATCCTTGAGTTCCAGTCCCTGTTCCTCCGCACCCTGTATGGCTTCGGGTCCGGCCTGGCCAGCGCAGATCAGTTGGGACGGTGACAGTACACGCCACAGCTGCGCAAGCGCAAGCGTTCCCTCGGTGCAGTTGAGCATCCCGCTCTCCCGGGACAGCGGCAGCGGCAAGAGCACGCACTCTGCCGCCGCAGTCTCTTTCAGGGCACCGGCGTCACAATCCGGCACCCCCCATGTAATCACTTGATGTCCATCCTCTGTCAGCAGCCGCGCGAGGCAGGTTTGCCGCGTATCTCCGCCGAGCAATGCAAATGTCCGTTTCATTCAACTCCCCCTCTGCCTTTATGCTATGCCCCGGTCTACAGGAGGGTGATTGATTGCATCCGGATTTTGTGGTATGATTCCGGGGAAACCAAGATTCATTCAATGGAGGAGTTTTATGAGCAGATACCCCTACCTTTTATTGGACGCGGATCACACGCTGTTTGACTTCAACCGCGCCGACCGCCTGGCCTTTTCCGCCACCAGCCGCTACGGCGGCTTTCCCGATACTGAGGAGATGTACAAGGCCTTTTCCCAGATCAACCAGGGCCTCTGGAACCAGTTTGATCAGGGTCTTGTCTCCAAGGAGTTTTTAGTGGTGGAGCGGTTTGCCCGCTTTTTAAAGGCCATCGGCTCCGACGCCGACCCCCGCGGCTGCAACAGCGTCCAGCTGGAGTCCCTGAGCCACGGCTCTTTTCTCCTGCCCCACGCGGAGGAAGTCTGCCGCACCCTCGCCCAAGCCCATCAGCTCTACATTGTCACCAACGCCGTGGCCTCTGTGCAGAAGGGCCGCCTCTCCCGCAGCGCCATCGCGCCGTACATAAAGGCTGCCTTCATCTCGGAGGAGGCCGGAGCCGGAAAGCCGGACCCGGCCTATTTTGACTACGTTTTTTCCCGCATCGACGGTATTACCCGGGAAAACTGCCTGGTGGTGGGCGATTCCATCGCAACGGACATCCGGGGCGCCAACAACGCCGGGCTCCCCTGCTGCTGGTTCAACCCCGAGGGGCTGACGCCTCCGGCAGGCCTTCGGATCGACTATACCATCTCCGATCTGTGGGAGCTCTGCCAGATCGTATGAAAAATGCCGGCGTCCATGAATGGACGCCGGCATTTATTGCTTCGGACAGGATGCGTGCTCAATTCCATTGTGCCTCAATTGCAGTGGCCGCCTCGGATGCACCAACATTCCAGTCACCGCGAAACGGCGGTTTTCTGAAAAGTGGAATCACTGCGATCTTTCCCCGCCTCTTTTAAAAAGTGCTGCCTTTTGCCCCGCCCTTCCGGCGCCGGGCAATGTCCAGCAGTTCCCGGCGGTCGTTTGCCTTGGCGCCATCCACCACCAGGTCCAAAAGGCGCTCCAACTCCCGGCCAATCTCCTCGCCCCGGTAGCCCAGTTCCATCAGGTCCCGTCCGTTGACCGCCAACTGCCTCAGGGAGAAGCACCTGCTCTGGGCCGCAAGATTGGCCCAGATCTCCTCCAACCGGTCGATCTCCTTTTGGAATACCTGGCTGGCCTGGGCCAGGTTGTCTGCCCGCTTCACCTGGATCAGGAGGCGGAAGCGCTCCTCCCCCAGCTTCCGCAGTGCCCGGGCAACGCCCTTCTCCGTCCGGGGAATCACCCGGTCGTGCCACTCCACCAGGGTGAGGATCAGCTCCCGGCGCTCGTTGTCCATCTTCAGCCGGCGCGCTATGGCGTCGCCCATCTCCCGGCTGAGCTGAGGATGTCCGTAAAAGTGCCCGACCCCCTTCTCGTCCACTGTAAAGCTTTTTACCTTTCCCACATCATGCAGCAGCATGGTATAGCGGAGGACCGCCTCGGGAGGGACGGCTTCCATGGCCCGGATGGTGTGTTCCCACAGGTCGTAGCAGTGGTGCGGGTTCCGCTGGTCAAAGCCCACCATGGGAGCGATCTCCGGCAGGAAAACTGCCAGCACATCGGGGTATTCCCGCAGGATCGGAGCCATATGCTTTCCGCAGATGAGCTTGGTGAACTCCGCATAAATCCGCTCCGCCGCAATGGCGCGCAGCCGCTGGCGGCTGCGCCGGAGGGAGTCGGAGGTCTCCTGTTCAATGGTGAAGCCCAGGACCGCGGCAAAGCGCAGCGCCCGCATGATCCGCAGCGCATCCTCCTCAAACCGGCGGTCCGCCTCCCCCACGCACCGGAGGATTCCCCGGCTCAGATCCTCCCGACCGCCCCAGCAGTCCACAATGGTGCCGTCCACTCCCATGGCCATCGCGTTTACCGTAAAGTCCCGCCGGGCAAGGTCCTCCCGCAGCGAGGCAGTGAAGGTCACCTGCTCCGGGTGGCGGCCGTCCAGGTACGCTCCGTCCCGCCGGAAGGTGGTCACCTCAATGCCGCGGACGCCGCTGAGGACAGTGACGGTACCGTGTTTGACGCCTGTAGGGATCGTCCTGCCCGGAAAAATCCGCTCCACCTGCTCGGGCAGGGCACTGGTGGTCACATCCCAGTCCTGGGGGTCCGCGCCCAAAAGCATATCCCGGACACAGCCGCCCACGCACCAGGCCTCATAGCCGGAACCGGAGAGCTTGTCTAATACCTCAGCTATATCCTGTGGAATCACGTTCTTCACCTGCCCAAAGAGATTATTGGTTGCACTTAATAGGAGGATGGATTATAATAAAGCGATTTGAAATTGTTTCCTTTTCTCATAAAAGGGTAAACTGAGTGTAAGGAAATTATACACAATCGCCCGGCGGTTTGCAATTGCCGCCGGTGATCGGGAAAGGGCTATCTGCAATGATGAATAATCCAAAAAGCGTACGCGAATACCTGCGGCCCGGCATGCGGGTCCATCTGGCCGGGATTGGCGGCGTGTCCATGTGCCCTCTGGCGGAGGTGCTTCGCGGGATGGGTCTGGCGGTCCAGGGCTCGGATATGGCCGAGGGCGATACGGTCCGCCATCTGCGCACCCTTGGAATTCCCGTCGCAATCGGCCACAGCGCGGAAAACTTGGGCGAATGCGACTTCGTAATCCGCAGCGCCGCCATTCACGACGACAATCCGGAGATCTCCGGCGCAGTGGCCCGGGGAATCCCGGTCTATGAGCGGGCCCAGGCCTGGGGCGCCATCATGCAGCACTATCCCAACGCCCTGTGTGTGGCGGGCACCCACGGCAAAACCACCACCACCTGCATGTGCACCCATGTTTTCATGGCCGCACAGTCAGACCCCACGGTCATGATCGGAGGCACGCTGCCTCTGCTCCACTCCGGCTACCGGGTGGGAAAGGGAGACACCATCATCCTGGAGTCCTGTGAATACTGCAACTCCTTCCTCTCCTTCTACCCCACCGTGGCGGTGATTTTAAATGTGGAAGCCGACCACCTGGACTTCTTCAAGGACCTTGAGGACGTGGAACACTCCTTCCGGCGGTTCGCGGAGCTGGTCCCCCCCTCGGGCTATGTGGTGGCCAACGCCGACGACCCGGGCGTCAGGGAGTCCCTCCGGGAACTGAGCCGCCCGGTCTTCACCTTCGGCCTGGGCGCCGACGCCGACTGTGTGGCTGAAAACCTCAGCGAGATCGAGGGCCGCCCGGCCTTTGATGTGACGGTCCAGGGACGTCATTATGCCCACGTGGAGCTCCACGTCTATGGAAAGCACAATATCTACAACGCCCTGGCCGCCGCTGCGTCCGCCTACGTGCTGGGGCTGCCCGCCGCCGCGGTGGAAGAGGGCCTGGCCGCCTTCACCGGCGCCGGACGCCGGTTTGAATACAAGGGCCGCTACCACGGGGCGGACGTCTACGACGACTACGCCCACCACCCCGGAGAACTCCACGCCCTGCTCACCACCGCCAAGGGCCTGGGGTATCAGCGGATCATCTGTGCCTTCCAGCCCCACACCTACTCCCGCACCCGTGCCCTCTTTGAAGAGTTTGTCCAGGAGCTGAAGCTGCCGGATGTGGCGGTGCTGGCGGAGATTTACGCAGCACGGGAGAAGAACACCATCGGCATCTCCTCCGCCGACCTGTGCCGGAACATCCCCGGCTCCTTTTACTGCTCCACGCTGGATAAGGTGGCTGACGAACTGGAGGAGCTCGCCCGCCCCGGAGACTTGATCCTGACCGTGGGGGCGGGGGACATCTATCGCGCCGGAGAAAAATTGTTGGAAAGGGAATAACAATGTACGTTACAAAAGCCTTCGAAAACACCCCTCCAGAGGGGGAGTTGCTGCCTCAGGAGCAGGCGGCCTTTGACCTGCTGCACCAGCTCCACATCCCCTACACCCGGGTCTCCAGCGAGCCTGCGGACACTATGGAAAAGTGCGCTGAGGTCAGCCGGGTCCTGGGCGTGCCCATCTGCAAAAACCTTTTCTTGTGCAACCGGCAGAAGACGGAGTTCTACCTACTGGCCATGCCGCCGGAAAAACCCTTCCACACCAAGGACCTGTCCCATCAGATCGGATCGGCCCGCCTCTCCTTTGCGCCGGAGGAACTGCTCTGGGAACTGCTCCACGTCACCCCCGGCTCCGCCACCATCCTGGGCCTGATGAACGACACGGAGCACCGTGTCCGCCTGCTCATCGACCGGGAGACCTATGAGTCGGAGTACATCACCTGCCACCCTTGCATCTGTACGTCCTCCTTGAAGCTGAAAACCCGGGACATCCTGGACGTATTTCTGCCCCACACCGGCCACGAGCCCACGATTGTGGAGCTGTAGCGGCTGCTATTGTTTTAAATGCCGGGCTGCCGGCGGATTATAAATCATAAAGGAGTACGTTATGTATCAAATTTCCAATTTCACGAACAACGACGACGTCAAGACCCTGTCGGAGTTAGGGGCCTTTCAGGTCATTGAGTATCAGCGGGACCTGAGCGTGATGCCCTCCAACGCCGCCACCGCCTACTTCTGCAACGTCATGAACGTGCGCAAGCGCCAGCTGGTCTGCGACCTGAGCAAGGCCCATGTCACCATCCAGGCCGGTGCCATGCAGTGGATGCTGGGCAACGTCAGCGCCACCACCGGCATCAAGGGGGTTGGAGACCTTTTGGGGAAAGCCGTGCGCGGAAAGGTCACCGGCGAGTCCGCCATCAAGCCGGAGTACACCGGCGACGGGCTTTTGGTGCTGGAGCCTACATATAAGCACTTGATCCTGATGGACGCGGCCGATTGGGGCGGCTCCATTGTGCTGGACGACGGCCTGTTCCTGGCCTGTGACTCCAACCTCAAGCACAAGGCCGTCATGCGCTCCAACCTCTCCTCCGCCGTGGCCGGTGGAGAGGGGCTGTTCAACCTGAGTCTGAACGGAAACGGGATTTTCTGCATCGAATCCGACTGCCCCAAGGAGGAGTTGATCGAGATCACCCTCCAGAATGACGTTTTGAAGGTGGATGGGAACATGGCCATCGCCTGGAGCGGCAGCCTGGACTTTACGGTGGAGCGGTCCGGGAAGTCGCTCATCGGCTCCGCCGCCTCCGGCGAGGGCTTGGTCAATGTCTACCGCGGCACGGGCAAAGTCCTGATGGCGCCTGTTACCAAAGGCATAGCCTGAGCATTGCGCATATAAAAAGCCCCGCAGCTGGTGAGCTGCGGGGCTTTTCTCTTTCTGCCGGATCCGGCGCGGAAAGCCGCTTTGGCAGTCAGGTTCTATTTCACCAGGTCATCCAGCGAAAGCCGCCGGACCTTGCCGGGCGGGTCCAGGCTCTTTGTGGCCACGCCCGCCACATAGCCGGGGAAGGTCTCTACAAAGTAAAAATGCTCGCCCGGCATCAGCTCTGTCTCCGCGCCCAACAGCATCCCAACGCCGCTGCCGGAGCGCTTGGCCCTGGCTTCCCGCCGGACCCAGCTCTCAAAGAACGCCTTTTCCGTGGCCACGCCCGCAAGGCGCTGCACAGTCCGCTGGCTTACCGGACGGATCCGTTCGATGTCCACGCCCAAAGGGCGGTCGTGGAGTCCCAGCAGCACGGCTCCCCGGGTATGGCTGAGGTTGAACTGGACGGTGGGAAACTGGGGGAAAAAAGGTTTCCCCATGGACTCCAGGCCGATCTCAGGCAGCTCCTTCCAGCCCATCTTCTCATAGAGGGCGTAGCGCAGCAGCATATAGGCGCACAGCGGCTCACGCCGCCGCTCCCGCTCCCGGATGCGCAGCGCCCGCTCCCGCCGCTCCGGCGGCATCAGCGACATAAGGTCCGTCTCCTCCTGGTCGGTCAGCGGCCGCGTCAGTTCAACGGCCCACAGTTCCATGTCCACAGCTTCTCCCCCTTTTTCGGCTTTATTTTACAACCGCCGGGCTGCTCTGTAAAGTAAACTTACTGTAAACAGCCATTCAACTGGAACTCCCATGTGTTTTTTTGAAATTTTTCAGAAAAAAAGAGGATTTTTTCATTTTATGGGGTATATCATATGTGAATCCTTCGGCAAGCGGGACTTTTTGCCGTATAATTCAGGCTGAATTGGGCGAAACTCAAGGAAAGGAGGCGGCAAAATGCCTTTTCCGCAGAGCTTTTTGGACGAGCTGATCGCCAGGAGCGATATCGTGGATGTGGTGGGGAGCTATGTACAGCTGTCCCGTAAAGGCAACAACCTGTTCGGACTGTGTCCGTTCCACAGTGAGAAGACCGGCTCCTTTTCCGTCTCACCGGACAAGCAGATTTACTACTGCTTTGGCTGCAAAAAGGGCGGCGGGGTGGTCAACTTCATCATGGAAGAGGAAAACCTCTCCTTTCCGGACGCCGTCCGTTTCCTTGCAAAGCGCGCGGGCATGGAGGTGCCGGAGGAGGATGGGGACCGGGAAGCCGGCCGCCGCCGGGCCCGGCTGCTGGAGCTGAACCGTGAGGCCGCCCGGTTTTACTACCAAATGCTCCAGCAAAAGGAGGGGGAGGCGGTGGCCGACTATCTCAGCCGCCGCAGGATCACCCGCGCCACTGCGGTGCGGTTCGGCCTGGGGGCCTCTTTGGACGAATGGGACGCCCTGACCCGCGCCATGGGGAAAAAGGGCTACACCAAGACGGAGCTTTTGGCTGCCGGACTGGCGGTCCAGGGGAAAAACGGCGGCATCTATGACAAGTTCCGCAACCGGCTCATGTTCCCGGTCATCGATGTGCGGGGCGACGTGGTGGCCTTCGGCGGCCGGGTGCTGGACCATTCTGAGCCTAAGTATATGAACACCTCGGAGACCGCCGTCTACAGCAAGCGGCGGGTCCTTTACGGGCTGAATCTGGCCAAAAAAACCAAGCGGCCCAACATCATTCTCTGCGAGGGCAATATCGATGTGGTGATGCTGCATCAGGCTGGCTTTGACAACGCCGTGGCCTCCATGGGCACCGCCCTCACCGTGGAGCAGACCCGCCTTCTCTCCCGCTATACCAAGGAGCTGGTCCTCTGTTACGACAACGACGGGGCGGGCAAGGTTGCCACGGAGCGTGCCCTTCAGATTTTGAACAACTCCGAGTTCTCTGTCCGGGTGCTCCAGCTCCCACGCCGTCTGGATAACGGGGAGTATGTCAAGCAGGACGCCGACGATTTCATCAAGTTCCAGGGGAAGGATGCATTCGAGCGCCTGTTGTCCGGCAGCGAAAATGGCATGGAATTCCGCATGGCCCAGGTCGCTGCGAAATATGATTTAAATGACGACACAGCCCGGGTGGCCTACAGCGAGGAGATCAGTGCCCTGCTCTCCACTCTCTCCAACGCGGTGGAGAGGGAGGTCTACGCCGTCCGCGCCGCGGAGACTGCCCGGATTTCCCCGGAGGCCATGCGCTCGGAGGTGCAGCGCGCCCTGAAACGGCGCTTGGGCCAGGAGAAAAAGGCACAGCTCAAAAAGGAGCTCAATCCGGCAGCGGAGCTCCAGCCCCGCCAGCGCTCACTGCGCTATGAAAATGTCCGCTCCGCCCTTGCGGAGGAGGGGATCATAAGGCTGCTGGTGCTCGACGACGCCCTGAGGCCGGAGGAGTTCCCCCTGCCGGAGGAGCGGTTCTCCTCGCCGCTGCTGCGCCGGGTCTATGCGGCGCTCAAAGACGCCAGGGCC
The DNA here is from genome assembly GCF_014334055.1 of Oscillibacter hominis. NCBI lineage: Bacteria > Bacillati > Bacillota > Clostridia > Eubacteriales > Oscillospiraceae > Oscillibacter > Oscillibacter hominis. The sequence goes on from NZ_CP060490.1 coordinate 1,492,184, forward strand.
CAGGGCAGGCCACTGAGCATCGCCGCAATGGCCAGCGGCCTTACGGCGGAGGAGATGAGCCATCTGACCGGAGTGCTGCAAAAGCCGGAGGTTTTGGCCAACAGCGCCCAGGCACTGCAGGACTACATACGGGTGGTCAATGATGAATATACCAAGCGAACCCGCCAGGCTGGTTTAGACCCGCTTCTGGCGGCGCAGGAAAAATACAAAGAGAAAAAGGGAAGGAAAGCATAAATGACAAAGAAAAAAGAATCTGATCTTCTGACCGAGCAGGCGGACGCCATTTTGGCCGCCGCCGAGGCCGAGGACACAAAAAAGAATCAAGCCGACTCCCCTGCCCCCGAGGCCAAGGCCGCCCCGGGCCCGCTGGATGATAAGTTGATCGCCTCCCTGCCTGCCGCCGCCATCATCCAGAGCAGCGAAAAGCTCCGGGATTTGCTGGCCAAAGGCAGAAAGAAGGGGAAGTTGGAATCCGCGGAGCTGTTGGAGGTCCTGGATGACATGGACCTGGACAGCGACCAGATGGACCACATCTACGATTCCCTGGAGACTTTGAACATCGAGGTGGGCAACGACGAGGACCTGCTCCCCGACCTGCCCGACGACGCGGAGCCTCCCATCGAGGAGATTGCCGAGATCGAGGAAGAAGAGTTGGTTGACCCCAACACCCTGGTGGACAGCTTCTCCATTGACGACCCGGTCCGCATGTATCTCAAGGAGATCGGCAAGGTGCCCCTGCTCTCCCCGGACGAGGAGGTGGAGCTGGCCCAGCAGATGTCCGACGGCAACGAGGCCGAGCGGAAGCTCCAGGAGATGGATAAGGCCCGCAGGGCCGGAGAAGCCGTTGATCCCGAGGAAGAGGCCCGGCTGAAGAAGGTCCTGCGCACCGGGGAAAAGGCCAAACAGAAATTGGCGGAGGCCAACCTCCGTCTGGTGGTCTCCATTGCCAAGCGCTACGTGGGCCGCGGCATGCTGTTCCTGGACCTGATCCAGGAGGGCAACCTTGGCCTCATCAAGGCGGTGGAGAAGTTTGACTACACCAAGGGCTATAAGTTCTCCACCTACGCCACCTGGTGGATTCGCCAGGCCATCACCCGCGCCATCGCAGACCAGGCCCGCACCATCCGCATTCCCGTACACATGGTGGAGACCATCAACAAGGTGATCCGCGTCTCCCGGCAGCTGCTCCAGGAATTGGGCCACGACCCCTCCCCCATGGAGGTGGCGGCCGAGATGAACATGCCGGTGGAAAAGGTCCGGGAAATCCTGAAGATTGCCCAGGAGCCCGTGTCCCTGGAGACCCCCATCGGCGAGGAGGAGGATTCCCACCTGGGGGATTTCATCCCCGACGAGGGCGCCTCGGAGCCCTCTGAGGCCGCCTCTTTCACACTGTTGAAGGAGCAGCTGGTGGATGTGCTGTCCACGCTGACGCCCCGGGAGGAAAAGGTGCTCAAACTGCGCTTCGGCATCGAGGACGGCCGCACCCGCACCCTGGAAGAAGTGGGCAAGGAGTTCAACGTGACCCGTGAGCGCATCCGCCAGATTGAGGCGAAGGCCCTGCGCAAGCTGCGCCATCCCAGCCGCAGCAAAAAGCTGAAGGACTTCCTGAACTGAGTAAAAGGCGCCGTTTCCAAGAAACGGCGCCTTCTCCCTGCCTTCATCGGGCGCATCTAAATTTTTACTGCGGGGAATGTTCTATGAACAAATTAGCTGTCGGCATACTGGCCCACGTGGACGCGGGAAAGACCACGCTGTCGGAGGCGCTGCTCTATCGGAGCGGAGCGCTGCGTGCTCTGGGCCGTGTGGATCATCAGAATGCCTTTTTGGATACAGACCATATAGAGCGGGAGCGGGGCATCACCATCTTTTCCAAGCAGGCCATCCTCCCTTTGGACCGGTTGGAGCTGACGCTGTTGGACACCCCGGGCCACGCCGACTTTTCCAGCGAAATGGAGCGTACGCTCCAGGTGCTGGACTATGCCATTCTGGTCATCAGCGGCACCGATCCGGTCCAGGGCCATACCCAAACCCTCTGGCGCCTTCTGACGCGCTATTGCATCCCAACATTTTTGTTCATCAACAAGATGGACCTGGCCGGAACGGACCGCTCCGCTGTGATGGAAGCCCTCAAGGGGCGGCTGAGCGACAGCTGTGTGGACTTTTCCGAAAGCGGCGACTCCCTCTGGGAAAACGTGGCCATGTGCGGGGAAGCGGCGCTGAGCCAGTACCTGGAGCGTGGTGATGTGGAAGAGGAGGAGGTGGCCTCCTTGATCCGCAGCCGCCAGCTCTTCCCCTGCTACTTTGGCTCGGCGCTGAAATTAGAGGGCATCGACGCGCTTTTAGACGGAATCCAGCGGTTTGCCCGCTGCCCTGACTACGGCGCAGAGTTTGGCGCAAAGGTTTTTAAGATCGCCCGTGACCCCCAGGGGAACCGGCTGACCTATCTGAAGATCACCGGCGGCAGATTGAAGGTCAAGACCCTCCTCTCAGGGGGGCAGGCCCCGGAGGCTTGGTCAGAGAAGGTGGATCAGATCCGCATCTATTCCGGAGCCAGGTTTACCCCCACAGAGGAGGCGGGGGCAGGTACAGTCTGCGCCGTGACCGGACTGAGCCGCACCCACCCCGGCGACGGCCTTGGGATGGAGCCGCCCTCTCCGGCACCGGTGCTCTCGGCGGTGCTGGCCTACCGTCTGCTGCTCCCCGAGGGGTGCGATCCCCACAGCGCCTGGTCCAAGCTGGTCCAATTGGAAGAGGAGGACCCCCAGCTCCACATCGTCTGGAACGACCAGCTGCGGGAAATCCACCTCCAGCTGATGGGCGAAATCCAGCTGGAGATTTTGAAGCGCCTGATATCAGAGCGCTTCGGCCTATCGGTAGAGTTCGGCCCGGGCAGCATCGTCTACCGGGAGACCATCGCCGCGCCGGTGGAGGGAATCGGGCATTTTGAGCCGCTGCGCCACTATGCGGAAGTCCATCTCCTCCTGGAGCCCGGTGAACCGGGCAGCGGCCTCCGGTTCGCCTCCGTGTGCAGCGAGGATGTGCTGGACAAGAGCTGGCAGCATCTGGTCCTCACCCATCTGGAGGAGAAGACCCACTTGGGCGTTCTGACCGGCTCTCCCATCACGGACATGAAAATTACCCTTACCGCCGGGCGCGCCCACGTCAAACACACCGAGGGCGGCGATTTCCGCCAGGCCACCTACCGGGCCGTCCGCCAGGGACTGATGGGGGCGCGGAGCATTTTGCTGGAGCCCTGGTACGACTTCCAGCTGGAGCTTCCCTCCCAGTATGTGGGCCGTGCCATGTCGGACCTTCAGCGCATGTCCGGCCAAGTGGAGCCGCCCCAGACCCAGGGTGAGGCCGCCCTTCTCACCGGTTCCGCGCCGGTCAGCGAGCTTCAGGGCTACGCCGCCCAGGTCACCGCCTATACCCGGGGCCAGGGCCGGTTGCTGTGCGACCTAAGGGGCTATCAGCCCTGCCACAACCAGGAGGAAGTGGTGGCCTCCATCGGTTACGACTCCCAGCGGGATGTGGACAATCCGGCCGACTCCGTGTTCTGTTCCCACGGCGCCGGGGTGGTGGTCAAATGGGACGAGGTGCCCGCCCGGATGCACCTGCCCAGTTCACTGCGGCCTCAGCAGGCGGACACGCCTCCCCAGCGCAGAGGTGTGTCCGCCTCCTACACCGGCTCCGCCCAGCAGGACAAGGAGCTGGCCGAGATTTTTGAGCGGACCTATGGCCCTGTGAAGCGCAGGGACCCTTTCCGGAAGGAACCGGACCAGCCCGCCTCCCCGGAAAAGCGCTCCATCCGCCCGGCGGACAACCGGCCGGAATACCTGTTGGTGGATGGGTACAACATCATCTTTGCCTGGGACGAGTTGAAGGCCGTGGCCCAGGACAATTTGGACGCCGCACGGAAGCTGCTGATGGACCTGCTCAGCAACTACCAGGGCTACCGGAACTGCGTGGTCATTTTGGTCTTTGACGCATACAAGGTGCCGGGCAACCCCGGCTCCGTCAGCCGCTACCACAACATCCACGTGGTGTATACCAAAGAGGCGGAGACGGCGGACGCCTACATCGAGCGGGCCACCTATGAGATCGGGCGGGAGCACCGGGTCCGTGTGGCCACCTCAGACGGGCCTGAACAGCTCATCATCCTGGGCCATGGCGCGCTACGGATCCCGGCCAGCGCCTTCCACGCAGAGGTCGAGCAGGTGGAGGGACAGATTGCCGCGATTTTGGAGCGGAACAACCGCCGGGAAAAGTCAAAAGCCATCCAGGCCGCACTGGAACGGGCAGAGCAGGACAAATAGCGCATATCACAGTGCGCGTGGGCAGCCATTTCCCAGAGCCAAAGACGGCCCAAGTCGCCGCCGTATACAAAACCATGTTGTGCAGGCAGCTTCATATAACGGCAAAAGCCCCTGGAATCATTCCAGGGGCTTCTTCTTTGCGGTTTGTCACTCCTGCTTCAGGTAGGACAGGATTCTGGCCGTCTCCTGCTCTGCCAGGGCATGCACGCCGTCGAAATCCACATAGGGGTTGTAGACTGCCTCCAAGGCATCGTGGAACTTCTTAGCCTCCTGCAGCGCCTGGATCGCCTCCTCCCGCAGCATTGCGGCCATACGGAGGGAAAAACGCAGCTGACTGCGGCTTGCGATTTCCGCCATGGAGTCCACCCGGATACGCCGGTAGGCCTGGCCAGTGTAGGTCTCCTGATCGTCCGAGGTGACAAAGGCCAACCCCAAATCAGGAATCAGCAGGTGGCGCAGGGTCTTTGTGTCCTCCGGGCAGGGGCAGGCAATCACATCATGCCCTGATGCGACGGCCGCCTGATGGAACCGCTCTATCATCCCGCCGGCCAGGTGGTAGTGATCTGTCAGCACATAGACCTTGGAGCAAAGCTCCTCCACGGTATCAAAGAAACAGATATGCCCCTTGTAGGTGACGCTCCCCAAAAAGCGCAGGGTTGTCTTCCCGATCCGGCCGTTTTTCTTTTTGCGCAGCTCCCGGGCGATGATCCCCCTGGTACGGCGCTCCGCCTTCACCTTGTTCAGCCGAACCTGCTCCATTGCGTCGCACTCCACCTGGTGCGCCGCCTTCAACCGCCGGAACGCCCGGGCGTAGGCCGCGTGGCACGCGTCGCTGTGGGCGACCACCTCACTGCGGCAGGCCTTGGCGGCCTCCACGTCGTAGAACTGCCCCAAGTTGACATAACGGTCGACCGCCGCCGGATACTGTGCCTCGATCACGTGGGAGAGCGCAACCTTGAGACATTTCCGACCGGGCAACTGCCACCGGCTCAGAATCTCCAAGTGATCTTAACCTCCTGGCACCCGCTTTCCGGGTCCCGCTCTCCAATTTCAATCTGTTCAATCAGCCGCACAACCAGTTCACGGGGAACAGACCTCAGTTTCAACAACCCCCGGGCCCGCTCCATCAGGTCCCCGCCGCCGGAGGGCGCTTCCTCTTCCAGTTGGGTGAGACGCTGCTCCAGGCGGCTTCTTTCCCTCTGGAACGCCTCATTCAGCTCCAAAAACTGTGCCTCGCTGAGCGTGCCGGACACCTTATCCAGATACAGGCTTTTCAGCGCCTGGCTGCGCCGCTCCAATTGAAGGGTGAGGGCCTTCCTCTCCTGCTCCAAGGCCTCCCGGCAATGGGAAGGCTGAATCTCCAGCCGCTCCAGGGTGAAGTACCTCCGGACATACTGGCGGATTCGCTCCGAGACTCCTTCGATGAGCGGCTGGAGCCGGATGGAATGCCGGGTGCACAGCCCCTCTCCGGCGGCATAACGGCTGCACCGGAGATAGTACACTTTGTTCTGGCCCTTCCGCCCGTTGGCGGCCTTACTCATGGTGCTGCCGCAGTCCAGGCACTTTACCAGGGCGGACAGCAGATGGGCCTCCCCCGTCCCGTCCGATCTTGCCCGCAGTCCCATGCTGCGCTGGACCTCGTCGAACGCCTCCCGGCCGATGATGGCCTCGTGAGTACCCTCCACCCGGTACCACCGATCCCTGGGCACGTCAAGAAGTTCCCGGGACTTATAGCTAACTTTCTTCCGCCGTCCCTGGATCATAACGCCTGTATACATCTCATTGCGGAGGATGCGCCACACCGTGGTTTTGTTCCACAGGCCGTCCAGTTTCTCCCCCGACCGATAGCAGGCCGGGCTTGGCGTCCCCTCCCGGTTCAGCAGCCGGGCAATCTCCTGGCTGCCCCGGCCCTCCATGGACCAGAGGAAAATCCGACGCACCACCGCGGCCGCCGGCGGGTCCACAAGGAGCCGGTTCCGGTCGGTTGGGTCCTTCCGGTAGCCGTAGAGCGGAACAGCGCCGATGTACTGCCCTTCCCGCCGTTTCAGATCCAGGACCATGCGGACGTTTTCCGACAGGTCCTCCAGGTACCACTCATTGATGAGCCCATTGATCTGGCGTGCCTTTTTGTTGCCCCGGTCCTGTGTGTCGGCGTTGTCGGCCACCGCGATGAACCGGATGCCCCAGAGGGGAAAGAGGCCGTGGATATATTTTTCCACCAGCTCCATGTCCCGGGTGAACCGGGACTGGCTCTTGCAGAGAATTACCTGAAACCGCCCCTGCCGCGCGTCCTCCAGCATTCGGTTGAAATCCGGCCGCAGGCTGTCCGCTCCGGAATAGTCCTCGTCGCAGTAGATCTGGTACACCGCCCACCCCCGCTCCAGCGCATAGCGGACCAAGATGGATTTTTGGTTTTGGATGCTTTCGGACTCGATCCTTTTTTCCTCGTCCTCCTTGCTCAGCCGGGCATAGACCGCACAGAGCAGCTGTTCCTCCTCCCCACCTGCGCGGTTCATCTGCTCAGCTCATCCATGAGCCAACTCTCCACCTCCTGCTGAATGCGCTCCCGCTGGGGGCCCTCCTCTTCCGATTGGAACTGCTCACTCCATATGATGGTGGTTTCCTTCATGCAAATCGCCTCCACCAGAGCATATGCGTCCGCTTCCCCAAGATATGAAACAGCAGATGTGCGGAGGCTCCGCACATCTGCTGAGGTTCTTATTCCACCCGCTGGCCGCTCACAGCCTGTTCGATGGCGCTCTCCATCATTTCCCGGGACATCTGGCCGGAGACATACCCGAATACATTGCCGTCGGAGTCGATGAGGAAGGTGGTGGGAAAGGCTTGAATGCCGTAATCGGCAAAAACCTGGCCCGTGGTGTCCATCACCACCGGGAAGGTATAGCCTCCGTCCTCAAGGAACTGCTCCACTTCCTCCTGGGTTTTATCCTGATTGTAGGGGTACTCCTTGGACTTGGGATTGGCCACGCCCAGCACCACGATGTCCTCTTCGTTGCTGCCGTAGTCCTCATAGAGCGCTTGAATCTCCGGCATCTCGCGCTGGCAGGGCCCGCACCAGGTGGCCCAGAAATTCAAAAACACAGTCTTCCCCTGATAGTCCGAAAGGGTGTGGGTGTCCCCGTTTTGATCCACCAGCGTGAAATCCGGCGCGGCCGCCGTGTCCTCCTGGCCAGGCTCCGGCTGGGAACCGGACTGGCTTTCGCTCTGCTGGGCTCCGCCGGTGGTGGAGAGGTAGCCGGAGATGCCGTTCATAAAGCCGGTCATGGTCATGATGCCCATGAGGATCAGGAGCACCGCCCCGATTTTGACCGTGTAGCGCACCACCTGCTGGTGGTGCTTGAAAAATCCCAGCACGGCGCCGGTAAAGAGCCCCACCGCCAAAAACGGGATCACAAAGCCCAGGGTATATACGCCAATGAGGAAAAACCCCATGCCGGCGCTGGAGGCAGAGGAGGCCATCAGCAGCACGCTGCCCAGCGTGGGGCCCACGCAGGGAGTCCAGGCAAAGCTGAAGGTAAACCCAAGGATCAGCGCCACAACCGGGTTCATGGCCCATTGATCAAGCCGGAAGGGCAGCCGGTGCTCCTGCTCCAGCACGCTGGACGTACCCAGCGCGCCAAGCTGGTAAACTCCGAAGAGGAACATGATCAAACCGCTGACTGTGGTGAAAATCCGCTGGTTGGAGCTGAAAAAGCGCCCCAGGGCGGTGAAGCCGAATCCCAACAGGAAAAAGGCAAAACTGACGCCCACCACAAAAAACGCTGTGTTGACCATCACCTTCCCCCTGGGGTAGCGGATGTTCCCCTGCCCGTCCACTGTTTTGGCGCCTCCCGCCAGATAGCTCACATAAAGAGGCACCAGAGGTAGCACGCAGGGGGAGAAAAAGCTCAGCAGCCCCTGGAAAAACACCGTAATCGCGGGTATGCTGGTTCCAAGCGATAAGTTCATACCATGCTCCTTTCCGATTCCTTTTGCCGGCGGGTGCTGAAAATCCGGTGGTCCAGATCGGCAATGCTGATCTGCGCCAGCCGCTCTTTGCAGCGCGCGTCCAGGTCAAGGTAAAGTTCATCCATCAAGTCCGCCATGCCGGAGGCCACAAGACACTCCATGTCGGAGTCACCGCTGCGCCACGAGGACTCCACAAACCGCACGCTGAGCGCATCCGCAACCCGATCCAGCGTAAGATGCTCCGGGTCGCCTGTAAACTGATAGCCTCCCACGCTGCCCTCTTTTGTATACACCAGCCCCGCCTTCTTCAGCGCGGACATCACCTTGCGCACCCGGGCCGGATTGGTGCAGATGTTTTCCGCCAGGTCTTCACTGGAGAGCATACACGCTTTGTGGTTGAGATAGACCAGGGCATGCACTGCAACACAAAATGAACTGTTCATACGTTCCTGCTCCTGTACAAATATAATCCCAAAAACTGTAACCATTTTATAAACAGTTTATATTGTAACATTATCAGATACAGTTCCGTTTGTCAAGCGTTTTGTTGTCTCTTGAATTCAAATAAAAAAGAGGAGAGGTTTCCCTCTCCCCTTTGATCGTTCCATGAAGCCAGCAGCTGTTGACAGCAGTTATTTCTCAAGCTCCTTCATCTGCTTTAAAAGGGTTTTCAGATTGTTGTAAAAGTAAGCGCACTCCTGAATGTCCAAATATTCTCCTGTGGAGTGGCAGTTGTAGGCGGAAGGCGTCAGGGACACCGCGTTCAGCCCGGGGATGTGTTCGGTAAAGTATCCGATCTCCCCCGTGCCGCCCAGGAGGAAGGGCGGGTACTCCGGGTAAAGCCTGCGGATCATATCCATCCATTGGTCATTGACGCTGTATTCCCAGGCGGGGAAATCACAGAGCAGCTCCACGTCCACCCCCAATCTCCCGGCGAGGCGGCAGACCTGCTCATAGAGGTAAAACCGCTTGGTGTCGGTGCTGCGGATGGTCACCGCAAATTCCACCACATCGTCCCGGCTCTCCAGCACGCCCACGTTGGACGTGCTGCCCAAGGTCTGCGCAAAGTCCTGATGGGTGGAGCGCAGCCCATCCGGCAGCAGGGTGAGAAGGTCAAGCACCTTATCCGCATCCTCATCGGAAAGCGCGTCCAATCCGCTGTCACAGGATTCCAGCACAATGGAAATACCAGGGTCCCGTCTGGCGTATTCCTTCTTCAGTACGGCCGTGCATTTTGCCACCGCATCCCGGGCGCCGTTCATATGGGATTCCGGAACGGCGATGACCGCGGATGCTGAGGTGGGGATCGCGGTGGCCATACAGCCGCCTGCCCGCCCGCCCTGGAGGGAAAGGATCTGTATGTCCGCGTGGTTGGTCAGCTCCAGCAATACGCGGTTGAGCAGGGTGATCGCATTGGCCCGCTCATAAAGCGCTTCCGCACCGCTGTGCCCGCCCTTGAGCCCGCTGACAGACACCCTGTGCACCAGATTGTGCTCTTTGACGGGCGTATGGCTGCGTGGCATCAAAAGGCGGACGTCGATCTCGCCCGCACTGCCGACCGCGACACCCATGCCGTCGATGTTGATGTAGTACCTGCTTTTCAGCTGCGTATAGTCCAGCCGCCTGCCGCCGTCCATGTCGGTTTCCTCGTCGGCCGTAAACACGCACTCCAGGGCCGGGTGTTCCGCCTCCGCATCAGCCATACAGGCCAGCATAAACGCCATCCCGATGCCGTCGTCCCCGCCAAGGGTGGTCCCTTCGGCGGTGACGATACCATTTTCCGCATATGCGCGGATCGGGTCTTTGGAAAAGTCATGCTCCACGCCCTCATCCTTTATGCAGACCATGTCCACGTGGGAATGCAGGATAACGGAGGGCGCATCTTCATACCCCGGAGAGGCCGGGACCTGTGCAATCACGTTGTACGCTTCGTCTCGGCGCGCTTTGATCCCGTGTTTTTGGCAGAAGTCCATCAGGTATGCGGTGATCGGCTCTCTGTTGCCGGAATTTCTTGGAATCTGGGAAATTTGATAAAAATAGTTCCAAACATCCGCAGGCTCAATCCCAGTAAGCGTATAGTTCCTTCCCATCGCATGTTTCCTCCTCAAAAATATGATCTGGTCTGCTCCTGTCGCCAAATACGCAGAGTCCCGGCGTCATGGAAAAATCAGTCACCCGGTTGCAGCTTTTGCGGCAAGATTGCCCTTGTCTGTTAGGATACACCTTCTAAGGGTGGCAAACAAGCGTTGGTTTTCGCTTTCCCACTCTTCCATGGCGATCCATTGGGGTAAAAAGGGGGGCGTCACCAACGTGACCCCCCCGGCTGCTGTATTTGGAGCGTTTACTGCATGGCTGAACTGCTGCTGGAGTCTCACCTTTATATGATACGCCAGCGTATAAAAGTGTCCTTCCGTTGCTCTCCCGTGGGGGGATGTGCCATCTGCAACGGCGGTATGGCACTCCGGCAGCAAAACGGCATCCAGGGAATCCGGGTCTCCGGAACAGTAGATGTACTCCACCGGGGAGTCGGCCTGTTCGGCCGCCTGGGCGATCCGCTTCATGAACGTGGATTTGCCCGCCCCGGGGCCGCCCTTTAAAATCAGGAAATCATGGGTTTCGTGCAGATCCAGAATCTGCGGGTATAAGCTCTGGAATCCCTCGCCGCTGTTGGCGCCGAGGAAAAAACGAATTGACATGCATCACTCCTCCTCTCTCTCCAAGCTATGCAAAAGCGGTGGAAATGGCATCCGCAATCCATAAAAAAGAAGCGGGACTCCCCGCTTCTTTTTTGAATCTCACAGTGTTCCGATGGGCAGCAGGGGTTCCGGGCGCTCCGGGTGGCCGGCCAGCATCTTCTCCATCCAAACCATGTCCCACCAGCGGCCCAGCTTATAGCCGCACTGGGTGAAGTGGCCGATGGTCCGATAGCCCATGCGCTCATGAAAGGCAATGCTGGCGGGGTTGGGGTAGGCGATGCAGGCATAGGCGTTGAGGATATTCTGGCGCACCAGCAGCCCCTCCAGGGACTGGTAGAGCCTCCGTCCCACACCGCCCTGGCGGCAGCCCTGCTCCACATAGACGGAGCATTCCACCGACCAGCTGTAGGCAGCCCGGCCGTGGAAGGCGGATGCGTAGGCATATCCCACCGGCGTCCCGTCCCGCTCCGCCACCAAATAGGGGTAGCGCTCCAGGGTCTTTTGAATCCGGCCGGCAAACTCCGCCACTGTGGGCACCTCGTACTCAAAGCTGATGGCCGTCTGCTCCACATAGGGGGCATAGATGGCGAGGAGCGCCCGGGCGTCCTCAGCAGCAGCCATCCGAATGCTGGTTTCCATGCTCTCTCCTCCTTTTTGCCTTACAGCCCCCGCTCCTTCAGGCCAGCGGCCAGCTGCACATAAAATTCCCGTACGTCAAAACTTTGGATGTTCTCACGGTTCAAGTCGATCACATCGCCGTGGGAGATTCCCCGTCCCCCGGAGGGCTCCAGCAGGGTAAAGCGCTCCCCCCACCTGGCGGAATCCACGGAGACCAAGCCGTCGTTCTGCCCGTCAAAATGCTTCACCACCGGATAGGACACATTCAGCGGGAACTTCCCGCTTCCGGCCTTTTCGCAGTACGACATCACGCTTTGGTAGAACACTCCGGGCATATCCGGCGTCACCTCGTTGCGCCGGAGGCACTCCGTCTCGGTCAGGTCCGTCACGGCCGCCAGAAAGTCCGGCTCCCGATCCCCAAGCTTTTTCAATGCGGCGTTGTACGCCGAGGACACCTTCCGCCGGAATCCCTCCGGCGCCTTGTTGAGCAGGTACTCGGCAAAGATGCAGCCCCGGTGGGGCGTATTGATGGTGGTCAGCGACGCCACATACCGGTCGCAGCCAAAGTGGCTGATGGCCGCGCGGCTGTCCAGGCCGCCCTTGGAGTGGGCGATGATATTCACCTTTTCGCAGCCCGTCTCCTCCACGATCTCTTGGATGCGCTCCGCCAACTCGGCGCCGCACTCCTCCACAGAGGCGGCGGACTGCTGCTGGCCGTAGTAAATCACAGCGCCGTTTTTCAACAGTGCGCGGGGGATGCGGCCCCAGTAGCTCAAATAGCGGAAATCCCGGAAAAATACGCCGTGAACCAGCAGCAGCGGATATTTGGTTTTGCACACCTCACTCTCCGCCCGGACCTGGTCCAATTCCCACTTCTGGGTTTCAAACTCCACCTCCCGGGCGGCGATGCGGATGACCTTGCAGAGATACCAGATGTTCAGGCCCGGTATCCAGCCGCAGAGCGCCGCCAGCACCCGGTGCCTGATCCCCAGCTGGACGGAAGTGAGGTACACCCGGATCATGCCGTTCCAGAAGAGGACCGCCTCCGCAAGCACCATGATGACGGCGCTGATGATCCAGACCGTCCAAAACATCCCGGACAAAAGCCCACCGCTGCCGGCATCCTGAATTGCAAAGGGCAGCAAAAGCGCCATCCACACCGTATTGATTGTGGCGGTGATCAAAAAGAGCTTCAGCAATTCGGCGCCTGCCTCCAATTGGCGGATACGCCCCGTGGGCGCCGTCCTGGCAGCGGGCCGCACATTGATAATCAGGAATCCTGCCGCGAGAAGCACGGTCGCTGCCGCGCCCAGGGTTCCGCCTCCCACAAGGAGAAAAATCCAGACAGCGTTGCACGCAGCGAGAAGGAACAGCGTGTTCAGCGCCTTTCTTGCTGCGTTCAAAGGATCACCACATTCACCTTCGGCTCTGAGAAGGTCTGCTCCAGCATAGCCTTGTGGGAGAGGAAGGCCGGGTCATCTAAGTACTTTGCGTGGGTGGGGCAGCGCTTGATGCAGGCGTGGCACTTGATGCAAAGGCCCGGCACGCTGGACACGTCTGCCGGATCAATGGCGCCCATGGGGCAGATGCTGGCGCAGAGCCCGCAGGAAACGCACTTTTCCGGATCGGTCTTGGGTTTGGCCTTCAGGAATTTGGCGCTCTGCCCATCCACGCCCTTGGGCACATAGTAGGGCGCCTCCGGGTCGCCGGGCACCGCTATCGGCCCGGGAAGGGCGGTGAGGCTGCTCACCTTGTCGGCGACCTGCGAGGCGAAGTCCGCCGCCTGGCGCAAATCCGCTTCCGCCGGCCGGCCGGCGGCCAGGACGTCGGAAAAGGCGTGCTGGCCCACAAAGGCGGAGGCCGCCACTGTGTGGAAGCCGTGGCTTTCCAGCTCCGAGGCCAGCTCCGCCAGGGAGTTATCAAAGCTGCGGTTGCCGAAGAGCACCACGCTCACAGCCAAAGCGCCGTTTCCCGCGAACTGGCTCTGGACAAAGGGCAGCACCTTGTTGGGCACCCTGCCCGCATAGGTGGGCGTCCCGAAAAACACCAAGTCCGTCCCCTGGAAGGAAAACACCTTCTCCCGCATACACGGAAGCGTGAAGTCGATCTTCTCCAGCGGCAGCCTTAAGCGCTTTGACGCCTCCTCCGCCATGGTAGATACCACTTTCTCCGTGGTACCCGTGGCGCTCCAATAAACAGCCCAGACTTTTTCCATCTTCATCTTGATTTCCCCTTTTCTCTCAGTTCGCGCCCAGAGCGGAGCGCGGCAGTAGACACGCCCTTACAGCGAAAAATCCTCCTGCTTCAGTTTTCCGGTGTCCAGGGCCGCAGGGCGGGGCGGCACCCGCTTGAGGGGGTCGTACCGGAAGGCCCGGCAGCGGCCCTCTGCCGGTACGATGCCCTTTTTCAGGCATGCCACCTCTTTTTCACTGATGGGGCTGCCCTTTTTGCAGTAGATGCAGCAGGGCTCGATATCCTTGCGGAACAGCACGCAGCACTCCCCCTTTAAAGCGTGTACAGCTTGACGGCATTGTTCTCCACCGTGGCCCTGATCTGCGTCACCGGAGACTCGTAACTCTGGATAATGGCCATGGCCATGGGGTCCTCCAGTTCCTTCTGGATGGTGCGGCGCAGGTTTCTGGCGCCGTAGGCCAGGGAGTAGGACTTGTGGGTCAGCCAATCCACCAGCGCATCGTCGCAGCTGAGAACAATTCCCTTTTCCTTCAGGGAATCCGTGAGCTCGCCCAGCATGATGCGTGCAATGGCGCGGAAGTTCTCCTCCGTCAGCTGGTTGAAGTAGACGATTTCGTCCACCCGGTTGATGAATTCCGGCCGCAGGAACTGCCCCAGCGCCTTCATCGCCCTGTCCCTGCCCTGCTCGTTGCGGGTGCGGTCAAATCCGACGGTCCCCTCCTTTTTGTCGCTTCCGGCATTGGAGGTCATGACGATCACTGTGTTCTCGAAGTTGACCTTCCTGCCGTGGGCGTCGGTGATCTCGCCGTCGTCCAAAATCTGTAAGAGGATGTTCAGCACGTCGGGATGGGCCTTTTCAATCTCGTCAAAAAGGACCACAGCATAGGGCTTGCGGCGGATTTTTTCCGTCAGCTGGCCTGCCTCGTCATAACCCACATAGCCGGGCGGCGATCCCACGATACGGGAGACGGAGTACTTCTCCATGAACTCAGACATATCCAGCCGGATGAGGGCGTCCGGGGTGTTGAACAGGTCGTCGGCCAACTGTTTGACCAGCTCCGTCTTGCCCACACCGGTGGAGCCTACGAAGATAAAGGAGACCGGCTTGTGCTTGGGGGAGATGCCCACCCGGTTGCGGCGGACCGCCGCGGCCACGGCGGCGATGGCCTCGTCCTGGCCGACGATATGGGCCTTCAGCCGATCCTCCAGCTCCGCCAGGCGCCGGAACTCCTCCTCCCGGATGCGGGAGGCCGGAATCTTGGTCCACAGCTCGATGACGTGGGCCAGGTTCTCCATGGAGAGCTGAGGATCGCCCTTGGCGCACAGCTCATCCAGTTCAGTCTTCAGCTTCAGCTCCTTGCTCTTGAGGTAGGCCAGGCGCTCGTAGTCGCTGTTGGCCTTCTCCTCTTTTTCCTCGATCATGGCCCGCTCTTTTTCGTAGTCGTCCATTTCACGCTGGGCCATCATCCTGCGGGAAATGGACGGGTCCTTCAAATTCAGGTCCGAACAGGCCTCGTCGATGAGGTCGATGGCCTTGTCCGGCAGGAAGCGGTCGGTGATATAGCGCTCGCTGAGCACCACCGCCTGGCGCAAAATCCCATCCGGGATTTTCACGCCGTGGTAGGACTCATAATAGTGGGCAATGCCCCTGAGGATTTTCAGCGTATCCTCCAGGTTGGGCTCGTTTACCGTCACCGGCTGGAAGCGCCGCTCCAGGGCGGTGTCCTTCTCGATGCTCTTGCGGTACTCGGTGAAGGTGGTAGCGCCGATAACCTGGATTTCGCCGCGGCTGAGGGCGGGCTTAAGGATATTGGCGGCGTTCATGCTGCCCTCCGCGTCGCCGGCCCCCACAATGTTGTGCACCTCGTCGATGACCAGGATGATATTGCCCAGCCGCTTGACCTCGTCGATCAGGCCCTTCATCCGGCTTTCAAACTGGCCCCGGAACTGGGTGCCCGCCACCAGGGCGGTGAGGTCCAGGAGATAGACCTCCTTCCCCCGGAGCTTGAAAGGCACGCTGCCGCCGGCAATCCGCTGGGCCAGCCCCTCGGCGATGGCGGTCTTGCCTACGCCGGGCTCACCGATGAGGCAGGGGTTGTTTTTCTGGCGGCGGTTCAGGATCTGGATCACCCGTTCGATCTCCTGCTCCCGGCCCACGATGTTGTCCAATTTCCCGTCCAGTGCTTTCTGGCTCAGGCTGATGCAGTAGCTCTCCAGATACTTGCGCTTTTTATCCCCCTTGCGCTCCTTTTCCCGGCGGCCGGTCTCCTCGCCTTCACCGCCGGCGGGCGCGGAGTTGGAGGAGGCGCCGGACTCGTTGGAAAAGAGACGGTTCAGGAAGGGGAACGTGGCGGTCTTGCCCTCCTCTTCCTCCTCGTCGTCCCCATCGGGCAGGTCCTCCGCGTTTTCAGCGCCGCCAAAGGCCTGGAGCATCTCGGAGTTGATGTTCTCCAGATCCTCGTCGGAGATGCCCATGCGCTTCATCATGTCGTCCACCTGGGGCAGCCCCAGCTCCTTGGCGCACTTGAGGCACAGCCCCTCATTTACCGTCTTGCCCTCTTCCAGCTTGGAAATAAACACCACGGCCACGTTTTTTTTACATCTTGAACAAAGTGTAGGTTGCATAATTGACCTCCAGATTTACATTGACGGCCACAGTCCGCCCTATAGAGATGACAGCAGGTCCAGAGGACTCTTTGTCACAAACAGCTCCAGCAGATAGGTGGACTCCACCAACTCCTTGGAAAAACTTACTCCAAACTGTTCCAGCGCCCAAACCGCTAAAAACAGGAGCAAAAATCCCTCTCCCATGCCCAGAAGCCCTCCGCCGGCGCTGTTGAGGAAATGGAGCCCCGGCAGCTTCAGCGCCAGGTCCGTGGCCGCGACCACAAGCCGCAGCGCAAACAGCACCACCACAAAGGACAACACAAACAAAATCCCATGTACGATGGAATACAGCAGGCTCTCCGCCACAGCGGAGGCGATCTCCATGCCGGTGTCCCGCACCTTTTCCTGGACCCGGTCCGCAAGGGACCCCGCCTGATGGTCTCCCATCCCCAGGGCCTGGAGCAGCTGCCGGGCCTGTTCCCAAACGGGGTCGGCGGCTGTGCTCTCCGGCATGGTGACACCGCCGGCGGAGGCGAGCGCCTCCCCATCCATCACACGGTCCACCTTCTGCTCCAGCTTTTCCTCCAGCATGGGGTGGAAAATCTCCATCACCGGCTCCGTCAGCACGTTGGCCAGCAGCGTGGCACACACCAGCGACACCACAATCACCACCAGCCCCGCCAGGGAGCGGAACAGCCCCCTGCGGGCACCCAGGAAGAAGGCGCACAGCAGCACCGCCAGCAGACACAGGTCTATTATAACAGCTTGATTCATTCTTGCCTACCTTTCAAAGCCTGCCTCTTTCCGGCAGGACGGGGAATATCAGGGAAGGAACAGCGTGGCCCGCTCCGACTCCAGCAGCAGCGCGGAGCCGTCCGGGCGCACCAGCACATCCCTGGCGCTGGAGGTGTCCATCAAAATGGCGTACTCCTGAAGCTCTTCGGTGTAAATCACAAGCCGGTCGGCATAGAGCACGGCCACGTACCTGCCTGCGGCGGAGAGGTTGAACACTTCGTCGTTCACATCCAGCGACGCGATCTCCTCGCCTGAGTTCGACACCGTCACCAGCCGCCCAACGCTTCCCGCCTTGTAGCGGTTCAGCAGCAGCGGCACAAAGTCGCTGCCGCCCAGGTCGTATTCCCTCAAAAAGCTGCCGCCATAGGAATACGTCCCCTTCACGCCGCCGCTCTCGTCGGCAAAGGTCAGCTGGGTATCGGACACTGTGGCCAGCCGCCCGTTGACGCTGCCCATGGCAAGCACCATTCCGTCGGAGATAGTGTAGCTGCCGGAGGGCTCCTCCGAGTCCAGGGGATAGAGCACCACATTGCTGAGGAAGGTGCTGTCCTTCTGGCCCAGTGTCACCACAGCCAGGGTCTTGCAGTTTTCCAGCACATAGCCGTCCGTCACAAAGCGGTCGGAGGAGTGGAAGGAAAACAGCAGCTCGCCGCCGGGGTCATAGACGCTGACGCTCCCCTTGTACCCCTTCTTCTCCGATGTGACCGCCAGATAGTCGGAGCCGTTGAGGTTTGCGCTGAGGAAGGGCTCCTCCGCCTCCGCCTTCAGCTCCAGCACCGTCTCAGATGCACTGAGCACATAGAGGCTGGTCCCGCCGATGTCGTAGGCCACCATGTGGTCCTTGCCCACGTCCAGCGCGGGATGGGTCATCTTGACCTCCTGGGTGTAGTTCTCCTTGGCGGTCATCACCTGTGCGGTGGTGGCGGACGCCATGGCCAGGCCGCTGCCCATGGGGGCAAACCGGTTGGAGGTGCTGGCATCATAAGTAAAGGGAACCGCCCCGGACCCCTCGGAGGTCCCATAGGAGAAATAGCGGCGCAGCACGTCAAAGCCGGTGCCGTCCCGATAAGCCGCCACCAAAACCACGGCCAAAACCACAATCAGCGTCAGGAGGAAAATTAAAAAGCGGCGCAGCCGCCCTGGCGTCTTTTTCTTCTCATCCATTGAGCCGTTCATCCTCATACCAAAGTTTTGTCAGGTACAGCCCTCCCGGCGGGACAGTGGGGCCGGCCGCCGTCCGGTCGCCCCGCTCCAGAATCAGCGGGATGTCCTCCGGCGTCAGCTTGCCCTCCGCCGCATAGAGCACCGTGCCCGTGATGGCTCGTACCATATTATACAAAAAACCGTTGGCGCAGACCTTCAGTTCCAAAAGGTCCGACTGCCGGGTGACATAACAATAGTAAACCGTCCGCACCGTGCTCTTCACATCCGTGCCCACGGAGCGCACCGCCGCAAAGTCGTGAGTCCCCTCAAATGCCCGGGCCGCCCGGTTCAGGAACTCCTCGTCCAGATGCTTGGGATAAAAGTAAGCCCGGTTCACATAAAACGGATTTTTGATCCGGGAGTTGTAGATCCGGTAAGTGTACTCCTTTTTCAGGCACGAGCCGATGGCGTTGAACTCCTCCGGCACCTCCAGGGCTTCCCTCACCACAATGTCCTCCGGGGTATGGGTGTTGATGGCAAAGGGCAGGCGGTCCACCGGGATGC
The DNA here is from genome assembly GCF_014334055.1 of Oscillibacter hominis. Classification (NCBI taxonomy): domain Bacteria; kingdom Bacillati; phylum Bacillota; class Clostridia; order Eubacteriales; family Oscillospiraceae; genus Oscillibacter; species Oscillibacter hominis. The sequence goes on from NZ_CP060490.1 coordinate 1,511,085, forward strand.
GGGACCTGGTGCGGAAATTGGCCACATAGCACTCTGCATGCACGCCTGCGTCGGTGCGGCCGCAGCCGGTGAGGTGGATGGCCTCCCCCCCGCAGACCATGGCGATGGCCCGCTCCAGGGTGCCGCAGACGGTGACGTCGTTTTTCTGCACCTGCCAGCCGTGATAGGCCGTGCCGTTGTACATCAGCTTTAAGGCAATGTTTCTCATGCTCAATAACCCATTCTTCCCAGCATAATCACCGCGGTGGTCAAAACCAGTCCTCCCATGATCACCAGGTAATCCGCCGCTTTGTAGTGCAGCACATGGAGCTTGGTGCGGCCCTCTCCGCCGTGGTAGCAGCGGCACTCCATGGCCACCGCCAGCTCGTCCGCCCGACGGAAGGCGCTGATGAACAGGGGCACCAGCAGCGGAATCATGGCCTTGGCCCGCTGGAGCAGGTTGCCGCTTTCAAAGTCCGCGCCCCGGGCCTTCTGGGCAGACATGATCTTGTCCGTCTCCTCAATGAGGGTGGGGATGAAGCGCAGGGCGATGGACATCATCATGGAGAGCTCATGCACCGGCACCCGGAGCTTCTTTAGGGGGTTCATCAGGCTCTCCAGCCCGTCCGTCAGGGTGATGGGGCTGGTGGTGTAGGTCAGGAGAAAGGTGCCCATGATGAGCATGGTGATGCGCAGCACCATGAACACCGCCATCTGAAGCCCCTGCTTTGTGATGCGGAATATCCACCACTGCACCAGGGTGTCTCCGGAGGTGAAAAACAGGTTCAGCACCGCCGTGAAGGCGATGATCAGCAGCACCGGCTTTAAGCCCCGTAAAAGGGCCCTGGCGCCCACTTTGGACACTTTGACGCACAGGAACAGGGCGGCCATCATCATGGCATAGGTCAACACATTTTTGGCGCAGAACAGCCCCACGATATAGAGCACCACCAAAATCAGCTTGGTGCGCGGGTCCAGCCGGTGGGCGATGGTGTCTCCCGGAAAGTACTGGCCCAGGGTGATGTCTTTCAGCATGGAGACCCGCCTCCCCTCAGAGCCAGAATCGCCCGGCGCAGCTCCTCCACCGTGTAGACCGCCGGGTCAATGGGCAGGCCCCGCTGGTGGAGGGCCCGGGCAATTTTTGTCACCTGGGGTACGTTGAGCCCCGCGGACTCCAATTCCTCCGCCCGTGCGAACACCTCTCTTGGCGTGCCCTGCATCAGGACCTTCGCATCCTTCAGCACCAGGATGCGGTCCACGTTCCGGGCAATCTCGTCCATGCTGTGGCTGACCAGGATCACCGTATTGCCCTTGGCGGCGTGATAGGTCCGGATATTGGAGAGCAGGCGCTCCCGCCCCTCCGGATCAAGGCCGGCGGAGGGCTCGTCCAAAATCAGCACCTCCGGGTCCATTGCGATGACCCCGGCAATGGCCACCCGCCGCTTTTGTCCGCCTGAGAGGTCAAAGGGCGACTGAGTGAGCTGCTCCTCGGAGACGCCGGCAAAGGCAGCAGCCTCCCGGACGCACCGGTCCACCTCCTCCGGGGTTTTCCCCATGTTGGTGGGGCCAAAGGCAATGTCCTTATAAACCGTCTCCTCAAAAAGCTGGTACTCCGGATACTGAAACACCAGCCCCACCCGGAACCGCACGTCCCGGATTTTCTTTGGCTCCGCCCAGATATCCTTCCCGTCCAGGAGAATCCGGCCGGAGGTGGGCTGCAGCAGCCCGTTCAAATGCTGGATCAGCGTGGACTTCCCGGAACCGGTGTGCCCGATGATGCCCAAAAATTCACCCCGGCGCACCGAAAAGGTCATGTCCTGCACCGCGCTGCGGCAAAAGGGTGTCCCTTCGCTGTAGGTGTGCACCAGGTGTTCCACTTGCAGTATCGGCTCCACTGTCATCTTCCCTTTCCCGCCGGCAGCGCCTGGATGACAGCGTCCGCGCATTCTTCCACGGAGAGGGCGTCCAGCGCCACCTCCACCCCGTCCTGTTTCAGTTCATATAAAAGCTCTACCGTGTCCGGCACGGTCAGCCCCAGCTCATGGAGCCGCTCCACCTGGACAAAGACCTCCCCGGGCGCACCGTCCATCTCCACTTTCCCGTCGGACATGACCACCACCCGGTCGGCCTCCGCAGCCTCGTTCATGTGGTGGGTGATGAGCACAATGGTGATTCCCTTCTCCCGGTTCAGACGGTGGACGGTGGAGAGCACCTCCTGCCGGCCGATGGGATCCAGCATGGCCGTGGACTCGTCCAGCACGATGCACTCCGGCTCCATGGCGATGACCCCGGCAATGGCGATGCGCTGCTTCTGACCGCCGGAGAGCAGATGGGGCGCGTGGCGGGCAAATCCACTCATTCCCACCGCGCTCAGGGCGCTGTCCACCCGGCGGCGGATTTCCTCCGTGGGCACGCCCATATTCTCCGGTGCAAAGGCCACGTCCTCTTCCACCACGTTGGCCACGATCTGATTGTCCGGGTTTTGAAACACCATCCCCACCCGGCGCCGGATCTCCAGCAGGGCGGACTCATCCATGGTGTCGTGCCCCGCCACCCACACCCTGCCGCCGGAGGGCAGCAAAATGGCGTTGAAGTGCTTGGCCAGGGTGGACTTTCCGGAGCCGTTGTGGCCCAGGATCGCCACAAAGCTCCCCTTTTCAATGCTCAGGTCAATCCCGTGGAGGGCAGCGGCGCGCCTGTGCCCTTCCTCCGCCGGGTAGGAATATGCAAGCTGTTCCGTTTGGATCATAGTTGACATAACTTATTCCACTTTCCCTATGAAAGAATTGCTATTCGCTCATCCAGCGGCCGGTGGCGCCGCAGGGCAGCCACAGCCCCGTCTCGGTGACGGGCAGGCCCAGCTCGTCCCATTCGCAGCGGCCGCCGTACTTCTGCCCCACCAGCAGGCTGAGCAGATACCCCAGCACCGAAGGGGCGAGCCCGGTGGTGTAGGAGTTGATCAGCACAAAAAGGGGCTTGTCCGACAACGCCCCGACGCACAGCTTCACAAACTCGTAGAGGTTGTCCTCCAGCTTCCAGACCTCGCCCGAAGGGCCCCGGCCATAGGAGGGCGGGTCCATGATGATGGCGTCGTAAGTCTTTCCCCGGCGGATTTCCCGCTCCACAAATTTGGCGCAGTCGTCCACAATCCACCGGATGGGGGCTCCCTCCAACCCGGAAGCACGGGCGTTTTCCCTGGCCCAGGAAACCATGCCCTTGGCCGCGTCCACATGGCACACCGAGGCGCCCGCAGCCGCGCAGGCCACGGTGGCCCCGCCGGTGTAGGCAAAGAGGTTCAGCACACGGATGGGGCGGCCGGCGGAGCGGATTTTTCCCATGGCAAAGTCCCAGTTCACCGCCTGTTCGGGAAAGAGCCCCGTGTGCTTGAAATTCATAGGCTTGATTTGGAAGGTCAGCTCCCCGTACCGGGCGCTCCACTGTTCCGGCAGGTTTCGTTTCTCCCAGTGTCCGCCGCCGGTGGCGGAGCGCAGGTACCGGGCATTGGCCCTGCGCCAGTTAGGGTTTTTATGAGGCGTCTCCCAAATGGCCTGCGGGTCCGGCCGCACCAGAATCTGCCTGCCCCAGCGCTCCAGCTTTTCGCCGCCGCCGCAGTCCAGCAGCTCATAGTCCTGCCATTTATCCGCAATCCACATGTTCGCTTCCTCCTGCTTCCGGCCGCGCATAGGCACAGTAGGCCGGTTCATATAACAAATCATTTTATTATACCTCTGTTCCGTTTGCTCCGTCAACCGCTTTCACTTTATTTACGCCCTGTTCACAAAAAAGGACCGGGGCGGAATCATCCTTTTTCTGGAAGATTCCGCCCCGGTGGAGCGATGGTTCAAATGCAGGCCGCGCCTTTGGAGGTCAGCAGCACTTTGGATTTGTGCCCTCTTATCTCCGGGACCGGTGAGCTGCCGCTCTGCGCAGCCTCCTTCTGGGGAAGCCGCTCCCGGGCCACAGCCAGCATCAGCTTGATCCGGTTCTCCTGGTTGACTCGTGTGGCGCTGGGGTCGTAGTCGATGGGCGTGATGTTGGCCTCAGGGTACAGGGCGCGGATTTTGCTGACCATGCCTTTGCCGCAGATGTGGTTGGGGAGGCACCCAAAGGGCTGGGCGCAGACGATGTTCTCATAGCCCGAGCGGACCAGCTCCACCATCTCCGCGGTGAGCAGCCAGCCCTCGCCCATCTTATCGCCGGTGCCGACGACGCCGTCGGCCTGTTTCACCAACTCCTCAAAGGGCAGCGGCGCGTGATAGCCGTTGTTCCGCAGCGCTTCAGCCATGGCCTTCTCCGGTCCGGCAAGGAGGCCCAGCAGCCAGCCGGACAGGTTCCGTTCCACCCACTTCCCGCCGTAAAGCTTAGCCGTCTCGGACAGGTTGTAGATACAGTACTGCAAAAATCCCATCAGCCCCGGCAGGTTGACCTCACAGTCCTGCGAGGCCAAAAACTGCTCCAGGTCGTTGTTGCCAAGGGGGGAATACTTCACGTAGATCTCCCCCACCACGCCAACTTTGACCTTGGGAACGGAGCGATCCACGGGGATGGAGGCAAACTCGGCGGCGATCTGAGGCATGGTGCGCTTCATGGCCCGGAAGGAATAGCCCCTTCCCCGGCGGATCTCGCCGCAGATGCGCTCCAGCCACCTTTGGGTCAGGGCCTCCGCCGCGCCCTTCTCCGTTTCGTAGGGCGCGGTCTGGGAGCGCAGGGACACCAGCATGTCGCCGTAGAACACGGCGGCGATGAGCTGGCGGACCAGCGGCAGCGTCATCTGGAAGCCGCTGTCTTTCTCCAGCCCGGAGAAGTTCAGGCTGGCCACGGGGATCTGGCCGTAGCCCGCCCGGTCCAGCGCCTTGCGCAGCAGGTGGATATAGTTGGAGGCCCGGCAGCCGCCGCCGGTCTGGGTGATCAGCAGCGCCGTGTGGTCCAGGTCATACTTTCCGGAGTTCAGCGCATCCAAAAACTGTCCGATCACAAGCAACGCCGGGTAGCAGGTGTCGTTGTGCACATACTTCAGCCCCAACTGGGCCACCTCGCTGCCGCAGTTGCCTAAGATTTCGCTTTTGTACCCCTCGTGATCCAACGCGGCCTTTAAAATAGTGAACTGCGTCACCGCCATGTTGGGGATGAGGATGGTGTGTGTCTTCTTCATCTCCGGGGTGAACTTGGGATAATCCATCTCATCCTTCCCTTTCTTCTTGCTCGTCCAGAGCTGCGAACAAGCTCCGCAGCCGGATGTTCACAGCCCCTAAGTTTGTGATTTCGTCAATCTTCAGCTGGGTGTAGAGCTTGCCGCCTGCTTGGAGAATCTCCCGGGTCTCATCGGTGGTGATGGCGTCCACGCCGCAGCCGAAGCTCACCAGCTGCACCAGGTTCATGTCTTTCTGGGTGCAGCAGTACCTGGCGGCCGCGTAGAGCCTGGAGTGGTAGGTCCACTGATTCAGCACCGAGGTGGGGAATTTCTCCACCAGGCAGGAGACGGAATCCTCCGTCACCACCGCCGCCCCGTAGCGGGTGAGCAGCGTGTCGATGCCGTGGTTGACCTCCGGGTCCACGTGGTAAGGCCGCCCGGCCAGTACAATGATGGGACGGCGCTCCTCCCGGGCCCTTGTAATGAGCTCGCCGCCCCGCCGGCGGACCTGCTCCATGTGGCGGTGATATTCCTCATAGGCGGCGTCGGCCGCGCGCCGCACCTCCTGAAGGGAGATGCCGTCAAAGTATTTCGCCAGAATCGCCGTCATGTGTCCGGGGAAATCCTTGGGCCGGTGGATGCCCACATAGTCATAGATGAACTGGGTGCCGGACAGCTCCGGGCAGTTGCCGGCGATCACCTCCGGATAGTAGGCCACCACCGGGCAGTTGTAGTGGTTGTCTCCCAGCCCCTCGTCCACGTTGTAGGTCATGCAGGGATAGAAGATGGCGTCCAGTCCCATCCGGGACAGTGCCTTGATGTGCCCGTGGGCCAGCTTGGCGGGAAAACAGGCGGTGTCACTTGGGATGGTGGCCTGCCCCTCCAGGTACAGCTTCCGGGAGGAGATGGGGCTCACGTGGACCTCAAAGCCCAGCTTTGTAAAAAACGTGTGCCAGAACGGCAGCAGCTCATAGAAGTTCAGCACCAGCGGAAGCCCGATCCTGCCCCGGAAGCCGGGGACAGGCTGGTACTGATCCAGCAGCTGCCGCTTATACGCATAGAGGTTCCACTCCCCGGAGTCCGCCTTTCCGGTGACGGGCCGGTCGCACCGGTTGCCGCTGACCAGCTTCTTCCCGTCGGAAAAGAGGTTTACCGTCAGTTGGCAGTGGTTGCCGCAGCCCCCGCACTGGACGGAGCGGGTCTCCTGGATGAAGTGCTCCAGCTCCTGGGCAGAGAGCAGCGTGCTCCGCTTTCCCGGCACGGACCGCTTCTTTCCATATAGGGCCGCGCCGAAGGCGCCCATCAGTCCGGCGATGTCCGGGCGGATCACCTCCACCCCCATCTCCTTTTCAAAGGCCCGGAGCACGGCCTCGTTATAAAAGGTGCCGCCCTGGACCACAATATTCCGGCCCAGTTCCTCGGGCGAGGAGGCCCGGATCACCTTGTAGAGCGCGTTTTTCACCACGCTGATGGAGAGGCCCGCCGAGATGTTCTCCACCGTGGCGCCGTCCTTTTGCGCCTGCTTCACGCTGGAATTCATAAACACGGTGCAGCGGCTGCCCAAGTCCACAGGCCGGTCGGCAAAAAGGCCCAGCTTTGCAAACTCCTTCACGTCGTACCCCAGCGTCTGGGCAAAGGTCTGGAGAAAGCTGCCGCAGCCGGAAGAGCAGGCCTCGTTGAGGAAAATGTTGCTGATGGCCCCATCCTCGATCTGGAAGCACTTCATGTCCTGGCCGCCGATGTCGATGATGAAGTCCACATCCGGCATAAAGTGGCGGGCGGCAGTAAAATGAGCCACCGTTTCCACCACGCCGCAATCGGCGTGAAAGGCATTTTTGGCCAGTTCCTCGCCGTATCCGGTGGTGGTAACGCTGGCCACCTGTAAATTGGGGTGCTCCTTAAAAATCTGCTGCAAAACAGTGCGGATCAGGGGGATGGGATTGCCCAAATTGGGGCGGTAGTCACTGAAAAGGATACGGTCCTCCTCATCGATCACCACCAGTTTCACCGTGGTGGAGCCGGAATCGATGCCGATATGCACCGGCCCGCACGTTTCGTCAAAGGGTGCGTGAGGCACTGTGGCCCTGGCGTGCCGGGCCGCAAACTCGTCGTATTCAGCTTGGTTTTGAAAAAGCGGCGGCTGGCTCACATAGTGGGCCGTGGCATTGGCTCCGCTCAGTTTCCGGGCCAGCAGCTCCAGGTCATAGGCCGCGTCCGCGTAGAAGGCGGCGCCCAGAGCCACATACAGCAGGCTGTTATCCGGGCAGCTTCCCTCCACTCCTAAGGTGGCGTCAAAATCCTTGCGCAGCACCTCGCTGAAGGTCAGCGGGCCGCCTAAATACAGCACGTTTCCCTGGATAGGCCGGCCCTGGGCCAGCCCGGCGATGGTCTGATTCACCACCGCCTGGTAGATGCTGGCGGCAATGTCCTCCGACCGGGCACCCTGGTTGATCAGGGGCTGAATGTCGCTTTTGGCAAATACGCCGCAGCGGCTGGCGATGGTATAGGTTTTCTCCGCCCGGGCGGCGGCCCGGTTCATATCCTCGGCGCTCATCTTCAGCAGCGTGGCCATCTGGTCGATGAAGGCACCGGTGCCTCCGGCGCAGCTGCCGTTCATACGCACTTCCATGCCACCGGTCAAAAACAGGATTTTGGCGTCCTCGCCGCCCAGCTCGATCACCACATCAGTGCCGGGCGCCAATCGGTTCGCCGCCACGCGGGTGGCGAAGACCTCCTGCACGAACGAAACTCCGCAGGAATCCGCAAGCCCCATCCCGGCGGAGCCGGAGATGGCAAACAGCGCGCTCTGCCCATGGAGATACTGCTTTGCAATGTGCTGTAAAAGTGCTTCTGACTTTTCCAGAATGTGGGAAAAATGCCGCTCGTATGTATGATATATGATTCGGTCGGAATCATCCAGAACCACACATTTGATGGTGGTGGATCCGACGTCTAATCCAACTTTCAAGGAACAGCCTCCTTTGATGAAAATGCGAAGGATTCGCATTACGACCCTATTTTAGCGGAGTTCCCCCCAAGATTCAATGGGCAAACTGCCGGAAATGCTTTGCAGGACCCTCCTGCGCGATTTCTTAACGGATTCTTTACTGAGGATTCTTCCCCCTGCCCCCGCCTTGTCCAGCCGGACGAACCGTGCTATAATAATTTATATACGTATGCGGACACTCCCCGTCCACGGGTCTGGGTTGCTGCGGCGCCGCCGGAAGCGATTGCTTTCGCCCGTCATGGGCTGCCCGGACTAACCGATTATCTCTTCACGAATCGAGGCACTGATATGGAAACCATCCTATTGCACTGCTGCTGTGCTCCGTGCTCCGTCTTCTGCATCGACTCTCTGCGGCAGGAGGGCATGGAACCCACTGGGTTTTGGTACAACCCCAACATCCATCCCTGGCAGGAATATAAGGCCCGGCGGGACACCCTGACGGACTACGCCTCCTCCGTCGGCATGGACCTGATCGTCCGGGAGGAGTACGGCCTGCGGGACTTTGTGGCCCATGTGGCGGAGGACATCCCCCACCGCTGTGCCTGGTGCTACACCTGCCGCATGGAGGAAACGGCCCGTTACGCATCGGAGCACGGCTTTTCCGCCTTCACCACCACGCTGCTCATCTCCCCCTATCAGCAGCACGAGCGCATCGCCGCCGCGGCCGGAGAACTGGCGGAGCGATATGGCGTTCGCTTTCTCTACCGGGATTTCCGGCCCGGCTTTCGCCAGGGCCAGTCCAAGGCCCGGGAACTGGGTCTCTATATGCAGAAATACTGCGGCTGCATCTTCTCTGAGGAGGACCGCTATCAAAAGCAGATCCAGCGGGACCAGGCCCGGTTTGGCGGCGCCGCAGAATAAAAAAGGAGGCTTCCGACCGGAAGCCTCCTTTTTTAGCAGGGGATTGTGGCCATGGCCGCCACATCGCTTGGGTCCAAAAACGGGCCCATCATGGGCGGCAGGAACGTGAAGAGCACATAGGCGGCCGCCATTGCCACTGCAAGGAGCAGCCACACATGCCTCCCCTTGCAGCCGCGGCCGGACAGGGCCCATCCCGCCGCCAGGGCCGCCACCCAAAGAAGCAGGAAATAATTGCCGCGGGACTGGGTCATCCACAGCGCAAGGCTCAGTGCAATCGGCGTCAGCACCAGCATGGGCAGCTCTCCTCCGCCCTGTTCCTTCGTGGACACTTTGGCAATGGCGATTCCGCCCAAAATAGGCCAGAACGCCAGCTTACTCTGTTCCCAAGGGCTGCCGCAAACAGGCGCGAACAGGTTGGTCAGCCAGCAGGGCCAGTTGGACTGCAGGCAGGCAAAGATCACGCCCAAAAAAATTGCGGCCAGAAAGCCGATGCAGAACCGGTAGAACGAAACCTGTTTCAATTCGGATCACCTCGTCCTATCCTTATGCGCATTTGGGAAAAAGAGAACAGGGGAAAACCAAACCGGTTCAAGTACGGCCTTGTTCTTCAATCAGGCTGATATGGAGTCCGTATATTTTTCTTCCAGGCCGCCGCAGTGAGACTTATTCTTAAAAAAAGTGGATTTGTCTCACAATCTATGGTAATCTATGGGAATACAGCAATGTAAAAATGTTTTGTTTGCAAGCATTTGGTATAAAAATATGTGGTTTATATCCAGGTTCACTGGGATTACACCGTTTTCTTCTCCAAGATGTCATTTTAATTGCAGGTCATGGGAACAGCCAGTCCTGTAAATACTGCAGTGCGGGCAGAGAGAGAATCCGCAATTGCGAAACGTTCAGGTGAAAAAGATGAAATATAAAAGACAGTCAATCATTTTTATTGCGGGAGTGGTGGGTCTTCTGCTGGTTGCCGGAGCATTTATGACGGCCCTGCTCAATGAAATCAGCCAAAAAATGAACCAGAGCGCAAACGAGACGCTGCTCAATTCCACCCGGATGATCGAAAGCAGTTTGAACCATGAGCTGCAAACCGACGAACAGCTTTTAGAGACCTTTGCCGGGCTGTATTCAAAAAGCCGTGAGTTTCAAAACCCAGCGGAGGTTTTGGCCGATTTTGCCGCGTCTACTCAATTTTACCGCTTCTCTTATGTGGATATGACGGGGAGCGGGTTTGACAGCACTGGAGCGAGCGTGGATGCCTCGGAGCTCCCGTTTGAAGAAACCGCGCTGTCCGCTGGAGCATACGGTTACTCCGACGCCTATATGGGCAGCAGCGGGCGGCTTCAAATCACATTCCAAATCCCAATTTATCTGGATAACCGGCAGATCGGTGCTCTTTACGCGGATAAGACGCTTACCCGATACAATGAATCCGCCCTGTTTACCTTCAACGGCAGTTCCGGGCATGCTTACATGGTGCGCAGCGACAACGGCAGCTGGATGATCGAGGGGGCAGGTACGGATGCTGACGACGTGTATCAGCTTCTGGAGAAACACGGAAACCATCCGGACGTTCAGCAGGCATTGGAGAAACTGATGCAGGAGGGAAAAGCCGGAACCATCGGAATAGCATTCAACGGTGAGCCAAGCCGCCTCTGCTTCCTTCCGATGGACAACACATACGGCTGGTATCTCATCTCAATTGTATCCCAGAGCCTGCTCCAGCAGGAGAGCTCCACAATCATGCAGATGATTGAAATCACGCTGATCGTTTTGCTTGTGGCGTTGATTTTGATCACCATACTGGTACTGGGCCGCCAGTCCATGAAGAACCAGGAGAAAAGCCGCATATACCGGGAACAGCTTTTTCAGACCATTTCCGCCAATGTGGATTTTGCCTTTCTTCTGTTTTCTCCGGACAAACAGCGGGTGGAGCTGGTCTCCGACAATGTCCGTGTCCTTTTTGACCTGGATTCAATCCAGGTGGCAGAGCATCCCGAGCTGCTGGCCGAACGGTGTGGGATTCCCGTCAGCGATGAGGGCTGGAACGCGTTTTTCCACGGGGAACTGCATGGTAATATCCGAAAGGAATACCAGGTCGGCGCGGACAACAATTTACAGCGCTGGATTGAAGTCCATCTGATTCCGGTAGAGACAGGGCAATATCTGGCAGTCCTGCATGAGACCACCAGCGAGCACCATATGCGGGACGATCTGGCCGAGGCCCTGCGGCAGTCTCAGGAGAGCAATCAGGCCAAGACCGCTTTCTTCTCCTCCGTGTCACACGACCTGCGCACGCCCATGAACGGGATCGTGGGTATGGTTGCCATTGCCCAGTCCAATTTGCAAAATACAGCCAAGGTAGAGAATTGTCTTGCAAAAATAAAGGTGGCTTCCGACCATCTGCTCTCACTCATTAATCAAATCCTGGACATGTCCCGTATTGAGAGCGGGAAAATCAATTTGAAGCGGGAGGCTGTCAACTTGCCGGAGCTGATCTCCGGAGTACTGCTGCTGATCAAACCGGAGCTGACCAAAAAAGGCCATACCCTTCAGATCAGTTCTGCTGTTCTCGAGCATGACACCGTCATAGGCGATACGCTGCACCTCCAAAAGATCCTGTTGAATCTCCTCTCCAACGCGGTAAAGTACACTCCGGACGATGGGGAGATCCAATTGAATATCCAGGAGCAGCCTGTGGACGACGGGCGGATTGAGGTTGTCTTCCAGGTAGCGGACAATGGGATCGGCATAAACCCTGAGTTCCTAAGCCGGATTTTTACCCCTTTTGAGCGGGCGGAAGACGGCCGCGTCAGCAAAATTATAGGCACTGGCCTGGGAATGGCCATCACAAAAAATATTGTGGATATGATGGGCGGCACCATTCAGGTGGACAGTGAGGTGGGGCATGGTTCTTGCTTCACGGTCACTCTGCCGTTCCAATTGTCGGAAAAGCAGGGATACATCGCACCGGATCTGAAGGGCCGCACCGTTCTGGTAGCGGACGACGACCCGGCCATCTGCTCAGGCATGCGCACAATGATGGAAGAGCTGGGGATGCAGGTTGACTGTGTGTACAGCGGGCAAGAGGCTGTAGATGCCGCGGAACAGGCTCGTTTAAGCGGCCGCATATACTATGCAGTTGTTATAGACTGGAAAATGCCGGGGATGGACGGGATTGAAGCAGCCCGGCAAATCCGTATGAACAATCCTTCCCAGTCACCTATCATCCTGTTGTCCGCTTATGACTGGGAGGAGGCGGAGCAGGAAGCGATTGAGGCGGGAATCGACGGCTTCCTCACCAAGCCGATCTTCCGTACGGAACTGCTCCGGATGCTACGGTGCCACATGCCGGACTCACCGGATGCGCCGCGGCGTGAAATGCGCAGCGCGGTTCGGTCACATCACATAACGGGGCTGCGGGTCCTTCTTGCAGAGGACAACGCGCTGAACCGGGAGATCGCCGAGGAGATCCTGCGCGGCAGTGGGATCGAGGTGGAAAGTGTCGAAAATGGCCTGATGGCAGTCCAGCAGGTGGAGCGTCATGATGCTGGATATTATGGAATGATTTTTTTGGATATCCATATGCCGCTTGTCGATGGATACACCGCTGCCCGGGAAATCCGGGAGCTTCCAGAAAAGGGACAAGTTCCCATCATCGCCATGACTGCCGACACTTTTGACGAGGATATCCAGCGATGCAAGGCCGCCGGGATGGATGCGCACATTGCAAAACCCATCGATTTTTCCATCCTGTTTGATACGATCCGGCGGTTTTGGAAAAATGAGGATGGAGGTCATTCATAATGACACGAACAATGAACTGCCTGCGTAAACTGTCCGCAGGGCTTATGGGCCTGCTGGTCTGCACCGGCTGCGCGGGAACCCCCAGCGAACCTGATATCTACATAGACAAACAAGTTCCGGACGTTGTAATCACGCTATTCTGCCAGGGGACCAACACCTCGGATGCCATCCAGAATTGCTGTGATAAAATGGAGAACGACGTCAGTAATATCATTTTGTATAGTGACGATGCCAGCTTTTATGCCGAGGACGGGCTTTCTTATCGTGAACTGCTGCTGAAGCGGCTGGAAAGCGGCCAGGCGGACGACCTATACATCATTCCGGCGGAAGATGTGCTGGAGTTTGACCAGCGTGGCTATATTTACGATCTGTCCCAACTCCCGAATGTCAGCAACCTGTCGGAGGATGCGCTTCAGCAGAGCATTTACCGGGGAAAGGTGTTCTCCGTCCCTCTTTCTTACTCCTGCTTCGGGCTCATCTGGAATGTGGATCTGCTGCATCAGTATCATTTGGAAATTCCCACAAACCTGGAGGAATTTTGGGCCGTATGCGAGTCACTCAAGCAAAATGGGATCCTTCCCTATGGGGCCAATATGGATTATGGCCTCAGCGTGCCGGCCATGTGCGCCGGGTTTGCGCCCTTGTATCAGTCCCCGGATGTAAAAGAACGCCTGTCGGCCCTCTCCTCGGGTGAGACAGCTGTCAGCAGCTACATGCGGGCGGGGTTTGCATTTCTGCAGACAATGATTGATAAAGGATATCTGGATGTAGATCAGGCTCTCAACACCCTGCCGGGCAGCGAAGAGGAGTCCAGCCTCTTTGCAGATGGAAATTGCGCCTTTATCAGTTCCCTCTGCCGATCCAAGGCGTTTTTAGACAGTTACCACTTCGAAATGGAGATGACGGCGCTGCCCGTACTGGATGACGGTGCAATCTGCGTAGTAGGCGCGGATCAGCGTCTGGCGGTAAACCCCAATTCCGAGCACCTGAAAGAGGCATTGAGTGTGGTGGAATCCCTGTGCACCGTCGAAACGCTGAATGGGATTGCCTCCAATTTGGGTAAAATCTCCTCTGCCCGGGGCAATGTGGCCGCTACGCTGCCGCAGGCCGACCCATTGGTTGGCTGTGTGGCACAGGGCGGACAAATCCCAAATCAGGACTTCCATCTCTCCTTTAATACATGGAATACCATCAAAGAGCTGTGCGTCGAGCTCTGCCAAGGCGCTGCCATAGACGATGTATGCAGGGAGTATGACCAGCTCCAGCAAGCGGAAATAGACGAATATAATTCATAGGAGCAGCGGCCAAGTCATGTCCCGCCGCTAAGTGGAGTAACGGCTGTCGCCGAATCGGAGTACAAATCCACGGCTTTTCCTACAAAATAAAATGCTTCACAACCGGATAAAACCGGCTGTGAAGCATTTTTTATGATCAGTGTGCCAGCCGCTCAGGGCTCGTCGAAGAACTTGGCATGGACAGCGCGGACGGCGCGGTCCACATCGTTCTCGTCGATCAGCACGGAGACCCGGATTTCCGAGGTGTTGATCATCTGGATGTTGATGCCCGCCTCGTAGAGCGCCTCGAACATTTTGGCGGCCACGCCGGCATTGGACATCATGCCCGCTCCCACAATGGACACCTTGCCGATCTTGTCATCCACCGCCACGTGGTCAAACTTCAGCACATCCTTGTTGTCCTCCAGCACCTGCTGGGCGTCCTCCAGGTCCTTTTTGTGAACCGTGAAGCTGATGTCCTTGGTGTCACCCCGGCCGATGGACTGGATGATGACGTCCACATTGATGTTGGCCTTGCCCAAAAGGGAGAAGACCTGGAAGGCCACGCCGGGGTTGTGCTGCAGGCCCACCAGCGCCACCCGGGCCACGCTTGTATCCTTCGCCACACCGGCGATATTGGTTTTTTCCATTTTGACGACCTCCTTGACTTTTGTGCCCGGCTTCTTTTCCAAGCTGGAGAGGACCTCCAGATTCACATGGTACTTCTTGGCCAGTTCCACGCTGCGGTTGTGCAGCACCTGGGCCCCCTGGGACGCCAACTCCAGCATCTCGTCGTAAGTAATGGCCTCCAATTTCCGGGCATTGGGCACAATCCTGGGATCACAGGTGTAGATCCCATCCACGTCGGTGTAGATCTGGCACAGGTCTGCCTGGAACGACGCCGCCAGAGCCACGGCGCTGGTGTCGCTGCCGCCCCGGCCTAAAGTGGTGACGTCGCCGTTTTTGTTCACTGCCTGGAACCCGGCCACCAAAACCACCTTGCGCTGGTTCAGCTCGCCCCGGACGCGCTCTTCGTCAATCCGTTTGATCCGTGCGTCGCTGTGGACGCTGTTGCTCTGAATCCCCACCTGCCACGCGGCCAAAGAGACCGCCGGCACGCCGATTTTCTCCAGGGCCATGGCGCACAGGGCAACGGAAATCTGCTCTCCGGTGGACAGCAGCATATCCATCTCCCGCTTGGAGGCGTGAGGATTGATCTCATTGGCCTTGCCGATCAGCTCGTCGGTGGTGTCGCCCTGGGCAGACAGCACAACGATCACATCATTGCCGGCCTTGTAGGTCTCCGCGATGATTTCGGCAACATGAAAAATCCGTTGGGTGTCCCGGACGGAACTGCCCCCGAATTTCTGGACAATTAAACTCATTGTTTTCCCCTCTTTACAAGTACTCACCGCTGGGTCGGTTTCATACCATTATAGTTGTATCCGGCAGCTCAGGTGTCAAGCACCCGGAATTTGGACAGAACGTTCAGATTCCTTGCCCGGTTGGCCGCTTCGTTGCCGGGGATGGGCTCGGTCAGAAACGCGGTTTCGCCGTCCTCCGACAGCACCTCCACCTGGCCGAAGGCCAGGGCGGCGTCGGTCAGGCTGCCGTCGATGCGGAAGTAAAAGCGCATGGGCAGCGTCTCCGGCCCCACAAAGCCGGCGCTGTTGTCAGACCAGCCGATCTCCTTCCGCTTCTCCCGATGCTGCAGCGCGTCGATCACATCGGCCACCACGGCGGAGGCCGTGGGCAGGGCGCCCGCGCCCCGGCCGTAGAACATTACCTCGCCAGTGGCGTTGCCCTTGACCACGATGGCGTTGAACACGTCCTCCACCGTGGCGATGGGCGCGTCCTCAGGAATCAGATGAGGCGCCACATAGGCGGTTCGGCTGCCGTCGGGCAATCGCATGGCGCGGCCAAGGAGCTTGATCCGGTACCCGGCCCGCTCCGCCACCTTCACATCCCGCAGCGAAAGCCGGGAGATGCCCTCCATGGGCACGCTCTCCGGCAGGACCTGCTGGCCAAAGGCCAAATCCGCCAGGATGCAGGTCTTCCGCCCGGCGTCGATGCCCTCGATGTCGGCGGTGGGGTCCGCCTCTGCGTAGCCCTTGGCCTGGGCCTCCCGCAGCGCGTCGGTGAAAAAGGCGCCGGTGCGGACCATGCGGGTAAGGATGTAGTTGGTGGTCCCGTTGAGGATGCCGTAGACCTCCTCGATCTGGTTGGCGGCCATGCACTGGCACAGAGGGCGCAGAATGGGAATGCCGCCGCCCACGCTGGCCTCAAAGAGATAGTTCACATTTTTCTCTTTGGCCAGTTTCAAAAGCTCCGCACCCCGTTCGGCCACCAGCTGCTTGTTGGCGGTGACCACGTGCTTTCCCGCCTCCAGGGCCCGGCGGGTATACTCATAGGCCGCGTCCACGCCGCCGATGGTCTCCACCACCACAGAGAGGTCCGGGTCATTTTCAATCCTTGCAAAGTCGTCGGTCATCCGCGGACGGTAGGGGCCATCCTTAAAGTGGCGCACCAATATGGTCTTGAGGGACACCTCCTCCCCTAACTTTTGGGCAATCTGCATGCCGTTGCGGGAAAGCACCTCGGCCACACCGCCGCCCACCGTGCCAAATCCCATAATCGCGATCTGAATCATTTCCGCTCTCTCCTTATCCGGTTATCCGGCCAGAATTTCAAATTTCACCACTCCGGGCGCGGAGGAGACCTCCGCGATCAGCGCCTCCAGCGTCTCCTCCATGTCCGAGGTCTCCGCGGAGATGGTCACGGCGGCGCATCCGTTGGTGGGAATGCTCTGATTGATGGTCAGTATATTTGCTCCCGAGTTGGCAAAAATAGACAGGACGCTGGACAGCACGCCCGTGTTGTCCTTCAGCATGGCATAAAAGGTGATGATCCGCCCTGCCTTCATGTCATTGAAGGGCTGCACCGCGTCCTTGTACTTGTAAAACGCGCTGCGGCTGATACCCACCTGTCGGGTAGCAGCGCCCACCGTGTCCGCCTCCCCTGTCTGCATCATGCGCTTGGCCTCGGCCACCTTGATGAAAATTTCAGGCAGCGCGTCCGCCGCCACCAGGTAGTACTTGATCTGGATGCTCACGATGTCCACCTCCTATAGGCATTTGTCTTTGAATGTTCATCATCATAACACATCTGTCCGCAATGGGCAAGCAAAATTTTATCCAAATTTCGACAGTTTCTTTCCCAGGAAATCTATAAACCGGAGAGGGGGCCTTTATGAACCGTCAGATTTCTTTTTTGATGTGGGTCGGATGCGCGTCTGCCGGGATCGCCCTCTTTTACCTGGGCTTCCGCTATTTTATCCCCTGGATGCTGCCGTTTGTGCTGGCACTGGCCATTGCCGCCTGCCTGGAGCCGGCGGTGGAGTGGCTGCGCCGGCGCTTTGGCTTTCAGCGGGGGTTTTCCTCCGCCAGCTTGACGCTCCTTCTGCTGGGGCTGGCGCTTTTCCTGTTGATCCGGGGGTTCACCACTCTGGCGGAAGAAGCCTATGGCTTTTTGCAGCAGCTTCCCACCCTGATGGCGCCGCTCCCAAATGTGCTGGCCGGATGGGAACAAAAATTGGAGCGGTTTTGCGCGGCCTGCCCGGAGGCGATGCAGAACTGGCTGCGCACCCTGCCGGATGCGGTGGCAAGCCAGGCGCCGCAGGCTGCCACCCAATTATCTCAGGAGCTGCTGGACCTTCTCTCCGCCTGCGCGGAAAAGCTGCCTGACCTGATCCTGTTCCTGGTGACCACCGTATTGGCCGTCTTCTACACCACCAGCCGCTACCCGCAAATCCGCGCCTTCATCGTACGCCAGCTGCCCGACCGGTGGCGGCCTTCGGCCCGGGGCGTGAAAAAGAGCGTGCTGGTCACGCTGAGCCGCTGGCTGCGGGCAGAGTGCACGCTGATCCTCCTGACCTTCGTACAGCTGCTGGCCGGCTTTTTGCTGTTGGGCGTGGACTATGCGCTGCTGATGGCCGTGCTGACGGCGGTGATCGACGCCCTGCCCATCTTGGGCGTGGGCACGGTGCTGCTGCCGTGGGGGATATTCTGCTTTTTAAGCGGCGCCGTTCCCCGGGGCATTGGGCTGCTGGCACTCTACGCGGTAATCCTTCTGGTCCACAGCTTTATGGAGCCAAAGCTCATGGCCTCCCAGGCCGGGCTGCCCCCTATCGCCGCCCTGGCGGCCATGTATTTGGGCTACCGCTCCCTGGGCCTTGCGGGGATGATCTTCTTCCCGTTTTTGCTGCTGCTGCTCAAGCAGCTTCAGGATTCCGGCTGGCTGCATTTGTGGAAATAAAAAACGTCTCTTGTGACGCGCATCCGGCTGCCGCGCTGAACCGGCGTGCGTCACAAAATGATTCAGGCGATGAAAAAGAGGAGGCCTTGAGCCTCCTCTTTTTTGATAACAATGGAATTAGACTGTCACTGAGTGGGTTCGGAGGGTTCTGAGGGTCCCCAGAACTCGTCAAACCAGTTGTCTCCTCCGCCCCCCGGTTCATCCGTATTCCCGCCGGAGCTGCTTCCGCCGTTGGGGTCCTCCCCCTCGCCGCCGCTTCCGCTTGGATCTCCGCCGCCTTCACCGCCCTCTTCCGGGGGCGGCGGCTCCGGAGCCGTGGTGTGGACGGTGCAGGGGGTGCCCGAGGCAGTCTTGGCCGCCTCCGCGGCAGCTTCCAGCGTGCCCAGCAGGTAGGGGGTGTCCGCCACGGAAGCGCCGAAGCTGTCCCGGGTGTAGTCCAGGACCGACACGGTGGTCACCGTATCCTCCGGGCAGTACTCGCCGGCAATGCATTTCCCCTCCGTGCAGTACTGGATTTCCGTGTGGAGGTTGCAGGTCTCCGTCGGCTCGGTTCCCTTTGCCACCTCCACCGACTGGATCCGGCTCTCGCCCCGGATGTCGTGGGCACAGGCGTCCGTGGCCAAAAGACCGCTGTCCCTGCAGACCTGTACCGTCACCAGACCGCTGCTGGGCTTGGAGAAGTCCTTGTTGGAAAGGCCCTCATGGACCTTGCTCATGACCTTGCGCCACAGGGCCGCCGAGGGGTTGACGCTGGAGATGATCTTCTCATTCTCCTTGTAGCCGCACCAGACGGCGGCGCTGTAATAGGGCGTGTAGCCCACGAAATACCGGTCGTAGTTGTCGGAGGTGGTACCGGTCTTACCGGCAATGGTCATCCCGGGGAAGTAGGCGCCTCCGCCGGTTCCGCCGGAGATGACGCCCTTGAGCAGCTTGTTCATGAAGTAGGCCGTGGTCTCCTTCATGGCCACCTGGGACTCCTGGGGATTTTCCAGGACCAGCTCGTCCGAGGAATCCCGGACCTCCACATACAGCCTGGGCTTGTTGTAAACGCCGTCATTTGCAAAGGAGGCAAAGGCAGCGGCCATCTGCTCCGTGGTGACGCCGTAGGTCAGTCCGCCAAGGCCAAGGGCCGACAGATTCAGGTCGTCGTCCACCAGCGTGGTGATGCCCAGGTTGTTCTCCAGGAAGGAGTAGGAGTTGGAAACGCCCAACATCTGGTTGACCCGGACCGCCACGGCGTTGACGGAGCCGGCCACGGCGGCGCTCAGCGTCATCAGCCCGGAGTAGGTCCCGTTGGAGTTCTTGGGCCAGGGCTTGCCGTTGAGCAGCTGCACCGGAGAGTTGTCAAGGACCGAGGCCATGGTGATGACGCCGGAGTCCAGAGCCGGTGCATAGGTGGCGATGGGCTTGATGGAGGAGCCGCACTGGCGCACCGTGGTGGACCAGTTCCACACCAGGTCGCCCTCTTTCTTCCCGATGTCGCCCACCATGGCCACTACATTGCCGGTGGAGGGTTCCACAATGGTGATGCCGGAGTGGAGCGGCTGGCCCTTCCGGGAGGTGTAGTCCGCGTTGGCGCGGTCCTCGAACACAGACTCGGCAATGGACTGAATCTCCGGGTCGATGGTGGTGTAGATCTTATAGCCGTTGTAGTAGAGCTGGTGCCGGGCCGCCTTTTCGGAAATATCCAGCTTTTCCGCAAGGTCCGCGGACACGTCCCGGATCACCTGGTCCACAAAGTAGGAGTTATACTCCACGCTGTCGGAGTCATCCTCCGGCTCCGTGGCGTCCTCGGTGAAAACCACCTTCTCCGCCATGGCGCCGTCGTACTCCTCCTGGGTGATGTAGCCCTGATCCAGCATCTCGGAGAGGATGGTCTCCTTGCGGCTCTGGTTGTTGGCCAGGCTCTTTTCATTGCGCAGGGGGTCGTATACCCAGGGGTTGTTGGTGATGCCGATCAGGCTGGCGCACTCCGCAAGGGACAGCTGGGATACGTCCTTGCCGAAGTAGTACTGGGAGGCGGACTGCACGCCGTAGCAGTTGTATCCCAGGAAGATTTCATTGAGGTACATCTCCAGAATTTCTCTCTTCTCGTACCGCTTCTCCAGGTCCAGCGCCCGGAAAATCTCCGTCACCTTGCGCTTGACGGTCCCCTCCTTGTCACCGGTCAGGTTCTTGATCAGCTGCTGGGTGATGGTGGAGCCGCCAAAGGTATTCCGCATACCGAAAAACATGTTGACCACCGCGCCGGCAGTCCGCTTCCAGTCCACGCCTTTGTGGGTGTAGAAGCGGGCGTCCTCAATGGCGACGCAGGCATCCTGCAGATTCTGGGGAATCTGGTCGATGGTCACCTCGATGCGGTTGACCTCGCTCTTCAGGGTCTGCAGTTCCTCCCACTGGCCGGTATCCTTGTCCATATAATAAATAAAAGAGGTCTGGTTGCTGGTGAATTCACTCATATCCAGGGATGCCTCCTTGGACAGCGTGGTATTCACATAGGTCATAAAAATCCCTGCAAAAAAGCAGCAGGTCAGGACAAAGACCAGCATCAGTGTACCGATGATCTTCGCAATCCGTTTTCCGGTGCTCTGTTTTCTGCGGCGTCTGCGGCGCTGGGCCGGCTGACGCTCCTGATGTTCATGGTCCATGACAGGGCACCTCCCTTTCTTCCAAAATTCCATGGAGTAAAAAACTCCAAGATAAATTTTATTATAACACGGGTGTCAACTTCTAAATTGACGCATTTTTGCAGGAAAAAGTTCCAGGTTTTTCCCAGACGCAGCTTTTTCTGTATTCCTGATCTGATCAATGTTACTGGAATCCATTCCAGCGGCTTTACCAAATGGCATGGAAGCATATTGATCGGCTGGCCGGGCACCCTGCTTTGCACCTGTCCAATTTTCAAATCTTCGGCTTGCTTTTTGCCGCCAAACGGGATACACTACCTTTACCTTTATGAAGGAGGATCAACCCATGAGCGAGGAGTTTGGCCCCAATTTCATCACCCTGACGGACGAAGACGGCAATGAAATCGAACTGGAGTATGTAGACGCACTGGAGCATAACGGACAGACCTATATGGCCTTTTTCCCCGTGGTAGAGGATGAGCAGGACCCGGAGCAGGTGGAAAACGCAGAGGACTACGGTCTTGTCATTTTAAAATCCGTACTGGAAAACGGCGAGGAGCTGCTTTCCACCCTGGATGACGACGAGGAATTGGACCGTGTTTATGAGCTGTTTATGGAACAGCTCCTGGAAGATGAGGAAGAAGATTCCTGAAAAACCGGTCGTCTTTTCTCCAAAAACTGATTGCATGTTGATGGAAAACGTGCTATCTTAAAGTTGCCCTGCGCGGTGCGTGTCAGATCATTTTTATAACCCACATTTCGTTATTAGGGATGCCAGATCAGTCTGCGGATTGCAGGCCTCCCGGCTGCTGTCTGCGGCCGGAAGTTGGAAGCAGTGAACCAGGCTGGAGGCAACCCACCTGCCGGTAAAGGTGCAGGTTATAGCGGGGTCTGCACGGCCGCAGCGGGGCTTTGTTCAAGCAAAAATCAGGGGGGCCGGCCAGTTGGCCGGCCCCCTTTTGATTCGTTTCAGGCACATTTCAACAAAGCGGCCTATAATTAGGACTTGCAGAATGCGCCGGTATCCAGTATAATAACAACTGCATTTTGTATTTTAACAAAGTTAAGTTTGCAATAATATTGAGAGGATTGAATGAAATGAGCGCTTCACGAGAGAAGAAAAACCGGCAGGGCCAGGAGGGCACCGGTTTCAGCGATCCCCGCACCGCCCGGGAGGCGGAGAGCCTCAAACAGGAAAGACGGACCAACATCATGTATGCCGCCATCGGTGTGCTCTTTGTGGTTGTGGCTTTGATCGTTGTTGTCGTCAAGTCCGGCGTGCTGCAAAATACCGTCTCCGCCGCCACCATCCACGGCGAAAAATACAAGGCCGAGGAAGTCAACTATTACTACGTCAACGCCTATAACAGCTTTCTCAACCAGTACGGCGACTATATCTCCTATATCGGCCTCGACCCCACCCAGTCTTTGAAGGCCCAGCAGTCCGCCTTCAGCGAAGGGCAGACTTGGCATGAGTATTTCGTGGATCAGGGCCTGGCCACCATGTCCTCCGTCCACGCCCTGGCGGACAAGGCCGAGGCGGAAGGGTTTACGGTGGATGATCTGGACGAACAGATAAAGACCAACCTGGATGACCTGGCCTCCTTTGTGGAGGAGTTCAACACCAACAACAATACCTCCTACACAGCCGAAACCTATCTGCAGGCCATGTACGGTGAGAAGATGACCCTGGATCTCTACAAAAAGCAGGTCCGTCTGGCCATCATTGCCTCCGAATTCTCCAGCGACTATCAAAACAACCAGCTCTCCTACACCCTGGACGACCTGAAGGCCGAATATGAGGCCAACAGGCAGGACTACGACGTGGTGAACTACGAGAGTATCTTTGTCAGCGGCTCCGTGCCCACCAAGGACGCGGACGGAAACGACGTGGAGGTCACCGACGAGATGACCGCGGCCGCCATGGCGGAAGCCAAGACCACCGCCGAGGGCGTGCTCTCCAGCTTCCAGTCCGGCGAGACCCTGGAGGCCCAGTCCGCTGCAAACGAGGATCTGAGCTACAATTTCGCAGAGGAAGCCACTTACTCCTCCGCTCCCGCGGCTGCTCAGGAGTGGCTGTTCGACACCTCCCGCAAAGCGGGCGACGTCACTGTTTTGGAGGCAGACACGGGCTACTATGTGGTGCTCTTCCACACCCGCAGCCGCTATGACTACAACACTGTGGATGTCCGCCACATCCTGATCCAGACCGAAGCCTCCCAGCTGGCTGAGACCGACGAGGGGTACGACGACGATGTGGCCCGCCTGAAAGCGCAGGCCAAGAGCCAGGCGGATAGCCTGTACCAGGCTTGGAAAGACGGCGCGGCCACCGAGGACTCCTTTGCCGAACTGGCCAATGAGCAGTCCGCCGACCCCGGCTCCAACACCAACGGAGGCCTGTATGAGCAGGTCTACAAGGGTCAGATGGTCGCCTCCTTCAACGACTGGTGCTTCGACGAAAGCCGCCAGAAGGGCGACACCGGCATCGTGGAAACCGACTACGGCTATCACATCATGTATTTCGTGGGTCAGGACGATCCCTACTGGCAGGTGCAGGTGGAAAACGCCCTGCGCACCCAGGACTACAACACGTGGTATGAGGAAGTCACCTCCGGCTATGAGGCCACCACCTCAAAGTTAGGTCTGCAATACGTTGGTTGATTCAAAGAGCCGGCTTTGTTCATGCAAAGCCGGCTCTTTTATGAGGGATTATGGACGGACAGTTTTTACGAAATGAAATGATCTGGGGAAGATCGGGCCAGGAGCGGCTTGCCGCCTCCCACGTCATCGTCTTCGGCCTGGGCGGCGTGGGCAGCTACGCTGTGGAGGCCCTGGTCCGCGCCGGTGTGGGGGAGCTGACCCTGGTGGACAGCGACACCGTGGCCGCCACCAACCTGAACCGCCAACTGGAGGCACTCCACTCCACCCTGGGGCAGAGCAAGGCCGAGGCCATTGCCGCCAGGGCCCGGGACATCCATCCGGAGGCATTGCTCCATCCGGTCTGCGCCACCTACGACGCGGCCCACCGGGCGGAGTTCTTTCCGGAGGGCTGCCGCTACGACTACATCGTGGACGCCATCGACCTGGTCTCCTGCAAGATAGACCTGATCGAGACCGCCCGGCGCCTCCATATCCCCATACTCAGTGCCCTGGGCACCGGCAACAAGCTGGACCCTTCCCTCCTCCGGATCGCCGACCTATCCAAGACATACGGCTGTCCGCTGGCCCGGGTTATGCGCCGTGAGCTGCGCAGCCGGGGAATCGAGCATTTAAACGTGGTCTTCAGCCCGGAGGAACCCGCCCCAACACAGCAGTTGGAGGCTCCGCCGCCGGGGCGGCGCAGCGTCCCCGCCAGCACGCCCTGGGTCCCGGCCTGTGCAGGGCTGATGCTGGCCTCCCGTGTGGTAACAGATTTGGTGAAAGAGAGAGAAGCGCAATGTTGATTGGTTCTGCTGTCAACGCCCTTGCCATCATGGTGGGCGCGTCGGTCGGGTTGGTCCTGCGGCACCTGGCGGGCCTTCCCGGCGAAAAAAGCGCATCCGGGCAGCTGACCCTTGGCGACCGGCTCCAAGAGATCATCATGAAGGGCCTGTCGCTGTGTGTGTTCTACATCGGTGTGGACGGGATGTTAGAGGGGGAGAACACCCTGGTGGCCATCCTGTCCATGGTCATCGGCGCCGTGATCGGCGAGCTGCTGGACCTGGACGCCAGGATGCAGGGCCTCGGGGACTGGCTTCAGAAGAAGGTGTCCGGCCTCCTGAAGGGCAGCGGCACCGTCAACGTCTCGGAGGGGTTTGTCACCTCCTGCCTCCTCTTCTGCGTGGGCGCCATGGCCATTGTGGGCGCCCTGGAGGATGGGCTCACCGGTGACCACTCCACGCTGTTTGCCAAAGCCCTGCTGGACGGCGTGGGCTCCATCCTGTTTGCCTCCTCCCTTGGCGTGGGCGTCGTCTTTTCCGCCTTTGCGGTTTTCCTCTACCAGGGGACCATCGCCCTGCTGGCCTCCTTCCTCTCCCCCCTGCTTACGGCGGAGATCATCACGGAGATGACCTGCGTGGGCTCCATCCTCATCGTGGCCCTCTCCCTCAACATGCTGGGCCTCACCCGCATCAAAGTCATGAACCTGGTGCCCGCCTGCCTGATGCCCATCCTGCTGGTCAACATGATACATCTTTTCAGTTGAGAAACATAAAAAGAGGCGAGGTACGGAAACTCCGTACCTCGTCTCTTTTCTCTGCGGTCGATTCCGTGCCCGGCAGCTCAGCTGACGCTCTGGCCCACGGGGCAGTCGTCGTGGGCAAAGAGGACCTTGCAGTCGTCCTGCTCCGGCATGTCCACGGCGATCAGCATTCCCTCGCTGACCACGCCGCAGAACTTGTGGGGCTTCAGGTTCACCAGCACAACGATCTTCTTGCCCACCAGCTCCTCGGGCTTATAGTAGGAGCGGATGGTGGACATGATGGTCCGCTCTCCCTGGCCGTCGTTGACGGTGAGTTTCAGGAAGTTGCGGCTCTTAACCACCTCCTCGCAGGCCACCACCTGGCAGACCCGGAAGTCTAACTTCTGAAAGTCCTCCAGTTCGATCTCCGCCTTGAAAGGCTCTTGCTTCAGTTCATTGGGTTCCATTTGTACGTCTCCTTCTTTCGGTCATTTATCTGAAAAATGGGCCTGATCCATCTTCCGATACAGTGTTCGCAGGCTGATCCCCAGCGCTTCGGCGGTGCGGCTCTTGCCCTTCATATCCCAGCCGTAGTGGTCCAGCATCTCCCGGATGGTGGCGCTCTCCATCCCCTTGAGGGTGGGCGTCTGCTGATTGCTGACCTCCCGGAGGAAATAGGCCGGCAGGTCTTCCACCTTCACCGTGGCCCCCTCCGCCATATTCACGCAGTACTCCACAATGTTCTCCAGCTGCCGGATATTGCCCGGCCAGCTGTAGCGGTAGAAGAGATCCAGCACCTCCTGGCTGAAGGAGGCCACATGGGAGTTGAGCCGCTGGTTGAACTTGGCCAAAAAGGCGCTCAGCAGCTCCGGCATGTCCTCCATCCGCTCCCGCAGGGGAAGCATTTCGATATTGATGACATTCAGCCGGTAAAAAAGGTCCGCACGGAAGCGGTTCTCCGCAATCCGCTGGTTCATATCCGCGTTGGAGGCTGAGATGATCCTGGCGTTGACCCGGACGGTATTGGTGCCGCCGACCCGCTCAAAGCGGTAATCCTGGAGCACATTCAAAAGCTTCGCCTGCATGTTCATGGGCATCTCGCTGATTTCATCCAGAAACAGCGTACCCCCCTCGGCCATCTCCAGCTTGCCCCGCTTGCCGGACTTCAGCGCCCCGGTAAAGGCGCCCGCCTCATATCCGAACAGCTCGCTTTCGAAAAGGGATTCCGGGATGTTGGCGCAGCTGATGGTCACAAAGGGCTTGTCGCTGCGCTCGCTCTCATAATGGATGGACTTCGCCAGCAGCCCCTTGCCGGTCCCCGTCTCTCCGGAGATGAACACGGAGGAGGGGCTGTTGACCACCTTTTTCATCCGGCGCTTGATGCTGCTCATGTGGACGCCGCTGCCCTGCATGGTGTCCGCCTCCGGAATCTTCGCCTTGGCCAGTATCCGTCCGGATTTGCGCACCAGCCGGACCGCCGCGCCCTGCACCTCCCCCGCGGTCTTGATGGGGACGGCGCTGACGGAAAAGGAGTTCTCCTTGTCCACGGTGACGCTGTGGTCGTCCACCCGGCTGCCCTCCAGGATCATGGAGACCAACTCGTCGGGCAGAAAGTCCCTGACGGATTTCAGGCAGGAGCCGCTCAGCATCCCCAGTGCCGCCCCATTCATGCTGAGGATGTTCCCCTGCCGGTCCGTCACCAGCAGGCCATCCGGCACCAGCTCTGTCAATGCGGAGAGATAGCCGTCTATGTTCCCGCTGTTGATGCCCCCGTCGGAGCCCCGCAGCAGGTTGGAGATCAACTCCACAAAATCATAGATGATCTGCTTGAAAAACTCGATATCCCGGGTGAGCCTGTCGTGGTCGCTCTTGGAGAACGCGGAAAAGGACAATACGCCCACCGGGTAGTCCGCCAGCATGATCCGCTTGAGGATTTCCAGCGTGGCCGGACAGTTTCCGTTGAACCGGCACCCAATGCACGAGGGCATGTTGCCCGGGGTGAACACCGTGACCTCATCCTGCTCAATGACCTCCAGGATGGAAGGCTTATGTACCATGGTCCCCTTCTTCTTAAGGTACTTGCTGCTGCTGACCACCAGGGTGGCCGAGTTGTCAAAAATGGCAGATTCTATGCCAAACAAATGCTGGATCAATTGCAGCACCTGTGACAATTCCGTGGAATGCGCCTGTAAATCCATGCTGCCCCCTCCCGCCCGCTCCCACTTTCGGGTTTGGGCCGCTCCAATTTTGCCAGCTATCATTTTCAAGGAAAACACACATGTTTTTTGTTGGATTAAGCAAAAAACAACGGAGAACTTGGTAAATTCGTAAAAACAGCTGGCTTTATTTCTATAGTGAGGAGTTTACCATGACATTTTGAAAAATGCAAGGCCCATTGCATTCACATTTGACAAATTTGTCATCCAGCTTGGCAAATCTGTCTATGCAAAGCTGTCACATTTTTGTCAAATGTAAATTTTGCCATGGATTTTTTCTGTTTTTTTCTCCTTGTCTCACAAAAGCGTCGTTCATTTTTTGTTCATTCTTTCACTTTTTTTGATTTATTTGCTCTCTATACAAAAGTGGCACGCAAATTGCTTTATAAACTTCGGCAGACAAAAGAATTGAGAATACCGCGCGATTGTCAATTTGATTTGTTTAGAAAAAGAGGAGGATGTAATTATGTTACAGAAAAAAGATCCGCTGAACCTGACCGGTAAAGTCGCCGTTATCACCGGCGGCGGTTCCGGAATCGGCCTGGGTGTTTCCCAGTTGCTGTCCGCCTATGGCGCTGCAGTGGCCATCGTGGATGTGAGCGACAAGGCTGAGGAAAAGGCCCAGGAACTGCGCGACGCCGGCCGCCAGGCCGCCTTCTTCAAGTGTGACGTCACCAATGAAGAGAGCGTCATCGCCACCGTCAAGGCTATTGTCGACAAGTTCGGCCGTATCGACATCCTGCACAACAACGCCGGTGTCACTGTCCGCAAAACCATCGAGGATCTCTCCGAGAAGGAGTGGGACTTTGTTTTGGATGTGGGTCTGAAGGGCCTGTTCCTGATGAGCAAGCACGTAATCCCCGAGATGAAGAAGGTCGGCGGCGGCTCCATTGTCAACACCGGCTCCGGCTGGGGCCTCAAGGGCGGCGACCTGGCTGCTGCTTACTGCGCGGTGAAGGGCGGCATCGTCAACGTCACCCGCGCCATGGCCATTGACTTCGGCAAGGACAACATCCGCGTCAACTCCATCAACCCCGGTGACACCGTCACTGCCATGATGGTCAGCGAGGGCCGCCAGACCGGCGAGATCAAGAGCGACGCCGACATCGACGCGTTCCTCAAGTCCTGCGGTTCCGGCCGTCCCCTGGCCCGCATCGGTCAGCCCGAGGACATCGCCAACGGCGTGCTCTTCCTCTGCTCCGACCTGGCCAGCTGGGTCACCGGCGCAGCGCTGGTGGTGGACGGCGGCGGTATCGCCTAATCCCATCAATACAGAAAGGAAATGAATGCTATGAGCGTGAAAGGTTTTAAAAGTCACCCGTACATCCCGAATTCCGTTCCGGAAGTAGAGCAGGAGATGCTCCGCGAGCTGGGCCTGAATTCCCTGGAGGAGCTCCATGCAGAAGTGCCCGATGAGATCATCCTCAAGGACCAGATGAATCTCCCCGAGGCCTTTGGCTCCGAATATGAGCTGCGCCGCCATGTGGAGGGCGTGCTGAAGAAGAACAAGACCTGTGCCGACAACCTGAACTTCTTGGGCGCCGGCTGCTGGCAGCACTATGTGCCCGCCATCTGCGACGAGGTCAACGGCAAGGGCGAGTTCGTCACCGCATACGGCGGCGAATCCTATAACGATTTCGGCCGGTTCCAGAGCCTCTTTGAGTACGAAAGCCTGATGGCTGAGCTGGTGGACATGGAAGTGGTCAACGTCCCCACCATGGACTGGGCCCAGGCCGCAGCCACCGCCATCCGCATGGGCTGCCGCGTTGCGGACCGCACCCAGGTGCTGCTGACCGGCTCCATTGATCCGGAAAAGCTGGCGGTCATCAAAAACTACTGCGAGCCCGATCTGGAGCTCGTGACCGTGGCCATCGACAACGCCACCGGCTGCATGGATCTCAATGACCTGAAGAGCAAGCTTTCCGACAAGACCGGCGTCGTCTACTTTGAGAACCCCTCCTATCTGGGCGTTCTGGAAGTCCAGGCCCAGCAGATCGCCGACGCTGCCCATGCCGTGGGCGCGCAGTGCGTAGTGGGCGTGGATCCCATCTCCCTGGGTGTCGTCTCCGTCCCCCGCTCCTATGGCGCGGACATTGTCTGCGGCGATTTGCAGCCTCTGGGCATCCACATGAACTATGGCGGCGGCCAGTCCGGCTTCATGGCCACCATGGACGACCCCAAGTACGTGCTGGAGTTCCCCTCCCGCCTGTTCGGCATCTGCTGCACCAACACCCCGGGCGAGTATGCCTTCGGCGACGTCGCCTATGACCGCACCTCCTTCGGCCACCTGCGTGAGAAGGCCAAGGAATACGTGGGCACCCAGTCCGCCCTGTGGGGCATCACCGCCGGCGTGTACCTGGCCACCATGGGCCCCAAGGGCATGCAGGAAGTGGGCGAGACCATCATGCAGAATGCCCAGTACGCTGCCAAGGAAATCGCCGGTCTGAACAATGTCTCCATTCGCTTCTCCACCCCCTTCTTCAAGGAGTTTGTCGTTGACTTCTCCAAGACCGGCAAGACGGTGGAGCAGATCAATAAGGCTCTTCTGGACAAGGGCATCTTCGGCGGCAAGGATCTGTCCAAGGACTTCCCGGCCCTGGGCCAGTGCGCCATGTACTGTGTGACAGAAATCCACACCAAGGAAGACATCGACCGCCTGGTCTCCGCTCTGGGCGAGATCCTGTGATGTGTGAAAGGAGAAACGAATATGAAAAAGATTGACAGAAGCTCCAAGGTTCGCACGGGGTTTCACCAGGCCAAGTGGGACGAACCTGTAATTTTTGAACTGACCAAGCCCGGCGAGCGCGGCATCCTGGTCCCCAAGGCCAGCCCCGCCGTCCAGGAGGCAGTGGCCGGAACCTCCG
The DNA here is from genome assembly GCF_014334055.1 of Oscillibacter hominis. Classification (NCBI taxonomy): domain Bacteria; kingdom Bacillati; phylum Bacillota; class Clostridia; order Eubacteriales; family Oscillospiraceae; genus Oscillibacter; species Oscillibacter hominis. The sequence continues at coordinate 1,541,327 of NZ_CP060490.1, forward strand.
CCATGCCTGAGTTTTTGCAGCGCAAGAGCGCTCCCGCCCTGCCTGAGATCTCTCAGCCCCGGGTGCTGCGCCATTACGCCCGCCTGGCTCAGGAGACCCTGGGCGCCGATGTGAACATCGAGATCGGCCAGGGCACCTGCACCGTGAAGTACAGCCCCAAGGTCAACGACCAGCTGGCCAACCTGCCTGAGATGCGCGAAATGCATCCTCTGCAGGATGAGAGCACCTGCCAGGGCATCATGCAGATCATGTACGATACCAACCGCTATATGTGCGAGATCTCCGGCATGGACCGCTTCACCTTCCAGCCCAGCGGCGGCAGCCAGGGTATCCTGACCATGGCCTCCCTGGTCTACTCCTATTTCAAGTCCAGAGGCGAGGAGAAAGAGCGCAACGAGATCATCACCACCATTTACTCCCACCCCTCCGACGCCGCGGCTCCCCACGTCAAGGGCTTTAAGATCATTTACATCCATCCCGACAAGGACGGCTACCCCGATTACGAGGCCTTTAAGGCTGCTGTAAACGAGCACACCGCCGCCTTCATTGTGGCAAACCCCGAGGATACCGGCGTCTACAACAAGAACGTCCTGGAGTTCACCAAGCTGGTCCACGAAAAGGGCGGCCTGTGCGGCTATGACCAGGCCAACGCCAACGGCCTCCTGGGTGTTACCCGCGCAAGAGAAGCCGGCTTTGATATGTGCTTCTTCAACCTGCACAAGACCTTCTCCACACCTCACGGCTGCGGCGGCCCCGCCTGCGGCGCCACCGGCTGCGCCAAGTTCCTGGAGAAGTTCCTGCCCGGTCCCCTGGTGGACTTCGATGGTGAGAAGTACTTCTACAACTATGACATCACCTCCGATCCCTCCGCAATCGGCAAGGTCCGCGAGTTCAACGGCGTGGCTCCCGTCATCCTGAAGGCCTATGCCTGGATCCGCTCCCTGGGTCCCGACGGCCTGTATCAGGTGGCCAAGACCGCAGTCTTGAACAACAACTACATGTTCAAGAAGCTGATGGACCTCCACTGTGTGGATGCCCCCTACATCCCCGGCAAGCAGCGCATCGAACAGTGCCGCTACACTCTGGAGACTCTCTTCAACGAGACCGGCGTCTCCACTGCCGATGTGCAGCGCCGCATGATGGACTTCGGCATGCACTATTGGCAGAGCCACCACCCCTACTATGTGCCCGAGCCCATGACCCTGGAGCCCACCGAGACTCCCTCCAAGGACGATATCGACGAGTACATCGAGACCCTCAAGTATGTTTTCGACGAGGCTTACAACAATCCTGAGAAGGTCAAGGGCGCTCCCTATCAGAGCGTCTGCCACCAGCTGGATGAGTCCAACATGGATGATCCCGACCAGTGGGCTGTGACTTGGCGCTGCTATCAGAAGAAGTTCAATTGAAAACCTTAGGTTTACTGATCAACCCCATCGCCGGCATGGGCGGAAGTGTTGGACTCAAGGGGACCGACGGCATGTACGAGGAGGCGGTGCGCCGTGGTGCGGTGCGCAAGGCCAACGACCGTGCCGCCGCCGCGCTGAAGGCGCTGCTCCCCTTGAAGGACGATCTGCTGGTGCTGTGCGCCTCCGGTGAAATGGGGGAAGATCTGGCAAAAAAGTTAGGCTTCCGGGTACAGGTGGTTTATACCACCTGTACCCAGGAGAGCTCCGCCTCTGACACCATTGCCGCCGCCCGCGCCATGAAGGACGCCGACCTGCTGCTCTTTGCGGGCGGCGACGGCACGGCCCGTGACGTGGTGTCGGCTGTAGGCAGTCAGAAGGTGGCCCTTGGCATTCCCGCCGGTGTGAAAATCCACTCCCCCGTATATGCCATCCGGCCCGAAGCGGCCGGCAGCCTGGCCTTAAACTATCTCAAGGGCGGGTGTGCCCAGACCCGTGAGGCCGAGGTGGTGGATATCGACGAGTCTGCCTACCGGGAAGGCCGTGTCAGCACCAGCCTCTATGGCTATCTCCAGGTCCCCTACGAGCGGCGGTTTTTACAGAGCAGCAAAGCACCGTCTCCCCTGAGTGAGCACTCCCAGCAGGTGAACATCGCCTGGGAGATGATCGATCAGATGAAGCCCGACCTCTATTATCTGGTCGGCCCCGGCTCCACCACCAAAACGCTGATGGATGTGTTGGGACTGCCGGACACCCTGATTGGTGTGGATCTGATCTTAAACAAGCAGTTGGTGCAGTCCGACCTTTGTGAGCAGGATATCCTGCGCCGCATGGACGAGCGGGAAACCCACCTGATCATCACCCCCACCGGTGGGCAGGGCTTCCTTCTTGGGCGGGGCAACCAGCAGCTCAGCGCGGCTGTGATGCGCCGCATCGGCAGAGAGCGGCTCCACGTGCTGGCTACCCAGGAAAAGCTGTTCCATCTCCAGGGCAGCCCCCTGCTGGTGGACACCGGCGACAGCGAGGTGGACGATATGCTCTCGGGCTATGTACGGGTCATCATCAACTACATGGAAGAGCAGATCTGCAAGATCGGCAGAGACCGAAATTGACAAAACGCATCCAATCATGCAAAATAGAGAACAGGGGGACTTTCATGGCAAAGGCTTATATCAACGGTAAATTCTACACGATGGAAAAAGAGCACGACACCTGTCAGGCAGTTGTTGTGGAAAACGGTAAATTTATTTACTGCGGCAGCAATGAAGGCGCATTGCAGATGGCTCAGGATGTCGTCGATTTAGGCGGGGCCCCGGTCCTGCCCGGCATGATCGATACGCATCAGCATCTCTTCGCATCGGCGCGGAACCTGACCCGCATGGACCTGAAGGATGTGCGGACCATGTCCGAGCTGTTGGAAAGGGTCCGTCGGCGCGCCGAGGAAACCCCGGACGGGCAGTGGATTTTGGGAACTGGGTTCGATCAGGAGGTCTTTACAGATCAGCGTATCCTGCCGACCAAAGAAATGCTGGACGCGGTTTGCCCCTGCAACCCCCTCGTCCTGTCCCGCTATTGCGCCCACATGTTTTCTGCAAACTCCATGGCGCTGGCAGCAGGCGGCATTGGCCGCGGCTTTCAGCCCAAGGTTCCCAACACCGTGGAGTTTGACGCAAACGGTGAGCCCACCGGAGTCCTGTTTGACGCCGCCGGCTCGGATATCATTGCACTTGCCCCCGATCCATTGGGGTCCCTGGAGGCAAAAAAGGATATTCTGGAAAAAGCCTGCCGCGACTTAAACAGCCACGGCCTCACCGGCGTACACCCTATCCAGGGCCTGCACTGTGACCTCCCTGAGTATCTGGATGCCTATCAGGAGCTGAACCAGGAGGGCCGTCTGACGGTCCGCGTCTATGTGAATTATGACGAGCTGCCCGGCCAGAACCTCCACTTCCACACCGGGCTCGGCGACGACATGGTGAAATACGGTTTTTATAAACTGTACCTTGACGGCAACTTAGGCGGACGCAACGCCTACATGACCGAGCCCTACGCCGACGATCCCACGAATGTGGGTACGCCCAACTACACCCAGGAAGAACTGAACGCCTTGGTGCGGGCCGGCTATGAGCGCGGCTTCCAGGTCGGCGCCCACGCCATCGGTGACCGTGCTGTGGAGATGTTCACCACCGCAATTGAAACCGTCTATTCAGAGCATCCCAAGCCGGATGCCCGTTTTCGCATGATCCACCTGGCACTGCTCAGCGATGAGCTGATCGAGCGGATCAAGAAGCTCCCGGTGGTCATCGACATGCAGCCCCTGTTCATCTCCACGGATTTGAAGTGGGTGGGCAGCCGGGTCAGGGAAGACCGCCGCAAGTACTTATATTGCTGGCGCCGCCTGATCGACGAAGGCCTGATCCTCACGGCGGGCTCCGACGCCCCCTGCGAAAGCTATGATCCCATCGAGGGTATCTACGCCGTGGTCAACCGCAAGGATATGTCCGGGTTCCCGGAGGGCGGCTGGTATCCTGAAAACAGCGTCACCGTGTACGAGGCGGTGTCCATGTTTACGAAGAACGCCGCATACTCCTCCTATGAAGAGAACATCAAGGGAACCATTGCCCCCGGCAAGCTTGCCGACTTTGTGGTGTTGGATTCCGATCTTTTCGAGGTGGACCCCATGGCAATCAAAGACATCCATGTGGAAAAGACCTATCTCGGCGGCAAGGAAGTTTACTCCCGCAAATAATGTTTGACACGCCCGCAGTGAGGCGTGACACGGTTCCGGTCGGCGGGCCGTTTCCGTTGGGATGCTATGCCGTCCCGGGGCCTCAAAAGTCACTGATTGGATGATGAGAGGGCAGATCCACAGGATCTGATCAAAGTGGAATTCAGCGGGCAATTGCCTGCTTGATTCAAATAGGTAAATAGAGAATAGGAGGAATATCAATGGTAAAGAAATATGAGGAGCTGAAGGGCAAGAGAGTCGTAGTCACTGGCGGCGCCAGCGGCATCGGCAAGGCAACCGTACAGCGCTTTGTGGATGAGGGTGCCAAGGTTGTGGCGTTCGACATCAACGAAAAAGCGCTGGAGGCCGTGAAGGCGGAAATCCCCGGTCTGGCCGGCACCGTCGCGGTGGATGTCAGCAGCGAGGAGAGCGTGGTCAACGGCTTCAAGAAGGTTGATGAGCTGATCGGCGGCATCGATGTCCTGGTCTCCAACGCGGGCATCAGCGTCCGCAAGAAGTTCGTGGAAACCGACTTTGCCCAGTGGCGCAAAGTCATGGGCATCAACCTGGACGGCATGTTCCTGTGCTGCAAAGAGGCTGTCTCCCGCATGATGCCTCAGAAGTCCGGCGTCATTCTGATGACCGCTTCCACCAACGGCATGGAAGGCCATCCCTACTACACCGACTACAACGCATCCAAGGCCGGCGTGATCCTGCTGGGTCGTTCCCTGGCTCTGGAGTGCGCTCCCTATGTGCGGGTCAATTCCGTGTGCCCCGGCTATGTGCTGACTCCCATGCAGCGCGCCGAGTATACCGATGAGATGCTGGCAGTGGTCAACGAGGGCATTCCCATGAAGCGCCACGCTGAGCCCGAGGAAGTGGCCGCCCTCTATGCATTCCTTGCATCCGACGAAGCCAAGTACATCACCGGCCAGCACATTCCCATCGACGGCGGCGAAACTGCCTGATTGGTGAAATAGAAAGGCGCGATCAATTTGAAAACAGCATATGTAAACGCAAATGTCATCACCATCAACCCCAATCAGCCCAGGGCTGAGGCGTTTTTGGTGGAGGACGACAGGTTCGTCAAAGTCGGCAGCCGGGAGGAAGTCCTTGCAGCCGCCGGCTCCGACGCGGCTGTGGTGGACCTCTCGGGCAACACTGTGCTCCCCGGATTCAACGACAGCCACCTGCACCTTTTGAATTTCGCTTACTCCCGCACCAAGATCAATCTGTATGGAGCCGGTTCCATCGCGGAGATCCAGGAGCGGTCCAGGCAGTGGCTTTCAGAGCGCAAGCCCGCCCCCGGAACCTGGATTTCCGGCGCCGGTTGGAACCAGAGCTCTTTTCCAGAAAAGCGGACCCCGAACCGGGGAGACCTGGATTCGATTTCCACGGAGTATCCCATGATCTTCACCCGTGTGTGCGAGCATATCGTGGCAGTCAACTCCAAGGCCTTGGAAGTCATCGGCATTGATGACTCCACCCCCAATCCGGAGGGCGGCGAGATCGAGCGGGACGCCGACGGCCACGCCACCGGCGTGCTGAAGGAAAACGCCCGATATTTGGCTTATTCCAAGGTGCCCGACAAGAGTGTCGCCGAGATCAAGGAGATGCTCTATGATGCCATCGACTTTGTCTCTAAATTGGGACTCACCTCTGTCCAGACCGATGACTTTGAGACCTTCTCCTCTAAAAACTGGAACAATGTCATCCAGGCTTACCAGGAGTTAGAGGCTGAAGGCAAGCTGAAGGTCCGTGTCTATGAGCAGTGCCTGCTGCCCCAGATCGACCGGTTCAAGCAGTTTTTATCCGCCGGCTATAAGACCGGTGTTGGCTCCGACATGTTCAAGATCGGGCCCTTGAAGCTGTTGACCGACGGTTCCATCGGCCAGCGCACCGCCTATCTGAGCGAGCCCTACTCCGATGACCCCAACACCTGCGGCATCCACGTCTTTACCCAGGATGAACTGGATGAGCTGATCGGAACGGCCTATGCCAACGGGATGCAGGTGGTCTGCCACGCCATCGGCGACGGCGCCATGAATATGGTGCTCAATGCCTATGAAAAAGCAGAGCGCGAACACCCTGTTGAGGACCCCAGAAGCGGCATCATCCATGTCCAGATCACTACAAAAGAGATCCTGAACCGCATGCTCAAAAACCACATCCTGGCCTATGCCGAGCCTGTCTGCGTTGGCGCCGACATGCACTGTGTGGAGGACCGGGTGGGCAAAGAGCGCATGAAGGAATCCTATGCCTATCGCACGATGAACGAGATGGGCCTGCGGGTTCCCCTTTCCTCCGACTGCCCTGTGGACTCTGTCAACCCCATCGACAGCGCTTACATCGCGGTCAACCGCAAGGATCTCACCGGCTGGCCGGAGGGCGGCTGGTACCCCGAAGAGCGCCTGACCATCGAGCAGGTACTCAAGGGCTTTACCTTGGACTCCGCCTATGCCTCCTTTGAGGATGGCACCAAAGGCAGTGTGGAAGCCGGCAAATACGCCGATTTTGTCGTACTCAATGGCGACCCCACCGCTGTCGATCCCAACGACCTCCGTTCTATCTCTGCCGTTGGGACGTATCTGGCCGGCAAACAGGTGAATTGACCATTCACCAAAAATCAGAGGCCGGATTCGTATGGTTCGGCCAAGAGAGGAATTTATTATGGAGAATAACGAGCAAAATTTCCAGCCAAAAACTTGGGTATCCTTTGTCATTATGGCTTTCCTGGTTGCAGCCATGTGCTCTGCCATCTTCCTGACTGGTCAGCAGCTGCACATTACCATGCTGACCTGCATGGGGTTCTGCATCCTGATGCTGGTACTTACCGGCTGCCCCTACTCCAAGATTGAGGAAGCCATCATCTCCAGCGGAAACCTGACCATCCCCACGCTGATTATCCTTTACACCATCGGCGCTGTGATGGGCTCCTGGATTGCCAGCGGCACGGTCCCCATGATCATCTATTGGGGCCTGAAGCTGATTAACCCGGGCCTGTTCCTGGCCACCGCCTGCATCGCCTGCATGATTACATCCCTGGCTACCGGCAGCTCCTGGTCCACCATCGGCACCGTGGGCGTCGCGCTGATGGGCGTTGGCATGGGTTTGGATATGAACCCCGCCATGACCGCGGGCGCCATCGTTTCCGGCGCTGCCTTCGGCGACAAGATGTCCCCCATGTCCGATACCACCAACGTGGCCCCCGCTGTGGCAGGCGCAGACCTCTTTGACCACATCAAGGCCATGCTCACCACCGGCGGCCCCGCCATCGTGATTGCCTTGGTCGGCTTCACCGTTCTGGGGTTCAGCCACAGCGGCGATGCCAACAGTGAAACCATTGCTCAGATCCTGGAATCCCTGGAGAGCATCTTCCAACTGAACCTCACCACCCTGATCCCCGTGATTCTGGTGCTGGTTCTGGCCATTAAGAAGTTCCCCGCCTTCCCGACCCTTTTGATCTCCGCCCTGGTTGCCGCAGCTCTGGCGATTCTGGTTCAGGGCCAGAGCATCCCCGGCATCATGAGCATCATGGAAAACGGCTTTGTCTCCGACACCGGCTTCTATGACATTGATAAGCTGCTCTCCCGCGGCGGCATGTTCTCCATGCACTACACCGCCAGCCTGACCGTCATCGTCATGGCCTTCGGCGGCATCCTGGAGAAGTGCGGTGTGTTGGATGAGATTCTGAGCAAGATGCGCGGCCTGACCCGCACCGTGGGCACCATGGTCGCCACCACTGTGGTGATCGAGATCCTGCTGAACCTGGTCACTGCCAGCCAGTACATGACCATCATCCTGGGCGGCAAGCTGATGATGCCCGTTTACAAGGAGAAGGATATGCTGCCCCAGTGCCTGTCCCGTACACTGGAGGACTCCGGCACCGTCACTTCCCTGCTGATCCCCTGGAACCTGTGCGGTGCCTTTGCCTCTGCGGCCTTGGGCGTGGGCTGTTTCACCTATCTGCCCTTTGCCCTGTTTAACTGGATCTGCCCCCTGATCGCTGTTGTTTGGGGTTTCCTGGGTCTGTTCCAGTGGAAGACCGGTCAAAAGCCCAGCAAGAAGACCTACCGTCCTGTGGACTCCGAGGCACCTGTCTCTAAGTAAAATTGGCGCACAGTGCAAATACCAGCATGCGGAATCACCAAAGAAAAAACTCCGATCGTTGCTAAAAGACCAAGGAAAATTTGAATCCCAAAAGTCTATATAAAACGGAAAGGATGTTCATCAATGAGTACAGATACCAAAAACAAGGGCCCGAGAGAGGAATCAGTAGGACTGGCAATTTTCAAGTTCGTCCCCCTGTTTGTCTTCATCCTGCTGGTCATCTTCCTTCAGCTTGACCTGTTGGTTGCCGCACCCATCGCCGTCTTCTGCGCCGTTGTGGTAAGCATGTATGTCAACCGCAACAATTTCGACGCTGCCTTTGAGTTCGGCGTCAACTCCGTCCGCAGCATTGTCATGGTGTTCTTCGTCAGTATGTTCGCCTATGGCGTGGGCGAGTGCTTCATGGCTACCGGCGTCGGCGCCTCTATCATCAACCTTTCTCTGGCAGCTGGCGTCACCGGTCAGACCATTGCCCCGCTTTCCTTTATCCTGACCTGCCTGCTGTCCTTGGCGACCGGTACCTCCTGGGGCACCTTCGCTGCCTGCGCCCCCATTTTCCTGTGGCTGAACTACATCCTGGGCGGCAACACCACTCTGGTGCTGGGCGCCATCGCCGGCGGCTCTTGCTTTGGTGATAACATCGGCATGATCTCCGATACCACCGTTCTTTCCTGCGGCATGCAGGACGTCAAGATCATCGACCGTGTGAAGCACCAGGGCCCTTGGTCCATTCTGTGCATCATCATCACGCTGATCATCACCTTTGCAATGTCCCTCTCCCTGCCCTCCACTCAGGGCAGCCTGGCCGAAGCTCTGGAAAACATTCCTCCTGAGGCGTATGCCGCTTTGGAAGTGGAGCGTCCCGCCGCACTGTCTCTGTTGGAGCAGGTCCAGACCGGCGTTCCCATCTACATGGTCATCCCCTTCATTCTGGTCATCGGCACTGCCTTCACCGGCATGAACACCATGCTGTGCCTTGGCACCGGCATGCTCTCCGCCATGATCCTGGGCACCTTCGCCGGCACCTGCACCCCCATGACCTGGCTGAACGACATGGTTCTCTCCGCGTTCGGTGAGTCCGGCAGCTGGGCCATCGTCATGATGATGTGGGTCGCGGCCTTCGGCGGCATCATGAACAGTATGAATGCCTTCGAACCCCTGGCAAAATTGGTCGTCAGGCTGTCCAAGAATGTCCACCATCTGATGGGCTGGTGCGGTATCCTGTGCGTCGTCGGCAACGCCGCCCTGTCTGATGAATCCGCTGAGATCGCTACCTTCTCCCCCATCGTCCGCGGTATTGTTGAGGAGAACGTGGAGGCCACGGAGGAAGAGCAATACAGACTGCGCACCCGTCTGGCTACCTTTACCGATGCCTTGGGTGTGTACGGCTCTGAAATGATCCCCTGGCACTGCTTCCCCGTGTTCTATCTGGCCATCGCTTCCGCGGTGTTCCCCATCGTTGAGATCAGCGTTTGGGATATCATCGTAAACAACTGGATGTCCATGATCTCTGTGGTCAGTATCCTGGTCCTCACCTTCACTGGCTTGGATCGCTTTATCCCCCTGTTCAGACTGCCTGATGTAAAGCTGAGAAAAGAAGCCAAGGCAGCCAAGTAAATCCTGATCAACTCTGTTTTGCACATAACAAGGGAAGAGGCGCGCCGCATCTGCGGTGCGCCTCTTCCCTTTCACCCACCATGAGGACTTCACTCTGAACCGTTTTATCACATCGGATCTCAGGCAAGACATCCAAAATCGGCACCCGATGCGGATGATTCCGTGAGAGCACCCATATGCGTAAAAAAAGCCCCCAAGGCAAATTTGCCTTGGGGGCTTTTTTGATAGTTTGCTGCTTACTTCAGCTCAACCTTAGCGCCGGCCTCTTCCAGGGTCTTCTTCAGGGTCTCGGCCTCGTCCTTGGAGACAGCTTCCTTCAGGGTCTTGGGAGCGCCTTCGACAGTAGCCTTGGCCTCAGCCAGGCCCTGGCCGGTGATCTCACGAACAGCCTTGATGACCTTGATCTTGGCAGCGGCGTCAAAGCCGGTCAGGACAACGTCAAAGTCAGTCTTCTCCTCAGCAGCGGGAGCAGCAGCACCAGCAGCGGGAGCAGCCATGGCAGCGGCGGAAACGCCGAACTCTTCCTCCAGAGCGTGAACCAGCTCGGACAGTTCCAGGACGGTCAGAGCCTTGATCTCTTCGATCATAGCAGTAACTTTTTCAGACATTTGATTAGCCTCCTAATAGTAAATTTCAGATTTTGTGTACCGCCGATTATTCAGCAGCAGGAGCAGCCTCTTCGGCTGCGGGAGCGTCCACAGCGCCGTTCTTTTCGGCGATCTGCTTCAGGACGCAGGCCAGGCCGGAAATGGGGGCCAGCATGGTACCCAGCACCTGGGCCTGCAGGACAGGCAGAGCGGGGATGGAAGCCAGCCGCTGGATGGTCTCCATGGGGACAACCTTGCCCTCCATGAAGCCGCCCTTGATCTCGAACTTGCCGTCTAACTTCTTGGCAAAGCCGGAGAGGACCCGGGCGGGAGCCACGGGATCATCGGACAGGGCCAGAGACGTGGTGCCGTTGAGCAGCTCGTCCAGCTCATTGAGGCCAACGTTGTTGAATGCAAAGCGAAGCAGGGTGTTCTTCACCACGGCGTAATCCACACCGCTTTCACGGCACTCGCTGCGCAGGGCAGTATCCTCTGCAACGTTGATGCCCTTGTAGTCGACGATCACGCCGGCCGCGGCTTTCTGCAGCTTTTCAGTCAGATTGGCGACAATGGCTTGCTTCTCACTGAGAACTTTTGCGTTAGGCATACTTGTTTTCACCTCCAGAGATTGATCGGTGCGTTCAAAAAGAAAACCGTCCTCGTGCGCAAAGACACAAGGACGGTGTAGCAATCACTTGCTGTCCTCGGCAGGTCTTATGGGGAACCCCCTCCTGCTGTCTTTGGAACGCATCACTTAGTATATCAAACCGTCAAAATTTGTCAAGAGACAATTTTGCGGCAGATACCGCGTGTGGAATTAAACCTTGGCGGCGTTCATCTTCACGCCGGGGCCCATGGTGGAAGCAGCGACGCAGCTTCTCACATACTGGCCCTTGGCGGAGGCGGGTTTCGCCTTGATGATGGCGCCCATCAGAGCATTGTAGTTGTCCGTCAGCTTCTCAGGGCCAAAGGACACCTTGCCGATGGGGCAGTGGATGATGTTGGTCTTGTCCAGGCGGTACTCAATCTTACCGGCCTTGACCTCCTTCACAGCCTTCGCCACGTCGGGAGCCACGGTTCCGGCCTTGGGGGAAGGCATCAAGCCCTTGGGGCCCAGCACCTTACCAAGACGGCCCACCACACCCATCATGTCAGGGCTGGCGATGACCACATCAAAATCAAACCAGTTTTCCTTCTGGATTTTCTCCACCAGGTCCATATCGCCCACATAGTCGGCGCCGGCCTCGCGGGCGGCGTCAGCCTTGTCGCCCTTGGCGAATACCAGGACGCGGACGGTCTTGCCGGTTCCGTGGGGCAGCACGATGGCGCCGCGGACCTGCTGGTCGGCGTGACGGGAGTCAACGCCCAACTTCACGTGCAGTTCGACGGTCTCGTCAAACTTGGCGGAAGCGGTCTTACAAATCAAACCGAAGCCCTCGGCAGCATCGTACAGGGTGTTCTTGTCGATCTGCTTCGCGCTCTCTTTATACTTCTTGCCTCTAAACAATGTTACTTCCTCCTCATAGTGGTTATTCGGAATACTCCTCCCACTGTATGGAACGGCCTAAGCCGCTCAAATATGTGAGTATTTTTGCGGTTGCCGTGACGAATCAGTCGCCCACCACGACGCCCATGGAGCGGGCGGTGCCGGCGACCATGCTCATGGCTGCTTCCAGGCTGGCCGCATTCAGGTCCTTCATCTTGAGCTCGGCGATCTTCTGGACGGAGGCCTTGGAGATGGTAGCCACCTTGGTCTTGTTGGGGACACCGGAGCCGGACTCGATGTTGCACTCCTTCTTGATCAGGACAGCCGCGGGAGGCGTCTTGGTGATGAAGGAGAAGGAGCGGTCGGCGTAGACCGTGATCACGACGGGGATGATCATACCCATGTCGTTCTTGGTGCGCTCGTTGAACTCCTTGGTAAAAGCAGCGATGTTGACGCCGTGCTGACCCAGGGCAGGGCCGACGGGGGGCGCGGGAGTTGCCTTGCCCGCGGGGATCTGCAGTTTTACATAACCGGTAATTTTCTGTGCCACGAAGTAGCACCTCCTAATTGAATAATGTGGTGTCGGCCGCTCTGCGGCCGGATTTGGCGGGGCTGGAGCCCCTCCCACTTGGTTTGCCGCCAGAGCGGCTTGTTACTTCTGAGTCTCCACCTGGTCGAGCTCCAGCTCTACCGGTGTCTCTCTGCCGAACATGGACACCACGACCCGGACCTTGTTCTTCTCCGGCTCGATCTCCTCCACGATCCCCATAAAGCTGGCCAGGGGGCCGTCCACGATCTTCACATGGTCGCCCACATTGTACTTCACGACGATCTCGTGTTTCTCCATGCCCAGGGCAAGGACCTCTTCCTCGGAAAGAGGGATTGGCTTATTGGCAGAACCGACAAACCCTGTCACACCGCGGACATTGCGCACCAGGTGCCAGGTCTCGTCGGTCAGAACCATCTTGATCAGCACGTAGCCGGGGAATACCTTCCGCTCCACTTCCTTGCTGGCGCCGGAATCGGAAACCTCGGTGACCATCTCCATGGGGATTTCCATTTTCAGGACCATATCCTCCATGCCGCGGCCTTTGACAAACTTCTCGATGCTGGTCTTTACGGCGTTTTCATAGCCGGAATAGGTATGCAGCACATACCACTTAGCGCTATCAGCCATACCGGTCTCCTTAGCCCGCCAGGGCGCCGATCAACAGCTGAATGGCGTTGACGGCCACATAGTCAAAGACCCAGATGCATACGCCAATCGCCAGAGAACAGAGCAAAACCGTACCGGTGTTCTTCGCCACGGTCTTGCCTTCAGGCCAAACGATCTTCTTCAGTTCGCTTTTCATCTCGCGGAACCAACGGCCGCGGTCCTTCTTTTTCTTTTCCTCTGCCATGTTCAGTTTACACGCCCTTTCTCATTCGTCCGTATTTCCATTACTTGGTCTCGGTGTGAAGCGTGTGCTTGCGGCAGAAGGGGCAGTACTTGTTCATCTCCAGACGATCCGGGTCATTCTTCTTGTTCTTCATCGTGTTATAGTTTCTCTGCTTGCACTCGTTGCATCTCAAAGTGATCTTAACGCGCATCTAACGGCACCTCCTTATTATTGGGCGATCCGCTTTTCGGGACCGCCGCTTGCCTCCCTGCTTTGGAAAAAGGAATTTTCTGCCCTGCGTAAAAAGCGAAAAAAGCGCATGACAAAATAGCCCTTTTTCACAGGTAAGTATAAGTTTAACACAGGAAAATCATCAGGTCAATAACTTTTTCACTGAAAAACCAATCTTTTCTGCCTCGGTGTTTCATTTTGTGCTCAACCGGGCACATTCTCCGTTTCCAGGCGGCAGCACACTATAATATGAAATAAAATCCGATCAAACTAAGGAGTATGCTATGCGTATCATGGCCATCGACTACGGCGACGCCCACACCGGAATCGCCATTTCCGATCCCACCGGTTTTCTGGCCGGCCACACCGACACCATCCACTCCCGGCGTCAGGAACAGGTGGTGGCAGAGGTCTGCGGGCTTTGCCGGGCCCACGGCGTGGAGGAGCTGGTGCTGGGCCATCCGCTGAATATGGACGGCACCCGCGGACCCCGGGCGGAAAAAGCGGAAGCCATGGCGGAGCTCCTGCGGCAGTCCACAGGGCTTCCGGTCGTGCTGTGGGATGAGCGGCGCACCACCATCGATGCCCATCAGATTCTCATGGGCGCGGGCAAAAACGCCAAGAAACGGAAAAAAACCGTGGATGCGGTGGCCGCCGCGCTGATTCTGGAGGGGTATCTCACCTTTAAAAAAAGTCAGGGGGAGCCATGATGACTGCGCCGGAAAAGCTGTCGGTTCTCTCTCAGGCGGCCCGCCTTTTGGACCGGGAGGGCCTTATTTGGGCGGCTGGAGCCTCCCTGCTCCTCTACAGCCTGGGGATCGTGTCCGATTTCCACGACGTGGACCTGCTGATCCGAAAGGGGGACGAGGCCGCGGCAGATCAGATTCTATCCTCTCTGGGTCAACCATATCCCCGGAGACCCCAGAAGCCCTATGCCACGGAGGTCTTTTGTGAATACAACATCCGGGGGCTGGAGATCGATCTGATGTGCAACTTGGCGGTGGAGCACGATTCCGGTTGCTATGTCTACTGTTTTGAGGAATCCCATGTGGCTGAGCGCCGCCTCCTGTCCGGCTGCATGATCCCCTTCCCCTATCTGGAGGACTGGTATCTGCTCTACCAGCTCTTCCCGGACCGGGAGGAAAAGGTGCGTTTGGTGGAGGAGTATCTGGCCGCAGGGCACCTGAACGCCGGGCGCCTGCGCCGCCAGTTGGAGGCATCCCCGATCCCGCAGCACGTCCAACAGCGCTCGGAGCGTCTGCTGCGCCGCTGTACCGCCGGAACATAAAAAAGCCGCCTCCCGGCCGGGAGGCGGCACGTTCTTTTTATTCGGGGATATCCCACTCTACAGAGGTGATCACGCCGCCGGTGACTTCGATGAACTCACTTTTGACGATGTGGTCGCTCTTGCCCACACGGATTTCCTGGGAGCCCACCTCGGAGGTGATGACTGCGGTGTTTGCCACCGTGCCCTCCAGGGAGAAGACCAGGTCCACCTTGCCGTACTCCTCTACCCACTGCCCATCGGCGGTCATTACGTAGTGGGGCTCCTTCTCCACGCCCACGATGTTCACCGAGCACAGCTCGCCGTTGGACATCACCTGGGAGGGAATATATTTGAGGGCTTCGTCGTAAACCCGCTCGTCGATCTCCTCGCACTTCACCGTGTACTTGATGCCGATGCGGCTGCTTTCCCCTCCGGAACCCGAGCCCCGGTTGACCAGCTTATAGCCCACAAACGCCACGACCACAACCAACAGCACGATTACGAGGAAGTCAATGATATTCAATTTCCCGAACAGCTTCTTCTCTTTCATGGCAAACTCCTTTGCTTGACCTTATGGGACAGGCACTGTATAATACTTTCGTTAACTTCGACATTGTACCATGGTTTTTTCATCGGCACAAGTACCATTCTTCATTCTTTACGATTCGAGGACAGCTATGAAAGTCATTCATCTCATCAGCGGCGGCGACTCCGGCGGGGCCAAAACCCATGTGCTCAGCCTCCTGAAACACCTGAACAGGAGCATCACCGCCCAGCTGATCTGTTTTCGGGACGGCCCCTTTGCGGAGGAAGCCAGGAGCCTGGGCATCCCGACGCAAATCATGAACGGCAACAACGTGAGCCACGTCTGCCGCCAGTTGAGCCAGCACATCCAGGCCGAGGGATTCCAAGTGATCCACTGCCACGGCTCCCGGGCCAACATGATCGGCGCGCTGCTGCGCCGGCGGCTCCAGGTGCCGGTAGTGACCACCGTCCACAGCGACTACAAGCTGGACTACCTTGGCCGTCCCCTCAGCCGCCTCACCTTCGGCAACATCAACTCCTGGGCGCTGCGGAAGCTGGACTACCGCATCGGTGTGTCCGACGCCATGGTGGACCTGCTGATCTCCCGTGGCTTTCCCGCCGACCGGTTCTACACTATTTATAACGGCATCGATTTCACCCCCACGCGGGTGGACGAGGACCGGCTGGAGTACCTGCGGTCCCTGGGGGCGGACGTGGATGAGCACTCCGTGGTGGCCGGCATCGCCGCGCGCTTGAACCCGGTCAAGGACATGTCCACCCTGATCCGAGGCTATGCCGCGGCCTACCGCCAGTGCCCCAATCTGCGGCTGGTCATCGCGGGCGACGGCGAGGAGCGCCAGATGCTGGGCAAGCTTGCGGAGGAACTTCAGGTGCCGGTGTGCTTCGCCGGGTGGATCTCCGGCGGTATGGACCGCTTCTACCACGCACTGGACATCAACTGCCTGACCTCGCTGTCCGAGACCTTCCCCTATGCCCTGACGGAGGGGGCCCGCTGGAAGCTGGCCACGGTGGCCACCGCCGTGGGCGGTATCCCCTATCTCATCGACCAGGACGTCAACGGCTTCCTGTTCACGCCCGGGGACCACGAGGCCCTGGGCCGCGCCCTGGCCACCCTGGCCCGGGACGAACAGCTGCGCCGCGACATGGGCCGGCGGCTCTATGAAAAGGCCTCCACCCACTTCTCCATCCAGAATACGGTGGACACCCAGCTGCACATCTATGAAGAGGTGCTCCGGCGCTACCACCGCCCCAAACAGAAGCGGGACGGCGCCGTGATCTGCGGCGCCTATGGCCGGGGCAACGCGGGGGATGACGCCATTCTGGAGGCCATCTTACGGGAGATGCGGGAAATCGACCCGGACATGCCCATCACCGTGCTGAGCAAAAACCCCCGGGACACCCGCCTCACCTACCGGGTGCAGGCCGTCCACCGCTCCAACCTCTTTGCCTGGCCCCGGATCATGGGCCGCAGCAAGCTTTATATCAACGGCGGCGGCAGCCTGATCCAGGATGTCACCAGCCGCCGGTCCCTCTGGTACTACCTCAATAACATCGCCACCGCCAAGCGGCGCGGCTGTGAGGTGCAGATGTACGGCTGCGGCATCGGCCCCATTCTGCGGGAAAACCACAAGAAGTTGGCTGCCGATATCCTCAACCGCTATGTAGACGTCATAACGCTCCGGGAGCCGGACTCCCTGCAGGAGCTGCGGGCCATCGGCGTCTCCGGGCCCAAAATCCTGTTGACGGCGGACCCGGCGCTGACCCTCCCCAAGGCGGACGACGACGTGGTGGACAGCACCATGCTGAAGGCCGGAATCCCGCCCCACGGCAGGTATATCTGCTTTGCCCTGCGCCACTGGAAGGGCTTTGACGCCCGGGCCGCCTGCTTCGGCGAGGCTGCAGAGTACGCCTACAGAACCTATGGCCTGACCCCGGTTTTCGTTTCGGTGGAAAAGCACTCTGACCCCTCCGCCGCGGCGTTGGCCGCCCGGGACCTCAAGGTGCCCCGCTACTTCCTGCCCGACGCGGGCGGCGCCGGGTCCATCATCGGCGTGCTTTCCCGGATGGAGGTGGTGGTCTCCATGCGGCTCCACGCGCTGATCTTTGCCGCCGGCCAGGGAGTCCCCCTGGTGGGCGTGGTCTACGATCCGAAGGTGAGCGCCTTTTTGCGCTATATTGGCCAGGAGCTGTTCGTGGATTTGGAGCGCCTCTCCACCGACGACCTCAAGGCCATGATCGACAGGGCCGTGAAGCTGGGGGAAAATCCCGATGCCCAGCGGCAGGCGGTGGAAAAGCTGCGGGAGATGGAGAGCGGCAACCTGCGTGAGGCGCGGGAGCTGCTCAACCGTACGGCAGAAAACTAATAAAAACCGGACCGGGAGCCTATCCCGGTCCGGTTTTCTTTGCCTCGCACTGCGCCCGCACCACGGCGATCGTAGCGAGCGTGTCTCCTAACTGCGTCAGGAAGGCCGCCGCCAGGGCCAGCTCGTCGTCCGTCATCGTCTGCGCCAGCGTCACTGCCAGCGTATTGATCCCCGTGGTCAGGCAGAAGCCATCCATCTTTCATCACCCGTCTCTATTCTATGCCGGCAGATTCCGGTCCTTTCGGCGGATGCATGGGAAATACAGTGATCTGATTGCTTCCGTCGCACAGCGCCAGCAGCACCTCTTCCGCACCGTGATAGCCCTGCTTGGAGAGGGTGCGCTGCAGCCAGGTTTCGTCCTTTCCCATCCGCTTCAGGTTCTGCGGCAGCGCATAGCCATCCAGGACCAGGGGCAGCTGCAGCAATTCCTGCTGAGGCTGGATGGAGAAGTCCGCCGGCGTGGCCGGCCGCTGCATGGCCTTGGGCAGAAAGCTCACCTTTCCGTTGTGCTCAAAGACGGCCGTCTGAATCTGGTTCAGATCGAAATACCCCTCAATGCGGCAGTAGGTCAAAAATTCTGATAAATCCAGTTTGGCCTTTTTCAGGTTCTCCCGGTAAATGACCCCTTTGTCCAGCAAAATGATGGGCTTTCCGCTGAGCATGCGGCGCGCCTTCAGGGACTTTTCGGTCCAGATGGTGATCCCCAACGCAACAAGGCCGTAGACGATCATCGCCACCAGCGGCTGAATTGGCTGCTCCAGTTCCGTTGCAAGCTCCGCAGCAATGGAGCCGATGGTGATTCCGATCACATAGTCGAACATGGTCATCTGGGAGACCTGCTTGCTGCCCATCAGCTTAGTCAGGATCAGCAGAACCACAAGGGAGACCAGGGAAATTCCGGCGACACTCAGCACTTCAATCATAAAACCCCTCCTGCCAGGCTCGGCAGGCCTGCCGAGCAGTACGGGAGCAGTTTGTGTCATAAGCCTGAATTTATTCCTCCTCTTCCCAGATCTGCCCCGCGTGGTATTCGTTGGCCTTGGCATTGATGTACTGGGCCTTCAGCTTGGAATAGAGAATGGTCTGGCTGCTGTACAGCCCGTTGTAGCCGGAGAGCATGTAGCTGATGCCGCAGGAGAGGGCGAAATAGAGCATCCCCCCGGCGCCGAACAGCTCAATGCTCAAAAAGATGGAGGCGATTGGGCAGTTCACCGCCCCGCAGAACACAGATACCAGCCCCAGCGCCGCGCCGAAGGCGGCGGGAATCCCCAGCAGCGGCCCCATCCAGCAGCCGAATGTGGCCCCCACGAAAAAGGAGGGCACCACTTCTCCGCCCTTGAATCCCGCGCCCAGCGTCACGGCGGTGAATAGTATCTTCAAAAGGAACGACTCCGGCCGTGCCGCGCCGCCCTCCACGGCCCGGACGATCACCTCCATGCCTGCGCCGTTGTAGTCCCCGGTTCCACAGAGAAAGGTCAGCACAATGACGGCACATCCGCCCACGGCCGCCCGGACCCACGGATTGGGCAGACACTTCGTCAGGGCGCGCTGGAGGTAGTGGATGCTGTTGCAAAAAAGGATGGACACGAGGGCACACAGCGCGCCCAGGACCGCCACCCGGGCCATCATGGCCGCATCCAACTCCGGCGCGGCCACGGCAAAGCGGGTGGGCTCCACCCCCAGCTCAAGGGAGACCCAATAGGCGGTCAGCGACCCCACCAGGCAGGGAATGAACGCGGCGTGGTACAACACGCCGATGCTGACCACGACGATGGCGAACACCGTGGCGGTGAGCGGAGTCCCGAAGAGGGCGGAAAAAAAGGCCGACATACCGCACAGCGTGGCCGTGCGGATGTCCCGGTCGTCCATTTGGAACATCATGCCCATGTGGTAGCCGATGTCGCCGCCCATCTGAAGGGCCGCGCCCTCCCGGCCCGCGCTGCCGCCGCAGAGGTGGGTCAGCAGCGTGCTGAAAAAGATGGTGGGCAGCAGCCAGATGGAGAGCCCCTTCCCAAGGTGGACCACATCGATGATATCATTGGTGCCCTGGCCCTCCGTGCGGGTCAGCTTGTAGAGCCCCACAATGGCCAGGCCCGCCGCCGGCAGCAGCCACAAAAGCCAGGGGTGTCCCGTACGGTACTCCGTCGCCAGCTCCACCCCCATGTGGAACAGCGCGCCAAGAATGCCGCAGCAAAACCCCGTCACCACCGCCAGGGCCACCCACTTGCCCAAGGCGGTCAGATACAGCTTCACCCGGTAAAAAAATGCCCTGCACGCGTCCATGCGTCCCTCTCCCATCCATTCAACTGCGCCCTCCGGCGATTTCCCCATTCCGGCCGTCTGATCAAGCCGTTAAAATCCCGTTAAAAATATTATAAAAAATTCCCCGGCGGAATGCAACTCCCTTTCCTGGGGAATGGAAAACACAATTTTCGCCTTTCTATCCGCCCCCTGGCTCCAACATGACGCTTTTTCATTGCTGAGAGTTCAAAATTTTCAGCTTCCTTGGTTGAATATCCCATCCGGATGTCGTATACTGATGACATAAATGAAAAAACAGAGCACCCACAACTGAAAACAGAAAATGGAGGCAACGAAAATGAAGTACGGTCGCACATTCAATTTCTCCGCAGGTCCCGCCATGATGCCCGAGCCTGTCCTGGAGGAGATCGCCGGCGAGGTGCTGAACTATCGCGGCAGCGGTATGAGCGTGATGGAGATGAGTCACCGCTCCAAGGTGTTCCAGACCATTGTTGACGAGACAGAGGCTGATCTGCGCAAGCTGATGGGCATCCCCGACAACTACAAGGTCCTGTTCGTCCAAGGCGGCGGCACGCTGCAGTTTGCCATGGTTCCCATGAACCTGATGAAAAACGGCGTGGCCTGCTATGTGGAAACCGGCTCCTGGTCCAAGAAGGCCATTGCCGAGGCCAAGAAATACGGTGAGGTGAAGGTCGTCGCCTCCAGCGCGGACAAGAACTTCACCTATGTCCCCGACTGCTCCGATCTGGATATCCCCGACAACGCCGACTATGTCTACATCTGCGAAAACGAGACCATCAACGGCACCACTTATACCTCCCTGCCCAACACCAAGGGCAAGATCCTGGTCTCCGACCAGTCCTCCATGTTCCTGTCCAAGCCCTGCAACGTCTCCGACTACGGCCTGATCTGGGCCGGCGTCCAGAAGAACGTGGGCCCCGCCGGCATGGCCGTGGTCATCGTCCGTGAGGACTTGATCCGCGACGATCTGGCGGACTATGTGCCCACCTACATGAAGTACAAGACCCACGCCGACAGCGGCTCCATGTACAACACCCCCAACTGCTGGGCAATCTACTGCTGCGGCAAGGTGTTCAAGTATCTGATGGACATGGGCGGCCTGGAGGCCATGAATCAGCGCAACATCGAAAAGGCCCAGGTCCTGTACGACTTCCTGGATTCCAGCAAGCTGTTCAAGGGCACTGTGGAGAAGCAGTACCGCTCCCTGATGAACATCCCCTTCACCACCGGCGACAAGGAGATGGACGCCGACGTGGTGGCTGCCACCAAGGCCGCCGGCTACGATAACCTGAAGGGCCACAAGAGTGTGGGCGCACTGCGCGCCTCTACTTATAACGCCATGCCCAAGGAAGGCGTTGAGGCCCTGGTGGGCTTCCTGAGCAAGTACGAGGCGGAGCACACCAAGTAAGCCGCTGACTCTACATTATAAATTAAAGGAGACGTTTCATATGCGTATTCTGGTTACTGACGGTATGGACAAGACCGCCCTGGCCAAGCTGAAGGAAAACGGCCATGAGGTAGTGGAGCAGTTCTATGAGCCCGACGCCCTGGGCGCCGCGCTGAAAGAGTTCGACGTGGCTGTGGTTCGCAGCGCCACCAAGGTCCGCGCAAAGCAGATCGACGAGGCCAAGGGCGGCAAGCTGAAGGTCATCATCCGCGGCGGTGTGGGTGTGGACAACATCGATGTGGACTATGCCAAGGAAAACGGGATTGAGGTCCGCAATACTCCCCGCGCCTCCTCCAACGCTGTGGCAGAGCTGGCTCTGGCCCACATGTTCTCCTGCGCCCGCAACGTATCCGTGGCCGGCCACACCATGCGGGAAGGAAAGTGGGAGAAGAAGGCTTATTCCAAGGGCATGGAGCTCACCGGCAAGACTCTGGGCGTACTGGGCTACGGCCGCATCGGCCAGTCCATCGGCGCCAAGGCCCAGGCATTCGGCATGAACGTCCTGGCATACGATATCTTCAAGGTGGACGGCCTGGAGTGCGACACCATGCACTATGCCGAGATGGATGAGGTGCTGGCCAACTCCGACATCATCACCCTCCACACCCCTGCCATCGAGGGCAAGCCCTTCATCAACCGTGAGACCATCGCCAAGATGAAAGACGGCGTGATCTTCATCAACACCTCCCGCGGCACCAACGTGGACGAGGAGGCCCTGTTGGAAGCGCTGAACTCCGGCAAGGTCCGTGCCGCCGGCCTGGACGTGTTTGCCGAAGAGGCCGCCAGCAACAAAGAACTGCTCAATCATCCCCACGTCTCCTGCACCCCCCACATCGGCGCGGGCACCCAGGAGGCCCAGCAGCGCATCGGCATGGAGATCGTCGACATCGTCGAGAGCTTTGCCAAATAAATCTGGTTTTCTCCCTCTCCCCTCCGGCTTTTGCCGGAGGGGTTTTTTTGTCCATTTCATTCTGCCAACTTCTACTTTTTATTAAGTTGTAATTAAATTGTTACACTTTTTGCGCAATATTAACGCCATTTTCTCTAAATATCTCACATTTTCGCAATGTTCATAAATAATTAACAACTGACATCCTATTGACATTCTAAAGTTGTTAGTATATAATAAGTCCATCTTACTTACAGATGGATTGGAAGTGGCTGCATGGCGGAGAAAGTAGTACCTGCACAATATCTGCAAATTGCCTACGATCTGGCGTCCCGGATTGCCAGCGGTGAGTTTCAGGAGGGCAGCAAAATCTACGGCCGGTCCGTGATGGCGTCGGAGTATTCCGTCTCGCCGGAGACCATTCGCCGGGCGCTGAAGCAGTTAGCGGATATGCGGGTGGTGGACGTCAGGCCCCAGAGCGGGGTCAACGTGCTTTCAGCGGACAATGCCAGGCGGTATCTGGAGCAGTACGGCGAACACTCCGACACCTTTGCCCTGTACGCGCAGCTCAAGGATCTGATCGGCGAGTACACGGAGCTCAATCACCGGCTGATCGACGTGACCACAGCGCTGCTGAGCAACAGCGCCACCTATTCCGCCGCTGCCAACCGCCCTTTTCCAAACTATGAAATCCGCATTCCCAAGGACTCTGCCCTGATTGGGAAAAGCATCGGCTCCATCCGCTTTTGGCAGGCCACCGGCGGCACCATCGTGGCCATCCGGCGTGGGCAGCATGTGATCCTCTCCCCCGGCCCCTTTGCCGAACTGTATGCGGGGGACGTCATTTTGATGGTGGGGAGCGAGGATGCAGTCAGCGCCGCCGAAGAATTCGTCAATCGTAAAATTGTAAAGGAGAGTGTGATATGATCGAATTTCAACACGTGTCAAAGTCCTACGGGAAGACGCAGATTCTGAAGGATCTGACCTATACCCTGAAAGACGGCGAATTTGTCGTTTTGATCGGCCCCTCCGGCTGTGGAAAAACCACCTCGTTAAAAATGATCAACCGGCTCATCGAGCCTGACAGCGGTCATATCCTCATCGACGGGAAAGACGCCGCCTCTATAAACCCGGTGGAGCTGCGCCGCCACATCGGCTATGTCATCCAGCAGATCGGCCTGTTCCCCAACATGACGGTGGCGCAGAACATCTGTGTGGTGCCCCGGCTGCTGAAGTACGACAAGGCCCGCTGCGACCAGATCGCCCATGAGCTTTTGGAGATGGTAAACCTGCCTTACGAAAAGTATGGCAGCAAGTACCCCAGCGAGCTTTCCGGCGGGCAGCAGCAGCGCATCGGCGTACTGCGGGCCCTGGCCGCCTCCCCTCCCATCGTGCTGATGGATGAGCCATTCGGCGCGCTGGACCCCATGACCCGCGAGGTGCTGCAGGACGAGGTAAAAAGCCTTCAGCAGAAGCTGAACAAGACCATCGTCTTCGTCACCCATGACATGGGCGAGGCGCTGAAGTTGGCGGACACCATCATCTTTATGGAGTCCGGTGAAATCGTGCAGCAGGCCTCTCCCGAGGAGATGCTGGAGCACCCCGCCAGCGACTTGGTGCGCAGCTTCCTGGGCAAGCATACCTCCGAGTCCTCAGCCCCCTCCAAGGTGGAAAACTACATGCGCACCAACGTGTTCCGGGTCAAGAAGAACCGCGGCGTCCTGGAGTGCGCGGAGATGATGGCGCGCAACAGCGTGGATACGCTTCTGGTCACCGACGAGTCCGGCAAGTACCTGGGCACCGTCTCCATCGGAGATATCCGCCACTGGGGCCGGGAGCTGACCAGCATCGAGCCGCTGATCCGCCAGACCGTGCGGACCGCTCAAATGGGCGACGACGCCAAGGAGAGTTTTGATTACCTGCTGGATTCCGGCGCCAACTACGTGGTCATCCTGAACGAGGACAACACCATCGCCGGCATTGTGACCAAGACCAGCGTGGCCCGGTCGGTGGCGCAAAACCTCTGGGGGGACAGCAAATGAAAGAGTTCTTTGCTACGTATGGCAGCATGCTGATCAAGGCCATCGGGATCCATACCGTGTATGTGCTGATCTCTGTGGCCATCGGCTTCCTGTTAGGACTTGCCTTCGGCATCCTGCTCTCCCGGGTTCCCAAGTGGTCCGGCATCATCCTGCCGATCATCTCCATCTTCCAGACCATTCCCGGCCTGGTGTTCATCGGCGTGCTGTTCCTCTACATTGGTATGGTGCCCGCCACGATCATCATCGCCCTTTCCATCTACGCCATGTTCCCAGTGCTGAAAAACACCTACACCGGTATTTTGGGCGTGGCGCCCCAGTACGTGGAGGCGTCCAAGGGCTGCGGCATGTCCGCCGTCCAGACCCTCTTCCAGGTGGAGCTTCCGTTGGCCATGCCCACCATCATCGCCGGGCTCCGGATGTCGGCCATCTATACCGTCAGCTGGACCGTCCTTGCCTCCATGATCGGGCTTGGCGGACTGGGTGACTTCGTCTATCAGGGCGTATCCTCCAACAACAACACGTTGATCATCGCTGGAGCCATTCCCGCCGCCATTCTCGCGATCGTGGTGGGCGCTGCCATCGACCTGCTGCAAAAGAGGGTCACGCCTCACGGCATGCGTAAGGAGGTGGGCAAATGAGTTGGGCACTGGTATGGCAACACCTGTTTATTGTGCTGGCCGCCAGCGTGCTGTCCATTTTGGTGGGCCTGCCGTTAGGCGTCCTGTCCTACATGTACCCCAAGGCCCGGTCTATCATCCTGCGGATCGTTGACCTGCTGCAAACCATCCCCTCCCTGGCCCTGCTGGGCATCATCATGGTGTTCCTGGGGGCAGGAAAGCTGACGGTCATCATTGGAATCACCCTCTACTCCCTGCTGCCCATTGTGCGCAACACCTGCTTAGGGCTCCAGGAGGTGGACTCCGGCGTCAAGGAAGCCGCCCGGGGCATGGGTATGAGCCGGTTGTACCGGCTGCTGAACGTGGAATTCCCCCTGGCTTTCCCCATGGTGTTCACCGGCGTGCGCATTGCCGTGGTCAATGCCATCGGCTCTGCCGTGTTCGCAGCCTTTGTGGGCGGCGGCGGCCTGGGCAGCATCATCACCCGGGGCATCCGCATCCAGGACATGGGCCTGATCCTTTCCGGCACCGGCGCGCTGATGATCATCGCCGTGGTACTGGACCTGCTGATGGGCGCGTTCGAGCAGAAGATGAAGAAAACCCGGGGCGGCGGGGGCAAGCGGATGTGGATCCCCGTGGCGGCGCTGCTGCTGGCCTTTGTGCTGATCCTTCCCTTCGGCCTGCGGGATACCACCGGGGCCAACGAACTGATCCTCTATGACGGCGACTACAGCGAAACCCAGGTCATGCACCACATGATCAAAATGTTGGTGGAGGATCAGACGGATCTGACTGTCACCATCAAGGATCAGATGTCCCAGGTGAACAACTTCAACTCCCTCAAAGGCGGCAGCCACACCTGCGACATGATGATCAGCTACGACGGTACGCTTCTGACCACCTTCCTCAAGCTGGACCCGGAGGATGTGCCGGAAGGCATGTCCATCTACGACTATGCCAACGAGGTGGCTTTGGAGCGCTACGATATGCGCCTGCTGGAGAAACTGGGGTTTGACAACACCTATGCCATCGCCGTGCCGGAATCCGTGGCGGAGCAGTACAGCCTGGAAACGGTCAGCGACTTGATCCCGGTGGCAGGCCAGCTGGTCTTCGGCGCTGAGCATGAGTTCTTCACCCAGGAGGGCAGCATGAAGTTCGGCCCCTTCACCGCTTTTTATGGCCTGAATTTCAAGGATGTCGTCTCCGTGGACGTGAGCCTCAAATATGCCGCCGCGGAAAAGGGCAGCTTTGACGTCACAGAGGTGTACGCCACCGACGGCTTAAACCGCAAGGCCAAGCTGAAGGTGTTGGAAGACGACAAGGGCTTTTTCCCCGATTACAACGGCGCATTCCTGGTCCGGGAGGATACCTTTGAAAAATTTGCCGGCACCGCCCCCAACCTGGAGGAGGTCCTGAACCTGCTTGCCGGCCAGATCGCCAACGATGACATGGTGGAGATGACCTATCAGGTGGATGTCCAGGGCAGGGACGTGGACGATGTGGTCCGGGAATTCCTGGACAGCCGCGGCCTGTTGGGATAACTTGAAAAGGAACCGTGGGAGGCCACCTCCCGCGGTTCTTTTGTGCAGTATTGTTAAAAAGAGCGAGATCATTCTCTTGGTTTATGCAAAAAGATGGTAAATACGACGATTGACATTTGCTTCCGTCTTCTCTATTATAGTAAATATCTTCATAAAATCATGTGGAAAGGAGCCTCATCATGACGATGTACCGCAATGCCAATCAGCGTACGTTTGCGTCTGCCTGTGATGCAGAGGCTTCTTTTTCCTGCGCTCATACTGCCGCTGTTATTCTGGACGCCATTCTGGCGTCCTTTTTTGTTATTCTGGTATGCCTGGGCATCCTTGTATCCGTATGCCTGGTATCCCTGATTCTGGTATGCTTGATTAGCCTGCTGATTCTGGGAAAAATTCAATCGCCAAGAGAACGAGCGCTTACCGCCTAAACTGGTATGCAAAAAGTGGCTCTGCTCTTTTGGCAGAGCCACTTTTTTGTATAAATTGTCATTACATTAAAAAGGAGATCAGAAAAGATGAAAAAGTTTGTGTGTCTCATGATGGCCATGGTTATGGTCGTCGCATGCCTGGCCGGCTGCGGGAATTCCGGCAGCGCCTCCGGTTCCGGCTCTGCGTCCGGCTCCGGTGCTTCCTCCTCCGGTTCCGCCTCTGGTGCGGCCTTTAAGTTAGGCGGCACAGGCCCCCTGACCGGCGGTGCCGCCATCTACGGCAACGCCGCCTACCACGGCGCCCAGATCGCCGTGGACGAGATCAATGCCATGGGCGGCATCCAGTTCGAGCTGAAGTATGAAGACGACGCCCACGACGCTGAAAAGGCCGTCAACGCCTATAACGCCCTGAAGGGCTGGGGCATGCAGCTGTCCCTGGGCTCTGTCACCTCCAAGCCCGCTGAGGCCACCTCCGCCAAAAACTTTGAGGATCGTATTTTTGCCCTGACCCCCTCCGCCTCCTCCGTGGCAACCACCGAGGGCAAGGACAACGTCTTCCAGATGTGCTTCACCGACCCCGGCCAGGGCGCCAAGTCCGCTGAGTACATCGCCAACAAAAACCTGGGTACCAAGATCGCCGTCATCTGGAAAAACGACGATGTGTACTCCAAGGGCCTGTACGACACCTTTACCGCAGCTGCCGAGGAGCTGAACCTGGACATCGTCTCCGACACCACCTTCAATGACGGCAATGCCACCGACTTCTCCGTCCAGCTCGCCGACGCTCAGACCAAGGGAGCCGATCTGGTGTTCCTGCCCATGTACTATGACGTGGCAGCCCTGATCTTCAACCAGGCCAACTCCATGGGCTACGCGCCCAAGTGGTTCGGTGTGGACGGCATGGACGGCATCCTGTCCGTGGAGGGCTTTGACACCTCTCTGGCCGAGGGCGTCATGCTGCTGACCCCCTTCGCCGCCGACGCCAGCGACGAACGCACCCAGGCCTTCACCGCCAAGTATCAGGAGCAGTTCAACGAGATCCCCAACCAGTTTGCCGCCGATGCCTATGACTGCGTTTACGCATACAAGCAGGCTCTGGAAGCCGCTGGCTGCACCCCCGACATGAGCAATGAGGAACTGTGCAACGCCATGATGGAGCAGTTCACCACCATGACTTTCGTCGGCCTGACCAGCGACGAATCCGGCATGACCTGGGAAGCTTCCGGCGCCGTCTCCAAGAGCCCCAAGGGCATGGTCATCCAGGACGGCTCTTACGTGGGCCTGGATTAATCGCAATTCAAAAGCTCACCCGGCGGAGCGGGGCGCACAGCGCCCCCTCCGGCCCCGGGGGCCAGTGCGTATCTGAAAGGCGCCGGCGCGCCGGTACTTTTCAGATGCGCTCTGCTCCCGTCTTCGGGGGCTCTTCCTCCTGTCAATTTGAATCAAGAGGTGTGTGCAAATGACTTTCCTCAATTTCCTGATCAACGGGATCAGTCTTGGCAGCATCTATGCTATTATCGCCCTGGGCTACACCATGGTCTACGGCATTGCCAAGATGTTGAACTTCGCCCACGGCGACGTGATCATGGTGGGTGCGTATGTGTGCTTTTTCGCCGTGTCCACCTACTCCCTGCCGCCCCTGGTGGGGATTTTGCTGGCCGTTGTGATCTGCACGGTATTGGGCATGGTGGTGGAGCGGCTGGCCTACAAGCCGCTGCGCCAGGCTCCCTCCCTGGCGGTGCTGATCACCGCCATCGGCGTCAGCTACTTTTTGCAGAACGCCGCGCTGCTGCTTTGGACCAGCAATACCAAGATGTTCCCCAACTTCTTCACCATCACGGAGAAAACTGCGGATGGTGAGATCGTGAAAAACGGTATCCAGCTCTTCGGCGGAGCGCTGAACATCTCCTTTGTCACCATCATCACCATCGTCACCTGCCTGGTCATCATGCTGGCCCTGACCTTCTTCACCGGCAAGACCAAGATGGGCAAGGCCATGCGTGCCTGTTCGGAGGACAAGGGCGCCGCCCAGTTGATGGGCATCAATGTCAACTCCACCATTTCCCTGACCTTTGCCATTGGCTCCGGCTTGGCCGCTATCGCCGGCGTGCTGCTGTGCTCCGCCTACCCCACGCTGGTGCCCACCACCGGCTCCATGCCCGGTATCAAGGCCTTTACCGCCGCGGTATTCGGCGGCATCGGCTCCATCCCCGGCGCACTGTTGGGCGGGTTGATGCTTGGCATCATCGAAATCTTTGCCAAGGCCTACATCTCCACCCAGCTCAGCGACGCGGTGGTGTTCGCCGTGCTGATTGTCGTGCTGTTGGTCAGACCTGCGGGTCTCTTGGGCAAGCAGATCCGCGAGAAAGTGTGAGGTGGGACGGATGAAAAAACTCAAAACCGGCTCCCGCGTCTTCCGCCGGAACCTGATTACTTACGCGCTGGTCATCGCCGCCTATGCGGTGCTTCAGATTTTAAACGGCGCCGGCGCCGTGGGTTACTCGCTCCAGGGCATGCTGGTGCCCATCTGCGCCTATGTGGTCATGGCCATCTCCCTGAACCTGACCGTGGGTGTGTTGGGTGAGCTGAGCCTGGGCCACGCGGGCTTTATGAGCGTGGGCGCCTTCACCGGCGTCACCGCCGCCGTCGCCCTTCAGGACCTGATCCCTCTGGCCCCGCTGCGTCTGGCCATCGCCATGCTGGTGGGCGCTGCCTTTGCGGCCCTGGCAGGATTCCTCATCGGCATCCCGGTGCTGCGGCTCAACGGAGACTATCTGGCCATTGTGACCCTTGCTTTCGGCGAGATCATCAAGAGCATCTTCAACAACCTCTATGTGGGTCTGGACTCCAGGGGGTTCCACATGAGCATCCTCAGTGACAAAACCAATCTGGCCGAGGGCGGAAAGCTGATCATCGGCGGCCCCATGGGCATCGGCGGCATCCAGACCATCTCCACCTTCACCGCCGGCTTCCTCCTCGTCCTCATCACGCTGGCGGTGGTGTTCAACCTGGTGAACAGCCGCTCCGGCCGGGCCATCATGGCCATCCGCGACAACCGCATCGCCGCGGAGAGCATTGGCCTCAACATCACCCGCTACAAGATGATGGCCTTTGTCACCTCCGCCGCCCTGGCCGGCGCCGCAGGCACGCTTTTCGCCATGAACTACTCCACCATCGTGGCCAACAAGTTCGATTTCAACACGTCTATCCTGATCTTGGTATTCGTGGTCCTGGGCGGCCTTGGCAACATGCTGGGTTCCATCATCGCCGCCGCGGCGCTGACCATCCTGCCGGAGGCGCTGCGTCAGTTCTCCGACTACCGGATGCTGGTCTATGCCATTGTCCTGATCCTGGTGATGCTGGCCACCAACAGCCCCCAGGTCCGTCAATTCATCGTCAAAATCAGAGTTGCCATTGCAGGTAAGGGAAAGGGGGCAGCGGAAGATGTCTAAAATGGTACCGGTTCCCGGACGGGGAATTGTCCCCGAGCGGGACATCGACAAGTCCCCGATCTTAGAGTGCATCGACCTGGGGATCAAATTCGGCGGCCTGGCCGCTGTGGACAACTTCAATCTCACCATCGGCCGTACGGAGATTGCCGGTCTCATCGGCCCCAACGGCGCCGGCAAGACCACCGTGTTCAACCTGCTGACCAAGGTTTACCAGCCCACCCGGGGCACCATCTTGCTGGACGGCATGGACACCAACAACATGACCACGGCCCAGGTCAACCGCTCCGGCATTGCCCGCACCTTCCAAAACATCCGGCTCTTTACCGCCCTCAGCGTAGAGGATAACGTAAAGGTCGCCATGAACAACCAGATGCACTACAATATGTGGAGCGGCGTTTTCCGCCTGCCCGGCTACTGGAAAGAGGAAAAGGTGGCTCACGACCGCGCCATGGAACTGTTGTCCTTTTTCGATATGCAGGATCTGGCCTCCGCCCGGGCCGGCTCCCTCCCCTACGGTGCGCAGCGCCGTCTGGAGATTGTCCGCGCCCTGGCCACCAACCCCAGCCTGCTGCTGCTGGATGAGCCCGCGGCAGGCATGAACCCCTCCGAGACCGCGGACCTGATGGAGCACATCCGCATGATCCGGGACACCTTCAACATTGCCATCATGCTCATTGAACATGACATGAGTTTGGTGATGAACGTGTGCGAGGGGATCTGCGTCCTCAACTTCGGCCATGTGATCGCCAAGGGCACCCCTGCGGAGATTCAGGCCAACCCCACGGTCATTGAGGCCTACCTGGGCAAGAAAAAGGAGGCGTAACAATGGAAACGATTCTGAAGGTAGAGGATATCAACGTCTACTATGGCAGTATCCACGCCATCAAAGGGGTCTCCTTTGAGGTCCGGGAAGGGGAAATCGTCACGCTGATCGGCGCCAACGGCGCCGGCAAATCCACCACACTGAACACGGTTTCCGGCCTGCTGCACAGCAAGTCCGGCTCCATCTCCTTCATGGGCAAGCCTCTGGACCGGGTCGCGCCCCACAAGATCGTGGAAATGGGTCTGGCCCAGGTCCCCGAGGGGCGGCGGGTCTTTTTACAGATGACAGTGGAGGAAAACCTGGAGATGGGCGCTTACACCCAACCTAACTCCGGCGTGGACAGCGACCTGGAGAAGGTCTATGGCCTCTTCCCCCGGCTGAAGGAGCGCCGCAGGCAGATCGCCGGCACCCTCTCCGGCGGTGAGCAGCAGATGCTGGCCATGGGCCGCGCCCTGATGAGCCACCCCAAGCTGCTGATGCTGGATGAGCCCTCCATGGGATTGGCCCCCATCTTAGTGGAGCAGATCTTTGACATCATCCAGGACCTGCACAAGGCCGGCTCCACCATTTTGCTGGTGGAGCAGAACGCCTTGATGGCCCTCTCCATCGCCGACCGTGGCTACGTGCTGGAAACCGGCACCATCGTCACCACCGGTACGGGAATGGAGTTGATCCAGAGCCCAGCCATCAAAAAAGCCTATCTTGGCGGATAAAAAGAAAGGCGCCGTGAAGTTCACGGCGCCTTTTTTTCATCTTTTTTCCGCATTTCATCCAGTTTTTTCTGGCCCTCCATCCGCTCACGGACCAACGGCCCGGTCCGGCCCAGTCAGCCGTGGCAGCCGTCAACGCCGCCTTTCCCGGCCATGAACCAGGAGACCCCAATCCAAACTGCAAGCAGCACAATTCCACCAATGATCATCTGCGGCGTCATAGCGTCCCTCCTTTGCATTCGGCCCCGGTGTCAGGGGGAGAGATGCATCCCCATAACGGCAAGCCTTCGAATGCGATCAGCACGATGCCAGCCATCGGTATCTCCCCTTTTACAGGAAAAGCATACCACATCCGCCGCACTTTGTCAGTAGCTATTGCAACAGCGTCCCCAACAGCAGCCTGGTACCCATCAGGGCCAAAACCCCCTCTTCCGGAAGGTGGAGCACTGTGTCCGGCAGGGGAATCTCCTGAGACTCCACAAGCACTCCGTCCACACTGCGCAGCTCCCGCTGGATGCAGAGCACCTTCTGACCGTCACCCATGCTGGAAAAGGTCAGGCTGTCCTTTCGATCCACGCCGTAGCCCACGACCCGCTCCGCCCGGATCCTCTGCAGCAGTGCCCCGCCGCAGTCCCCGGGCACCAGCAGCGTCTCACAGGCGCAGAAGAGCCCCTTGTGCGCCTCCAGCCGTTCACAGCCCCCGCGGCTCAGCGTCAGCAAATCCCAGCGTCTGGTGGTGAGCACCTCCGGGCGCTGGGGATCGATCCAGATGACTTCCGGCGGCAGCCTTCCCGCCGCAAACAACTCCGACGCACCTAAAAATCCAGCCCGTATCATGTTTTCACCTCGTCTCCAGTTTGAGCGGGAAGTGCCGTTTTATACGCCGATTCTTCTTTTCGTTTTCATCCGTCCGTGTTATAATAACCGCAAGCGCCGCTTCCCGCACTGGTATAAGCGATGCGCAAACGCTCATCCTACTATGCAGCACGCCTTAAGCGCGAAGAGCGCCCATTCCTGAGGAGGGATTTGTCATGCACCCGCTCTCTCACCTGAAAACTGTGAACCATCACCGCTATCTGGTGTGTAAATACTGCTTCCGGCTTGGGCTTTACTGGCAGGGTCTGACCCACGACCTGTCCAAGTACTCCCCCAGGGAGTTTTGGGTTGGGGCCAAATACTACCAGGGGGACCGCAGCCCCAACGACGCCGAGCGCCAGGCCACGGGATGCAGCACCTCGTGGCTGCACCACAAGGGCCGCAACCGCCACCACCTGGAGTATTGGATCGATTACTCCCCCAACGGCGACCACAGTATGACAGGCATGGAGATGCCGGTCAAATACGTGGCGGAAATGTTCTGTGACCGCCTGGCCGCCTGCAAAACCTACCACAAGGGGGATTACAAGGACAGCGATCCCTATGACTTTTTCATCCGGGGCAAGGATCACACCATCTTCCACGAGAACTCCTCCGCCCTGCTGGAGAAAATCCTCCTCATCCTCCGGGACCAGGGGGAGGACGCCGCTTTCGACTACATCCGGCGTGAGGTCCTGCACAACGCAAAATAGCGCGGCAAAAGCGGCCCAGCCTTTTCTGGCTGGGCCGCTTTTCATATCCGCTTATTTGGACAGCTGCTCATCGATGGCCTTGGCGGCGGTCTTGCCGGCGCCCATGGCCAGGATCACGGTGGCAGCGCCAGTGACGGCGTCGCCGCCGGCATAGACGTTCTCACGGGAGGTCAGGCCGTCCTCATTGACGATGATGCCGCCCTTCTTGTTGATCTCCAGCCCCTTGGTGGTGGACTTGATCAGGGGGTTGGGGCTGGTGCCCAGCGCCATGATGACGCAGTCCACATCCAGTTCAAACTCGGATCCTGCGATCTCCACAGGACGGCGGCGGCCGGAGGCATCGGGCTCGCCCAGCTCCATGCGGATGCACTTCATGCCGCACACGTCGCCCTTTTCGTCGCCCATGATCTCCGTGGGATTGGTCAGCAGGTCAAAGATGATGCCTTCTTCCTCGGCGTGCTCCACTTCCTCCCGACGGGCGGGCAGCTCATCCTTGCCCCGGCGGTAGACAATGTGGACGTCCGCGCCCAGGCGCTTGGCGCAGCGGGCCGCATCCATGGCCACGTTTCCGCCGCCCACCACGGCCACCTTAGCGCCGTGCTGGATGGGTGTGTTGGAACCGGGCTGATAGGCTTTCATCAGGTTGATCCGGGTCAGGAACTCATTGGCGGAATAGACGCCGCAGAGGTTCTCGCCGGGGATGTGCATAAACATGGGCAGTCCCGCACCGGAGCCGATGAACACGGCCTCAAAGCCGTACTCCTCCATCAGCTCGTCGATGGAGAGCACACGGCCGATGACCATATCGGTCTCCACCTTGACACCCATGGCCTTCAGGCCGTCCACTTCCTTCTGCACGATGCTCTTGGGCAGACGGAACTCGGGGATGCCGTAGACCAGCACGCCGCCGGCCAGATGCAGCGCCTCAAATACCGTGACCTCGTAGCCTTTGCGGGCCAGGTCGCCGGCGCAGGTCAGTCCCGCAGGGCCGGAGCCCACCACAGCCACCTTGTGGCCGTTGGAAGCCGGCTTGACAGCGGCCTCGGTGCAGTGTGCGTTGTGCCAGTCGGCCACAAAACGCTCCAGACGGCCGATTCCCACCGGCTCGCCCTTGACGCCGCGGACGCAGTACTTCTCGCACTGGCTCTCCTGGGGGCAGACGCGGCCGCAGACGGCGGGCAGGGCGGAGGTGGCGGAGATGATCTGGTAGGCCGCCTCAAAGTCTCCCTTGGCCACCTCGGCGATGAAATCGGGAATATGTACCATGACCGGGCAGCCCTGCATACAGGGCTTATTCTTGCAGTGCAGGCAGCGCTGTGCCTCGTCCAGAGCCTGCTCCTCCGTGTAGCCCAGGGCCACTTCCTCAAAATTCTTATTGCGGACATCCGGCTCCTGAGAGGGCATCGGATTCTTCTTCAAAGACATGTTTGCCATTGTTATTTGACCTCCTGTTTGAACAGATTGCAGGCTTCTTCGTAAGCGTGGCGTTCAAATTCCTTGTACATGGCGCCGCGCTTCACAGCCAGATCCCAATCCACCTGGTGCCCGTCAAAGTCGGGGCCGTCCACACAGGCAAACTTGGTCTCGCCGCCCACGCTGATCCGGCAGCCGCCGCACATGCCGGTGCCGTCGATCATGATGGGGCTCATGGAGACAATGGTTTTCAATCCGTAGGGCTTGGTGGTCAAGGAGACAAACTTCATCATCATCATGGGGCCGATGGCAAACACCTCGTCATAGGTGTTGCCCGCTTCGATGAGCTGCTTGAGGGCGTCGGTGACAAGGCCCTTTTCGCCATAGGTGCCATCGTCGGTCATCAGCTTCATCACATCGCTGACTGCCCGGAAATCCTCTTCCAGGATGACCAGGTCCTTATTCTTAAAGCCCACCACCGTGTGGACCTCGGTGCCGTTATCGTGAAACGCCTTGGCCACGGGATAGGCAATGGCGCAGCCGACGCCGCCGCCCACCACGCAGACCTTCTTGCGGCCCGCCGTCTCGGTGGCCTTGCCCAGAGGGCCCACGAAATCCTGTAAATAGTCCCCTTCCGCCTTGTGGTTCAGCTTCTCAGTGGTCGCACCCACAATCTGGAAGATGATCGTAATGGTGCCCTTGGCCGTGTCGGCATTGTAGATGGTCAGAGGGATGCGCTCCCCGTCCTCATCCACCCGCAGGATGATGAACTGGCCCGGCTGGGCCTTTTTGGCAATCAGAGGCGCTTCCACTTCCAGCAGCGTCACTGTGGGCCGGAGTGCCTCTCTTCTAACGATGCGATACATAAAGTTCCTTCTTTCCCTCAAAAGTCATGTGATCCGGAGTATCCTTCCTCTTTCGCCGTATGCTGTTTTATAATTGCCAAACAATTAACAAGCGTACGGTACTATATTAACACGGCAAGCCTACCTCGTCAAATAATTTTCATCGGCTTTTCGCTGGAATTTCATCTTCTTTTTTGTCAGATTCGACGTTTTTTACAGTTTGGGTGCCGGCTGGGCCGAACTGTGGAAAAACCATCTACAGGAGCAGGGTGATTTCCCCATTTTTTACCTCCGCAAGCCCCTCTTCCCGGATCTTTTTCAACTCCCGCATCATGGCGCTGCGGTCGGTGCTGATGTACTCCGCCAGACGGCTCAGCGAGAAGGGCAGAAGAAAGGTGCTGCCACCATTTTTCGATGCCTGCAGCGTAAAATAGCACATCAGCTTATCCCGGATGGAGCGCTGGGAAAGCACCTCCACCCGCTCCCCCAAGGCCAGGGTCTTGTCGGAAATCAGCCGGAGCATATTCTGCACCAGCATGCTGTGGTGGGTGCATGCCCGTTCACAGCGTTTGACGATATGTGCATAGTCTACAAACTCCACCCGGCAGTCCTTTTCGCAGACCACCATCAGGCTGTCACCGCCGATACCGGAAAACGCTACGGTTTCACCGAACACGCTGCCGGCCCCCATCTCCTCCAGGATGGTGTTGTTCCCGTCGGCGTCAATGCGCAGCAGGGCCGCCGTCCCATCCTCCAAAATCCCCACCTGATGGGGGTTGCCCTCCCCAAAGTTGAGGATGATCTCCCCGGGCTGATAGGCCTTGGTCCTCATTTGGAAGCAATCCACCATCTGAAGGTAGCTGTCATAGCTGATCCCCTCGAAAAGCGGGCTCCGCCGGATCTCCTCCCGCGTCATCATAGCCGCTCCTCCTCTCTATTTGTTGCAAAGGCAACCTTTTTTCTATCATATCGCAAGACACAAAAAAAGTAAACAGGCCCCTTTGCGGATGTTTCCAAATTATTCACGATTTTTTCTTCCTCAGGCGTTATACTGTACATAACAAGGGAGTTCTCCTCCCGGACAACAGACGGAAAGAGGCGTATCGCTTGAACATTGCGTATTTTCTAATGCCAAAGAGCAAAGTCGCGTTTTTATATGACGACTGTACCTTCCGCCAAGGTCTGGAGAAGATGCGGCACCATGGTTACACCGCCATCCCGGTCATCTCCCGGTCCGGTCAATACATCGGAACCGTCAGCGAGGGGGATTTCCTCTGGGCGCTGGTCCAGGATACCCGGGGCGAGGTGGAGCCCATTGCCCTGAAGGATACGGAAACCCTTCATGTGCGGGATATCATCCGGCCGGGCCAGTACCCCTGTGTACGGATCACCGTATCCATGGACGCCCTGCTGCACAACGCCACAAAGCAGAACTTCATCCCGGTGGTGGATGATCTGGGCAATTTTATCGGCATCGTCACCCGCAAGGACATCATCCGCTATTTCGCAGAGGAAAAAGTCCCAATGGAGGCATAGCATACATATCTCTGCCACGGGCCGCTTCTACGGCCCGTGGTTTTTTTGTCGTCTTTCGGCCCGCCGCCTTCATTTCCCCTATCCCCGGCATCCGCCTCCTCCGCCGCTTCCCTCTGCTCCGTTCCTTTTGGCACAATGCTTCTTTTGGGCTTTAAAGGGTCAGAATCAAACTTTTCGTTTCCCTAATTTTGCATTCATAGTCATAAAAAGCTGCATTTTTCTTGCATCTACGTGCTTTTCCCCTCTTTCCCGTTCCATTTTCCCTGTGTAAAGGTTGACTTTCTCCCTTCCAACTGCTACCATACAGTATTAGATTTCCGCAGGTTGTGTTTGCCTGCGTAAGTGTACATGAAGGAGAAAGATCGAATGAAACGAGAAAACTTCCAATCCCGGCTGGGCTTTTTGCTGGTGAGCGCCGGCTGTGCCATCGGAATCGGGAACGTGTGGAAATTCCCCTATGTGACCGGCGAAAACGGCGGCGGCGTGTTTGTGCTCTTCTACCTGCTGTTTCTGATCATCATGGGCGTGCCCGTGCTGACCATGGAGCTGGCGGTGGGCCGTGCCAGCCGGAAAAGCGCGGTGCTGGGCTACAAAGCCCTGGAGAAGCCGGGCAGCAAGTGGCATATCCACGGCTGGTTCTGCGTCATTGGCTGCTATCTGTTGATGATGTACTACACCACCGTGTCCGGCTGGATGCTGGGCTATTTCTTCAAATTTGCCGGCGGCGCCTTCTCCGGTTTGGAGGGCGGCGAGGCCATTGACGGCGTGTTCAACGCCATGCTGGCGGATCCCGCCGAAATGGCCATGTGGATGGTGATTACTGTCCTGGCCGGCTTCTTTGTATGCAGCTTTGGCCTGCAAAAGGGGCTGGAGCGTATCACGAAGGTCATGATGATCGGGCTTCTTGTGCTGATCGTGGTGCTGGCGGTCCACAGCCTGACTTTGGAAGGCGCCATGGAGGGTGTAAAATTCTATCTGCTGCCTGATTTCCAGCGGGCTTCCGAGGTGGGGCTTGGCAATGTGATTACCGCAGCCATGAACCAGTCCTTCTTCACCCTGAGCCTGGGCATCGCAGCCATGGAGATTTTCGGCAGCTATATGTCCAAGGACCACACCCTCACCGGCGAGGCCGTCCGCATCTGCGGGCTGGACACCTTTGTGGCGCTGATGTCCGGCCTTATCATCTTCCCCGCCTGCTTCTCCTTCCATGTGGAGACCACCCAGGGCCCTCCACTGATCTTCATGACGCTGCCCCGCGTGTTTGTGAACATGGCCGGCGGCCGGCTCTGGGGCACGCTGTTCTTCCTGTTCATGACCTTTGCCAGCTTCTCCACCGTCATCGCGGTGTTTGAGAACCTGCTGGCCAGCTGCATCGACAACTTCGGCTGGAGCCGGAAAAAGTCGGTGGTCATCAACTGCGTCTTTGTCCTGATTGCCAGCCTGCCCTGCCTGTTGGGCTACAACGTGCTGAGCGGCTTCCATCCCATCCTGGGCAAGGACGTATTGGACAGCGAGGACTTTTTGGTCAGCAATCTCCTGCTGCCCCTGGGCTCTCTGGTCTACCTGCTCTTCTGCGTCAGCAAGTGGGGCTGGGGCTACGACAAATACCTGGAGGAAGCCAATACGGGCACCGGGCTTAAGATGTCCCGCAGCCGGGTTTTGAAGTTCTATCTCCAGTTCATCCTGCCCATCCTGATCCTCATCATCCTGATCATGGGACTGTAAGAATACGCCCTGCGCGGCTTTTTGCCGCGCAGGGCTTTTTTCAGTTGACAAAGCCCAAACATGGTGCTATTTTAATTTACAGACCATCGGTCTGTATTGAGGAGGGCATATGGCAAGGAACAAACATCCGGAGGAAACGGTCAACCTGATCCTCCGCACGGCGGCGCGGCTGTTTGCGGAAAAGGGCTATGATGAAACCTCCATCCAGGACATCATTTCCGTGACAAGGCTGTCCAAGGGCGCCATTTATCACCATTTCGCCTCCAAAGAGGAGATTTTTATCCGGATCTGCGAACACATCGGCCGGGAAAACGAGGCCCAGCTCTCCCGGGTCCGGGACAGCAAAACCTTAAACGGCCAGGAGAAGATGCGGGAAATCTTCCGCTGCGCCCTGCTCTCCGACAACCAGCAGCAGATGCTGAGCATCACCCCCTATTTGATCAACAGCCCCAAATTCCTGGCCATGCAGCTGCGCAATATCTACGAGGAGGTGGTTCCCGACTTCATCTGCCCCATCCTGGAGGAGGGCATTGCCGATGGCTCCATCCAGACCCAGCACCCCAAAGAGCTGGCGGAGGCCCTGATGACCCTCTCGGACATCTGGCTCCACCCCCTGCTCCAGCCCACCACGCCGGAAGAGGTCCGGAACCGGTGCGCCCTGTACAACCAAATGACCCGCCCCTTTGGCATGGAGCTTTTGGACGGGGAACTGGTGGAGGCGCTGGTGCGCTACAGCAGGTTATTGAACCAACAGGCCCTTTCCCTTGAATGAACTGCCCCGCCGCGGGCAGTTTCCTTTGGCCATTATACAAACCGACGGTCGGTATTATTAAGGAGGAATTATGAAACCAGTTACTTTATTCCGAAGAGACTTCACCCTCGTGGTGATTGGGCAGATCATCTCCCTGTTCGGAAACGCCATTTTGCGCTTTGCCCTGCCCCTTTACCTGCTGCGCAGCACCGGCTCTTCCACCCTCTTTGGAGCGGTCAATGCGGCCGCCTTTGTGCCCCTCATCCTCTGCTCGCCGTTGGGCGGCGTGCTGGCGGACCGCTTCCGCAAGCAGCGCATCATGGTGTACCTGGATTTCTCCACGGCGGGGCTTATTTTTCTCTTTTACCTGCTTTACGATGCCGTGCCGCTGGTCCCGCTGATGGTTGTCTCTTTGATGCTGCTCTATGGCATCTCCGGCGCCTATCAGCCGGCGGTACAGTCCAGCATCCCGGCCCTGATCCCGCCGGAGCAGATCACCCAGGCAAACGCAGTCATCAATATGGTCAGCACCCTCTCAGGGCTGCTGGGGCCGGTGACCGGCGGGATCCTGTTCAGCCTCTGGGGGATCGTTCCCATCCTTCTGGTCAGCGTCTTCTGCTTTCTGGCCTCCGCCGTGATGGAGCTGTTCATCCACATCCCCTGTATCCCGCAGAGCACCCATGGCTCCGCCCTTGCTGTCGTCCGGGGCGACCTCAGGGAGAGCTGGCAGTTCATCCGCCGGGAAAAGCCGGTCTTCCTTCCGGCTGTGGCTGTGCTGGCCCTCTTCAACCTGGTGCTGTCCGCGGCCATGATCGTGGGCATCCCGGTGATGGTGGTGACGCTTTTAGGCATGGGAGACACCGCGCTGGGTATGACGCAGGGAGCCCTTGGCCTGGGCGGCCTGGCGGGCGGAGTGCTGGCCGGCATTCTTGGCGGGCGGCTGAAACTGCGCCACGGCAGCCTGCTCCTGGCCGTCTGTGCCTTGACGGCGGGAGTCATGGGGGCCGCCCTTCTGCCCGGCGTCCCCCGGCAGGCGGGCTACCTGCTCATCACCGTCATGAGCTTTACAGCCATGGCGGCCTCCACCCTCTTTACTGTCCTCATGTGCTCCGCCGTACAGCGCCAGACGCCGCCCCATCTCATCGGAAAGGTCATGGCTTTTGTCCTGGCGGCAGCCAACTGCGCCTCCCCCCTGGGCCAGGCACTGTACGGAAGGCTCTTTGACCTGTGGGACGGCTGTTTCGTGGCGCTGGGAGCCGCCGCATCCTCGCTTCTGATTGCCCTTTATGCCCGTGGCGTGTTCCTCCGCCTTGAGCGGGAAAACGGGTAGCATCTGCACCAGACGAGACAGCCGAAATCCAGCTGGCTCCAGCGGCCGGAACGCGATTGTCCCCGGCGAAGTTTCGTGCTATACTGGATTCAGCTCAACCATCCTATCTTTTGAGGGAGACTGAACACAATGTGTACTGAGTTCGTCAATGTAACAACGGAAACCTTGGCCAATGAGCATTTGTGCTGCATCATACGCACCAAAAAAGCGCACCCGGGCGTGGAGGCAAAGCGGGAGTGGCTCTCAGACCGGCTGAAGGAGGGGCATGTCTTTCGGAAATTAGACGCAAAGGCCACGGTTTTCATTGAGTATGCGCCTCTTGAAACCGCGTGGGTTCCCGTCACCGGCGACAACTATCTCTATGTATACTGCCTGTGGGTAGAAAGCGGCCTCAAGGGGAACGGGTATGGCAAAGCGCTGATGGAGTACTGTTTGGCAGATGCCAAGGCGCAGGGAAAATCCGGCGTCTGCATGCTTGGGTCCACCAAGCAGAAGGCTTGGCTTTTCGATCAGGCCTTTGCCAAAAAATACGGCTTTGAGGCAGTGGACACCACTGGGTATGGCTACGATCTGCTTGCGCTTTCCTTTGACGGAACCACGCCGCAGTTCACAAAAGCCGCCAAAGCCGGAACCATCGACAGGGATGAGCTGACCATTTACTATGACCTGCAGTGTCCCTACATCCCTCAAGCCATTGAGACGGTGCGCCGGCATTGCGTGGAGAATGACATCCCCGCCTCCTTTCTCCAGGTGGATTCGCTGGAAAAGGCAAAGGAGCTGCCCTGCGTATTCAACAACTGGGCTGCATTCTACAAAGGCAAATTTGAGACCGTCAACCTCCTGCTGGATGTCTCCTATCTAAAGAGGCTGCTGAAAAAATGAATCAGGCATCCGGCCCGGATTCCTCCCGGGCCGGATGCCTTTTCTTGGCTGCTCCCTATTTCCTGTCGCCTTTCTTGTACGCCTCCAACTCACGCTCCAGGTGGACCGTGTCCGCGTCCCGCTCAAACTTCAGCCCCAAGAGCATGGCGCAGCAGCCAAAGGCCATGAACAGTCCCAACAGCCAGGGGCACCAGCTGCCCAGGCCCTCCATCCATCCAAAGGCCAGCGCGCAGATCACCGTGGCTCCGGTGGCGCCGGCCACCCAAAGCGCGGAGCGCCACCCCATTTCCCTTTTGCTGTAGGTCCGTTTCCCCTCCAGCAGCAGCACCTGCGCCAGGGCCACCACCATGGCCAGCAGCAGCATTTGCAGCAGATGGATCAGCTTCAGCGAGTCGCCGCCGGAAAGCGCCGTCACCAGCCCCGAGAGAAATACCAGCGCC
Organism: Oscillibacter hominis; assembly: GCF_014334055.1. NCBI lineage: Bacteria > Bacillati > Bacillota > Clostridia > Eubacteriales > Oscillospiraceae > Oscillibacter > Oscillibacter hominis. Next base: position 1,583,766 of record NZ_CP060490.1, read on the forward strand.
GCAAAATAAATTCCCATGTAGAACTTGGCATTCATGCCCCAAACATAGAATTTTTGAAACTCTTTCATATGCTCCTCCTTATCCGTTCAAAAGCGCCCATCGGATCGGCGCCGCGTAGTGGCGGGAGATCAGGATTTTCTCCCCATTGGCCAAAGTGGCGATCAGCCTTCCGTTGAGCCCGCTGCGCAGCCGCTCGATCCGCCGGAGATTGACCACCATGCTTTTGGAGCAGCGGAAGAACCCCTCCGACATGCTCTCCATCTCGCTCAGCGTCAGCCGGGTGGGCCAGACCGCGTCCTCCGTATAGACGAATGCACTGCCCTCCACCGCCTCGGCGTAGAGTACCTTGTCCGGTTCCAAAAGCTGGATTTCCTCCCCCGCCCGGACAGCGATCCGCTCCTCCGACAGTGCGGTGAGCCGGGCCGCCAGGGACCTGACCCGCTCGTCGGCCACAGGGCAGCGGAGGATGATTTCCAGCTCCGCGCCGGGCATCTCCTCTATGGTGACTTTCAATGGCCTCCCCCCTTTCATGCTTCACTCTATCTGATTATCGCCCGGCTTGCAAGGGCCCGGCCCTTAAGCGGTCGTTTCAGCGCCTCAGCCTGCAAAAAGCCCCGCCCGATGCAGCCGGGCGGGGCTTCTCCCTACAAAGAAGGCAATATTTATCAGTCTGACAACCGAGGCCATGGGCTTTTTTCACATAGCCGCTGTTACTCCTGAGGCGGCGCATCCAGACGGTGCATGGCCTTTTTAAACTGGATGGTGAAGAGGGTGACCGTGGTGGACACCGCCAGGAAATCAGCCACCGGCTCCGCCAAAAATACCGCCGTGGTCTTATCGGCTATCAGAGCGGGCAGCAGGTAGATCAGCGGGATCAGCAGGATGATCTTACGCAGCAGCGCAAGGAACAGCGAGCTCTTGGCATTGCCGAGGGCAATGAACGTCTGCTGGCAGGCCAGCTGGGCGCCGAATACAAAGGACACCGCCATATAAATGCGAAGCGCATGGACGGTAAAGGCCACCAGCTCCGGCTCACTGTTGAAAATTTCGATGAATCCCTTTGGAAACAGCTGCACCGCCCCCCACAGGGCCACGGAGTAGACCATGCAGCTGATGAGCAGCAGACGGAATGCCTCCCGGACCCTGGCGGCATTTTTCGCACCGTAATTGTAGCTTGTGATGGGCTGGGCGCCCTGGGTCAATCCCTGGAGCGGAAGCATGGAAAACTGCATCACACTGGTGAGGATGGTCATGGCGCCCACGGCCAGGTCGCCGCCGTACTTGAGCAGCGACGAGTTGAAGCACACGGCGATCAGGCTCTCGGTGGACTGCATAATGAAGGGCGCGAGGCCAAGCGCCACACAGGGCAGGATGATCTTCCCGGAGAGCTTTAGCTTACCCGGGCGCAGCCGGATCGTGGACTTTTTCCCGGTGAGGAATTTTAAAATCCAGGTCATGGAGATTGCCTGGGAAATGATGGTGGCCAGGGCCGCGCCAGCCACGCCAAGCTTCAGCCCAAAGATGAAGATGGGGTCCAGGATGATATTGCAGACCGCACCGATGAGGATGGTCAGCATACTGGTCTTGGAAAAGCCCTGGGCGGTGATGAAGGCATTCATGCCAAGGGTCAACTGGACGAACAGTGTGCCCAGGCTGTAAATTTTCATATAGGACAGGGCATACTCTATGGTGTTGGCGCTGGCACCAAAGGCCAGCAGCAAATCCTTTGCGAACACCTGCACAATCAGCGTCAGTGCAATGGAAATCAGTACCAGCAGCGTAAAGCAGTTGCCCATGATCCGCTCCGCCGTATCGTTTTCCCGCTTCCCAAGGAAGATGGAGGCCCGGGAGGCGCCGCCCATGCTGACCAGCGCCGCAAAGGCCGAGATCACCATGATGATCGGCAGGCAGACGCCAACGCCGGTCAGTGCCAGCTTTCCCACCGTTTCTATAGGGTGGATATGTCCAATATACATGCGGTCCACCAGGTTATACAGCAGATTGATGATCTGAGCCGCAACCGCCGGTGTCGCCATCTGAAACAGCAGTTTCCCAACCGGTGCGCTGCCCAGTGCTTCCGTTCTGTTTTCTTCCACGTGAGTCACTCCTTGACAAATTGATATTCAGCACGTAAAATAGTTTACGCGGAAACAGTTTACTTGTCAACTGTATGGGATGTGATTTTTTGAAAATTTCAATCAGCCGCTTTCTGCGGTTCCAAAAGAAATTGTCAAAGCTCTATGAAGAGCACTTTGCCGCTGCGGCAGCAAAGTGCGGCCTTTCCAAGCCGGAGGCGGACGTGCTGATCTTCCTGGCCAACAATCCGGAGTATCATACGGCCCGGGACGTGGCCATCTACCGGGAGCTCTCCAAGGCCTACGTCTCCCGGGCGGTGGATCAGCTCCAGCGCAGGGGCTTTTTACAGGTGGAGACCCAGAGTGAGGACCGCAGGTTCCAGAACCTGCTCCTGACGGATGCCGCAGCAAAGTCAGTCCAGGACCTCCAAAGTGCCCAGGAGGAATTCTTTACCGGTCTGACGCAAGGGATTTCGGCGGAATCCGCCCAGATTGCCCTTGACGTATTGGACCGGATCATGAAAAGCGCCGGGATCACAAGATAATTTCCGGAAAAAGCCGCCTTTACCGCCTTGACAAATTCAGTTGCCGTATGGTATCATAGGTTTTGCGTTTGGGGCGCGGAATATGCTTTTACAGCTATGGAGAGATGTCCGAGCGGTTGAAGGAACCGGTCTTGAAAACCGGCGATGTGAAAGCATCCGTGGGTTCGAATCCCACTCTCTCCGCCATTTACAAACCACTTGACAGATGGAGAAGTACCCAAGAGGCCGAAGGGGCTCCCCTGCTAAGGGAGTAGGCCGGGAAACTGGCGCGAGGGTTCAAATCCCTCCTTCTCCGCCAAATAAACGACCCTTGGAATTGCTGAAAATTCAGTATTTCCAAGGGTTTTTTCTTGTTTTCAGGCTCTTTGTTGCTGCTTGTTTTTACTTGTTATAATTGGTTATATGAACACAGTAGCGAACACAGAATGCACGGAAAAGGAAACCTTTCCCCTGGTGCTTATTTACGCCGTCTAACAGCTTGATCATCGCGGCCCACACAACGCCGGATAGAAGCAAGATCATTGTCTCATCCAATCCCCCCACCAATTTTCTTCAGCATCTACTATACTCAGATTTTCAGAAAATTGCGCCCAGACTGCAAAGGAAATGTGATTGAGTCATTGGCTTCTTCAAAATTATCCTTATTCGACAAAATTCCGCAAATTCAGACGCTCTTCTGCATTATCTTTGGTATAGAGATAGTTTGAAAGAGGGGATTGTCGTGAGCTTAAAGGGTACTGAATGGGTGCCCGCTATGGCCCGGAGGTCAAAAGAACTGGAGAAATGGGAGGACTATGTAAAAAAAGCCAGAAAGGATATGGAAGGCATACTTTCCTTTGTCACATTCGAGCTCTTTTTGTGTAAGGAGCTGGAAGACATGGACTGGTACGCCACCTATCATACATAGAGGATATCGGAGCTGTCAATGAGTTGCTGTGCATTATTTTTTCCATAGGCGCTGGCGATCACGGCAAAATCCATCACCTCGCCCCGCTTGTTCTGAGGTGAAAGCTCCACCACAACAAGTACAGGCTTTCCCTCCGCGTCCGTCGCTTCGCCGAACATGGTGATGCGGTTTGCCATGGTCTGGGACTGCATTACAAGGATGGGGTGCTCCAGCACGTCGGGTATGCTCTTGATCACCTCTGCCGTCATGGCCGGGTGCTTATTCATGATTTTGGAAATTTTCGATTTATGCCAATAGATTTTGTAATCGGCCATCCCGATGCTTTTAAGCGCATCACTTGTAGTTCCGATTTGGAAATAGCCACCGCCCTTTTTGTCTTCTTGAAGCCACTGATCAAACTGTGCTCCAAAGTCCACGTTCAGGGAATACCGCGTTGCGCCGTCTTCTTGGGCGGCGTTTTTGTTCGCGTTCAGAGCCTCGGCCTGCTTTGCGGCGGCCTTCAGGGCGGCGGCCAGCTTCTCTTCTGCGATCTGGGCCATATACTTCTCTGTACCGGTCAGCTTGCCGATCAGGGAGCGGATCGCGTCCCGGATTTTTTGCAGCAGCGTGCGGTTGTCCTTGTTCTGCTGGATGAACTCGTCTAACACCTTGCCGTCCTCAATCATGTGTCCGGCGTAATCAGCCGCCAATTCGTCCACGGCCGCCTCCATGTCCAGGGCTTTCCCGTTCTGGGCATACAGCGCCTGGATACTGGCAATATGTACTCTTGCGTCCTTCATGGCCTCCATGGCCGCGCTGCGGAATGCCCGGTATTCCTCCGGCGCCAACTCCTGCATCCGGTGGGTCATTTCATGGCCCATCAGGAACATAACAGGTTTCGGGTTGTTCTTTTCCACCAATACGTCGTAGCCTGTGATCTGCGCGTTCGCCGCACCAGCGCCCACGCTGTCCGCAAAGCGAACCCGCATTCCAAGGTTTTTTGCCACGCGGTTCACCCGGTCGGCAACGGTGTTGTCCAGTGTATGCTCCACATAGTCGTCGAATATAAGACCGCTGTCCTCTCCGGCAACTGCGGCAAATTTTGCCGCCCTCTTCTCCCGCGCAAGGGAGGCGGTTGCGTCCGTCTGGCCCGCCAGATAGGCCGCCTGCCTCTGGGCGCGGTTCAGCGTACCGGCATACCGTCTTTTGACCTTGCCCATATCCATGTCGGAGAGTCCCGCCTGGTAATAGGCGGAAAAGGCGCCGAAATAGTCCGCCGCGTTTGTGCGGCCGTCGTAGAATTCACGGACTGCTCTGACCCCCTGCTTCCCAAGGGCCTGTGACTCATCGGCAAGTATTCGTGTATTGTGGGACCGCTCCGTCGCTCCATTGACAAATTCCGCGCCCTGTGCTATGGTAGGATTAATAAGAGAGGAAGTATATGCATTACTGTCAATGTTGGCGCTTTGTGCGCCCGCAACAGGGCTGTTACTTCCTCTTTTGTTTTGCAGATTGTGTGTATAATAATGGGTCTCCTGTGTGTTGGCACCTGTATGAACGTCTCGCACCTGAATCTTTACCGGCACTTCCGCTCCGTCCACGACGGCCCTGGCGGTAAAGTAGTGGAATCGCGGAATGGATGTTGCCTCGTTGGCGTTGCGGTTTACCTCTGAATAGGCGTATTCCGAGTTCTTGACCAAATCCAAAAGGCGCTCAAAGCTCGCGGCCTTCTCCGGCTTCATCCGCCATCCGGTCGCCTTCTTCTTTCCATCATTCTCGAACATGATCTCCACGACGCCGTTATTAAGCCTGACGCCGACCTGCTGGCCCTTCAGATGCTTTTCATAGAATTGCTTTACAACATTGATTAACTTCTGTGCCGGGTCATTATTGATATTGCTGTACTTTTGGACGAGTGCATCTGGAATTTCAATGGCTTTTCCGGTCGTTTGCTGATAGGCAGATGCAAGGGCCGCATTTTTCCCGTCTGTGTTGCTCCCATCCATGAATGTATATTGTATTGGGCCCGCCGCCTCCCCGGAGGCGGTTTTTTGCTGCCCAAATAGCTGCCGCTCAAGGAAATCCTGCGATCCCTCCACGGCGGCGTTTTTGCGCCCGGCGGAATTTCTTATCTCCCGCAGCAAAATATTGTCCTGCGCCTGCGCTGGTGCGCTGGGCCGGGTTGCTGCGTCGATGGCCTTGGAGGCAAGCATTTGCCCACCGCCAAGGATTCCGCTTACAACCGCGCCGCCTGCAAATTCCCGGGCGGAGGTGGCGGGGTTGAATACGGCGCTGCCTAAGGAGTCGTCACGCCTTACTGCTCCTTCGGGATTCGCTCCTCGCAGATCACTCTGCCTGCCCGCACCTCTCTTGGAATCCCCTCCGGGTATGCTTCGCACGTCAGCGTCCGCTTGATGTAGCGCTTGCACAGCGCGCATCTCCATGCCGCGTTCTTGGGAATGAAGTTGTCCATTGTCTCTGGTGCCATCTTGTGCCGCCTCCTGCATGTAAATGGTTGGGACACCATTTCTGTCAAAGACCACTTTATCGACAAAGAAATCGTGATCTCTTCCATATATGGCTTCCTGCTCAAAGTTGTTTCCGAACCCCTCCGCGTTTTTGGCTGTGGTGCTGTCGATTACCAATCTGACTACATAGGTCCCCTCTACAGGATACCCACTGGAAGAAGTGGACACTGAGGTATAGGCATTATAGGAAATGAAAACATCCTCTATATGCGTTGCCAAAAACGAGTCATAGGCGGCCTTGCCACCCACGTCGTCAAAGATAAGGTTCCGGTATACCCGCCCCTGGTATGTGGGCAGCCTTGAGAGGGCGCTGTCCAGGTGGCGGACCATGTCCCGGTCCTGCGGGCTCAACTCCGCTCCCTCGCGCAGCTTGGCGTTAAGCTTATAGCTTTCGCTGCTCTTGTAGGAGCGCAGCGCACCCTGCTCCTCCTCGGATAACTGCTTCAGGAGGGGGGATTCCTCTATTGTATCCTCAAGGAGGCGGCTTTGCAAGGGATCGTTGTTGACAGAATCCGCCCCCTGTGCTATGGTAGGATCAGAGTTGAGGGGATGCATCCCCTCAACAGGACTTGAAGGATTGGCTGTCGTCGCGGTAGGTGCTGGACCTACGTCAGGGCCGGTGGTCTCCTTCAAGTCCATTTCTATTAGCTTATGTGTTCGGTAGTTGTTGACGTTTGGCTCCACTTCAACGTCGAATGTAGCAATATAGGAGCGGCCGTTTATGGTAACGGGTGCCTCAAAATAATCATACCGTACAGTCTTCTTCTGCTTGCTGCCGTGCTGTACATACCGTCCGCTTCCCACATATTCGCCGCCGCGCACCACCTCTGGCAAAATATCCAATAGCGCCAGTTTTTCTGCACTTAGATTCGGGTCGTTGATCACCTTCCCGGGCACGTTGTTGTTGATGTCTACGGTATAGGGTTGCCCCTGGAAGGTCGTGCCCTCCACAGGAACCCCCCTGACTGACTGGAATATCGCTTTATATGCGTTTTTCAGAGCCGCTTTGAACCCTGCGCCGGAACTGCCGGATTGAACTACCTTGGCTTTTTCGATTCTGCTCTGCGCCATCCTTACGCTGTTGCTGTCCACTGTGAGGGGGACAATATTTTTTTCTGCCTGTACCGGCGTCTTCCCCTGATAGGGCGCTTGAATCGTTGTCGCCCGGCCCACATGAACCGGACCCGCCGCCTCCTCGGAGGCGGTTTTTTGCTGCCCAAAGAGCTGCTGCTTTAGGAAATCCTGCGATCCCTCCACGGCGGCGTTTTCGCCCCGCTGGGCGGTGTTTTTGCGCCCGGCGGAAGTTCTTATCTCCCGCAGCAAAACGTCATCTTGAGCCTGCGCAACAGCGCTGCGGGATTCATGGGAGAACATGCCCTTTTGGGCCATGGCGTCGTAGGCGCGGTCCACGGCTTCACTTGCGGCCTGGTTCTGATAGCCCCGGTAGTTCTCTTTGGAGGAGGACGCCGCATCCACTGCGCCCCCCAGGCCGCCCAGGAGGGCGCCGACCAGGAAGTCGTAGACCGCGTTTTCAAAGTCGAACTGGGCGTCCTGATCAAAGGTGGCCCGGCGTAAAAACGGGTTGATGACGTCTTCCAAAAACTCCTCGCCGCCCTCCTCCAGAAAGGAGGCGCCGGTGCGCAGGGCCAAATCAATGCGGTTTTCCCGGCAGGCGTCTGGGCAAAGCGGCTGACCGCCTTCTCAATTAAGGATTCAATCACCTTGTCGCTTGCCCCTTTGCCGAACGCTTTTGCAAAGGGCTTTGTGAGGGTTCCGATCTGCTCCGTCGCGACGGATACCGTGGCGCTGCCGAGGCCGTAGAGGAACTGCCGCCCCATGTCCGCGCCTTCTTGCCTTGCCTCCTGTGTGGCTCCGGCAAAGACGCGGCCCGCCATGGGGGCAAGGCCGCCCATGCTGGTCAGCTTTCCAAGGGCGATGTCCCCCGTCATCTGGATGCCCGCGCTGCCCACATCCACCAGGAGACGGCCTCCGCCGCCCATGCCCTGCTTGGCGGTCTCTATCTGCCGCATGCCTTTTTGGTTCAGGGTGTCCGCCGCCGCGTACAGGGCGTCCGCCGCCTGCTCGTTGGCGCCCAGGGCCTTTTGCGCAATCGCGATGTTCCTGCGTGCCTGGCCGATCAGGCGGCCGTATTCGTCGATTTCCTCTTGACTCAGTTCACCGGCCGCCATCTGCCGATCCCGTGCCCGGGTCCAGTCCTGGATGTTCTGCTGCCACTCTTTGATGTCCGCCGCCGTATATTCCTTGCGGGCCTGATTCCCCACCGCCTGGGCAAAGCCCAGGTTCTGCGCTCCGGTGGAGACAAGCTGCGCCGCATTGCCGGAAAGGAAGCTGCCCGTGCGCTCCCAAAAGGAGGGGGGCTTCATGCTCTGTGCCCGGGTGAAGTTTTCCTTTGCCCGGCCCTGCCGCTCTGCCTGCTGGCTCAGCCGCTCCCGGTTGGAGAGCTGCCTCGGTTCCTTGGGGGCGGAGAGCCTTGCCCTGCTTTCCGCCGCCCTGGCCTGCCGCCCTTTTGGCGCAGCTCTGGCTGGCGCCCGGCTGGCGGCGGGCGCGTCTATATTTTGCTTATCATACTGCTTTGCAAGCTCCAGGGCCCTGCTCAGCCGGTCGGTTGCAGTCGCCATGTTGTCACCCCTTTTCCGGATAGCCGAAATAATCCAGCAGCATATCAAAGTCCTCTTCCCTGTCTACCTCGTATGCCTCCTCAATCCACATCCAGCAGAGATAACCAGCTGGAACAGAGATAGACGTTATCTTCATTGGATCATCCAGACCGCGGAAGAAGATGCGCTGTCCAGTCGGTTTATAAACGGCATACAGGGGGCTTGTAGTGAAGTCCCATAGGTGAGAGACCTCAAGCCTATATGTCGCCCAGCGCAAGTCTGAGTAGCAGCTATCCCGCAGCGTGGCGAATGTCTTGCGCACCACCAGCGTATTGCTGTTTGGATATTTCATCATGTTGTAGATGAACCACAGCGCTGCCGTCTTTGACTTCTTGCTGGCGCGGCTGCCTTTAACGACGCGATAGCGGCCCTTGAATCTCCAAAAATCGCCATATCCGCGCCCTATCAGATCAGGCAGATAGATTCGCTTACCATCAGTCGGCAATGTCGCTCTCTCCCCCGAATACCACAGGCTTGAACGCCATCTCTCCGCTCATGTCCATAGCCTGTGCCGCCTTCCCATATACCATCTCAACCATCCAGCGCTTGATGTCGGCTCGCACCTTGATGTTGACGCTCTCGTCCTCGCTGATATCATGCAGAGCGGCCATGTCTTTAGTCGCCCATTCCCTTGCCTCCGGAGGCAGGGCGGGACGTCCTCTCGGATTGGCGTTGTTTCCTGGCCCGAATCGTCCGTTAGCCTGCCTATTCGCCCCGATATTGTCCCGTTTAGCCGGTTTTTCCGACATACTCCCCCTCCTCTCCGTATATCTTCACAGATACATTTTCCTACTAAATCAAACATCCGTGCCACTTAAAAGTGGCAGCTTAAAAATTTTTTCAAAAAATGAAAGAGGACACGGTCTCCCGCATCCCCTATCTTTCACCTGTATGGCACCCGTCCGGTCAAATAATCCAGGCTCACCTCAAAGTAATCTGACAGCGCTGTCAGAGAAGCCATAGTCGGCTCCATCTCGCCCCGCTCATATCTTCCTTACCGCATCTGGATTCAGTCCGCACAACTCGGAAAGAACGCGTCTGCTGATGCGCTTCTGCTCTCTCAGCTGCCTCAGCCGCTTTGAATCGTCCACCAAGAATCAGCGGCACCTCCCCAAATAATCAGCGGCCACTTCGGCAACAATATTGCAGAGGTGATTGTATGGCACAGGAAAGTGTGTATTATTCCATCAACAAGGACGTGGGGCTCCACGACACCAGCCTTTTGAAACGGGCGCTGGATTCGCTGCCCGGCGTGACGTCGGTGAGCATCAACAAAGAGCAGGGCAGCGTTGCCGTCGATTATGACAGCACTGGCGTTTCTCAGCGGGAAATTGCAGAGAAAATCGAGATTTTAGGCTATCCCATCGAGCGCTCCTGAAATGAGCCCCGGAAGCATATGCGCTTCCGGGGCTCACCTTTACCATGATTACACTGTGCCGCTTTCCTCCACAACCCGCACCCATTCGGCGTTTTCCTCGCGGAGGCTTCTCTCCGGTTCTTCCGCAGGGATGCCAAAGGGCATCTGGGCAATCAGCTTCCAGTGCTCCGGGATGCCAAAGGCTGCGGCCGTAGCCCGGTCAATCAGCGGATTGTAATGCTGAAGGGAGGCGCCCATACCCTCAGCCTCCAACCCTGTCCACACGATATACTGGAGCATGGCGCTGCCCTGCTCCGCCCAGAGGGGGAAATTTTCGCTGTACAGGGGGTATTGCTCCTGGAGGCCCCGCACAATCTCTTGATCCTCGTAGAAAAGAACCGTGCCGTAGCCCGCGGCAAAGGAGCCGATCTTTTTTTCCGTATTTGGAAATTTCTCCTCCGGCACCATCGGCCGCAGTGCCTCCAGCACAATATCCCACAGCGTTTCATGCCCGCCCCGCAGCAGGAGAACAAGCCGGGAGGAGTGGGAATTGAAGGAAGACGGGACGCAGCTCACCGCGTCGTCAAGCAGCTCCTTCAGCCTGCCGTCCCCAACCGTGCTCTTTCCCGTGATGGCGTAGCAGCTGTAACGGTTTTTCACCGCCTCAAAGTAATCCATTGCATCTGCCTCCTCTCTCCCCTCTATCCTCTCTCCCTTTTTCGGTTTTATGTAATTGGAAGCGTCTTTTGCCGGCCTTTCAGCGCCGTTACCCCAAAAGCTCCAGTATACCCAAAACGATCATGATCCCGCTGCCGAGCGCCACAAAGAACCGGGGGTGCAGGGCAAGGCCCGTGGCCGCCAGTCCGATGGCGTTGCCCGCGGCCACGCAGAGCAGGCTGATCCCGCCCACTGACAGCGCGGCGATCCAGGGCGGGATTCCGGTCAGCCCGGCGCCGAAAGCGACCGGGATGCAGTTCACGGCCAGCCCGCTCCCTAACACAAGCGTCTCGTGCCAGGTAAAGCCCTGCTGGTAGCAATCGGAGCCAGTATCCTGTTTCCCCGGCAGCAGAGACCACAGCCCCATGGTGATGATGATCCCTCCTCCCACCAGGTTGGGCAGCCGCCCCAATCCGGAAAGCAGCGCGGAAGACGCGCAGAAGAGGGCCGTGACCGCGGCGGAAAACAGGCCGATCACAGCGTTGGCCCGAAAGGGAAGCTTTTTTTTCTGAAGGCCAAGGGACAGGCCAAGAAACAAATTGTCAAGATTTGTGGAGACTCCCAATAAAAGAGCCGAAACAACGTGCATACGCGCTCACCTCCCGCCAGCATATGGCCGGCGGGGAATCGGCGTGACCCGCTTTTCCAGCACGCACCTGGAGGCGCTCCTTTTTCCAATATTTTTGCATTGAACTACCACTGCAAGCAATGTTACCCTTTTCTCAGGAGGTACAGATATGAAACGATTTGCAATGAAATTCGCGACAACCCTGCTCACACTCTCGCTGCTCTCCACCGGGGCCTCCGCCCTGACCCATACCGTGGTCCGCGGAGACACCATGTGGAAGCTGGCGGTCAAGTATGAAGTTGGCACCAGTGAGATCATCCGCGCAAACCCTCAGGTCTCCAATCCGGACTTGATCTACCCTGGCCAGTCCCTGGCCATCCCTCAGCTCGACCAGGGCGTCTCCGCCTTTGAAAGCGAGGTCATCCGCCTGGTGAACGAGGCCCGGGCCCAAAACGGCCTGAAGCCGCTGAGTGCAAATTGGGAACTCTCCCGCGTCGCCCGGTATAAGTCCCAGGACATGGTGGACCGGCGTTACTTTTCCCATACCAGCCCCACCTATGGGACACCCTTCCAGATGATCAAATCCTTCGGCCTTACTTACCGCACCGCAGGCGAGAACATCGCCTACGGCCAATCCTCCCCCCAGGCCGTGTTCAACGCATGGATGAACTCCAGCGGCCACCGCGCCAACATCCTGAACTCTTCCTATACCCAGATCGGCGTTGGATACGTACCAAGCGGCCACTACTGGACCCAGCTGTTCATCGGATAGGTGAGCCTCCCGGCCTGAGCCGTTTGCCCCTCTGCCCGTCCCATCCGTTCCATAGAAGTCTGATCGAAAAAATTTTCCAGCCTTCTCTTGACAAACGGTCAGCCCCTCGGCTATACTGGGAAAAGAAAAGGGAGTAGCTTGCGGTTTATCCGTGACAAACGGCGTCATGACGGCCTTGAGCCCGCGTTTGTATGAAAAAGCGAGACTTTTATTGCAGTTGCCTGTGATAAAAGTCTCGTTTCTTTTTTATGGAGCTGCAGCGATCATTTTAGGAGGTCTTGTTGTGGATATCTTACTCGAAAATATCCTGCTGTTGGAGTGGAAGCAGGTGGTCATGTGGCTCATCGGCGGGCTTTTGATCTTCCTGGCCATCAAAAAGAACATGGAGCCGGCTCTGCTGCTCCCCATCGGATTCGGCGCCATTTTGGTGAACCTGCCCCTGTCCGGCGTGGTCACCCAGGTCTACGACGGCGTGGCGGAACCCGGCGCGCTGGATGTGCTGTTCGACGCCGGCATCTCCAACGAGCTCTTCCCCCTGCTCTTGTTTGTAGGCATCGGCGCCATGATTGACTTTACGCCCCTGCTCTCCAACCCCAAGCTGATGATCTTCGGCGCCGCCGCCCAATTCGGCATCTTTTTCACCCTCTGCATCGCCGTACTGCTGGGCTTTGACGTCAGCGACGCCGCCTCCATTGCCATCATCGGCGCTGCGGACGGTCCCACCTCCATCTTTGTGGCCAACTACTTCCAGTCCGCATACATCGGGGCCATCATTGTGGTCGCCTACTCCTACATGGCCCTGGTTCCCATTGTCCAGCCGCCGGTGATCCGGCTGATCACCACCCGCAAGGAGCGGCTCATCCGGATGGAGTATGCCTCCAAGCCCGTTTCCAAGACGGCCAAAATCCTCTTCCCCATCATCATCTCCATCATTGCCGGCCTGATTGCCCCCAGAAGCCTGGCCCTGATCGGGTTTTTGATGTTCGGCAATCTGGTCCGCGAGTGCGGCGTGCTGGACACCCTCTCTGAAACCGCCCAGCGGATCCTGGCTAACCTCATCACCCTTTTCCTGGGCCTCACCGTGGCCTCCAAAATGCAGGCGGAAGCCTTTTTGAGCAAGGAAACGCTGATGATCCTCGGCCTGGGCCTGTTTGCCTTTGTGTTCGACACCGTGGGCGGCGTCATGATCGCAAAGCTCTTCAACCTGTTCTCGAGGAAGAAGATCAACCCCATGATCGGCGCCGCCGGCATCTCCGCCTTCCCCATGTCCGCCCGGGTCGTCAACAAGATGGGCCTGGCGGAGGACAACCAGAATTTTCTGCTGATGCACGCCGTGGGCGTCAACGTCTCCGGACAGATCGCCTCGGTGATCGCCGGCGGCCTGATCCTGAAGCTCTTCGGATGATGTACGCGTTTTTATCTCGTGAAAGGAGGTCTTCTCATGCTGCATGTTGACGAGCTGGTGCAGGTGCTGCCGCTGGCGTTGGACGGCTGGTTCGGCGTATTCCTTGTAACGGCCGTGGCCATTGTGTCCATTTACCTTCTCAATTGGATCACATCCAAACCGTCAAAAAAGGGCTAAAGCCCGATTCAAATCCATAAAAAGAGAGTGCGGAAGCAAAGTTCCCGCACTCTCTTTTTTCATGCTTTTTTGATCCACTTGAGGTCGTAGGGCTCATACACCACACTGCGGTAGGCTTCCACGTCCAGGGGCGTCTTGTCCCAGTCGGAGTGGAGGTCGCCGTTTTGTTTGATGAGGATGTCGTAAAGGATTTGATAGACCGTATCTCCATCCCGCTCCACAATAGTGCTGTAGGGCAGAGTCTTGTGATAGGTCAGCTCCATGCCCTTGTAGTCAAAGTGGAACCCGCAGCGCATCCGGCACCCGTCCAGCCCGGTAAACCGGGCAATGGACCGCAGATTCTGCAGAATCTTGTCCCCATCCTCCTCATATAGGTTCTCCGGCGTGGTGGCGGTGTAGTCAAAGCGGAACTGGATGCTCACCGGCAGGTGCAAAAAGCGCTCCAGATAGGGGATCAGCTTGTCTTTGGGGTAATCCCGGTACAGCACGCAGTTGATCCGCACCGGAACCGCCAGCTTGCCTAACAGCTCGTCGTTGGACTCCTCCACGTATTTGACCAAATGGCGGGACACGTTGATGCAGGTGATCTTCTCCCGGTTTTTCTCCGTAAAGCGGATCACATCCTCCGGCGACTGCTTCCTTGAAACGGGCAAAGTGGTGTTGATATAGACCTTATGGGTGTTGGGCACGTGATCCAGCATCGTCTGGAGCGCCTCAAGGTCCGCAAATGGCTCGCCGCCGGTGAACACAAAATCGCACTTCGGCGTCATGGCGTCCATCAAATCCATGCTGCGGCAAATCTTTTCCACGCTGAAGCCGTCCAAATTGGAGTACTCTTCTTTATTGATGCAGAAGGGACAGTGGTTTCCGCAGTCGTACGGCACAAATACCGTGACGGTGGCCCCACCCTCCCGCGTCTTATAGGGGTATTTCATGGTTTGTCAGCCAGCCTTTCCCATGATATTTGCATAGGGAGTCTTAAATACCGACGGACAGCGGTGTACCGTCCAGAGAAACAGGATATGGAATGGCATCCCGGCAGGCTCCCAGGCATCCGTCGAAATCAAAAAAAGAGATGTTCTCTCCAGAACATCTGTCTTTTTGCCTGTTTTATTATAAAACCCCCAACTTGTGCTGTCAATATGTATCCTGTGTTGTTTTTTATACCATGCACATTTTTCGACACCGCTCCCATATCGTCCGCCCATATATGAACAAATTTGTAATTTTTTTGACAGCTCTTGACAGACGTTGTTAAATTATGTAAACTATTGCCATCAAAAGGACACAAGGAGGAACTTCATGCGCAAGGCACTGATTGCTATGATCAGCTTTTTGGTCATGTGGGGCGGCTGGCTGCTATACTCTGCCAAGAAGTCCCGCCGCGGCTCCCAGGAGACAAAAGAACCCAAAGATTCGTAAGAGCTCCTCTGCCCACTTTGGCAGAGGAGCTCTTTTTACAGTCCGCCTTCCAGATCACCGGCTCTTTCAGGCGGAACGGCAGGCAATGCAACCCATGGTTATTCTTGGTAAGTCCGCCCGTTCGTTTCCACTACTTTTCCAAAATAGGAGAAATCTTTTTGCTGATAAAAACAAGGAGGCATCTGCAAGTATGCAGATGCCTCCCTTCCAAAAGGAGCGGAACCAGACTGGGCGGTATCCCTTTTTGTCTTTTCAGGTTCTCTTCTTCCGCCAGGACCGATGCCTTACCACGGTAAAACACATAAGCACCATACCCGCCGCTCCGTAGGCCAGCCGGCCCAGCAGCGTCCCAACCGGCACGGTGAAGCCCGGGTCCGGACCGTTCAGGCCCAAGGGATACTCTGTAAACAAAGGCACGGCGTACAGGCTCCACTCCGCCGGCCGGGGCAGGTATGCCGCTGCCAGGGCCGCGGCCATCAGCACAAACAGCAGCGCCGGGTGGATGCGGCCCGTTAGGAGGCCGCATCCCAGAAAGAAGAGCGCCGGCGGCAGCAGGGCAACGAGCGCCGGAAGCAGCAAGCTGTGATAAGGCACGTCGGCGCCGAACAGCGCCGCCAGGAACCCAACGCCCAACGCCGCGGCCGCAACCACCAAAATCAGCCATGCCGAGAACGCAGCGCCGCACTTTACCAGAAGGTACCGGCCCGGATGGATGGGGGCGGTGTCCGCCAGGACCTCCAGCCCCCGCGTCCGCTCCGCGCTCTGATTCCACAGGAGAAACAGCAGCAGCACGCTCAAAAGCGGCAGCAGCTGCGCAAGATACGCACCGAAGCTCCACGGGGAGAAGGGCGCCGTGTTGGCCACGCCCAATAGGATGGTGCCGGTCAAAAGCCGCCAGGCATACCAGAGCGTCACCAGCGCGATGCCCCAAAACCCCTTGTTCCAAATAGAGCGGTGCAATTCATATCGAAACACCTTACCCACGCTGCACATCCCCTTCCTCCAGGCCGCAGGCGCCAAGGAAGTCGCCTAACGTGATATACGGCGGCATCTCCGTCCCACCCTCCTGGTAGAGCGTTGCCCAGATAGCGTCCAGCGCCGTTTCCCCGACCTGCTCCGCCGCCCGGTAGATCATCAGGGCGTTTCCGTCATACCAGTTTGCTCCGGCCGCGTTGGCGGAAACGTCGTTCCGATACCGCTCAGGAAGGCGACTGAGATACTCCGGATGGCGCTGATAAAAGGATTCGGAGAGCTGGGCCATGGTGTTTTCCCACTTCTCCACGTAGTACCTGTGGGCATACTCCCTGCCCATCACCTGGCACATCAGCCGGTAGGTGGTGTAGACCGTGATCCCCTCGTCGCTCCAGTAGGGGTCCTCCAGATCCGTCAGCGTGGCGCCCAGCCCCCACCACTGGTGGATGATCTCATGGGCCAGAATCTCCGCGCTGCCGGGGCCCTTGTCCGGGTCGGCCAGGTTTTCATCGCTGAAATAGCTCTCACCCATGCCGCTGATGCCGGAGACTGCAAAGCCGCCGAAGTTGAACGCCGTGGTCTGGATGATTTGAAACCCGTCGTCCCCGGAGCGGGGGCCATACGTGGCCGTGCAGTATTGGATGGCCTTCTCCATCAGGTCCAGCGCCCCGTTTTCCAAGCGCTCCCGATATTTTCTGCTGTAGCAGAAGTCTATGGAGGTTCCGTCGCCTGCGGCCAGCTCAGTGGTGATGAAATCCCCCGCGTAGAGGAACAGCCGGTCCGTACCTGTGTCCTCCACCAGCCAGGAGTTGGTCCCGTCATCGCTTGTGCCAAGCAGCGTCGCCGTACCCGTGCCCACCGGCACAAGATCGCCCTTCAACGCAATGCGCAGGGAGATTTCAGCCTCGTCCGGCACCGCCACACAGTTCGCCACCGTGGGGGCAAGGGCCTTGCTGGTCATGGTCACGCTTTGGGAGCTGATGGTGTCGGCATTCAGCTGGGACTCCATCTCGTTCCACATCTTCGGCATCCCGCCGTAGCGGATTTGGAGTTCGATCTCCTCCTCTGCCGGCAGCGTGCAGCGCAGCTCCCGGGAGGCGATCATGTCGTTATGCAGGTCCTCAAACGGGATCGCCTTCCCGTTTGCCGAAACGGAGTACACCTGATAGCCGCATTTTAACTCAAAGTACAGCTCCTGCGGCTGCCCGGAGGAATTGTGGATCGTAAAGGCGGCGTCCCCGGACATGGTGCCTAAGAGATAGCTTTCAATTCCGACCTGGAGCGCCGTCTTCTCCAGCGCCAGCGCCTCGTTGAACCGATCCTCTTCCTGGTCCATCCACTCCATCCAGTTTGCCGGGCTGTGGTCTGAAAAGGGCTGCCATCGCCAGAGAAGCCCTCCGCCGCAAAGGAGAACAGCCGCAAGGATGGGCAGAGCGGAGCGGCGGGCATGCCTGAGAAAGGAGCCGATGGCGCCCCGGCCGTACTGCCGCACGCACAGCAGGCTCAGCAGCCACGCGCCGCCGATCAGCCCCAGCCACACTGCCCTGCTGTAGAGCGCGGTGCGCCATACAATGGCGCTGCCGAAGGCATCGGAAAGGGTGGGCACCAGCGGAACACACCACTGCGTCAAAAAAAACCGCCGGCAGTCGCCGCCCAGGGAAACCGCCAGGGCCGCAAGGACGCCCAGCAGGCTGACGTCCAATCGCCGGACAAGCTGCCAGAGCGCGGAGGCAGCGAGGGAGCCCATGGCCGGTCCCGAGAGGAACAGCAGGCAGACGGAGAGCGTATAGTCGCTGAGGGAAAACACGATGTCCAACTTCCACATGGTGTACGGGAGATAGCTTAGGAAGACGGCCGCCGCAGTCAAACCGGCCACGGTCCACACCGCCGCCAGCCGCGCCGCCGCCATGCGCATGGGATTCACAATGGCGTCGGACACATCGCGGATTCCGCTGCGGCGGGCCTGGTCCAGCGAGAGCAGCACCATCAGGGAAAATAGGATCGCCCCCAATACGCCGCCAGCCAGCATGGGGTTGGCCAGGTACAGCGCCGACATGGAATCCCCAATGGTCAGAATCAATACGCCATAGCCCGCCATTGGGGCCAGCGCGGAAAGGCCCGCCAACAGGTAGGTCAGGGGATTCCGTGCCAGGCGCTTCAGCTCCACGAGATAGAGGGAGGGCCCTTTCATTGTGCGCCGCCTCCTTTGGTGATGAGAAAGAGATAGGCGTCCTCCAGCGTCGGTTCCACGGCCTCCGCGTGGGACGGCAGTTCCTGCGCAACGCCGCGGCACAGCACACCGGAGGCGGTATTGACCCGGGATGTGATGTGCAGGGCCTCCTCTGCGCCCGGACGCTCCAGGAACGTACCCACATGGCCCTGGGCGGCACGGATCAGCTCCTCCGGCCGGCCCGTAAACAGGATTTGCCCCCGGTCGATGACGATGAGCCGGTCGCAGACGGACTGAACATCCTCGATGATGTGGGTGGAGAGCAGCACCAGCTTATCCTGGGCGGTGGAGGAAAAGAGGTTGCGGAACCGGATGCGCTCCTCCGGATCCAGCCCCACGGTTGGCTCGTCAAAGATCAGGAAGTCCGGTGTGCCAAGCAGCGCCTGGGCGATGCCCACCCTCTGACGCTGGCCGCCGGAGAGTGTCCTGATCCGGGCTTTGCGCTTTTCCTCCAGGCCCGTGGCCGCAATGGCCCGGGCAATGGCGCTTTTACTGTCCCGGATGCGTTTCAGCGCGGCCATATAGTCCAAGAACTGCCAGACGGTCAACTCGTCGTAGAGGCCGAACTGCTGCGGCAGATACCCAAGCCTGCTTTTCAGCTGCCGTTCGCATGTTGTGAGAGGCGTGCCGTCCACACTGATGCTCCCCTCACTGGGCAGCAGCCCTGCCACCAGAAGCTTCATCAGCGTGGATTTCCCCGCCCCGTTGGGCCCGATCAGGCCGACGAGGCTGGGGGAGCCCAAAGAAAGGCTGATGTCCCGCAGCGCCTGCTTCCCGTTGGGATAGGTCATATTGAGATGGTCGATTTTGATTTGCATTGCTTACTCCTCCGCTGTCTGATTGTCCATATTGGACGCAGGTTCAAAATACCGGATGGACCCGCCCTGCGATTGGGCGGCGGTGCGGGCCTCAAATTCCGCCTGGGTGCAGGCTTCCAGCCTGGTCAGGGCCCCGTTTCCATCGCCGTCCGGCCTCTCATAGTCCCGCACTGTCAGGACGTCCACCGTGCCGCCGTCCGTCCAATGGGTGGTGATGACACCCTGAAACCTCCCGCTTTCCGGTGCCTCGCCGTTGGAGGAGCGCACATCGCAGAAATACCGCACCGTCTGCCCATCCCACAGCAGCGTGTCCCGCTCGGCGTCATAGCTCAGCCCAAAGGGCTGATATTCCGCGTACAGCGCTGCCAGTTCCCTTGCGCTCAGCAATTCTCCCGCCTGGGCGGAACCCGGGTCCGGATGCATAAGCGGTTCCAAATCCCTGCTTTGAAACTCTGTTTCGGAGCAGACACGCAGACCCGTCAGGACGCCGCCGGGGTCGAAGCTCCCGTCCTTGCTGCGGGGAAGATTGGATAAATCCCGTTCCGCCTGAAGATCGACGACGCCCTCCCGGTCGAAGAACGTCATGCCCGCCATACCCTCGCCCACCGGGTACAGGTCCTCAAAATACCGAACCCGGTCTCCATCATAGAGGAGCTGGCCGCTGCGCTCCTCGTACGTCAGGCCGAATGCGCTGTAAACGGCAAAGGCCCGGACGCCGCAAGCCTCCCCTCCGCTGTCCGCTCCCTCTGCCTCCGTTACGCGCGTGCAGGCGGCAAGCAGGGCGGCGACGGCTGCAAGGCAAGGTACCATCCGTATTTTTTTCATGAACGATCTCCTCCGTATTTTAAAGCTGTGGATAGGATACCGCTCTTGTTTGGAGTGGGCTTGAATTTTGTATGGAGATTGTGTGAAGTTGATGATTACAGATGAGAAAAACGGCAGGCCGTATCCCGGCCTGCCGCGAATTATGATTGGGGAAAGAGAACATCCGCCCGGACGCCGCTTTCGGTATTGCAGATGGCAAAGGAGGCGTGATGGCGCTCTACAATCATTTTTACAAGGTATAACCCAAGCCCGCTGCCGCCGGTCTCCCGGTTCCGGGACTCCTCCACCCGGTAAAACGCCTCGCACAGGTGTGGAAGCGCCTGCTCAGGAATATGGACGCCGCTGTTTTCCATACATAAAAGCACCCCGTGGCCCTCCGACTGGAGCCGCACCTGCGTGGAGGCGCCGGATGGAGAATAAGACAGGGCGTTGGTCAGCAGATTGGAGACGGCAAGGCGGAGAAGCGTCCCGTCCCCTTCCACAATAAGCCCCGGCGCAAGGTCCGCTGAGAGGGTCTGTTCGCGCTGTGCGGCCAGGTCCTCCGCCTGCTCCACCTCCTGGCGCACCAGGGCGGAGAGGTCAACCGCATTCCGCCTGACGAAGCCGTCTGCTTTTTCCATGCGGGAGACCGTCAGCATCTCCTGGATCAGCGTTTCCATGCGGCCGGCCACCCTTAGGGAGCGGGCCAGGTACTTATCCCTATCCTGGTACACATCCACTTTGCCCAACATGCCGGAGAGCTGCCCCTTCAAAATTGTGATCGGCGTCTTCAGCTCGTGGGACGCTGCCGCGAAAAAGGCGGTGCGCTGACGTTCCAGCTCCCGTTGGCGGTCGATGTCCTCCTGCAAGGCTGCGTTGGCGTCCCGCAGCTCGCTGAGTGCTCCGGATAGCCGCTCTGAGAGCTCATCCAAATTTCTGCCAAGGATTCCGATTTCATCCTGCCGCTGTTCCCCGCATTTCCACGAGAAGTCCAGCTCTGCCATCTTCTGCGAAATCCCGCTCAGCCGGACGATGGGCCTGGTGATATAGCGGGAGTAAAAGACCGCCCCCAAAAGGGAAATTGTCAAAACCAGAATGAAGAGATACGGCATCACCCGGCCAATGGCCTCCAGCGTCTGGTTGACGCCCACCAGGCTGGATACAACGGCCAGCTCATAGACCGCATCGTCCCCCGCAAATTGGACGGTCATGTTCCAGTCTGAGCTGGTGACGGCAACCGCGCCCATCCTGGGGAATCCACCTCCAAACAGGCCGTCCAGTCCGAAATCATCGCTTGTAACCACCACATCCGATCCGTCGGCCTGCCCCACGGCCCCGTCCTCCACCCCGGAAATGGAGCCCATACCCGTAATGGTCACGTCCAAATTGGCGGATCCGGTCTCAGCGGCGGCGCTTTGCACCACAGAGACCGGAAGATCCACCAGATTGCCCTCCGCGTCTGTCACCACCACCTCCGCGCCGGTGTCCACAAGAAACGCGTCAAACAGCGGCCCGCTCTCCTCCAAAGTCACGTCCTGCAGCTTGTTGACCAGACGCTCCGTCTTTTCCCAGAGGTCGTCCGCAGCAATGGTCTGATAGGTGATGGGCGTGGCCCACGCAAGGAATATATAGGTGGCGGCGCAGGCACCCGCCAAAATCAGCGTGGTGAGCAGGAAGATTCGAATCGTCAGGCTCCCCCGAATCTTGTCAATGCAGCGTTTCAATTCGATACCCCACCCCTCGCACAGTTTCTATGTATTCCCGTCCCAATTTTTTGCGAAGATTTTTGATGTGGCTGTCCACGATCCGCTCGTCCCCTAAAAAATCATAGTTCCAAAGCCGCCCCAGGAGAACCGAGCGGGTCAGCACCCGGCCCTGATTCTGCACCAACTCCCGCAGCAGCTCAAACTCCCGGCCGGTCAGCTCTACAGGCGTTCCATCCACGCTCACGCGGTAATCGTCCAAATCCAGCAGCAGGTCTGCGTAGGAAATCGTGTGCCGTTCCTCCCCACCGCCGCTCCGGCGCAGGACCGCCCCGATTTTCCGCAGCAGCACGGGCATGGAAAAGGGCTTGGTCACATAGTCGTCAGCCTGCAGATCAAAGCCCTTGATTTGGTTCTCTTCGGTATCCAGCGCAGTCAGCATGATGATGGGGACGGCAGATTCCCTGCGGATCAGTTCGCAGACCGCATAGCCATCGATTTTTGGCAGCATCAAATCCAACAGCAGCAGATCCCAGCTCCCTTTATGAAACAAGTCCAGCGCCGCAACCCCATCCCCTGCGGCTGTGGTTTCATAGCCGGCATCCCGCAGATAGGCACACAGCAGCTCCTGGATGTCCGGTTCATCTTCAATGACTAAAATCTTTTTCACGGTATCACTCCCACTGGCAAGTATATCATGCCTTTTTGAATTTCGTGTGGATTTTTGCAGTTTATTGCGCAGCGCATATGCGCGGTATATCAAACTTCCCCAGGGGCCATTCAACAAGAAAAGCCCTTGATTAAAAAATCAAGGGCTTTTCTGGAGCTGGATGCGAGATTCGAACTCGCGACCTCATGATTACGAATCAGGCGCTCTACCGACTGAGCTAATCCAGCATATGAACTTGTTCGTGAAGAAAAACGATTCCCTGCTCTGCCGTGCCTGCGGGAATGCCTTCCCCTTCTTCATACGGCTGTTATCATACCATATTTTTGACGCAACGTCAACACCTTCTGTCGGAAAGTCCTGGTATGCAATCCCCCCGTATAATACAAATGGTATTATCGCAATCTGTCCTGCAAAACGATTTCCCAAATTCGACGGCGCCGGACGTTATTCTCTGTTTTTTGTCAACGTGCGCTGTCGGCCTTCTTCCTTTTTATTCCCCTTTTTTCGACAAACATCAAATTTCCACAACGTTTCTCTCCATTATTCCACTCAAACAAACTTTCCTTTTATTTTTACATAATCTTTTTCATAATTTATCACTACAAATAGTTATCCACAGTTTCCACATGGTTTTCCACATCCTGTTTTTCTTTAATTTTCAATCGTTTTCCCGGTTTTTCCCTTTTATTTACAGAGCACTAAACTCTATTTTACAAAACTCAATCGTACAATTAAACTTTACATAAATCCTGTTTTCATTTTACTTTTTCCCATATTCTGCAAAATAGGGTCGATTTATGAAGGCAACGGTTCCCACCCATTCATTTCGACAAGTTTCGTCCCTTTACAACGCTGCCCCTCCTGCGTCCCGTTATGCACTATGGAAAAAAGAGGAAATCCACCGCTGTCATAAGACAATCCGGCGGATTTCCTCTTTGTTATCATTTATTCCGATATGTCGCGGGTTGCGTAGGCATTGAGCGCCATATCTGCCACACGGCCGGCCAGGTACTCATAGTAACCCTGGGCGCCGATCATCGCCCCATTGTCGCCGCACCAGCGCAGGGGGGGCAGATAGAGCTGACACCCCTCCCGCTCGCAGGCGCGCTCCAGATCGCCGCGGATGCGGGAGTTGGCCGCCACGCCTCCGGCCGCCACAATGACGGATCGGCCCGCCCGCTTGGCGGCCTCCATGGTGCGGGGCACCAATTCTCCGCTGACGGCGGCGGCGAAGTCCGCCGCCAGTGCAGCCCGATCCAGCGCCTCTCCCTTCTGGGCCGCGTTGTGAGCCAGATTGACCACCGCGGTTTTCAGGCCGGAAAAGCTCATATCCAGGTCGCAGCCGCTGACTTTGGCCCTGGGCAGCGCGTATACGCCGCCGGAGGACTGCTGGGCCAGGTCATCCATAGGCTTTCCGCCGGGATAGGGCAGATCCAGTACGCGGGCGGCTTTATCGAAGCACTCCCCGGCAGCGTCGTCCCGGGTGGACCCCATAATCTTGAGGTCTGTGTAATCCCTGACATCCACCAGCAGCGTATTGCCCCCGGAGATGCACAGGGCCAGGAACGGGGGCTTTAGCTCAGGAAACGCCAAGTAGTTTGCGGCAATGTGGCCCCGGACGTGGTGGACGGGGATCAGGGGGACGCCCAGGGCGTAGGCCACGGACTTTGCAAAGCTCAGGCCCACCAGTACCGCACCGATGAGCCCGGGCGCGTAGGTCACTGCCACGGCATCCACCTCAGCGCGGGTGATGCCCGCCTCTTTCAAGGACTGCTCCGCCAGGCCGGCAATGGCCTCCACATGCTTGCGGGAGGCGATCTCCGGCACCACGCCGCCATAGACGGCGTGCATATCCGCCTGGGACAAAACGGCGTCGGACAGCACTCTGCGTCCGTCCTCCACCACCGCGACCGCGGTTTCGTCGCAGGAAGTTTCAAATGCCAATATCTTCATGGCTGCTCATCTCTCATTTCTCTGCCCAGGGGGCGCAGGGTTTGAGGGCCTCGCCCTCGGCCAGCGGAATCTGAATATACCGCTCATAGGTCTCCGGTGTGAACTGGCTGCGGTAGAGCTCCTGGTGGTGGCGGATCAGCACGGAATCCGGCAGGTTCTCCTCCGCCCAGTAGAGGGTCTTATAGCGCACGCCAAACTCCCCGCAGTCATAGCCCGCGCAGCGGGCGTTGTTCCGTTCGTAAAATCCCAGCCGCCGGTGGATCAGCCCGTCCCGGGCCGGGTCTCCCGTGGGAGCCTCCGACTCCCCCAACAGCACCTGGCCGTCGTAGGCCTTCAGGCAGCGGCGCAGCAGCTCCGCACCGGCTCCCCGGTTTCTGTACTCCTCGCACACCGCCAGATAGTCGATGAGGCCGAATCCGTCGGAGCCGCGCAGCAGCAGCAGTTCACCCAGCCTCTGGCCGTCCTCCTCCAGAAGGTACACCGTATAGACGCCGTTATCCATCAGGCGCTCCATGGCGGAAAGGGGTTTGAGCTCCTCCGGCGGAAACGCCCGCTTCAGATCAGTTTCGTATAGTTCCCGCAGTTCTTCCCTGCTTGTCAAGATTCTCAGATTCATGGTGAAACTCCCGTGTCATAATGAGTGCATCCTCTCGTGGATGCTCGTAGTAATTTTTCCGCCTTCCGACGCTCCGGAAGCCATGGTGCCCGTAAAGGACGATGGCCGCTGTGTTGGACGGGCGCACCTCCAGCGTCAAAAAGGCAAGCCCATTGGCCTGGGCAAAGTCCACAAACACCTGAACCAGACGGGAGGCAACCCCCTGCTGGCGGTGGTCGGGATGTACGGCCACGTTGGTGATATAGCCCTCGTCCACCACCACCTGAAGCCCGGCGTAGCCGATGACGTTCTCATCGCCGTCCAGCGCCACCAGGAAGGCGGCGCAGGCGTTTTCCAACTCCTCCGCCAGCATGTTCCGGGACCAGGGGGTGGAGAAGCATATCCGCTCCAAATCAGCCACCGCGTCCAGATGGTCCGCCGTCATGGGTACAATTCTCATTTGCTCCGCTCCTTATCCTTTTGCATCCAGCCAGTTTTTTCCCGTGTGGGCCTCGGCGGTCAGCGGCACGGCCAGGTGGGCCACCGCCTCCATCTCCTCTTTCACCAGCCGCTCCACCGTCTCCGATTCCTGAGCTGGGCACTCCACAATCAGCTCATCGTGGACCTGGAGCACCAGCCTGGAGCGGAGCTTTTCCCGCTTCAGGCGGCGCCAAACGGCCACCATGGCCAGCTTCATGATATCCGCAGCGGTTCCCTGGATGGGCATGTTCAGCGCCACGCGTTCCCCAAAGGAGCGCATGTTGTAATTGGAGGATTTCAGCTCCGGCAGAGCGCGGCGGCGGTGGTAGAGCGTTTCCACCACCCCTTTTTCCCGGGCCCTCTCCACGATTTCCTCCATATACCGCTTCACTCCGGAGTAGGTGGCAAAGTACTGCTCCATATACTCCTTCGCCTCCCACTGGGCCACGCCGATGTCCTGGGCCAGGGAGAAGGGGGAGATGCCGTAGACGATGCCGAAGTTCACCGCCTTTGCCCGGCGGCGCATCTCATGGCTCACCTCCTCCGGTGCCACCCCAAACACCTGGGACGCCGTGGCGGTGTGGATGTCGGCATGGTGGAGGAAGGCGTTCTGCATGGCTTTGTCGCCGGCAATGTGGGCCAGCAGCCGCAGCTCAATCTGGGAGTAGTCCGCGTCCACCAGGACGTTCCCCTCATCGGGAATGAACATCCGGCGGATCTCGCTGCCCAAATCCGTGCGGGTGGGAATGTTCTGGAGGTTCGGCTCCGTGGAGGAGAGCCGGCCGGTGGCAGTGACGGTCATCTGGAAATTGGTGTGAATCCGGCCGTCCGGGCCGATGACCTTCAAGAGCCCGTCGGCATAGGTGGACTTCAGCTTGGCATACTGGCGGTAGTCCAGAACCGCCTCCACAATGGGGTGGTGGAAGCGCAGCTTCTCCAATACGTCCGCGTTTGTGGAGTAGCCGGTCTTGGTCTTTTTCGCCGGCGGAAGCCCCAGCCGCTCAAAGAGCACCTCCCCCAACTGCTTGGGGGAATTGATGTTGAACGCCATGCCCGCCATCTGGTAGATGGCTGCCTCCAGCTCCTGTATCCGCTGGTCCATGGCCTCGCCAAAGCGCTTGAGCTCGCCTCCGTCCACCCGGAAGCCGGTCTGCTCCATTTCCGCCAGCACCGGGCAGAGGGGCAGCTCCGCCGTCTCGAAGAGCTCCCAAAGCTCCTCCTGCTCCAACTGGGGCCGCAGCGTGGCATACAGCGCGGCGACGGCGGCGGTATACCGTGCAAAAGAGGCCTTTGCCTGCTGTGTGTCTCCCAGGAGGGAAAAGGCGTCCCGCTCCAGATACAGCGCCTTGGGGAGCTCCTCATTATAATAGGTCATCACCAGCCGGCCCAGGTCATAGCTGCCGGCGGTGGCGTCCAGGAGATAGGCGGCCAGCGCCGTGTCAAAGACGAAGCCCTCCGTGTCCAACCCGTTTTCCAAAAGGAGGCGCATCAGGTCCTTCACATTGTGGGAGACCTTCTTCACCTCAGCGGAGAAGAGTTCCCGAAGCAGGGCGTTCCAATCGCCTGCAAAGCTGCCGAAGAAGAACTCGCTGACCTGTTCATCGCAGCACACCGCCACGGCGGAGAGGTCCGGCAGCGCCAGCACCGCCACGTACTCCGCCCGGCGCCACAGCTCCAACAGCTCTTCGGCCCGGACGGAGTCCGCGACAGCCTCAAAGGCCACGTCACCCTGCCGCTTCTCCTGGGCGGCGGCCCCTTCCGGCCGCAGGCCCCATTTTTCGATCAGCTTGGAAAACTCCAGTTGAAGGAAGAGGTCATACAGCTCCGGCTTGGGCGGGCGGCAGAGATTCTCCTCCGGGGAAAACTCCAGCGGCGCGTCGGTGACAATGGTGGCTAAGAACCTGGACTGCTCCGCGTCCGCTTTCCCCTCGGTCAGCTTCTTCACCACGCCCGGCTTGGCCGGCGTCTCCGGGGCCGTGAAAATCTCCGGCAGATGGTCGTAGAGCGCATCGATGGAGCCATACACCTGAACGAGGCCCATGGCAGTCTTCTCCCCGATGCCCCGGACTCCGGGGATGTTGTCGGACGTGTCGCCCATCAGCGCCTTCAGGTCGATCATGTGGATGGGCGCAAAGCCATATTGCTCTTGGAACGCCTCCGCGGTCATATCCTTTGTGGTAGTCTGGCCCATGCGGGTGGAGACCAGCTTCACCTTGGTGTGCTCTGTAATCAGCTGGAGCGAATCCTTGTCCCCGGTGACCACCACGCAGTCCCAGCCCTGGTGTTCGCACCGGCGGGAGATGGTGCCTAAAAGGTCGTCGGCCTCATATCCCTCCAGCTCATAGCGGGGGATGTTCATGTCGTCCAGCACCTCTTTGAGCACGGGCATCTGCATGGCCAGCTCCTCCGGCATTCCCTTGCGGGTGGCCTTGTAGCTCTCCGCCGCCTTGTGACGGAAGGTGGGGGCATGCAGGTCAAAAGTGACGCACAGCGCGTCGGGGTGCTCCTCCTCCGTGAGACGCTGGAGCGTGGTCAGAAAGCCATACACCGCGTGGGTGTAAAGCCCGTCCCTGGTGGATAGGGGCCGGATGCCGTAATAGGCCCGGTTGATGATGCTGTTGCCGTCTAAAACCATGAGCTTCATGGGATTTCCTCCCGCCTACACAATAATAAAATAGTATACCCCAAAAATAGGTAAAAAAGCAAGAGCGGCCAAAGGCCGCTCTTTATCGAAACGCGCTGACCGCGCCGCAGGTGATGGCAGTGACCACCGCCCCGGCGAGGAGCACGCCAAGGAAGATGGCCGGCAGGGCCGAGCGGAGCCGGATTCCCAGCACCCCGGCCACCAGCGCCCCGGTCCAGGCCCCTGTGCCCGGCAGGGGGATGGCCACCAGAATGCACAGTCCAATCACCCGGTACTTGCGCACCACCCGTCCCTTGATGTGGGCCTTGCGCTCCAGCCATTGGATCTTCGGTCCCCAGTACCTGCCTGTGCGCAGCCAGTCGAACACCCGCCGCACCAGCAAAATGATGAAGGGCACCGGCAGCATATTGCCAATCACTGCCGCCCAAAAGGCCTCCCCCGCGCCCAGTCCGCAGGCGATTCCATAGGGGATGCCGCCCCGCAGTTCGATCACGGGGACCAGGGAGATGAACGCGGTGGAGAGCAGTTTTCCAAACTGGGTTCCCAAAAATTCCGTCACGACGCCTTCCTCCCCACCTTACGCTCCAGAAAGAGGAACAGCTTTCTGCCCAACACGCCCAAAACGGTGCCCAGCACCAGCCCCGCCAACACGTCGGTGGGGTAGTGGACATAGAGGTACAGCCGGGAAAAGGCAATCAGCACCGACAGCACCGCCGCCGGAATCCACAGGGGTTCCCCGCTTGCATACAGCGCCGCCGTGGAGGCAAAGGAGGCCGCCGTGTGGCCGGAGGGGAAGGACCAGTCCGTGGGACGGCCCACGATCAGCTCCACCAGCGGGTTCGCGTCAAAGGGCCTGACCCGGGCCACCAGTGGCTTGAGCAGCAAATTGCAGCACACCACATCCAGCGCCAGGGCGCAGGCCATGGTGAGGCCGGTGCGGCGGTACCGGGGGATGCAGAGGAGGACAAGGGTCAGAAGGATCCAGATTATCCCCGAGTCCCCCAAAGTCGTGATGATGGGCATCACCGCGTCCAAAAAGCCGCAGCGGGCGGTCTGGATCCAGTCCAATATGGAAAGTTCAATGGCAGTCATGTACATGATCCTAACTCTTAGGCGATTTGCGTCCGCACAGGAGGAAATGCGCCGGCGCGGCCGCTTTGGTGCAAAAAGGCAGCGAAATTGCGCGCCGCAGGCACATGTCAGCTTACCTGCCGCGGCAATGGAATTGAAATTCACTTGGACAGGCGGCTGTCAGATGTATAGCGCAGCAAATGCAGCAGCCGCTCTCCCGGGGGTATTATAACCCGGTCCCCTTTAAATTACAATGAACATTCCATAAACTTTACCAGTTGGCGTCGAAAAGCGGCCTGTTTCCCAGGCCGCTCTTTCACGCTTTATTGCAGTACGCTGCGATGGCCCGGCTCATCCGCTGGGCCGTGCCCGGTCCAAAGCGGTCCAGATTTTCCTGGAACCGCATGTCCTCCACATACATCCGTCCCAACTCCAAAAGAAGCTCCGGGGTGCACTCATAGTAGTTGTCGCTGATGAACTGCCTCCACTGCTCCGCCAGTTCCTGCCCCTCCCGGGACTCCGGGTCCTTCAGGGCGGCAAAGCGGGCAAAGAGTTCCTCCATCCGGCGCTGGAGCTCCTGCTCCTGGTCCGGGGTGCGGCGCTTTTCTACGCTCTGGGCATAGGCCTCCGTATGCCCCCAGCGCTCTTTTGCCTCCGCGGCGTAACGCTCCTTCTCCGCCTGATACGCACTGTCGTCAAAGGCGCTCAAATTCATGGTATCCTCTCCTTTCAGATTCCGCTCCAGCAGTGCGATCAGCCCCATCAGCCGTTCACACTTGAGTGTGAGCAGACTGCGCTGCCGCTCCATGGCCTGGGTGCGGTCGTAATTCGGTGTATCCAGCATGCGCCGGATTTCCTCCAGCGAAAAGTCCAGTTCCCGGTAAAACAAAATCTCCCGCAGACGAAGCAGGCTGGACTCATCGTAGCTGCGGTAGCCCGACGGGCTGGAATCCGCCGGCTTTAAAAGGCCGATCTGGTCATAATAGCGCAGCGTGCGTACGCTCACGCCGCACCGCTCCGCGGCCTGTCCGATGGAATAGCGCATCTTTCCTCACCTCGCATTCAGCTTACGCCTTGACGCAGCGTCAGAGTCAAGTCTTTTTTTCAGTGTACCACTTTTTTGGTCAAAGAAACAGTGCACAAACGGCTTCCGCCGTGGTAAAATAGCCGGGAACGGCTGTTTTTTGGAATCCATTGAGATGCCGCGGCGGCACCGCGCGCCCATCCATCACAGCCTGAACCGACAGTTTTTTCATTGTGCGGCAAACTGGCCGCACATGCAGAGGGGAGGCTTTTTATGGACGGCACGATGCTGCTTCGCTGCCGCAGGGAGGAGCGGGGTGTCACCATACTGCGGCTTCTCTCCTCCGCCCCCTCCGTGGTGCTGCCGGAAGAGCTCTGGGGCCTGCCGGTGACAGCCATCGCGGGACACGCCTTTGCCCCCGGCGGCGACACGGGAGAGGGAGAGCTGGTGGCATTCGGCCCCCAGGGGGAAACGGACAACCGGCGCATCAGGAGCGTCACGCTGCCGCAAAGCGTCTGCTCCGTGGGGGACTACGCCTTTTATAACTGCACATCCCTTCGCTCCCTCACCCTCTCCGGGGACACGGAGCGCTGGGGCGGATGCGCCCTGATGAACTGCACGGAGCTGCGCTCCCTCCACATCCATCTCTCCGGGGAGACCTCCTCCGCCATGGCCTACTTTGCCGACGAACTGCCCTGGGAGTTAGACATGACCCTCTCCTACCCCGACGGCGGGACGGCGCGGCTGATCTTTCCGGGCTACCGGGAGTCCTATGAGGAGAACTCCCCGGCCCACCACTTCGACTACTTCATTCACGGGGCCGGTTACCCCTACCACCACTGCTTCCAGGACAAGCACTTCTCCTTTTTCCGCTATGACAGCCTCTGGCAGCCCTTTCTCCAGATGGATCACGAGCCGGACTGCGCGCTGCGGCTGGCTTGCTGCCGGCTGCGCCACCCAAGGGAGCTGTCGAAGGAGGCGGGGGCGGAGTACCTCCGCTATCTCCGCGCCCACAGCGGCGAGGCGATGGGCTGGTTCATCGATCAGCGGGACGCGGACGGCCTCTCCTGGGCGCTGCCCCTGCTCCAGCCGGACCGGGATGCCCTCTCGGCAGCCTGCGCCCTGGCTCGTGAAACAGGCGCCACGGAAGCCCTGGCCCTGCTGCTTGAGGAGCGTCACCGCCGCTTCGCAGCGGGCAGCAGTGCGGCATTCGACCTATAGGAAAGGAGGACTCCGCTTGGAAAAAGACCTGACGGCAATCGGCCGGGAGATTTTGGAAACCGCCCGCAACGAGCTCTACGTCAACCTGCCCTATCTGGACGCGGCGCTCTGCTCCCTTACCTTTACGCCCGGGAATGAAACCCAGTTTGTGGCCACCGACGGGCAGAAGCTGGTCTACAGCGGCGCCTATCTCAGTGACCGCTTCCTCCGGTCCCGGACGCTGGTCAACCGGATTTACCTCCATGTCATCCTGCACTGCATGCTCCGCCACCCCTGGCGCCGCCAGGGCAGGGACAGCGCGCTGTGGGATCTAAGCTGCGACATCGCGGTGGAGAGCATCCTGGACTCCCTGGACTATCCCTGTCTGAGAGGCTCAGGCGCCCTCCCCCTGCGCCAGAGCCTTTACGGCCAGCTGCGCCGCAACATGGCGGTCCTCACCGCGGAGGGAATCTACCTCTCCCTCTCCCGGCGGACGCTCAGCGAATACGACCAGGGCCGGCTCTCCCGGGAGTTCTTTGCCGACGACCACACCCTCTGGGACCCACCCCAGGGAGATGAAGAGCGCAAAAAGCAGAGCCAGCGCTGGGAGGACATCTCCCAGCGGACCCAAACCGGGATGGAGACCGTGCTGGCCGGGACCGCCCAAGGCGGCGAGGCTGTCTACGAGCAGGTAAAGGTGGCCAACCGGGAGAGCCCGGACTACCGTTCCTTCCTTCGCCGCTTTGCCGCCATCCGGGAGACAGCCGCCGTGGACGGCGACGCCTTTGAGTACGGGTTTTACAGCTATGGCCTCCGTCTGTACGGCAATATGCCCCTGATCGAGCCGCCGGAGACCCGGGAGGACAGGCGCATCGAGGACTTCGTCATCGCCATCGACACGTCCATGTCCACCTCCGGCGCCCTGGTCCGTCAATTTCTCTCCACCACCTATTCCATATTGAAGAGCACGGAGACCTTCACCCGGAAGATGAACCTGCGGATTTTACAGTGCGACGATCAGCTCCGCTCCGACCGGGAGCTCCACACGCTCGAGGAACTGCGGGAGTATATGGAGGACTTCGAGCTGGCGGGCGGCAGCGCCACGGATTTCCGCCCCGTCTTCGAACATGTGGCCCGCCTCCAGGAGCAGGGGGCCCTCCGCCGCCTGCGGGGCCTTTTGTATTTTACCGACGGCATGGGCATCTATCCCAAAAAGCGGCCGCCCTATGACACGGCGTTCATCCTGATGGAGGAGTCCGCCATTGACGTGCCTGTTCCGCCCTGGGCCATCCGCATGGTGCTGACCGCTCCGGACTTGGAGCGCGCCGCCCGGGAGGAAGGCGTCTGGGAGGAGGACAGCCTTCCCCCGGAAGACCTTCCCATCTTGTAACCAAAACGGAGGACATTATGAACATCAAAGAGGCAAAGCAGGAGATCGCCAACACGCTGCGGGCCTATCTGACCCGGGACGAGTTAGGCGGTTATCTCATCCCCACCATCCGCCAGCGGCCCATTTTGCTGATGGGCCCTCCGGGGATCGGAAAAACCCAGATCATGGAGCAGATTGCCGCCGAGACCGGGGTGGGGCTGGTTTCCTACACCATCACCCACCACACCCGCCAAAGCGCCATGGGCCTGCCCTTCATCCGCCAGCGCACTTACGGCGGCCTGGAGCGCTCAGTCACCGAGTACACCATGAGCGAAATCCTGGCCTCGGTCCATGAACTGATGGAGCGGACCGGCATCCGGGAGGGCATACTCTTTCTGGACGAGATCAACTGCGTCTCTGAAACCCTGGCCCCCATGATGCTCCAGTTCCTCCAGTGCAAGACCTTCGGCAACCAGCTTCTGCCGGAGGGCTGGATGATCGTGGCGGCGGGCAATCCGCCGGAGTACAACAAGTCTGTCCGGGACTTTGACGTGGTGACGCTGGACCGGGTCAAGCGCATCGACGTCACCGAGGACTTCGGCGTGTGGAAGGAGTACGCCTACCGCCGCGGCCTCCACGGAGCCGTCATCTCCTATCTGGACATCAAAAAGGAAAACTTCTACCAGGTGGAGACATCGGTGGACGGCCTTCAGTTCGCCACCGCAAGAGGCTGGGAGGACCTGAGCGAGCTGATGCAGGTCTATGAGCGCCTTGGAATCCCCGTCACCCGGGAGGTCATCGGCCAGTATATCCAGCTTCCCCGGATCGCAAGGGATTTTGCCGGCTATCTGGCCCTTTACTACAAGTACCAGCGCACCTATCACGTGGAGGAGATCCTCCGGGGCACGTATCCGGCCGCCACCGCCTCCGAGCTGCGCTCCGCGCCCTTTGACGAGCGCCTGTCCGTAATGGGGCTGATGATGTCCCGGCTATCGGAGGCCGCCCGCAAGGTGCGGATGCAGGATCAGCTCACCCAATCGCTCCATGGCGACCTGCTGCAATTCCGGGAGCGGATCGGCGCCGAGGCGCCGGACGCCGTCCTCCAGGATTTGACGCATCGGCTCCAGGCGGAGGCCAAACGCAGAAAAGACGCCGGGCAGGAGAGCCGGGAGCTCCGCGCGTTGACGGCACGCCGGATCCAGGCCCTGGACTCCTGCCGCCACGCGCTGGCCGAAAGAAGTGGCAGCCCCATGGACGCGGTCCGCCCTCTCCTTCAAACGGAGGTGGACGAACGGAAGGCCCTGGCGGAGGAGGCCTCCGGCCTCTTTGACCACGCCTTCTCCTTCCTGGAGGCCGTCTTCGGCCCCAGCCAGGAGCTGGTGATCTTTGTGACGGAGATCACCGCCGGCTACGATACTTCCTGGTTCGTGGAGGCCTTTGGCTGTGACGCCTATTTCCGCCACAACAAGGAGCTGATGTTCGACTCCGCCCGCAGCCGCATCCGCTCGGAGATCGAGGCCGCCCGGTCCGCAGAGCAGGCGCCGTAAGCAGCGTGGGGCTCCTGATCAGCCATATCGCCATTTATGTAGAGACGCCGTTTCGGCGTCTCTTCCCTTTTTCAGGCCGTGTGATTTCTTCACGTGGTGCAGCTCATTCGGACATTGGACCCCCGGTGTCTGATTCACGGACACTGCCAGCCGTTTGTCGGTTGTTTTTCCCTCCGCCCGCCGCTAAAATCAACAGCGTTGATAAAACTTCTATGGAAGGAGCATGTCCGATGAATACACAATACAAGCCCCGCCGGATCCTGGCGGCCGCCACTGCCGCCGCCATGGCCTTCGCCATCGTGCCCGCGGCCGCGGCGGAGCCCATCAGCGACGGAGTCACCCCCACCTATGATGAAGCCTACTACGCCACGGTGGACTACTACGGGAACCTCACCGAGGGCAGCATGGTGAAAAGCTACATCACAAACGGCGTTTCCACCCTGACTGACTACGGCCAGTACGACGAGGTCAAAAATCTGACCAACGATGTGGAGGCGGTGAGCCGGGACGGCAAAACCACCTTCGACTTTGGCTCCAGCGTCCCCAGCCACTTCTACTTTGAGGGCAAAACCACAGCGCCCTTCCAGCAGCTGCCCTGGACGCTCACCATCAGCTACCGGCTCAACGGCGTTCCCACCCGGGCCGAAGAGCTCTATGGCAAGACCGGGGAGGTGGAGATCAACGTGGACGCCATCCCCAATGGGTCGGCCAGCGAATACGCCCGCAACAACTACACCCTGGAGGCCATGGCCCTCTTCAATCAGGACGACATTCTCTCCCTGGAGGCGCCCGGGGCCCAGGTACAGTTGATTGGCAACCTGCGGGCTGTGCTGTTTCTGGCTCTGCCCGGCGAGGAGCAGCACTTCACCATCCGGGTGGGCGCGGAGGACTTCTCCTTTGACGGCATGACCTTTTTGATGGTGCCCGCCACCCTTTCCCAACTCTCCCAGATCGCGGATTTAAGCGACAAGGCCGACGACCTCGAGGACTCCTACAACAAGCTCAACACCAGCCTGGATACCCTGTTAGGTGCGCTGGACGGCATGAGCGGCAGCCTCTACGCCACCGCCGAGGGACTGGATGAGCTCAATTCCGCAAGGGACGTCATCTCCTCCGGCAAGGGCCAGGTCTACGACGACTTGGACGGTGTGATCGCAAGCTTGGGAGACCTGGAGACCTCCCTCACACCGGCCTCCGGCCACATCACCTATGCCAAGGACACGCTGACCAAGGCAAAGGGCAGCCTGTCCGATCTGGATAAAACCATGCTGGAGGTCCAGGGGGATCTGAAGGATATCAAATCCCTGCTCAGCGACCTGAAGGGCGACTTCAGCGACGGCCAGAATCTGGCCGACGACCTAAAGACCGACCTGAACCGCCTGGACCGCAGCATCTCCAAGCTGAAGACCTCCCTCAACAGCGTGGGCTCCATGGCCGATACCGCAATTGGCCAGCAGGTGGTGGAGCTGCCCACCGCCGAGGGCACCGTGAAGGTGACGGTGGCGGAGCTTCAGGAGACGCTGGGCAGCGCCGCACAGCTCTATCAGGCCTACCTCCAGGCCCAGGCCAATCCGGACGCCCCGTTCACAGGGGAATTCAGCGAATTCATCACCTACTACCTGGCCCAGAAAGCCATGGCGGAAGCCGCCGCGGCCGGTCAGGAGATCACCCTGGAGCAGGCCATTGCCGCCGTCTCCGGCCAGAGCGCACAGCTCTACCAGCTCTGGACCATGCGGGATGAATTTGAGCAGGAGATGGCCTCCGCCGGGACACTGAAGTCCGGCCTCTCCCAGATCGCCTCTGACACATCCGATCTGCTGGATAAGCTTCAGGGCTTCCGCTCCTCCTATGCCGACGACCTGTTGGAGGCCGTTTTGAAGCACGGTGAGAGCGCCGCCGGCCTTGGCGCCACGCTGGCCGACCGGGCCGGGGCGCTGATCAGCGAGGCGGACGACCTCTACAAGGTCCTGGACGAAGCCGAGCCTGAGGCCCAGGAGGCCCTCAGCGACGCCGCCGCCCTGCTGGATGCCATGACAAACAGCCTCAGCGCCATGAAGGCCTTTGCCGAAGACGCCCAGGCCCTTTTGAAAG
The DNA here is from genome assembly GCF_014334055.1 of Oscillibacter hominis. Lineage (NCBI taxonomy): Bacteria > Bacillati > Bacillota > Clostridia > Eubacteriales > Oscillospiraceae > Oscillibacter > Oscillibacter hominis. The sequence continues at coordinate 1,620,067 of NZ_CP060490.1, forward strand.
AGAGCGGCTCGTTGTTGGACGAGGGCACCCGGAAGACCCTGGAGGGCCTGGCGGCCACGCTGCGCAAAGCGGCGGGCAGTGTCTCCTCCACCCGGGACATCCGCTCCGCCAAGGACAGCATCAGCGACATCATCGAGGACACCTGGAATGAATACCGGGGCGAGACCAGCAACCTCCTTCTGATGGATGCCGATGCGGAGGCGGTCTCCATGACCTCGGAGCAAAACCCGTCTCCCTCCAGCATCCAGGTGCTGATCCGCTCCCAGGAGATCAAGGAGGCGGAACAGGAGGAGACCGAGCAGGAGGAAAATACCGCGGATAAGGGTACCTTCTGGAGCCGTCTGGGCCAAATGCTCAGCGACTTCTGGGTGGGCCTGACCCGGATTTTCCGCTGAGCCAGTGAAAGGTGAGGTGCATTCCCTTGATAGAAAAGATCGCCCATACCCTGACCCGCAAGCCCAGATTGGTGGCGCTGATCGCGGTGGCTCTGCTGATCCCCTCTGTCCTTGGCGCCGTGGCCACCCGCATCAACTACGACATTTTAACCTACCTGCCCGAGGATTTGGAGTCCACCCAGGGCGAGGCCCTGCTGGAGGACCCCTTCCACGACGCGGCCATCAGCATGCTGATCGTGGAGGATATGCCCTCCGGCTACACCGACCGCCTGATCCAGGACATCCAGAAGGTCCCCGGCGTCAGCAATGCCATCTGGGTGTCCAACCTGGTGGGCATCCAGATTCCCACCGACATGATCCCCGCCGACATTCGGAACATGTTCTACTCCGGGGACTCCACCATGATGATCATCCAGTATGAAAAGCCCGGCGCCTCCGAGGAGACCATGTCCGCCATCGACCAGGTCCGGTCCGTTTGCAACGAGCACTGCTTCCTGGCCGGGTTCTCCGTGGTCATCAAGGACACCAAGGACTTGGTGGACGAGGAGCTGCCCCTCTATGTGCTGTTAGCGGTGGTGCTGGCCTTTGCGGCCATGTCGCTGACCATGGACTCCTGGATTCTGCCCCTGGTGTTCCTGGCCGACATCGGCATCGCCATTCTCTACAACTTCGGCACCAACCTCTTCCTGGGGGAGATCTCCTACATCACCAAGGCCATTGCCGCCGTGCTTCAGTTGGGCGTGACCATGGACTACTCCATCTTCCTCTACCGCCGGTACGAGGAGGAGCGCAGCAACTATGACGACAACCGGGACGCCATGGCCCAGGCCATCGAGGCGGCCTTCACCTCCCTCTCCGGCAGCAGCCTCACCACGATTGCCGGCTTTCTGGCCCTGTGCTTCATGCAGCTGACCCTGGGCCGCGATATCGGCATTGTCATGGCAAAGGGCGTGGTGCTGGGCGTGGCCTCCGTGATTTTGGTGCTGCCCGCCCTGCTGCTGATCTTTGATGGGCCCATCAACCGCTTCCGCCACAGGGCCTTCCTCCCCCGCTTTGAAAAAGTCAACAGCCATATTGTCCGCCGCAGCAAGCGGTATGTAGCGCTGTTCCTGCTGCTGTTCCTCCCCTTTGTCTACGCCCAGAACCACGCCGGCGTCTACTACAAGTTAGATGAGGCCCTGCCCCAGGACATGGCCTCCATCGTGGCCAACAACAAGCTGAAAAACGACTACAACATGGCCTCCACCCATTTTGTGGTGCTGCGCAGCGACCTCTCCGCCACGGAGATGAATGCCCTCGAATCCCAGGTCAAGGACCTGGCCGGCATCGACGCGGTGGTTTCCTGCTCCAGCCTGCTCGGCACCGGCATCCCCGATTTCTTCATTCCTGAGTCAGTGACCGGCATGCTCAAGCAGGGTGGCTATCAACTGATGATGATCAACTCCCGCTACGCAACCGCGTCCGATCAGGTCTCCGAGCAGCTCCGGCAGCTGGGCGAGGTGGTCAAGCGCTATGACCCGGAGGCCAAGATCACCGGCGAGGCGGCCCTGACCGCCGACCTGATCTCCACCTCCAGCGTGGACTTCAAGGTCACCAACTACATCTCCATCGCCGCCATCTTCCTCATCATCGCCGTGCTGTTCGGCTCCCTCTCCGTGCCGCTGGTGCTGGTGGCCACCATTGAGCTGGCCATTTTCATCAACCAGGGCATCCCCTATTTCACCGGCTCCGTCATCCCCTTTGTCTCCCCCACCATCATCGGATGCGTGCAGTTGGGCGCCACGGTGGACTACGCCATTTTGATGACCACCCGGTTCCGGGAGGAGCTGAACCGCGGACTGGACCGCAAGGAAGCCATCGCTGTGGCCGCCACCGCCTCTGATTCCTCCATCATCACCAGCTCCCTGGTCCTGTTCTGCGCCACCCTTGGCGTGGGGATGATCTCCAAAATTGAGATCATTAGCTCCATCTGCATCATGTTGGCCCGGGGCGCGCTGATCTCCGCCGTGGTCAGCATCTTCATCCTCCCCTCCGTGCTGTGCGTCTGTGAGCCGCTGATCGCAAAGACCAGCCTGAAGTGGAGGCCCCGGACCAAAGCGGAAAACCCGGAGCTCACCTCTGTCAAATAGTTCCATGCAAAAAAGAGAGCCGTGCACCTTCGTGCAGGGCTCTCTTTTCACAGATACGGCCATGGCTTTTGGAGGCGAATCATTCCCCATATGCCCCACGGCCCGCCTTTGGTAATTTACCGTACCACCAGCCGCAGCTCCTGCTGGCAATCAGGCAGGCCGCGGCGATGGCCCCAAAGAGGCCGACCACAAGCCAGACCCTTCCGGCCATGAGCATCGCGGGGCAGAACGACCAGGTGAAAATCTCCAGCAGCGTGGTGAACGGCGTTGTGATCGCCGTATCGCTCAAGGTCCTGCTCTTGTTCTGCGGGTCCACGATGCGCAGCAGCACAAAGCCAATGGCAAACACGCCGGTCAGGTATCCATAGCAGAATATGCTTCGCTCACACCAGCACTTTTCATTCATCCGGGAACCGAAAAACGTATAGTTCACCACCACAAGCACAATTCCGGTGAGCATCAGGATCAGCAGCGGCAGCGCGTACTTGACCACCACGGGGATTTTGATGAGCGCCACGCCGAAAAACACCAGATAATCCGTGGCGCAGCCGGAAATCCGGCCGAACAGCTCGGTGTCCACATACTCGTACACGCCCGCTTTTTTCAGAGCCGCCCAGAAGACCAGCCCGAAGAGGAACCCCACGCAGTAGTCGGGGATGCTCAGGCTGAAGGTGCTGCTCACCCATCGGGCGCCTAAAATACCCAGTCCGGCCGGCACCAGCAGCAGCGCCGTATGCCAGGCCAGCGGGTCAATGGACACCACGGAAACGCCGTCCCGGCACATGGACTGCTGCTTTTCCTTTGGGATCAGGCCGGTGCGCAGTTCACCGGAGATGAACCGGAAATCCTTGATAAACTCCGTATAGCCTTTTTTTGTGGCGATCTTAATGAGGATCATGCCTCCAAACACGCCTGTCAGGATGCCCACCGTAGCAGACGTCATACAGAGGTCCATGGCATCCGCAAACCCCAGGTCGCCCAAGGCGACGCCGACGGCGGCCGCTGTCCCATGACCGCCGCAAAAGCCGGAAATCAGGATAAAGCCGAAAGCGTCGCTGGTCCCCGGCACAAGGCGGGCGATGAGCAGGACGGAGATCAAAACCGGGATTGCCACCTGGATGCAGTGCCCAAAAAACCGATAGGACAGAAAACTCATCATGCGTCCAATCTCCTTCTTTGCCCCTGTGGCAAAGTGGAAGCCCTGGACACCGACGGCGGTAAACACAATGACGATCAGGATACCGGCGTAAGAACCCGCGCTCTCTGAAAACTTCAGGACATCAAAGCCATAGCTCCCCATGATCAGGCCGATGATGCCGGCAATCAGGCTTGCGGGGACAAAGAAGGCCTGCACCGCCTTCACCTTGGAGCGGATGAGCTGCCCCGCCAGAATCAATGCGGAAGCAATCGCAAAATCCAAAAATATATCCGTCATATTTGCCGATCCTCCGTATTCTAAATTTTTTGAAAAGCGGACACCGCATGGAACCGCGGTGCCCGCTTTCCGGAACCTGATATTTGTTAGCAGCAGTTGGTCAGGCTGTCGTTGACTGAATCGTTCGCTTGTTTTGGCTTGCTGAGGGAATCTGGAACGTTACATATTGTGGGGCTCTTTCCACTGGTAGACTTCCGTCCCGAGCCCCTTTTCCAGACAGCCCTTGTAGACCTCGTAGCAGTTGAGCACATCGGTGATGACGATGCCGATGGTCGCAAACAGGTAGATGTCGTCGGGGTTGGTGCGGCCGGGCTTATTGCCAAGCAGCACATCGGACACCTGGGTCACCAGCGGATAGGTGGGCTTTGCCATCTTGCCGTCAAGCACCATGTTGGCCAGCGTGCAGGAGTCCCGGTCATTCAGGCGGTCCAGCCAATCCATGCCGAATTTGACATTGGGCAGCAGATGGCACTCCTCCTTATAGTCATACTGGGAAACAAACGAGTGGAAGGAGCCCTTCTTCAGCCAGGCAGGCTCCACATATTCCTCTCCCACGTCCACGGTGGTGACGGTATGTACAATGTCCGAATCCCGGATGGCCTCTTCGGCGCTGTCCACCACTGAGAATTCATACCCCAGGTGCTTCCACCGTTCACAGAACTTCTCGGCGTTTTCCCTGCGGATATCATACACCTTGATCTTCTTGATGTGCTTCATAAACATCAGAGTGGCCTGCATGCAGTATCCGGCGATGACGCCGCTGCCCACCAGGCCCATCACCTCTGAATCCTCCCGGGCAAAACACTTGGCCCCCAGGCCGCTGCCGCAGCCGGTCCGGATGCCGCTGACAAGGGTGTCGTCCACCACGGCCAGCGGATAGCCGGTCTCCTCATCAAACAGCTCCACCAAGCCGTTGGAACGGGGCTTTCCCAGCTTGCGGGGATTGGTGGGGTTGGAGGGGATCTCCTTTACGCCGGCCACATGGACGTTTTCCTCGTCGCTGTTGAGGATGCACGCGTGCAGGCCGATCCGCTTTCCGGCGTGCTTTCCTTCCTGCCACATCATGTGAAAGAGCGGAATTTCGATGGTCTCGCCCCGGCCCAGCATCTTATTTGCACGAATGACATTGTTCATGACCCAATTGAGATCCCCGGCGCCAATTTCCATTGCCTCTTCCTGGGAAATCCACAGCACTTTGTTTTCTTTACCAGCCATCTTGACATCCTCCTAAATTGTTCATTTCCGCTAAGCAATAGCTCGTGCTATCAAAATACATCACTATTGCTATCATGTCAAGTATTTTATCTCTCAAATTTTCTATCATATTTTTGTTTACTATCACTATTTGCATTATTTTCTATCTTAATGTATCATATTTACGATAGCAAGTCTATATCATTTCCGGGAGGTTATATCACATGGCACCCAATCCGTATAAAACCCGAATAGGCGGCGCCACCGTCACCATTTTTGTTCCTTACGACTGTACCAACCACTGCCCGTTCTGCATCAATAAAGAGGAATACGCCCACTCCGAGGGCTTCTCCCTGGAGCATATCTGCCAAAGCATCCGTCAGATGAACGCGCTCACCCCTCGGTGTGATGTTGTGTTCACCGGCGGGGAGCCCTTCGCCGACCTGGCCGCGCTGCAAAAAATGCTGGATGAAGTCCCATCCAGCCACAACATCTACATCAACACCACATTGCCGGTAACGCCCCGGCAGCCCAAAGGGGAGCTTCTATCCTTTTTGAACCGCAACCGGCAAAAAATCTCCTGTCTGAACATCTCACGCCTTATGCGCCGATACGTCGTGGAATCCAACGACGATCTGCTGGCTTGCCTTCCGGTCCCCCTGCGCATCAACTGTGTTTTGTATCAGGACTATCCTTCGGAAAAGCTGGTGCCGTTTTTGAACCGCTTCCGCCCGATTCCCGGCGTCTCGGTACAGTTCCGCTGCGATTACACCGCCACCACGCCCGAAACGCTGTATGAACGGGACCACATTGTACAAAAACTCCAGCAAGTTGCCGAATTCATCGGCCTGGAGGGCTGCCGCATGCGCTGCGGCTTTCATTTCGTGTACCGTGGCATGCCCTTGGCCTATCACAAGACGCTTCCCTATTCCACCATCCGGGAGACAGACCCTGTCAGCGGAATCACCTACGATGTCCTGTACGACATTGTGATCAAGCAGACCGGGACCATCCACAGCGACTGGACCGGGGTTTCCCTGAATTTGGAAGGGTATCGGCACGCCGTGTACGAGCCTTATGATTTAAAATGGTTGACCTCTATTTCAAATTCAAATCACGCAAGCGATTTTACTTCAAAATAATGGAATATTTTTAAAACCGCCCGTTACTTTTCCTATCAAATGTGATATCATATGATTGGCGTAAATTGGCGCGCCAATTCATCCGGAACACGGATCAGTAACGGAGTGTGGCAGTATGGCACAATCTAAAATCGAAGAGCTTCTGCAGCATAAGGACCGCCTGCCCCGCCAGCAGCAGGCAATCTGCGAATACGTCTCACAGCATATTTCCGAACTGGACTCCCTGACCGCGAGCCAGCTGGCCAAGGCCGTGGGCGTGGGCGACGCCACGATTTTCCGCTTCCTGAAAAATATCGGCTACGAGTCTTACGGCGCGTTTCGGGCGGATGTGAAGCGCTATGCCATCCAATTCTCACAGTCCTCCTACTGGAAAACCCTCGCTTCCCTGGATTCCCAGAAGGAATTGGGAGAGAGCTCCCTGATGCAGGTGTTTTCCGCGGCGATCGACGTGATGGACAAATCCATGACGGCCACCCTTATCCAGGGGCTCAATGAGGCGGCCAGCCTCATTTTATCCGCCCCCAAGGTGGGCTTTTTCGGCCTGCGCACCTCCAAGCCAGCGGCGCTGTATTTTTACTACCTGCTGCTCCCCTTTCTCTCCACCGTACAGCAGCTTGGCTATGATGAGCATTTCATCTTTGAACGGGTCCGGCAGCTGCCAACGGGTAGTGTGATCTTTTTTATCACCAGCTGGCCCAATACCAAAATGACCATTGATGTGGCGGAATTCTGCCATCAGTGCGGCCACCGGATCATCCTTTTGACCAACGAAGCTACCTGTCCCATTGCCGCTTATGCGGATTTGCTTCTGCAGATGCCAGAGATGGAGGGGCAGTACTCCATTGCACCCTACATCCTGATGGCGGACGCCCTGGCAAAGGAAATCGGCCTGCGGCTCAGGCCGGAATCCCTGCGCCAGCTCCATGAGGCGGACGCGATTTTAGCCGAATGGGGCGTGACCAACTGGAGCGACCGCTGAAGGGCCGATCTTCTCTACGGCTTTTCCGTCCGTAAATTTTCTGCAAAGCCGCTCCCTGCAAATGCAGGGGGCGGCTTTTTCGCGAAATCTTCCCTTGACAAATGAAAATTTCATGCTATTATACTTTTAAAAATTTAGTTAAATATTTTTAGCTAATATTTTTGAATGCAAAGTAAAGGAGTATTTCATATGTCTTTTGAAGAAGTCCGCGAGGTAATCGTCGACACACTGGCCTGCGACGCGGAGCAGGTGACCCTTGACGCCACGTTGATGGAGGATCTGTCGGCCGACTCACTGTCCATTGTGGAGCTGACCATGGCACTGGAGGAAAAGAGCGGCATCACCATCGACGACGAAGCCACGGCCAAGCTGAAAACCGTCGGCGACATTGTCCAGTACCTGCAGGCCCATCAGTCCTGATGCAAAGCGGCGGCTTTTTCCGGGCGCCGCTTTCCTCACGGGAAAGGATATATATGACCAACCAAGAACTCTCTGAGCTGATTGCTCTTTTTGACCGAAGCACCGCATTGACCATGAAACTTTCCGAAGAGGGGTTCTCCCTGGAACTGGATCGCAGGGGACGCGGGGAGGCGGCCGTCCCTCCTGTTCCGCAGCCCGCAGCGCCGGAGGAGTCCGGCCATGACGGCAAGTGGGTCAGGGCCCCGTTGGTGGGCACCTTTTACGCCGCCCCCGGCCCTGACCAGCCGCCCTTTGTCCAGCCCGGCAGCCATGTCGCAAAGGGGCAGACGCTCTGCCTCATCGAGGCCATGAAGATGATGAGCGAGGTCTGCGCGCCCTGCGAGTGCATCATCGAGGAAACGGCGGCCCAAAACGGCCAGCTGCTCTCCTATGACGCGCCCATCTTCCGGTACCGGGAGGCCTGAGCCATGTTCAAGCGCGTTTTGATCGCCAACCGGGGCGAGATCGCCCTGCGGATTCTGCGTGCCTGCCGGGAGATGGACATTGAGACGGTGGCGGCGTACTCTCAGGCGGACGCGGATTCCCTCCCCGTCCAGCTTGCCACCGAGGCCGTGTGCATCGGACCGGCCCGGGCATCGGAGAGCTATCTCAACCAAGACGCCCTGCTGACGGCGGCGATGGGCACCGGTTGCGATGCCGTCCACCCCGGCTACGGCTTTCTCTCCGAGAGTGCCGAATTCGCCGACCGCTGCAAGGAGGCGGGGCTCACCTTCATCGGCCCCTCCGGTGACTGCATCCGCAGGGCCGGCAGCAAGGCCTCCGCCTGTGCCCTGATGCGCCGGGCCGGCGTACCCACGGTGCCCGGCTCCGAAGGAGCGGTGGCCGATGCCGAATCGGCCCTGGCCGTGGCGGAGCAGGTGGGATATCCTGTGCTGGTGAAGGCTTCCGCCGGAGGGGGCGGACGGGGCATCCGCCGCTGTGACAGCCCCGAACAGCTGCCCTCCGCCTTTGATGAGGCCCGGGCAGAGGCACTCTCCTGCTTTGGCAACGGGGAGATGTACCTGGAAAAGTGCATCGTGAATCCCCGCCATATCGAAGTGCAGATCTTAGCCGACCAGGAGGGCCGCACCATCCACCTCTACGACCGGGACTGCTCCGTCCAGCGACGGAACCAAAAGCTGATCGAAGAGGCCCCCGCCCGGTGCCTGACGGCGGAGCTGCGCCGGGAGATGGGCGTGGCCGCAGTGCGGGCGGCCAGGGCCGTGGGCTATGAAAACGCCGGAACGGTGGAATTTCTTCTGGATGAGGGCAACCGCTTCTACTTCATGGAGATCAACACCAGGATTCAGGTGGAGCACGGCGTCACTGAGCTGGTCACCGGGATCGACCTGGTGCGCCAGCAGCTTCGCATTGCCGCCGGCCTTCCCCTTCCCTGCACCCAGGAGGAGGTTCCCCTGCAGGGCCATGCCATCGAGTGCCGCATCAACGCCGAGGACCCTGGCGCGGACTTTCGCCCCTGCCCCGGCAGGGCCGGGTTTGTCCACTTTCCCGGCGGCTGCGGCGTCCGGGTGGACTCCTGCCTGTACACCGGCTGGTCCCTTCCACCCTACTACGATTCGCTGGCGGCGAAGCTCCTGGTCCACGCCCCCACGCGCTTAGAGGCCATCCGGCGGATGCGCCGCTGTTTGGAGGAACTCACCATCGAGGGCTTTCCTACCAACGCGGAGCTGTCCCATCTGGTGCTCTATCACCCGGACTTCCTCCGGGGCACATGCACCACCTCGTTTCTGAACGAGCAGCTTGATGCCCTGCTGTCCTGGGACCGCAGGGCCGGGGAACGGGAGGAAACGCTATGAACTCTGTTTTTACCAGGCGCCGCCAAAAGCTTTTGGCCATGAAGGCCCTGCGGGACAGCCACAGCCCCTCCTCTGCGACGGACGAGCGGGCCTGCCCCCGCTGCGGAGGGCGCTTTTCTCTCCGCCAGCTCTCTGAGTGCCTGTATGTCTGTCCCCAGTGCGGCTACCACCATCCCATCGGCGCCTATTACCGGCTCAGCATTCTGCTGGACGGCGGATCGTTTCATGAGCTGAACGGGAAGCTCTCCTCCGCCGACCCCCTTGGCTTTCCGGGCTATCGGGAGAAGTTGGGGGACGCCCGGCGGCGGACCGGGCTCACTGAGGCGGTTGTCACCGCCGTGGGCAGTATCGACGGCCAGCGGGCGGTGTTCGCCGTATTGGACAGCCGCTTTCTCATGGGCAGCATGAGCGCCGCCGTGGGGGAAAAGGTCACACTGGCCATTGAATACGCGATCCGGGAGAAACTGCCCCTCATCATTTTCTCCGCCAGCGGCGGGGCCAGGATGCAGGAGGGGATTGTCTCTTTGATGCAGATGGCAAAAACCAGCGCCGCCCTGGCCCGGCTGGACGAAAAGGGAGGGCTCTTTCTCTCCGTCCTCACCGACCCCACCACCGGCGGCGTCACCGCCAGCTTTGCCTCCTTAGGCGACATCATTCTTGCCGAGCCCGGCGCCCTGATCGGCTTTGCCGGCCCCCGGGTCATCGAGCAGACCATCGGCCAATCCCTGCCGGAGGGCTTTCAGCGCTCGGAATTTTTGGCCGAGCACGGCTTTGTGGACGCCATTGTGGAGCGGAGCGAACTGCGCCGGACACTGAGCCGCCTCCTGTCGCTCCATGGGAGAGGAGGCCGCCCATGACTCCCCTGACTCCTTCCCAGCGGCTGAGCCTGGCCCGTTCCCCGGACCGCCCCGGCACGGCCGACTATATCGAGGCCCTGTTCACCGACTTCTTCTTGCAGCGTGGCGACCGGCTGTGCGGCGAGGACCCCAGCATCCTGGGCGGCATTGCCCGCTTCCACGGCCGCAGCGTCACGGTCATCGGCACCCGCAAGGGCAGGACGCTGGAGGAAAACTTAAACTGCAACTTCGGCATGCCCAGCCCGGAGGGGTATCGCAAGGCGCTGCGGCTGATGCGCCAGGCAGAGAAGTTCGGCCGGCCGGTCCTCACCTTCATCGATACGCCGGGGGCCTATCCCGGCCTGGAGGCGGAGGCCCGGGGCCAGGGCGAGGCCATTGCCCGGAACCTTTTGGAGATGAGCCGCCTCCGTGTCCCGGTGATCGCCGTGGTCATCGGCGAGGGAAACAGCGGCGGGGCGTTGGCGCTGGCCGTGGCAAACCGGGTGCTGATGCTGGAAAACGCGGTTTACTCCATCCTTTCACCAGAGGGATTCGCCTCCATCTTGTGGAAGGACGCCGCCCGGTCCGGCGAGGCCTGCGAGTTGATGAAGCTCACCGCCGCCGATCTGAAGGCCGCCGGCATCGTGGACGGCGTGATCCGGGAGCCGGAGGGCGGCGCCCAGGCGGACCCACGGCAGATGATGGAGCGGCTGGACCGCTGCCTTCAGGAGCATTTGGAAGCCCTCTCAAAAGAGAGCGGCGGCGCCTTGGTCCAAGCGCGCCGCTGGAAGTTCAGACGGATGGGCTCCGTCCGAAAGGAGACGCCATGAATGGAATCAAAATCCGGGGCACAGGCCGCTGCGTACCGGCCCACATTGTCACCAACCGGGACATGACCGGCCTGGTGGACACGACCGAGGAGTGGATCGCCAGCCGCACCGGCATCCAGCGCCGCCGCCACCTGACCACGGAGACCCACAGGGACCTCTGCGTGGGAGCGGCCCGACAGGCCATCGAAAACGCCGGAATCTCCCCGGAGGAGATCGGCGCCTGCATTGTGGCCACGCTGACCGCGGACACCCTGGTGCCCTCCGCCGCCTGCGCGCTGCAGCGGGATCTGGGCCTTCCCAACGACAGCATCTGCTTTGACCTGAACGCCGCCTGCACCGGCTTTCTCTTCGCACTGCACACCATGGAGTGCCTGCTGCCCTCCTCGCCCAGAAAGTACGGCTTGGTTTTGGGTGCGGAGTGCCTGAGCAGGATCACCAACTGGGCTGACCGCTCCACCTGCATCCTCTTCGGCGACGGTGCCGGGGCGGCGGTGGTGGAATCCAACCCCGCCTACGAGTCTATCCACGCCTGCCTGGGCTGCCACGGCAACGACAAGCTGCTCCACGTGGGCGGTGTGGGCCCGGACAAGGAGCAGTTGATCTCCATGGAGGGGCAGGGCGTGTTCAAATTTGCCGTGGAGGCAGTGCCCTACTGCATGGACGCGGTGCTTTCCCACACCGGCAGGCGTATGGAGGACGTGGACTTTTTTGTGTTCCACCAGGCAAACGCCCGCATCATCGACTTGGTGGTGCGCAGGTACCGCATCCCCCCGGAAAAGTACTACAAAAACATCAGCGAATACGGCAATACATCCGCGGCCAGCATCCCCCTTGTCATCAGCGAGCTGTGGGACCTGGGCAAGGTCCGCCCCGGAAGCCGGGTGCTGGTGGTGGGCTTTGGCGGCGGCCTCACCTGGGGCGGCGCAATGGTGGAGTTTGCCTGAACAAATAAGGAAAGGGCTTCCCGCCGCGGGAAGCATTGGAACAATATGTTGCTGAATGAACTGCTGGGGACGGAGTTCCCCTTCATCCAGGGCGGCATGGCCAACATCGCCACCGGTGAGTTTGCCGCCGCCGTGTCCAACGCCGGGGCATTGGGCATGATTGCCACCGGCGGCTGGGACGGCGAACGGGTCCGCCGGGAAATCCGTCATGCCCGGGAGCTGACCGGCAAGCCCTTCGGTGTCAATTTGATGCTGATGAGCCCTTACGTGGAGGACATCGCCCGCATCCTCATCGAGGAGCAGGTGCAGGTGGTCACCACCGGAGCCGGCAATCCCGGCAAATACATCCCCGCCTGGAAGGAGGCGGGCATCAAGGTGCTGCCGGTGGTGGCCGCGGCAGTGCTGGCCAGGCGGCTGGAGCGCTACGGCGTGGACGCCTTCATCGCCGAGGGATGCGAATCCGGCGGCCACATCGGCGAGATGAACACCATGGCCCTGGTCCCCCAGGTGGTGGACGCGGTGGGCGTGCCGGTGGTGGCCGCTGGCGGCATTGCCGACGGCCGCCAGCTCACCGCTGCCTTTGCCCTTGGCGCCTGCGGCGTCCAGATGGGCACCTGTCTGTTAGTCAGCAAAGAGTGCCCCATCCACCCCAATTACAAGCAGGCGCTCTTAGACGCCAAGGACAGCGACACCCTGGTCACCGGCCGCTCCAGCGGAGCGCCCGTCCGGGTGCTGAAGAACAAAATGGCCAGGGCCTACCTCAGGATGGAGCGGGAAAACCTGCCCCTTGAGAAGCTGGAACAACTGACCCTTGGCTCTTTGCGCCGTGCCGTGCAGGAGGGTGACGTAGACGGCGGCAGCCTGATGGCCGGCCAGGTGGCGGGCATGCTCCACGAGATCCGCCCCCTGCGCCGGATTTTTGAGGAGTTATACAGCGGCTACCAAGCCCGCCTGGATGAGTTGGTGGCACAGCGATGAAGCTTGGGTTTTTATACGCCGGCCAGGGCGTCCAGCACGTCGGCATGGGGGCGGACCTCTATGCGCTCCACCCGGAGTTCCGGGCCGTCATCGACGCGGCCCGCCCGGGCTTTGATCTCAAAGCCGTTTGCTTTGAGGGCCCTCAGGAACTTTTGGACCAGACCCAGTACACCCAGCCCTGCATGGTGGCTTTTGCCGCCGGGCTCACAGCCGTCCTGCGCCGTCTTGGCATAACGCCCTCCGTGACCGCCGGGCTCTCCCTTGGGGAATACTCCGCCCTCCACGCCGCCGGTGTCCTGGACGCCCAGACCGCCGTCTCCACCGCCGCCTTCCGGGGAAGGGCCATGGCCGACGCCGCTCAGGGGTTGGAGTGCGCCATGGTGGCGGTGCTGGGGCTGGACCGTTCCGGCGTGCTGGAGGCCTGTGCCCAAGCGAATTCGCTTGGTGTGGCCGAGGCCTGCAACTTCAACTGTCCCGGCCAGATCGTCATCAGCGGCGAGGCAGCCGCCGTGGCCCGGGCTGCGGAGCTGTGCAGGGAAAAGGGCGCCAGGCGCTGCCTTCCCCTGAAGGTCAGCGGGCCGTTCCACACCTCGCTGCTGCGCAGCGCGGGAGACGCCCTGCACTCCTATTTTGAGCATGTCCCGTTTGCACCGCCCGCCATCCCCGTGCTCTTCAACTGTCTGGGACAGGAGATGGGGCCCGGGGATTCCATCCCTGACCTTCTGGAGCGGCAGGTGCAAAGCCCGGTCTGCCTGGAGGACTGCATCCGCCGCATGGCCCGGATGGAGGTGGACGCCGTGGTGGAGATCGGCCCCGGCAAGACGCTGGCCGGATTTGTCCGCAAGACCGTGCCCGGCCTGCCCTGCTTCAGCGTGGAGACCGAGGAGGATGTGCTGGCCCTGCCGAAACAGTTGAAAGGAGTGAGCCGATGAGTTTTGCCAATCAAACCGCCGTCGTCACCGGCGGAAGCCGGGGCATCGGCCGGGCGGTCTGCTTAACGCTGGCCCGGGGCGGCGCCAACATCATTTTTTCCTACGCCGGGAACACTGCCGCCGCAGAGGAGACTGTTTCCGCCGTCCGCAGCCTGGGCGCCGCCTGCGCTGCCGTGCGGGGAGACGTGTCCCAAAGCGGCTGCGTCAAAGAGTTAGTGGACACCGCCATGGAGGCCTTCGGCCGCATCGACATCCTGGTCAACAACGCCGGCATCACCCGGGACGGGCTGCTGATGACCATGAAGGAGCCTGATTTTGACGCGGTGGTGGACACCAATCTCCGGGGGACGTTTCTCACCATGAAGGCTGTCTCCCGCATCATGCTGCGCCAGCGCTCCGGCCGCATTGTCAATGTGAGCTCCGTGGTGGGCCTCCATGGCAACGCGGGACAGGTCAACTATGCCGCCAGCAAGGCCGGCATCCTCGGCATGACCAAATCCGCCGCCAAGGAGCTTGCTTCCCGGGGAATCACCGTCAATGCGGTGGCGCCGGGCTTCATTGAAACGGACATGACCGCCGAACTGCCGGAGGAGGCAAAATCCGCCCTGGTGCGCTCCATCCCCATGGGTACACTGGGCAGGGCGGAGGACGTGGCCGCCGCCGTGGCCTTCCTGTCCGGCAGCGAGGCCGGTTACATCACCGGACAGGTGTTGGGCATCGACGGCGGCATGGGTATGTAAAGGAGGTACGAATGGAGAAACGACGAGTTGTCATCACCGGAATCGGCGCCATCACCCCCATCGGCCACAGCGCGCCGGAGAGCTGGAGCGCGGTCTGCCGCGGGATCTGCGGGATCGGCCCGATCACGGCCTACGACCCCTCCGGCCAGAAGGTCAAGCTGGCGGCGGAGGTGAAGGACTACCGGGCGGAGGACTTTTTGGACAAGAAGGAAGCAAAGCATATGGAGCGCTTCACCCAGTTTGCGCTGATCGCCGCCCGGGAGGCCCTCTCCGACAGCGGCCTGGCCATTGAGCGGGAAGACGCGGAGCGCTGCGGAGTCATCCTCTCCAGCGGCATCGGTTCCCTCTCCAACACGGAGCGGGAGCACGACCGGGGCACAGAGCGGGGCTTTGACAAGGTCTCCCCCTTCTACATCCCCTCCACCATCTGCAACATGGCCGCCGGGCAGGTGGCCATTGACGCCGGGTTCCGGGGCATGTGCTCCTGCCCGGTGACGGCTTGTGCCGGCGGCACCTATGCCGTGGGCGACGCCTTCCACTACATCCGGAACGGCTATGCGGAAGTCATGCTCTGCGGCGGTACGGAGGCCTCCATCACGCCCTTGGCGGTGGGCGGCTTTACCTCCATGAAGGCCCTCTGCACCAGCGAAGACCCCGCCCGGGCCTCCATCCCCTTTGACGCCCAGCGCAGCGGCTTCGTGTTGGGCGAGGGCGCGGGCGTGCTGGTGCTGGAAGAGCTGGACCACGCCCTGGCGCGAAACGCCAGGCCCTACGCGGAGGTGGTGGGCTACGGCGCCACCTGCGACGCCTACCACATCACGGCGCCCCGGCCCGACGGCAGCGGCGGCGCAAAAGCCATGGCCATGGCCCTTGCGGACGGCGGCGCCGCGCCGGAGGACGTGGACTACATCAATGCCCACGGCACCTCCACGCCCTTAAACGACGCCTGCGAAACCGCGGCCATCCGCTCCGTCTTCGGCGCCTGGGCCCGGCGCCTTGCCGTCAGCTCCACCAAGTCCATGACCGGCCACATGTTGGGCGCCGCCGGCGCGGTGGAGGCCATCTTCTCCGCCCTGGCGCTGCGCGACGGCTTTTTGCCCGCCACCATTCACTACGCCGTGCCCGACCCGGATTGCGATCTGGACGTGGTGCCCAACGAGGGCAGACGGGCTGCGCTGCGCTGCGCCCTGTCCAACTCCCTTGGGTTCGGCGGACACAACGGCAGCATTTTGCTGCGGAACTGGGAGGGATGACATGCAGCTCAATTCCAATGAGATCGCGGAGATCCTGCCCCACCGCTACCCCTTCGCCCTGGTGGACCGCATCACCGACGGTGAGCCCGGCCGGTGGGCAAAGGGCATCAAGTGCGTCAGCGCGGGAGAGCCGGTATTCTGCGGCCACTTTCCCCAGGAGCACGTGATGCCCGGCGTGCTGATCGTGGAGGCCATGGCCCAGGTGGGGGCGGTGGCCATTTTGTCCGCGCCGGAAAACCGGGGCAGGACCGCCTATTTCGGCGGCATCAAAAACGCCCGGTTCAAGGCCAAGGTAACGCCCGGGGACGTGCTGGAGCTGGAGTGCGTTCTCACAGCGCAGCGCGGCCCGGTGGGCATCGGCTCCGCCAAAGCCAGCGTAAACGGGACCGTGGTGGCCACGGCGGAGATGACCTTTGCCATAGGCCCAAATGGGCTTGCCGTTTCGCCTGAGACTTGATATACTGAGATGTATCATTCACAAAAGGGGACGGTCTCTTTGTTAAAACAGTCGTTTTTTGAAGTGTTCACGAAATTTAAGCTGCATTTTTATCAGGAGATTTTTCAGCGCTTCCAGGACCGGGAAGCCAGCCTCACTACGGTGGAGACCTTCTGCATGGAGACCATCCAGGCGTTGGGTGCGCCCACTGTCAACGAGTTCGCCGCCTTTATGCGCATCTCCTCACCCAACGCGGCCTATAAGGTGAACAGCCTGATCCGCAAGGGCTATCTCCGCAAGCGCCAGTCCCCGGAGGACCGCCGGGAATATCACCTGGAGGTCACGCAGAAATATACGGACTACTACAACATCAGCACCTCCTATCTGACTTTGGTCATGGACCGCATCACCAGCCGCTTTTCCCAGGAGGAGTGCGCGCAGCTGGACAGGATCCTTCAGATCATCAGCCGCGAACTGATGCCGGAGGTGGAACTCCCCCAAAAGGGCAGTTGATTGGCAGGAGCAAAACAGCGCTGGATTCTCTCCCGGAACCACCGGGAGAGAATTTTTTTCATCCGCGGCGGACAGCGTTTCCCTTCCCAATTCATAATCGAGGCATGAAGCGCATAATTCTCCTACGAGGAGGGATCTCACTTGAAAATATTTGTCGTCAAACACAAAAACATCACACTGTTGGCCGGGCTGCTGGCCGCCTGCGCAATCTTCTATGCCGTCTCCTACCCGTCGGCGGTCGGGGCCTACGCCACTGACCGTCAGCTGCCCATCTACTGTGTGGAAAAGGATCAGAAGGTCTGCTCCATCAGCTTTGACGCCGCCTGGGGCAACGAGGACACCCAGACACTCATCGACATCCTGGAACAGTACAAGGTGAAGGCCACCTTTTTCGTGGTGGGCCAGTGGGTGGATAAGTACCCCGAATCCGTGAAGGCCCTGTCCGACGCCGGGCACGAGGTGATGAACCACTCAGCCACCCACGCCCACTACAACCAGCTCTCCGCCGATGAGATCACAGCCGACGTCAACACCTGCAACGACAAAGTGGAAGCAGTCACCGGCGTGCGCCCCACTTTGATCCGCTGCCCCTACGGGGAATACGACGACCACGTGGTCTCCGCCATCCGCTCCATCGGCATGGAGCCCATCCAGTGGGATGTGGACAGTCTGGACTGGAAAGAAATCCCCGCCTCCGAGATCACCCAGCGGGTCACCTCAAAGGTCCAGCCCGGCAGCATCGTGCTGTTCCACAACGCCGCCAAGCACACTCCGGAGGCGCTGCCCTCCATCCTGGAAAACCTGATCTCCCAGGGCTATACCATCGTCCCCATCTCTCAGCTCATCATCAAGGGACAGTGCGGCACGGACTATACCATCGACCACACCGGCAAGCAGCTGGCCATCCAGGCCGCCCCGGAAGGCTCCGCCTCTTCCGCAGGCTCCTCCGCAAAGCAGTAGGAAGCACAGCGCGCCAATTTTTGTTAAATATCCGGAAATTTTCTTGACATTCTATCGCTTTCCTCTAAAATAAAACTATTAAGCACTGCGAACTACTTCCAACGGCCCATCTTATTTGCGAGGTGACATGCGATGAATGAAAACGGAAATGACAAGCTGATCCTGGCTGTGCTGCAGGGGGACGACTACGCCGAGACCGTGGCGGAGCTGAACCGGAACGGGTTTTCCGCGACGCTGCTCAGTTCCACCGGCGGATTTCTAAAGAAAAAGAGCACCACTGTGATGATCGGCGTCCCCAGGGAGAAGCTGGAAGATGCACTGGCAATCCTCAAACGATGCGCTGGCCGGCGGAAGCGGACCATCTACCGCGAGGTCACGGTGCCCCACACCGGAGAGCTGAGCGCCATGCCGCTGATCCCGGTGGATGTGGAGGTCGGAGGGGCCGCCGTGTTTGTACTGGACATTCAGCAGATGGAAAAATATTGATGGAAAAAGCCTGCGGGAAAATCCCGCAGGCTTTTTTTCTTAGATAGAACCGGCATCCCATACGCCCCAATGCCTCTATCATTTGTTAGCAATACTGTCCAATTTATCTGACTATTTTTATGCAATTTAACCATTGCAAACCATGGTCAAATGACTATGATAGGAGAGGTTTGTAGATTGGAAGGCGCTTCACGTCTCCCTACGGAAAGGGGTTTTGATATGTCGTATCACTATTTGTTGGACCTGGCTCTCATTATTCTCAGCACAAAGCTTTTGGGGTTGGTGACCCAGCGGATACAGATGCCCCAGGTGGTGGGCGCGCTGCTGGCGGGCCTGATTTTAGGCCCTGCCTGCCTGAACATACTGGGAGAGACGGCGTTTCTCACGCAGCTCTCAGAAATGGGCGTCATCGTCCTGATGTTCACCGCCGGCCTGGGGACAGACGTCCAGGAGCTCAAGCGCAGCGGCAAGGCGGGCTTCTTAGTGGCCCTGCTTGGCGTTCTGGTGCCGCTGGTGATGGGCACCTGCCTTGCCTGGCTGGCCGGGCGGACCGGAATGATCGATTATGGCGGCTTCTTGGAGGCTGTGTTTGTGGGCACCATCCTTACCGCCACCTCGGTGAGCATTACGGTGGAGACCCTCCGTGAGCTGGGAAAGCTGGAGACCACGGTGGGCAACACCATTCTTGCAGCCGCGCTGATCGACGATGTCCTGGGCTTGATCGCCCTGACTCTGGTCAGCTCCCTGGCTGGCAGCGGGGAGCGCATTTCCCTGGTCCTTTTGAAAATCCTGCTGTTTTTTGTGTTCGTGGCGGTGGCCAGCCTGGTGGTGCTGTGGTTTTTCCGCTGGCTGGTATTCTGCGGAAAGGGTCAGAACCTCCGCCGCTATCCGGTTTTGGCCTTTGTCCTGTGCCTTCTGATGGCCTATTGCTCTGAGGAGTTTTTTGGCGTGGCGGATATCACCGGCGCCTACGCAGCGGGATTGATGATCTCCTGCACGCCAAAGGCCAAATACATTGAGTCCAAATTTGAGCCGCTGTCCTACCTGCTGCTCACCCCGGTCTTTTTCGCCAGCATCGGCATCAACGTGGAGCTGCCGCGGATGGATGGTTCGCTGATCCTGTTCTCGCTGCTGCTGTTGGTTGTCTCGGTCCTCTCCAAGTTGGCGGGCTGCGGGCTGGGCGCCCGTTTTTGCCGGTTTGACAAGCGGGAGAGCATGCAGGTGGGCGTGGGCATGGTATGCCGCGGCGAGGTGGCCCTGATTGTGGCAAACCGGGGCCTTGCCTTGGGCGTGCTCAGCTCCGCCATGATGACGCCTGTGATCATCACGGTGATCGGCGGCACCATTTTGACGCCGGTGCTGCTGAAACTGGCCTTCCAGTCTCCCTCCAAGCCGGAGGCCAGCTCCCTGCTGGATCACTACCAGGAGACGGAGCAGTTGGACTATGTGTCTGAACAGCTGTTGGAGGAAAACCGGAAGGGACTGGAGAGCGGCCGTAAGCAGCCCGATTGATCAGGCTCACTTTGTGGCATCATAGAGTATCCATCAGAAGGGAGTGCTGCAATTGCACCGCATTTTATTTGTCTGCCACGGCAGAATATGAACATAATCCCTCAAAGCCTTGGTATTACTTGAAAAAATCCCTTGATACATACGGATTTACACATGATTTACACACTTTGCGCTTGATATGGGTATATATTCAGAAAAGACCGCCTTGCTTGGAAAGCACGGCGGTTCTTTTTCATATGTTACTGTTTGCAGCGTTCAAAGATTGAATTAACCAGTTCAACAACTTCACCGCGCGTTACGATGCGGTCAGGCTGGACGGATGCAGCGTCTTGAATCCAGCCATAGGCAGCAGCGGTTACAATGTTCTTGTAAGCCCAATGTGCGGCATAGGGAACGTCAGGCATGGGTGCAGTTTTAGCGTCCACAAAGCGTGTCAGGATGGCGATAAGCTGTCCGTAGGTTAAGTTATCATTTGGACGGAAGAAGCCGTTACAGCCATTCAGAACGCCTACAGACGCGAATACAGAAACAGCATCGCGATACCATGAATCGTTGGGAACGTCCGTAAAAACGCTTGTACTGCCCGCCAAAGCAGCCTTGCTGTCATCAGTCAGAGAACGATAGAGCAGCACGGCAAACTGCGCTCTTGTGATAGGGTCATTTTCATGTAACTGTCCATCGCCATAGCCTGCAAGCACAAAAGGTTTGTCAGAGTCAAGTTCTGCGTTACCAGCGCATAGTTTTACCGTTTCATCCTTTTGCGGGGTCATGCTTGGCGTGGAATGATGGTGCCCAGAATGAGAGGGGCGCGTAGGCGCTGGCGCTGTTTCTTCGGGAAGTTCCGGTTGTTCGGGTTCTTTGGGGAGGTCAGATGCAAAGACAAACTTTGCGCCAAAATCAGGGCTGTCGATTTCACAGTCAATGACTTCACCGATGAAAACGGCGTTTGTGCTTGCGTCAAAGCGATTTCCCATATAGTCTTTATAGAATCCGATGGGCTGATTTTCGGTATAGATGCTATCCATACTTTCGGTGTAACTCATGCTGAATGGTATTCTTGTTGCAACGCGCACATCATCAGCGCCGTTTTTGCCAATGTTCCCATAGATGGCGGTATCAATAATATTGGTGTCTCCATCAATGGCAACACCACCGCCTAAAGTTGCAACATTCTCTGTAATGGTGCAGGAGGTTATATTGGCAGTCCCCGTTACCTGAAGCCCACCACCAACATATGCGTCTGTTGTTTCATATGCTGCTTGGTTTTTGCTGATAGTGCAATCTGTAATTTTAAGTGTGCCTTGACAGGTGATTGCGCCGCCGCAACCAGTTGATTTGTTATTACAAAATGCTGATTTGCACATATTGATAGACGATGCTCTACTTATCCATATTGCGCCCGCACGATTTCCTTGGTTATTTTCAAAATGACAATTTTCAATTTGGGCGGCAGTTGCAAATAGTGATATGGGAACCCAGTTTGACGAAACGTTTTTAACGGTGACATTCAGCAGCGAGAGGTTCGTTTTTATTTCACCTGTATTATACTTATTTACATCAATGGCGGCACTACACGGATAATTCATGCCGTCCAGAATGATGTTTTGAAATACAATGCTGTTGACGTTATCTCCATAAATGCTGAAATATGTATTTATAGTTTCGTCCAACGGTACGACTGTGATTTGCTTTTCGGTATCGCCAACTATGCAGTTTTCGATGATGTTTATTCCGCTACTGAGAGCGATGGTATCTCCATCCTTGGCGGCAGCAATCGCGGCTTGCAATTCCTCCAAAGATGAAACGACTACGGGCGTTTCAGATTGAGAATCATCGGGAGATTCTTCATCTTCTGTTGCAAGCGCAGTTGTTGAGAACAGGGAAAAGAGCAGTAAACAGGAAAGCAGCGCGGAGAGCAAGCGGTTTCTTCTTTTCATGGGTGCAGCGACCTTTCTTTATTTTTTGGAGCGCAGCAAGCCGACCATGTTTACAATCGCCGCAATTTCCTGTTCATTTAACCCCGAAACGTCCACAAAGGAGCGGCGATTTCCGCATAACAGGTAGTCCGTTGTAACGCCGTAGAGCCGAGCCAGTGCAATAATGATTTCCGGACTTGGCTGACGCATTTCATTCTCATAGAGCGAGACAACCGAGCGGGTCACGCCGATAGCGGCAGCAACCTCCGTTTGGGTCAATCCCCGTTGATTCCGTAATTGTTTCAGCCGAGCGGCAAAACAGGTCATAACAAGTACAATCCTCCTAAATTCTACCGCAAACGGCGTTACTCTTGGTGTCGCGTTATGCTGCAAATTGCAACAAAAAAGGACGGGCAGAAACCCGTCCAGCGCCGCTTGGTACTCTATCCGATTACGGAAAATGAATACAAAAATGAAACCACCGCAGCGGGTGAATCGCCCAGCCTACGGTGGTTATTCTTTTCCGACTTTCTTAAACTCCGTTATGATGCGATGCAGCGTATCAATCTGACTGTCGGACAGTTCGGAAACATCAATCGTCTTTCCTCCGGTCACGCCGAGCAGATAGTCCGTTGTAACACCGAAGTATGCGGCAATCCGAATCAGAACGTCGAATGTTGGATAGCCAAGACCATTTTCGTATTTGCTGACAACCGCTTTGGAAAGACCGACCTTTGCGCCAAGTTCCTGTTGCGTGAGGTCACGGGCAGTTCGGAGCTTTTTAAGATTTTCTCCAAATTCAGAGTAATACATAGCATCACCGCCTTGCGGATAGTTTACCGCAAAAACGGTATATAAATCATAGACTACAATCAACGATATATTGATTTAAGAAAAGAAGTGTAGTAAAATGGCGGTAAGCATGAGACTTTTGAACGTTAGGGGTGCTGCGTTGTGCGAGTTTGTACCTTTTGCGGTCACAGTAAAATATATTCCCCGTATGAGGATATAAAGGTAGCAACGCGGCAAATTGTGTCGGGCTTGATTCAAGATGGCTACGATTATTTTCTTGTTGGAAACTACGGACAGTTTGACAGGTTAGCAGCGTCAGTGTGCTTGACACTAAAGCGGGGATATCCGTCTATCGGGGTCAACCTCGTTGTGCCTTACTATCAGCCGCAACTGGACAGCTACGAAAAAGAATACCGCGCACGGTTCGATGATGTTATTGTCCCAGCTTTGGAAAGTACGCCCTATCAGTACCGTATTGTCCGTGCAAATGAGTATATGGTAGACCGCGCTGATACTATCATCGCATATGTAAATACGTCCACAGGCGGGGCAGCAAAGACGCTCGCCTATGCGGAGCGGAAGAAGAAACGGATTATACGGATAAAATAGAAAGGGTAGGTTTTATGGACGAGCTGTTTGAATCCTTTGACGCTTGGATTGAAGATGTCGGACAGGAGATATTGGACGAAGAAAATAAACCGATGCTACTTAACCCCGCAAGACTAACGCAGATGCAATTTGTGTATGCAGTATTGAAAAAATACGCGCTTGCCAACGATGCGATAGTGACGTACAAGCTGAATGAACCGTTTACAAGTATGGGTAGCGTTACGATTGAGGGCGAGGATTTTATCTTGAACAGTCCAAAGTGGTTTGCAAGAGCAGCAGAAATGGCAAGTAACGTAGAGATTTACACCTTAGAGAATGAAAATATCCGTATCACATTTACTTTCCATGAATATGCGAAGCCGATAGAATCATAGGCTTTGGAGTGAGATTATGGAACTTGTAATTGCTGTAATACTTGTAATTATCCTATTTGTTAAAATTAACTCAGATAAAGAAGCAAAAAGGAGCGCTTGCGAAAGATTCGATGAAAAACAGCGGAAAATATCTGAATGGAAAGCAAGAGTAACAGACAGGAATCTTGAACGGCAGCTTAAAGCCTTTATTCAGAATCCAGAAAATAAAGAGACTGTTTCTATGACGGTTTCGCCTGTGTATGACAGCATTTGGCGAGATAAGGATTTTTCTGATTTGTTTCCTAAAGACCGTTGGTGCAGGCGCAAAGATGATTGGACATTGGAGTATCACGAACAGGTTCAGCGTGAATTATGCAAAATGAATACAGAAAATGCACTCAGGATTATGATGGCAAAGCGCGGTAAGATTTTGGATTACGACGCAGATAGAAGTTCATCATATAGCCAGAATGTAATGGCGAGCGGCATTTCTGCGGATTCCCCACTAACGGCGTATGTCCTTATTTGGTGCGCAAAAGAGTTGGAAAAGCAAGGCATAGGCAATCGGTTTGTTGTTCCGTCAATCGGAAAATATGGTGCGGGAGGCTTGCATTGGGAACTATGATATAGGCAAGGAGTGGTGTCCTTGTTTATATACGGGGGCATTGGTGTTCGCCCCCCACAATTCCTTTCTGCTATCTGGCAGAGAAAACGGGCAGGATTTTTCCTGCCCGTTTTTCATACGTCCAGACACAAGTGATTTTCTATGGCTTGCTCTAATTCCCTTTGCTGGATTCCGATATATGCTTGTGTGACTGCGGCGCTGCTATGTTGTAGCAGCTTTTGAACAAGAACGATATTGTAGCCGTTCTTTGTGTAGATTTCTGTTGCGTAGAACTTTCGGAATGAATGTGTGCTGATTCCGGTATAGCCGAGGTAGTCACAGACGATTTGCAGATGCTTTTGGATTTGCCGTGTAGTGAGCGGGAATATCTGTGCGTCTGCGGAAATGTTGTTGTCCATGCAGTAAAGCCGTATAAACTGGTACAAGGCAAGCGGAACGGTAAATACGCGGGCTTTACCTGTTTTCTGTTCAATGATAGAGAGCCGATAGCGTTCACCATCTTTTACGATATCAGAGAGCCGCAGTCGGACGATATCAGAAATACGCAAGCCTAAGTTTGCTTCAAGCATGAGCGCCGCAGCGATGCGCTCATTTGGTCGGCAACCGGAAAAGCCTTGCTTCATGGTTTGAATGATTTCTTTGTATTGTTCTGCGCTCAGTGCGATTGTTCTTTTGTTCATGTAAGTACCCCCCTAAAACGAAGTCTTGAAGAAGAAAAAACGAACTTTTTCGCTTACCAACAGAAAACGCTTGAAAATGCTTGACTTTGCGGTTCGTTTTTCTGATGTTATAGGAACAGTGTGGGAAAAGCGGGGATTTCTCCCCGCTCCCAAACTCAGAGATTGAACAGCCCAAACGCAAGCAGAAGCAGCAGTGCAAGCAGCGGACAGGCACAGGCAAGAACGGCGATAAGAATACAGGCGATAGCTTTTCCCATGATATGGTTTCCTTTCTATGTACGATATTTAGCCCAAAATATAATCAACAGCTTTTGCGGCTGCACCGCTGGCGGCAACGACCATCCGTTTATCATTTTTCAAGACAGTTAGCCAGCTTTGAATATAAGCGGCATTATTGCGGAATGTTCCTTTGGTTTCAATTCCCGCATAGTTGAGAAGCGCGGCAGCGCCGATTTCAGCGGTCAATTCTTCCTTGCTGTACTCTGCGTTTCCAAAGTGTGCGGTTGCTTTTAGGCGGTTTAGACGTGTGCGGTGTCCGGTGCTGTGTGTGATTTCGTGAAAAGCGGTAGAATAGAACTCGCCCATACTCCGAAACTGCTCAACGAGCGGCAGAACGATACAGTCTCTTGATGGGCTGTAATAGGCTTCATCGCCCAACTGATGGTGGATTATGATATGCTCCCGTTGGCTGTAGTGGTCGATGATTTCATCGGCGGCGGGTATTGGCGTCGGTTCTGCGGGCTGATTGAATCGCGGGGTTAGACCGTCGCATTGGTCGATATGGAACACGTTATAGTAACGCAGCATAGGAATCAGACGGTCAACGGGCGATTGCGTTTCATCGTCCTGCATATCGGACACTTTGACCTGTTTCCAAAACACAACGATTTGTGATTTCTCGCCCTTGCGGACAGCGCCGCCGCGTGACAATACTTGACTGTAGGTGTAGTATTCGCCGGGTTTGCCTAACAGCATTTGATTCAACAGACTGTACGGTTTTCCGGTTGTTCCGCTGATAGCGCCGTGCTGTGTACCTGTCCAAGGCTTTTGCCAAGGAATAACGCCTTGCTGTAGCTGTTGGATGATTCTTTCGGTTACGGCTTCGTAAATATCAAACTTTGCCATTATAAACGCTCCTGTTCTTCTTGATTTGGAGCGGGGCGGCGTGTTATAATCACACTACCACCCCGCAAGGGTTGGTGTTAGGCTGCTTGTCCGCTTGCTTTGGTCGGCGTTCGGACAAGTGGTCTTTCTTTATGCGCTGACGGAAAAGCGGCGGCTTTGGCTCTGTCGCGTAAATGCAGCGTAAACATCGGGCATAGCCTTTTTGAACTCGCTGCTATTGAAGCGTGAAGTCAATACAGAGCGCCAACGGACGATAAAACGTCCTGCGGTCAATTCCTCGGTATCACGCGCCAGCATTTCCGCTTTGATGGTGTCGCGGATAGCTTCGGCTTCTGCGGCTGCGTCCTGTGCAAGCTGCTCCCACTCCTGCATTTTGACAATACGGGTTTCCAATTCTGTTACTGACATTTTGTATCTTCCTTTCATTCTTTTAGGGCTTTGGACAGGCAGCAGGTGGCATTAAACATCTATGCCCGTTGGCAATCTCAATCTCTCTTATCCATTTCTGCTTTTGTCTTGCGTTCTTGGTTTCGGCTTGCGCTTACTTTCGTCCGCCTTGACCTGCCCGGTGTTCCCTTGTGTGATTACAATATATCAGTTAACTGATAATTTGTAAAGATGGCAGAGTGCATAAAAGTTAACTGACATTCTTGTGCAATATATCAGTTTACTGATATTTCTATAATAGGTATAATGAAACGGGGGTGATACTATGTCAACAGAAGCGCAGAAGCGGGCAAGCACGAATTATAATCGTAAGCAGGATAATATAATGGTGCGCCCGACGAAAGAAGAAGGTGCGGCAATACGCGCCGCCGCTGCAAGTGTCGGACAGTCTGTGCAGGCGTATATCCTGCAAGCAATCAGAGAACGCATGGAGCGGGAACAGGCACAGGCGGGGGGCGGTTTTGGTATTTCTGCCGCCTGTCCAGAAGAAAAACATATGTAGTCGGTCAGTGTAACTGAGAGAAAAATTTTTCATTCTGTCTATATACTCACCTTGATTCACACAATTCCGTATGGTACGATATATCCAGAATTAAAAATCACGCCAACGTCAGTAAGACAAAAGTAAGCCGTGACTTGCCAAGTGGGGAAACTCCCACACGGGCAAGCACGGCTTTTTCTTTTTGGATGCACCTTGACAACAGAATATGGTTCTCTGCAAGAGCAAAAAAAGATTGGGGGTGAGGAAATGTCAGAACTCTTGAAGCGGCTTCAGACCGGACAGCGGCATATCGCAGAATACACCCGTCCAAATGCGGATTTTATATGCCCTGTCTGCAAACAGGAATCGCCTTGTTATGCGTCTTTCGTGACGCTGCAAGCTGGCTATGGCAGCGTCCATGATGGCGAAAGGGCAAAGGTCAGAATATGCGGAGAGTGCATAGACCGACTGTTTGAAAAATTAGAAACAAAATAAGGAAGTGAACAATTCATTGGAAAATACAAGAAATGATGTAGAACGGAAAAAAGCTTTTGATGCGACTGTGTGTTTCTCGTTCTTTGGAACATGGCTGGAAGCAATCGAAGCATACGAAACGGAAGCAGATACAAGCAGCAATGCCTATAAGTTGTTTAAGGCGATTGCATACTACTCGATGTATGGAGTAGAACCAGAATTTGAAAATTCGGGCTTAGATGCGATGTGGAAAATTCTTTCCAGAGAGATTGACAATAGCGTAAGCCGCCGCAAATGTCGCTTTGGCAAAGAAGAAGTAACCGAGCGGGAACAAGCGGTTATTGACGCTTGGAAAGTATCTCCCCATGCTTCTGTGCGTGAAGTATCAATGACAACTGGCATTCATAGGAGCAGTGTTGAGCGAATCAAGCGAAAATACTGGAGACAATTAGAAGAATTGCGGCGGACTGCTATTGCTGCTGGTGATAGTGAATGTGTTTCTTTTAATAGTCAAGATGGTGCTATTGATTGTTCTCATGGTAATAGTATTACCGAGACGAGACAGCGAGACACAGCGGAGGAACTAATCTTTGACGAGGATGAAGCAGATATGCGAGAATGGCAAGAAGAGCATCCAAATGAGCATAGAATAAGAGATGACGAATTACCATTTTGAAAATGGCGTTTATGTGTTTTGGATGCCAACAAAAATATATGCACAGAGCGTGTCAACATTTTCTTTTTGGATGCTCTGCTCATTGTGGCACAAGGGATTGCAGGCGTAAAAAAACAAGATTTTATCCAGAAAAGACCTGATAGTTAAGGCGTTTTTGGCAATTTTGAAATCAAATGTGAAAATACCACCGATTATCGGTGCATAGACGCTGCGCCAAAGGTCAGCGCAATAAATAAAAGTTACCTTGAATTATCAACCACCTTGTGTGGTCATATCCTCGCCAAAGGCAGGAGGGCAACAGTGCATAACAGGAGGTTTTAATGAACAGCACTGTTCCCATTTGGGAAAAAGCAAATTTGACGCTTGAAGAAGCAGCGGCATATTTCAACATAGGAGTAAACAAAATACGGGAAATCAGCAATGATGATAATTGCACATTCGTCCTCTGGGTTGGGAATAAGCGGCTAATCAAACGGAAGATGTTTGATGCCTACTTGGAAAAAGCCTATTCCATTTGAAAAATGAACTGTGCAAGAGCATTTGATATGTGCTATAATCGCTATACCATATCAAGTGCTTTTCGTTGAAAAGGAGGAACGAATGTCCGAAAAGCGCAAAGATAAAAAGGGGCGCATTTTGAGAACAGGCGAAAGCCAGCGCCCTAATCTTACATACCAATTCC
The DNA here is from genome assembly GCF_014334055.1 of Oscillibacter hominis. Classification (NCBI taxonomy): domain Bacteria; kingdom Bacillati; phylum Bacillota; class Clostridia; order Eubacteriales; family Oscillospiraceae; genus Oscillibacter; species Oscillibacter hominis. The sequence goes on from NZ_CP060490.1 coordinate 1,648,897, forward strand.
GTTATAAAGACATCCGAGGAAAGACGCACTATGTGTACGCTCCGACCTTGGAGGAGCTACGGGAAAAAGAAATAGCTATCCAGAAAGACATAACAGATGGTATCGATTACTGTGCAGGGGAAACTACCGTGCTTGAACTGATAGAACGATACATCAGTCAAAAGCAAGGCGTACGTTATAATACAAAGGTTGGATATAATTTTGTTTTCAACCTTGTCAAACGAGAGGACTTTGGCTATCGAAAGATAAAAACCGTCAAGCCCTCTGATGCAAAGCAGTGGTTCATTAAATTGCACGATGATGGATACAGCTACAGTACGCTAACTTCGGTTAGAGGTGTATTGAAACCGGCGTTTGAAATGGCTGTCGAGGATGATGTTGTGCGGCGCAATCCGTTCTTGTTCCGAGTTGTTGATGTGATTCAAAATGACACCGTTCCGAGAAAAGCACTCACAAAGGACGAACAGAGCAAACTACTTGAATATGTGCAGAGCGATAAGTGCCGCAGGCGTTATTATGATGAAATTGTAATCCTGCTTGGAACGGGTATGCGTATCAGTGAACTATATGGATTGACAAAGTCCGATGTTGATTTCCAAAAAGGCGTTGTCCGTATTGAACGACAATTAACACGTACACGGAACTGCGAATATTACATTGAAAACCCAAAGACGGAGAGCGGTTTTAGGCAGATACCTATGAGCGCAGAAGTACAGCGGGCGTTTCATAATGTAATCCGCAGCAGAAAGTCACCCAAAGTGGAAGTCATTGTCGGCGGACACACAGGTTTTCTCTTTTTGGACAAGGACGGAAAGCCCAAAGTGGCGGGACATATGGAACACGCAATGAAGCGGATAGTGGACAATTACAACAAAAGTCATACGGATAAACTTGTTGTAACGCCTCATGTGCTTCGACATACTTTTTGTACTGAAATGGCACAGGCAGGTATGCCGGTCAAAGAGTTGCAGTACCTGATGGGACATGCCGACGCAAACACGACGATGAACACCTACACCCACATGAGTTTTGAAGCGGCAAAACAGGCGTTTGATAGAATCGCCGTGAATCATTAAACTTGACACGTTTTCTGGATAGACCATACACATTGATTTACACACTATTTACACATTTTGCCCGTTTAGGTACGGAGACTTCTAAAGATTTACAAAGAAGCGGGCAAAAAAGAATGAGAATAACGCCTGAAAATACAAGCGTTTGAAGGCTTACAGAGGGTTACGGAGAATGACAAAAATCTTATTCGTTTGCCACGGCAACATCTGCCGATCCCCTATGGCGGAATGTCTGCTGAAGGATATGGTCCGGGACCGCTCCGGCGACTTTGCCATCTCCTCCGCCGCCACCAGCACCGAGGAGATCGGCAACCCCATCCACCCCGGCACCCGTCAAAAGCTGAAAGAGATGGGCGTGCCGCTCTGCGATCACCGGGCCGTACAGCTCACAGTCCAAGACTATCGGCTCTATGACTGGATCTTAGGCATGGACTCCGCCAACATCCGCAATATCCTCCGCATCACCGGCGGAGACCCCAAGGGAAAGGTCCGGAGGCTGCTGGACTTTTCACAGCGGCCACGGGACATTGCCGACCCCTGGTACACGGGAAATTTTGACGTCACTTATGAAGACATCGAGGAGGGCTGCATCGCCCTCCTGCGGGCCTTACAGTAGCCATGCAACAAAGAGGAGGCGCAAATCGCGCCTCCTCTTGTCATTTTCTCTCCTGTCCGCTGTGGGATCGCAGCAACTCTAACGCCGCCTGCGAAATCTGAGGCGGCACTGCCGCCGGGCGGGCCAGGTAATAGCCCTGGAGCAGGTCCACATCCAGGTCCAGCACCTTCTCCACCTCCGCCGCAGTCTCCAGCCCCTCCGCAATGATGTACATTTCCCGCTCATGGGCATAGGCCACGATGTTGGCCACAATCTGCTGCTTGTTCCGGTCTGAGTCAATGTCCCGGATGATGGAGATGTCGACCTTGATGAACTGGGGCGTCAGCTCCAGCAGGTTCTTTTCGCTGTTGTAGCCGCTTCCGTAATCATCCAGGGCAAACATGCCGGAAATCCCCAACATCTTCCGCTTTTCCTGAGTGGACTCCTGATCCAGATGCTCCGACTCGGTGATCTCCACCACCACCCTGGGCTGGAGCAGCATGAATTTCTTCTTGTACGCCTCCCAATCCTTCTGGCTCATGCACTGGTTGGCAATGGAGTTTAGGAACAGCAGCGAGTCATTGGTCACCAGGCGGTTCTCCTGCAGCTTACTGAATGCTTCGGATGCCTTATACCAGGTCATACGCTCAATCTCAGAGAGCTTCCCCTCCTCCCTGGCGATCCGGAGCACCGCCTCAGGGGAGCGCAGCGTGGGCAGATCCACCCGCATCAGCGCCTCGTAGGCCACTGCCCTGCCCGTCTTGGCACTGACAATGGGCTGGAAGAAATAGGCGACCAGCTCCTGCTCCAGGAACTGATGGAACTCCCGCTTGTTTTGTAGCAGGAACTCCTCCCTGCTGTATACACCCAAGTCGAAATCCGCCAGTTCCCCCTTGCGGGACTGCTTGACCTGATACATGGCAAAGTCGGCAAATTTGGTCAGCTCGTTCATGTTGGTGCTGTCTTCAGGATACCACGCCACGCCGCCGGACGCGCTGATGTGGAGCACCTCGCCGCTGGGAAGCGTCAAAGTGGTGCTGCAGATCGCCTCACGCAGGCGATGGATCGCCTCACGGATCTCCTCACGGCTCTCATATCCGTGGTACAGAAGGAAGAACTCGTCCCCGGACACCCTGGCACAGAGCGTGCCGGCCGGGGCGTTGGCGGCGAAGCACTGGCCGGCCCTGCGGATATACTGATCCCCCCAGTCGTGCCCGAAGCGGTCGTTGGTGGTCTTCAGATTATCCAGGTCCAGCATGATCATGGCGGCGTGTTTCAGGGTTTCCGGATGCGCAAACAACTCCGTCGCCGTGCGCAGGAAGGCCGGCCGGTTATAAAGCCCGGTCAGCAGGTCGTAATCCCGCTCGTGCTCGATGCGCAGCCGCTCCAGGGTGCTGGCCGTGACATCCTCCACCAGCCCTACGTGCCGTTCCCCCTCCTGGGTCATCTCATAACGCAGGTAGCGCACCCCGCCCCGGGGCACGGGGATGCAGTAGAGTTCGCTCCCATCCGGCGAAGTATGATGCTCCAGCGTCTGATTCCGCTCCTTCATCAGCTCCAAAAACCGCTGGGCGGTCAACTCCGGCACCTGTATCCCATCCAGTCCCATCAGCGGGAAGAAATTGTCCGTTACATAGACCAGGTCCTGATTTTGGCGCAGCTCAAAACCGCCCATCTCCACGCTGGCCATCTCCATAATCCGCAAGAATTTGGTGGAGGCATCCAACACCTCCCGGCTCAGGTCTGTGATGGCGCCGGAAAACCGGTCGATCTCTGTGATTCCGGTATGGGAGAGCTGGGGAAGGCCGCCCCGGTCCCGCTGGGCCAGGGCCACTTCTTCAGAGAGCTTCCGGATGGGGGCGGAGAGCCTCCGGCTCACCAAAACGCTGCCGATAAGGCCGGCCGCCAGGCACAAAAGCACCACCATCGTCAGAACTTCCAATACCTGGCCGGAGAAGCTGTAAAGGCGGCCCTCCCGGACAGCGCCGAACAGGACCCAGTGCTGAGCGGCAAAAGGCGTGTTGGTGTTATAGAGGCCCAGCGGCTGCATGGCCGCAAAGTAGCGTTCCCCCTCCATGTTAAAATAGAGGCCCTCATCACCATCCTGTTCCAAAACAAACTCCTCTCCCGTCCCATTTTGGGGAAGGATCGGGCCGGTGCTCAGGACTGTGGTGTACTTGCCCTCCTCCCGCTCCACTGCCAAGAGATAGGAGCCCTGCTTGTCGTCAAAGAGCTCGGCGGAAGGTAGCAGGGATTTGAGGTAGTCGGTCAGCAGCTCCACGCCCAACACGCCGTATATCGTTCCATCCTCCAATATCAGGGGAACGGAATATGATACCGCCCAGCGGTCGTCCCCGGGAAGGATGTAGGGCTCCGGGTTCCAATACCCATAATCCCGCGCGTCGGAGAGCTCCTGGGCTTGATAGGCCGCCTGAAATGGGTCATAGAGAAAGCCGGGATACTCGTCTTCAAAATTGAACAGGGGCTGCCAGGCGTTGTCCGTGGAGATATTCAGCCCCTTCACCACGTCAATGGGCGCCCGTTCCAGCAGGAGGTCGGCGTTGCGGTAGGACGGCGTGGACGCCGGGTCCAGATCCCGGATATAGAATCCGGTCCGGGGGGATTTTTCCCCCGCATCCAGGTCTTGGGTGTTGAACACCACAAAGATGCCAGATACCTTTTTGCTGTAGAGCGTGGAGATCAGCTCATCGCTGATGTTCAGCACCAACTGTGCACACTCATCTGACTTGCTGTCTATCTCATCCAGTGACAGCTCACCCCTGCTCAGCATCTGCTGGGTGGTTTTATTGATGTCGGCGGCAAGCATGGAAAGGTCCGACCAAGTGCCCACCATGGACCCCTCCAGATATCCCCGCCTGTTTTCCGCCTGTTTACTCAAAATATCCCTGGCGTTCTGGTCCAGCTTCTCCACCATCCCGCTGGCCCGGATGCCGCCTAACAGCAGGCAGGTCTCCAACAGAAGGATCAGGATGAGTGGAATCAAAATGGTGCGAAAGACCGACCGGCTTTTCTTCATCGGGCCCCGCCTCCTTCCTGATGGATTGTGGGAATTACCCTTCCAGGGCCTCGAGCTGAGTCAACGTATCCTTATACCAGGTCTTAAAATACTCCTCAGAGGTGAATTCAGCGCAGGCTTCCTCCAGGCTCTGGCCAGCCTTCAGCCGTTCCTCCACCGTCTGACGGTCGGCCGCGGCCAGGTCGCTCATGGAGTACTCCAGGATACTGCGGGCCGTGGTGCCGTCGGAAAACGCCCGGGGTGTATAGAGCGTATTATTGTTGACCGTATCCACCGCCACGGTGAGGATCTGCTCCATCACATCATCCACCTGGACGCCGCTGCCCATAATGGCCTCCATGTCATTGGCACTTTTCGTCACCGGCAGATACCCGGAATTGACGGAGAACTGGATATTCCGCTCGTCGCTGGTAAACCATTTGAGAAACTGTACGGAAGCATAGACCTCTGCCTCGGAAGCGGTGGTCACCACCATGCCGGCGCCCTGCTGGACCGCGTAAGATTCGCCGCCCGTAAAAGAGGGGCAGGGCAAAACCGTCATTTCGATGGGGTAGCTCTCGGTGTCGCTGATGATCACCTGGTTGGGGAAGAAGGTGGCGCCAGAGCAGGAGCCCACAAAGGATACGATGTTTCCGGTCTTGATATCGTCGCTGCGGAACCGTCCGGAGGAGGCAAAGTACCCCTTCACATAGGGCACATAGAAGTTGTCCCAAAGCTTATGCAGCACCTCTTCGTCAAAGTGCAGCGTCATCTTGCCGTCCTCCACCGAAAAGAGCTCACAGCCCAACTGCATGGCGCCGATGAGGAAGTAGTTTGCCATGGCGTCCCTTCCGAAAAATGCCTTCCCATCGTTGCTCTCCGGGGTCTGGGCATCCGTCCATTCATAATACGCCTGGGCCGTGGCAACCAGCCCCTCCACCGTGGCCAGGTCGCTGTAGCTGGCGCCGGTGGCATTTGCAAACTCCGCCCAATCCGTTTCATTGAGCATGAAGATTTCCGTGGACTTGGCGGTGGGGAAAATTTTCAATCCCCCGTCCTTGGAAAAACGGCCTTCCTCCAGATAGCTGTTCACATACTTCGCCTGCTCCTCCTCACTGAGGTAGGTGCTCAGGTCCGCCGCCTGTCCCATCTGGTCCAGCGCATAGGCTGTATCGGCATAAGCGGCAAAAATGTTGGGCACCTCGCCGGCTCCCACCTTGCCTTGGGCCGCAGCCATTACGTTCGTCTCCAGGTCGTTGACGCTGCCCTGGCTGAAGCCCTCCACGTAGATGCCCTGCTCTTTGCCTTCGGTTTCGTTGAATTCATCCACCAGCGCGTTGAACGAGGCCAGCTGGTCACCGTTGTAGTAAGTCCACACACTGATTGTAACAGGGTTTTTCGGGTCCAGCAGCTGCTGTGTCTCATTGCCGCAGCCTCCAAGCATCAATACTGCCAGCGCAGCAGCAGCCATACGCATGTACCGTCTCATAAGTAACTTCTCCTTTTTGCCTCTTTTGCCTCTAAGGGGGCTTGAAGCATAGTAACCAGCCATCTGGTTTTTCTGAATCTAAATTGACTTATTATATCACACTTTTTTCCAGTCTTCAATGGTCATCGACCTTTTGTGCAGCACAAAAAAACCATCCGTTTCCAGGAGACGGATGGCTTTTTCAATTACTCCGACGGCTCCTCGCTGTTCAGCCGGTCGATCTCCTCCTTGCAGAGACGGCCCTGCCGCAGCAGTTCTTCCAGCCTCTGTTCGTCCCGGTCCTGCAATGCATCCCGCACCTCGGTGATGTTGGCGATGAGCGCGTCGGTCTCCAAAAGCAGCGCCTCACGGTTATAGAGGAACAGTTCCTTCCAAATCATCTCGTTGAGGCAGGCGATCCGGGTCATATCCTTATAGCTGCCGCCGGTATATCCCACGTAATGGGCGGATACCGGGCTTTTCACATAGGCGTTGGACACCACGTGGGCCAGTTGAGAGGTGTGGGCAATCATCCGGTCGTGGGTCTTTTTGTCGCAGACCTTGATCCGCCCAAACCCAAGGCTTTGGAACAGGGCGCCCAACTCCTCCAAGTCGCCCTCTGCCGTGGCCGCCGTGGGGACCAGGATCATGTTGGCGCCTTTGTACAAATCGGCAAATGACCGCTGAAACCCGCCCTTTGCCAGGCCGGCCATGGGGTGGCCGCCTGTGTAACGCAAGCCGTACTCCAGGGCCAGGGGTTCCACCGCGTCGATCACCGCCGTCTTGACACCCACCAGGTCCACGATCACGGCGTCCTGTTTCATCAGGGGGATGCTGCTGCGCAAAAACGCAATGGTGCTCCGTGGATAGAGCACAGGGATCAGCAGATCGCACGCTGCAATGTCGCTCTCATCGGCAATGCCGTCAATCGCCCCCTCGGCCAGCGCCTGCTCCGCCACGGCCCGGGTGCGGTTCCACCCCAGGACCCGCCAGCTGGCGTGGGCCTTAAACGCCTTCGCCATAGAGCCTCCGATCAGGCCCAGCCCCGCAATGACCACTGTTTTCATATCCATTCCCCCATCCAGTTTGGAACCTTTCCCGTTTCCCAATGCAAATATTTTAGCACAGCAAAGTGTAAAATTCAACAGAAGTCTCAATCAGGATGGATGAAATTCCACCGGCCAAGGCACGTAATTTTAGTACTTTTCGTGCACAGGCGTACTTTTCTCCTCTTAGACCCACAGATACGGCAGAAACCGGGGCGGTTTCGCCCCGGTTTCTGCCGTTATGAATGCCTTGCTTGTAAGTATAAAAGGATGGCGCCCTCTTATTTCTCCCAGTAGTTGACCTGGACGCCCTTGTTCTGCTCCACGGCCAGCTTATAGGCGTGGGCAACCACGCACAGGTCCTCGATGCCCATGCCCACGGCGTTGAAGTAGATGATCTCGTCGTCGTTCTCGCGGCCGGGCTTTTTGCCGTTGATGATGCCGCCCAATTCAGAATAGATGTCCTCGTCCTTCAGAAGGCCCTGGCTGTACATCAGGGCGATGGGGCTGATCATGCGGTGCTTGATGCCGTCCCAAGTGTCGCAGACGATCTTGCTGGCCTTGCGCACGCAGTCATAGGTCACCTCGTAGTCGGCCATCTGAACCATCAGGCAGCCCTTCTTCAGCCATTCGGCCTCCACAAAGGGCTCGTTGGCCAATGTGACGGTGATGATGACATCGGCCTCCCGGGCGGCGGGCTCCACGGTCTCGGTGGCAGTCACCTTGACGCCGAACTTAGCGGACATCTCATCGGCAAAGGCCTGGGCGCGGTCCAGGAACAGGTCGTAGATGTAAACCTGCTCGATGCCGGGGCGCACCAGCAGGGCGGCCTCCAGCTGAGTGCGGCCCTGGGCGCCGGCGCCGCAGATCAGGACGGTCTTCACGTCCTTGCGGGCCAGATACTTGATGGCCAGGCCGCCGGCCGCGCCGGTGCGCTTGGCGCTCACGGTGGTGGCGTCGGAGACGGCCAGGGGCAGCTTGGTGTCGGGATCGTTGAGGATGACGGTGACGCTGGCGCGGGGCAGGCCCTTCTTATAGTTCTGGGGGCCGCTGCCGATCCACTTGATGCCGGCCATATTGACGTCGCCGCCCACATAACCGGGCATGGCGTTGATGCGGCCGTAGACATTCTCGTCCTCCGGCGTCTTGCCCCAGCGCATCACGCACTTGGTGGGGTTGATCACATCGCCCTTGTCAAAGATGGACAGGCACTTTTCCACGTCCTCCATCACAAGGCCCATGTCATTGGCCACCAGGGAGTTGACGACTGCGTCGTTCATGAACAGGATATCGTGTTTCATTTTTACCACCTCATATAAAAATTTTTATTTTACGCCGGTTTTGAAGTACTCGATGATCTCATCCCTGCTCAGCCCCTCCAGGCCCAGGTTCTTGAGAGAACGGCCCTCCGTACGGAAGTCCTTGCCGTAGATGCTGCAGGCCAGGGTGATCACCGCGTCGATGTTGGGCGTCTCCACCCCGGCCGCGTGGCCCAGCGCCGCGATGGGAACCAGTCCGTTGGGCACATCCTCCGTCATGTAGCGGGCCTGGATGGTCTTGGGAGCCATGATGTCGCCGTAGGCGTCGTTATTCTGAATCCGCTCATACAGCGTGTCTCCGTGGGTGTCGTAACTGCGCACCAGCCACTCCTTGGCGGAGAGAAGCTCAACGCCGTAGGCCCTGCCCACCGCCACGCGCTCGGCGTCCAATTGTTCGATCAGGCCAGCCACGGAAGGGGTGATGCCGTCCCAATAATAGCGGTAGCCCCGGGGATCGTTTTCAATCCGTCCAATGTTCAGCAGCACGGGCGTGGGATGGAACATGCTGCCAATGTTGGCCAGGCTGGTGCCCAATACGCTCTGGGCCGGGGTGAACTGGGGATAGAAGGGCGCCAACACATCCAGAACCTCCTGAATGCGGTTGCCCGGGAAGGAACTGATATCCACTGAGGTCTTTACGCCGTAAATATGTACCGAGGCCGGCCCGGTCTTCCGGCAGGAGTAGATCAGTGTCTGGGTCTCGGAGACGATGATGTCCTTCTTGCAGCCACAGGCTCGGACGGTCTCCAAAAACTCCAGCGCCCCCGCGGTCCTGCCCGGGTTCAGCACCACGATCTGGCCGTCCTCCAGAGAGTCGGCGCAGGCCTTGGCGATCATCTTATGGGTGAAGGCCGGGGTGACCACCATCACAAGCTTCGCGCCGCTGAGGGCCGCCTTTACGTCTGAGGTGACCAACGCCGGAGTCACCTTCCGGGTCATTCCCTCACAATTGAGCTCAATGCCCCCGCTTTTCTGAATCCCCTCCAAAAACTCAGGGAACAAATCACACAGGCGCACCTGCCCACCCTGGCTGGCAATGTGGGCCGCTATGGCGGTTCCGCCGTTTCCAGCTCCGATCACTGCTACTGCTGTACTCATGAAACGCGCTCCTTCTATTTTCAATTTGAAATCATCTGGGTCCGAAGCTCTTCCACAATATTTATCGTTCTTGTACACTTCATTTAGAAGAAAATTATTGTTATTTCTATTATATCGAAATAATTATATTTTTCAATATAATTTTCAATATTATTTTTATTCCGATTGTAGATTTTCTATGCGTTTCTTTGGTAAAAACAGAGAATAAGATAAGTTTTCTTGTTTATCTGCCAAATTAAGTTATTTTTTTCCATTTTATTCGCAAGGATTATTTTATTTTTTCTTGCCATTGCGTTGAAAAAGGTCTAAAATGACCAACAGAAATAAAACTTTTTAAGGGAGTAAGAGGTTCTCTTACCCTTTTGGGAGGGATGTCCGTGCAAAAGCTATTGAAACAGATCCAACAGTCCAGCCAGGACCTTCCCCAGGCCCAGCGGGCTGTGGCGGAATACGTTCTGACCCACTATATGGACATCCCCTTTATGTCCGTCACCAGCCTGGCGCGGGCCATCGGGGTCAGCGATACCACCATCATCAAGTTCTGCATCCAGCAGGGATTTGACGGCTATTCCAGCTTTAAGAAGATGCTGGCCGACCACGTCCAATCGGAGGTCACCATGTACAACAAGCTGGAACAGCAGTTGGACACCATGACCGGCAACAACACGCTGGAGCAGGTGCTGGCCTGTGACGTGGGCAATCTGGAGACCACGCTCAGCAACCCCATCAACCACGAGAATTTTGACCGCTTTTTGGATGCCCTGGACAAGGCGAATCAGATTTATGTCCTGGGCCTGCGGACCGCCTCCATGCAGGCGGAATACCTGGCCTCCAGCCTGCGGGTGCAAAACCGCAAGGTATTTACCTTCCCCAACAACGGCCACTTTGTGGACCAGCTGTGCCAGGTCACCCCGGACGATTTGTTCATCGCCGTCACCTTCTCCCGCTACTCCACCAACACCGTCAAGGCCCTGCAGTACCTCTCCACCCGGAAGGTGCCCTGCGCCGCCATCACCGATTCCACCACCAGCCCGGCCTATGGGCTGGCGGACATCGCCTTCATTTGTGAGACCAAGTCCTTCAGCTACCAGGGTTCCTACGTGGCCTGCGCGGCGCTGATCGACGCAATCATTACAGCTTCCGCCAAGCGACGCAAGGAGGAGACCACCCAGCACCTCCACTGTCTGGAGGACGCCTTCAAGGAGTTCAACTCCTTCTTGTCCTACGACATGCACGACGGCACGCTCTGAACATCAAAAAAAGAGGCCCGGTTCCGTAGAACCGGGCCTCTTTTTGGCCGTCTAAGAAAATGCCCGCCTTCTGAACAGGCGGGCATTTTTCGATTGTTATGCGCCGCAGACCTCCACCAAAATGTCGATGGCCTGCTTCAGCTGCTCCATGGGAATGGTCAGCGCCGGCAGCAGCCGAACCTTGCCATGGGCATTGAGCACCAGAACGCCCTTTTCCATACAGGCGGCAATCACTTCGGCCGCGCTCTTTTCCGTGGCCACGCCCAGCATCAGCCCCATGCCGCTGACGCCCAGGATGCCCTTCTTCCCTGTCAGCGTCTCTTTGATGTAGGCGGACTTCTCCCGCACCTCGGCAAGGAGCTTTTCGTCAATGCGGCTGATGGTGGAGATGGCACCGGCGCAGCAGATGGGGTTGCCGCCGAAGGTGGAGCCGTGGGTGCCGGCGGTGAGGGTGTCCTGCAGCTTCTCCCCCAACAGCGTGGCGCCCAGGGGCAGGCCACCGCAGAGTCCCTTGGCCGTGGACACGATGTCCGGCTTCAGGCCGAAGTTCATGTAGCCGTAAAGCTGTCCGCTGCGGCCGTTGCCCAACTGCACCTCATCCACCATCATGAGGAGGTCCTCTTTGGCGCAGAGGTCAGCGATGCCGGCAATAAACTCCGCGTCCAATGCATTGACGCCGCCCTCGCCCTGGACACACTCAAAAAGGATGCCGGCCACCTTGTTTTCCGCCACCTTCTGCTCCAGGTCCTTTAGGTCGTTGGTTTTGGCGTACACAAAGCCCGGGGTGAGAGGCTGAAACTGCTGGTGGAGCTCATCCTGGCCTGTGGCGGCCAAGGTGGTGATGGTCCTGCCGTGGAAGCTGCTGGTCAGGGTGACGATGGTATGGTACTCCGGCCCCTTGTGGTCGGCGGCGTATTTCCGGGCGGCCTTGATGGCGCACTCATTGGCCTCCGCGCCGGAGTTGGAGAAGAACACCTTCTTCATCCCCGTCCGCTCGCAGAGCATCCGGGCCAGGGTGACGCAGGGCTCCGTATAGTAGAGGTTGGAGGTATGCTGGAATTTGTTCATCTGGTCGATGACCGCCTGCTTCCACGCCTCGTCGCCGATGCCGAAGTTGTTGACGCCGATGCCGGTGCCCAGGTCGATGTACTGCTTGCCGTTCTCATCCTCCACCACCGAGCCCTTGCCCCTGACGATCTGGAGCGGGAAGCGGTGATAGGTATTTGCCACATAGGTCTGGTCAAGCTCTTTGACGTTCATTGTTCTTGTCCTCCACAACCATAGTTCCGGCGCCTTCGTCGGTCAGCATTTCAATCAGGATCGCATGGGGCACCCGCCCGTCCAGGATAATCACTTTTTTCACCCCGTGGTTGATGGCCTCGATGCAGCACTCCACCTTGGGGATCATTCCTCCGGAGATCACGCCGCTGCGGAAGAGCTCCACCGCGTCATTGATGTCGATGCAGGGGATCAGGGAATCCGGGTCGTCCTTGTCCGCCAGAATTCCCGCGATGTCCGTCATGGTGATCAGCCGCTCCGCCCCCATGGCCCCCGCGATGTAGGCTGCGGCGGTGTCCGCATTGATGTTGTAGACATTGCCTTCCATATCGCAGCCCACGGTGGATACCACGGGGATGTACCCCTTCTCCAGAAGGTCCGTGATGGGGTTGATGTTCACTGCGGTGATTTTCCCCACATAGCCCAGGCGGTCATCCTTCATTTGGGCCTCAATCAGGTGCCCGTCGATGCCGGAGAGGCCGATGGCCACGCCGCCCTTGGCCTCCAGGTAGTTGACCAGGCTCTTGTTGATCTTGCCCGCCAGCACCATCTGGACGATCTCCGCCGTCTCTTTGTCCGTGACCCGCAATCCGTCCACAAAGCGGCTCTCCTTGCCCACCCGCTGGAGCATATCCGTGATCTCCGGGCCGCCGCCGTGGACCAGCACCACCTTGACGCCGATGAGGGACAACAGGACAATGTCCTCCATCACCTGCTGCTTCAGGATTTCATTGACCATGGCGTTTCCGCCGTATTTGATGACCACCACTTTATTGTAGTACTTCTGAATATAGGGCAGGGCCTGGGTCAGGACCTCCGCCCGCTGGGAATTGGTAAGATTGACTGACATGTCGTTTCCCTCCCGGATCAGGTGCGATAATCGCCGTTGATCTTCACATAGTCGTAGGTGAGGTCGCAGCCCCAGGCCGTGGCGGTGCTCTCGCCGTCGTGGAGGTCAATGAGGATGTCGATCTCACTCTCCAACAGAATCTCCTTGGCGGTTTCCTCGGAGAAGTCCACTCCAGCCCCGTCTTTGCACACCAGGACCTCGCCCTTGGGTGAGGAGAAGCTGACCTCCACCTTTGCAACGTCCACATCCGCACCGCTGTAGCCGATGGCGCAGAGGACGCGGCCCCAGTTGGCGTCGGCGCCGAACATGGCGGCCTTGGTCAGGGAGGAGCAGATCACCCCCTTGGCCACCACCTTGGCGACAGATTCGCTCTTGGCGCCGGAGACCTTGCACTCCAGCAGCTTGGTGGCCCCCTCGCCGTCGGCGGCAATGCAGCGGCACAAATACACGGTCAGGGTGTTCAGCGCCTCCATGAAGGCGTTAAAATCCGGGCCCTCGGAGGTGATCTCCTGATTCCCGGCCAGGCCGTTGGCCATCACCGTCACCATGTCGTTGGTGGAGGTATCCCCGTCCACGCTGACCATGTTGAAGGTGCTCTGGATATCAGTGGACAGCGCCTTTTGCAGCATGGCCGGGCTGATGGCGCAGTCGGTGGTGAGGAAGACCAGCATGGTGGCCATATTGGGGTGGATCATACCGGAGCCCTTGGCGATGCCGCCGATCTTACAGGTCTTGCCCCCGGCAAGAAAGCTCACTGCAAGCTCCTTGCGCTTGGTATCGGTGGTCATAATGCCCTCTGCCGCCAAGTCGCTGTGGTCGCCCAGCCCCTCCACCAATCCGGGGATGCCGCCGGCGATGGGCGTGATGTCCAGAGGCTGGCCGATGACGCCGGTGGAGGCCACGATCACATCCTCCGGCTTGATGTGCAGCGCCTGGGCCGTCAGCACGCTCATCTGCTCCGCCACTTCAATGCCGTCGGCGTTGCAGGTGTTGGCATTGCCGCTGTTGCAGATCAGGGCCTGGGCCTTGCCGTCGGCGATGTGCTTTTTCGTCACATAGAGGGGCGCCCCCTTGACCAGGTTGGTGGTGTAGACCGCCGCAGCGCTGGCCGCCACCTCGCTGTAGATCAATGTCAGGTCCCGCTTGGCCCGATTCTTCCGGATGCCGCAGTGTACGCCGTTGGCCGTAAAGCCCTTGGCCGCGCAGATGCCTCCGCTGATGAGTTCCATAGTCCTCTTCCTTTCTCAAAGCTCCAGGCCGCAGGTGGGGTCTACTCCCAACACCAGGTTGAGGCATTCCACCGCGGCGCCGGAAGCGCCTTTTCCCAAATTGTCGTACCGGGCAATGAGCGTCATACGCTCGTCGTTTCCGCAGACGGTGATCTGCATGGAGTCCTTGCCCGTCAGGGCCCCCGCCGAGAGGAATCCCTCCTCGTCCGCCGCCGGACAGTAGCGAACCACCGGCCCCGTGTAGTTCGCCTGGTAACAGGCCTTCACATCCGCCGCCGTTTTCCCCGCCGCCAGGTCCTGGGCAAAGAGGGGCACCGTCACCACCATTCCACTGTAAAAATCCGACACAATGGGGCAGAAGATGGGGGCAGTGTCCAGCCCCGTCACTGCCTGCATCTCTTTCAGATGCTTATGCTGCTGCGTCAGCCCATACTGGCGGGGCGCGTCCAACAGCGCATCCCGCCCATCCGCCTCATACTGGGCGATCATCTTTTTGCCGCCTCCACTATAGCCGGTGATGGAGTGGCAGCTCAGATGGGAAGAGGCCGGGATCAGCCCCGCTTCCACCAATGGCTGCACCAGGGCGATGAAACCGCTGGCATGGCAGCCGGGAACCGCGATCCGCCGCCCCTTCTCCACACCCCGGGCAAAGGAGCCGCCCAACTCCGGGAAGCCGTAGGCCCAGCCCGGTGCCGTACGGTGGGCGGTGGAGGTGTCCAACACCACCACGCCCTCATGCTCAATCAGCCCCACCGCTTCCACAGAGGCCGCGTCCGGCAGGCACAAAAAAGCCACGTCGCAGCTGTTGAGCATCCTGGCACGGCAGGAGACGTCCTTTCGCTCCTCCTCTGACAATGTCAGCAGCTCAATGTCCTCACGGCTCTCCAGCCGCTCGTAAATCCGAAGGCCGGTGGTGCCGGCCCTGCCGTCAATAAATACCTTTGCCATCCTGATCGCCCCTTTGACCTATGTGCGGGAACTTCCCGTCCATTCCAATTCTTATGAATAATCATACTACTTATTCGCAAAAAGTCAATAAAAATACGGTAATTTCTGTGTATATTCGTATTTTTATTCGTACCCCTCAAAGTTGACGGCAGACTTGCCCCGATTTATGGCAATTTGCACAACCTTTTCCCTGTTTTACTCTCTCCAAGGGGCACCGACAGGGGAACTTGGATGTGGTTTTTCCGGCTGGTATGCAGGTTTTTTGTATACCATTCATAGTTTTCTGTATGTTTTCTGTGGATTGCGTCAAAATTTTCTCCTTGACTTCCGGGAGGGCGCCTTGTATAATGAAGCAAATTTACAAAGGCAATGAGGAAGAGGGACGGCATGTAAGCCTTCAGAGAGCCGGCGGGTGGTGCGAGTCCGGCGGGGAGCATGCCAATGTCCTATGACTTCTGAGCCGAGGGTTCGAGCGCGAAAGCAGTAAGGGCCTCTCCGTGTATGCTACGTCAGTGCAAAGGGATTGTTGGATCCTGAAGGTGGCGGACTATGGGCCGCAATTTGAGTGGTACCGCGGGTGCAGAGAACGCTCCCGTCTCAAAGCTTTCTTTGAGACGGGAGCTTTTTTTATTTGCCGCAAGCCGGCTGAATCAGCGAAAGGAGCAAATCATATGAGCTATCATCTGGAAACCAAATGCGTCCAGGGGGGCTACACCCCCGGAAACGGTGAACCCCGGCAGATCCCCATTGTACAGAGCACCACCTTCAAATACGCCACCTCCGAGGACATGGGCAAGCTCTTTGACCTGGAGGCCAGCGGCTATTTCTACACCCGGCTCCAAAACCCCACCAACGACTTTGTTGCGGCCAAGATCGCGGAATTGGAGGGTGGGACCGCGGCCATGCTGACCTCCTCCGGCCAGGCGGCCAACTTCTTCGCCCTGTTTAACATCGCCTCCTGCGGCGACCACATCGTCTCCTCCTCCAGCATCTATGGCGGCACCTTCAACCTGATCTCCGTCACCATGGCAAAAATGGGCGTCGACGTGACCTTTGTCTCCCCCGACGCCTCAGAGGAGGAGCTGGAGAAGGCCTTCCGGCCCAACACCAAGTGTGTGTTCGGCGAGACCATTGCCAATCCGGCCCTGACGGTGCTGGATATCGAGCGGTTTGCCGCCGCCGCCCACGCCCACGGCGTACCGCTGATCGTGGACAACACCTTTGCCACTCCCGTCAACTGCCGGCCCTTTGAGTGGGGCGCGGACATCGTCACCCACTCCACCACCAAGTATATGGATGGCCACGGCGCGGCGGTGGGCGGCGCCATTGTGGACAGCGGCGCCTTCGACTGGATGGCCCACGCGGAGAAGTTCCCCGGGCTGTGCACGCCCGACGAGAGCTACCACGGCATCACCTATGCGGAGAAGTTCGGCAGGGAGGGCGCCTTCATCACCAAGTGCACCGCCCAGCTGATGCGGGACTTTGGCTCCACCCAGTCCCCCCAGAACGCATTTTATCTCAACCTGGGCCTTGAGAGCCTCCACGTGCGCATGGCCCGTCACTGTGAAAACGGCCAGGCAGTGGCGGAGTTTTTGGCCGGCCATCCCAAGGTAGCCTCCGTCAGCTACTGCGGCCTTCCCGGCGACAAGTACTACGACATCGCCCGGAAGTATCTGCCCAACGGCTCCTGCGGCGTGGTGTCCTTTGAGCTCCGCGGAGGCCGCGAGGCTGCTGCCGCCTTCATGAAGGAGCTGAAGCTGGCCGCCATTGAAACCCATGTGGCCGACGCACGCACCTGCTGCCTGAATCCCGCCACCTCCACCCACCGCCAGATGACCGACGAGCAGCTCCTTCAGGCGGGCATTCCCGCCGGGCTGGTGCGCATGTCCTGCGGCCTGGAAAGTGCCCGGGACCTGATCGCCGACATCGCCCAGGCCCTGGACGCCGTGCGGTAAAAGGAGAAGAGCCATGCCCATCCGGATTCCCAACCAGCTGCCTGCCACAGCCACACTGACCGGCGAAAACATCTTCGTCATGACGGAGACCCGGGCCATGACCCAGGACATCCGCCCGCTGGAAATTCTGCTTTTGAACCTGATGCCCACCAAGGTGGACACGGAGACCCAGCTGGCCCGTGTGCTGGGCAACACACCCCTTCAAATCCAGCTGGAGCTGATCGCCCCATCCGGCCATGTGTCCAAAAACACCTCGGAGCAGCATATGCTGGCCTTTTATAAGTCCTTTGACGAGGTGAAGCACCGCAATTTCGACGGCCTGATCATCACCGGCGCGCCAGTGGAGAACCTGGCCTTTGAAGAGGTGGATTACTGGCCGGAGCTCTGCACCATCATGGAGTGGAGCAAGACCCACGTCCACTCCACGCTCCACATCTGCTGGGGCGCCCAGGCGGGGCTCTACTACCACTACGGCATACCCAAGATCCCGCTGCCGCAAAAACTGTTCGGCGTGTTCCTACACACGGTGGAGGACCCCAACTTCATCCTCTTCCGGGGATTTGACGACCAGTTTTGGGTCCCCCACTCCCGCAACACCACGGTGCTCCGGGAGGACGTGGAGCAGGTCCCCGAGCTCAAGGTCCTGGCCTCCTCCCCGGAGGCGGGAATCTATGCTGTCAAGACCGACCAGGGCCGGCAGATTTTCGTCATGGGCCACTCGGAATACGACCGAGACACGCTGAAGCGGGAGTATCTGCGGGACGTGGCCGCCGGAGTGCCCATCCAGCTGCCCCGGCACTACTTTCCCCAGGATGATACCGCCCGTACGCCGGTGGTGAACTGGCGCTCCTGCGCCAACCTGTTTTACTCCAACTGGCTCAACTATTTTGTCTATCAGACCACGCCCTACGACCTCTCCGCGATGCAGTAATCAAAAAGGCCTGGCCGGAGCAATGCTCCGGCCAGGCCTTTTTGATTGATTGGTTTGCTTACAGCACCTGGCGGCCGTTGATGAACTTGGCGGCCACATGGCGGTCGTCGGACTGCTGGATCACCCGCTCCAGGCGCTGGCGGACGGAACGCTGGTTAAAGTCCGCCAGGGAGGAATCGTCGATGACCACCGCGTCGAAGAGGCTCCCCTCTTCAAAGCTGCCAGCCTTGCCCCAGAAAGAGGCGCCGCCCTTGGTGGCGATGTAGAACGCCTCAGACAAGGAGAGATAGGTCTTCTGGGCAAAGGGATCGCCCCTCCGCTCATTGGCGGCCCAGTAGACCTTGGAGGCGGTGGTGGCGTCGGCGATGGCACGGAACAGGTTCAGCGTATTGGCGCCGGCCATGTCGCAGCCGATGCCCACATGGACGCCGGCCTCCAGATAGCGGCGGATGGGCGCGCCGGAGCCGCTGGAGTGGAGGTTGGACTGGGGGCAGTGTGCCACCCACAGGTTCTTCCGCTGGCTCATCATCTCAAACTCCGCGTCCGTGGGGTAGACGCAGTGGGCCATCACGGTGGGCACACCGCCGCCCAGCATGCCGTACATATCGTAGGCCTGTCCATAGAATTCAATCTCCGGCTTGAGTTCCTTCACCCACTCGATCTCATCCAGCCCCTCGGACAGATGGGACTGAACAGGCACGTTGAACTCTTCCACCAGTTTTTGCAGCCCTTCCATGCACGCGTCGGTACAGGAGGGCGTGTAGCGGGGCGTGACCATGGGCTTGACATAGGGGTGGCGGTTCACCGTTTCCTCCAGCCACTTCCGGGTCTCGGACAGGCTCTCCTCCGTGGTCTCCTGGAGGCCCTCGATGGAGTTGCGGTCCATGTTCAGCTTGCCCACATAGGCAGCAAAGCCCTTCTCCGCCAGCTTGTCCATCAGCAGCTCCGTGGCGGGACGGTGGATGGTGCCGAAAATGCACAGCCGGGTGGTGGTGGTCTTCAGCAGGTCGCCCACAAACTTTTCATAGGCCATGTCGGCATAGCCCAGATCGGCGTAATGGCTCTCCTCCGGCAGGGAGTAGGTCTCAAACCAAGTGTTCCACACGCTGTCCAAATCCAAATCCATGCCCAGGCCCCGGAACCCGTACTGGGGCGCGTGGATGTGCATGTCCGCCATGCCGGGGATGATCAGCTTGCCGGTGTAGTCCCGCACCGGGATCCCCTGGAACTCCTCGGGCAGCTTTTCGTAAACGCCCTGCACCAGTCCGTTCTGACAGACCAGGTAGCCGTCGTCGACAATGGTGAAGCGCTTGGGATCGGGGGTGTGGATGATGGCGCCCTTGAGGGCAAACAAATTGTTGTTCATCTGAAGCTTCCTTTCCATCTCAGTTATCGGGAGGTACGGATATAGGGCTTGCCAAGGGCCGCGGGATCGGAGTTGCGCTTTGCCACGAGGAGCAGCGAAAGGGCGGTCAGGAGATAGGGCAGGCCGGTGAAAAGCTGGGTGGGCAGCGTGATGCCAAGGGCCTGCATGCGGAACTGCAGCGCGTCCGCCGCACCGAAAAAGAGGGACGCAAGGAAGATGCCCAGAGGGTTGCGCTTACCGAATACCACCACGGCCAGGGCGATGTAGCCCCGCCCGGCGGTGATGTTCTCATAGAACACGCCTAACTGGCCTAACAGAAGATAGGCGCCGCCCAGGCCGCCCATGATGCCGTTGAAGGCCGCGGCGGCGTACTGGATGCGGTAGACGGGAAGCCCCACCGTATCCGCCGCCCGGGGGTTTTCGCCGATGGAGCAAAGGGACATGCCCCACACGGTGCGCCGGAAGAAAACGATCATGGCGATGATCAGGAGAAACACAATGTAGGTGACGATGTCCTTGTTGAACAATGCCTCGCCGATGAGCGGGATCTTGCACAGCCCTGGAATGGGGATGCTGGAGAGGGTGTGGATCTGGGGAATGCCGTAGGCGTTGACCAGCAGCATGAAAAGATAGCTGGTGATGCCGGTGGCCAGCAGGTTCAGCGCCACGCCCGCCACGTTCTGGTCCTGGCGCATGTAAATGGAGAGGAATGCGTGGAGCATGCTGAACACGAGCCCGCCCAGCATGCCGCAAAGGAAGCCGATCAGCAGGCTGTCGGTGAGATAGGCGCCGGCAAAACCGAAAAACGCGCCGCCGATCATAACGGCCTCGATGCCCACGTTGATGAGGCCCGCCTTTTCCGACACATCCTCGCCAATGGCCGCGCACATCAGCGGCATGGCGGTGCGGACGGCGGCGGAGAGGAAGGTGGTCAGAAAACCAATGGTCAAAAATTCACTCATGCCTGTTCCACACTCACTTTCTGCCGCTTGTGTTCCCGGTAGATCTTGACAAACTCCTTGCTGAGGATCATCACCACGATGAAGCCCGTGAGGATGGAGACGATGGACGCCGGGATGCCCATCTGGCGCTGCATGGTGTTGGCGCCCACCTGCAGCGCGGCAAATCCGATGGACACGGCCACCACCGCCAGCGGGTGGTTCCGGGCCAGCAGAGCAACCAAAATGGCGGTGTAGCCGTTTCCGCCGGAGAGGTTTTCAAGGAGGCGGCGCTGCACGCCCAAAAGCTCGCTCATGCCAGCCATGCCGGCCAATCCGCCGCTGATGACCGCGGCCAGCAGCAGGCTCCTTTGAACGGGGATGCCGGTGCAGAAGGCGCTGCGCCGGTTGCTGCCGCTGATGCGCAGCTCAAAGCCCAGCGTGGTGCGCCGCATGATGAACCAGAGCAGCAGCGCGCATGCAACGGCGATGACAAAACCCAGGTGCAGCCGGGTGGGCGGCAGCAGGGCGGGCAGGGATGCCTCCACGCCGATGCGGGCGCTCTGGGGCAGGTTGTCCGAGGGGTCCTGAAGGAAGCCCCGGATGGCGATGCCCAAAATCATGGTGGCAATGTAGTTGAACATGATGGTGTTTACCGTCTCGGAGATGCCCATGCGGTTTTTAAGAAAGGCGGGGATGAAGGCCCAGATGCCGCCGGCCACAAAAGAGGCGACGATGGACAAGATCACCCGCACCACCCCGGGGGCGGGCAGCCACAGAGCGATGATGGCGGAGACCAAGGCGCCCATATAGAGCTGGCCCTCGCCGCCGATGTTGAAAAAGCCTGTGCTGAACGCCACGGACACGCCCAGTCCCACAAAAATCAGCGGCGTGGCCTTGACCATAATCTCTGCGAAGCCGTTGAGGCTTCCAAAGATGCCGTAGATAAAATAGTAGCCGGCCTCCACAGGGTCCGCCCCGGCGACCAGGATCAGCAGCACTGCAACCACCAGCACCGCCGCCGTCTGCATCCCCAAACGCAGCAGTTTCTTTTTCACGCGTGCACCTCCTCCAGCTTGTGTCCGCCCATCAAAAGGCCGATGGTCTCCACGCTCAGATCCGGCGTGTTTTCCAGAACGCCCATGATTTTGCCGGAAAAAATCACGGCAATGCGGTCAGACATCTTCATGATCTCCTCCAGGTCCGTGGAGATCAGCAGCACGCTTTTGCCGCTGTTGCGGCAGGCGATCAGCTGCTCATGGACATACTCCGAGGCGCCGATGTCCAGTCCCCGGGTGGGCTGCATGGCGATGAGCAGCTGCGGCTCCACGCCGATCTCCCGGGCCAGGATGATCTTCTGCTGGTTGCCGCCGGAGAGGTTGCCCACCCGGGCGGAGAGGCCCGGGGCGCGGACGTCGTACTTCTCCATGGCGGCGGCGGTGGAGGATTCAATCTGGCGGCGCTGGAAGATGCCGTGCTTTGCGTTTGGCGCCGCATAATAGCTGCGCAGCAGCAAATTGTCCTTTACGTCGGCGTCCAGCACCAGGCCATCCCGGTGGCGGTCGTCGGGAATATAGGAGATGCCCATGCGGAAGCGCTCCCGGATGCCGGCCCTTGTGATGTCCTTTCCCTGGTAGAGGATGGAGCCGCCGCTCTGACGGCGGATGCCGCAGATGGCCTC
The DNA here is from genome assembly GCF_014334055.1 of Oscillibacter hominis. Taxonomy (NCBI): domain Bacteria; kingdom Bacillati; phylum Bacillota; class Clostridia; order Eubacteriales; family Oscillospiraceae; genus Oscillibacter; species Oscillibacter hominis. The sequence continues at coordinate 1,670,938 of NZ_CP060490.1, forward strand.
CGCCAGGTAGCCCTGGCCGTTGCCGTCCACACCGGCCACGCCTACGATCTCTCCCCGGCGCACCTCCAGGTCAATGCCGTCCAAAAGAGGCGTGCCCCGGCTGCCGGAGAGGGTCAGGCCGCGGATGTTCAGCGTGGCCTCCCCCGGCTCCATAGCCGTCCGCTCCACCGTGTCCGTGTGGAGCTCACGGCCGATCATCATCTGGGAAAGCTGGGACTCGGTGCACGCGCCGGTCTCCACCGTGGCCACGTTCCGCCCGTCCCGCAGCACCGTGATTCGGTCGCTGACCTCCATAATCTCCGCCAGGTGGTGGGAGATCAGGATGATGCTGTGGCCGTCCGCCTTCAATGAGCGCAAAATGGCGAACAGCTCCCGGGCCTCCTGCGGGGTCAGCACGGCGGTGGGCTCGTCCAGCACCAGGAGCTTGGCGTTCCGGTAGAGGGCCTTGAGAATCTCCACCCGCTGCTGCTCGCCCACGGACAGCTGTTCGATCTTCTTGTTCACATCCACGATCAGTCCATAGCGCTGGGATACCTCGCTGAGCTGAGCCGCGATCTTCTTTGTATCCAGGAAGGGGTACCCCTCCGGCTTGAGGCCCAGGACGATGTTCTGCAGCACCGTCATGTTCTGCACCAGCATGAAGTGCTGGTGCACCATGCCGATTCCGTGTAGGATGGCCTCCCCCGGCGTGCGGAACCGCACCGGCTCCCCTTTCCAGAAAATCTCCCCCCGGTCCGCCTGGTACAGCCCGAACAGGATGTTCATCAGCGTGGTCTTACCCGCGCCGTTTTCTCCTAACAAGGCGTGGATCTGCCCTTCCTCCACGGTCAAATCCACGTCCGCATTGGCGATCACACCGGGAAACTCCTTGGTGATGCCCTTCATCTTCAGCAATTCCATACTTTTACAGCCCTTCTTTTCCGCTTGGCGCAGGCGCGCCAACATGCAGGCCTCTCCGCTGCGATCCGCGGGGCAAAGAGGCCTGCATGTTGCCTTTTCAATTCAGGAATCAGTCGTTGGTGATCTGCTCGATGCGGGGCACTTCGATCTCGCCGCTTTTGATTTTTTCCATGGTCTCGGCGACCAGGTCCTTGACCTCCTGGGGAACCTCACTGTCCAGCTCGCCGTAATCGGTGAGGCTCAGCACGTTGTCGGCGTAGCCGTACTCATGGATGCCGCCGGAGAAGGTGCCTTCCACCACTTCCTTCACAGCCACGGACACCAAATTCTCAATGTCGGACAGGTTGCACAGCAGCACGTTCTGAGGAGCCAGGTTCTGCTGGTCCAGCTCGCCCATGCAGTAGATGTCCGCCTCTTCGCAGGCCTTGATCATGCCGGCGTTGCTCTGGTTGGCACCGCCCATGATGATGTCGGCACCCTTGTCGATCATGGCCTGGGCAGCCTCCTTGGACTTGGCTGCGTCGTCAAAGGAACCGGTGTAGGCGGTCATCACCTCGATGTCGGGGTTCTGGGCCTTGGCGCCCACCTTGTAGGCCTCCACGACCTTGATGATGGCGGGGCCCTCCACGCCGGCCACGGCGCCGATCTTGCCGCTCTCGCTCATGGCGGCGGCCAGCACGCCCTGGATGTAGCCGGATTCCTGGGTCTTCAGGTTGTAGGAGGCCACGTTGTCCGCTTCCACCGTGCCGTCAATGATGGCAAAGGATACGTCGGGATAGCGCTCGGCCACGGCCAGTGCCGCGTCGCCGAAGGAGAAGCTGTGGCCAATGATCAGGTCAAAGCCCTGGGCGGCGTAGTCGGTGAAGACGGCCTCCATATCGGTGGGCTTCACGTTTTCCGTATATTTCACATCAATGTTGTAGAGCTCCTTGGCAGCCATCACCGCGTTGTATGCATAGCTGCTCCATGCGCCGTCATTGGCGGGACCCACCAGGCACAGCGCCACCTTGGCATCGTATTCTCCGCTGCCTGCGGAACCGGAGGCACTGCCGCTACCGGAGCCGGAGGCACTGCCGCCGCCGTTGCCGCCGCACGCTGCCAGGGAGAGCACCATCATCAGGGTCAGGATCAGAGACACTACTTTTTTCATTTGATATCTTCCTCCTTCAATTTTGTTCCTCTCAGAGCCCCCCGTTCTCCCGGGAGAAGCTTCCGTTTATTTCATTCCGCAAAGCGGAAAGGAACCGCAACTGGCCCCGCTGTTGCAGGGCCTGGCCGCGCAAATCCCTCTGGGGGTTCCCAAAAAGCACTTGCGGCACAAGTGGGATTATAGGGGGTATTTTCGCGTTTGTACACTGATTTTTTGTCAAATTTTTGCTTTTTGTAGGAACTGGCAAAGTTCACCAATGTCCGCCCCATGCGGATAGGAAGATAGTTATATATCACTTTTACTTATAATAGAAATCTAATTTTTTGTTAGGTAAACAAACAAAAAAAGAGGTGAACACCAACGTTTCACCTCTTTTTTGTTAAAAACCTGTTTGACCGGTCAGCCGTTGTTCTGGATGGGGAATACAATTCCGCCCACGCTCAGGCTCTCCATTTCCTCAATGGGGATCACTTGTTCCAGCACCTCGCCCTTGACGCAATGGGTCTTCCCATTTTCAGGCCGGATACTGCCGCCGGAAGAGGAGAGATCCATGACCGTGCCGTCGGACTTGGTCAGCAGGACCTCCACATTCTCAAAGTAACGCTGTTGGGCGCGTTGGTCCGCGTCGCTGACCCGTCCGCTGGGCGCGTTGCTCCAATTTACCTCGCTGTCCACCTCATATTCCACCCGGACTGCCACAGGAGAGACCAGGACATCCTTGATGGCAAAGGTCATGCCGTCCTGCTCAAAGGTCTTTCCGCCGCCCAGGGACACGGATGCGTCCTCATAGTCCACGTCAAAGCGGAACTTCCAATGCCCTTCCACGATGGGCACCCGCTTCCCCTGATCCTCATCGAGCCAGTACAGCCCGTCAAACTCCGCCTTTGCGGTGGTGTGGGTCAGGGGGCTGTCGGCGCTGATGGTCTCCACGTACTGGATGGTATCGTCACCGGGGACCTCATCCACGAACCAGGCGGAGCCATGGGTGCCGCCCCGGACATTGAGGTCCGTGCCGCCGGTGCCGCCCACCAACAGCTGGTGGGAGCCGATGTCCTCCGGCAGAAGAGGCGTGCCGTCGTCCCGGCTGATGGTGTAGACAATGCAGGCGTTGTACTGGTCGCCGATGATGGCGTCGGCGGTGATGGTCACGCCCTTGTCCGTGTCGCCGGCGCCGATGGGCCGGCCGATTTTGTCGATGACCTCCGTCTGGGCTACGGAACCGCCCAACAGCGGGGAAAAGACCTCCACGGCGTCTTTCAGCACGCCTGTGGCTCCGGCGCCCACCACCAGGACGGCTGTCAGGGCGGCGGCCACCAGGACCATCCGCTTCACCGGGCGGCGGTGGGCCTTGGGCTGGGCCGCCGCCAGTTCACCGATCAGCCGGGCCTTTTCCTCATCGCTGAAGCGGAGGGAGTCCAGCTCCCTGCGGTATTCAAACAGATTCTCCATATGCTGCTCCTCCAAATAAATCTCTCAATTTTGCCCTGCCCCGGGCCAGACGGGTGTGGACCGTGGCGGTGGGGATACCCAGAAGCTCCCCGATCTCCCCGGCCTGGTATCCCTCATAGTAATAAAGGTAGATCACGGCCCTGTAGTGGGGCGGAAGCTCATTCACCGCCGCAAGCACTGCGCCGTCCGGCTGCTCCGGAGCCGCCACCTCCGCGCAGGCTTCCAGGTCACAGACCCTTTTGCGCCACGGGCTTTTCAGCACGTCCTTGCAGGCGTTTGCCGTCGTGCGCAGAATCCAGGCCTTCTCATGCTCCCTGCTTGCAAAGTCCCGCTCCTCTGACATGAGTTTCACCAATACGTTCTGGCACACGTCCTTTGCATCCTCTGTGTTTTTCAAATAACTGTAACTCAGCCGGAGAATGGTGTCCGCGTACGTATTCACCAAATACTCCGCCCGGGTGTTCTGATCCATCACGGTTCACTCCTTTGCTTGCGGCGTCCCGCCGCATCAGCGCCATGGCCATGTCGCTTTCATCTGTAATACGACCAAAGCGGGGAAATCCTTTCACCGGGATTCCTCTATTTCTTATTTTCAAAAAATTCACAGGTCTCTCCTTGACATTCCTTTTCCCCGCGCTATAATGTTTGACATCGAACAATTTGCAAGCAAACAATTGAAAGGAGGGATTGCATGTTTTGCCCGGATACCAATGCCCCGTTCCGGCAGGAGTCCATTTCACACCAGCTGCGTGTGCTGACCAACAAGATCAACCGCAGGGCGGAGGCTATGATCCAAATGGCATTGAACCGGGAGGTTACACAGATGCAGGGGCAGGTCATCGGGTATCTGTGCATACACAAAGACCATGATGTGTTCCAGTACAACATTGAGGCCGTTTTCTCCATCAGCCGCTCCACCGCCTCCAAGATGCTCACGCTGATGGAGGACAATGGGCTGATCACCCGGACCGGAGTGGCCAGGGACGCGCGGCTGAAGAAAATTGTGCCGACCGAGAAATCAGTGCGCCTGTTCCACCAGATCACCCAGGGGATGGAGCAGTTTGAGCAGCTGCTCCGGACCGGCCTCACCGAGGAAGAAGTGACGGAGCTGCTGCGGCTGCTCCGAAAGGTACAAAAGAACGTGGAGTGAGTTTCCCTCCACTGAAACGCAACTCAAAATAGGAGGATTTTTCATGCTGAAAACCTTAAGCGCACGGGTCGGGCAATACAGGAAGGACTCGATCCTGGCGCCGCTGTTCACTGTGCTGGAGTCTGTGATGGAGACGCTGATCCCGCTGCTGATGGCCTCGATCATCGACGATGGCATCGAGGCCGGCAACGTGGGGCACGTGTACCAGTTCGGCCTGTTCATGATTTTGGCCGCGGCCATGGCGCTGCTGTTCGGCGTTCTGGCCGGCCGCTTTGCCGCCAGGGCGTCCACCGGCTTTGCATGCAACCTGCGCGCGGACATGTACCGCAACATCCAGACCTTCAGCTTTTCCAATATTGATAAATACAGCACCGCGGGGCTCATCACCCGCCTGACCACGGACGTCACCAATCTGCAAAATGCCTTCCAGATGATCCTGCGCATGTGCGTGCGGGCTCCGGTGACCATGCTCTGCGCCCTGGTGATGGCCATTTCCATCAGTCCCAGCCTGAGCTCCGTATTCCTGGTGGCCATGGTGTTTCTGGTCATTGTGCTGCTGGCCATCATGGTGCCGGCCAGCAAAATGTTCCGTCAGGTGTTCCGCAAATACGACGACCTGAACGCCAGCGTGCAGGAAAATGTCTCCGCCATCCGGGTGGTGAAGAGCTTTGTCCGGGAGGCCTATGAAAACGAGAAATTCCGCACCGCCGCCGACAACCTCTACCGCCTCTTTGTCAAGACGGAGAGCCGCATCTCCTTTACCTTCCCGTCCATGATGCTGGCTGTCTACGGCTGCAACCTCGGCCTGAGCTGGCTGGGCGCGCAGATGATCGTGGGCGGCAGCCTGACCACCGGCCAGCTGACCCAGCTCTTCTCCTATGTGATGAATATCCTGATGGGCCTGATGATGCTCTCCATGGTCTTTGTCATGATCACCATGTCCGCCGCCAGCGCCCAGCGGATCTCGGAGGTGCTGAACGAATCCAGCGACCTCCACAATCCCCCGCAGGCTGAGACAGAGATTCCCAACGGCAGCGTGGACTTCGACCATGTCTCCTTTGCTTACCAAAAGGGCAGCGGCGCCCCGGTGCTCCAGGACATCGACCTCCACATCCGCTCCGGGGAGACCATCGGCATCATCGGCGGGACCGGCAGCGCCAAATCCAGCCTGGTAAACCTGATCTCCCGGCTCTACGACGTGACCGAGGGCAGCGTCAAGGTGGGCGGCAGGGACGTGCGCAGCTATGACCTGGATGCCTTGCGCAACCAGGTATCCGTGGTGCTGCAGAAGAACGTGCTTTTCTCCGGCACCATTTTGGAGAACCTGCGCTGGGGCGACAAGGACGCCACAGAGGAGGAGTGTGAACGGGCCTGCCGCTTGGCATGCGCCGATGAATTCATCCAGAAGATGCCCGACAAGTATGAAACCCACATCGAGCAGGGCGGCACCAACGTGTCCGGCGGACAGAAGCAGCGGCTGTGCATTGCCCGGGCGCTGCTGAAAAAGCCCAAAGTCCTGATCTTGGACGATTCCACCTCTGCGGTGGATACTGCCACGGATTCCAAAATCCGCCAGGCCTTCCGGGAGGAGATTCCCGGCACCACCAAGCTGATCATCGCCCAGCGCATCTCCAGCGTCCAGGACGCCGACCGCATCCTGGTGTTGGACGACGGGCGCGTGAGCGGCTTCGGCACCCACGAGGAGCTGCTGCAAAACAATTCCATCTACCGCGAGGTCTACGAGAGCCAGACCCAGGGCGGCGACTTTGATAAAATCGGAGGTGAGGACTGATGGCACAGCAAAGAACCATGCGGGGCCCCGGCGGGCGGATGCGCGGTCCCCGTCCCCATGTGGACAATCCCGGAAAAATTTTAAAACGCCTGACGGGGATCGTGTTCAAAAACTACTGGCTGCACTGCCTGGTGGTCCTGGTCTGCATCATCGGCAGCACTTTGGCCACCGTTCAGGGCGCGCTGTTCCTCCAGAGCCTCATCGACGACTATATCACGCCCATGGTGGCCAGCGGCAGCCGGGACTTCTCCGGGCTTCTCACGGCCCTGAGCCGTCTGGCCGTGATCTACGGCTTGGGTATTCTCTGCTCCTGGAGCTACAACCGCATCATGATCAATGTGTCCCAGGGCACCATGCGGACCCTGCGCACCCAGGTCTTCACCCATATGGAGAGCCTGCCGATCTCCTACTTTGACCGCAACGCCCACGGAGACATCATGTCCGTGTATACCAACGACATTGACACGCTGCGCCAGGTGATCTCCCAGAGCCTGCCCCAGCTGGTGTCCAGCGCGGTGACCATTGTCAGCGTCTTCATCAGCATGGTGCTCCTGGACATTCCCCTGACCATCCTTACCTGCCTGATGATCGCACTGATCCTGTTTGTCAGTAAGAAGCTGGCCTCCAAGTCCTCCAAGTATTTTGTGGAGCAGCAGAAAAACTTAGGTGCAGTCAACGGCTATGTGGAGGAGATGATGGAGGGCCAGAAGGTGGTGAAGGTCTTCTGCCATGAGCAGGAGAGCCTGGACCGCTTCCTGGAGCTGAACGAGAATCTCCGAAAGAGCGCCGACAGCGCCAACAAGTTCGCCAACGTCATGATGCCCGCTGCCGCCCAGTTAGGCAACTGCAGCTATGCGCTTTGCGCCGTGTTGGGCGCGCTGCTGGCGGTGACCGGCTATACCGGCCTCACATTGGGCACGCTGGTCTCCTTTTTGACGCTGAACAAGAGCTTTACCCAGCCTGTGGCCCAGATCAGCCAGCAGGCCAACAGCGTGGTCATGGCCCTGGCCGGTGCCCAGCGCGTGTTCGCCCTGCTGGATGAACCGGGCGAGGAGGACAGCGGCTATGTCACCTTGGTCCGCGTGAAGCGCAACGCGGACGGCTCCCTGGAGGAAAGCGACGAGCGCACCGGCATCTGGGCCTGGAAGCACCCCCACCTGGCCGACGGCACCGTTACCTACACGGAGGTGCAGGGCAGCATCGTCTTCGACGATGTGGACTTCGGCTACGACGAAAATAAGCTGGTCCTCCACGACATCAGGCTCTACGGCAACCCCGGCCAGAAGATTGCCTTCGTGGGCTCCACCGGCGCGGGCAAGACCACCATCACCAACCTCATCAACCGGTTTTACGACATACAGGACGGCAAGATCCGCTATGACGGCATCAACATCAACAAGATCAAAAAGGCGGATCTGCGCACCTCTCTGGGCATCGTCCTTCAGGACACCCACCTCTTCACCGGCACGGTGATGGAGAACATCCGTTACGGGCGACTGGATGCCAGCGATGAAGAGTGCGTGGCCGCGGCCCAGCTGGCCAATGCCCACGGCTTCATCACCCGCCTGAGCGACGGCTACAACACCATGCTCACCGGCGACGGCGCCAACCTCTCCCAGGGCCAGCGCCAGCTGATCGCCATTGCCCGGGCGGCGGTGGCCGATCCTCCGGTGCTGATTTTGGATGAGGCCACCTCCTCCATCGACACCCGCACGGAGAAGCTGGTTCAGGAGGGTATGGACGGATTGATGTACGGCCGGACCACCTTTGTCATCGCGCACCGGCTCTCCACCGTCCGTAACTCCGACTGCATCATGGTTCTGGAACAGGGCCGCATCATTGAGCGGGGAACCCACGAGGAGCTGCTGGAGCAGAAGGGCCGCTACTATCAGCTCTATACCGGCAATCAGGCCGGATGATAAAAAAGTCAGGCAAAGAAATTTGCCTGACTTTTCCCTTTCCCAGCGCTGTAAAATCATGTATACTGGATGCAACAAAAGAAAGGGAGCGTTTTTCCATGAGAAAACTGATCTTGGATGTGGACACCGGCAGCGACGATGCCATCGCCATCATGCTGGCGGTGCTCAGCGGCGCCTTTGACCTCTTGGGCGTCACCGTCTGCTGGGGCAACCGGCCGGTGGAGGCCTGCGCGCAAAATACCCTTCAGGTGCTGGAGCTGTTGGGCTCCGACGTCCCGGTCTACCAGGGCTGCCCGGAGCCCATGGTCCGCCACCTGCTGCCCGCCCGGCACATCCCCAACGATGTGAGCATCATTGAGGACGGCGTGGAGTACACCATCCACCCCGCCGCCATGCCCCTGCCGCCCGCCAGGGGCCATGTGCAGGGCAAGCACGCCGTCTCCTTCCTGGTGGAGACCCTGATGGCCGCTCAGGAACCGGTGACGCTGGTTGCCGTGGGGCCGCCCACCAATTTAGGTCTGGCCTTCCGTATGGAGCCCCGCATCCGGGACCATGTGGCCGAGGTGGTGTTCATGGGCGGCGCCGTGGACATGGGCAACGTGACGCCAGTGGCGGAGGCCAACTTCTTCCACGACCCGGAGGCTGCCAAAATCGTCCTGGATTCCGGCGTAAAGGTCACCTGCATCACCCTCAACGCCACCATGGCCTCCCCGTTCACCCTTGCCGAGGCCGGCGAGTTGGAGGCCCTGGGCACTGCCTCCGGCGCCTTTGCCGCCGACCTGATCCGCATACGGGCCGAGGCCAGCCGGCATCTGGGCTGGAGCGACGGCACGCTGGAGCCGGTGCATGACCCCCTGGCCATCGCCTATCTTTTGAACCCAGCCGTGATCACGGACCTGCGGCGCCAGCGATGCAACATCGACATCAGCGGCGGCTTTGCCGACGGCATGCTCATTGTGGAGCACCGCAACGAAAACGACCGCTCTGTCAACACCTATGTGAGCTACGGCTCCGACTGTGCCCTCTACCACCGCATGGTGAAGGAGGCCATGGCCAAAGGTCCGAAGGCCTGAATGAAAAAGGGAGGAAGGCGTGCCTTCCTCCTTTTTCATTTAGAGTCCCATTTCTTCCTTGACTTCCCGGAAGCACTGAACGGCAAAGTCCAGATCCTCTTTTGTGTGGCCCGCGGAAATCTGGGTGCGGATGCGGTCCCGCCCCTTGGGCACCACGGGATAACAGAAGCCAACCACATAGACGCCCTTATCCAGCATCCGGGCGGCAAACTCCTGGGCGGTCTTTGCGTCGTAGAGCATCACCGGCACAATGGGGTGCTCCCCGGGCAGCAGGTCAAAACCGCACCGCTCCATCTCACGACGGAAATAGTCGGCGTTTTCATGGACCTTATCCCGCAGCGCGGTGGATTCCTCCAGCAGCTCAATGGTGCGCAGCGTGGCGGCGCAGATGGCCGGGGCCAGGGAATTGGAGAAGAGGTAAGGCCGGGAGCGCTGGCGCAGCAGGTCCACAATCTCCCGGTGAGAGGCGGTGTAGCCGCCGGAGGCGCCGCCCATGGCCTTGCCAAAGGTACCGGTGATGATATCCACCCGGCCCATGACGCCGCAGTACTCGCAGGTGCCCCGACCATGGGGGCCCATAAAGCCCACGGCATGGCTGTCGTCCACCATTGTCATGGCGTCATACTCATCCGCCAGGTCGCAGATGCCCTTCAGGTTGGCGATATAGCCGTCCATGGAGAATACACCGTCAGTGGCAATCAGAATCTTTTCACAGCCAGCAGCACGGGCCTCCTCGAGCTTTGCGCGCAGGTCCTGCATGTCGTTGTTCCGATAGCGGTAGCGGTGGGCCTTGCACAGCCGGACGCCATCGATGATGCTGGCGTGGTTCAGCTCGTCGGAGATCACCGCGTCCTTCTCCCCCAACAGCGTCTCAAAAAGGCCTCCGTTGGCGTCAAAGCAGGAGGAATATAAAATGGCGTCCTCTGTCCCCACAAATCCGGCGATGGCGCGCTCCAGATCCTTGTGGATCTGCTGGGTGCCGCAGATGAAGCGGACGGAGGAGAGGCCAAAGCCCCACTGGTCGTAGCTGGCCTTTGCTGCGGCAATCAGCTCAGGATGGTCGCTGAGGCCCAGGTAGTTGTTGGCGCACATATTCACCACCTGCTTTGCGGCGGTGGTGTCGATCCGGGAGCGCTGTGGTGTGGTGATGATCCGCTCTTCCTTGTAGGTGCCGGAGGCCCGAATCTCCTCCAGCGCGGCGCGGTAGTCTTCCAATGCGGTTTTCATAGTCTTCCTCCTTTTCTCACATCCAGTTGAGTACAACCTTGCCGGACTTTCCGCTGTGCATGGCTTCAAAGCCCTGTTCAAAATCCGTATAGTGGAAGCGGTGGGTGATCACCGGGGTCAGGTCCAACCCACCCTGTACCATATAGGACATCTTGTGCCAGTTATCCATCTTCCGGCCGTAGATGCCCTGGAGCGTCAGCCCCTTGCCAATGATGTCGTTCATGTCCACCGAGATGGGCCCGTTGCCCAGCCCCAGGAGGGAAATCTTTCCGCCGTTGCGCATCACGCCCACCATCTGGGCAAAGGCGCCGCCGTTGCCGGACATCTCCAGTCCCACGTCAAAGCCCTCGGTCAGCCCCTGCTTCTGCATCACCTCGTGGATATCCTCTCTGGCGATGTTCACCGCCGCGTCCGCACCCATCTTCCGGGCCAGGTCCAGGCGGTATTCATTGACGTCGGTGATCACCACCCGTCGCGCGCCGGCGTATTTGCAGATGCCCACGGCAATGACGCCGATGGGGCCGGCGCCGGTGATGAGCACATCCTCACCCACCAGGTCGAACATCAGCGCCGTATGGGTGGCGTTGCCCACAGCGTCGAAAAAGGACACCACATCCTCCGGCAGGTTTTCGTCAATGAGGATCACATTGGACTGGGGGATGCAGACATATTCCGCAAATGCTCCGTCCCGGTCCACGCCTACGCTGCTGGTGTTCTTGCACCACTGGATGTTGCCGTTGTGGCAGTTGCGGCAGTGTCCGCAGGTGATATGGCCCTCTCCGCTGACCCGCTGGCCAACCCGCAGCCCTGTAACGCCTGCGCCCAACTCCGCAATTTCCCCCACGTATTCATGGCCAATCACCATGGGCGGCTTTACATGCTGGGCGGACCACTCGTTCCAATCGTAGATGTGCACGTCTGTTCCACAGATGGCTGTCTTGTGTACGCGGATCAGCACCTCGCCCGGTCCCGGCTCCGGCACTGGAACTTTCCGCAGTTCCAACCCCGGGGCGGCAGTGGGCTTTACAATGGCGTCCATCCAGTTTTGCATATGCGCGTTCCCCCTTCAATTACTCCCTTTGACCTTCTATGCTCAGTTTACTACGCTTTTCCCCGAATGGCAATACATTATTTTAAATTTTGTCCGTATTATGTGGACAAACTGATTTGAGCCTTAGAATTGAAAACAAGATTTTGAAGCTGCATTTGTGAATTTCTCACAAGAGCAGAAAAGACTGCGGCATCTGCCGCAGTCTTTTCCCATTACATTCATTTTTTAAAGAGGGATACGGAAACCAAACCACAGCACATTGCGCACCGTGCAGTTGAGCACCAGCAGCATCAGAAGCACCAGCAGCCACCGGTCGCTGTAGCGCAGCACCCAGCCACGCCTGTCCCGCAGGCGCCAAATTGTCTGGCTGCACTGATAGGCAGTCACCGACCCCACTGTAAAAAGCACCGCCGGGTGATAATACAGCGACTGGAGCAACTGCCCCCGAAGCAGAGCGGCCACCGCCCGCGTCCCCCCGCAGCCGGGGCAGTACACATGCCAGGACCGGTAAAACCAGCACTCCGGCACCGTAGGCTGCCCCAGCGGAAAAAGCCAGATTAAAAACAGTATTCCCAGCACGATCAGGGAACACCAAACCGTCCAATAGACCACATCATCCTTTGTTTTCACAACGCTTCCTCTTTTCTGAAGGAGGATTGATTTATTATAGTACACTTCTACCTTGCTGGCAATCCCGCCTGCAAAGAGGAATTCCACTGCTTTAGGTCCAATTACCCAAGAAAAGGCTCTTAATTTTGTTTATTCATCCAATTTATCGTATTTTTTTGAAATACTCTTGACATTTTGCTTCTCACTTTTTATTATTTAGTTAACTCATTGATCTTATTGAACTTATTATGTTGAGATATATAATTTCTTGCTCTTTCTATACAAATGTTATACAATTACCGAAGATGGTAAATTTTCGTAATCCCTGGATTTGTTTTAGAAAGAGGAGGACTTGATATGGATAACTTTGGCGGGATAATCAGTCCCGTAAAAAGCCCAAAAGCTTATTTACTCATTGTCGGAAAAATTGTGAATTTGGTGGCCTCGGGCGAATTGAAATATGGAGATTACCTTTATACGGAAAAAGATTTGATGGCCACGCTAAATGTAAGCCGCCCCACTTTGCGTGAGGCACTTCGAGTGTTAGAATTTCTGGGCATTGTCTCGGTCAGCCCCCGCAAAGGCATTAGTGTCAACCGGCCCGATGACTCCAATTGTTATCTGTCCCTCATCTACATCCTGATGTTTGACAAGACCACCAACATTGAAATCTTTCAGTTGCGCCGGGCCATTCAGGTGGAGATGGTAGCCACTGCGGCTGTTGCAGCCACCAAGGAAGATTTGGAACGACTATCCTCCCTGGTATCGGATATGGAAGCCAATCTCGAGTCTGATTACATTTCCTTTGAAAAGATCGACTATGCTTTCCACATGCAGATCGTGGTTTGCGCCCACAGCCAGCTTTGTCTGAAGTTGATGCAGACCATGAGTACAATGATTCACAGTCAAATGCAGGAAAGACTTTCCAGAATGCCCGTGGCGGACAGGCAGAAAACCCTCCGCTTCCACCGTAAAATCAATCAGGCTCTTCAGGAACGAGACGGTATCAAAGCCAAACGGCTGATGGAGGCCCATCTGGCGGACGTGTATATCCACCTAAAAAACAATCCAGTGCAGTTCGATTTTAACGGCCTTATTAACCAATAGCAGGCGCTTATCCAAATGACTTGTTCTGCTGACTTGTTCAGCTTTTTATGATGCCCCCGCAGATATCCCACCGGTGGAGCATCTATAATACTGCGGGAGTGTCATTGTTCTGCTTCCGTGAAATAGTCAATTGGATGGGCAGCATAGCGTAAAAGCGGCATGCCTCAATATAGGCATGCCGCTTTTTATAGGCTTATCAAACCAAATCACAGGGAGTGGAACTATGTCAAGAAAAAAAATGCTCATTATGGACCCAAGGGACAATGTGGGTGTCCTTTTAGAGGACGCAGGTCCCGGTGACCTCTGCTTTTGCGGCAACTTGGAATGCACTGCAAAAGAGTCTATCGCTTTTGGCCACAAAATCTCCTTGGCGGACCTACAGTCAGGCGCCACTGTTTTGAAGTACGGACACAAAATCGGCTACGCCACCGCCCCCATTTCAAAGGGCACATGGGTACACAGACACAATATTGAAAGCGAACGGGGGAGGTGAGAAAGTCATGGAATTTTATGGATATCGCAGGCTGGACGGCCAAGCTGGTGTACGCAACTACATCGGAATTATTCCTTCCGTTTTCTGTGCCAACCGGGTGGCCGAAATGATCTCCCAGCAGGTGGCGGGCACAGTGTGCCTGACCCATCCCGTGGGGTGCAGCCAGGTGGGCGCCGATCTGGAGCGCACCGCCCAGACGCTGATTGCCATGGGCAATCATCCCAATCTGGCTGGAGTCATCGTAGTGGGTTTGGGCTGTGAGCGATTCACGGTCAAAGAATTTGTGGAAGGGTTGCAAAAGAGTCGGAAACCAGTGGCTCAGGTGATCATTCAAGAGGAGGGCGATACCCTTCGTGCCGTGGAAAAAGGTGTCCGGCTGGCCCATCGGATGGTGGAGGAGGCATCAACTATTCAACGCCAGCCCATTGATATCAGCGAACTGAGCGTGGGTGTAAAGTGCGGTGGCACCGACGCTACCTCCGGCATTTCCGCCAATCCGGCGGTGGGGGCCATGAGTGACCTGGTAGTTGACCACGGTGGAACGGTCCTTTTTTCCGAGGTGACGGAGCTTTTGGGGGCCGAGGACATCCTGGCCGCCCGGGCAGCGAACTCCAAAGTAGCGGAAGATATCTTAGACACCATTCGGCGCATGGAAGACAAACTCCGCGTTGCCGGCACAGATCCCAAGTATCAAAACCGCAGTGCCCTGATTTCAACCGGCAACTTTGACGGTGGCGTCTCCACCGTGGCAGAAAAGGCCCTTGGCAACATCTATAAATCCGGTAGCCGCCCCATCTGCGGTGTTGTGGAGTACTGTGAAACTCCTGGTGGCCGAGGACTTTATTTGATGGACTCTCCTGGCCATGACGGCGAAGTAGTCACTGGGATGGTGGGCGGCGGTGCCCAAGTAATCGTATTTACCTCCGGTCGGGGAACTCCTACTGGTTTTCCCTTTGTCCCGGTGATCAAAGTCACAGGCAACAGCCGGACCTATGAAAAGATGCGGGAAAATATTGACTACAATGCCGGCGGTATCATTGACGGCAGCAATACCATTCTCGCTGCAGGAGAAGACTTGTTCCGGATGGTGCTGGAGGCTGCTGGGGGAAAAACTCCCCATGCAGAAGCAATGAGGCACGCGGAACTGTTTTGCATCTCCAGATTGTAGCCATATGGTGTGGATCAAAAAAGAGCATTCCCAAACAGGATTCAAATTATAAAAAAGGAGCGTTAGACATGAAGAAGTTTTTGACCTTAGCCCTGGCACTTTCCATGGTATGTTCCCTGGCCGCCTGCGGCGGCAATGGCAGTGGGACATCCTCCGATGGCTCTGCGTCCTCCGGTTTTTCCAGCGAGGAAATTACCCCCGTGGTGTGGAAGATCGAAGCGGCTTACGGCCCTGGCGACCAGTGCTGGGATGTGCAGATGCCCATGCTTAAGGCTCTGATCGAAAAGGTCACCGAGGGCCGCGTGGTTGTTGAACTCTATGAGCCTGATACGCTGTGCTCTGCGGCAGACATTCCTGCCTCCGTGGCCAACGGCACCATCCAAGGCGCTATCTCTTCCCCCAATTACAACTGTCAGTTTGTCTCCGCCGCCTACTGCGAAACCGTCCCTCCTTTCTTCTTCAACACTAAGGAGGAGACCTATGACTGCTTTTACGAAGCGGGGCTCAATGACTTTTTGCGGGAGGAGTACTACAAGGCCGGCCTGATCTACGGTGGCTACGCACCCTGCGGCAGTCAAAGCCTGTTCACCACCTTCAAGGTGGAAACTGTGGATGACCTGACGGGGCATATTGTTCGTGCTACCTCCTCCAACAACGACTTTTATGTAGCCTGCGGCGCCTCCACTGTTACCATGTCGGGCAGCGATATCTATATGGCTTTGAAGCTGGGTACCATCGAAGGCACACAGTACAGTCTGCCCGAACTGGTCACCATGGGGTTCTGCGAGGTGGTCAAGTACTGTATCCCCTGCGTCATGGCTGGCTCCCCCCAAGACTTTATTTTCAACATCGACGCTTGGGAGGCGCTTCCTGAGGATATCCAGCAAAACCTCTATACTGCGCTGCAGGAGTTTTTCTGGGATTTGTACGCCGCCTCTGAAAAGGCGGAGGAGACCGTTTACGACGATGCAGCTAAATATGGCGTGGAGTTTGTAGAACTCACCGATGAGGCCAAGACTGGGTTCATCTCCAAGGGCAATCAGGTCCTTGAGGACATGCAGGCAAAGTATCCGGATATCTCCGACGGCTTCCAGCTCATCCTGGACTGGGCCAACAACAAGTGAATCTATGATGCGGATAGGGGCATAGCCACACCTATGCCCCTATCCGTTTCCGTAGAGAAAGGATTTTCGTATGAAAAAAGCAGTGAAAGTCATCGACTCCATCAGCCAGATTGCTGGAGAGTGCACGAAATGGATCCTCTGCATCATGGTTTTCTCTCTGATGTTCGAGGTGGTGGCCCGGTATATTTTCAACAGCCCCACCATCTGGGTTGCTGATATCTGTGAGCAGTGCGTGATTTTGATCGGCGCCTTTGGCGGCGCATATGCCTATCTCAGTGATTCCTTTGTCCGGGTGGACCTACTGTATGAAAAGTTCAGCCTGCGCACCAAGGCGCTGTTGGATATCATCACTTTTTTGATTTTTGCCCTGTTCATCTCCATGACCACTTGGCAGTGCATTGTGTCCGCCCAGACGGCTTGGGAAAAGCACATGGTCAGCTCCACCGTACTCCGTGTCCCCTACTATTGGAGCAAGACCATTGTCGCTGCCGGATGCGTACTGCTTATGCTGCAGGGGCTGTCCGTCCTCTTTAAAAACCTTTATGTCCTGCGCTATAACGAACCATATCCCGCCAACCGGAAGGAGGGCCAATGAGCATGGATGGATCTTTGTTTGTTTTACTGGCCGTTTTGGTCATGATGCTGATCTTTATGACCAGCGGAATGCCCATTCCCTTTGCCCTTGGCGGCGTAGGAATCCTTACCATTTTAATCTTCTGGGGGCCCTCCGGTTATCTGACCATCGCCAACAGTGTCTGGTCCACCTTCTGCGGCGACAACTATGTGGCTATCCCTATGTTTCTGCTCATGGCCAACATTCTGGAGAAGTCCGGGATTGCAGATGAAATGTACGACTGCTTCTACAAATGGCTGGGCGGCGTACGGGGTGGCCTGGCCATGGGTACCGTAGTGATCTGCGCCATCTTTGCGGCCATGTGCGGCGGAAGCGGCGCGGCCACTGTCACCATGGGACTTATCGCCCTGCCCTCCATGATGAATCGTGGCTACGACAAACACATCGCCATGGGCGTTATTGCAGCCGGAGGTGTCCTTGGCATCATCATCCCCCCCAGCATCCCCATGGTCATCCTGTCCCAATACACCAAGACTGTCTCCGTGGGACGGCTGTTCTTTGCCGGCGTAATCCCTGGTATTCTCTGTGCCATCCTCTACTGCATTTACATCGGTATCCGCTGTGCCATTACCCCCAGCCTGTGCCCCGCTATACCCAAGGAAGAGCGGGTCTCCTTCCGGGAAAAGCTGAAAGCCTCCAAGGCGGTCATCGCGCCGGCGCTTCTGATCGTCTTCGTCCTTGGCTCCATCTATACCGGCATGGCCACCACCACGGAGGCGGCCGGCATCGGAGCGGGCATGTCCATCCTCATCGCCATACTCAAGCGCAAGCTGAACATCCGCAACTTCAAGGACGCTTTGCGCAGAACGCTTCGGCTGATGGGTATGATTTTATGGATTCTGACCGGCGCCCAAATCCTGAGCACCGCCTTCAACTTCATGGGTGTCAGCACATTGCTCAAGAATGCGGCCGCCGCTTTGCCCGGCGGCGCCACAGCAGTGCTGATCTGCATGATGCTGCTGAACTTTGTGCTGGGCGCCATCATGGACGACTATGCCGTCATCACCATCACCGCCCCCATCTACATCCCCATCATCGAATCGCTGGGTATCGATCCGCTGTGGTTCTGCATGCTCTTTATGCTGAACCTCCAGATGGCCTATCTGACGCCACCCTATGGGTTCAACCTGTTTTTCCTCAAGTCCATTGTTCCCGAAGGAATCAGTCTGAAAGACATCTACCGGTCCGTGATCCCGTTCATCGGCCTGATGATCATAGCTCTGGTCATCTGCTGGGTCTTCCCCGGCCTGATCACCTGGCTGCCCAACCGTCTGATCTGATTGTGAGGTGTGTATTATGTCTTATCCATACATTCCCAACAGTAATGCGAAAATCCGCCGCGAAATGCTGGATTACCTTGGAAAGTCCTCCATCAAGGAACTATACAGCTTCATTCCCGATGAAGCCCGCACTCATGAGCCGCTGTGCCTCCCACAACCACTGCTGTCAGAAAGTGAGTTAAAGCGCCATGTGAACTCCATTCTTTCCAAAAACAGCACCTGCGATGAGAATATCAGCTTCTTGGGCGCCGGCTGTTATAACCACTATGTGCCGGCGATCTGTGATGAGATCAACAGCCGCTCAGAATTTCTTACCGCTTACAGCGGGGACACCTATGTGGACCACGGCAAATGCCAAGCTTTTTTTGAGTTCAACAGCCTGATGGGCGAACTTCTGAACATGGATGTGGTCAGCTTTCCCACCTATGACGGCGGTCATGCCCTGTGCACGGCCATCATGATGTCCCACCGGATCAACGGCAGGACCCAAGTCCTGGTGCCTGCATCCTTCAGCCCCTCTCTGCTCAGCCAGATCCGCTGTTACTGTGACAGTATGGAACTGGTTACCATACCTATTGACTCTACCGGACAGGTGGACCTGCAAATGCTTAAGACTCTGACTGGGGCGGAGTCCGCCTGCATCGTGCTGCAAAATCCCAGCTTCTTGGGGCACCTGGAGGAGCGGGCAGATGAAATTGGGGCGCTGGCCCATGCCTGCGGCGCCCAGTTCGTGGTCTATGCCGACCCTTCCTCCCTTGGCGTCATTGCGCCTCCGGCGGACTACGGCGCCGACATCGCCTGCGGCGACATCCAGCCCTTGGGCATCCATATGAGCTATGGGTCCGGCTTGGGCGGATATCTGGCCACCCGCCAGGAGGAACAGTATATCCTGAACTATCCCCACCATCTTTACATGATTTTCCGCAACGCCAAAGGGCAATTCGGCTATAACAGGGCCCTGCCTCAGCGCACCAGCTACAACCGGCGCGAAAACGGCGTGGAATTTTTAGGCACCTGTGTGGGCTTGTGGGCCATTACCGCCGCGGTCTACCTCAGTGTCATGGGGCCGGAGGGCATGCGGGAGTTGGGGGAAAGCATTCTCTATAAAAGCCGCTATGCAAAATGTAAGCTGCGGGAGCTTCCCGGCGTGACCCTGCCCTTTGCCGCCAGCTGCAGCTTTCAGGAGTTTGTGTTGAACTTTGACGCCACTGGCAAAACGGTGGGGGAGATCAACAAAGCCCTTCTTGATGAGCGTATCTTCGGCGGCTATGACCTGAGCCGCCAGCTGCCGGAACTGGGCCAGTCCATGCTGGTCTGTGTCACCGAGAAGACTACCCAAAAAGAGATTGACCAGCTCTTCGAGGTCCTCAGTCATATACTTGCTGTACACCGTTAGAGGGAGGAATGCACATGGAACATCTGCGTAACTATCATGAGGCCCAGTGGGATGAGCCCATTGTCTTTGCTCTTAACACCCCCGGTAGCCGCGGTATCCTGCTGCCAGATGTGGAAGCGGACGTCAAATCAGCCGCAGGCAAGGATATGCTTGTACCTGAGTCTTTGAGACGTAAAGATAAACCCGCACTTCCTGAAATCTCACAACCCCAAGTGCTGCGTCATTTTCTGCGTCTGTCCCAAGAGACCGTCGGTCAGGACCTGACTGCTGACATTGGTCTTGGCACATGTACGATGAAGTACAGTCCAAAAATCAATGAGCAGTTTGTCCGGAGCGAAAAGTTCACCGAACTGCATCCCTATCAGGACAAGGAAACTGTACAGGGCATTCTCAAACTCATCTATGATTTTGAGCAGATCATGAAGGAGATTTCCGGCCTGGACGCCGTGTCCTTCCAGCCTGGGGGCGGCGGAATGGGGATTTACTCCAATGCTGCGGTATTGAAGAAGTATTTTGAAGAGCGTGGCGAGGCGGAGCAGCGCACTGAGATTATCACCACCATCCTCTCCCACCCGTTGAACTCCGCAGCTCCGGCCACCAAAGGATTTCGGGTCATCAGCCTCTATCCCGGCGAAAACGGCTATCCCAGTGTGGAAGATTTGAAAGCAGCAGTCAGTGAAAAGACAGCCGGCATCTTCATCACCAACCCGGAGGACACCGGCGTCTTTAATCCCTACATCAAGGAGTTCATTCGAATTGTCCACGAAGCAGGCGGCCTGTGCATTTGCGACATGGCGGATTATAACGGCCTGTTCGGCCTGGTCCGTGCCAAAGAATGGGGTGCAGATATGTGCCAATTCAATCTGCACAAGGCTTTTTCCTCCCCACATGGCTGCATGGGTCCCGGCTGTGCAGCCCAATGTGTCAGTGCTGAGCTGGAACAGTTTCTACCCCGCCCTCGTGTTCGCTTTGATGGCAGCAAATATTATCTGGACGACAGCGGCACGCATTCCATTGGGAAAGTCCGCCAATTTCAGGGGTCTTTGACCGCTGTAATCCGGGCTTACAGCTGGGTTATGTCTCTGGGGGCAGAAGGCCTGAAAACTGTGGGGGAAACCGCTATTCTCAACAACAATTATATGATGAAGCGTGTGCTTGACACTGTCCGGGGCATTTCCATTCCTTGGGGGGAAAGCGGCTTGAACCGTCTGGAGCAGGTCCGATACAGCTTTGAGACGCTCTATCAGGAGACTGGCGTCGATGTGACAGATATCAACAACCGAATGTTGGATTTTGGATATCAACGTTCTTTTGCCAGCCACCACCCCATGATTGTGGCCGAGCCCTATACGCCGGAGCCAACAGAGTCTTACTCCAAAGCGGATATCGACGAGTATGTGAATACGCTAAGCCACATCTCTAAAGAAGCCTACCACAGCCCTGAACTGCTTAAATCTTCCCCCCACAACACCCCCATCTCCCGCTTGGAGGTGGACAGCATTGCTAAACCGGAAGAGTTAGCAGTCACTTGGCGGGCCTATCAGCGGATCTGCAGCCAACAGACTTCACGAGTGTAAATCCCAAATAGACAAATGGGAATTCAGGATAAGTATCTGTCTTTGGAAGGCAAGGTGGCCATCATCACCGGAGCCGGCTCCGACATCGGCCTGGCGGTTTCCCAGCTGTATGTCAAGTACGGTGCCAAGGTGGCGATGGTGGACATCAGCGACAAGTGCCAGGAGGAGGCAGACAAGATCGGCGATTCCGCCAAGTTCTTTAAGTGCAATGTGTCCAGTGAAGCGGACGCCAAGGCCACCGTGGAAGCGGTCAAGGCCGCGTTTGGCCGGATTGATATTCTGGTGAACAACGCCGGTATCATCGTGCGCAAGACTGTGCTGGACACCACGGAAGAGGAGTGGGACCGCTGCCTGGATATCGGCCTGAAAGGCGTATTCCTGTTCTCCAAGCACACAGTACCCATCATGATCGAGCAGGGCGGCGGCGTGATCGTCAACACCGCCTCCGGTGCGGCCATCAAGGGCGTGCCCGACTCCGCCCCCTACAACGCCTATAAGGGCGGCGTGGCGGCCCTGACCCGCGGCATGGCCGTGGACTTTGGCAAGTACAACATCCGCGTCAACTGCGTCTGCCCCGGCGACATCATCACCCCCATGCTCATCAGTGAGGGCATCCAGACCGGCAAGATCACCACCGCCGATCCCAAGACCCCCGAAGAGAAAGAGGCCATGGAGAAGTTCCTGGAGTCCTGCGGCAGCTATCGCCCGCTGCGCCGGATCGCCACCGCCGAGCAGATCGCCTACACCTTCCTGTTCCTGGCCACCGACATGAGCGTCTACGCCACCGGCGAAAGCTTTGTGGTGGACGGCGGCCGCTGCAGCTGAGAGAATTCAAGAGAAAAACCATGCCGGGTATAAAATACCGGCATGGTTTTTCTCTTGGGGCTTCTTATTTCAGCAGGCGGATGCTGCCAAGCAAGGGGACTTCTTTTTCCTCATCGTTGATGGCATAAATCAATCCCATAATGGCACAGGCCAAAATAAAGATGCCCCACAGCCAGCCCAGGCAAGGGATAGCGGACAGCAGGCCAAAGAGCCAAATCACCAGCGCCTGATTCAGGTGGAACTTAGCACCCTCCCGATCACCGGCCACCAGTGCAATAATCAAACCAATCCAGGTCAAATACGCCACGATCCCAGTGGTTTTTGAATCCAACATACTTTATCCTCCTAATTGTAAATCCAAGGTACTCTATATTGATCTCATTATAGCATGCCCCCGCTGAAAGCACAAGGGGGACAGGATCAAGAAAGGATGATAACGCGCAGGCGTGTCAGGCTCGGGGAGCGGCAAACCCAATCCACAAAGGAACGCGAGGGGAAAAGAAGCAGGCCGGACAGGTTTCCCTGTCCGGCCTTATCGTGTTGGCGCTACCTATCTTCCCGGGCCGTCTCCAGCCAAGTATTGTGAGCAGAAACGAGCTTAACTGCCGTGTTCGGAATGGGAACGGGTGGACCCTCGCTCTAATCAGCACCAACTGTCATCCGGAGCACTCCGGAAAACAAACAAATTATAAAGTTTTTCCTGCCTCTTGTCAAGCCCTTTTTGAGGACTTAGAACCGGAAGCAAGCTCCCGCTCACTTCCCATTCTCAACCCTCAACGGCTGATCTTTGGTGCGCCTTCAGGGACTCGAACCCGGGACCCACTGATTAAGAGTCAGTTGCTCTACCAACTGAGCTAAAGGCGCATACACATCGAATTGGTGACCCGTACCGGATTCGAACCGATGTTAACGGCGTGAGAGGCCGCTGTCTTAACCACTTGACCAACGGGCCGCGTCGTCATCGCAAACCCATTCCGTTGGGTTTTGCTTGGATTTACGGGGTTCATGGCCGCTCCATGCACCCTCAAAACCGAACAATGTATGTTTCCTTCCACTTCAGGCCGCCTGCATTTTCATTGTAGGTCAAGCCCTCGGGCGATTAGTACCGGTCAGCTGCATGCGTTGCCGCACTTCCACTTCCGGCCTATCAACCAGGTAGTCTTCCTGGGCCCTTACCTCTTTTCAGAGTGAGAGATCTCATCTTAGGGGGAGTTTCACGCTTAGATGCCTTCAGCGTTTATCTCGTCCGTACATAGCTACCCAGCTATGCCCTTGGCAGGACAACTGGTGCACCAGAGGTACGTCCATCCCGGTCCTCTCGTACTAAGGACAGCTCCCTTCAAATCTCTTACGCCCGCAACAGATAGGGACCGAACTGTCTCACGACGTTCTGAACCCAGCTCGCGTGCCGCTTTAATTGGCGAACAGCCAAACCCTTGGGACCGAATTCAGCCCCAGGATGCGACGAGCCGACATCGAGGTGCCAAACCTCCCCGTCGCTGTGGACGCTTGGGGGAGATCAGCCTGTTATCCCCAGGGTAGCTTTTATCCGTTGAGCGATGGCATTTCCACTCACATACCACCGGATCACTAACTCCAACTTTCGTTACTGCTCGACCCGTCGGTCTCGCAGTTAGGCTCGTTTATGCGTTTACACTCACTGCACGATTTCCGTCCGTGCTGAACGAACCTTTGAGCGCCTCCGTTACTCTTTTGGAGGCGACCGCCCCAGTCAAACTGCCCGCCTAACAGTGTCCCCCGACCCGATTCAGGGCCGCAGGTTAGAAAATCAGCAATCCAAGAGTGGTATCCCACCGGCGACTCCACTGAACCTGACGGTCCAGCTTCCAAGTCTCCCACCTATCCTGTACATGAATTACCGATTTCCAGTATTAAGCTGCAGTAAAGCTCCATGGGGTCTTTCCGTCTAGTTGCGGGTAACTGGCATCTTCACCAGTACTACAATTTCGCCGGGCGGGCTGTTGAGACAGTGCCCAAATCATTACGCCTTTCGTGCGGGTCAGAACTTACCTGACAAGGAATTTCGCTACCTTAGGACCGTTATAGTTACGGCCGCCGTTTACCGGGGCTTCGATTCAATGCTTCGCCTTGCGGCTGACATCTCCTCTTAACCTTCCGGCACCGGGCAGGCGTCAGCCCATATACGTCATCTTTCGATTTAGCATAGACCTGTGTTTTTGGTAAACAGTTGCTTGGGCCTATTCACTGCGGCCCCTTTCGGGGCTCCCCTTCTTCCGAAGTTACGGGGTCAACTTGCCGAGTTCCTTAACAACCCTTCTCCCGTTGGCCTTAGGATTCTCTCCTCATCTACCTGTGTCGGTTTGCGGTACGGGCACCTTAGCATACACATGAGCTTTTCTCGCCTTCAAGCATCGCAGACTTCCCTACTCTAATTTCGGTCCCTTTCGCCCGGGGCAACCAACGCCCGGGTTCTGCTATCTCAAAGTGTCCCTCATGCTTAAGGTTCGGTGGCTACGGAATTTCTACCGTATGTGCATCGACTACGCCTTTCGGCCTCGCCTTAGCCCCCGGCTTACCTTGGGCGGACGAACCTTCCCCAAGAAACCTTAGATTTTCGGCCATTATGATTCCCACATAATTCTCGCTACTCATTCCGGCATTCTCACTTGTGTACAGTCCACCTGTGCTTCCGCTCAGACTTCACCCCGTACACAACGCTCCCCTACCACGCGCTTGCGCGCATCCCAAGCTTCGGTTGTATGCTTAGCCCCGTTATATTTTCCGCGCAGAACCACTCGACCAGTGAGCTATTACGCACTCTTTTAATGAGTGGCTGCTTCTAAGCCAACATCCTGGTTGTTTTTGCAGCTCCACATCGTTTTCCACTTAGCATACATTAGGGACCTTAGCTGTGGGTCTGGGCTGTTTCCCTTTTGACAATGAAACTTATCTCACACTGTCTGACTGCTATGCATCAATTATCCGGCATTCAGAGTTTGATAGGCGTTGGTAATCTTATCGACCCCTCGACCATTCAGTGCTTTACCTCCGGTAATCTAACATAACGCTAACCCTAAAGCTATTTCGGGGAGAACCAGCTATCTCCGAGTTCGATTGGAATTTCTCCGCTATCCACAAGTCATCCGCCACCATTGCAACGGGGGTCGGTTCGGTCCTCCATGGGGTTTTACCCCCACTTCAACCTGCTCATGGATAGGTCACCCGGTTTCGGGTCTATGGCAACGAACTTCACACGCCCTATTCAGACTCGCTCTCGCTGCGCCTCCGGCACTGAATGCCTTAAGCTTGCTCGTTACTATAACTCGCCGGACCGTTCTACAAAAAGTACGTCATCACACTTTAACGTGCTTTGACTGCTTGTAAGCACAAGGTTTCAGGTTCTCTTTCACTCCCCTTCCGGGGTCCTTTTCACCTTTCCCTCACGGTACTGCTCCTCTATCGGTCATCAGGTAGTATTTAGGCTTGGAGGGTGGTCCCCCCTGTTTCCCACCGGGTTTCACGTGTCCGGCGGTACTCTGGATCCTCACTGACGCAACTCATCTTTCGGATACGGGGCTCTCACCCGCTGTGGCCGGCCTTCCCATGCCGTTCTCCTAAACTATTGCGCCGTTATGTGAGTCCACAACCCCAGGGAATAAATCCCCTGGTTTGGCCTCTTCCGCGTTCGCTCGCCACTACTTACGGAATCTCTGTTGATGTCTTTTCCTCGCCCTACTTAGATGTTTCAGTTCAGGCGGTTCCCCGCGTACGCCTATTTTGTTCAACGCACGCTGACAGAGTATTGCTCTGCCGGGTTGCCCCATTCGGAAATCTGCGGATCAATGGATATTTGCTCCTCCCCGCAGCTTATCGCAGCTTGTCACGTCCTTCGTCGGCTCCTGATGCCAAGGCATTCCCCTTGCGCTCTTTTTAGCTTGACCTATTTCGAACAATCTTTCAATTGGTTCTCTTAGTTGAATTATGCAGGCTTCCTCAGAATCTTTTTGAAATTGTAATTGTTACCCTCATCTTTTCAGATGTTGTTCCACAATTAAATTACCTTCCGAACTTTTGTCCAGAAGACCTCTTCTGTTGCCTTACATGTCTTTCATCATACATTGTTCAGTTTTCAAGGTGCATTCCCCGGCTTCTTTTGAAGCCAGATTGAAACATTTAATCCCTTAAATGCTTCAATCTGATCTCAAATGGTGGAGATAGTCGGGATCGAACCGGCGACCTCCTGCTTGCAAGGCAGGCGCTCTCCCAGCTGAGCTATATCCCCGGCTGTATATTCCCCATCCCCTCTCGGGGACGGCTGCTTTTTTGTGGTGGGCCCGAGTGGGCTCGAACCACCGACCTTACGATTATCAGTCGTACGCTCTAGCCAGCTGAGCTACGGGCCCATAACCACCGAGGGCTGCACCCTCTAAATTAAACAACGTAACTACTTCCTCCGCACCTTCCGGCTGACCTTAGGATGTTATGCCAGAACCTCGATCCTGGCAATGTCTCCTTAGAAAGGAGGTGATCCAGCCGCACCTTCCGATACGGCTACCTTGTTACGACTTCACCCCAATTATCGAACCCACCTTCGACCGCGCCCTCATTGCTGTTAGGCTACGGGCTTCGGGTGTTCCCGACTCTCATGGTGTGACGGGCGGTGTGTACAAGGCCCGGGAACGTATTCACCGCGGCATGCTGATCCGCGATTACTAGCGATTCCGACTTCATGCAGGCGGGTTGCAGCCTGCAATCCGAACTGGGACGGCTTTTAGGGGTTCGCTCCACCTCACGGCTTTGCATCCCTCTGTTTACCGCCATTGTATTACGTGTGTGGCCCAGGACATAAGGGGCATGATGATTTGACGTCGTCCCCACCTTCCTCCGTTTTGTCAACGGCAGTCTCGCTAGAGTGCTCTTGCGTAGCAACTAACAATAGGGGTTGCGCTCGTTGCGGGACTTAACCCAACATCTCACGACACGAGCTGACGACAACCATGCACCACCTGTCTCTACTTTCCCCGAAGGGCACTTAATGCATCTCTGCTTCATTAGTAGGATGTCAAGCCCTGGTAAGGTTCTTCGCGTTGCTTCGAATTAAACCACATAATCCACCGCTTGTGCGGGCCCCCGTCAATTCCTTTGAGTTTCAACCTTGCGATCGTACTCCCCAGGTGCAATACTTATTGTGTTAACTCCGGCACGCAGGGGGTCAGTCCCCGCACACCTAGTATTGATCGTTTACAGCGTGGACTACCAGGGTATCTAATCCTGTTTGCTCCCCACGCTTTCGCGCCTCACCGTCAGTTGTCGTCCAGTAATCCGCCTTCGCCACTGGTGTTCCTCCTTATATCTACGCATTTCACCGCTACACAAGGAATTCCGATTACCTCTCCGATACTCAAGAAAGACAGTTTCAAATGCAGTTTGGAGGTTGAGCCTCCAGATTTCACATCTGACTTGCCTTCCCGGCTACACGCCCTTTACACCCAGTAAATCCGGACAACGCTTGCCACCTACGTATTACCGCGGCTGCTGGCACGTAGTTAGCCGTGGCTTGTTTTCAGGGTACCGTCTTCTACTCTTCCCCTGTCAAAGAAGTTTACAACCCGAAAGCCTTCTTCCTTCACGCGGCGTTGCTGGGTCAGACTTGCGTCCATTGCCCAATATTCCCCACTGCTGCCTCCCGTAGGAGTCTGGGCCGTATCTCAGTCCCAATGTGGCCGGTCAACCTCTCAGTCCGGCTACTGATCGTCGCCTTGGTGGGCCGTTACCTCACCAACAAGCTAATCAGACGCGAGGCCATCTTTCAGCGATAAATCTTTGACATACCGACCATGCGGTCAATATGCATCATGCGGTATTAGCAGTCGTTTCCAACTGTTGTCCCCCTCTGAAAGGCAGGTTCCTCACGCGTTACTCACCAGTCCGCCACTAAGCATTCCCTTCAGTTGTCCGAAAACTCCTTCAGGGGTGCTCCGTTCGACTTGCATGTGTTAAGCACGCCGCCAGCGTTCGTCCTGAGCCAGGATCAAACTCTCTATAAATTCGTATCAACACAGGCCGTGGCCTGAGCTAATCTTGACTTACAGAGCTATTTCCATAGCTTCTTGTTTTGCCCTGCGTTTGGGTAATTGACTAAACCCCTACTTGCAAGGCCTTTATCGGTGCGCACTGTGATTTCTCACAAGTACGCTTACCGTCTGGTGCTTTCTTTTCGTTACGTTGTTTAATTTACAAGGTGCACGCCTCACCGGCGGAACATTGCTATTATACCAATCCCCCGCTGCCTTGTCAACCTCTTTTTTCAATCTTTTTCAGATTTTTTTCGAGTCCGTTTTTACAGCGGGCTTGGAAACAGCTTGCTTAGAATACCAAATCTCTTCCCGCTTGTCAATACCCTTTCTCCCCTTTTTCTTATTTTTTTATCCCTCCCATCTCTCTACCTTATATCTTGCCTCCGCTTTACCACATTGCCAAAGGAAGGGGGCTGAAATTGCCCCCTTCCTTTCAATATATAATGTACTGCCTTATTTCCGCTTAACCAGTTTGGCCACTTCCTCAAAGCAATCTGTAATCTCGCGCTCCGGCGCCTTGGTCACAAGGCTGAAGATCACGATGCACAGACAACTCACCAAAAACGCAGGAAGCAGCTCATAGATGTTCCACACGCCGCCCAGTGGCCGCACGGCATATTTCCAAAGGAAGATCATCACGCCGCCGGAGAGCATGCCGGCCAGCGCGCCCCATTGATTGGTACGCTTCCAGAACAGGGAGAAAAGCATCACCGGGCCAAAGGCGGCGCCGAAGCCGGCCCAGGCAAAGGATACGATGCCAAAGACAGAACTGTCCGGATCCCTGGCCAGGAAAATACCGATGACGGCTATCACGACCACTGTCAGGCGGGCCGCCACAACCTTCTTCTTTTCATCCATCTTCACGTGAAAGCACTCAGCCATCAGGTTCTGGGAAACACTGGAGGCTGCGGCCAGCAGCTGGGAGTCGGAGGTGGACATGGTGCAGGCCAGGATGCCGGCGATCACCAGGCCGGCCGTCAGTGCCGCCAGGACGCCGTGGGTGGACAGGAGGCCCGCCAGCTTTACGATCACCGTCTCGGACGCGGAGCCCTCCAGCACCTCGATGGCACCGGCCTGGGAGGCGGCGTATCCGATGACGCCAATCGCCACGGCGATGGCCATGGCAATGACTACCCACAAAGAGGCCACGCGGCGGCTGAGCTTCAGCTTATTCTCATCTTCAATGGCCATGAAGCGGAGCAGGATATGGGGCATGCCGAAATAGCCCAGGCCCCATGCCAGGGTGGACAAGATGGTAATGGGCCCATAGGGGTTTGCCGTTCCCGAGGCCATGTCATGGGTCAGGGTCATGGACAGGTAACCGGGCAGTGCCTGGGCATTTTCCATCACCGCATCCACCCCGCCTGCCACAGAGATTCCGAAAAAGATCATGATGATCAGGGCGATGGTCATAATAATGCTCTGGATGAAGTCCGTGGTGGAGGCGGCCAAGAAGCCGCCCAGGGTGGTATAGACCACAATGACGATGGCACTGACCACCATGGCGGCGGTGTAGTCCATGCCGAACAAGCTGCTAAACAGCTTTCCGCAGGCAGCAAAGCCGGAGGCGGTGTAGGGTACGAAAAAGATCAGGATCACCACCGCGGCGATGGCCGTCAGCACATGCCTGCTGTCGCCAAAGCGCTTGGAGAAGAACTCCGGAATGGTGATGGCGTTTACATGGTGGGTATAGAGCCGGATGCGGCGGGCTACAATTAACCAGTTCACATAGGTGCCCACCGCGAGGCCGATGGCCGTCCAGCCCACATCGGCGATGCCGGAGATATAGGCCAGGCCCGGCAGCCCCATCAGCAGGTAGCTGCTCATATCGGATGCCTCAGCGCTCATGGCCGTGACAAAAGGGCCCAATTTGCGGCCGCCAAGGTAAAAGTCATCGGTGGTCTTGTTCTTTTTGGAACAGGATATGCCGATGGCCACCACAATCGCCAGGTAGGCCACAATGGTGATGATCATACAGATATTCGCTGAATTCAACACGTTTCTCTCTCCTTTTTGTTCAATGCCTTGTATCATACCATACATTTCCATAGAACGAAATACAGAACACAGTATAGAATGAATTCTATTCTGTGTCCTGTATCATCTTCTTCTCTTTCAGGAATTTCAATTCTTTTCAACTGGACGAAACTCCATACGCAGCGCTGAAACCATCTCAGGGAGTATTTAGATGTACCGGACGGAGGCTCTCCAAAAAGCGGGGCGTCATGCGTCCGGAATAGTCCGTCAGGGAGTACTCCCCCTCACTGAGGCACCAGTCATACAGCAGCGCCCTCTCCCACATGGCATAGGTCTTGACAATCTCATTCACCGGGAGGTCCCTGCGCAGCTCGCCCTTTTTCTGTCCTTCGGACGCAATCTGCCGGAGCAGGCGGAAGTAAAACCGGCTGCGGTCCAAAAGGTGTTTTTCCCCTTTGGCCAGCAGCTGGGTGGACAGAAGCCGGGTCAGCAGCTCCAGTGACACCCCGCTTTCAATCATGGCGAACAGTTCCCGGTTCAGGTAGATCAGCTTCCCCACCGCGTCGCTCTCCGGGTCCAGCGTCTCCAACAGCTCCTCGTACTTTTCATCAAACACATTGGCCAGGGTGCCAAGTAAGGCATCTTTGCCATTAAAATAGTGGTAAAAGGAGCCCTTGGAGGTCTGTGAATCAAACACTATGTCCTCCACGGTGGTGTTCTCATACCCCTGCTCGTAAAAAAGCTTCCAGGCCGCCGATATGATCCGCCCCTTTGTATTCCGTGTGTTTTTCTTTGTCACTGAACCCCTCCGCTTCCTGTTTTTCAACAGGATACCATATCCCGTTCACAATGCAAAGTTTGCCCTTCCTTGATTCGCACTTTTTGCAATGTAATTCGCACGATATGGGATGTAATTTGCAAATCGTAATTAGTATAATGGTCACAGTACTGGATCGGAGGGCTTATCATGAAATTCTGGAAAATGAACGGAGCGGGCAATGACTTTCTGATTTTAAATAACCTGGAGGAGCATCTTCCACTGGAGCAGCTGCCCCGGATTGCAAAAGTGCTGTGTGAGCGGCACCTGTCCATCGGCGCCGACGGGTTGATGGTGGTGGATGCCCCCACAAAGGGCGGGGACTTCAAGATGCGCTTTTTCAACTCTGACGGCAGCATGGGGGAAATGTGCGGCAACGGTGCGCGCTGCATCTGCCGCTACGGCTTTGAGACCGGGCTGACCGGGGAGACGCAGCGGATCGAGACCACCGCCGGCCTGGTCACCGGAATGCGCATCAGTCCGCGGCTCTACCGCATCCGGCTCAACGATCCCACCACCATCCGCCTGGACTGCTCCGTGGAGGTGGACGGCGTACGCTACGAGTGCGCCTATGTGGAGTTAGGCAACCCCGGCATCCCCCACGCGGTGGTGCCCTATGCCAATCTGCGCCAGGCGGATCACGAGGAACTGCGGGAGCTGGGCCGTGCCATCCGCTGGCACAGCGGCTTCCCCAAGGGCGCAAACGTCAACTTCTATGAAATCACCGGCGAGGACACCCTCTATGAGCGCACCTTTGAGCGGGGTGTGGAGGATTTCACCTATGCCTGCGGCACCGGGACCGGCTCTGTGGTGGCGGTGCTGACGCTTCAGGGAAAGGTCAGCGGCCATGGGGTCAAGGTCCATATGGCCGGTGGAGAACTGGTCATCGACGCGGAGCGCATCCACTCCCAAATCGCAGACCTGTATCTGACCGGCCCCACCAACATCGTGTGCAAAGGCGAGGTCACCGACGAGGAACTGTCCCTGAACGCCGGGGAATGACGGAAAGGAGCAATCCATGAAAAGTAAGTCTTTCGCTCGCAACTATGCTCTGCTGATCTGCATGCTGGGCGGAATCGTGGGCGGCTGCATCGCCGGCGCCATCTGGCCCTGCATCAAGGACGACAGCGGGACTGTTCTCCGCGCCGGGGCCACGGTCCTCAAGCCCTTGGGGTCCGTGTTCATCAACCTGATGTTCTGCATCGTGGTGCCCATGGTGTTCTCCTCCATCGCCAGCTCCGTGGCCAACATGAAGAGCCGGAAGCGGGCGGGAAAAATCATGGGAACCACCATTGCCGCCTTTGTGATCACCGGCGCTGTGGCTGCCGCCATCATGGTGGTCCTGATGAAGCTTGTCCCCCCGGTCCTGGTGCCCTGGCAGGATATCCCCGCGGGCACGGTGGATGAGCAGAAGACCATGGCGGAACTGGTGGTCAGCTTTTTCACCGCTGAGGATTTCGTCTCCCTCATCAGCCGCAAGGCCATGCTGCCCCTGATCCTGTTCTCCATGCTCTTCGGCTTTGGCGTCAACCTCAACGGCGGCAGCGAAAGCCTCACCGCAAAGTGGCTGGAGGATCTGAGCGGCTGCATGATGAAGGTGGTCAAACTGGTGACCTATTACGCCCCCATTGCCTTTTTCGGCTTTTTTGCGGACCTGACGGCCACCTACGGCGCCAGCATTGCCGCGGACTACGGCCGGGCCCTGGCTGTGTACTACCCTCTGTGCTTTCTCTACATCTTCACCGCGTTCCCGCTGTTTGCCTGGTTCGGCGGCGGCCGGGAAGGAGTCAAAACCATGCTGCGCCACATCCTGCGCCCGGCGGTCACCTCCCTTGGAACCTGCTCCTCCGTGGCCACCATTCCCACCAATATGGAGGTGGCGGAGGACACGGGCATTCCCAAAGATGTCTCCGAGATTGTGGTCCCGCTTGGCGCCACCATGCATATGGACGGCTCCTGCTTCTCCTGCGTGCTGAAGATCGCCTTTTTGTTCGGTGTGTTCGGCCAGCCCTTTGACGGTGTGGACACCTTTGTGAAGGTGATCCTGGTGGCCGTCCTCTCCTCCGTGGGCATGTCCGGCATTCCCGGAGGCGGATATATCGGGGAGTTCATCATGTGCTCCATCTTCTTCCCCAATCAATTGGAGCTGGCCTATCCCATCGCCATCACCATCGGTAACCTGGTGGACCCCCCCGCCACCATGATCAACTCCGCCGGGGACTATGTGGTCTCCTTTGTTGTGGCCCGGTTTACGGACGGGAAGGACTGGCTGAAAAAAGCGTCAGGCCAGAAGTAAAAAGGAATCGGCAACGGAAAACACCAATAAGGACAATTTCTAAATGATGACCGATACGGCAAACTGCCCGATTGAGTGATTTACTCAATCGGGCAGTTCTCTTTGCCTTGCTTTGGCTGCTTCTGCTTCCAATGCACCCACACAGCGGCTGCGTCCCGCAAGCAGCCAGCGGGAGAACTATCATAAGCACAAGGCGAATAGCTTTTTCTTTGCCGCTCTTCGTTAGTAGGAGATTACTTGATAATCTGCCGGGATATCAAACAGGCTGCTGTCTATCTTATCGCTGGTTTTGACAATCTGAATGACAGTTTCTTTTCCCTCAAACTCACCGATCATATAAGCCAAATGATCGCCGTCAAAGCAAAGAATGGATTTTGCACCGTCCACACTCCATTCTTCGGTATCATAGGTCTTGCCATCGATTTCGCGCTTGCCGTTCACCACGCTTGCGGGATCGGCATCCCCCTCCTCGATCATTGTATTCACCAATTCCTGACCACCGGCCGGCAAGGGCATCTTGACAACTGTTTTGCCGGCGTGGTCAATGGCATACATATATTCGCCTTCCATAATGCTTGCACCTGTGCTCTGACCATCCATTTTTGTTTCTGAATAGGTCTTGTCGCCGCTGGTAGCGGTAATCACGGTCGTTACGGCGCCATCATACTCCATTTCATATTCCATGTACATCCCATTGGTGAATTGACTGTAAAACTTGCCTGTCTTTGTTTGCAGCCATGCGCTTTCTGCGTCGGAGTGTTCTTGCGCGGAAGCCCCGGGATCATTTGTGGTTGTAGGATCGGAAGCGGTTTGCTGCGATGCGTCGGGCTTATCGCTGCTGGATGGGGCGTGATCCGCCTTGCCGCCGCAAGCGGCGAGGGACAGCACCAGCAAAATGGGCAGCAAAAGTGCAAACAATTTCTTCATAGATTGTTCCTCCTTTTGATTAGAAAGGCCGCGGAGCGTCTGCGTTAAAATCCCGGATTGCGTATGACAGTGTCACCCTATTGTTGGCCGCCGCGGCGGCCATGGGGATCATACCGAGGCACATGACAAGTGAAGCAGAATTGTCAGATATCATTTCATGATGTTGTTCATTCTCCTCTCGTATTGTTGGGATCACATAAACCAACGCAGTCCGCCTGGAATGTTACTCCATTTTAGTGCCGCATGCTCCGCAGAACCGGATACCCGGTGCGTTTTCCTTTCCACAACCGGCACAGATGCGTTTGGCGGGAGCCGTTGGCGCTCCGCAGCCGGGGCAGAACTTCACACCGTCCGGCAGCACTGTACCGCAGTAAGCACAGAAAGCATGCCGCTCCCGCATCTGCTCATAGGCTGTATTTTCAGGCAGCGCGGCTCCGCAGGACGGGCAAAACCGTTTGTCGGCAGTCGTCCTTTCGCCGCACCGGGGGCAGATTTTCACATTCTGCGCCAGCTGCATGGTCGCCTGATTGGCTGCATTGGCAAGCCCAGCCGCGGCAGCGGCCAGCTCCGTCTGGTTTTTTGCAATGTTTTCCTTTGCCTTTGGAGCCACCATTTCCAGAATCTTATCTTCTACAACCGTACCCACCGCGCGGCTGATGCCCCGACGGATGGAATAATCCAGCAGTCCCATTTCAGTCCCTCCTTATTTTTGTTTTGCGCCGCAGAAGCGAACCCATACCGGGTGCAAGCTCCGCCCTACAGCTGACGCAGATTGCATCGCCGGGCCCGCATTCCTGACTAAGCGCTGCCCATTTTTTGGTTCCGCGCTGACCGCTCCGGTCTATCCACAGCAAAGTAGATGTTGACGAAACGCCGTCGCCATCCTTTTCCACAATCCATCTGCCCGGCCGGGATTTTGCCGATGGCGACTGCTTCCGCAATGACCGCAACATAGCCCGCTTTGACCAGATACCCCTCGCAGTGCATGATGTGAAACGAATCACAACGGGCCGCCCAGCCAGATCACAATGGCGATGCCCCCGCCATCCCCGGACAGCCAGCTGATCCCCATGAAAATGGCAAACAGGGCTGCGGAGAGTAAGACGGGCAACCGTCCAACGCCAGCTTTTCCATGAAAAAGGGTATAGCACCCTGATAGACCTGTTTTTAGTCAAAAATCTTTCTTTCAATCCGGATAAATGCCGTTTTGTTTAAGAAGCTGATCTATTTTAATAAGTAGTGCCAGCTCGCTGGGAAACAGGTAGTGTTCGCCGCCGCAGTGCAGGATACCCTGCCAAGTATGATATTCACAGGATTGAATGCAGATTTCAAAGTGCAGGCCGGGTTTCTCCATCCTGTTCATCCCTCCAGCCTCGCACCGCATTCACCGCAGAATCTCAGCCCCCCGGCAACCGCAGCTCCGCACTCCGGGCAGGTTTTCGTCTGAGGCGCTGCCGGCGCTTCCAGCTTGCCGCCGCACTCACAGCAGAACTTGGTGCCGGGAGAATTGACCTTTCCACAGGCCGCGCACGCAATACCGGATGCGGTGTGGACAGGTACGGCGGGGGCAGCTTTTTCTGCTTCGTTTTCCGCTTTGATGCGGTCAATCTCCACCTGGGCCTCCGCCATGGCGTCATAATGCGCCTTTGCCGAATGGCAGAACTCCAAAATCTCGGGTGCCGCCTCGCCGGTTTCGGCATATTTCGCGTAGTAGAACTCGCCGATCTTCTTCAGATCCTCACCTGCAGCGGACCGCTCGGTGCTGATCTTGGAGTTGAGCTTCGTGGTTTCAATGGCGTCGTTGGTTTTATCCCCGATGTTTTTCGCCAAATCGTTCAGCTTATCAAAAAATGCCATGCTATTTTCCTCCCACTTTTGTTTCGTTATGAGTGTGTGTTAGTTCCTGTCACCTGGCCTGCTCCAGCCGCATACCGCAGCATGGGCAATACTCCGAGCCCTGTGCGGCCACCGCGTCGCAGGCGGGGCATATCCGGTGGCTCAGCCGATAGGCGTCGTACAATGTGTCAGTCGGCAGCTCTGCGCCGCACTCCTTGCAGAAATGCTGCGCCGCGCTCGCTCCTACTCCGCACCGTGGACAGACCTTGAGCCGTTTCATGACCTCCGGGCCGAACCCATAATAGGTCAGGTAATCCAACTTAAATACATCACCGCAGTTCATTTGCCGCTCCTTTCTCGTCGGAGTTTTGCTCCGCATTCTCGGCAAAAGCCATCGGAAGCCTGAGTTTGGACACCGCAGCGCGGGCAGTAGACGGGAGATTCCTCCCAGGGCGTGCAAATTACACATTCCGCCGCTTCCGGGTTGAACATCGCGTCGGATACCCACTTGCCACATTTCCCACAGCGGTTGAAATACCGTCTGCCCTCGGCTTCCCATGCAAGGAGCAGTTCTTCCTCGGTTGTATCGGCATGCATGATCTCCGTGGTGGCCATCGCCATGCCAGATTGCTCACAGAAAAAGCGATAGCGGTTTCCCCCCGTATCCGAGATGACTTTGTACCGGGCTGTCTTGTGTTCAGACTTCTCCAATTGTACACCTCCTTTGCTCGTATTCCAGATCGCTGTCAAAAGGAATTTTATGTTGATTCTGTCAACATCCCGTATTATATTGGGAAAGGGATTGGGAAACCTCCGTTCCACAGTTCAAGTAGATGTGAGGCCCTTTCGCGTTTCCCCTTTGCTACTTTGGCTGACCTTTGGCAGGTTTTCTTTTAGGCGCGCCCTGATTACCCTTCATCTTACGGATTTTCCACAATTTGTCCCTACCCCAAATGCCAAAAAGGGTAGGGAAACCGAAAATATTTTTTGAAAAAGCCTGATTTTTTCGGCCTTGGCCTCAAAATTTGGGCAGGACAACCACCAAAGGAGGAAAACCCATATGAAACAATTTCTTGCATCCTTGCTGCTGATTCTCTGCCTCACTGGGTGCGGCAGTACGCAAAAACTTGATCCGAAGAACCCGGTCACAGTCACCATGTGGCACAATTACGGCGGGGATATGCAGGAGTCCATGGACTACCTCATCGACAAGTTCAACTCCACCGTTGGCAAGGAACAGGGCATCGTCATCAACGTGACGGCCATCTCGTCCAGCTCTGAACTCAACGAGAGCCTGAATATGATTGCCAATGGCGATCCCGGTGCGCCGGAGATGCCGGACATCTTCACCGGATACCCCAAGATCGCGGTGCTGTTTCAGGAGAAGGGGATGCTGGTGAATCTGGACAACTACTTTACCGCCGAAGAACTCTCCGCCTATGTGGACGCCTTCGTGGAAGAGGGACGGCTCTCGGACGGAGGGCTGTATGTATTCCCACTGGCGAAATCCACAGAGATTCTCTATCTGAACCAGACGCTGTTTGACCGTTTCGCCGCCGAGACGGGCGCAAAAGTGGAACAGCTGTCCACATTTGAAGGGCTTGCGGAGCTGTCCCGGCTCTACTACGGCTGGTCCGGCGGTAAGCAGTTCTATTCCGCCGACTCCTGGTTCAATGTGGCGGAAGTTGGCATGGTACAGCTGGGCGAGAGTCTTTTTGACGATGCCGGCATGCTCTCGCTGAACAGCGACGCTTATGCCCATATTTTTGAAACGATCTATTGTCCTTCAGTTGAGGGCGGCTTCGCCGTTTACGACGGTTATTCCTCCGACTTGTCCAAGACTGGGGACTTGGTCTGCTCCACCGGCTCATCTGCCGGCATCCTGTTCTACGGCGATACCATCACTTATTCGGACGGAACGGTAGAGGACGTGGAGTACAGCATCCTGCCGTATCCGGTGTTTGAAGGCGGGCAGACGACCGCCCTTCAGCGGGGCGGCGGATTGATGGTGGCAAAGTCCGACGAAAAGACGGAATGCGCTGCGTCGGTATTTCTCAAATGGCTGACAGCCTCGGAGCAGAATATGCTGTTCATCTCCAGCACCGGCTACCTGCCGGTGACAAAGCAGGCATTTGAGCAGGACATGGCAGGACATATGGAGTCCCTGGATGATGCCCGCATCCGGAAAATGCTGACGGCGGTGCTGTCCATGTACGAAAATTATGACTTGTTTACCGCACCCAGCTTCAGCACCTTTGACGCAATAAGCAAGTCGTATGAAGAGGATTTTAAGGCGCTGCTGACCGAGCAGCGCCAGCTGGGAGCGGAGGCATTATCTGTGCAGGATGCCCTGACTCTGATACGGAAATAAAAAGCACTCGACATTCGGCAAAGGAGGGAGGAGCAGCCATGCAAATGCTGAAACAGGCATTTACCCTGTGGAAAAGCGAACGGCACCACAAGGGCACGATCCTGCAGCACCGGCTGATCCTCTTTTTTATCAGC
The DNA here is from genome assembly GCF_014334055.1 of Oscillibacter hominis. Classification (NCBI taxonomy): domain Bacteria; kingdom Bacillati; phylum Bacillota; class Clostridia; order Eubacteriales; family Oscillospiraceae; genus Oscillibacter; species Oscillibacter hominis. The sequence continues at coordinate 1,709,279 of NZ_CP060490.1, forward strand.
CTTGCGGCCTTTCTGATTTTCGCCTTCGCTCTGCTGCTGATGCTGTTTGGCATCAACGGAAAGGATGAGAAAGCCCTGCGCACCTATTTCGACAATGAGCTGACTCATATCTCAGGCGCAGTCTATGACGATTCCGGGCGGCTCTCGGTTGACGGGATCAGCATGGCGGAAACGCTGGCAGCTTCCTGTGACAGTTTCTTTGTCGGGTACGGGATTACCGCGGAAGAGCTGCCCGCCAACCCCGACCTGATTGAGCCGCTGCTCTCCGGCCAGATGCAGACGCTGCTGGCAAGCATGAACAGCCGCTCCTGCGGCGGCGTGTTCCTTCTCTTAGATGCCACCGTGCGCCCGGACGCGGAGAATGCGGAAAACTCCCGAGCGGGCATCTTTCTGAAAAAGACGCAGCCTACCTCCACGCAGTCTGTGGGCGTCAAAAACCATTATCTGCGGGGACCGGCGCAGGCGGCGCGGGACCATGGGGTGGAATTGCTGGGCCAATGGAGCATGGAGTTTGACATTTCGGAGGAGGATTTCTTCCGCGACGTCATGGATACCGCCCGGCAAAACAAAGATTTGTCCCTGTCCCGACTCTATTACTGGACGGATCGTGTCACGCTCAAGGATAACAGCGAGGCGGGATTTCTGCTGTGCGTACCCCTGCGCAGCCGGGACGGGACAGTGTTCGGCGTATGCGGCATCGAGGTCAGTGACCGAATGTTCAAGCAGCTGTACTGTCCCAGCGACAGCACCTATGAGAATGTCTTTACCATCGCCGCACCCGCGGACGGAAACCTCCTATGTGCCGCCAAGGGTATGATCGCCGGCAACTACTATTTGACCAGCAACCGCATTGCGGAGGATCTCACCTGCACCGACGTCAAAAACGGGCTGACGCAGCTGGCGGGAAAAGACGGCGTTTACAGCGGAGGAATGGCCTGCCTGCGGCTGTACCCCTCCGGCTCCCCTTACGCAGAGGAAACATGGGCGGTGGCGGTTGCCATGCCGGACTTCCTGCTGGATGCGGCAGTTCGGGGCAATTCCCTGTATCTCATTATCATCATCCTTTTCCTGCTGCTGTTGAGCCTGGGGATCTCCGTGGTCATCAGCCAACGCTATTTGCAGCCGGTGAACCACGCACTGGACTCCATCCGCAGCAACACCTACGTTCAGGGAGGCAGCGAGTATCTGGAGATTTCCGACCTTTTTGATTTCCTTGCAGAAAAGGATCAGGCGCATGAGGCACAGCGGGAGGCGTTGGAACAAGAGAAACAGGATGCCGCGGCCATTGCCGACAGCGCACAGCTGGAGCTATCCCGCGTGGTGGACCGCAAGCGCAAAGAGGTTGACCCGGACGCATACCAGCTGTTCCGCCAAAACCTCGTTAAGCTGACGCCAAAGGAGCGAGAGGTCTTTGATTTGTATCTGGCGGGGAAGACCGCAAAGGAAATTGTTGTGATTCTGGACTTCTCCCCCAATGCATTGAAGTTCCACAACAAAAATATTTATGACAAGCTGGGCGTATCCTCCCGCAAAGAACTGCTGCTGTACGCCGCACTCATGAAGCAAGAAGGGATAAAACCGATATGACGCTTGCGGATAGATTAAATCAAATTATTCGGGAGCAGGGCATCTCCAAGAGCGAGTTCGCCCGCAGGCTCGGCATCTCCCGCAATTATGTCTATATCCTCACCGGCAACAGCAGAAAAGGCAGCCCCACGGGCAAAAACATTTCGCCATCGCTTGCCAAGCTGATCGCCATTGAGTTCGGCTATCCTGAGAAATGGATATTGACCGGTGAAAGAAACAGCTGATTTTCGGAGTAACAACAAAAAGGCGAAGAAAGAGACTCTCTTAAGTAAGAGAGTCTCTTTCTTATTGTAATGTGTGTTTCAAACAACCCGATTACGAAATAGGCACTTTTTGCCGCCATTTTGGAGAGGAAGCTGTCCATGTGGGACAGCGGGAAACTCCACCACTTCCTTTTTTGCTGCCTTTTGGTTCAATCGGATTCCTTGCTTTGCGCGGCGGTACCGCCCAGGTCCACGTCCTTCTTCCCCAGTCCAAAGTCACGCTCCACGCTGGCGCCGTCCCGGTTCAGCATGGTCTCCATCACCCGGATATCGCTGTCCACATCCATGTAATCCGCCGCATACAGCTCATCCAACTGGCGCTCAAAGCCCTTGATGATGGAGTCCATGGTGTCCTCGATCCGCTGCTTCGCCTGGCGCAGGTTCTCGCCCTCAATGCCCGCGGATTCAAACTCCGCGTAGGAGTCCAGAAGCTTTTGGGTAGTGGGCAGGTAGTAGTTGAGGAAGGTGGAAATCCGGTCTTTCTTTTTGGGGTCCTCCTCCACGGCCCGGAAAATCCGGGCTGTGATCGACTCCAGATGGTCGATCTTTGCCGTCAGCACCGGGTCCGCGATCTGGTCGTTGGCCCGGCGGATGTTGCGCAGGATACCAGAATATCCCTCCTCCGCCTCCTTGGGGGGCGGACCTTTTTCTTCTTTTGCGGCCTGCTGGCTTCTGCGCAGTTCCGCGTCCGCCTGGCCGCTGCGGAAGAAATACCCCAGCGCCACATCCAGGTAGGCGCTGGTGCCGAACACGCCCTTGTCGATCATCCGGGCCAGGTCCTTTTCCACGGTCTTCCGGCCGATGCCCAACTTTTTGGAGATGTCCTCGATGGACATGGCCTCGAACTCTCCGATCACCGCCAAATATTTCTGGTACCGGGCGGCCCGGCGGTCCATGGTCCGGCCGGCAAAGAACAGCCCGCCGCCGGCCAGAAGCCACGCCAGATTCTGCAATAGCTCCCACAGCTCATAGCGGTCCACCCCCAGCCAGAAGATGGTATCCAGCGTTTCGGCAGCGGCAAAGATGCCGATGGCAGCTGCGATCACGCCCACGACCTTCATCCACCGGGCATTGGAGGACTTCATGGCCGGGGTCCGGGTCACCTTCCGGGCCGCGGACTGCGTCCTTCTGGCGCCCTCCTGCCGGGCCCGGGGCGGCGCCACTGCGGCCCGGGGCGATGACGCCTCAGTGGCCAGAGGCGGCGGTGACTGCTGCCTCCTCTTCTTGCCGGAATCGTTGTCGGAAAGCTTCAGGAACAGCACGATCAGCGCAATGGGCCAAATGCCTGTTGCGAACAAAAAGACAATCAGCGCCCAGGAGAGCCAGTCGCCGTCCTTTTTCCCGGTTCCGCCGCTTCCATAGTTGTATTGATTCCCGCTCATTCCCCGTCCCTCTTCCGCAGCTTCCGCCGAGCGCCGGTCTTCTCATCCACAATCACCGTGTGGGAGAGCTGCGCATCCAAATTTCCCACCACGGCGCGGACATACTCCTCTCGCAGGAGCTGCCGCTCCTCCATCTCGGCCGGGGTCAGCCCCTCCGGCGTCCGTGCCTTACGGCTGAGTTCGTTGATGCGGTCTATTTTCTTCTGTTCCATCCAATCCCTCACACATATCGCCTCAGCAGGATGGCCGTGCGCCCTTTGCGGCTCATGCCCCCCACCTCTGCGATCTCAAATTTGCCAAATCCCCGGGCTGTGATCACATCCCCGGCCTTCACCGTCCGGTCGCCCTTGGTGCACTCCTGCCAGTTCAGCTGCACTCGCCCGGAGGCGATCAGTTCCGCGGCCTTGCCGCGGCTCATGGAAAACCCCGAGGCCGCCACAGCGTCCAGCCGCAGCGTCATCACCGTGTCCCGGATCTCCTGAACCTTGACCTGGGGCACAATCAGCTCCGCGGCTGCGATCTCCCGCACCCGCAGCGCCGTCCTACCCGCGCTGGCCCAGCTCTGGATCAGGAAGTCCGCCACCGTGTCCAATACCACCAGGTCACAGGAGCCCTCCTCTACCAGGATATCCCCCACGGTTTCCCGTGCCACACCCATCCCCATAAGGCTTCCCAAAAAGTCCCGGTGGGTCAGCTTGTCCTCTTTGCGGAACGAACAGCGGAGAAACCGCAGGTCATCGCCGCCATACTGCTCCATCCAGTCCGGGAGGCAGGCCAGCACCTTCCGCTCCGCGCCCTCGTATCCACCGGAGAACACGCCTCTCCCCCCGGCAAGCTTCAGTACCTCCTGCACGGCGGACTGCTCCTGGGGGCTCAAAAAGGCAGTATGGGCCGGCACGTTTCTCCGCTCGGCCTGTTCCATCTTGTCCAAAACCCGGGCCAGCAAGAGCCGCTCCTCGCCGCTTCTTGCCATCCGGTCCAAAATCATCTTCTTATCCATTGCTCAAATTCTGCGTGCGGTACAGCGCGGCATAGGCGCCGTCCCTGCCCATCAGCTCCTCGTGGCTCCCCTGCTCCTCGATCTCGCCGTCCCGAATCACCAGGATGCGGTCCGCGTTCCGAACCGTGGAGAGGCGGTGGGCGATGATGAAGGTGGTGCGGCCCTTGGCCAGTTGGTCAAAGGTCTCCTGAATCTTTGCCTCGGTGACGCTGTCCAGGGCCGAGGTGGCCTCATCCAAAATCAGCACCGGCGGATTCTTCAAAAAGATACGGGCAATGGAGATGCGCTGCTTCTGGCCGCCGGAGAGCATGGTCCCCCGCTCCCCCACATAGCTGTCAAAGCCGTCGGGCATCTCCATGATATCGTCGTAGATTTCCGCCTGCTTGGCCGCGGAAATCACCTCTTCCTCCGTGGCGTCGGGACGGCCGTAGCGGATGTTCTCAAATACGCTGTCCGCAAAGAGGAATACATCCTGCTGCACCACGCCGATGTTGCGGTGCAGCGACTCCTGGGTTACCTCCCGCACATCCTGCCCGTCGATGCGGATGGCACCGGAGGTCACGTCGTAAAAGCGGGGGATCAGCTGGCAGAGGGTGCTCTTTCCCCCACCGGAGGGCCCCACCACGGCGATGGTCTCGCCGGCCTTTACATGGAGATCCACATCGTGGAGCACTGCCACGCCCTCCCGGTAGGCAAAGCTCACATGCTCCACGTCCACACGGCCCGCCACACGGCCCAGGTCCCTTGCGTCCGGCGCGTCCCGGAGATCCGGCTCCGTGCGCATCAGGTCCGCGAAGCGCTGCAATCCGGCAAAGCCGTTGGCGAACATCTCCGCAAAGCTGGAAAGCTTGCGGATGGGCGTAATGAAGGTGGTGATATACAGGCTGAAGGTGATGAGGTCCACGTAATTCATCTGATCCTTCATAATGAGCCAGCCGCCCACTGCAATCACCGCGGCGGAGAGGATGCAGAGGAAGAACTCCATCACCGCGTTGAAAAGGCCCATCTCCTTGTGAAACTGCTTCTTGGAGGACTTGAAGGATTCGTTGGAGCGTTCGAACTTCTCCAGCTCCGCGTCCTCATTGGCAAAGGCCTTGGCGGTACGCATGCCGGAGAGCCCGGACTCGATGTCCGCGTTGATGACCGCGGTCTTCTGCTTGACCGCGCGGGAGGCGGAGGACATGCCCCGCCGCCGCTGCCAGACCACCACAAGAAAGACGGGGATCAGGATGGCCACCACCAACGCCAGCCGCCACTCGATGGTAAAGAGGACCACCAGTGCGCCCACGATGGTGACAAGGGAGATGAACAGGTCCTCCGGCCCGTGGTGAGCCAGCTCCGTAATCTCAAAGAGGTCTCCTGTGAGCCGGCTCATCAGCTGCCCCGTCCGGTTGCGGTCAAAATAGCCGAAGGAGAGCTCCTGCATATGCCGGAACAAATCCTCCCGGATATCCGCCTCCACTAAGATGCCGAAGGTATGGCCCCAGTAACAGACAACATAGCTGAACACCGCCCGCAGTGTAAACGCCAGGAACACAATGACCATCACCGTAAAGAAGGTCTTGTACTCCTTGCCCGGCAGCAGGTCGTACATGGCCATGCGGGACACATAGGGGAAGGCCAGGTCGGTCAGGGCAATCATCAGGGCGCAGAACATATCCAGGAAAAACAGCTTCCTGTGTGGCTTAAAATACGATAAGAAAATCTGAAAGGTGCTCTTTTTCTGAAAATCCCGGGTGGTCATTTCCTCTCTCCTTGCGCAAGACAATGATAGTGATACAGTTTTAGTATAGCATCCTTCCTTTCATTGCGCAAGAGATAGGCTGTATCCTTCCAGGGAGATTGACAGGCCGTTTTTGCGGAAAACTCCATGGCTTTGATTACATGATAAACTCAAGAAGCCAAGGGCCGGTGCGGCAAATGCCGCACCGGCCCTTGGTGCACTTTATACTCGCTTGCTAATACAGCAGATTGGGCAGCCACAGGGTAAAGGCGGGGATATAGGTAATGGCCAGAAGCGCAAGAATCAACGGGATGTAGAATGGGACTGAGCTTTTCACAACCCGTTCAAAGGGGATTTTTGCAATATTGGTCATGATAAACAGGCTGACTCCAAAGGGCGGTGTGATGGTCCCAATGAGGATGTTGATGGTCACCATCACGCCGAAGGTGATCCGGCTGACCCCCAGAAGATCGATGATGGGCAGCAGGATGGGCACCATAATCAACTGGATGGAGGTGCCGTCCATAAACATACCAAGAACCAGTAAAATTACATTGATCAGCAACAAGATCAGGTACTTGTTTTCTGTCAAGCCCAAGAGAATATCCGTAATCAGGGACGGGATTCGTTCGGCGGTCAGGAACCAGCTGGTGGTGGAGCCCATGCCGATGAGGAACATGATCAGTGTGCAGCTTTCCACCGTCATTTTCAGCGCGTCCAACAGCACCTTCCAGCTGAGGCTCCGGTAGCACAGGCCAATGGCCAGAGAGTAAACCACGCCGATGATGCCGGCCTCTGTGGGGGTGACGATTCCGCTGGACATAAAGTAGAGCAGGATCAGGGGGCACAGCAGGGCAAAAACGCCCCGCTTGGTGGCCTTGACGAACCGCTGCAGTGAAAACCTGACCGGAGCAGGCATCTTAACTTTGCCTGTAACATAGAGGATGTAGCTTGTAACGCAGAGGATCAGCGCCACCAAAAGCCCGGGTACCATACCGGCCATAAACAGCTTTGCAACCGAGGTGGAGGATAGCGTGGCGTAGATGAGCAGCGTGACGCTGGGCGGGATGATGGGGCCCAGGACCGCCGAAGCCATGGTGATGGCTGTGGTGAAGTCCACAGGGTATCCCTTTTTGGTCATGGCGTTGATCTCCACCATGCCCAGCCCCGCCGCGTCGGCGGTGGAAGTTCCGGATACGCCGGCGAATACCACGCTGGCCAATACATTGGCATGGGCCAGACCGCCCTTGATGTGGCCCACCGCGGCCTCCGCCCAGTCAAAGATGCGGTCTGTGATGCCAGCCGTGTTCATCAGGTTCCCCAAGAGGACAAAATAGGGGATGGCCACCAGCGTGTAGCTGCTGGCGCCGTTGGTGATTAAAAGGGGCAGCGAGGAGAGGGAGTAACCGCCCACCGTGCATGCCGCCATGGTGCCCAGGCCCAGAGAGAAAGAGATGGGCGCTCCAAGCAGCAGCATGGCCATAAAGACAACAAACAGGCAAAGTCCCGACATTACGCCTTCTCCTTTCTTTTCAGGTGTTCAGCCACGTTAAGAAACAGATCCTTCAATTCATCCACAAAGACCAGGATCAGTGACACACCGCCTACCAGAGCCGCCGCCGATTTCCACCACAGGGGGTACCGTGCAACAGAGGAGAAGCTTCCTAATTGGGAGAAAATCAGTTTCCAGGTGTATTCGGTGAAAGGCACCAGGTATATCAGGATGCCGGCAATGACGATCAGCCGAACCACAAATTGACCGGTCGGGGGGAGCTTTTCCCGGAGGAATGTAATATAGATGTCCTTTTTCGAGTATGAGACGTAGCAAAATCCCATAAATGTAAACCACACCATCAGGAAGATCGTGACCTCCTGCACCCAGATGATGGAGATGCCAAACAGCTGCCTTCTGAAAATTTCAAAGCTGTTTAGACCAACAATACCAACCAGGCACAGCAGTGAAATACCCAATTCAGCGTGGCAGAGAGCCTTGAGAAACCCCAACCAGATCCGGTCCACTTTTTTCAGCATGAATACTCCCCCTGGCATAAAATTTCCGAGCCTTACGGCGAAACGGCAGACGGCGCGGCGGCAATCCGCTGCCGCGCCGTCTTGTATACAAGGTTTTAATAGCCCAGCTGCTCCAGAATACCCTCAGGCAGCGTGCCAGCGCTGACCATGTCCTGATACACGTCCATCAGCGCCTCGGTGCAGGGCTTGGTGTCTAACTTGTAGAAGGTGGCGCCCGCCTCTTCCATTCGGGCAATCGATGCGTCCACTTCTTCCTGGAGCAGTCCGTTGGAGTAGGCGGCGGTCTCATTGGCTGCGTCGGTGAGAATCTGCTGCTCTTCCGTTAACTTGTTCCACACGTCCAGGTTCGCCACAATCAGGATTTCCTGGGGATACTCATCGATTTCGGTGATATAGGGCGCCACTTCATAAAAGCCCATGTCCTCGATCTGGGACACAGGGGAGGCAACTGCCTCGGCCGTGCCCTGCTGAATAGCCAGATACGCCTCGCCCCAGTTGATGACGATGGGGTTGGTGCCCAAGGTGCTCCAGCACTTCATATACATGTCGCTCTCATGGGTGCGGAAGCGCAGGCCTTTGAAATCCTCCAGAGTCTGGAGGGGCTTGACGGAACAGACCACACGATAGGGGCCCCGCAGCCAGTCCCGGTTGGTGTTGACAATGTGGAAGCCATTCTCTTCCATAACTTTCTGCTGCTCTTTACCAAAATCTCCCTGTACCAAATCAATGAACTGCTCGTTGCTGCTGAACAGGAAGGGAATATTGGTAATTTCAAACATATTGCTGTAGCCGGTGAAATAGTTTCCGCCCTCACCGTAGAGCTCCTGAGTGCCCAGCTGCAGATTGGAGACCTGGGTCTGGGCATCGCCCAACTGCTCGGAGGGATACACTACAACTTCCACTTCTCCCCCGGTCCGCTCGTTGACCAGATCGGCAAAGTACTGGTAGCACTTTCCCTCAAAGGAATCCTCGGACATCTTGGTGCCTAATTTCAGCGTCACCTTACTTGCGGCGCCGCCGCTGCCTTGGGAAGAGCCGGAATCACCGGATGCACTCCCGGACCCGGAAGTTCCGCAGGATCCCAATAGGGTAAGTACCAGAGTCAGTGCCAGGGCAAGTGATAAGCCTTTTTTCATTACGATCTCCTCCTAAATTAAAATTAGCTTCTTTGCAAGAAGTCAGGTACGTCATTTCCACAGGGGCTTGTCCCAAAGGCGCAACTTGGTGCCTATTTTCTTATCCAGCGCATTTTGATAGAGTGCTGCGGCCAGGGCAATGTCGGAAACAGGCATTCCCATCCAATAGAAGATGCGATGGCCAACGCCCTCTGGGAGCCTCCTGCCTTCGATCACATCCCCCAGGTCGCAGACACGGTCCGCCGGGATTGCGCCCGCTTCCATCAGCCGCAGCGCGTCAAAGGTGGGAAGGCCCATCTGGGGGTCGTTTTGAATCCAAATGTCGTGGGCCGCCTTGTGATCGAACACAAGCTGCGCATCACAGAGGATGTCCTGCTCAATCTCCACATCGGAGGAGATCAGCAGCACCGCGCCCTCCTTCAGCCACGCCTTTTTCAGCACAAAGCTGTTGGACTGGCCGGTGTGGACGATGTCCGCATCCCGCAGTGCCTCCTCCATGGAGCCCGCCGCCGACACCTCACGGCCGGTGAACTCCGACATCTCCCGGCAGTAGGCCTTGCACTTTTCCCCGTCGATGTCATAGACCTGAACCGACTCAATCCCGGGACACTCGGAAAAGAGTGCCAGGATCACAAACCGATTCATCAGCCCCGCGCCCACCAGCGCCGCCTTTTTGCATCCGTCATGGCAGAGGTAGCGCATGGCCACCCCGGGCGCTGCTCCGCTCCGGGCCGCGCTGAGCAGGGGAGCCGTCAAGAGTGCCAGAGGCCGCCCCGTCTCCAGGTCGTTGAGCATCACCATGTGGTAGGCCCTGGGCAGATTCTTTTTCAGGTTTTGAAGAGATGCGCCGTACCACTTTTCACCCACCGCTCCAAAGGGGCCGCCCACATAGGCCGGCATCGCCATAAAGCTGTAGCCCGGCGCGGCCACCGGCATTCCGGGGAACCGTTTTTCTTTGGGAAAGCAGATGCGGATTCCATGCTCATTTTCGCTTGGCCCACCCATCAGATACTCTCCCCGGGTAACAGTACGGAATACCTCCTCGGCGTTGTCCACACAAAACCGGATGTCTAAAAGGCCCGCCCGAATAGTATCCTCTTCAGACAGGTACAGCAGCTCGTTGTTTTCCATCTTCTCACCTTTCATACCGGGTTTCTCCATTCTCCGCCACCAGCCTGCCGCCAATATAGACCTGCCTCAACTGTGAAACTTCAGGGTAGTCCACCACCAACAGGTCCGCAGTATAGCCTTTTTTCACCATTCCCAGCCCCGGAGCAATCCCGGGGATGGCCATTGCCACGTTGGAGGTGGCGGCAGCCACTGCGGCCGGCAGCGTGGCCGCCCCCTGCGCCGCGATGTACTCAATACCCTTCAGCATGGAGTCGGACTGTCCGCCGGAAAAGTCGGTGGAGAGGAGGTCGATCAGCCCCTCCCGGAACATGGTGGTCAGCACATCGGGGTGGGGGCCCACCAGCCGGCGGGAAAAGGAATCGAATACCGCACCGTCAATCCACACGCCGTATTCCGCTCGGAGCTTCCGCCCGGCGTCCAAGGCTTCGTCCACGGTAAAGAGGCAGTTGGAGTGGGATGGGATGAAGCGGCGCAGCCCGCGCCTGGCCAACCGCTGAACCTCCAGCGTGGTGGAAGGCGTGTGGTGGAGAATCACCGGCACATCATAGCGAATCCCGGCCTCCACCGCCTCCTCATAGGCATTCAGAGCCTTGTCATACACCCGGAAGGTAGTCTCATACACAATATCCCGGCACTCTTCCGGCGTTAATACCTGCTCCAGCCCACACTCCTTCAGCGCCTCCAACACCCGGTCCCTCCGGTAGTAAGTCCGGTCCGCCCAGGTGCCCAGCACCGACAAAAACATGGCATAGGACTGATCCGCAGTAATGGTGACGCCCTTGCGCTCTTTTACCATCCGGGGAATGTAGACATAGTCGCCTCCGCCCGTGGTCTGTCCGGAGCCCACCTCGCCGATGGCGATGGCCCCGTCGGCCAACATCTTCTCAAGGGTCATGGCGCGGTGGGACGCATCCAGTCCGGCGCCGTCGGCACAGTTGGCGGCAAGAAAGCTCTTGGGCAGTTGCACGGCGGCCGTCTTGATCCGCACTGGGTGCAGCTCCTGGGTGGCCTTGACCTCATCCATGGTAACAAATCCGTCCACCCCCATCACCGTGGTGTGGCCGTTCAAAAGGTCACGGTCCAGCTGGGTGAGAACCTGTTCCCTTGTGCGTGCCGCCGCACCACTGGAGAGAAACGGGCCCATGACCACACTGTGAGTGTGGTGGTTGATGAGCCCCGGCAGCACCGCCTTGCCGGTACAGTCTATAATTCGGGCGTTCTTTTCGTTCAGCCCTTCCACGGAATGGGTCACATCCACAATCCGGTCATTCTCCACCAGCACATTGGCGCCCGTCTGAAGCGTTTTTCCATCTCCATTGACGACCACCGCATTTTTGAATACCAGCATATTCGCTCACTCCTGTATGACTCAATTCACTGAATCATGTCATTTTTTAATATTAAACTACCACCCCTTTCAAAATTAGTCAATAGCAACCGTAAGATTCCATTGTTTTTTGTATAAAATGCAAAATTTCTTGGTTGATTTTGTCAGGCTTTGACGAAATTCGAACATTGCAAGTTTGATTTTTCTCTTTGTTGCGTAATAAATTTCCTTCCACAAACTGGACAAACCCCCACCTGTGCTTTATGATAGGAACGAAACTACTTCCGCTCTGTCCCAGATTAAGGCAGGCTCTGACGGGAAAACGGGCGGCGACAGGAGTGAATCACCATCACACGGCGAGAAACACAGGCCCTGGCAACCCGAAAGCGGATTTTCGACGTTGCAATTGAGCTCATCAATGAGCGGGGCTTCTATCAGACCACCATCGGGGATATTGCAGAGAAAGCGGAGATTTCCGTGGGCTGCTTTTACGAGTATTTCGACAACAAGGAAGCATTGCTGGCAGAGTATCTGAGCGCCACCGACAGCCACTACCAGCAATACTATCAAGATGTGCTCTGCACCTCCCCTTTTCCCGACAGCATGGAGAAAGTCCGGCAGTATATGCACTTTTCCCTTCAACTGCTGACCAATCATTCCAGGTATAAGGACCTGCTGCGGGTGTATTACGCCTACCTGTCCTGCAACTCCAATCAACTGGCGGACCGCAGCCGTCACTTTTTCATCGTACTGTCGGAGCTGATTGACCAGGCGGTTTCAGATGGGTCCATTCGCAAAGACCTGAGTAAGGAGTTTGTGATTGATTTAATTGTCTACCTGTTCCGCTCCGTCACCATTGAATGGTGCTCCAGTTCCGGCCATGTCTGCGTGGAGGAATACATCCCTTCCATCGATGAGATGATCCGCTTTTTGAGATCCCGCTGAGGAGGAACCAGATGGGTAAAACATATGAAAAATCCGCCGCCACCCGGCAGCGGATCGTCTCAGCCGCCATGTCCCTCTTCCGCCAGCACGGCTACTCCAATGTGTCCGTCAAGGACATCGTACGGGAGAGCGGCGTGGCGCACGGCAGCTTTTATACGTATTTTAAAAATAAGGACAATCTGTTGGGGGAATACCTTCAGACCATGGAGGACGACTACTTCAAGTACCACGAGAGCCGGATGAAAGACCCGGCGTACAGCCAGCTGGACCCCATGGAGAAAATCTACCGCTTCCTGGTGGATGTCAACCAGATCATGGCTGCACCGGGAAAGGACTTTTCCCGGGCCTACAACGCCTACACCATCCGGGAAATGGACATTTTGGGCATCCACAACCGCAATTACTTCCGCATCCTGGAGTCGCTGCTGGAGGAGGCCCGGGCCCGGAATCAGATCAACCCGGCCATGTCCAATGAGCACATCCTCCAGGCCGCCGTGGCCATGAACCGGGGCATTGTCATGGAGTGGTCTGTGGATGAGCAGAGCGGCCCGGTCTCGGACAAGGACCCCCTTCTGAGGGAGTTTTGCCGGTATATCGCCCGCCGGGACGATTCCTCGGCGCTGCAAATATAGAGAGCGGGACGCTGAAGCGTCCCGCTCTTGTTCTATGCCTATTTGACGCGGACAATGCACTCCAAAGTCTGCCCGCCCACAGTGGCCGTAACTGTAGTGGTGCCGCTGGAAACGGCCGTCACCACTCCTCCGGAGACCGTGGCAATCCCAGAGTTCTTGCTGGCCCAGGACACGGCGTCGCTGGTGCCGTTGACCTTCAGCGTGACCTTCTCCCCCACGCTGGTAGTAAAATCCGTGGAACTCAGGGAGAGGGACTGGGCAGGCGCGGTGGTGCCGCCGGAGGAAGGCGTCTTGCGCACACGGGCAACACAGGTGGCCGTGGAGGTTCCGTCGGTGACGGTGATGGTACAGTTTCCGGCCGAGATGGCGGTAACAATGCCGCTGGCATTGACCGAGGCAATGCCGTCGTCATCGCTGCTCCAGGTATACTTTCCGGTGCCGCCTGTGGCGGTCAGTTTAACCGACTCTCCGGCGTTGAAGCTGAAGTCCTCCGAAGAAAGGGTGATCGCCGTACCGGAGGGCATGGGGGTCTGTCCCCCTCCCCCCGCCGCGCTGCTGGAACCGCCGCCTTCCGGCATCGTCACAGTGCCGCTGGAACTGCCGGAGCTGCTGGAACCGGCTCCGCTGCCGTCCGGTTCCGGGATGTCCGGGGGCTGCGGCGTCACGTCATCTACCTGTGAGCTCTCCGGTGTGGAGGAACTGCCAAAGCCCATCTTTTCCCGGATGGAATCCCCAAAGAAGAAATACACCAGCACACAGGCCACTAAGATCAAAATAATAATCAAAACCGGTCCCACTGGGCTTGGGTCCTTCTGCGCCATCCGGCGGCCGCCGCTGCGCCGCTTGATGTGGCGCCCTTCGGCGATGGCCTCCTCCTCTTCGCAGAAAGGGCAGGTCCGGTAGGTATCGGAAAAAAGCTCTCCGCATTTGGGGCACTTCTGCATACTCATGGGAATTTCCTCCTCTTTTCCCCGCGTTCATCACATTTACATAATATCTGCTTTTCTATGGCGCGTCAACCGGAATTTCTGCTTTTCCCGGTTTTTCTTGCTTTTGCTCAGCCTCTCATACCATAGACGAAATTAAAAGAAAGGAGTTCCCTCAAAGACATGTTTGTGCAACCGGCGCAACCGGCTCCGGGAACACTCCCCAACGGGTACAGGTACACGCTTATACAGAAGGTTCCGAACATTCATTGCACGCACGTTCCCGCATTGTAAAAAAGAGGGCCGCCCGGGGCGGCTCTCTTCAGATTTAGCGACGGCCATCACATGCACCGGAATGCAGTTCGCGTCTGAGGTACACCATATCGGTCAACTGTTTCCCGCCCTCAAAGATCGGGCGGTCGTAGTGATCGGTGAAGAAATTCCTGACCAGATGGGATCGGGCAAAGCCGCAGGCTTCGTAAAAGGGAACGGTGAGCGGACTGTCCCCCGTGCCCACCTGAAGGATGGAAAATGCCCCTCCAAATTGCTGCGCCGTATACTCGATCAGCCGCCGTCCGTACCCTCTGCCCTGTAGGGGCGGCTCCACGGCAAGGTTCTTGATCTCCAGTATCCCGTCCCCCTCGTCCGTTACCACACAGACCGCTTTCACACCGTCCTCCTCCAGAACAAACATGCGGCCCCGATCCAGATACCGGTCTATCATGCTCTCCTGCTCATCGGCCAGCAGCAAAAGGGGGAGATACCGCTTCTTATCCTCTGTGATCTCCCGGATGGCGTCGTCCCTCATCCGCCAAACCCCAGGGCCACGCCGATCACCGCAGAGGCGGCGATGAACACAATGGGATGCAGCTTTTGCGTGGGCTTGACCCAATTGGTCAGCACCAAAAGCACGGCGGCCAATACGATTCCCGGCCAGTCAAAGGCGGCAGACAGATTGCCGGCCGTCAGCATCGCTGGGTGGATCAGCACCTCGGTCACCACTCCGATGCCGGCCGCGGCAATCAGGCCGCTGGAAGCAGGGCGCAGGCCGTAGAACGCCGACTCCACATAGCGGTTGTGCCGGAAGTTTTTCAGCACCATCGCCACGATCAGGATGACACCCACGCAGGGCGTGATCTCGCCCAGCGTGGCGATCAGCGCGCCTGGGATTCCAGCCACCGTAAATCCCACATAGGTGGCCATGTTGATCCCAATGGGCCCCGGTGTGGATTCAGAGACTGCCAGCATATCCATCAGCTGGGCCTGGGTATACCAGCCGGTGGACTCCGCAATATCGCTGAGAAAGGGCAGCGTGGCCATGCCTCCGCCCACGGCAAAGAGCCCGGTTTTGAAAAATTCCCAAAAAAGCTGGAGGTAGATCATGCCTTCCGCGCCTCCAATCCTTTCAGGACAATGCCGGCGGCAGCGGCCAGCACCACAAAGAGCGCCGGCGACACATTTAGGCATACGCCGCCCACCAGCACCAGCAGAAAGATCACAAAGGTCCGCTTGTCCACCACCGACTTTTTCAGAAGCTTCAACGTGGCGTTGAAAATCAGCACGCACACGCAGACCCGAATGCCTGCAAACGCGCTCTGCACCCATTGCAGGTGGGAGAAGTTGGTGATCACACCCGCCAGGACGGAGATGATGACCAGCGAGGGGAACACCATCCCCAGGCTGGCCGCAATGCCTCCGACAACGCCCCGGCGCTTTTGCCCCACGAACGTGGCCGTATTGACCGCGATGATGCCCGGCGTACACTGGCCGATGGCGTAATAATCCACCAGCTCCTCCTCTGTGGCCCAATGCCGATTATCCACGACCTCACGCTGGAGAATGGGCAGCATGGCCGCCCCGCCGCCAAAGGTCATCCCCCCCACCTTGGCAAAGGTGAGAAACAAGTCCCAAAGTTCCTTCAATCAGTTCACCTCAATTATTCCACATATCCGTACATGCCGCGCACCGATACCTCACCGGAGCGCACCACCCGCATCGACCCGTCACCGCAGCGGACCACAAGGCCAAACTGCTCATCCACATCCAGCGCAGCCACCTGCTCCCGGTTCCCGGCCGCGTCGATCAGCTGCACCGTCTTTCCCAGTGTCACGCAGTCCCGCCGGTAGGTCTTCAAGTACTCCTCCTGGCGGCCGCTGCGCAGCGCGTTATAGAGCTGGTCCAGCGATCGGATCATGGCGGCGGCCAGATGCGGCCGGGAGATTTCACGGCCCAGGGCAATCTTCAGCGATGTGGCGATCTCTCTAACGCCGCTGTCAAAGTCATCAGCCTCCTGGCCCACGTTCACCCCCGCGCCGATGACCAGGTACTGCAGCTGCCCGCTCTCCCCTTCAAGGGACATCTCCGTCAGGATGCCGCAGAGCTTTTTCCCGCCCAGCACCAGGTCGTTGGTCCACTTGATCTGCGGCCTGACGCCGCAGGCGTCCTCTACCGCGTCGCAGATGGCCACAGCCGTCAATGCCGTGACCGAGATCAAGCTGGCCGGAGCCATATCCGGCCGCAGCAGCACGCTCAGGAAGACGCCCTTTCCCGCCGGGGACTGGAAGCTGCGCCCCATGCGGCCCCGGCCGCCGGTCTGGCAGTCCGACACCACCACGGTGCCGTCCGCCGCGCCCTCCAGTGCAATGCGCTTTGCATAGGTATTGGTGGAGTCCACCTCCTGCAAGCAGAGCAGATGACGGCCAACCACCTGGGTGGTGCCAAGAAAGCTCCGGATCTCCGCCTCCGTTAAGGCGTCCGGCGTTTCAGTCAGCCGGTAGCCCAGGCCCGTCTTCGCCTCCACCGTATAGCCATCCCTGCGCAGGGCGTCCACCGCCTTCCAAATGGCGGTGCGGGTGATGCCCAACTGCTCGCTGATCCCCTCTCCGGAGACGTAGGCCCCCTGATGTTCTTTCAATAGCGCAAGCACCTGTTTTTTGCTCATACTTCGCCCCTCCTTGCAGTTCACGCCTTAGTCTACCACGTTCCCCCCGGGTTGTAAACGCTTTCCAAAACCAAAATAGGGAGCCGTCCGAATGCTTCAGACGGCTCCCTATTCTTACTCTGCGGCCCCGCCGCCTGGACCCGGACTTGAGCCGTCGGGAGCAGGCGTCCCGTCCTGTTCTCCGACTTCCCCGCTCCCTTCTTCCGGCGGGCCGCCCGCCGCAGAGGAAGCCCCCTCCGGCAGGGGCCCATCCGTGGAGGCAGGAACATCCTGATTTGCACCGGGTTCCGGCTGATTTGCATCGGGCGCCGGGACAGCTTCCGGACTGCCAGACTCAGGCTCCTGCGCCGCGGCGCCCTCGATGTCGGGCTGCTCGGCGGCGTTCTGAGGCGTCTCCTCCTTGGGTCCTTCCCGCATGGCATGGACAATCCAGCGGTTGGCATGGCCGTTCCCCGTGCAGGTGGAGAGGGTCAGCACATAGTCATTGACCGTCGGCGTGATGCCGGTTTCAATGACGGAGGAGGCACAGACCGTATCCAAAAACTCCTGCTTTTTCTCGTCGCTGGAAAAGGACAGCCGATAGCTCTCGCCGCTGGCGCTGCCTTCGTAAGCGGAGAAAATCCGGTATGTAAAAGTCCCCTCATCCGTGGTCACGTAGACCTTGGAATGGTTTTGCCAATAGTTTTGCTTCTTGTAGTGCTTCAGCCCCGCGAACATGGAACCGTTGTTCATCCTGTGGCCGTAGATGATGGTGTTGAAATCCGTCAATTCAGCGCTGCAGCGGCTGTCCAGGAAAATGGCGCCCACCACGCTGAGCGTTTTTTTGTAGGTGTGATTCAGGTAGTAATCGTTGTCCGATCCCTGGAGCAGCGGATAGGAGATGACGGTGCCGGGAATCACAATCCAGCCCCGCACATCGCTGTTGATCTCCTGAAGCGCGGAAAAATCCATGTTTTTCAAAAGGTCCGCATAGGGGTCCACATAGACGGCCTGGGGCTTCTCCGATGCCGGGCCCTCCGGGCCGGAGGGCTGGGCCGGCAGGACCTCCTCCTGCTCCAGCAGGGAGAAGTCCGGCAGCTCCACAATCTCGGCCGCCTCGTTGTAGAGCTCCTCCCCCTCCTGATAGGCAGTCAACTGACGGAGGATCATGGCTCCGCTGCCCACAAAGACGAGGCTGAGCAGGACGATCAGCACAACCCGTATGTTCCGATTCAAGCGCTTCCCCTCTTTCCGTACGACCGCAGGCGCTATTCCTGCGGAAAACCGTTCTGCATTGCGCAGTTGCGATTTCATTCCGTCTTGTTTATTTTATCTGCTCCCCTTTGGTTTGTAAAGCCGCAATTTCCCGCTGCCTTTGAAAAAAGGGGCCTGGACTTGCGTCCAGGCCCCTTTCGCTATTGTTTGCTTCGGACAGAGGGCTCTTACTGCTCCTCTTCCTTCTTGCGCTTGCCAAAGATGCTCAGCGCCGCGATGCCGCAGGCGGAGATGGAGGCCAGTGCCACCCAGATACCGGAGACGTCGCCAGTCTTGGGCGCCGGGCCGGTGGGAGTGGGCTCATCCTCGATCTCAGTGGGCTCGTCGCCGGGCTCATCGGGAATCACAGGCTTGTCGCCGCCGGGAGTGGGCTCGTCGGGGATCTCAACAGGGGGCTCCTCGGGATCCTTGGGAGGATCCTCAGGATCGTAGGGATCGGAAGGCACGTGATAGCGGTTGTTCACCGTCAGGACCAGTGCGTCTTCCGCCAGCTCCAGATCCGGATTCCACCCTTCGGGCAGAGCCGTGGAGGCAGTGGAGGTGCCGGTGGTAACCGTCCAGTAGCCCCAGCTGCTGCCGGTCATGGTGTGGTCGCCCAGCTTGATCTCCTTCACGCTATAGGTGATGGCCTTGCCTTCGCTGTTGCGGTAAATGGTGTAGCCGGTCTCGGTCTCGGCGTCGTAGTTGGACTCAAAGAGGCCGAACCACTTGCCCTTGACCCCTTCCACCGCGTTGTCGCCGGTCAGCTCAACCACCAGTCCGGTGGGTTCGCCGTTGGCATACAGCTCCAGGGTGACACTCTTGATGTTCCGGCTTGCGTAATCGCCGCTCCAGCTCTTGACCACGGGGATCGCCAGGGTCTCAGGCTCATAGCTGTTGGTGATGGTGATCTTGCCGTTCACCACAGTGCCGTCGGTCTTGGCCGCGTCGCCCTCGCCGCTCAGATAGGCGATGGTGTACTCAAAGCCCTCCGCAGAAGCTGCGGTGTAGGTCTCGCCTCTGGTGTAGCCCAGCTCTGTCACAGTGTAAGGAGCGGTGTAACCGTTGGCGTCGAACGTGTGGCTGGCGGTGTACTTGCCCTCGGCGTCCTTGGTGACGATCAGTTCCTTCACCACATTGTTCCCGTTCTTATCGGTGATGCTGACGGTAATGCTGTCGGGACGGTTGCCGTCGCGGTTCTCGCCGTCGTTCCAGACCTTGTCGATGGAGAGGGTGGTGGGGCTGGGGACGTAGGTGTACTGGTTGTCGCAGATCACTTCGATCTGGGCATCCTTCTCCAGCTTCACTTCCACATAGCCGGCTGCATTGGCCGTGGCAGCCTTACCGTTCACGGTGTAGGTGGTCTCCAGGCTGTAATGCGCCTTGCCTGCATTGAATTCCTTCACGTAGTAGGTACCGGTGGGCAGATTTGTAAAGTCCGCGGTGGGCTTCTGGTTCTCAGCACCGACCGTCAGGCTGGCGGCGGTACCCTCCAGGGTGTACCCGGTCTCTGCGTCATAGGAGTAAACGCCGATGCTGTAGGTGCCGTTATGGTTGGAGGTCTTGCCCACGGTGATCTTGCCGTTGTCGCGCAGGTAGACATTCTTCAGGGCAATTGCCTTGTTTGCATCCACCGTGGTGCTGCCGCTTCTGACCGTGTCAGCCTGCAGGGTGTAGTTGGCGACCTCCTCGCCGGACTCCGCCGCATAGTAGGTGTTGGCGGTGGGCAGGCCCGTGATCTGCCAGCTGTAAGCGGTGGTCTTGCCGTCGCCGCTGCTGGGCTTCATGGTCTGCTGGCCGTTCACAGTTCTGCCGTCCACACTAAGCAGGGCCACGGTCTCGGCGCTGTCGCCGGTGCCGTTTTTCACTGTGATCAGGAAGTCGCCGCCCAGGGCGTCGATTCCCTCAAAGGACTTGGTGACGAAAATGGAACCCAGTTCTTTGGTGTTGGTTACGGTGGTTCCGCTGTAGCCGACGGTGAAGTTCACACCGTTCAGCGTGATGCGCTTGCCTGCCGCCACTGCATTGCCGGAAGCATCCAGCTCCTGGACGGAGTAGGCCAGGCGGTTGCCCTGCTCATCGGTGGCATACAGGTCGGAATAGGTCACGCTGTAGCCCTTGTCGGTATTCAGGGTGATGATGCCGTTTTCGTCACCCACGGCCACGTTCAGCGCGTTGGCCTTGACCTGGGTCTGGCCGGCGTAGAGTTTCAGGCTGACCTCAGCCTTCTCAGCGTCAGACGTGCCGCTCCAGGCCTTGGTAACCGTCACGCTCCGCAGCTCACGGTTGGTGATGCTGTTGTCCGCATAGCTCACCAGGTACTTGACGCCGTCGATGGTGACGGTGTCTCCGCTTGTCAGCTTGGTGTAGGTGCCGTTGCCGTTGTCCACGACCTCGTAGGCCGCGTAGGTGATGGCCTTGCCGCCGTCGGTGTACTCATCCAGGTTGGACCAGGTGGCGTTGCTGGTGATGGTCTTCACCGCATCGGAACGGGTGGAAAGGGTCTCCACGCCGTCCACGGTCTCAAAGAGGCCCACGGTGGCGGTCTTTGCCTGGCCGATCCAGCTCTTGGTGACGGAGAGGTCCTCTCTCTGGGTCATATCCAGATCGTAGTACAGCTTGATGACATTCTGGGCCGGATTGCCGGTGACCATTGCATAGGTCAGCGTCTTGGAGCCGGTCTTGGCCGCATTCAGGCTGTAGCCCTCAGGCACCAGGCCCATGCCATCCTTGCCCAGCTCGTAGGCGGAGGAAGAGATGGTATCGAAATAGGTGATGACCAAATCGGTCTTGTTGGGGTATTCGCTCTTCTGGGTATAGGCATTGCTGTTGACGCCGGTCTCAAAGTAGTACTCCACACTGTAGGTATCCTTCAGCATGTTGTTGACCACATCGGTATTGCTGACGGTCTTGCCGTCCACGGTGATGGTCCAGGTGGTCTCAGGATACCAGACGTTGCCGGACCAGTGGGAGGTGTCATTGGATGCAACGACGATTTTATAGACCGTTTCCGCACCGATCACATATCCGGTGGGCGCCGCAGTCTCCTTCAGGTAATAGGTGCCCGCGCCCAGGTCGGTGGTCTGGCCCTTGCCGGCCGTAATGGTCAGCTTGCCGTCCGTGCCGATGGAAAGCTCCTTGATGAAGGACTCCTTGGCGCAGCTGGCGTCACTGAACAGACCGAACACCGCGTTGGTGGTGATCTGATTGTTGTTGCTGCTGCTAACAATCTCGCCGCCGTCGCCCTTCTTGGTGAAGGTGACCTGGTCGCCGATGGTCTGATGCTCCGCGGTGATCTTTTCGTAGTAGTAGGTCACGGTCACATCTGCGCTGTTGAAGTTTCCTCTGTCGGGGAAGGTGATGCTTCCGTCCTTCACTTCCACGGTCTGGACCTCGCCGGTTCCGTTGCGCAGGGTGACCTTCACGATCTCATAGCCCGCGGGAGCGCTCTTGCGTTCGGTGGTAAAGGCCTGGGTCGCGGTGTACTTGCCGGGATCCACATACTTTTCGACATCAGTGGTCTCGCCGGTCTGCTGAACAGGATCGGTGGTAGAGGGATAAACCTCGCTGGTGACCTCGCCGTTGATGGTCTGGGGAGTGAGATACTGGTAATTGGTGGTCAGCTTATAGAGGGTACGGACATACTCCAGATGGATCACGTACACCTGGTTGATCTGATCCACAGTGACGGACACATCACCGGTGAACTCCAGCGGAGTGTCCTCCCCATCCTTCACGTCGATGAAGGCGCGGGTGTTGTCAGAGACATACTCGAAGGGAATGCCCTTCAGCGCTGCATAGTCCGCAGGATCGACACTCAGCGTGCCGGGGCCCGCAAACTCCTGCACCGTGCCGGCGGAGCTGTAGGAGAAGATGGTAGTGCCGGACTGGACGGTGGTGTAGCTGGTGTCCACGCGGTACCAGTACTTCTGAGGCTGATTGTAGGTATTGCTGATGCTGTTGTTCTCGCCATAGGTGACGTCATAGGTGTCGTTTCCGAAGACGATGGAGCCGTTGTTCTCCACCTTGCGCAGGACCTGCTGGCCCTCAACGGTCTCGTAGTAGACCTCGCTGACGCTGTAGGAGTACTCGTGGCCGTCGCCGTCCACAGCATACTTGTTCAGATTACCGAAGGAGAAGCTCCACAGCGCATCGGTGTCGCCGTCGCCCTTGGTCACATACAGGGGGTTGGTGACGCCCTCGGCCAGCTCACTCTCGGGAACCAGCTGGTTGTTGTCGCGGTACAGGGCCACATAGATGCCCTCAACCGTGCCGGGAACGTAGTAGTCGCCTTCAACGGTGCGGTCCCAGGCCTTGGTGCCGGCAACGGAAACCGTGGCCTGCTCAATGGTGTTGACGAAGGCGTTGGGGACAACCTTGCCCTCCACCTCCAGGGCCTTCTTGGTATACCCTTCGGGCGCGGTGGGCTCATCAAAGGTGTAGAAGATCTCGCTGCGGTTGTCGTTGTACTTGGGCAGGCCGGAAATGGTGTAGCTCCACTCGTTGGTGCCGGCACCCACAGCCAGGTAGATGTTGTCGCTGTCATCCGCATTGGCCTTTTCCTCATCCTGCGTCAGGACGATGGTGGTGGGCAGGGCCGCCCCGTCGACGGTGGTCACGGGAGCGCCGCTTGCCAGCCTGGCGTTCAGAGAGAAGGTCACGTCGGGATGTTCGTTGGTGGGATCCACCCAGAGCTTGGTGACAGTCGCATCCTTCACGCCCTGGGTCAGGGTGTTGGTGATGAGGGCGGAATTGCTGTTTTCATGGTTGACGGTCGAGCTCTGGTAGCCCTCCACACTGGCCTCTTCGATGGAATACACATAGGCCGTGACGGAGGAAGCTCCGATGTTGTAGAGGGGCAGTCCGTTGAAGTAGACGGTCCAGCTGTTGTTGGTGGTGTTCACATTGGCGCTCACCTGATCGGCGGCCAGCTTGCTGCCGTCGGCCAAAGTGACAGTGCCGTTGCCCGCCACGGTGACGGTGCCATACACGCTGGTGCCCTGCTTCAGTTTCAGGGTGATGGCCGGACGATCCGCGTTGGCGGCGCTGCCGTCCACCCAGTTCTTGGTGACGGTGAAGGCGCCGGTAGTGCTCTGGGCCAGCTTGTTGGTCACTTTGAACTCAAAGTTGGCGGAGCTGTCCAGATCGTCGGAGATCACGGGAGTCTCATAGCCCATGATGGCCTTCTCAGTCACTCTGTAGCTGTACAGCCGGCCGCTTGCATCGTACTTTTCCAGGCCGGACCAGGGCGTAAAGGTCTTATCCACATTGGTGGACACCGTCTTGCCGGTCATGGCCTCCCAGTTGACGTTGTCGGTGCTGCGCTCCAGCTGGAGTTCAGCCTGGGCTTTGCGGCTGCTGTCGCTGCCTGCCAGCAGGTCGATCCACTCCTTGCTGACCTGGACGGAGACGCTGCCGGTGATGGTGTTGACAAAGTTGTAAATCACATTGCCGTCCGCGCCGGTTTCGGTGGTGACGCTGCTGGTGTAAGCATCGCCATTGGCGTTGGTGACGGAGGACTCCACCACGGTGTAGCGATAGGGAACCGCAATGGACTCGCCGGTTTCCTCATCCTGCTCAAAATAGTACTTGGGCAGGTTGGTGAAGGTGTACGTATTGGTCACGTTCTCCGCGGGGTTAGTGCATCCGGCGTCCGCGGGATAGACATAGGCTGTCTTTTCGCTGCCGTCCTCCTTTTCCTGATAGAGGGTAAAGGTGGCGCCGGGAGCGGTGTAGCCGGAGGGGTGGTTCCAGGTCTTGTTCACGGTGACGGAGGTGGTCTCCCCGCTGCCATCAGGGGTATTGGTGATGGCCACGGAGGCCGCGCCGTTCACAAACACCGCGGAGGTCTCGTCATTGTCGCCATAGGAGATGACGGGGACGTAGTTTTCAGGTCCGCTGACCTCGGAAACCGTGTAGGTAATCTTGTTGCCGGTGGCGTCGAACAGAGGCACATTCTCCCAGGAGGCGGTCCAGTCGTTGCCCTCGTTCAGGGTCTTGTCTTCATACACGGTGCCGTCGTTCAGCCGCACCACAACCGAGCCGGTGTGGCCGCCGGTAATGCCGTCTTCCCAGTACTTGGTGACGGTGATGGAACCGGTTTCCTGACGGGTGTTGGTGAGGGTCAGGCCCTCGGCGGAGGAGGTGTAGCCGTCAAAATTGCCCAGCTCCTGCACCGTATAAGTGTGGGCCTTCACGGAGACGACCTTGCTCAGGTCCGTGGTCTCTTTGCCGTTCTGATCCAGGAAGCTGTACTTGGGCAAATTGCCGAACTCGTGGCTCCAGCTCTCGCCCCGCAGCTCCACAGCGCTGCCATAGGCTGCGCCGTCCTGGAGCAGCTGGACGTTGATGGACGCGGGCCGCTTGGAGCCGTCGCCTGCATCCTGCCAGGTCTTGCTGACCGTTACGGGCACTGTCTCATTGGCCACGGTGTTGGTAATCACGAAAGGCTCGGCCTGGCTGCCTTCACCGGTGATGGACACCAGCTGATAGGTGGAGGCAGTGACTTCGCTTACGGTATAGGTATAGTATTCGCCGTTGCTATCATAGAGATCCAGCTCAAGGGAGGCAGCCGTGTTTCCTGTGGCCTTGCTGCTGTCCACATCCAGGTAGGTGTGGCCGCCGTCGCCGAAGCTCTCGCCGTTGCGCAGCACTTCCACCTGGACCGTGCGGGGCAGGGTGAGCTCCACGCCCTCGGGCAGGATCCACTCCTTCTCCACATAGATCGAGGTCTTGCCGGTGGCGGTGTTGATCAGGGCCAAACCGCTGCCGCTCTGATCAAAGCCGGTCAGCGTAGGTTCAGAGATGGTGTAGGTATGGCTGCCGCCGTTTTCCGGATTGTTGTCGGGTACGGTGAGGGTGTACTCCCAGTATTTGGTCGTGGTGTTCTGGGTGGCCGCGACGCGGACATTGCTGTCGGCGCAGTTATTTACCGTAGCCGTGGAACCGTTCAGGTACAGCGTGGCAAACGCCTCGCTGCCGCCGTCCTGATACACGTTGACGTAGATGGCCGTGGTAGACTCGCCGCCCTGGGGATTGGCGGGCATATACCAGCTCTTGGTGAGGGTGAGGTCCTTGTAGGTCTGCGCCAGCTTGTTGACCACGCTGCCGCCATCGCTCAGGGCGTCGCCCTTCACCGAGGTGATGGTGACCTCGCCGTAGTTGACGGTCACGGCCCACTCACTGTCGTTGGCCACATAACCCTCGGGAGCCGGGAACTCTTTCATGGTATAGGTATAGCCGGAGGGGATGGTCTCATCGAACAGCACCTCGCCCTTGTGGCCCTCCTCCGCGGAGGAGGTGGCTTCACGGACGATGGACGGATTGGTGCTGGTGCTGGTCAGGGTGAACTTTGCACCAGGCAGAAGCAGCTGCTTGCCGTTCACGGTGTGATGAGACACCTTGTTGAAGACCAGGCTGCCCAAATAGCCCTTCACGATGGGGGCGGGGGAAGTCTTGGTGTACTCGTTACCGGTACTGGCGTCCTGATAGGTGAAGGAGGCCGCGCCGGCGGAGTACTCCTCTCCCTCCACAAAGCCGTCCTGGGTGTTGTCCAGGCGCACCTTGTAGGTCATGGTGTAGGAGGTGTAGCCCTCGGGCACGCCGGTGGTATCCTTGGCGGCTCCGGCCAGGTTCCAGACAATCTCACCATCGGCCTGCGTGGCGCCGTTGGCGCTGGTGAACTGGACAAAGCCGATGCACTTATCCTTGGTTTCCACGGCTCCGCCGGAGACGATATCGCCCGCCGCCTCACCGGTGGAACCGCTTTGCTCGATACTGTTGAGAATGGAGGAAAAGGCGCTGTTCAGAGCCGCCGAATTGCCGGCCATGAACACGTCGCTCCGATTGGGGTTTGTGGGATCGTCGGCCGGACGCTTCCCCACATAACAGTCGTCCTGCAGCCAGCTGGTGATGGTCTTGGTCGTGCCGCTGCCATTGACAATGTTGCCGCTCAAACCATAAGAGATGGCGAACAGGTCCACGCCGGTGGAGTTCACCAGAGTTTTGCAGGTATTCTCTACCGCCCGGCTGTTGGAGCTGCTTGTTTCAGAGCCATTTCCGCCGTCTTTAGAAATTGAATCCACATCATTGCTGCTGGCGTCTCTGCGGTAAGTAGGCTGGCCGTCGGTCAGCAGCACGGCAAACTTGTTGTCAATGCCCGCGACCTGGCTGTTCACGCTTTTCTGGGTGAACAGGTTGTTGGCCAGCATCACGCCGCCGCTGGTGTTGGTGCCGCCACTGGCGCTCAGGCCGTTGATCACGTCCTTGGCCCGCTGCAGTGCGGTGGCGTCGGTAACGTCCACCCAATACTGTTTGCCGCTGGTCTGCGTGTCCAGATCCCGGGAATTTGCACTCTGTGCAAAGGTCACCAGAGACACATAGCGGTGGGTGCCCGCCTGTGCGCCGGAGGCATAGCTGTCCAGGAAGGCGCAGGCCGCCGCCTGGGCCGCCATGATCCGGGACTGGGTGCTGCCGCAGTCGCTGCATTCATAGGTGGTAACTAACTCCGAATTGTGATTGCGTTCTCTTTTGCCGCAGTTGGCACAGGCATAATAACCATTGTATTTGCTGGTAGAAACCCACTCTCCCCGGACATACTCCTTACCGCTGCCGTCGGGGCAGTATTGGTGCCACTCTGTGTGCTCTTCCATGCTGTTTTGTCCGCACTCGGCGCAGTAGTCCATCGAGCCGGAGGTATCGATGATCAGCGTGGTCGCCGCGTCGGCGCTCTGGGTGGTGGTGGTTGCGTTCTTATAGGTGACGTTCACCTTCACGTTGAACTCATTTTCCACTCCGGTGGCCGTCAATTCCTTGGTGACGGACACATCGTAGTTGGATGCGCTGCCGTCGGAGCCGTTCGCCATGTAATAGGAGGTTCCTCCCTTGTTGACGATCTGCTCCGTAGTCTGTTTTTTGACATCGCTCTCATTTGCGGCCAGCACACTGATGGGCAGCAGGCTGAACGCCATAATCACTGCCATCACCAGCGACAAAAGCCGCTTCCTTGTTGTTGCCATAATTTCGTTCTCCCTTCATTTCTTATTGAGATCGAAATATGTGGCGGCCGGACAGGCATGGCCCCCGGATGGCGGGCTTTAGCCTCCAAACTTTGCGTCCCGCTCTTTCGGGCGGTTTGCCGTTTCAGATATTTCTGTTGCTGACACATTTTTCTCAATGACCTGCGTGCTGTCCATGCCAGGTCAAACAGGTGGGGATGTCTTTCTCAGTTCGTATTCATCGCTTTGTCCCGCATCAGTCAGGGCGCTGTTGAGCAGCATACTGAGCTCCAATACGCTGCGAAAGCTCTCTTCCCGCCCTTCCTCCAGCCATGCAACGGTTCCCTGCCAGCTGGCGTTTTGACGGAAAATCACTTTGATGGAGAAGGTAGCCGCCTGGCCCCGCTGCTCCATATTTTCCGTCCGCACCTGGGGGAGCGTTTTGTCCACTGGCCGGAAGGAGCGCTCTGCGGTAAATGGCTGTGGGAAGTTCATCTGATCCAGGATCGTCTCCATGGCCATGAGGAATTCAATGAACCCATGGAAGGGAACCGACCCATCCAGCATCAGGTTATACAGCCGCCCCCGCAGGATCCTGTCCTGATAAGAGTCGATGCATACGACAGTAGTATGGTATTCGTTTGCCAGTACCCTGTGCATATGCCGCCTCCTTTCTGCTCTTGTGTACCCAGTCTACACGCCGTCGGTTACACATCTGGATACATTTTGAAATTATTTTTACATTTTCTCTTTCCAGAAACAAGTTTTTCCGTTACCGGGCTGAGGGGCTTATGGGGCAGCCCGCTCTGCCGGTTGTTTTGCCTATTCTATCTGATCACCGTTACAAAAATGGGTACATTCTCCGATCTTTTCCGCATAACCAGAGCCATCAGCCTCCTCTGATGGAACTGCAGCCAAACTATGGATAGAGCGGGCAAACAGTTCTGTCCGCCCGCTCTATCCGAGTCTTTTTTCAATTTACAGCAGATGGTGCCCGGCCCGTTACTTTTCAAGGAACCGCTGAAGCATAACTGCCACCTGGGCACGGGTGGCTTGTCCCCGGGGATCAAGGATGTTGCCAGGCTTGCCGGAGATAATACCCTCGCTCACAGCCCAGCGCAGGGCGTCCTGCGCGTAGTCGCTGCCCTGCTCCCAGTCCCTGAAGGCCAAGTCCTCATTGGGGGCAGCCGGTTTCCCGGCGTAGTTGTAAAGCATTACGGCGAACTGCTCACGGGTGATGGGGTCGTCCGGGCCGAAAAGGTCATTTCCATAGCCGTTCACAATCCCCTCACTGTCTGCCCAGCGGACGGCCTCGGCATAATATGTTTCGCTCGCCACATCCGCAAAATCGCCTCCGGACGCATCGGGGCTGCCCGCCAGCCTCCAGAGGATGGCCGCTATCTGCCCACGAGTTGTCGAGCTGTTGGGGCTGAACTGGCCAATATCAGTCCCCTTCATCAGGTCGCTCGTGTAAACGAACTCCACAGTGCTGTAGAACCACTCCTCCTTGCTGATATCGCCAAAGGGGTTATCCCATTCCCACTTGGCATAAATCTTGGTATCGTTCGTCAGCTTCACATCATCAGCCGGTTTAGTCATCTCCTGATCCAAATACCACCCCTGGAAAATGTATCCATCCCGCATAGGGGTGTAGTCACTTAAATCGAGGCTTGAGCCAAAATTCTTATTTATGTTCTTGATGTCATCGCCGCCGTTTGTGTCAAAGGATATGACAACATGATTGCCCCCTCCACCGGAGCCTCCGCCCTGGTGCCCGCCAGTTGCCGGAGCTATGACATATCCACATACCGTACAGGTCTGCGGGGTAGTTCCTGTCGCTGCGGCGCCAGGGGTATGGGCAGCTGCATCCGCTTTTGCTCCGCAAGTGCATGCGTGCCAATGCCCGCTTGCATCCGATGTCCAGGCGCTGCTGAACTCATGGGCCAATTCGCCATAAGCTTGCCCGCAGTTTTCACAAATTGCACGGTCCGTGTGGGTCGCTGTCCCGCCGGTATGTGCAGCGGGCATGACCTTGAGGTATTTGCTTGCAGCAAATCCATTCGTCAGGTCTTTTGTCGCTACAGCAGTTGCAGTATCCTCGCTGTCACCGGCCCAGTTTCTTTGGCACACATCATAGCCAAATGTGGGAACAGTTCTCAGGAACGCCTTTTCCCCTGAGGATATTGTTATCGTGCTGTTTTCAATTTCTGGACTCGCAGCGCCTTCAGCCATGAAAACCCCAAACTGCTCAGATGTAATTGAAACATCTGCCCCATTGGTGATTGAGGCGGTGCCAGTCTGATCTCTAAGATAAAGGCCGGCGAGCTTGGAGTTGATGGCAGCAGTCCCACCGTCTATGACAATCCCGCTGTCTTTATTATTTACCCCGATCCCCACAAAACCCGTCGCATCCACAGTCCCATTGATCTGGACCGTTTGCGGGATCGTGTCGCCCGGCAGACCTATGCTTATCGCGGCAGTGTCCTTTCCAGTAGCAGTTGCACACAATGTGGCCTTCTTATCCACCAACAGGCTTCCGGAAAATGCATTGATGCCTGTGCTGCCCTTTGCCGTGACCCGCGCAGCATCTGTGATCTCAATCTTATCCCCATAGCCGGCGGAAATCGCGATTCCCGCTGTGTCAACAGTTACAACAGCATTGTCCTGAATGTAAATATTCCCCTTAGATGTGCTAATCTGGCTATTTGCCGCGATTTGTGCCTGGTCACAAATCATAATGTCCCCGGCGTCCGTGCCAATCGCCGGCTGGGAACCGGTGGATGTCAGGTTAACGGATCCCCCAACCTTTACGCCGCCATCTTTCTCTTTGCAATTGTTGATTGCATAAGCACCGCAATTCATCGTCACAGTGATGCCGCCCGATAATTCGATCGTTCCAGAAAATTCGTCAGGAATCAGGATACCCTCAGTTTGGGTAGTGACGGTAAGGATTGCGGAATCCTCTCCGGTCACGGTGACGTCACCGTCGGAAGTAGATTGAATCCCAGTGCCTCCATCAATGGAGACCGTGCCGATGATTTCGATCGTAGTCCCCCCGGGGACGAGGACATGCCCATCAATGGTCACATTGTTCAGGGTCAGCTTAGAGGCTTCCTCATCGTAATAAATATGATAGTTCGAATTGTCTGCCCCTTCGGTCACCAACGTTTTGTTTTGATAGAAATAGTAGATGCCCGCTGCCAGCTCTTCACCATCGACACCAATAGATGGAAGCCCTGGCACTCCAATGTCATAGGCCTGGCCTGTCACGGGAAAAAGGCCGATGCAAATGATTGCAGCCAGCAAAATTGATAAGTATCTCCTTGACTTTTCCATAGGTTTGTCTCCTTTTATGTTGTATCTATTCAGAGCGTATTGTCCTTTGGTACATACCAAAGGACCGAGCGACACCCGCTCGGTTTTCTTTCCTGTCAATTTTTTCTAATTATACAGTATTTCTTAGTATTTTGCAAGGTTTCCTCCCATGTCATATACCACCTTTTGGAAGCTTGATTGCTCGTCCTTATGTTGATACAAAAGGGCAAAAGCACCCAGAATTGGGTGCTTTTGCATGATTATTTTGCTGGAAACGCAAAGCCGGATTGGGACTCCGCTTTTTCTATTCAGTTCCCCTGAGCCAGCCGGCGGCGCATCTGCTCCGGGTTCACGGCGTAGTCCGCCGCCGTCTCTGCGCCGATGGCCCCCTCCTGGCAGAGCTTCCAGATCGCCTGATCCATGGAGATCATCCCCTCCGCGGAGGAAGTCTGTATCACGTTGTCGATCTGGTAGTTCTTGCTGTCACGGATCATGTTGCGGATGGCGCCGTTGACCCGCATGACCTCCATGGCCGGTACCCGGCCGCCCTTACTCCCCGGGAGCAGCTGCTGGGAGATCACCGAGTGCAGCACCATGGAAAGCTGCGTGCGGACCTGGGCCTGCTGGGCCGGCGGGAAAATGTCGATGATCCGGTCGATGGTGCTCACCGCCCCCTGGGTATGCAGAGTAGTGATGACCAGATGCCCTGTCTCTGCGGCGGTCATGGCGGTGCGGATGGTCTCATAGTCCCGCATCTCTCCCAGCAGGATCACGTCCGGCGCCTGGCGCAGGCAGGAGCGCAGCGCGGAGAGGTAATCCGCCGTGTCAATGGCGATCTCCCGCTGGCTGATGATGCTCTTTTCATCCCGATAGAGGAACTCGATGGGGTCCTCCAGGGTAATGACGTGGGCGCTGCGGGTTCGGTTGATCCGGTCGATGAGGCAGGCCTGGGTGGTGGATTTCCCGCTGCCCGCCGTGCCGGAAATCACCACCATGCCGTGGCTCACGTCCGCCACCTCCATCACGGAGTCGGGGATGCCCAGGGCCCTGTGGTCCGGAATCTCAAAGGACACCACACGGATCACCGCGGCCATGGAGCCGCGCTGGCGGTAAGTGCTGACCCGGAAGCGGGCCAGGCCGGGCTGGGCAAAGGAAAAGTCGTCGTCCCCGGTCTTTAGGTAGCGGTCCTGCTCCCGGCCAGCCATGCGGTAGATCTCCCCGATCAGCCGCTCCGTTTCCGGGGGAAACACTTTGGTGTCACTGATGGGCAGGATCCGCCCGTCCCGCTTATAACTCACCATGCCGCCGGCCACAATGAAGATATCGGATGCCCCGTCCTCCACGGCCCGGCGCAGATAATCGATCAAATCAGACATGTCTCCGCTCCTTTTTCAGCCTGTATAAACCGGAAGCTCCTCCTCCGGCTGCCAATCGCCGGTGGAGACCTGCTGCCATTGTGCTATATCATAATGTATCCGATCTTTATCGAAGTCCACCTGGACACGCAGTTCCTGAGAGCCGGAGATTTCCACGGCATAGCGGTAGGAAACGGTGCCGTCCTCCGCCGCCGACTCCTCCACCGACTCCAACACCTGGCCCTGGCGCAGCAGCGCCAAAATGCGCTCCGCCTCCCAGTCCGCCGCATAGTACTCCGCCACCGCCTGTGCGCTGCGCTGGGACAGCGAGACGTCCGCCGTCATGGTGGAGAGGCTCAGCAGCGCGAATATCACCAGGCAGAGCACCGCGAACATCACCAAAAGTGAGCTTCCGCCCACAGCGGGCGGGCTGGAACGGTTCTCATCCACGGCCGCTCACCTCCTGCCATGCGATGGGCAGGGAGAAAATTTCCTGGCCATCCTCATGGGATACCCGGACCAAGGCCTGCACCAGCCCCTCCTGGGGTTCCAGGCCGCCCAGCGCCCCCGGGAATACCTCCAGCCGGTAGGACGCCCCCTCGGAAACCGCGTTCCAGCCGCCATCGTAGAGCACATACCACATTCCCTGGGAAATCTGGCCCCCCATGCCCTCCCGGGCAGCCTCCATGGCATGGGCCGGGTCCTCCCCCGCGTGCTTCATCAGCTCCGCGGCATTCTGGGCCAGGAGGACCGCCTGATCCAGGGCAGCGCTCTCCCGGGACTTTTGGTTGGAGAGGGCAAACGCCTGCACGCACAGGGCCGCGGCAATGGCGAACACAAGGATCATCACCACCTGCTCCATCAGCACAAGTGCCGATCGGTTCTGGTTCATGCGTCCGCCTCCCCGCTTCGAAGCGCCAGCGTCAATGCAGTGACCTCGCCCTTTGTGTCCGTGGCCTCCACCGTCAGCTCCCCGTCGCCCTCCCAAAAATTCAGAGCGCCCGCGGCCATGACCTCGTTGCCGTCCTCCGGCGAAAACTCCTCCAGCGCCGAAGCAAACAGCTCCCGCACCGATCCATCATAGTAGTAAATCCGGGTGTAGTAGGGCTCCCCCTCCACCTCGCGGGCCAGGTACAGCGTGGGGATGCCCTCCTCATCCGAGGAGAAGCCATCCACAAAAACGCCGCCCGGAACATCATTGTGCCGCACCTTTGATGCAATATATTGGACGCATATCCGCTTTTCATAGCTCGCACCGCCCCGCTCGCTCAGCTGGCGGTAGCTGTCCGCGCCAAGCAGGAGCACCAGCAGGATTGCTGAAGACAGCACGCCGAAAGTCAGCAGGACGAATATGCCCCCGATGGAATGTCGCTTCATCTTTCCCCTCCTCAGCGTGCAAGGACTGTGATCTCCGGCATGATGTTGTCGGCAAAAATCTCATAAAACACTGCGTAGCGCGTCTCATCCACCTGGATGCCGTAGCCTTGTTCCAGCTCCTCCAGCGTGGCGGGGTAAACCCCCTCTGAGGCGTAGCTGCTGACGGCCGCCCGGCGTATGCTCTCCTCCAGCTGTTTGCGCCCCTCCTCGCTCTGGGACGCATCCACATGGGCCAGGGCCCCCATCAAAAGCGTCAGAGCCAAGGCGGCGGTCACCGGCAGGAGAAGCCAGGCAGTCCATCGCGTTCTTCCCTTTTTCATACGCTCACCCGATGGCGGACATGATCCGCACCAGAGGCAGCATCACGGACAGCAAAATGCCGCCCACCAAAAGGGAAGAGACGATCACAATGCCCGGCTCCACCCGGCTCACTGTCTCCTCCACGCTGCGCTCCGCGTCCGTCTGAAGCCGCCGCGAAATCTCTGCCATCACCGTGTCGCCGCTGCCGCTGCGGATACCAAGGGACAGCATCCGGCAAAAAGCAGGAGGCAGCAGGCCGCTCTGGCGCAGCGCCTCCGCAAGGCCCGCCCCCTCGTCCAGACGGGAACGGCAGTCATTGTAACGCCGCTCCATGGCGGCGTTCTCGCTGTGGAGCGAGGTGGCCATGGCCAGCGCTTCCTCCACCGGCAGGCCGCTGGCCATCCCCATGGACAGCGCCGCGGCAAACTGGGCCGCTCCCACCTTTCCGGCAATGCCCCGGTCTCCCCGGCGGCGCTGCCAAAACCGTCCCGCCCAGTTCCGGAAGGGCAGGCTCACGGAAAAGGCCGCGACCAGGGCCAGCACCAAGGCCAGTACCACACAAAGCACCGGCAGCATGCGGTTCAGCACACCGCCCAGGGCCAGCAGCCCGCCGGCAAGGCCGGTCATTTGTCCGCCCAGCCGGGCAAATACCGACTCAAAGACCGGCAGTACCTTTGCCAGCAGCACCACGATCACCGCCAGCATCATCAGCAGCAAAATCGCCGGATAGGTCAGGGCGCCGCGGATGCGGTTTCCCATCCGCTCTATCGTGTCATAGTAGGCGGCAAGGGCCCGGAAGGCTTCCTCCTGCCGGCCGGTTTGTTCCCCAGCCCCGGCCAGATACACCGCATAGTCGGGAAACGCCTGCGTGGCGGCCATGGCCGCGGAGAGGGGCTCCCCTCCGTCCACCGCCCCGGCCAGCTCCCTGAGCAGCTCCGACTCCTGATCCCCGTCCTCCGCCAGCAAATGCAGGCCGTCCCCCACGCCGATGCCGGCGTGGAGCATGACGGAGAGCTCCAGGCAGAAGGCGGACAGGTATCCTGACGACAAATATCTCTTTTTCATATCATTCTCCATGATTCGATAAAAAATGGACTTGCACAGGCAAGTCCATTTTACATAATATCCACTTATAAGTAAAGACTTTCCGAACGGCTCTCAATAAATATATTTGGCGCTGTAGTTCTTGCCGTCGCCAATGTATTTCATGATTTCCTTGCTCTGGTTCCCGGTGGAGGCAAAGGTGGGGTCCATCAGTTTCCAGGTGGTGCCGTCGAAATAGACCACATTCTCCACCCAGCCGGACTCCGGGGAGTAGACGTTGATCCATGCATGGTAGATATCCCCGCTGTAGCCCACCACAAGTTTGGTGGGGACATCCTGGCTGCGGAGCATGGCTGTCATCAGCGCCGCGTAGTCAAAGCAAATCCCCTTCTTCTGCGCCAGCACCGTGTCCAGCACAGGCAGGTATCCGCTCTTCACAGACGCCGCTTTCTCGTAGTCGTAGGAAATGTTGTCCACCACAAACTCGTAGACCTTCTGCACTTTTTTCAGCGTATCCGACACACCGGAGGTCAGCTCCGCCGCCTTCGCCACAGTCTTGCTCTCAGGCGTGTAGTTTACATACTGGTTGGGCAGCAGGAACGGCGCAAATTCATCCTTCAGAGATGCGGTGAAAGAGACGGAGAGCACCGTGGAGTAGCTGGTGCCGGAGATATTCTCAAAGATGCTGACCTGATAGCTTCCATTGCCGTCGGAAAGGGGGAAGGTGGCATAGTCCGCTCCGGCGGTCAGGTTATAGGTGTACGTGACACCGCTGGGCCCTTTGACCTGGGCCTTCAGTTTCTTGGATGTGGAGGCGGTGTACTTGACCATCACATAGCCGTCGGCGGTGTTGGAGTAGTCGATCACCGCACTGGCGTTCTCCTTGACCTGGGTGCCGGAGGCAACGGGCATCAAGCCGTTGATCACCGCGGGATCGGTGGCCAACACGGCCAGCTCCGCAGTGGGATCGGCGTCTTTTACTTCCACGGACTGTGAAAATGCCTTTGTGACGGCGGCGCCCATGGGCACGTCGCTGCCGTCGGGAACCTCGCTGCTTGCACAGCCGGTACAAAATAGCATCGCCGCCGTCAACAGGGCGGCCAAGCGGTTTCTGTTCATCCTGCCTGCTTCCTTTCCACAGTAATCCATACCTTATGAAGTATTATAGCACATCCAGTTTAAAATGGAAGTACATTTTGGGAAATTTTTTCATCTGTGCTTTTTCCATGTAACTCAGCCGAGTTTTCATTGCACGGCTGATTTTTTTATGATAATATAACTTAGTATGGATACTTGAAAAGCTGGGGCGGTCTCCCCCAACTTGAAAGGCAGGTGTGTTTATATGGATGATTTGCGTGTTTGCATGTTAGGGGAGTTCTCCATCAGCAACGGTGCAGATGCGATCAATGACAGCGACAACCGCTCCCGGAAGGTGTGGCTGCTGCTGGCCTATATGATCTATTTCCGGCACCGCAGCATTTCGCAGGAGGAGCTGATCGATCTTCTGTGGGGAGAGGAGGAGAGCAGTTCCAATCCGGCCAACGCCCTGAAAACCATGTTCCATCGGGTGCGTACCATGCTCAATCAGTTGGGAGGCAGCGTGGGCCACGAGCTGATCGTCCGCCGCCAGGGTGACTACGCGTGGAATCCCGACCTGACGTTTACCTATGATGTGGACCAGTTCGAGTCCTTCTGCAAGGCGGGCAAGGCCCAGAAGGAGCCGGAGCAGCGCCTTGTCTCCTATCTTCAGGCGCTGGAGATCTACAGTGGTGATTTCCTTCCCAAGCTGGCCACCGAACCCTGGGTGGTGCCGGTCAATACATACTTCCACAACCTGTATACCCAGACCGTCCACGAGGTGATTCCTCTGCTGGAGGAACTGGGCAGGCTGGACGAAGCCGCAGCCGTATGCCGCAAGGCCATTGAGATCGAAGCCTGCGACGAGTTCCTTTACTACCATCTTATGCGCCAGCTGCTGGACATGGGCAACCAGCAGGCGGCGGCCACCGTATTTGAGAGCATGAGCGACATGCTGTTCGACCGGTTCGGCGTCATGCCCTCCGATGAAATCAAGGCGCTGTACCGCGAGGCCATCCGTTCCACCAATGAGCACGAGGTGGACATCAGTGCCGTGCGGGATCAGTTGAAGGAGCCCTCGTCTGCTCCCGGCGCCCTGGTGTGCGACTATGACTTTTTCAAGGCCATCTACCGGGCAGAGGCCCGCAGCGTGGCCCGCAGCGGCGACGCCGCCCACATCGCCCTTTTGAGCGTCACAAGCATGAAGGGCTCCAAGCTTGCTAAGCGCAGTTTGGACCGCTGCATGGAGAATCTGTGCGAATTGGTCCGGCTGAGCCTGCGGAGGGGTGACGTCGCGTCCCGGTGCAGCGTCTCCCAGTTTATCATCCTGCTGCCCCGGGCCAACTATGAAAACAGCTGCAGGGTCATGGAGCGCATCGTCAGGCAGTTTGGACGCCAGTACCCCCACTCCCCAGCCCTGCTGCGCTACAGTGTGCAGCCACTGGACCCCACATGTTAAGCCAGGAGAGAAGGCTTTCGCCTTCTCTCTTTCTTTGTCAGATTCGACAAGCTTTTGGGGAAATTTCCGTCACATCTTATCGAAGAAAGGGCTTGCATTTTTTTCTCCCCTTCCGTATAATAATTTTCAATCAAATGGAGGAGGGAACTGCGATGTTGAAGTGTGTGAAACAGTCTGTTCCTTTTCTCCTGTTCCCTTTTTGACCGGCTTTCTGCCGGTATTTTTTTTGCCCGGATGTGGGAAAATTTTATCCGGGCCCCAAATTGTGAGAGGAGAAACGTCATGAAAGAAACCGAGATGAAACCTGTCCTTGACGCCCGTACCCTGGGCACTCCCAAAATGCTGGTGTTGGGCCTCCAGCATATGTTCGCCATGTTCGGCGCCACTGTGCTGGTGCCGGCCATCACCGGCCTCAGTGTCTCCGCCACGCTGCTCTTTGCCGGCTTGGGCACACTGCTGTTCCACCTTCTGACCAAGCGTAAGGTGCCCGCCTTCTTAGGCTCCTCCTTTGCCTTCCTGGCGGCCTATACCACCATCGCCCCGGGCGGTGAGCCGGAGCTTCTGCCCTACGCCTGCTTCGGCGTGGCCTGTGCGGGCCTCTTGTACCTGGTGATCTCCGCCCTGTTCAAGGCCTTTGGCGCCAATAAGGTCATGCGCTTCTTCCCCCCCATTGTCACAGGTCCCATTATCATCGCCATCGGACTGTGCCTGTCCGGCTGGGCGCTCTCCTGCTGTGCCCAGAACTGGGGCATCGCGCTGGTGGCCATTGTGGTGGTCATCGTCTGCAACATCTGGGGCAGAGGCATGGTGAAGATCATCCCCATCCTGTTGGGCATCATCGCCTCCTATGGGGTGGCGGCCGTCACCAACAATGTGGACTTCACCGCCGTTCAGGAGGCGGCCTGGTTCGGCCTGCCCTTCCAGTGGAGCAATACGGTGTTCTCCATTTTCCAGAACCCCGACGTCTCACTGCTGATCACCGCGGCCATCACCATTGTCCCCATCTCCATTGCCACCATCATGGAGCACATCGGCGACATGTCCGCCATCTCCTCCACTGTGGGCGACAACTTCATCGAGGATCCCGGCCTGCACCGCTCCCTGTTGGGCGACGGCCTGGCCACCATCGCCGCGTCTTTGTTCGGCGCCCCGGCCAACACCACCTACGGTGAAAACACCGGCGTTTTGAACCTGACCCGGGTCTACGATCCCCGTGTCATCCGCCTGGCCGCCGTGTTTGCCATTATCCTCTCCTTCAGCCCCAAGTTTGCCGCCGTCATCGAAGCCATGCCCCAGGCCACCCTGGGCGGCGTGTCCCTGATCCTCTACGGCATGATCTCCGCCGTGGGTGTGCGGAATGTGGTGGAAAACCAAGTGGACTTCACCAAGAGCCGCAACGTCATCATCGCCGCCCTGATCCTGGTGCTGGCCGTGGGAATCAAATACGGCACCGGCAGCGACGAGGCCATCGTGTTCGCCCTGGGCTCCATCACCATCAAGCTCTCCGGCATCGCCACCGCCGCCCTGGTGGGCATTGCGCTCAACGCAGTGCTGCCCGGCAACGACTATCAGTTCGGCAAAACCGCCAACTCTGACGCCTCCGCCGACCTGGGACGGTATTGATCGCTTGTGAATATCACAAAAAGGAGCGCCAAATTTTGGCGCTCCTTTGTCATCTGTGCAAGAAAAATTGCATTTTTATTGACAAGCGGTTGACAAGCTCCATTCTTTCCGTATAATAAAGCACAATTGAAGACTTGTGATAGAGGCGCGGCATCCAGGAGTACGTTCCATTAAACGACAGGCATCGGGAACGGAAAGGGGCTGCCGCCGAGGTTTCCCCTGACAGCTGCCTGGCGGGGGGATTCCGGGCCGTGGGAGAACATCCTGCGGACTGTCATCGCGCCGGTAACGGGCGATGGAGTGCTATCATGATCGCATACGACTATTGGCACCATTGCGCCCACCTGTATGAAGTCATGATAGAAATCATGGCTTCAAATTTTTTTACAGGAGGGTTTTTTCATGCACAGCACAAACCGAAGAAGAATCGTATCCCGCATCATCCTGGCCGCAGCACTGGTGCTGCTGGTCACCGTATCCGCCCTGGCGGCCGACGCCTCTCAAAAGATGGTGGACTGCCCTGACTGCCAGGGCTACGGCATCTGCATGAGCTGCTATGGCACCGACGCTGCCTGCGAAAGCTGCGGCGGGTCCAATGTCTGCGCCACCTGCGGCGGCGCAGGCCAGGTGGCCGCTTCCAGCAACTACTATGAGTCCGCCTGGGCCCTGGTCCCCCCGGTCATCGCAATCGGCCTGGCGCTGATCACCAAGGAGGTCTACTCCTCGTTGTTCATCGGCATTTTGGTGGGCGGCATGCTCTACTCCAACTTCAGCTTTGAGGGCACCGTGCTCCATGTGTTCCAGGACGGAATCGTCTCCGTGCTCTCCGACGGCTACAACGTGGGCATCCTCATCTTCCTGGTGGTTTTGGGTGCCATGGTGTGTCTGATGAACAAGGCCGGCGGCAGCGCCGCGTTCGGCCGCTGGGCGGCAAAGAACATCAAGAGCCGGGCGGGCGCCCAGCTGGCCACCATTGTCTTGGGCTGCCTTATTTTCATCGACGACTACTTCAACTGCCTGACCGTGGGCTCTGTGATGCGCCCGGTCACTGACAAGCACAATGTCTCCCGTGCAAAGCTGGCCTATCTCATCGACTCCACCGCCGCGCCCATCTGCATCATCGCGCCCATCTCCTCCTGGGCCGCCGCCGTCTCCGGCTTTGTGGACGACGGCTCCGGCCTGGCCCTCTTCATCCGCGCCATCCCCTTTAACTTCTATGCGCTTTTGACCATCGTGACCATGGTCTGCCTGGTGGGATTCAAAATGGATTACGGCCCCATGGCGGCCAACGAGTCCAACGCGCTGGCAGGCGACCTCTTCTCCGGCGCCAACCCCTATGCCGGCATGGATGACGATGTACCTGAAAACAAGGGCCGGGTCATCGACCTGGTGCTGCCCATCCTGGTGCTGGTGGCCTGCTGCATCGTGGGCATGATCTACTCCGGCGGCTTTTTCTCCGGCGCAAGCTTTGTGGACGCCTTCTCCGGTTCCGATGCGTCGGTGGGCCTTATGCTGGGTTCCTTCTTCGGCCTGGTCTTCACCATGGCGTTCTACCTCATCCGCCGCTCCATGAGCTTCAAGGAGATCATGTCCAGCATCCCCGAGGGTTTCAAGGCCATGGTGCCCGCCATCATGATCCTGACCTTCGCCTGGAGCCTGAAGGCCATGACCGATTCCCTGGGCGCCCGTGAATTCGTGGCCGCCGTGGTCAAGGCCTCTGCGGAGAACTTCATGATGTTCCTGCCCGCCATCGTGTTCGTCATCGGCTGCCTGCTGGCCTTTGCCACCGGCACCTCCTGGGGCACCTTCGGCATCCTGATTCCCATCGTGCTGTTCGTGTTCCCCCTGGACAGCGGCAATCCCCTGTCCATCGTGTGCGTGTCCGCCTGCATGGCCGGCGCTGTCTGCGGCGACCACTGCTCCCCTATCTCCGACACCACCATCATGGCCTCCGCCGGTGCCCAGTGCGATCATGTGAGCCACGTGTCCACTCAGCTGCCCTATGCCGTCACTGTGGCAGCGGTCAGCTTTGTCAGCTACCTCATTGCCGGCCTAATCCCCAATGCCCTGGTGGTGCTGCCCATCTCCGTAGTGCTGATGGTTTTGGCGCTGATGGTCATCCGCTCTGTTCATGGCAGAGGAGCTCCCAAAAAGGCCTCTGAACCTGCCACGGCCAACAACTAAAGGCAAAAAAGGCTGTGCCTGAAAAGCACAGCCTTTTTTACGGCTCATGTAAAACAGCAATTTCACTTCATGGGTTCAATTGGCTGCCAAATCCCAGGCCTTTTCCCGCCTGACTGCGGTCATCAAAAGAGGAGGACAAAAGGAGCGGCGCTTACTGCGCCGCTCCTTCCTTTTATCCGATTCCGCCAAATACGCTGCCTAACACCAGAACCAGGAGCGTAAGGCCGCAAAACCCGTACTTGCTCATGGGCTCAAATGCCTTTCCCAAAGGCCGGGCCGCCCCCTGGTCGATCTGGGAGCGGACAAAGTTCTTTCCGCACACCCAGAAAAACAGGACGCCCGCTAACAGCGCCCCAATGGGGCAGAGGTAAATGGAACACACGTCCATCCAGCCGGACACAATGCCCTCCACACACACGCCCACCACGGCGCCCACCGCGCCCACGGCCGCAACCGCCTTGCGCCGGGAGAAGCCAAACCGGGTTTGCAGCGCTTCGATGGGGGACTCAAAGAGGTTGATGAGCGAACTCAGCCCTGCAAACAGCACGGCTACGAAGAAGACAATCATCACGATCCTACCGCCGGGCATCTGCTTAAAAACGCCCGGCAGATAGATGAACATCAGTCCCGGTCCGCTTTGCGTGGCGTCCACGCCGGCGATGGTCATGGCGGGGATGATGGCCAGCGCGGCGATCAGCGCGGCCAGTGTGTCGAACAGCGCCACATTCCTGGCGCAGAAGGGGATGTCCGCGTCCTTTTTCAAGTAAGAGCCGTAGACCAGCGTGCCGGAGCCGGCCAGCGACAGGGAGAAAAATGCCTGTCCCAATGCATAGAGCCAGGTCTTGGGGTTGAGCAGGGCGCCCCAGGACTCCGGTACAAAGAGGTAGCGGTAGCCGGCGCCGGCACCGCCCAAGGTGGCCACATAGACCGCCACACCGATGAACAGGAGGAAAAAGAGGGGCATCATGATCCGGTTGGCCCGCTCAATCCCGGAGGAAATGCCAAACACCATGATGGCAAACACCACACCAAGGCCCGCCAGTTGCCAGCCCACACTGCCAAACGCGGAGGCCGTCGCGCCGAAGGCAGCTTCGAACCCTCCCACAGACGCGGGCACCAGGGCAGAGCCGGTGATGGCCCCGGCGGCGTATTTCAAAATCCACCCCACCACAACGGAATAACCGATGGCAAGCGCCAAACTGCCCAGCACCGGAATCAGCGCCAGCGCCTCTCCCAGGCGCCTGCCCCTTCCGGAGCGCTCCGTGGCTTTTCCAAAGGCCACAAGGGGCCCCGCCTCCATGGCCCGGCCAAAGGCCATCTCCCCGATGACCCCGGTGTAGCCGATGACCACCACACAGATAAAATAGGGGATCAGGAAAGCTGCGCCGCCGTATTGGGACACCCGGGCGGGAAACAGCCAGATATTGCCCATCCCCACCGCGGAGCCGATGCAGGCCACAATAAAGCCCCACTTCCCCGTAAACTGATCTCTTTTCTCCATCGTCCTCTCTCCCTCTTCGATCACAGCAGCGTGTGAATCTGCGATTCCCCCACCACCGTGATGCCGTTTTTGCGCAAAAGCTCCGCCGTCACGCCGTCCCCTGCTGTCAGGATATGCCGGAAGGTTCCGTCGTAAATCTGCCCGGCGCCGCAGGACGGGCTGCGCTCCTTGAGCACCGCCACTGTGCAGCCCTGCTCCCGGGCAATACGCAGCGCCTGCTCCGCTCCCCGGCAATAGGCCTCCGTCACATCGTCCCCCTCCTGGTTGACCACCCGTTCCCCCTGCCGCTCCGCAGGCGGCCGGGGCGTGGGCAGGCCGCCCAAACACTCCGGGCAGACCGGCACCAGGCGGCGGCGCTCCCCCAGGCGTATGAGCTCAGGAAGCGCTTTCCCAGTCCCATCATACCGGCAGCACCTGCCCAGTAGGCAGGCACTCACCAAAACCGGGCCCGTCATCGGATCCGCTCCCCATTGAGCACCGCCAGCACCAATGTATCCCCTTCATACTGGAGTTTTAAGGAGAAAAAAGGCACCTCCTGCTCCAACAGGGAGTGAAAAATCCTATCGCCCT
This sequence comes from Oscillibacter hominis, assembly GCF_014334055.1. NCBI lineage: Bacteria > Bacillati > Bacillota > Clostridia > Eubacteriales > Oscillospiraceae > Oscillibacter > Oscillibacter hominis. The sequence goes on from NZ_CP060490.1 coordinate 1,752,337, forward strand.
CCCACTGGGGCAGGGCCATCAGCCGATCCCGGTCAATCCACTCCAAGTCTCCCTCATCGCACTCGATCAGCTCCCCGGTGAAGTCGTCGGCGGTAAACAGGTGCATGTACTCCGTCTCATAGAGGTTGGAGACAAAGGTGACCAGGCCCCGGTATCTCATGCGCTTCAGCGTCAGGCCCGTCTCCTCCTTGGCCTCCCGGAGCATGCAGTCCTCCGGGCTCTCCTTGTCCTCAAATTTCCCGCCGATCCCAATCCACTTGTCGTGGTTGAGATCGTTCTTCTTTTTGACACGGTGCAGCATCAGGTACTGTCTGCGCCCCTCAACCGTGCGTTCAATATATCCCAGTGTGGTATTCCGCATTGATATCCCTCCCGCCGGTCCGGCCGGCTGCGTGTCCTATATATTATAATAAGGTATCCACCTCGTCAAAGAGCAGCATCCGATCCATGCCGAGGCCGCTGATGAGGCAGCGCTCCTTCCGGTTTCCCACAAGCTGTTCCATCCAGTCCACAAAGCCCCCGTCCCCCACCTCAAAGGTCTCGCCGTGGGCGGTCCGGTAAATCTTGAAGTTCAGACCCTTGTAGTAGGCGTTCTCCTCCTGCTCCTCTATCTGCACCGGAAGTTCCGGCAGTTCCTCCTGGACAAAGGCTTTCATGGCCTCCAAAAATCCGTCGGGGTCGCTGTAGCCTGCCCGGCGGCGCAGTGTCAGCGACATCTGCGTACCGTACAGTGCCTGACAGCACCGGAGCTGGCGGCGCAGCAGCGCCTTTTCGCAGCTATATCCGCCGGCGGAATCCCGGCCCCGCGAGACCATGCAGAAAATGCCGAAGTGCGGCAGCATCCCCTTGCCGGAAAAATTCTGCCCTCTGACCACCCGTGCGGTGGTACAGAGGTGGAGTTCTTCAGAACCGGCGCCTCCTTTGATCCTTGCTCCAAGCTCCAGGGCCAGAGCATTGGTTGGGTCCGCCAGTACCTCCAGTCCTCGCCCCGCGCCGACCACATTGTTCTGATCCACACACCCGAACACGGAGCAGCTTCCAAAGGGCGATACCGGCGAGAGCAGAACACTTTCAAAGCCCTGCTTCTCCGCCAGGGCCAAAAGCGCAGCCTCCAGGCGGTGAAACTTCAGGGCGTTCAGAGGGCTGGGCCGGACAAACCGGCTCTGCTCATATCGCCTGAGCACATCCGGCGCTGTGAGCCGTTCCGCACGGAGGTGGTCCAGCGCCAGCTGCAGACTGCTCCACTCGGATTGGGACAGCTCCGCCAGCCCCTCCAGCAGCGGTTTCCCCTCCGCCTTCTTGATGATTTTGTTCAAGCCGCGGTCTTTCTGCATTCCTTCCCCCTCCCTTCCATTCGTTTGGTTTTTTTATCATAGCCCAGTTCCCGTTCTTTAGCAACCGCTTTTCCCAATTTTCACTGTCAGATCATGCAAAATTCCGCTCCCTCTTTTGTTAACTTTTGTTGAATGCTCTATTATATTAGGGTCGCTTATCCCAGGTATTTGTTAAAATGTGATAAGAAATGTTGACAGTGCGGGAAAGTGGTGATAAAATGCAACTGTTGAAAAGGTCAATAGGCGGGCTTGCCGGACAGGTTTGAAGTTTGTAGAGAAGAAATGCTATAAATGGAGGCTTGGCGGCAGGCTTTTTTGTTGTCTGGAGGATTGAAATGAACTACAAAGCACATTTGGTGGAGTCCGGAAAACGGATGCTCCACAAGGGCCTTACGGTGGAGACGTGGGGCAACATCAGTGTCCGTGACCCCGAAACCGGTCTTGTGTACTTAACGCCCTCGGCCATGCCCTACGACACGCTGACCGATGAGGATATCGTGGTCATGCGGCTGGACGGCACTGTGGCGGAGGGCCGTAGAAAGCCCACCATCGAGGTGGGGATGCACCTGGGAATTCTCAACGCCCGGCCGGAGGTCAACGCCGTCATCCACACCCACCCCTTGTACTCCCAGGTTTTTGCCTGCCTGCATCAGCCCATTCCGCCCATCATCGACGAGGCGGCCCAGGCTTTGGGCGGAACGGTCTACCCCACGCAGTACGCCCTGCCCGGCAGCGAAGAGCTGGCCCGGAACGTGGTCGCTGCCCTGGGGGATGCTGGGACGGCATGCCTCATCGCCAACCACGGCGCCGTCTGCGTCGGAAAGGATATGGATCAGGCGTTCAAGGTGTGCACGGTGCTGGAGATGACCGCCCAGATCTACCAGATGTCTCTGGCGGTGGGCACCCCCCACGTCATTTCCGATGCGCAGGTCGCGTACATGAAGGACTTTGTGGAACACCACTACGGACAGGACAAAGCGTGATCGGAGCAAACGCTATGAAGCCTCTGCCATACACCAGGAAAAAAGAAATATTGGAGATGCTCAAGCGCAATGATTTTCTTGACATCAACCAGTTGTCCCAGAAATTCAACGTCTCCTATATGACCATTCACCGGGACCTGAAGGAGCTGGAGGACGAGGGGATGGTGTCCCGGATTTACGGCGGCGCCGTGGTCAGCGATTCTGTCCGGAGCGCCTCGGACGCTCCCGCCCCCTCCGCTGATCTCACTTTGGAGGAGCGGTTCCGCGTCTGCCAGGAGGAGAAAAAAGCCATTGCCCGGGCGGCCGCGGCCTATGTGGAGGACGGGGAGATCATTGGCCTGGACGCCAGCACCTCCGCCTTGCAGATGTGCCCCCTGCTCCACGAAAAGCGCATCACCGTGGTGACAAATGGCTTGAATGTGGCGCTCCAGTTTTCCGATTCAGAGACGGTCAGCGTCATGGTGGTGGGCGGGCTGCTGCGCAAGTCCTCCTTGTCCCTGAGCGGCCTGCGGGATCAGGAACTGCTGCAGCACATCAACATCAGCAAGTGCTTTTTCTCCGCCACGGCCCTCTCCTTTGAAAAGGGCATGATGGAGCTGAACTACGAGGAATCGGAATCCAAGCGGGAGCTTTTAAAGCGGACGGACAAACTTTTTGTGCTGGCGGACCACACCAAGTTGGGCGCTTCCGCCCCCTATGTGGACTGCACCTATGAGCAGATTTACGCCCTGGTCACGGACCGCTGGCCCAATGCCAGCCAACGGCAGGCGGACTGCCTGCGAAACTTTGAGCAAAGCGGCGTCCGCGTCATCTACGGCACCCAAGTATAAGAGGAGGAATACCATGGAAGAAATCAAGCAGGTTACCCATATCGACAATGTGAAGCTGTCTGATGACAAAAAGAGCGTTGTCATCATTGACCAGACTCAGCTGCCCAACCGCATGGTCTATCTGACATTGAACCAGTTGGAGGACTGCTATGAGGCCATTTTGAAGCTGAGGGTCCGGGGCGCTCCGGCCATCGGCATTTTTGCCGGCTACGCCATGTATGTGCTGAGCCAGCAGTATGCGGACAAGCCCTACGACGCCTTTGCCGCGGAGTTCCACCGGCAGAAGGAGTACCTCAATTCCTCCCGGCCCACCGCCGTGAACCTGAGCTGGGCACTGAACCGCATGGAGAAGGTCGTGGCCGGCAACGCCTCCTCCGGCGTGGGGGAGATCGTGGAACTGCTGGGCCGCGAGTGCGTCAAGATCCACGAAGAAGACATTGCCATGTGCCGCAAGATCTCCGAATACGGCCTCTCCCTGCTCCACGAGGGAGACGGCATCCTGACCCACTGCAACGCCGGCCCCCTGGCCACCTCCCGCTACGGCACCGCCATTGGCCCCATGCTGTTAGGCAAGGAGCAGGGCATGAACTTCCACGTCTTCTCCGACGAGACCCGGCCTCTGCTCCAGGGCGCCCGGCTCACCTCTTTTGAACTCCAGAAGGCTGGCGTGGATGTAACGCTCATCTGCGACAACATGGCCAGCATTGTCATGAAAAACGGGTGGGTCAATGCCTGCTTCGTTGGCTGCGACCGCATCGCCGCCAACGGCGACTTTGCCAATAAGATCGGCACCTCCGGAGTGGCCATCCTGGCCAAGCACTACGGCATCCCCTTCTACACCCTGGGGCCCACCTCCACCATCGACATGAACTGCCCCACCGGCGACGATATCAAGATCGAGCTGCGGGATCCTGAGGAGATCAAAGAGAAGTTCTACGTCGAGCCCATGGCCCTCAAGGAAGTTAAGTGCTACAACCCCGCTTTCGACGTCACCGACCACACCCTGGTCACCGGCATCATCACGGAAAAGGGCATCTGCTATCCCCCCTTCACCGAGAGCCTGAAGAAGCTCTTTGATTGATTTCCTTTGGTTTTATAGTCGAAAGACTGTAAAAATAAAGAAGCATTGGACTATGAAAGGAGTATCCCAATGAAAAAGAAGTTCAAGGTATTTCTGGCAATCTTGTCTCTGGTGGCCATCGTCGCGTCTTTGAGCGCCTGCGGCGGCAACGGCGGCAGCGCATCCGGCTCCGGTTCCGCAAGCGGCAGCGGCAGTGGCAGTGGCAGCGCCGAGGCCACTGGCCTGAAGATCTGCATCATCACCTCCTCCGGTATCGACGACGGTTCCTTCAATCAGAACTGCTACGAGGGCATCCAGGCCTTTGTCGCCGAGCACTCCGACTGCACGGTCACCGACATCAAGGAGAGCGATTACAACGAGCTGGTTCCCACCGTGGACCGCGTGGCCGGCGACTATGACGTCTTCGTCCTGCCCGGCTTCAACTTCACCGCCATCGGCGACATTGCGGCCGCCAACCCCGACAAGTACTTCATCGTGGTGGACTCCACCATCACCGACAGCCAGGGTACTGCCCTGAATGCCGCTGACCTGGGCAATGTGTACACCATGACCTTCTCCGAGCAAGAGGGTGGCTTCTTCGCCGGCCTGGCCGCCGCCCTGACTACCAAGAGCAACAAGGTGGCCGTGGTCAACGCCATGGCGTATCCCTCCAACGTCAACTATCAGTTCGGCTTCATGTCCGGCGTGAATTACGCCAACGCCCACTACGGCACCACCGCCGAGTATGTGGAGCTGCCCTCCTACGCCGGCGTGGATGTCAACGGCAACAACGTTGGCGGCAACTACATCGGCGACTTTGCCGACGAGGCCACCGGCAAGGTGGTGGGCGAGGCCCTGATCAATGAAGGCTGCGACGTCCTGTTTACCGCTGCCGGCGCCGCCGCCAACGGTACCTTCACCGCCATCAAGGAAGCCTCCGATGTGTATGTCATCGGCTGCGACGTGGATCAGTTTGACGACGGTGCCGCCGGCGACCGCAACATCATCCTGACCTCCACCCTGAAGGTCATGGACGTCAACGTCCAGAAGCAGCTGGAAGCCATCTATGACGGTACCTTCGTCGCCGAGGACGCCTTCCTGGGCGCCGATACCGACTCCTCCAGCTATGTCTCCGAAGAGGGCCGCCAGCAGCTGAGCGACGACGCCCTTGCGAAGATGGCCGAGTGCTATGAGCTGGTCAAGGACGGCACCATCGTTCCCGCCTCCAACTTCAACGGCTATACTCCCACCGATTTCCCCGGCCTCAAGTAAGGCGTAAGAAAGGAAAGGCTATGACAAAATCCTCCATTTCCGCCAGCATCTCCGTTACGGATGCGGAGATTGCCAAGGTCGTTCTGATGCCCGGCGATCCGCTGCGCGCCAAGCATGTGGCGGAGCACTATCTGGAAAACCCCGTTTGCTTCAACACCGTGCGCAACATGCTGGGTTACACCGGCACCTACCGCGGCAAGAAGATTTCCGTCATGGGCAGCGGCATGGGCATTCCCTCCATGGGTCTCTATGCCACCGAACTCTACACCCAGTTTGACGTGGACGCCATCATCCGCATCGGCTCCGCCGGCGGCCTGTCCGACCAGGTCAAGCTGCGGGACGTGGTCGTGGCCATGGCGGCTTCCACCAACTCCAACTATGGCGCGGCCTACAACATGCCCGGCTACCTGGCTCCCGCCGCCAGCTATGATATGCTGGCCCACAGCGTGGAAGCGGCCAAGAAGCTGAACGTCAACGCCGTGGTGGGCACGGTCTACACCTCCGACCATTTCTACTATCCCCGCCCGGAGATCAACCAGCAGCTGCGGGACCTGGGCCATCTGGCAGTGGAGATGGAGACCGCCGGCCTCTACTGGACCGCAGTGGGCTGCCACAAGAAGGCGCTGAGCATTCTGACCATTTCCGACCACCTCTTCACCGGGGAAGCCCTGTCTGCAGAGGACCGGCAGGAGTCCTTCCACGAGATGATGGAGGTTGCTCTGGAGGCGGCCTGGCAGAGCGTCGAATAAACCTCTTATGCTGCCCCTCCCGCCGAACCTGACGGAAGGGGCAGCGTCAAATCCCATATGAGAAGCAAGGGGAGGTAACATGGAAGATTACATTGTGGAAATGCGCCACATCACAAAGCGCTTTCCGGGCATTGTCGCCAACGACGACGTAACGATCCAGGTCAAGCGCGGCGAGGTCTACGCGCTCTTGGGAGAAAACGGCGCCGGCAAATCCACGCTGATGAGCATGCTGTTCGGCATGTATGAGCCGGACATCGGGGAGATTTACATTCAGGGGGAGAAGGTCAAATTCCGCTCCTCCAACGACGCCACCGCCCACAACATCGGCATGGTGCATCAGCACTTCAAACTGGTGGATAACTATACCGTGGCCGAGAACATCGTCCTGGGTGTGGAACCCATGAAAAAGTTGTTTGGCGTCCTCCCCTGCGTGGACATCAAGACCGCCAACCGTGAGATTGCGGAACTGTCCAAAAAGTTCGGCCTGGAGGTCAACCCCACCGACAAGATCGAGGACATCCCCGTCTCCGTCCGCCAGCGTGTGGAAATCCTGAAGATGCTCTACCGCAAGGCGGAAATCCTGATTTTCGACGAGCCCACCGCCGTCCTGACCCCTCAGGAGATCGAATTTCTTCTGAAAATCATCGACGAACTGCGCAAGGGCGGCAAAACCATCATCCTCATCACCCATAAGATCGAGGAGATCAAAAAGATTGCGGACCGCTGCGCCATCTTGTACCGCGGCAAATTGGTGAACGTGCTGGACGTGAAGAGCACCTCTTCCCAGGATATGGCCAACATGATGGTGGGCCGCCAAGTGGACTTCAACCCTGCCAAGAAGCCTGCCGACTACCGGGGCACCGTGCTGGAGGTCAAAAACCTCACTGTCCGCAACGCCAACAAGTTTGACGTGGTGAAGGATGTTTCCTTCCAGATCCGCGCCGGCGAGGTCTTTGCCATTGCAGGCGTCTCCGGCAACGGGCAGGTGGAGGTGGCCGATGCCATCGCCGGGCTGACAAAGGCCCACAGCGGCTCCATCACCCTTGGAGGCAAGGACATCACCGCACTCTCCATCCGCCAGCGGACGGAGGCCGGCATCTCCTACATCCCTGAGGACCGGCAGGGCGTGGGCGTGTTCCTGGACTTCAACCTGGGGGACAACCTGGCCCTTCGGAAGTACTACAAAGCACCCTTTTCCAAAAACGGCATTTTACAGTTCAATGAATTTGAGAAGAACGCCAACGAACTGATCGACCGCTACGACATCCGCTGCGGCCAGGGACGCAAGACCTCCCTGCGCTCCATGAGCGGCGGCAATCAGCAAAAGGCGATTATCGCCCGTGAGATTGAGGAGCACGCCAAGCTCATCATCTTTGTCCAGCCCACCCGCGGACTGGACATCGGCGCCATTGAAAACATCCACCGTCAGATTTTAGAGGAGCGGGACAAGGGCACCGCCATTTTGCTCATCTCCCTGGAGTTGGACGAGATCATGGAGCTTGCCGACACCATCGGTGTCATCTACAACGGCCAACTTCTGAAAATCGCCGACGCCTCTACATTGACCTCTCACGACGTGGGCAAATACATGATGGGGGTGAAGGAAGCATGAAAAAGAAAAACCGGCTCGCGTCCATCCTGGACAGCGAAAAATGGTCCTCCATCAGCGTCCCCATCCTCAGCATTCTCCTGAGCCTGATCTGCGCCAGCGTCATCCTTCTGGTGATGGGCAAAAATCCCCTGGTGGCCTTTCTCAGCTTTCTCCAGGGCTCCGGCTTCCTGCCCAAGTTAAGCTACGGCGGCGGCAGCGGCATGCTGACCGACCTCTTCACCTTCCTGAACATCCTGGCTCCCATGTTGCTGGCCTCCCTGGGCTTCATCGTGGGCTTCAAGGCGGGGCTGTTCAACATCGGAATCGCCGGACAGATGCTGGCCTCTGGCTTCCTGGCCACCGCTCTCATCGGCTACAGCGGCCTGGACGCCTACCTGGCCAAGCCCCTGGTGATCCTGGTGGGCATTGTGGCCGGCGGCGCGCTGGGCGCGTTCGTGGGCTTTTTGAAGTACAAGTTCAACATCCACGAGGTGGTCTCCACCGTGATGCTGAACTATATCATCAGCTATCTCACCGGCTTTTTTATCAACGGGTACTATGCGGATATGCTGACCCGTTCCATGCGGATCTGCTCCGATGCCTCCCGTCTCACCTGGATGAACGTCCAGATCGGCGGCGTCAAGTGCAACGTGCCCCTGGGCATCGTGCTGGCCATCGCCGCGGCCTTTCTGGTCAAGTTTATTTTTGACAAGACCGTGTTCGGCTTTGAGCTGAAGGCCGTAGGCATCAACGCCAGATGCGCCCGGTACGCCGGTATCAAGGTGGGACGGCGCATCGTCATCTCCCTGATGCTCTCCGGCATGCTGGCGGGCCTTGCTGGCGTGACCTACTACTGCGGCTATTACAACACCATCGTGCCCAAAACCCTGGCCAGCATGGGTTACGATGCCATCGCCGTGGCGCTGTTGGGCAACTCCAGCCCCATCGGCTCCATCTTCGCGGCCATCCTGATCACCATTTTCCAAAACGGAAGCAACTACATGAGCTCCACCTTAGGCGTGGCCAAGGAAGTCGCCTCCATGATCACCGGAATTTTGCTGCTCTTCTCCGCCTGCGGCGGGTACTTCCGCTTTATGGCCCATCGCCGCCTGGAGCGGGCGGTGGACGAGGCCGCCATTGCCGCCAAGGCCGCCCAGCTTCAGGAGGAGCAGGCCCCCGCTTCCGACGGATCCGCAGCGCCCGGGGAGAATCCGCCGGGCGGGGATTCGGAGTATCCCGGAAAGGAGGCAAGCAGGAATGGATAAAGTATTTATTGACGGCCTCTCCTTTGCCGCTCCCCTGTTCGTCATGGCCATGGGCGGCATCTACTCGGAAAAAAGCGGCATCACCAACCTGGCCGTTGAGGGCTTCCAGGGCTTCGGCGCCTTTGTGGGCGCGCTGATCGCCGTTCTCCTCATGCCCATCCTCGGCGACGGCTCCCAGGGTGTGATCTACATCGCCATGCTGGCCGCCTTCATTGGCGGCGGGCTCTATGCCTGCATCCACGCATTGCTGTGCATCAAGTTCCGGGCCAATCAGGTCATCAGCGGCGTGGTGGTCAACATCCTGGCCGTGGCCCTGACCACCTTCCTCACCAGCACAGTGAACAAGGCCCTCACCGGCGGACAGTCCTCCAACAAGTTCATCCTTGGCGTGTCCGACCGCTTCACCATCCCCGTGCTCAGCGACATCCCCGTCCTTGGCGCCCTGTTCCAGAACATGTATCCCTTTGAGTTTGTTATCCTGGGCCTGGCCATCCTGGCCTGGTACCTGATGTACGAGACCCGCTTCGGCATGCATCTCAGGGCCTGCGGTGAGAACCCTCAGGCCGTTGACGCCGCAGGCGGCAACGTGGGCCGCACCCGCTTTCTCGCGGTGATGATCTCCGGCGCCCTCTCCGGCGTGGGCGGCATCTGCTACGCCTACTCCATTTCCGCCAACTTCTCCCCCAACATCTATATGGGCTACGGCTACCTTGCCATCGCGGCCATGATCTTCGGCAACTGGAACATCCTGCCCACAGCCGCAGTCTGTCTGTTCTTCGGCCTGGCCAAGTCCGGCGGATACCAGCTGTGCCTGAGCATGGGCCTCTCCAGCAACTATTCCGACCTGTTCATGATGCTGCCCTACATCCTGACACTGATCCTGCTGACCTTCTTCTCCAAGAAGAACCACCCGCCCAAGGCAGCAGGCGAGGTCTACGACAAGGGCAAGCGGTAAGGAGGCATTTATGCGAGCAGCCATCATCGGCACCGGCGGCATCGCCCACACCCACGCGCAGTCCATCCGTTCCCTGGGCCATTCAGCCTCCCTGGTGGTGGGCCACACCCTTCCCTCCGCCCAGCGGTTTGCCGGTGAATACGGCTGCGAATGCTTTACCGACACGCTGACGGAGGAGCAGCTCAAAAAGGTGGACTGCGTCCACGTCTGCGCCCCGCCGGAGCGTCACTACGAACTGGTGAAGCTGTGCCTTGAATCGGGCAAGCACGTGCTGTGCGAAAAGCCCCTGTCCCTGCGCTATGAGGACGCCAAAGAGCTCTCAGCCCTGGCTGAGGCCAAGGGTGTGGTGGCAGCGGTGGACTTCAACAACCGGTTTTATCCCACCTGTACCCAGGTCCGCGGCCTGGTGGCGGAGATGGGCGATCCGGTCCTGATCCACGGCCACTACCAGCAGGAGTTCAACATCCTCCCCTGCCCCTACTCCTGGCGCTACCGGGAGGCCACCCGGGCCACCTCGGAGATCGGCTCCCATTTCATCGACCTGATGCGCTATCTCACCGGCCTGGAGGTGGAGGCTGTCAGCGCCGTGTTCCAGACCCTCCAGCCTGAGGGCCGGGTCCGGGACGGCCTCCTCTACCCCGACGGGGAGGGAGAGGCGGTCACCGTCTCCAACGAGGATACGGCCGTGGTCACCTTCCGCCTGAGCGGCGGGGCCGTGGCCAGCGCGGTGTTCTCCGAAATCTCCCCGGGCCGCAGCAACGATCTGTCCCTGGAAATTCTCTCCGCCTCCCGGTCCGTCTCCTGGTGCAGCGAATCACCTTATCAGGTGGTCACCGGCGAGAAGGCAAAGGGGCTCACCTGCCGGACCAGCGCCTTTGGCGGCGGCTTTACCGACACATTCACCGACTGCTTCCGCGCCTTCTATTGCGCGGTGGAAACCGGCCTGCGGGACCCCAGGCTGGCCACCTTCCGGGACGGCGCCGTCAACACCCTGATCTGCAGCTGCATCGCGCAGAGCGCCCACAACGGCGGCACGTTCGTCCCTGTGCGGGAATAATCAAAAAGCTCCGTGTTCAAAAGAACACGGAGCTTTTTGATTGGACCGGGTTTAAAAAATCAAATGGAGGCAACGGCGAATCGCATTCGCGCCCATAAAACTGTACGCCATCTCTTTCATGATCTACTACCGTTCCAGCCGCTTGGAGAGCCTCAGCAGCTTCCCGCCCATGGGCAGCTCCAGCAGCTGTCGGTCGGCAAAGCAGTGCAGCCGCAGCAGGAGATAACCGTAGGCGGCCACGGACAGCACAATGGCCGCTATCAGCGTCAGGACCCTCGGGCACCCAATCAGGTGCAGCAGGGCACTGCTGCACCAGGTGACCACGCCCATGGCCAGCGCCGACACAAGGGGCACGGCAAAGGTGCGGCCTGGCTTGAAGCGGTAGCGCAGCTCCCGGCTCAGGGCCCGGCAGTTAAGGAGCGACACCAGCAGGGGAAAGGTGACGTTTCCCACGATCAGCGCGTAAACGCCCCAGTTGGTAAAGCGCAGCAGCAGATAGACCAGCGCCGCGTGAATCGCCAGCGAGACGGCGCAGTGACGCACCGGCAGCCCCATGTAGTCGCTGGCCTGGAGGATGGCGGTGGTAATGGTGGAAAGGGCATAAAATACTGCCGCGGAGGAGCCAGCCTGGAGCAGGTGGGCCGCCAGGGCCTCCTTTTCCCCCAAGCTGGTGAACAGCAGGTCCATGATGGGCCTGGCCAGCACAGCCAGCCCCACCGCGGAGGGGATGGCAACGGCCATGTTCAGCTTCAGCACCGCCGTGATCTTCCGGTGGGACTCCCGCCGGTCCCGGCGCACCGAGGCGCTGACAATGCCGGGCACGGTGGAGGCCGCCATGGCACTGGCGATGGACACCGGCAGGTTCACCAGCTGGTTGTACTGGGTGTTGAACACCCCCTGCAGCGCCTGGTACTCCTCCTTCAAAAACCCTTTCGACGCCATCACGTTGGCAAAGATGAGGTCGTCCAAGGTATAGCCGATCTGATAAATGGTCTGGCTCAAGACCACGGGGATCACCGTCAGGATCAGGGCGCGGTAGATGAGGGCGTGATCCTCCGCCGGGGCCTCCTGGAGCCCTTCCGGCTCCCGGCTCCGGAAAAACAGCGTCACCACAAAGGCCAGGCCCACTGCGGCTCCGGCCAAGGTACCAATGGTGCCGCCGGCGGCGCCGTAGGCGTCCACCGCGACGTCTGCGGCAAAGACCCGGGTCAGCTGCCACGCCGCCAGCACGCTGACCACGGCGTTGACGATCTGCTCTAAAACCTGGGAAACAGCGGTGGGCACCATGTTTCCGTGGCCCTGGAACCAGCCCCGGAAGGTGCCCAGGAAGGCCACCACAAAGGTGGTGGGTGAAAGAATCCGCAGCGGCTTGGCAAGCCCCGGCTCCTTGTAGACGCCCTCCAGGGCGTCCGCGCCGAACCACAGCACCAGCGCCGCCACGCCGCCTGCGGCGGCGGCAAAGAGCAGCGTATCCCAAAAGGCCCTGCGGGCGTTTTTTGCCTCGTTTTTTGCAAGGCGGGAAGAGACCAGCTTGGAGACCGCCAAAGGCATGCTCAGCGAGGAAAGGGTCAGGGCGATGTTGTAGATGCCGAAGGCCACGGAGTAGATGCCGTTGCCCACATTCCCCAGCAGGTTTGCCATGGGGATTCGATAGGCAAAGCCAATGAGCTTGGTCAGGATTCCCGCAAAAGCCAAAATACTGCCCTGAAGCAGCATCCTGCGTTCGGTCGACATCTCTCCACCTCCTTTTTGTGACAACTTATTCTAAGGCGCCGGCCGGGTAAAGTCAAGACAGACGCAAAAAGGGGCGGCGCCTTCCCGGCCCGCCGCCCCGCCTCGCCAATCCTCTCACTGCCTCCGCCCGCGGAAGAGTAAGCCCACAATCATAAAGACAGCGAACATCAGCAGATAGTAAAGCACCCGTACTCCATGGGCGGCAAAGGCCGCGTACACCATGAACAAACAGCTGAGCACGCCCAGGGCCGGCATGAGGAAGCGCTTGAAGGCGTTCAGCTCCTTTTCCTTCCGCATCATCTGGACAAAAATGGGGATATACATGGCATAAAGCGTGACAATGGGCAGCTCCGCGGAGTCAAAGCCAAACGCGCCAAACCACCTTGGCTCCGCCAAATTGGCGCCGTAGAAAAACAACAGCCAGAAGGCGGAGTACAGCAGCGCCATGGTGGCGGAGTTGGCGGGCATGTTGGTGGCCGGGTCCACTTGTTCGAACACATCGGGCCGGGGCCCCCAGTTCCGTGCGCCCAGGGCATAGCTGGCCCGGCAGCAGGCCAGCATCAGGCCGTTCAGCGTGCCCAGGCAGGAAATCACGATCAGCACAAAGACCAGCGTCCCCGCCACAGGGCCGAAGGTGCGCTGGAAGGCCATCTTGGCAGCGGCTTCTCCGCTGGCCATCAGCTCCTCCGTGGTGACGGCTCCGCCCAGGCCGATATAGTAAAAGAGATAGGTGGCCACCACGATGCAGGCGCCGATCACCAGCGCCCGGGGCAGGTTGCGCTTAGCGTCTTTCAGTTCAGCATTGATGGAGGTGGCCAGGATCCAGCCCTCATAGGCAAAGGCCACCGCCACCACGGAGGCCATCAGACCGGTGCCCGTATCCACAGCGGAGGAGGCAGCGGCGGTAAAGTTTTCGTGCAGCTGTCCGTTGGCAAGGCCCATCACCGTTCCCACCACCGCCATCAGCACCAGGGGCACCATCTTGGCCACGGTGGTGGTCACCTGGAATTTGCCCGCTATCCGGGGCGACAGGGCGTTGACCGCATAATCGGCGCAGAGGAAAAAGCATGCGATGACCATACAGGAGCCGCCCGTGATGTCCCATCCCAGCAGCACGCACAGATACCGGGCGGAGACCCAGGCCAGAACGGACACCAGCCCCGGGACGTACACGGACGCTGCAAACCACCCCATGGCGTAAGCATAGCCCTGGCCCATGGTGACCTCCGCATAATCCACCAGGCCGCTCACACGCTCATAGCGGGTGGCCAGGGTGGCAAAGACATAGGAACAGATCATCATGATGGCGCCGACGATCAGCCATGCGGCAATGCCCAGCGGCATATTCCCTCCCGTGGCGTTCAGCACCGCCTCGGCTTTGAAGAATACGCCGGAGCCAATGACAATTCCCACCACCATGCAGATTGCCGTGGGCAGCCCGTATCGCTTTTGTAACTCCATATCTCTCTTTCTCCCTTTTTTGATTCTCTTCTGCGGCAAAGACTACGATAGTATACCACCAATCTATTTTTTGCACAAGATTGTTCCCTATCTCTTTTTTTCATTTGGCATTTATAGCCAAGTAAAAAAAGACGGCGGAAATTCCGCCGTCTTTTTCCCTTATTTGAGGCCCATGCCCTGCAACAGGTCCTGCACCCCCTGGGGAGAAGTACCCATCTCCTTCAGGGAGCCATAGGCTCTTCCGGTGGCCTCCCGCACCTGGCCAAGCACTCCCTCCTCGTCATAGGTGCACTCCGCCTGGCGGAGGGAGCCGTCCTCCGCCGGATAGGTCCAGCTCACCTGATCCAGGTTTCCAATCAACGCGATCAGCACCGGCGCATAGCGGTTCATTTCTCTGTCCAGAACCTGGGGGTCCTCCGGTGACTGCCGGAAATTGAGCTGCAGCCCATAGGGCCGCTCCCCGGTCCCCAACTCAATGGAGAAATTCCCCAATTTATCTCCAACCCTCAGAGCAAACAGCACGTCCACACAGCCCGGCGCATCCCCCACATAGGGGGTTGCGGTGTCGAACAGCCGATAGGCCCAGGCGGACGCGCCAAGCTGCTCCAGGGCGTCGTCCATCGGCTTGGTGGAGGTGATCAGCCGCAGCGCTGCCACAACACCGTTGTCCTTCAGCCCCTCCGGACCGCCTGCGTCCAGGTCCTCTGGTCCGAAGGGCCTGAGGCCCTTCGTGGCGTCCTCCGTCAGGCTGATCAGATAAATCGTGCAGCTGCCGTCCGCCGGCAATTCCACCCTCCCGGACCTTAAATTCAGGGCCTTGGACAGCATAGCGCGATAGTCCCGCTCAGGAATGCCGGAGGGCATGGAGGCCACCGCGGAGCCATCCTTTTGCAGCCAGTGCGGCTGCGTCCAGCCTTCCATCTCGTATCCAATCTCTAAAGTCCCTTGATCGGGCCGTTGCCCGGTGATGAAGTCCGTTGCTGCAAGTACTCTTCCGGAGATCAGCTGTCCATTGTCATAGACCTCCTCATAGAGAAACATAGACCGCACATCCCGGCTCACAGAGTAGGAGAATTTAGTCATGTCAAACCCATCGTTGGTCTCTGTTTCTCCGCCGCGAACCCAGCCCGTCCCCGCGCTTCCATTGCCAAGGCACACTATAATAGCAAAAATACATACTATAATCGCCAAAAATGCCACTCTTGGCGTCTCCCGCTTCCATCGGAGCACATTCTTGACCCGCTTCCTGGCGTCTCCCTCCCCAAAGGCCAGCAGGCCGGCGGCCGGGATGCGGCGGGTCGTGGCAAAGGAGACAAGCGACATGCTGTACCCCTTTTTGATCCCGACGCCCAGCCGTCCCAGCACCGATTCGTCGCAGCTCATCTCCATGTCCCGGTTCATCAGATAGTAGCACGCCCACACCAATGGGTTCATCCAATACACGGACGCCAGCAAGTAGGCGATCAGCCGCACCAGATGGTCGGCACGCCGGATGTGGCAGCGCTCGTGGTCAAGCACATAGCTCCGCTCCTCTCCCTCCAGGCGGAAGGGGATGTAGATTCTGGGCCGGATCAGCCCCATGACAAATGGCGTGGCCAAAACGTCGCTCTCATAAACATTGCCCTCCAGGTGCACCGCCGTGGCCATGCGCCTTTTGAGCCTCACATAGACGATCAGGCTGCGCGCCAACAGCATGCAGACCCCCGCGGCCCACACCAGGGCCAGCCACGCGCTCCAGTCCGGGACATCGGCAGCGGAAGAAGCCGCTTCTTTCAGGGTTTGGGCGCCTCCAGTCATCACCGGGACTATCCCGTAGTCCACCCTGGACACACCGGCGGCCACCCGCTCCGTAGTCGCCGGAAGAGCCTGGGGCAGCAGGGCCGTCACGCCGGCCTCGGTGCCAAGCACACCGGTGAGGGCCACGGGGCACACCAGCCGGAACCCCACCGCCAGCCACAGCGCATAACTGTACCTCTTCGGCGCCCGGCAAAGCGCCAGCCGCAGCGCTGCCACGATCAGGATCACCGGCACCGCCGTCAGGCTCATCTGGATGAGCTCACCGAACACGGCAGTTAAAATGCTCATATCTCTCCCTCCTTATGGGCGTCAATGAGGCGCTTGAGCTCCTCCGCCTCCTGGGCGCTGAGCGTCTTTCCGCTCATAAAAGCGCTGAAAAAGGAGGGCAGGGAACCGCCGAAGGCGCGCTCCACAAAGGCGTCGGATTCCACGGCCTGCACCTGCTCCCTGGGGATCAGCACGGTGACGATGGCCTCTTCATTGCGCACCAACCCCTTTTCGCAAAGCTTTTTCAGCGTCGTGTAGGTGGTGGACTTCTTCCATCCCAACTCCTCGCGGCAAAGCTCCACCAGGCGGCCTGAGCCCACCGGGGCATTGTCCCACACCACCTGCATAAACCGGTATTCACTGTCACATAGCTTCTCCATAGGCTCCTCCTTGGTCTATAACTATCGACCTATGCTGAGTCTATAACAATAGACCTCTTTTGTCAAGCCTTATCTTGCATCTTTTCCCTGCCTGATTTACAATGGAGAAAAGGAGTTGATGGTATGCGCGTTGCGTTGATTCAGCTGGCCGGAGGCAGCGGCGATAAAAAAGCCGATATTGCCCTGGCCTGTGAAAAAATCCGGGAGGCTTCCGCCCAGGGGGCGGACATTGCCGTACTGCCGGAGATGTTCTGCTGCCCCTATGAAACTTCCGCCTTCCGCTCCTATGGCGAGGCGGAGGGCGGCGAGGCCCAGGCGGCCCTGTCCTCCCTCTCCAGGGAGCTGGGGCTCTATATTGTGGGCGGCTCCGTGCCGGAGTTGGAGGGGGATCGGATCTACAACACCTCTTATGTCTACGGCCGGGATGGAGTCCAGCTGGCCAGGCACCGGAAGGTCCACCTCTTCGACATCGACGTGGAGGGGGGCCAGCGGTTTATGGAGTCGGACACGTTGAGCCCCGGCAGCCAAATCACCACCTTTGAGACGGAGTTCGGCACCATGGGGCTTTGTATCTGCTTTGATTTCCGGTTCGAGGAACTGGCCCGGCTGATGGCCCTGCGGGGCGCAAAGGTGCTGTTTGTCCCTGCGGCCTTCAACATGACCACCGGCCCGGCCCATTGGGAGCTGATGTTCCGTCAGCGCTCCGTGGACAACCAGTGCTTCACCGTGGGCGTCTCCCCTGCCCGGAACGAATCCGCCTCCTATGTGGCCTACGGCAACTCCATGGCCGTGGACCCCTGGGGCACGGTCCTCACCCGCTGCGGTGGCGAACCCTGCATCCAGTACGTGGATTTGGATTTGAGCCGCGCGGACTCCGTGCGCCGCCAGCTGCCCATCCTCTCTGCCCGTCGGACAGACCTCTACGAGATCAAAGAAGTATGAGCGGTGTATTTGAACAGGTCTATGCCCTTGTACGCCAAATTCCGCCGGGGAAGGTTGCCACCTACGGCCAGCTGGCCCACCTCATCGGCCGGCCCCGGGGCGCCCGGCTGGTGGGCTATGCCATGAGCGCCTGCCCTTCCAGCGCCGGTGTGCCCTGCCACCGGGTGGTGAACCGCTTCGGCGGCACCACCGCGGCGTTCGACACGTTTGGCCCCGGCACCCAGCGGGCCCTCCTGGAAGCGGAGGGCGTGGCCTTTACGCCGGAGGGCTGCGTAGACCTCTCCCTTCATCTTTGGCAGCCCCTCTTTTAGTAGATGCGTGAGAAAAGAACGGCAGCACCGGAAGATTCCAGTGCTGCCGTTCTTTTCTCAGTCACATCTCATAGTCCACCGCCACCCGGTCTTCCCGGATGGACTTGCAGAGGCTGGAAACCGCCACATGGCGGGGGTCCTTCTTGTAGACCGCCAGGTCCTCCAGGCTCTCAAACTCCGACACCAGCACGGCATCGTAGTTGCCCTCCCCCACATTGACGGCAACCTCGCTCTTTTTGAGCTGCGGGATCACTCCCTGCAAGCCCCTCAGCCCCTCCAGGAATTGGGCCTGCTCTGCCTGCGTCCCGGGACGGAATTTCCACATCACAATATGCCGAATCATCTTTCATCCTCCTTGTGAAAAAGGACGCCGCGGGAATCCCGCGGCGTCCTGCTTTGATTACTTGCGGGCGTTATATGCCTGAATGCCCAGAGCCAGCAGGTCCATGGCCCGCTCCAGGTCGGCCTGCTTGAGCACATAGGCGATACGGATTTCATCCCTGCCCTTGCCCGGCGTGCTGTAAAAGCCCTCGCCGGGGGCGAACATCACCGTGTCCCCATGGTCCTCAAACTCCTCCAGCAGCCAGGTCTGGAAGGTCTCTGCATCGTCCACCGGCAGTTTGGCCATGATATAGAAGGCACCCTCCGGGCATTTGCACACCACGCCGGGAATGTCCGCCAGCTTGCGCATCACCGTGTCCCGGCGCAGCTTGTACTCCTCACGGACCTTGGCGAAGTAGTCCGGGCCCACAGAGTAGAGCGCGGCCGCGCCCACCTGGTCCAGCGTGGCGGAGCAAAGGCGCCCCTGGCACCACTTCATCGCCTGGGCCATCAGGTCCTTGTTGCGGGACACCAACACACCGATCCGGGCGCCGCAGGCAGAGAACCGCTTGGACACGGAGTCCACCACCACCACATTTTCCGCCGCATCGTCAAACTCCGCCAAACTGGCCAGGGGCTGGCCGGCGTAGACGAACTCACGGTACACCTCGTCGCCGATGACAAAGAGGTTGTGGGCCTTGGCCACGTCCACGATCATGCGCATCTCGTCACGGCTGAGCACCACGCCGGTGGGGTTGCCGGGGTTCGTCACCATGATGGCCCGGGTGTGCTCATTGATGAGGGGCTCGATCTTTTCCCGGTCGGCGTAATGGTATCCCTCTTCCGCCGTGGTGGGAATGGGCCGGATGGAGGCGCCGGTCACCTTGACAAACGTATTGTAATTGGGATAGAAGGGCTCGGGGATCAGAATCTCATCCCCATCGTCCAAAATGCAGGCCAGCACCATCTCCAGCGCCTCGCTGCCGCCGGTGGTGGCCAAAATATCACCATTTTCCAGGGGAATGTTCAGTTTTCCATAGTACTCCCGCACCGCGTCGATATACTCCGGTACGCCGGGGGAGGCGGCATAGGCCAGAACAGGCTGTTCAAAGTGTTTCACAGCGTCAAAAAACGCCTTGGGCGTCTCAATGTCAGGCTGGCCGATGTTCAGATGATAGATTTTGCGGCCCTTTTTCTCCGCCGCTACCGCGTAGGGGTGAAACTTGCGCATGGGGGAGAGTCCGCATTTTAGGATTTTGCTTGAAAACTTCATGGAAAAACCTCCTAATCTATTCTGCTTGCCACCTTTTTCATTGTAACACACTCTTTTCCCTTGTCAACTGAATTTGGCTTTATGTAGACTAAATTCCACCTCAAATGACAAGTGCTGGATGAGAGGCCAAACGGGCGCGCCCCGGGAAAGGGCACGCCCGTTTTTTTAGTCTTCTTCTTCCCCGCACTCCGGCAGTTCGCCGCTGGAACGCATCTGCATCTCCTGCCACTGGTCCTTGGTAATCAGCAGCTGCCGGGGCTTGGAGCCTTCGAACGGCCCCACGATTCCCCGCTCCTCCATTTGGTCCACCAGCCGGGCGGCCCGGGAATAACCTAACTTCAGCCGGCGCTGGAGCATGGAGACTGAAGCCTGTCCCGTTTCCAGCACCACGTCCACAGCGGCTGGCAGCAGCTCGTCGCCCTCCTCCTCGCCTCCGGCGGAACCCTGGGCGGAGGCGGAGCCTTTGCCGCCCTTCTCCCGCTCCTGCATGGATTCCTCGATCTTGCGGATCACGTCCTGGTCGTAGTCGGCGTCGCCGCTCTGCTTGACAAACTCCACCACCTGCTCGATCTCCTCCGGGGAGATGAAGCAGCCCTGGATGCGCTGGGGCTTTCCTGCGCCCAGGGGCGCATAGAGCATGTCGCCCCGGCCCACCAGCTTCTCCGCGCCCTGGGTGTCCAGGATGATCCGGGACTCCAGGGAGGACGCCACGGCAAAGGCGATCCGGGAGGGGATGTTGGCCTTCATCAATCCGGTGATCACGTCGGCGGAGGGCCGCTGGGTGGCGATGACCAGGTGCATTCCGGCGGCGCGGCCCATCTGGGCCACCCGGCAGATGGATTCCTCCACCTCCTTGGCCGCCACCAGCATCAAGTCGGCCAGCTCATCGATCACCACCACCACCGTGGGCAGGGTGTGCAGGTCCTCGCTCTTCCTGGCCAGGGCATTGTAGCCGGCCAAGTCCTTGATGCCATTCTCTGAAAAGAGCTTATAGCGCTTCATCATCTCGAACACCGCCCACTGCAGCGCTCCGGCAGCCTTTTTGGGGTCCGTCACCACCGGGATCAGCAGGTGGGGGATGCCGTTGTAGGGTGCCAGCTCCACCATCTTGGGATCCACCATGATGAAGCGGACCTCGTCGGGCGTGGACTTATAGAGCAGGCTCACGATCAGGGAGTTAGTGCACACGGACTTGCCGGAGCCCGTGGTGCCGGCGATCAGGACGTGGGGCAGCTTGGCGATGTTGCCCACAATGTTGTTGCCGCCGATGTCCTTGCCCACCGCAAAGGCCACGTTGGACTTGTGTCCCACAAACTCCGCCGACTCGATCACGTCCCGGATGAGCACGCTGGACACCTGCTTGTTGGGCACTTCGATGCCCACCACGGAAATCTTGTCCGGGATGGGGGCGATGCGGACGCCGCTGGCCCCCAGGGCCAGGGCAATGTCATCGGCCAGGCCGGTGAGCTTGGAGAGCTTGACACCCTGGTCCAAAACGAACTCATACCGGGTCACAGACGGGCCGTGCACCACATCCCCGGCCTTTGCCACCACGCCGAAGCTGCTGAGCGTCTCCGCCAGGCGGCGGGAGTTGTTGCGCAGCTCGGCGCCCACCTCCGTGAAGTTCTCCTCGTGGTTTTGATGCAGCAGCGTGATGGGCGGGTATTGGTAGTCGCTCTTCTCCTCCGCCATCTGGCTGGCAATCTCCTGAGAGACCTCCTGGGTGGCGGCGGCCACCTCCTCCGAGGTCAGTTTCTTGCTCTCCGCCTTGGGCGGCGGGGCTGCGGGCTCCGGTGCCGGCTCCGCCGCCGCTCCCAGGTCCGCCGGTTCCGGAAGCGGCGGAGCAGGCTGCTTCATCGGCGGCTCCGGAGACAGCCCCTCGTCCTTTTGCAGCACCTGGTCCGGGGTCTTGATCTGATCGCTCTTGTGGCGGAAAAAGCCGGAGAAGGATGAGGGCTTTTTCTCCTGCTCTTCATCCAGGGGGATGTCGATGCTGGGCCGCCCGATCCGCCTGGGACGCTCCTCTCCGGCCGGGCGGGGCGGCAGTTCCTCCTCCAGTTCATATTCGAGGCGCTGACGGCTGCGGGCCTTTTCAATGACCGCCCCAACGCTCAGATGGAACGCGGCCAGAAGCAGCAGCACAAGCACCACCAGGAATAAAACAATGGAGACGATTTTGCTGAACGCGGTGATGGAAAGCACCGCCAGCATGCCGGAGACGGCTCCGCCGCTCTTGAGCGCGATGCCGGAACTCCACAGCCCCTTCAAAAGCCCGGAGGCGGAGAGCTGATAGGCGGTGCGGCAAAAGAACATGTGGCCCAGCGCACCGGCCGCCAGCGGCAGTAGCAGCGTGCAGGCGGTGCGCAGCCGCACCGGGCGGCCGCGGTGGCTCAGCAGCACCACTCCGGCCAGCCCCAGCGCAGGCGCGGCCAGATAATAGCCGTAGCCAAAGAGGCCCCGGATCAGCTTTGCCATCCAGTCAAGCACAATGGCCTGCACGTTGAAGTAACTGACCAGCACGCACAGGCACAGCAGCAGGCAGACGCCTCCTCCCACCTCCCGGCGGATGGGGCGCTTTTCCGGCTGCTTTTTCCTTTTGGATGAATTGGATTTGGTTTTCTTTGCGGGTGTTGCCACTGGATCGTCCCCCCTGTGTATAATTGAAGCGGCGCGTGCGCCTATGGATCAGTGCAGAATGGTCAGCAGCAGGGTAATCGCGCCTGCCGCCCAGCAGTAATATGCAAAAAATCCGAACCGGCCCTTGTCCGCGATCATGCGGATCAGCCGGATGCAGAGATATCCCGAAACCGCGGCAGCTGCAATGCCCACCAGATAGACCGGAACCTGGCTCCAGTCGATCCCCGCCTGCACTGCGTCCGCCATATCCAGGATATTGGCACCCAATACGGCGGGAATGGAAAGCAGGAAGGAAAAGCGGACGGCAAACCGCCGGTCAAAGCCCAAAAAGGTGCCGGTGCAGATGGTCATTCCGGAGCGGGAAATTCCGGGGCAGGTGGCAATGGCCTGGCCAACGCCCACCAGGACGGCGTCTAACATGGTGGCGGTCTTCTCTGTCTTGCGTCCCTTCTTCACTCGGTCGCTCAAAAAGAGCAGCACGCCGGTGACCAGAAGGGCGCAGCCGATGAACGCCGTGTTGTAATAAAGCCCCTCCACCAGGTCTTTGATGGGCAGAATGGCAAACAGCGGCAGCGTGCCCACAACGATCAGCAGAATCATCCGCCGGGCAGGCGGCGTGTGGGGCGTGGTGCGGTGGTGGATCAGATCCCCAATGGCGGAGAAAAACTCCCGCACCATATCCACAATGTCACTCCAATACGCCACAAACACCGCTGCCAGGGTGCCCAGATGCAGCAGCACGTCAAAAAACACATGTTCCTCGCCCACTGCCTGGATGCCCAAAAGATTCTGGGCAATGGACAGGTGGCCGGAACTGGAGATGGGAAGGAACTCTGCAATTCCCTGGATCAGCCCCAACAAAAACGATGAAAACAGTGACAATGCACTCAACTCCTACTTTTTTCATGTAGATTTCAGTATATCATGCCCCGGCCGCGAATTCCAGTGGTATTTGAGATTCACCGCGCGGCATGGGCCGTCCCTTTTTGACGTCCAGCGTGAAAGGCGCTGCGGCCGATGGCCGCAGCGCCCCTGATTCTCAAATCAACCCAAGAAGCCGGGCCGGATTCTCCGCCGCCATGGTGCGCAGCGCATCCTCCCCAATGCCCTCTTTGCTCATCAGTTCACAGAAGAGATGCATCCCCTCCCCGGAGGACATGCGGCTCTTTTGGCCAAGATCGGAGGACATCACCGTATGCTCCGCGCCGACGCCCCGGATATAGGCGGCCACGTCCGCCGGCGTCAGGTGGTCGATGGGCATTAGGGCATAGCTCTGCTCCGCATAGACGCCGCCCAACGCCACCAGCTGCCGGATTTCCTCCACAGTCAGCCGGGTGGTCTCATAGGCCGGATGGGTCAGGATGACCTTCCGGACACCCAGGCTCTTAGCCAGGGGAACCAGGTGGAACACCTCCTCTTTTGAAAGATGCCCGGTGGCCAGGATGAGGTCATTGTCCGCAATGATCCTCAGAATCTCCCTCAGGGCCTCCTGTACGCCCCGCTCCATCACGGAGATCGGCGGGACCTTTTCCACCGGCGTGCCGGAGACAATCCCTCCCGTCCACTCCGGCGGCACGTCGTAGGCCTCGCCGTCGGAGCGCCGGATCGCGAGATGAGCGGCCGCGTGGACCGTGGGCATCCACACGACTTTCAACAGCTCCTGCCCATTGGCCCGCATCCCCAGCGAGCCCCGCAGTGCAAAGGGATTCAGCCCGCCCACATAGTGGTTCAGCACCACCGAGCCCCACACCGTTTCCAGGCCCCGGCTTCGCGCCATCTGGACAAAGGGCACGGTGGAGAAGTAATGGCTCTTCAGCACCGCGCCGGCCATGCCGCTTGCGTTGAGGTCTTCCCCGGCCTGGATGGCATCAAATTTTCTTGGGATGGCCTCCGGGCCTATGTGGAAGTGCAGATCAATGCAGCCGTTCATCAGACAGGTTCCTTTTCATCGTATTTCCGGTTGACTTCCTCCAAATAGCCGTGGAACTTCCGGATTGAAGCGTCCGAGGGCTTCGTCGTGCAGCTGCTCACCACAAAGAACACGATCAGGTTGCACACCAGCCCCCAAAAACCGCTGGAGAGCCCCAGAGGCGTGCGGATGGCCGGGACATATTGGGTGAGCGCCACTACGCTTACGCCCACAACCAGTCCGCTGAGCGCGCCCTGCCGGGAGGCGCCCTTCCAGTACAGCGCGCCGATGAGGGAGGGCAGGACCTGGAGGCAGCCACCCAGGGCAATGGTCACGATGGTGGTAATCAGGGCGCTTGTAAACTGGCTGAGCAGCAGCGCCGCCGCGCTGATGACCACGATGAAGGCCTTGCCCGCAAACAGCGCCTGCTTGTCACTGACCTCAGGCTTCATCCCCTTATAGAGGTCGATGGTGAAGATGGAGGAGGCCGAGTGGAGCTGGGAATCGGTAGAGGACATGGTGGCGGCCAGCGCGCCGGCCATCACCAGGCCCACCAGGACAGGGGACGCATACTGGGTGAGCATCATGGGGACCACCTGGTCCGCCCGCTCCAGGTTGGGCATGCAGACCACGCCGGAAAATGCGATCATCATAATGGGGACGTAGAAGAAGATGAGGTAGATCGGCGTGGTGACGGAGAGCCACTTCAGCGTCTTCGGGTTCTTGACCGCAAAGAACCGCTGGAAGGACGGAGGATAGATGGAGATGCCGAACAGGGAGATGAACGAGGTCATATAGGTTGGCCAGTATTCCATGGGCACCATGACCTTCTCCGGGAACTGGGTTGCCATGGTCTGCATCAGCCCTCCCCAGCTGAGTGTGCCGCTGGTCCGGATCAAAATGACGCCGCCCGCAATCCAGACCATGACGATCATCAAAACGCCCTGGATCGTGTCCGTCCACGCAACCGCCTTGAATCCGCCCAACAGGATGTAGCTGATGATCACCGCATAGAGAATCACGCAGCCCACCAGATAGGAGACGCGGCCCTCCGTGATGGTCTCAAAAATGATGCCGCCCGCCGCGATCTGGGACTGGAGGTAGGGGATCAGGAAAACCAGGCTCACAACCGCCACCAGATAACGCAGGGCCTTGCTTTCATAGTAGTCTCCAACCAGCTCTCCCTGGGTCATGTAGTTGTACTTCTGCCCCAGATACCAGGTGGGCCGGCCAATGATGTAAATCATCAGCGGGCTGACCACACAGGAGGTAAAGGTGGCAAAGAACTTAATACCGCCGGAGTACATCTGCCCGGCCGCCCCGATGAAGGCAAAGCTGCTGTGGAACGTGGCCACATAGGTGAAAAAGGCCACAAAGGCGCCTAACGAGCGGTTGCCCACAAAATAGTCCTGGAGCGTATTCTGGCCCTTTGTCCGGGTAAACACGCCCACACAGATGACCAGGGCACAGTACAGCGCCACAATCAGTAAAATAATCTGCCAATTTTCCATAGTAATCCCTCCTCAGTCCCGCATCACTTTCCAGGCCAGCAGCACGCCCGCCAAGATCAGCAGGGAATACGCCGCCCAAAAATAGAACACACTGAAGGGAAACCCCAGGATAAACGGGGTCAGCTTGTTGGAGGCCCACGCCCCAATGGGGTAATTCACCATGGCAAAGGCCAGGAGCCAGATTAGAATGTAGATCCACCGGCAGGTCCGCTTTGACTTCATTTAGATTCCTCCTCTTTCATTTTGCAGCGGTCTCTTTTAACCGCTACCACACTAACACGCTAAATCATACAAGTTTTTTACGTAAAATGCAATGCACCATCTCACAAAAAATAGCGGATACAGGTTCCATTTCCTATAAAATCATACAAATCAGCAGTACTGAACCTCCTGTGGCTATGGGAGCCAGGGCCGAAACCTTTCAAAAACTCCCAGGTTGGATAGACGCACGCCCGCTATTCACGCGTGAGGAACCCCGCCCTCCTTCGATCCGTTACTCATAAAACGCCCTGACCCGTTCATAGTCATCCCGTTTTCGTGGAACCTCCGGAGTCTCCCCTGCGCATCTCTGGGGAACGGACTGAAACATACAGGGATTGACATTAAAATACAGGTTCTATATAATAAGGTACTGTTGGAGTTCGCCGATCCTTTCCGGTTCGGCGGCTCCGCTGTTTTTCAACCATGCCGGGACCGGCGGTCCACCTACGGCAAATCGGAACAAGAAAGAAAGGCGAATTCATGCAGCAAAACTCTGAAAATAAAATGGGCGTTCTGCCGGTGGGCAAACTGCTCTTTTCCATGGCCGTCCCCATGATGATCTCCATGTTGGTACAAGCCCTCTACAATGTGGTGGACAGCGTATTCGTGGCCAAGATCAGCCAGGACGCCCTGAACGCCGTGTCCCTGGCCTTTCCCCTGCAAAACCTGATGATCGCCATGGGCGGCGGCACCGCCGTGGGCATCAATGCCCTGCTGTCCCGCTCCCTGGGGGAAAAACGGCAGGATATGGCGGACAAGGCCGCCAACACGGGCATTTTCCTGGCGTTTTGCAGCTTTGTGGTGTTCGCCATTATCGGCCTGACCCTCTCCCGGCCCTTCTTCCTGGCTCAAATTAAAAATCCGGTGGTGGTGGAGTACGGCACCAGCTATGCCACCATCTGCCTGGGGCTGTCCATAGGACTGTTCAGCCAGTTCTGTTTCGAGCGGCTGCTCCAGTCCACCGGCCGCACCACCCTGGCCATGACCACGCAGCTGATCGGCGCCGTGATCAACCTTGCCCTGGACCCCATCTTGATTTTTGGCCTTTTCGGCGCACCTCGGATGGAGGTGGCCGGCGCGGCCGTAGCAACGGTGGCGGGCCAAATCGTGGCGGCCATCGCGGCCATTATCCTGAACCTCAAGTGCAACCCCGACATCCACATCCGCCTCCGGGAAATCCGGTGGGACCGCCGCATCGCGGGGGAAATCTACCGGGTGGGCCTGCCCTCCATCGTCATGCAGTCCATTGGCTCTATCATGACTTTCGGCCTGAATAAAATCCTGGTCTCCTTTACGGAGGCCGCCACAGCCGTGTTCGGCGCCTACTTCAAGCTGCAGAGCTTTATCTTTATGCCGGTCTTCGGCCTCAACAACGGCATGGTGCCCATCATCTCCTACAACTATGGCGCCGCCCGGCTGGACCGGGTGAAAAAGACCATCAAGCTCACCATCATCACTGCAATCTGCGTGATGACCACCGGGTTCGCCGTTTTCCAGCTGATGCCCCGGACACTTCTCTCCTTTTTCAGCGCCTCGGATGAAATGTACGCCATCGGCACGGTGGCCCTGCGGATCATCAGCATCCACTTTCCCGTGGCCGGCTTCTGCATCATCGCCGGCTCCGTGTTCCAAGCCATCGGCAACCCCTTTCACAGCCTCATCAACTCCGTGTGCCGCCAGCTTTTGGTGCTTCTGCCGGTTGCCTGGCTGCTGGCCCAGACGGGACGGCTGGAGCTGGTTTGGTTCTCCTTCCTCATTGCCGAACTGGCCTCCCTGACCCTCAGCTCCTACTTTATGAAACGCACCATGCGCCGCGTGGCCGAAGAGATTGGGACTGGGGAAGAACCCTCAGAATAGCAAAAAGCGGAACCGTACGGTTCCGCTTTTTTCATATGAAATACTCAGCGCTCCAAGAGGAAGCGGCTCACGCTCTCCATAGCCGCCCCGGCCCGCTTCATGGGGAACATCTGGAACACGTGCCACATGTCCTCATAGACCTCCAGCCGGCACCTTACGTGGGCCTGCTCCATGGCGTCCCGGAGCCGCAGGGAATCGGAATACAGGATTTCGTGGCCGCCCACCTGGATCAGCGTGGGCGGGAATCCCTCAAACTGTCCGAACAGCGGGGAGAGATAGGGGGAACGCAGGTCCTTTCCCCGGGCGTAGGCGGTGCAGACTGCCTCAATATACTCCACGGTCAGCATCGGATCGATCTCCGCCCGCTCCCGGTAGGATTCCCCGCTCATGGTCATGTCCGTCCAGGGCGACATCAGCACCAGGGCACCGGGCGTCCGCCGTCCAACGGACCGCAGCCAGTGACACAGCACCAATCCCAGATTGCCCCCCGCGGAGTCTCCGGCCACCACCACGTCCCTGGCCCCATAGCCCATGAGCATCAGGTGGTCCCATGCCCGCAGGGCATCCTCCACCGCCGCCGGATACGGATGCTCCGGTGCCAGGCGGTATTCAAAGCTCAGCACATCGTACCCCGTGACATTGGCCAGCTTTGCCGACAGCACCCGCGAATAACCTAAGTTTCCGCTGGTGTAACCGCCGCCGTGGCAGTAGAGGATCACATGCCGGTCACCGTGGGGGCACTTGAGCCGGGTCCAGGCGGCGTTCATCCCATCCAGGGAAAACTCCTCCCAGTCCATTCCCACCATGGGCGCGGCCAGCCGTCCCAGAATCTCCTGATTGCGCCGCTGGCGCTCCAGCTCCTCCGGGTCCATGGTCTCCGGCGCTCCGGCGCTGTGCAGGGCCTTGAGGGCCAGCATCAGCGGGTCCAGCCGCTTTCGCTCCGCCTGAGAGGATTTCTTTTTCTCCATGGGGCCTCCTTTGTTGTCGTTCATTGTGATTACTCCGGGAACGGATCATCTTTTTGGGGGCCAAATCAGATCCCCCCTTGTCCATTTAGGGTATGATAGCATGGATGGGTGAAAAAAGGAAGCGGCTTTTTCTTGCAGGCACATGGGCATTGTGCTAAAATAACCGAACAGTGAGTAAGCGCCGCAGGGACGGCGGATACAAGGAGGAGAGCGCGCCATGGCGGGACAGGCAAAAAAATGGTACCGGCTGGACAGCGCCGGAATCCTCTACTCAGCCCTCCAGCGGGAGGAATACTCCGCCATCTACCGCTTTTCCGCCGTGATGACCGCCCCGGTGGACCCGGACGCGCTCCAGCGGGCCATCGACGCCGTGATGCCCCGCTTCCCCACCTTTGCCGTGCGCATCCGCCGTGGGCTTTTCTGGTACTATCTGGAGCCCAACAGCGCTCCGGGCCCCTTTTTGAAGGAGGATGTGTCCGATCCCTGCCAGCCTGTCCGCTTCCGGGAGGACAACGGCTGGCTGGTGCGCTTTTACTACTACCGCAGCCGCATCTCCATCGAGGTATTCCATGCCCTGTCCGACGGATCCGGCGCTCTGGTGTTCTTCCGCACCCTGCTGGCGGAATACCTGCGGCAGCTGGGGCACCGGATTCCCTGCGGCGATGGCGTGCTGGACCTGAATGCGCCCCCCGACGCCGGGGAGCTGGAGGATGCCTATGCCCGCTATGCCGGGCCCCGGGCCAACGGGCTGCGCCTGCTCCCCAAGGCCTATGGTGCCACCGGGACCGCGGAGCCCTTCTACACCTTCCATGTCACCATGGGCTTTGTCCCCCTGGACGCGCTGAAGGAAAAGGCCAGGCAGTATGGGGCCTCGGTGACGGAGTATCTGGCCGCGGTGCTGATCTCTGTGCTTCTGGAAAAGCAGCGCCGGGAACACCCCTATCGGGAAAAGCCGGTGGCCCTGGCCATCCCCATCGACCTGCGCTCCTACTTCCCCACCCGGACGCTAAGGAACTTCATCACCACCATCCGCCCCTTCATCGACCCCGGATACGGGGATTATACGTTTCCTGAGATCGTCTCCCAGGTCCGCCACTATATGAAGCTGCACATCAACCGCCAGGAACTGCGCTCCGCGTTCACGGCCAATGTGCGCTTCACCCAAAACCCGTTTCTCCAGATCATTCCCGTTTTCCTGAAAAACCCCATCATGGCCCTGAACTACCGGCTGATCGGCGTGCGGCCCTATTCCGCCACCTTTACCAATCCCGGGGCGTTCCGGGTGCCGGACTCCATGGCCCCCCACATCCGCTGTATGGAGGTCATCCTGGGCCAGGCCACCGTCCCACGCTGCCACTGCGCCTCCATCAGCTATGGCAACACCATGGAGATTACCTTCGCCGGCACCCAGGTGGAGACGGACACGGAGCGGGACTTTTTCCGCTTCCTGGTCCGCGAGGGGCTGCATGTGCGGGTGGAGAGCAACCGTTGAAAGGAGTTCATCTATGCCCTATTGTGTCAACTGCGGTGTGGAGATGAATCCCGGCGCCCAGGCCTGTCCCCTCTGTCAGACTCCGGCCTGGCATCCGGAGCAGGATGAACCGTCCTACTTCCCCACGACCCCCGCTCAGGTCACTCCCGCTTCCAAGCGGGCCTTGGCGGCGCTGCTCAGCTCCATGCTGGGCTCCGTCAGCCTGTGCTGCGGCCTTTTAAACCTCGTTTTGAAGCCGGGGCACCCCTGGTCGCTGTATGTCATCGGCGCCGCGCTCATGCTGTGGGTCTGGTTTGTCTTGCCGCTTTTGTCCCGGCGCCTGCCCATCTTCTTCCGCCTCAGCGCCGATGTGGCGGCGGTTGGCGTCTATGTCTATCTCATCTCCCTTGGCACCGATGGTCAGGAGTGGTTTTTCCACCTGGCGCTGCCCATCCTGGGGATCCTCTGCGCCGACGTATTTTTACTCAGCTTTCTCCTCCAGGGCCATCGCCGCTCCATGCTCTCCAGCATGGCGCTCACCATTGCCGCCATCGGGCTTTTTGTGCTGGGCCTGGAATTCTGCATCGACCGCTATCTCCACAGCCTGTGGCATCCCACCTGGTCGCTGGTGGTGGCGGTGGCCTGCATCGCGCTGATCGTGCCGCTGCGCATTGTCCGGCGGGTCCCCTCCCTGCGGGAGGAAGCCCGGCGCCGGTTCCACATGTAGCGCCGTGGAGTACTGGGTTTACATGCTCCGCTGTGCCGACGGCTCACTTTACACCGGCTATACCAACGACGTGGACCGGCGCGTTGCCGTACACAACAGCGGCCGGGGCGCCAAATACACCAGGAGCCGCCGCCCGGTGAGCGTGGTCTACCGGGAACGCTGCGCCGACCGCTCCTCCGCCCTGCGGCGGGAGGCCGCCGTCAAGCAGCTGACCCATGCACAAAAGGAACGGCTCCTGTCGGCGCCGGACGCGGAAGCTCAGCGGCAATAGCGCTCTACTTCACAGGAGAACCGCGATACCGCCACGCCTGATTCGGCCGTGGTCCGGCATTTGCGCTCCCAAGCTGCTTGAAATGGAAAAAGGACGCGGTATGCCGATGCATACCGCGTCCTCTCTTTTTCTCACGCCGCCTCAGGGATCAAGGTGGAAAACACCTGATGGGTCATCCCAAGGATATACTGCACATCCGTCTGAAGGCTGCGCATTCCCTCCATGTAGCGCTCATGAGCCGCGCGAATGGCCTCCATGGCGCTCTCTTCCTCCCGGTTCATCTCATTCTCCGCCCGGCGGGAGAGGGCCAGGGTGATCTTGAAGATGCGCTGGAGCTGCATCTCATAGAGCCGGTGTTCATGGATACTCTTGTCGAAGGTCTCATTGTGCGCATAGGTAAAGGCGTCGGAGGTGTAGTGGATCAGCTTGCCCAGACGGTAGTAGTCCAGCATCCTCCACTGCTCCCGCGCCTCCAGCAGCCGCGCCATACGGCTCATACAGCGCTCTGCATTCCGGTAATTGTGTCCCCGAAGCCTTTGGGCTCTCCGGGAGCCCTTCAGATATGTAAACGGATTGCTGTCCGGTTGGGTGCAGCCGAACAAAAAAGCCTTTTGATAGCGGTAGGCAGGCAGACCCTTCATCTGCTCCATCAGATAGTTACCCAGGATACGATGGCTCTCACGCTTCATAGCTTCCCTCGCTTTGATAAAATTTAGCCTCTCCGGCCAGTCTGGGGCCAGTATACTACACCGGTTTTGAAAAGTACAGCCCTTTTCAAAAGATTTCACAAAATCGACGCAAACTATCTTTTTTCTTGTGTCTTTGTAAGGAAATGTGATACAATACCTCCAGTGAAATGAAATTCTGTTCAAAGGAGTTCCGCCATGCATTATTCCGGCAGTGTTTACCGTCCCCCCAGCGAGGCCTACAGCTTGATCGTCCAGGTGACCTTGGGCTGCAGCCACAACAAATGTGCATTTTGCAACATGTATAAAGACAAACCCTTCAGCATCTGCCCCATCGACCAGGTGATGGAGGATCTTTCTTGGGCCAGGAATGCCTATCCCCGCATTGAGCGCGTTTTTCTGGCTGATGGCGACGCCCTGATCCTGCCCACGGAGCATCTGCTGCGCATCCTTCACTATATTCGGGAGCACTACCCGGAGTGCCAGCGGGTGGCGGTATACGCCAGCCCAAAGAGCGTTTTGAAAAAGACGCCTGAGGAGCTGCGCACCCTTCATGAGGCAGGCCTGGGCATTGCCTATCTGGGGCTGGAGACCGGCAATGAGGCCCTTTTGAAAAAGATTAACAAAGGTGTCACTGTGGCCCAGCAGGTAGAGGCCGGGCAAAAGCTGAAGGCGGCCGGCATTACGCTGTCCGTCACTGCCATCAACGGGCTTTCCGGCACGGTGGGCTGGGAAGACCATGCGGTGGATACGGCAAAGGCGCTGAACGCCATGTGCCCGGACTTCATTGCCCTGCTGACCCTGCGCATCTACACCGGAACCCCCATGGCCCAGTGGGTGGAGGAGGGAAGCCTGAGCGTTCCCTCCCCCATGGAGCTGATCCGGGAGTCCAAACTGCTGTTGGAGCACCTGGACTGCCCCGGCGCCGTCTTCCGCTCCAACCATGCCAGCAACTACCTGGTGCTGGCAGGGACGCTGAACCGGGACCGTGAGCGCCTGATCCGGGAGTGCGGCGAGGCGCTGCGCGGTGAGGCCCCCATCCGCACCTTTGTGGAGTTGGGCCGCTGAGTCTTTACAATTTGCTTACGGCAGAGGGCCGCAGGAACATCCTGCGGCCCTCTGCCTATTTTAAGAGAAAGGATGGACGATTACTTTGCCACGTTTTCCGCAAAGCGCATCAGGATCATAGAGACCTGCGCACGGGTGGCGTTGCCCTTGGGATTGATGGTGGTCGCGGTGGTGCCCTGCACCAGTCCCGCGGCGTTGGCCCACTTCACTGCCGGCACCGCGTAAGCGGCAATGGAACCGGCATCGGTAAAGGCGGACAGGTCAGCAGTTGCGCTGACGTCGTAGCCCTTCAGATCGGCGTAGCGGTACAAAATGGCCGCCATCTGCTCGCGGGTCACGTTCTGATTGGGCGCAAAGGTGGTGGCGGTAAAGCCATTGACTACACCGTTTGCAACCGCCCAGGTCACGGCATCCTCGCAGTAGCTGCCCTTGGCCACATCGGTGAAGGGGCACTGACCCGTCACGGCGGGAGAGCCCGCCATACGGTAGAGGACCGTCACCAGCATGCCGCGGGTCAGCGTGGCATTGGGACTGAAGGTGGTGTCCGTGGTGCCCTTGAGCAGGCCGTTTTCATAGGCATACTCCACACCATCCAGATACCAGGCGTTCTCCGGCACATCGGTGAAGGGCACGGAGCCGTCCTGTTTGGCAAAGGAGGCAGTAATGGTCTGGTTGGCGGTGATGTTCTTGATGGTGTAGGAGCCCACAGCGCCCACACTCTTGCCGTTCACCAGCACATCCGCGATGCGATAGCCCTCGTTGGCGGTGATGGTGAAGGTCTTGGAATTGCCGCGGTTTACACTGACCTTGCCGCTGGGGCTGATGGTGCCTCCATTACCAGCGGAAGCGGTGACGGTGTAAGTGGTGGCAGCAGTAGATCCACCGCCACCGCCTCCGGAGGAAATGTACGTCCATTTGGCATAAAGCGTGATATTTTCAGTCACAGGCTTGGTGAAATCATAGGGAGTCTTCAGCGTGGAGTCCGCATACCAGCCGTCAAAGCGGTAATTGGAACGGGTGGGATTGGCGGGCTTGGCGGCAGTGGCGCCGCCGGTAACGCTCTGAGTCTCCACCGCGCTGCCGCCGTTGCTCTCAAACCGGACCGCATTGCCGCCGAAGAGGTCTTTGAGAATCTCAGCGGGCTTCTTGGATGCGTATCCCTCGGGATCGGTCAGTCCTGCACCGGTCAGATCCCAGCTGAACTTGCCGGCTGTGTTATAGTATACTCTGGTATATCCATTAAAACTCTTGAGCACTGCGTCATACCGCTCGCTCCACTTGGGATAGAATGCCTTCATATAGAAGCTGGCCAGTTGGTATGCCTCGCAGTTCTCATTCGGTCCGATGGCGCTAATCTGCACGCCGCCTCCGCTCTCGCCGGCCTTGCTGTCGGAGGGGGTGGAGTGCAGGAACACGATGGAGCCGTCATCACAGGTGCCCAGGCAGATCCACACATGCCCGTTCATGGAGAAGATGTCGCCTACCTTAAACTCGCTGTCATCAAAGACGCGCCGGCCATCTCCATCGTCGTCTTTCCATTCACTCCCATCGGGGTTCAGCAGCACCTTACCCATATCCATAGTGCCCCAGCCTTTGTCTTTAAAGGCTCCGGCCATACCGGTGGCACCCTGGACATAGCCGTCGCTCTCAGACACGGTGGCGCTCTCGGTGTTCATCACATTGTACACCGCCCAGCCCACATAGCCGGAGCAGTCGATGCCGGCATAGTAGTACTGGTTCCAGGCTTCATGGGGATAGTAGCTGTGGGCGTGATCGGCACTATTCTTGAAGCTGTAGTTTGCATCCTGGGCCTGGAAGAAATCCACCCAGGACTGGGACAGACCGATGGTCATGGCCTGGTTGGAGGAATTCACATCCTGCCAATCCCAGGTGCCGCCGTAGACATAGAGGGCCGTGCCCACAGGCTCCATAGCCGTGGCCAGGAAGTTTTTCAGCGTCTTCCGTCCGGGGACGCCTCTGACAGGAGCCGTGTAGTCTTCCGCCACAAAGGTGATGTAGATGCTCTTGGCCACGTCGCCGTCCTTGACGACCTTCACGGAATCGCCCACTGCGACCGTATCGGGCGCAACCTCAGAGCCGCCGGCCTGGCTGGTGATCTTCCAGGTCTTGGTGGAACCGTTCGTGGTCAGTACGGTTTCGCCCACCGTGATGGAGCTTTCATCCACGGTATTCACCGTACCCATCACCACGTTGGCGCTGTCCTTATCCAGCATCGTTGCGGCGGTGACTTTGCCGTCTTCCACGGTGATGTCGTAGATGTAGCCCTCCTGGAGGGTATTCTCGATGGCATAGGTGCTGCCGTCGTTGGCAACTTTGTACGTCTTGGTCTCGCCGTTTACGCTGAAGTTGTGGTCGAACGTTGCCTTATCGGTTTTTGTAACAGTACCGTAGCCTTTAACGCCCAGATAAACCGCTTCCTCTGTGGTTGACTCAGTACCGCCGAAGATATCTTCCAGAATCTCAGCGGGGGTCATATCGGCATAGCCCTCGGGGTCGGAGAGCACATTCTCCAGGTCCCAGCTGAACTTGCCGGCGCTGGCACTGGAGGCAATGGCCGTGTAGTTGCTGTAATCGCGCAAAATCGCGTCATAGCGCTCACTCCACTCAGGATAATAGGTGGTCATGTAGTAACTGGCCAGCTCATAGGCCTCGCAGTTCTTTCCCGTGTCGCTGGGGTTCAGGGCGCTGATCTGCACACCGCCGCCGCTCTCGCCGGCCTTGCTGTCGGAAGGGGTGGAGTGCAGGAATACGATGGAGCCGTCGTCACAAACGCCCAGGCAGATCCACACATGCCCGCTCATGGAGAAGATGTCGCCCACCTTGAATCCATCGGCCGTGCTTCTTTCCCAAGTGCCATAGTGATAGGTTTCATCAAAGGTTTTCGCCATCTTGGTGGAACTCATCACATAACCGTCGCTCTCGCCCTTGACGCTGCTCTCGGTATGCATCAGGTTGTATACCGCCCAGCCCACATAGCCGGAGCAGTCGGGACCGGCATAGTAGTACTGGTTCCAAGCTTCATGGGGATAGTAGCTGTGGGCGTGGTCGGCACTGTTCTTGTAGCTGTAGTTTGCATCCTGGGACTGGAAGAAGTCCACCCAGGACTGGGGCAGGCCGATGGTCATGGCCTGGTTGGAAGACGTGTCGTCCTGCCAATCCCAGGTGCCGCCGTAGACATAGAGGGCCGTGCCCACAGGCTCCATAGCCGTGGCCAGGAAGTTTTTCAGCGTCTTCCGTCCGGGGACGCCTCTGACAGGAGCCGTGTAGTCTTCCGCCACAAAGGTGATGTAGATGCTCTTGGCCGCGCCGCCGTCCTTGACGACCTTTACGGAATCGCCCACTGCGACCGTATCGGGCGCAACCTCAGAGCCGCCGGCCTGGCTGGTGATCTTCCAGGTCTTGGTGGAACCGTTCGTGGTCAGTACGGTTTCGCCCACCGTGATGGAGCTTCCATCCACGGCATTCACCGTACCCATCACCACAGAGTCATTTCCGCGATCCAGCATCGTTGCGGCGGTGACTTTACCGTCTTCCACGGTGATGTCGTAGATGTAGCCCTCCTGGAGGGTGTTCTCGATGGCATAGGTGCTGCCGTCGTTGGCAACTTTGTACGTCTTCGTCTCGCCGTTTACACTGAAGTTGTGGTCGAACGTTGCCTTATCGGCGCTTGTAACAGTGCCGTAGCTTTCAACGCCCAGATAAACCGCTTCCTCTGTGGTTGGCATAGCACTGCCGAAGAGGTCTTCCAGAATCTCAGCGGGGGTCATATCGGCATAGCCCTCGGGGTCGGAGAGCACATTCTCCAGGTCCCAGCTGAACTTGCCGGCTGTGTTATAGTATACTCTGGTATATCCATCAAAACTCTTGAGCACTGCGTCATACCGCTCGCTCCACTTGGGATAGAATGCCTTCATATAGAAGCTGGCCAGTTGGTATGCCTCGCAGTTCTCATTCGGTCCGATGGCGCTAATCTGCACGCCGCCTCCGCTCTTGCCGGCCTTGCTGTCGGAGGGGGTGGAGTGCAGGAACACAATGGATCCGTCATCACAGGTGCCCAGGCAGATCCACACATGCCCGTTCATGGAGAAGATGTCGCCTACCTTAAACTCGCTGTCATCAAAGACGCGCCGGCCATCTCCATCGTCGTCTTTCCATTCAGTCCCATCGGGGTTCAGCAGCACCTTACCCATATCCATAGTGCCCCAGCCTTTGTCTTTAAAGGCTCCGGCCATACCGGTGGCACCCTGGACATAGCCGTCACTCTCAGACACGGTGGCGCTCTCGGTGTTCATCACATTGTACACCGCCCAGCCCACATAGCCGGAGCAGTCGATGCCGGCATAGTAGTACTGGTTCCAGGCTTCATGGGGATAGTAGCTGTGGGCGTGGTCGGCATTGTTCTTGTAGCTGTAGTTTGCATCCTGGGACTGGAAGAAATCCACCCAGGACTGGGACAGGCCGATGGTCATGGCCTGGTTGGAGGAATTCACATCCTGCCAATCCCAGGTGCCGCCGTAGACATAGAGGGCTGTGCCCACGGGCTCCATGGCCGTCGCCAGGAAGTTCTTCAGCGTCTTCACGCCAGGCTCACCGCTGACGGGAGCGGTATAGTCTTCCGCCACGAAGGTGATGTAGATGCTCTTGGCCACGTCGCCGTCCTTGACGACCTTCACGGAATCGCCCACTGCGACCGTATCGGGCGCAACCTCAGAGCCGCCGGCCTGGCTGGTGATCTTCCAGGTCTTGGTGGAACCGTCCATGGTCAGCGCGGTTTCGCCCACCGTGATGGAGCTTTCATCCACGGCATTCACCGTCCCCATCACCACGTTGGCGCTGTCCTTATCCAGCATCGTTGCGGCGGTGACTTTACCGTCTTCCACGGTGATGTCGTAGATGTAGCCCTCCTGGAGGGTATTCTCGATGGCATAGGTGCTGCCGTCGTTGGCAACTTTGTACGTCTTGGTCTCGCCGTTTACGCTGAAGTTGTGGTCGAACGTTGCCTTATCGGCGCTTGTAACAGTGCCGTAGCTTTCAACGCCCAGATAAACCGCTTCCTCTGAAACCGGCCCGGTTTCTTCAGCGGATGCAGGAACAATGAAGGAACACAGAAGGCACAGTGCGAGGAACAGCGCGCAGGTCCTTTTTTTCATATTACGTCCCTTTCTTTTCAATTATTCCATTTCAACTCTTTCATCAAGATAACTACTGTCGCAGGGCTTCCCTCAATATTGCAGGTACTCATGCAATTCCATCCACCGGTATTACAGAGGTCTTTGTGCTCTATTTCCAATAGAGCACAAATTAGGGGCCCCTAATTTGATTTTTTAATATCCGGTTTTCCGTCAGCTACTGCCGAGCCTGACACTTAAAGCTCCACATACTCCAGAACCTCTTTGGTGCGCTCGAACTCGTCGTAGCGCAGCCCCCGGTCCCCGGTCTCCATTTCACCCAGTTGGTTGTCGTAGGGGTCGGCGCGCCAATGGTCCTTCGGCACGTCAAAATCCCCCTCGAACTGGGTATTGGCCACCATGCGGTAGGGGTCCAGGTGGCCGAAATAGTACTTCCTCCGCTCCTCGTTGCCCTCCCGGACGGCGCCGCCTCCGAAAGAAGGGTCGGCATACAGCCACCCGTAAGGCGCCACGTAAAACTGGGCCCAGTCGTGAGCGCCGCAGAAGCCCGGCTCCGCCTTCCATCCGCTCTGCCAGCGGGCGGGAATCCCCGCGCAGCGGCACAGCGTGATGAACAGCAGCGCCTGTACGCCGCAGTCACCGATGCGGTTGCGGGCACACATCTCCGGGATGTTCTCCAGCCCAAAATAGGCCCTCATAAAGGAGTACTTCACATTCAGCGTAATAAAGTCGTAGAAGCGTCTGGCCTTTTCCAGCGGCTCCTCTACCCCGTCGGTCAGCGTCCGCACCAGCTCCTTGATGTAGGGGGTGAACATGACGTGAGGCGGAATCTCCTCTGTGTCAAACTTCGGCTGCTCCGGCGCGCTGACCGGCTGGGAGATATCCACATACCGGGCAGTCTGCACATAGGAGAACTCCACGGAAAATTCGTGATTTTCGTCCATGACCTCCTCCCAGAAGACCACCCGCTGAGGTGCCGTCTCCGGGGAGATGTGGGTGGGCCGCGGAAAGACCTGCTCGATCTGGATTTCACTCTGGGAATCACACGCACAGGGCAGCGGAAGGTATGCCCGGACCCGCTCTCCCTTCCGGAAGCATTCGTCCTTCATCCGCACGCTGGCCCGGCAGCGGATACGGGCCGACATCCGGCCGTTTTCCCGCATCAGCCGGGCTGCCCGGTCCAGCCGCCCTTCGCCGCCGTCCTGTCCGTCGGCGCCGGCCACCACCACATTGGCGCGCTTGGCAAAGGCGGCGTCCGTCTTGCACAGCGTCTCAAAAAAGCGGTTGAAATAGCGGGGCACGCCGTGGTCATAGATCCAGTCGATCTTCCAAGCG
The DNA here is from genome assembly GCF_014334055.1 of Oscillibacter hominis. Taxonomy (NCBI): domain Bacteria; kingdom Bacillati; phylum Bacillota; class Clostridia; order Eubacteriales; family Oscillospiraceae; genus Oscillibacter; species Oscillibacter hominis. The sequence goes on from NZ_CP060490.1 coordinate 1,791,770, forward strand.
TCCTCCAGGGCGTCAAACTCCTCTTCGGTGAACTCCGGGATGTGCTCCCGTACCAGTGACAGCGCCTCCGCCTTGGTATAGGGATAGTCGCTGGGCAGGCGGCGGATGATCTCCCGCTGCACTGTCAGGCATTTTTTCAGCGCCTCCGGTGTATTTTCCGCCTCCAGATGGCGGTCGATGGCGCTGATGGCGCCCTCAAAATCGCCGTGGAGCTTGCGGCGCAGCACATCGTCCGGAAGGCCGATATGCAGGTATCGAAAATTGTCGTTTATGCTCATAATTGCTCCTTACTTGTCGAATTTGGGTAGAAGTATCCCCCACCCGTTTTGGGCAGGTGAGGGATACTCATAGGCTTCAAACTGCGGCAGCTATGCCAGCATATGTAGGATTGCACCCATGCCGAGGCCAAGGAAGTTGCCCACAGCCGCGCCTAACACGCCCATCAGGACGCCGATGCCGGCATAGGACTCATGATATGCAACCGCAATGATCGGCGCCGAGGCGCTGCCGCCGATGTTTGCAACAGACGCGGTGGACACCATGCACAGATCCCAATGGAACACCTTGGACAGCAGGAACATCAGCACCACATGGATCAACAGGATGAACATGCCGTAGACGATCCACATGGGAGCGGAGACCAGGTCGGCCAGGGTTGCCATGGAGGCCAGCAGGGAGACGACAGCGTACAGGTAGACACTGGACAGCTCTTCCACTGCGGGCAGCTTGCCCAGCGGGGTCATCGCGCAGATCAGGCCCAAAACGGTGACGAACACGGTGGTGCAGGTGCCCTTGTCGAACATGCCCAGGCCAATGTTGGTCAGGCCGGTCTTCATGGCGGCGCCGATCCACTGGGAGGCGGCGGAGACCAGCAGGGACAGGCCGATCAGGAAAATCCAGTCGGCAGCCTTGGCGTGCTGCTTTTCCTTGGCGACCTCAGCGTTGGCCGCGTCAGCCACGGCCTGGAGCTTGGAGGTGTCGGCCTTCACAGCGCCGTCCCACTTCTTGGAGTAGCGGACAGCTAACAGCAGCAGCGCGATCCAGACGGAATAGCAGACCGTATCCAGGGCAAGGGCGCAGCCGTAGGCGCCGGGGTCCACGGGCAGGGCGTCCTGCATGGCGGCCATGTTGGCACTGCCGCCGACCCAGGAAGCATACAGGGCAGCGGTGGCGCCCCAGGTGTCGGCGCCCAACATGCCCTTAAAGATGGGATAGCCGATGATGAAGCCGATGCCGATGGTCACGGAGCAGCCCAGGAAGATGGAGATCATCCGCCCGGACAACTTGGCCAGCTTGCGGAAATCGCAGCGCAGCAGCATGACGAAAATCATGGCGTACAGCAGGTTATTCTTCAGCGCTCCATAGGCTGCGGAGCACTCCTCGGAGTCGAACATGCCAACAGTGCAGAGGATCATGTTGATGACGTAAATCCAAACCAGAGGAGGAACTACATTAAATACCTTCCATTTAGCGTATTTCTCCAGGGCAAGCAGGCCGCCGGCCAGGAACATCAATACCGCAATGTAAGTAAAGCCGCTTGTAATCATATTTCTCTCCCTTTCACATGTTTTTTGTTGCAGGCGTTTTTTCTGCCACTCTTCATTCTCTCTGTAAACGCCCTGTGTCAACGCCATCCCCTTGGGGTGGCGTTCTCATCCCATTGGCTCTCCCTCCTTTTCCCCGAATTCAGTTGATTGATGGGCGCTTGCCCAGGTTCACAAAACTCAGTCCAGATACCGGATGCCCTCAATGCCCTGGATGCCCAGGCCGGGCTCGCTGGAGACGGTGATCTCCTTTTCGTTGAACACCGCGCCGCCCTGGACCGGGTCCTCGCTGCACAGCACCGGGCCGTCCAGGTCGATCTTGGTGATGACCTGCTTGGCACAGGCCAGATGTACGGCCGCGTTGACGCTGACCTTTGCCTCCAGCATGCATCCGACCATGCACTCCACGCCGTAGACTTCGGCGGCGGAGGCGATCTTCAGCGCGTTGTAGAGTCCGCCGCACTTCATCAGCTTGATGTTCACCAAGTCTGCGGCGCCCATCTGCATGATCTTCACCGCGTCCTCCGGGGAGAACACGCTCTCGTCGGCCATGACCGGCACATAGGAGCGCTCCGTCACATATTTGAGGCCTTCAAAGTCGTGGGCCTTGACTGGCTGCTCCACGAACTCAATGTCCAGGCCCTTCTCCTGCATCTGGTTGAGGAGCTTGACCGCCTGCTTTGGCGTCCAGGCAGTGTTGGCGTCGATGCGGATGCATGCTTTGTCCCCGATGGCCTTGCGGACCGCCATCAGCCGGGCCACGTCCAGCTCGGGGCTGACGCCCACCTTGATCTTCAGGCAGTCATACCCCCGCTCGATGGCGTTGATGGCGTCCCTGGCCATCTCCTCAGGATCGTTGACGCTGATGGTGATATCGGTGACGATCTTATTGCGGCTGCCGCCCAAAAGCTTGTAAACCGGCACATGGTACAGCTGGCCGTACAGGTCCCACAAGGCCATGTCCGCCGCCGCCTTGGCGCTGGTATTTTTCACGATGCATTTGTTGAGAGCCCTCATCACGTCCTCAAAATCGTCCACATCCCGGCCCACCAGGGTTTTGATGATGTGGTCCTGAAGGGCGCCGATGATTCCGCCGGTGGTGTCGCCGGTAATCGCTCCCGTGGGGGGCGCCTCGCCGTAGCCCACGGCGCTGGTGTCGATGTGGATCTCCACGATCACGTCCTCCACACTCGAAACGGAGCGCAGTGCCGTCTTAAACGGCACACGCAGGGGTACGGAGATCATGCCCAAACGGATTTCTGTAATTTTCATTGCGATTCCTCCTCTTTCCCTTTATTTTGCCAACTCGTACAGTGCCTGTGCGATAATCTGCGCGTTCTTCATCAGCTTCTCCACCTCGATGAACTCGTCGGGCTTGTGCTCGCGCACCTCGTCACCGGGGAAGATGGGGCCAAAGGCCACGATGTTGGGGATGGCCTTGGCGTATGTACCGCCGCCGATGCTCTTGGGCCTGGCCTCCAGGCCCGTTTCCCGGGTATAGACCTTCAGCAGCGCCTGGATGAGCTCACTGTCCTCGGGCACATAGAGGCTCTTTTTATGGCTTTGACCCGTCAACTGGAAGCCGGCCTCCTCAAAGGCCCTGCGGAGCACCGGATCGCAGTCCTCCAGCCGTTTTGTCACGGGATAGCGGTAGTTGATCCGGAGGTTCAGCTCCTCTTCCCCGCCCTCGATGGTGCCTAAGTTCAAAGTCAGCCCTCCGGAGACCTCGTCGTAGAGAGCGATTCCCAAAGAGGCTCCGTCGGTTTCCATACCCACTTTCACGGCCAGGAATTCCACCGCCTCCTTCAGACCGCCTTCCAACGGGAGCTTTCTGAGCGTCTGCATCAGCCGGCCGATGGCGTTTTCCCCCTGCTCGGGCGTGCTGCCGTGGGCGCCCACGCCCGCCGCTTCGATCCGCACGCCTTCTTTTGTGAGGGTGCAGGCAACCTTTTCCGGTGCGGTGCGCCGCAGCTCTTCCGCCATCTCACGGGGACAGCGCAGCTCTGCCGAAGCCGCCGCGGGCACCACATTGGGCGCCGAACCCCCGCTGAGCCGCATCAGGCGCACCGGCCCACTCTGGGTGTACTGCTTGCGGAAAGCTACATTGACAATGCCCTTTTCCCCGTTGATGACCGGATACTCGCCATCCGGGGTAAAGCCCATCAGCGGCAGCTCGCCGCCGTGGCCCAGGTAGTATTTCATATCGGCGCTGCCCGTCTCCTCATTGGTGCCGAACATCAGCCGGATCCGGCGCCGCAGGGGAAGTCCGGATTCCTTCAGCGCTTTCATGGCATAGAGGGCGGCAAAGACCGGGCCCTTGTCGTCCATCGTTCCCCGTCCCCAGATTTTTCCGTCCCGGATTTCCCCGCCAAAGGGATCCACCGACCAGCCGTCCCCCTCGGGAACCACATCCAGATGGCCTAAGACGGCGATCATTTCCTCACCGCTTCCATATTCGCACCAACCCACCTGGTGATCCATGTCGCTGGTTTCAAAGCCGCACCGCCGCGCCGTGGCCAAGGCGTGTTCCAGGCTTCGCTGCACACCTTCCCCGTAAGGGAAGCCGCTGTCGTCATGCTCCTCCACGCTGCGAATCCGGACACTTTCCTGTAGGCTTTTGAGCAGCTCTTCCTGCTGTTGCGTCACCGCATCCCGCAGTTCCATTCTTGACCCTCCCTATTCCTTCCAAAAAAACAAAATACCCAGCAAAGGCCAGGCAGATAGGGTCCCGGCCTTTGCTGGGTTTCATCATGTTCATTGATATATTGGGAAATATATCACACAAAATGAAGCAGCATTGATTCAGTTCAGTTTTTCTTTTACCATGATGTACCGCTTGTTGGCATCCTTCAGTGCCGCAATCACCGCGCGGGTGGAGGAACCGTAATACCGGCGGGTAACCTCCTCTTCCAACAGGTCATAATCCCGTTCCAAAGAGCGGCCCACACAGATCTTTCTGAGAAACTTCTCTGTCAGATCCAGCGTATGGGTACAGTCCATATTCAGGATTTCCCCACTTCCAAGCTCCACTTCCAAAGCGATAAAAAAGGCGCCGTAGACCTTGGTAATTGCATTGTCGATATTGGTTCTGGACTCTCCAGTCACATACACCGTCTCACGATGCTCCATACTCATTGCCTCGCAGTTGCCAATCGGATTTACCATCACTTTACGGTTTCATTATATCATCGAAACAATACCTGTCAAGAGAGCAGTTGTCTTTTCATACAATCCACTCAGATTCTAATCCAACATTTTGTGCAGAACGTCTACTTCCCTGCATTATTTCAGAAAACATGACAAAAAGGAGCTTTTTTATCTATGCAGTTTAACAACAATCTCCTTTTGAGACAAGTTCCTGTTTCTGCCAATCCACTTGGTGGTTTTTGTCGAATTCCGTCGATCTGCGCTTTGCTTTTCCGCAATGCGGCTACCAGCCGATTTGCAAGTACAGGTCAGCCTTACTTCAAATGCAAGTAAGTGGTCGAATGGAATCCCGGAAGGCTATTGTACCCGACTGTAAACCAGCCACCTGCAACGGGCAGGCCGTGCATGGAAAGCCCCTTCCTCCTATTTCTAAAACAATTGCAGGTTCCTTTTCTGCCGAAGTAAAAAAAGACACGAACTTGTCGTGTCTTTTTGGAGGCGACACCCAGATTCGAACTGGGGAATCAGGGTTTTGCAGACCCATGCCTTACCACTTGGCTATGTCGCCATCTCTTCAACTGCCATATTGTATGCGAAATCCATCTGGAATAGTCACAAAATTTTGTGACTATTCCAGATGGAGCGGGCGACGAGGCTCGAACTCGCTACCTCCACCTTGGCAAGGTGGCGCTCTACCAGATGAGCTACGCCCGCAAATGGTGCCTCCGGTCGGAATCGAACCAACGACACGAGGATTTTCAGTCCTCTGCTCTACCAACTGAGCTACAGAGGCAAATGGCGACCAAGATGGGGCTCGAACCCACGACCTCCAGCGTGACAGGCTGGCGTTCTAACCAACTGAACTACTTGGCCATTTGCTGCGTTATTGCGGGAAGACAATGCTCCAACCACCAGTCAGATATCCAAATTGCTTCCCTCATACACCCTCAACCAAAAGAGATTGAGTGGTGGGAACAACTGGACTCGAACCAGTGACCCCCTGCTTGTAAGGCAGGTGCTCTAACCAGCTGAGCTATGCTCCCGAACCTTGCCGACACTTTCGAGCGGCAAGGGTTATTATACTAAAAGGGCGTTCTCCTGTCAACCTTTGAAACAAACTTTTTTCGTTTTTTTCCATTATTTTTTTCTGGCCCCGATGCTGTCGATCAGCGTCTGAAGCTCAGCGGCGCTGAAACGCTGCACCTGATCGCAGAATTGGCAGGTCATCTCCACGCCGCCCTGTTCTTTCAGCATGCCGCTCAATTCATCGGCTCCCAAGCTGATCAGCGCCCGCTCCATCCGGTCCCGGCTGCAGTAGCAGCGGTACTCGATGGGGCTGCGCTCCAGCACCTCAATCTCAAAATCTCCCATCACCGCGCGCAGCATGGATTCGGGATCCCCTTCCCCATCCAAAAGCCCGGTGACAGGCCCGGCGGCCAGAATACCGCCTTCCACTTTGGCAATGACATCCTCAGGCGCCCCGGGCAGCAGCTGGATCAAATAACCGCCCGCCGCACGGACGCTCTGATCCCGTTCCACCAGCACGCCAAGGCCGCAGGCGGTGGGAATCTGTTCCGACTCCACAAAGTACTGGGCCACATCCTCGGCGATCTCACCGCCCAGGAGTGCCACGCTTCCCACGTAGGGGTCTTTCATCCGAAGGTCCTTGATGACCGTGATGGTGCCGCCCATTCCCACCGCGGTCCCCACGTCCAGCTTCCCGTCCGGCCGCAGCGGCAGGTCAACGTGAGGATCCTGAACGTAGCCGCGGACATTGCCCAGATCGTCGGAAACGGCCAGGATGGTGCCAAGGGGGCCGCCGCCCTTGATCTGTACCGTGACGCTGCCGCCTTCCACCTTCAGGGCGTTGCCCATCATGGAAGCCGCCGCCAGCGTGCGGCCCAGGGCCGCGGTCGCCACCGGCAGCAGTGTGTGGATTTGACGGGCCCGTTCGGTCAGCTCCCTGGTGGAAACCGCCGAGGCCTTTACAAAACCGTCCTTTGAAATTGCTCTTATTAACTGATCGCCCATAGTTTCCATTTCCCTTACTTTCTGATGGCTGTAAATACGATGCGCTGCTCTCCCTCTCGGGGAGGGCTTTTGCGGAGGTCGCCGTAGACGTGGATGCGGGTAAAGCCAGCCGCCTCCAGGGCTTGACGCAGCTCCTCGACGCTGTAGGCCCGCTCCCGGTGCAGTTCGGCGCTGCGGCTCCAGCTGCCGTCTCCGCGGCGGCTGAAGAGATCCATCCAATAAGTCACAATGCGGCGGGAATATTCCGAGCGCCACACGCAGTACACATCCTCCGTCTCGTCTAAAAACACCTGTCCATCCAGCCGGCGGAGCTTCTCCTCGGAGTTGACGTCAAAGATCAGTATGCCCCCTGGCGCGATAAACAACCGCAGTCGCTCCAATGTAGCGCGCAGGTCTCTGCTGCTTGTCAGATAATTGATGCTGTCCAGGGCGCATACGGCGGCCTCCACCGTGCCGTACAGGTCCAATTCCGTCATGGACTGGTGCAGGAAAAGAGGGCGCTCCCCCTCCAGTTCCCAGGACTTCTGCTGGGCTTGGGCCAGCATATCCTCAGACCCGTCCACCCCGATCATCTCATAACCCCGCCGGGCAAGCAAACACGTGAGGGTGCCTGTCCCACAGGCCAGGTCCAGCACGGTGCGGACCGGGATGCGGCTCTCTTTGAACAGCTTCTCCAGGTAATCCGCCCGGCGCTCATACCCCACGTCAGTTGTCAGCGCGTCGTAAAAGCGGGCCAGGGACTCATAGCTGCTCATTGTTCCTTTGTCCGCTCAAACGCGATTTCGTAGCCGCCGGCGCCATAGCTCAAAGAGCGGTTGACCCGGCTGATGGTGGCGCTGGAGGCACCGGTGCGCTCTAAAATATCGTTGTAGATCATCCCCTGGCTCAGCAGCTCCGCCACCTCAAAACGCTGCTCCATGGCACGCAGCTCAGATACCGTGCAAAGGTCCTGGAAGAACGCATAGCACTCCTCCTCTGTCTTCAGCGTCAGGATCGCCTTATAGAGCGCCCCGTTCTTTTCCTTTTTTCCGATTCTGACCATACGGATCCTCCCCTTTCATGAGACTGTTCACCTGATTTTAGCATTGTGAAGCGTAAAAGTAAAGCGTTTCTTTCTCACCTCCGTTTCCCGCCCGGCATAGATTGGGGAAAAGAAAGGTGGGGTCTTATGGAGAGTCTGGAGATTGCCCAGCGGACGGCACAGCGGGAGTGGACCGTGGACGGCATCCCCGTGCTGACGGCGGAACTGAACCTTCCCCAGCCGGTGGGGGAAGGCAGAGGCTTTCGGAGGCTCTGCCGCTATTATGAACAGTTTGGCCGCTCTTATCTGCGCTACTGCGAACGCTTTCTCTTCCCCCAGGCGGCGGAGGCCTATCGGGACGCGCTCTCCGCCAGCGCGCCCCTGCCCGCCTGCACCGCTTCCCTCACACACCGCATCACCTGGAACGGGGACGGGGTCTTGAGCCTGTTCACCGACTCCTGCGAGTCCTGCGGTACCCGGCCGCTTCGGGTGCGGCGGGGCGACACCTGGGACTTGAACACATTCCTCCCCGTCTCCCTGGCCGACTGCTTCCCGCCGCGGTGCAACTACCGCAAGCGGGTGCAGGACCATGCGGCCGGCTGCATTGAAACGCAGCTGGCCGCTCAGACGTCCGTATACCGGGAGGATTGGCGCCGGGCGCTGCGGCGCGGGTTCAACCGGGAAAACTTCTATCTAAGCAGCGAGGGGCTCTGCATATTCTATCAGATGTTTGTCCTGGCCCCGCCCATGGAGGGCATCCCTGTCTTCTGCCTGCCATACGGCGAGGACGGCCCCTTCTCCCATCCCCGTCGGGGATAGCGCCGTAACAAGAAAAAAGAGGCCCCGTCTCTGGGGCCTCTTATATACGTTTACTTGGAAACGGCGGCCTTTTTCCCCTTTTCCTTGGCCTGCCAACGATCCACGCAGATGGCGCAGGAAGCGTCTCCGATGACGTTCAGCGTGGTGCGGCCCATGTCGAAGAGCCGGTCAATGCCATAAATCAGGCCGATGTAAATGGGATCGATGTTCACCGCCTGGAGCACCATGGCCAGCATGATCATGCCGGCGCCGGAGGTTCCCGCCGTGCCGATGGAGGCCAGCGTCGCGGTAACGACGATCATCACCATCTGCCCCATGGTCAGATGGATGCCCATGCAGCAGGCGATGAAGATGGCGGCCACGCACTGGTAGATGGCGGTTCCATCCATGTTGATGGTGGCGCCTAAGGGCAGCACGAAAGAAGACACCTCCGAGTCGCAGCCCATCTTATCGCAGCACTCCTTGGAGATGGGCAGCGTGGCGATGGAGGAAGTGGAGGAAAAGGCGAAGATCATGGCCGGGAAAATGCCCTTGAAAAACTGAAGAGGGCTCATGCCCGCAAAGACCTTCACCGATGCGGAGTAGACCAGCAGTCCGTGGAGGATGTAGCCGAGATACGCGGCACCCAAGACGATGGCAAGGCTGGTGAGGATCTTCGGCCCCTGGCTGGCCACCACCCAGGTCATCAGGCAGAACACGCCGATGGGCGATACATTGATGATGAACATCATCACCTTCATCATCACCGCGTAGAAAGAGCTGACAATGTCCGCCGCGGCCTTTCCAGCCTCGCCGGCCAGCAGGATACCGGCGCCGAAAAATAAAGCAATGACGATGACCTGGAGCATGGAGGCGGTGCGCAGTGACTCCCAGAGGTTGCTGGGGAAGATGTTGACGATGGTGTCCATCAGATTGCTGGTGGCCGCCTCATAGGCCTGGTCCTCGGCCATTTGCAGCACCGGGAAGGCGGGCTTGAAAATGTTTGCAATCACCAGTCCAATGACGCAGGCAATGGCGGTGGTCACCAGGAAGTAGACCACGGTCTTCCAGCCGATGGCTCCCACCTTCTTAATATCTTTCATGGAGACGATGCCGTCGATGATGGACAGCACCACCACGGGAACCACCACGAATTTCAGCAGGTTGATGAAAATGGTACCGAAGGGCTTGATATAGCTGGTGGTGAAGCTGTCCGCCGCCTCCGCACCCATGGCGGCCCAGAGGATTCCTCCCAGTAGAATGCCGGCAATCATTGCAATGCCGATCCACGCCGGAAGGGAAAGACGTTTTTTCTGGTTCATATTCCCTCACCTTTCTCTGCACAATTTTCTGCCGCCTGAGGCAGGCCGGACGGTCTCTCCCCCAGCCAGTGCAGGCGGCCCTCTATGGAAATATTTTACTCCTCTTTCTCACAAATTGCAACCGTCATTTGGTAATTTCCTGTAATCCAGCTCTTTAAAAGGCAAAGCTTTATGTTCAAACTGCATAAAAATGATCTGCCCCAATGGGGCAGATCATTTTTAAAGCAGTCCGGAAAGCACCTTTACCGCCAGCAGCACCAGAACCACCAGTACCACGGGCCGGACGATCCGCGAACCGTTTTTAATGGCCAATCCCGCGCCCACAAAGTGGCCCGCGAAGGAGGCTACCGTTGCAATCAGGCCAAGCTGCCAGAAGACCTGGCCGTGGAGCATGGCGGTGACCATGCTGGACAGGCCTGAAGCCAAGTTGACCACCTTCACGTTCCCTCCGGCGGTGCGCACATCCATCTTGCCCCACCGGGTAAAGATCAGCAGCAGGAACGTCCCTGTGCCAGGCCCGTAGAACCCGTCGTAGGAGCCGATGAGCAGCGCCGCGGCCAAAACGACAGCCGCCTGTTTTTTGGGAGAGATCTCCCCCGGTTCCTCGGGGAAGGAGCGCTGGCGCAGTACCACAAAGGCCACCACCGGCAGCACGATCAGCAGCAGGAGCTGAAGGTATTTCTCGTCGATCAGCAGCTGGAGCCGGGTGCCCAGGGCGGAGCCGGTCAGGGCCAGCACCACCGCGGGCAGCGCCAGGGACCATGTCACGTATCCGTTTTTGATAAAACGCCCGGTGGAGGCGATGCTGCCCAGGGAGGCGGAAACCTTGTTGGTGCCTAAGGCCATGTGCATGGGAAGCCCCGCCAAAAGATATGTAGGCAGGGACACGATCCCGCCCCCGCCCGCGATGGCGTCCACGAAGGAGGCCAGGAATACGCCCACCACGGCGATGAGGACCATGGGCAGTGTCAGTGTCATCTTCTCACCTGTCCTGCTGCTCTTCCTGCCGCTGGCGGGAGAGCTCCAAAATCGTCTCAAACAGCTTGTCCACATATGCGGTGAGGCTGCGGTCCCGGAGCATCTTTTCACGGTTGCGCACCTTGGCGGCCTCCCGGGCCTCATTCCACACCTGGATGCCTCCCTCGTTCTTCAGCACGCCCATCCGGGTGGATATGGCCATCCGCTGCTCAAACAGCGTGACGATCTGCTCATCGATGACGTCCAGCTCCAGCCGCAGCTTATCCAACTCCTGCATCTACGCCCTCTCCCTTCTTGATTCAGTTCTCCTGCTGGGCCCGGTGGGCCTCCATCAGGCAAATATACCCCTCGGCGGAATACTGGTTTTCACCGATCTCCCGCTCCGTCAGGGGACGGATGACTTTTGCCGGGCTGCCCATGGCCAGCGAGCCGTCCGGGATCACTGTGCGCCCAGTCACCAGGGCGCCGGCCCCCACCACGCAGTCGCTGCCCACCCGGGCGCCGTCCAGTACCACGGCGCCCATGCCGATGAGCGTGTTGTCCCCCACGGTGCAGCCGTGGACCACGGCGCCGTGTCCGATGGTGCAGCCGCTGCCAATGGTGGTCCGGTTGTGGACCACGGCGCAGTCCTGGATGTTGGTCCGCGCCCCAATCACCACTTTGCCGTTGTCGCCCCGCACCGAGGCGCCATACCAGACGGAACACTTCTCACCGAAGGTCACATCACCGGTGACGGCGGCGTTCTGTGCGATCCAGACCGACTCGTCGGTCTTTTTCCCTTTCGCATGAATCTCCACCGCACTCACCTCAGATTCCCTGCGCAAAGTTGCCGTTTTCAAACACAGGGACCTCCCGCCCGTCGTGGGTAGTACCCACAATGGACAAATCCGGTGTCCCCACCATGAAGTCCACATGGGTGATGGAGTCGTTGAGTCCCCGCTTCTTCAGCTCCTCCTTGCTCATCTGCTGGCCCCCCTCCAGGCAGGGGTATGCCTCGCCGAAGGCGATGTGGCAGGCGGCGTTTTCGTCGAACAGGGTGTTGTAGAACAGAATCTTCTGATTGGAGATGGGGCTGTCGTAGGGCACCAGGGCCACCTCTCCGAAATAGGAGGCTCCCTCGTCCACGGAGATGGCGGCCTTTAAAGTCTCCTCGCCCTGCTCCGCGTGGGCCTCCACGATTTTGCCCTCTTTCACCACAAAGTGGAACTTGTCGATGATGTTTCCGTCGTGGACCAGCGGCAGGGCGGAATAGACCACGCCGTTGACGCCGGTGCGCAGCGGCGAGGTAAAAAGCTCCTCGGTGGGCATATTGGCGATGAAATCCTGGCCGGAGAGGGTTCTGTCGTCGCCGGCCTCCCATACATGGCCCTCAGGCAGTTCCACCGTCAGGTCCGTCCCCAGGGAGTTGGTGTAGTGCAGCGACCGGAAGCGCAGGGCGTTGAGCTTCTCCTTCCGCTCCGCCAGCGTTGCGATGTGCTGTTCCCACTTCTCCACGGACGTCCCGTCGCCGCTGATGCGCACGGCGGAGAAGATGGCCTTCCACAGCTTTTCCATGGCCTGCTCTTCCCCATCCTCCGGGAAGACAGTCTTGGCCCAGCTGGGGATGGGGATGGATGCAATGCACCAGGGAAACCCGTTGCACATCTGGAGCCGGTTGAATTCCCGGAGCGCCTTTCCGCTGGCCTGCTGAGCCCGGACAATGCGGCCGGACTCCACCCCCTTGAGGCACTCCGGGTCCGTAGCGGAAATGGCAAGGTAGGCCGCGCCTTCCAGGGCGTAGTCGTTGAAAAAGTGGCGGCGCCACAGCGGCACATGGTCAAAGACCTCCTCCTGGGCGTGGAGGTACTTCATCCGGCTCAGCGTATCGTCGTTCCAGTTCATCACCACTTCCCGGCAGCCGGCCTCATAGCCTTTCTCCGCGCACATTCTGGCAAAGTAGGCGCACTCCACCGGCGCGGAGATCACCAGGGTCTGCCCCTTTTGAATATTGAGGCCCACGCGGATCAGCAGCTTTGCATACTCCTGCAGTTTATCGTTCATGTTCCATTTGCTCCTTACCAGTTGATTTCCATATTATAAGCACTGGCACCTATTATATGTCGTCCTGATCCATTTTACTGCGATTCCCCCGCCAAGTAAAGCGGCAGTCTGGAAAAGTTTTCCCTCACTTTTCCTCCTCTTTATCCACGCGCCGCCAATCCTTGCGCATGGACATGAGCATCCCGTTGAACTCCGCCCCCATCACCAGCGTGGTGGCGCTGAGATAGAGCCAAATCATCAGCACGATCACCGCGCCGATGGAGCCGTAGATCACTGTATAATTGGCAAAATTCTCCACATAAAAGGAAAAGAGCATGGAAAGGGTCATCCACATCACCAGCGAAAACAAAATGCCCGGCAGGATGTTTCTCAGGGGCTGGCGCCGGTCCTGGGCCAGGGCGTACAGCGAGCCGAGGGCAAAGGCCAGGATCAGCCCCAGGGCCGGAAAGCGGAGACTGGCCCACCAGGAGGCGAATATTTTAGGCAGATGGAAATTGGTCACCAGCAGATCCAGCATCCGGTTGCCCACCGTGACCAGCGCCAGGGAAAGGCCGATGGTGAGGATCAAAAACACGGTGTAGATCAGCGTCTTCAGCTGGTGGAGCAGCACCTTGGAGGGCGGGCCCAAGTGATAGGCCGTGCGTACGGACAAGATCAGGGAATTGGTGGCCCGCATGGGAAAGTAAATGGAAAACACCAGCCCGAACCACATCATGCGGCTGCTGGAGGTCTGGGAGACATAGCTGAGGTACAGCTCCAGAAAGTCCACCACCTCTTTGGGGATCAGGTTCTGAAGCCCGGTGGTGATGGCCGCCACATCCAGGTGAAGCAGGCCGATGAGGGAGCTGATGAAGATCAGAAACGGGAAGAGCATAAAGAGCAGGTAGTAGGCCAGCGCGGCGGAATCCCGTGCCACTCCGTGCTGATAATAGCGCCGCACCATCAGGTAGATGCCTCTGCCCAATTTGTTGCCCGGCAGCGGATGGTCTTTCATGCGACGCCCCCTTTCGTAAAATGTCGGTTCTACGCAGTATATCACAGCAAAAGGGAAAAAGGAAGAAGAAAGCGTCGCCCGGCGCTGCGCCTTGCATTTCCCCGGCCGCTGCATTATACTGGTCTCATCTATACTGAGGAGGGGTATTTATGAGCGAATATGGCGGCAACATCCGGGACCTGCCTGTGGTGACAGGCGGACACTTTATTGAAAATTCCACAAAAAAGATCGTATTCGGGCCGGACGGCCGGTTTTGGGACGACTATGTCATGCGGCTGTTCACCCTGGAGAGCGGCGCGGAGAGCAGCATACACGCCCATGCCTGGTGCCACTGGTTCATGTGCATCAAAGGCGAGGGGTATTTCATGGTGGACGGTGAGCGCATTCCCCTGGAGTTCGGCACATGGATCCACGTGCCCTCCGGCGTGCGCCACAACTTCGGCAACACCGGCGAGGGAGAGCTGATGGGTCTTTGCATCGTCCCGCCTGAGGGCGACGTCAATCCCCTGACCGGCTGCTGAATATGACTGAAAGCGGGGAGCCTGTCCGGCTCCCCGCTTTTTTTGTCTATGATACCAGAGGCCGCAAAGGGCGGGCTCCCTTGACGCGGGAGGTGAAAAACATCCCCTGCGCATCTATCCCTTTACGCCCGGAACACAAAGGCACTGTCAAACCCGGTCCGGATAGCGTCCCGGATACGGCCGCCCCGGGCAGCGTCTCCCACCGCCACCGTGTTGGGGAACGCCCTTTCAAATTCCTCCACAAGTGCGCTCCGGGGACGGACGCCCAGGGCCAGCACCACGGTGTCCGCCTCCGCGCGCACCGTCTGCCCATCCCTGAGACGGGTCATGGTGATCTGGCCGGGAGCAATGGACTCCAGCCGATGTCCCGTAAATATCTTGGGGTCTTTGATGCGGCTCATGGTGTCGTTGAGCACCACGTTGTAAATCCCGGGGCCCACCGCGTCCATCATCTCCACCAGCGTCAGGTCCATTCCCCGGCCGGAGAGGATTTCCGCCGTTTCCAGGCCGGTCATGCCGGTGCCGATGATGGCCACCTTACCGCGGGGCGTGACTTTGCCCAAGATCACATCCTCAGCCAAAAACACCCGCTTCCCGTCCGCACCGGGCAGCTTGGGCACTATGGGGTCGGCACCCGCGGCCACAAACACGCCCACCGGGTCCAGCTCCTTCACCTGCTCCACCGTGGGCGCGCAGTTCAGCCGGATTTCCACGCCCGCGCGGCGCAGTTGGGTCTCCATGGTGCGGATCAGCCCCTCCAGGTTGTCCTTAAAAGGAGGCTTGTCGGCCACATTCAGCGTTCCGCCCAGGCTCCCCTCCTTCTCAAAGAGCACCACCCGGAACTCCCTGCGGGCCAGGGTCAGCGCCGCTTCCATGCCCGCGGGGCCTCCGCCGATCACGGCCACGATGCGGTCCGCTCCATCGGTGCGGAAGCCCCGGTGGTCGTACTCTCTGCCCAGGCGGGGATTCACTGTGCACTGGACGCTCATGCCATTTCCCAGCAGCCGCTCCCGGCAGTACATGCAGCCGATGCAGCTGCGGATCTCATCCGCCCGGCCGGAGCGGGCCTTGTTCATGAACTCCGGGTCAGCAAACTGGCTGCGGCCCAGCCCCACGAAATCGCACACGCCCTCCTCCAGCAGCGACTCGGCAAAGTCCGGGGTCTTAATGGTGTTGGTGGCAATGACCGGAATGTGCAGTGCTGCCTTAAACGCCTTGGCCACATGCTTTTTCCAGCCCGGGGTGTAGGAGAAGGGATCGCAGTTGGCGTTTCCGTTGAGAGACGAGCCGTTGGAGATGTTGATGCAGTCGATGCCGCACTGCTCCAGGTACTTTCCGATCTCCAGCCCGTCCTCCAGGGTCAAAAATCCCTCCACATCCGTCATCTCGTCGCCGCAGATGCGCACGGAGATGGGATAGCTGCCCAACTTTGCCCGGATGCCCTCGATGATCTCCCGGATGATGCGGCAGCGGTTTTCCAGGCTGCCGCCGTACCGGTCTGTCCGGCGGTTGTAGTACTTGCTGAAAAACTCCGCCAGCAGGTAGGAGTGGGCGCCATGGAGCTCCACACCGTCGTAGCCCGCTTTCTTGCAGCGTACCGCGGCGTCAATGAACTTCTGCTCCACCCGGAGGATGTCCTCCTCGGTCATGGGCCGTGGGGCCGGCTTTCCCGGCGCGATGGGCACGTCGCTGGGGGCAATGTTCTGCCGCCCGGTCAGCGCCGGGTTGGAGGTGGCGCCGCCGTGGTGCAGCTGGGCAAAAATCTTGCAGCCGTACTGGTGCACCGCGTCGGTCAGCTTTTCACACTCAGCGATATGATAGTCCTGAGCGATGCGGAAGTTGTGGATGTCCGGGATGGAGTCCACATCGTCCACGCCGGTGAATTCGTTGATGATAAGGCCGATGCCGCCTTTGGCCCGTTCCTCATAGTAGCGGATCAACTGCTCGGTGGCGCAGCCGAAGCGGTCGGCAAAATCAGTGCCCATCGGCATCATGACCGCCCGGTTCTTCAGGACCAGAGGCCCGATGCGGCCCTTTTCAAATAATCTTTCGTACGCCATGGGTTTACTTCTCAAAATTCCGGTTGTGGCTGAAGTGGCCGGGGTTGGCCACCGGGGCGATGGTGCTGACCCAGCGGTTGGTATAGTTGAAGAAGCCGGCCACAAACGCGGCCTCCAAAATCTCATGGTCGTTGAACCCCGCCTGGCGCAGCTTTTCGATCTGCTCTTCCCCGATCTCATCGGCGTGCTTGGTCACATACCAGGCATATTCACAAAGAGCATACTGCTTTTCGCTCAGCATATCCCTGGCGGAGCGGAAGTTATAGCTCAGCTTATCCACCAAAACGGGGTTCTTGGTGTAGCCACGCAGTGCGTCGCCATGGGTGGTCAGGCAGTAGGAGCAGCAGTTGATGGAGGACACCACCACGCCGATCATCTCCTTGTCGGCATTGGTGAGGTAGCAGGTCTCGGGGTTGAAGAGTGAGCCCTTGAAATTCAAAAAGCCGATGTACTGAGAGGCATTGAGGGGCAGCACCTTGAAGAGGTTGTTGATGAAGCCCCAGTTCTTCTCCATGGCCTCCACATTCTGGTTGAAGACCTCATACTCCTTGTTGGTCATCTCGTCCCGGTTGGGCTTTTGCAGGCGGGACAGCTGTTCATCAAATTCCAACGCCATAATAAAATCCTCCTTTTCATTCTCTTCCCGGCAATTCCAATCGCCGGGAAGGTCGGCGGACCACTGTCCGCTGATAAAATGGTAGCACGTGGGATGCCGGGTGTAAAGGGGCAATCAGGCGCGGCAGGAAATTCCTGCCGCGCTCCGTGCATATGGATCAATCCGCGGGGCAGATGGCAAAGCATCTGGCCGGGAAACCGGTGCCGTCTTTGAGCTTGGGGAATGCGCAGACAATCAGCCCGCCCACCGGCGTCAGCTGGTCCAAATTGCGCATGACCTCGATCTGGATGCGGTTTGCCTCCAGGATGTACTGCTCACCGGGATAGGGGTAGGCGTCCTCCCTTGTGGTGACAAAGCCGGGGTCCGTGTCCGCCGGCTCATGGCCGATGGCTCCGATGTGGCGCTCTTCCACCAGCCACTGGATGGCCGCCTTGTCCCAGCCGGGGTAGTGGGGCACTCCGTTTTCATCCGGATTGTCCAGATTGGGCTTTTTGTACCAGTCGGAGCGGAAGGCCACAAAGGCGTTCTCCGGAATCCGGCCATAGACCGCCTCCCACGCCTTCAAATCCTCCACCGTCAGCATAAAGTCCGCGTTGGCCGCGCATTCGGCGGACTTGTCCACCACCACCAGGGGATAGACCATCTCCTGAACCGCGATCTCGTTCATGGCCCTGCCGTCGCCCCAGAAGTGGCGGGGCACATCCACATGGGTCCCGTACTGGCTGGCCACGCTGTACTGGAAGCAGCGCATGGGCGCGGCCTTGTCCTCCGGCGTCCCCTCGGCATAGTCGAAGAGAAGTTCGGCCTGGAGGGGCTGGAACCCAAACCAGTGGGGCGTCTCAGGACTCAGTTCATGGGTCAGATCCACCCATTTGTATTTTGTGCTCTTCCATTCCTTTATCTGGTCCCACAGTTGCAGATTAGCCATAAGCGAATCCTCCTTTTCCAAATTGGCAACATTATACACTTTAAATCGGTAAATTGCAATCTATTTCTGCCAGAAAATTCTGCTGCCCTGCATTTTATCTTCCACGGTCAATGTTCCTGCAATAATCGCTTTTCCCCAGTCCCATCAATTGAATTTCCTGTCTTTCATTCCGTGGAGAAGGATCCCGCAATTCCCCTTTTCGCATAATAGGCGCGGGCGGCCTGCACTTTGCAGGCCGCCCGGTTCATACACAATGTAAAAAGCAGTTGGACGCTTACGCGCAGCCCACCGTCAGCAGCAGATTGGCGAAGGTGCGCTTTTCCCCGGTGGAGATCACCATGCGCACGCCGTCCACGCAGCAGGCGTCGTAGAACTCATAGCGGCCTAACTTCTGAAGCTCCATGCCGCCCAACATCTGTTGGAACTCGCCGAAAATCTCGGGGGTGGTCCCGTTGGCGGGGTCCATCACCTCCGCCTTTTCAAAGTTGGCCACGCTCTGCAGCGCCGCCAGCACGTCAGTCACCGTGGGAAGGCCGGGCGTCAGCCCCAGGTAGACCTTTTCCGCGCTGCCCGTCTTGGAGGCCAGCGGATAGTTGCCGTCGGCGATGAGGATTTTGTCGCCGTGCCCGCACAGGGACAGCAGCCGCATGAGTTCGGGGTGAATGCATTGACCGGTCAGCATGCTCTCAATCCTCCTTATTTCTCATTTTCCCGCAGCTGGCCCAGCTTCCCGCCGGGATGGCAGCGGACATATTTGACAGGGTCCCAGTCCTGCTCCACCTGGAGCGCCACACTCAGCGCCTGAAGCGTCAGTGTCTCGGCCAGGATGGAGTTGCGGGGCGCCCGGTTCAGGGGGCCTCCCTCCTCGCTCACGCCGGCAAAGAGGCAGGCGTCGCTCTCCCGGGCCAGCCAGGAATCCATGTGGCCCGTGACGCCGATGACCTTGCAGCCGTTGTTTTTCACAGCCAGGACCGTGGCCTTCAGCTCGCCGGTCTCGCCGGAGTTGGAGATGGCGATGACCACATCGCCCGCCGCCAGCTGGCCGCAGGAGCCGTGTACGGCTTCGGTGCCGTGGAGGAAATAGCAGGGGTTGCCGGTGGAGGAGAACAGCGACGCCATGTAGGCGGAAACGTGGCCCGGCTTCCCGATTCCGGTGATATGGAGGCGGCCTCCGTTTTTCTGGGCCGCCAGAATGATCTGGGCCGCCTTTTCATAGGTCTCGCCGCTGAGGGTGGAGGCAAACGCGGCAAACTCCTTTTGGGCGGAGGCCACGAAGCGGTTCACCGCCTGGGCGCTTTCTTGTTTAAGCATGCAATTCGTTCCTTTCTATTGGATAATCGCCATGAGGCAGGTTTAGTTCAGCGCGTCTAACTCGCTCAGGTCAAAGCCCTGGTAGCCACGCTGGCGCATCAGTGAGCGCACCTCATCAAGGGTGGGCAGGCTGGGCATGGCGCCCATGCGGGAGACGGTGATGGCAGCGGTGTGGCTGGCAAAATTCAGCGCCTGGTCCTGGCTGAGCCCGGCGGTGAGGCCGGTGCAGAAAGCCGCCACAAAGGAGTCGCCGGCGGCCGTGGGATCGGCCACATGGTCCATCTTCACACAGGCGGTATAGTGGACGCCGTCCGCCCCGGCCACGGCGGAGCCGTTGCCTCCCAGGGTGATGATGACGTTTTCCACGCCCTTTTCCCGCAGCGCTGCCGCCACCTGCTTCATGTCCCCTTCGTTGACGCCGGTCTCATCGGCGCGGAGGGGCAGGCCGGTGATGGCGGCGGCCTCATGCTCGTTGGGGGAGAGGTATGTAACGCAGGAGAGCAGCTCCTCTGGCAGCGGCGCAGCAGGGGCCGGGTTCAGCATCAGCGGCACGCCGGCGGCCTTGGCATAGGAGGCCACGGCGCAGGTCACGTCCATGGGCAGCTCCAGCTGCATCATCAGCAGGTCGTACCGGCCGATCTCGTCCTTCAGCCACGCCACATCCGCGACCTTGAGCGTGTGATTTGCGCCGGGAATCACCGTGATCCGGTTCTGGGCGCCGTGCTCCGTGACTTCCAGCAGGATGTGGCCCACGCCGGAGGAGACCTCTTTGTCCACCAGCACATGGGAGATGTCCACACCGGCAGCCCGGGCCGTGTCCAGCATCTCCTGGCCAAAGGAATCTCCTCCCACCTGGCCCACCATGGTCACCTGGGCGCCCAGGCGGGCGCACTGCACCGCCTGGTTGGCGCCTTTTCCGCCGGGAGCGGTCCGAAAGGACTTGCCGATGACCGTTTCGCCCGAATTGGGCGCTTTTTCCGTGGAGGCAATCAGGTCCATGACAAAACTGCCGACCACCAAAATCTTCGGTTTTCTCAACATACGTTCCTTTTTCCTTTCACTACGCCTCAAAACGGGCTGTTAATCGTTTACTTGGATTATAGCGCATCCAATCGCAAAGCGCAAGTATCAATTGCCAATTGTTTTCCCATTTCCGTGCTCGCTCACCGGGCCTGCTCCCGGGCCTCCGCGAGGCCGCCTCGTGAAGCGCCGAACCCTGTGCAAAACAGGCCGGCCGATTCTGGCTCCTATTGTGCCGCTCTCCCGGATTTTTCCCTTCAATTATATCCAGTCCGCAAAAAGCCTGTCTCCCGGTTTTCTCACGGATGTTTTCTCTAAGGAAAAGAGGATGCGCCTATGACGCATCCTCTCCTGGAACATCAATCAGTCGATGGGGAACACCCAGCCGTGGGTGTCGTTCACGCGGCCCCACTGGATGCCGGTCAGCGTGTCGTACAGGTGACGGGACAGGGGGCCCACCTCGTTGTTGTGGATGACATAGTCCTTGCCGTGGATGCACAGCTTGCCCACGGGGGAGATGACGGCAGCGGTGCCGCAGCCCCAGACCTCGTCGACCTTGCCCTCCTCCAGGAGCTTGGCCACATCGTTGATGTCGATCTTTTTCTCCTCCACCGTGTAGCCGTCTTCCTTCAAAAGCTCCAAAATGGACTTGCGGGTGATGCCGGGCAGCACGCTGCCCAGGAGAGCCGGCGTCATCACGGTGTTGCCCACCTTGAACATGATGTTCATGCCGCCCACTTCTTCCACATAGCGGCGCTCCACACCGTCCAGCCACAAAACGTCGTTGTAGTTCTTGGCATTGGCCCGGTTGGCGGCCCGCTGGGCGCAGGCGTAATTGCCGCCGCACTTGGCAAAGCCGGTGCCGCCCCGGACGGCGCGGACGTCCTCGTCCTCCACCAGGATGGAGTTGCACTTGAGCCCGCCGGGGTAGTAGCTGCCCACAGGGGAGCAGAAGATGTAGAACATGCAGTCGGTGCAGCCGTGGAGGGAGAGGTCTGCGTTGGTGGCCATCATCACCGGGCGGAAGTAGAGGGAGGTGTTGGGCTTGCTGGGCACCCAGTCCTTTTCCACCCTGGCCAGGGCCTCCACGGCCTCCACAAAGGTCTCATAGGGCAGATCGGGCAGTGCCATGCGGGCGGCGGAGTTCTGCATACGCTTGCCGTTTTCATCCACCCGGAACATCTGGATCCTGCCGTCGTCGGTGCGGTAGGCCTTCAGGCCTTCAAAAATCTCCAGCGCATAGTTGAGCACAATGGAGGCGGGGTTCAGGCTGATGTTCTGGAAGGGGACAATGCGGGGATCATACCAGCCCTTGTCCACATTGTAGTCCATTACAAACATGTAGTCGGAATAGGTGGAGCCGAACTTTACAGTATCGATGTCCGGCTTGGGTTTCAACGCGGCGGCCTGTTCAAAGCGGATGTTCATCATGTTTCTTTCCTCCCATATTGCACGAATGCAAAATTTAAAATAAAAAGCCTCCGCGCAGTCCTGCCTGAAAACAGGAGAGGCGAAAGCTCAGGCTTCCGTGGTACCACTCTCATTGCCGCAGATGCGGCCGCTTGTCCGCGCACCCGGTTTTACGGGGTCGCGCTTCTCTGTAACGGGAGAACCCGGTGCCGTATACGGGGCCGGCGCCCTTTCTGCGGACTGCTCGCAGGTGACTCGGAAGGGCCCGTGTCCGCTGCCTCCCACCATACGGCAGCTCTCTTTGGGACGTAACCCTTCCCTTTCCTGGTCATTGCATTTTCGCGCGGTATCTTTTTATATAGTAAAACTTATACGCTCTTGCAGAACCAAAGTCAATTGGTATTTCTTACATAAATCTAACTTTTCATCCCATTCCATTTCGGTTTTTTTGCGAAAAGCGCCGAAATACGCCATTCCGGCGCTTTTCGCTGACAGTCAGATGAGGATATGCTCCGCCTTCGCCTGGTGCTCCAGTTCCTCCCGGAACCTCGGGTGGGCAATGGAGATCAGCGCCCTGGCCCGCTGGCTCAGGGATTTGCCCCGGAGCTTGGCCACGCCGTACTCCGTCACGATGTAGTCCACGTCGTTTTTGCTGGTGGTGACGATGGCGCCGGGGGTCAGGGTGGCTTTGATGCGGCTCACCTCCCCGCCTTTGGCTGTGGAGGGGAAGGCGATAAAGCTTTTGCCTCCCTCCGACTCCGTGGCGCCCCGGACGTAGTCCACCTGGCCGCCGGTGCCGGAGATATGGCGGGTGCCGATGGACTCGGCGCAGACCTGACCGAAAAAGTCCACCTCCAGGGCGGCATTGACGGAGATGAAGTTGGGATGCCGGGCGATCACCGCCGGATCATTGACATAGTCCACCCCCAGCACCTCCACTGCCGGGTTGTCGTCGATATAGTCGTAGACCCGCCGGGTGCCGAAGGCAAAGGTCATCACCGTCCGGCCCCGGTGGATGGGCTTTAAGCTGTTGTCCGCCGCGCCGCACTCCAAAAGCTCCACCAGGCTGTCGGCAAAGAGCTCCGTGTGGATGCCCAGGTGATGCTTATTCTTGAGGAACATGCCCACGGATTCCGGCACCGCCCCGATGCCAAGCTGCAGCGTGGCGCCGTTGGGAATCTCCTCGGCGATGAGTCCGCCGATGGTGCGGCTCACCTCGTCGATCACCGGCGGCTGGGATTCCACCATGGGCCGGGACACCTCACAAAAGGCATCCACCTGAGAGATATGGACAATGGGCGCGCTGAGCACCCGCGGCATTTGGTCGTTGACCTCTAAATAGATGTGTTCCGCCTTATTTAGGGCCGCCTCGGAGTAAGAGCCCACGGTGCAGAGGCTGAAGTAGCCGTGGCGGTCCATCGGGCCTACGGCCGCGCAGAAGGCGTCGATCCGGGGCTGCTGCCGGACCAGCCGGGGCATGTCCCGGTAGTAGCAGGGCATGACGTCGGCCAGCCCTTCGTTCACCGCCTTCCTGGCCCCGGCGCTGGAGAACCAACTGACCGCGTGGTAGCCGCCCCCGCCGGTATAGAAGGGCATGGGATAACTGTCCAACAGGATGTGCTGGGTCAGGTTCCGGTATCGGTTGGCGGAGGCGTTGGCGCCGATTGATTCCAAAAGCCCGATGGGCTGGGCCAGGGCTGCATCGCTGATCAGGACACTGCCGTCTGGAATGGACGCGGCGATCTCCTCCGCGGTCCGCTTTTTCTCCCGGTACTGTTCCAATACTGTTTTCATACGCTCCTCATTTCATGAAACAGCGGAAGAAGCACGCTTCCTCCGCTGTCCGCTGCTTGTTTACTGGGCGCAGGCCATGCCCCGCTTCAGTGCCTCCATGTTCAGCGGCACCAGCTTTGCCTTTGGTCCGGTGAACATGGACTCGATCATCTGCCTGATGGTCTCCTCCCTGAGCGCGCCGGTGGCGGCGATGTAGGCGCCCAACATGACCATGTTGGCCACCTTCCCGTTGCCCACCTCATCGGCGATCTTGGAGCAGGGCACATAGATGGCCCTTACATCCTGCCGGGCCACCCGCTCACTGACGACGGAGCTGTTGACAAAAATCAGGCCGTGCTCCACCACCAGGGGCTCAAACTTCTCAAGGGAGGGCAGGTTCATGGCAATCAGCTCCGTGGGGTGGGTGAACAGGGGCGAACCCACCGGCTTGTCGGAGAGGACTACGGAGCAGTTGGCCGTGCCGCCGCGCATCTCGGGCCCGTAGGAGGGAGCCCAGGTGACCTCCAGGCCCTCGCTGACGCCGGCCTCCACCAGGGACTTGCCGATGGACATGACGCCCTGGCCGCCGAACCCGGAAATGATGATTTCCTTTTTCATATCACTTCACCTCCGCGCCGGTTTCCTTGACGACTCCCAGGGGATAATAGGCCGCCATGTTGGTCTCCAGCCACTCCTTTGCCTTCAGCGGTGTCATGCCCCAGTTGGTGGGGCAGGTGGAGAGCACCTCCACGAAGGTGAACCCCTCCCCTGCCATCTGCTTTTCAAATGCCTTGCGGATGGCCTTCTTGGCCTTGTTCAGGTGGGGGATATCCGTGACGCAGACCCGCTCGGCATAGACGCAGCCGTCCAATGTGGAGAGCATCTCCGCCATACGGATGGGCTTGCCGGCCTGCTCCACCGTCCGGCCCAAGGGGCAGGTGGTGGCCTTCTGGCCGATGAGGGTGGTGGGCGCCATCTGGCCGCCGGTCATGCCGTAGATGGCGTTGTTGACAAAGATGGTGGTAAACTTTTCGCCCCGCATGGCAGCGTGGACGATCTCCGCCGCGCCGATGGAGGCCAGGTCGCCGTCTCCCTGGTAGGTGAACACCGGAGCCGTGGGGTGGGTGCGCTTGATGCCGGTGGCCACGGCGGGGGCGCGGCCATGGGCCGCCTCCATCATATCGCAGCTGAAATAATTATAGGCAAAGACGGAGCACCCCACCGGGCAGACACCAATGGCCTGGTCGATGAGTCCCATCTCCTCCATCACCTCGGCGATGAGCTTGTGGATGATGCCGTGGTTGCAGCCGGGGCAATAGTGCAGCTCCGCATCCGTCAGCCCCTTGGACTTCTGATATACAATCGCCATCTCACTTGACCTCCTTCAATGCCGCCCGGGCCGTTTCCACGATCTCCTCCACCGTGGGCAGAGCACCGCCGGCACGGCCCAGATAGCGGACGGGCTTTTGCCCCTCCACCGCCATGCGGACGTCGTCCAGCATCTGTCCGCCGGCGCTGAGCTCCACGTCCAGGATTACCTTCACATGGTCCTGTCCCGCCAGGTCGTGGAGTGCCTTTTCCGGGAAGGGCCACAGCGTGATGGGACGGAAGAGGCCCGCCTTGATGCCCGCCTCCCGGAGCGCCTCCAGCGCAGTCAGCGTGATGCGGGCCGGGGTGCCGTAGGCGGTGATGACCAGCTCCGCATCCTCGCACTCCCTCTCCTCCCAGCGCACCTCGTTTTTCTCCATCTCCCGGTACTTCGCCAGCAGGTGGTCGTTGTGCCGGTCGCACTCGTTGGGGTCGATGAACAGGGAGTTGATGATGTTGTGGTGGGCCCGGCCGTGTCTTCCACCGGCGGCCCAATCCTTGGGCGGCAGCTTCCGCCTGGGCACATCGTGCCAGACAATGGGCTCCATCATCTGGCCGATCAGCCCGTCGGCCAGGATCATCACCGGGTTGCAGTACTGGTCGGCGATGTCAAAGGCCTCCTGCGTGAAGTCCACCGCCTCCTGGATATTGGACGGCGCCAGCACCACCGTCCGGTAGTCGCCGTTGCCGCCGCCCCGGGTTGCCTGGAAATAGTCGCCCTGGGCGGGCTGGATGGTGCCCAGGCCCGGGCCGCCGCGCATGCAGTTGACGATGACCGCCGGCAGCTCCGCACCGGCCAGGTAGGTGATGCCCTCCTGCTTCAGGCTGATGCCGGGGGAGGAAGAAGACGTCATGGCCCTCATACCCGCTCCCGCGGCGCCGTAGACCATGTTGATGGCCGCCACCTCGGACTCTGACTGCACAAAAATGCGGCCATGCTCCGGCATATGTAAGGACATGTACTCCGGCACCTCGCTCTGGGGCGTGATGGGATATCCGAAAAAGCAGTCGCAGCCGGCGCGGATCGCAGCCTCCGCAATGGCTTCATTTCCCTTCCAAAGCTCTTTTTCCATAAAACTCCCCTCCCTCTTCAAACCTTCTCCACCGTAATCACAGAGTCTGGACAGATCCTGGCGCAGCTGGCGCAGGCGATGCACTGGGCAATGTCCGTCACTGTGGCCGGATGGTAACCCTTCCGGTTGATCACCGTCTGGTCGATGGCCACAATGTGCTTGGGGCAGACGGAGGTGCACAGCTCGCAGCCCTTGCAGCGCTCCTGGTCAAATGTCACTTTCGCACTCATGGTTGAGCCTCCCTTTCTGTTGCCTGATTTACTCCCAGGGTTTTTTCATATAGATATCCATGGGAAACTGATCCGCCGACCCGTCGGCCATCCTCCGTTCCACCGCATGGCAGAGGACCGGCAGCCCGGTCAGCTCCGACACCTGCCGGATCAGCTCCCTTCCCTTTTGCAGGTCCCGCTCACCGGTCTCCCCGCACAGGTGCGTGTTGTCCACCAGGGCGGTGACAGCCACGCCGCTGACAGTCTCGATGGCGCGCAGGTATGCAGATGCCGCCTGGGCCGTGGCGGTCTGGGGGCGGTTGGCGTTGACCACGCACAGCATCTCGTGATCCAGCGCGTTGATCTGTGGTGCAAACCGGGCCAGGACCCTGGCCCCCGCCGGGTCGCCGCCCACATCGTACACGCTCACCAGGTCCGGGTCTTCAAAGGTAGTGAAAATGTCCGCCGGCAGCGCAGGCACATCCGCGTCCGTACAGGCCTGTGAGGTGGCGATCAGCCGGACGTTCCTCCGCTCCAGCATGTCCCGCCGCTCCCTGGACCGAAAGTAGGGGTTGACGATGTCCAAATCCGCCAGGGCCGTCTTACAGCCTATGCCGGCCAGGGCCAGAGCAAGATTCACGGCAAACTCCGTCTTCCCGCTGCCATAGTGTCCTGTGATAATAATGCGCCGCTTCCCGGCCAGGGTCCTCACCAGCTCCATTGGGTTCACTTCCTCTTCTGAAATCGGCACATCTTGTACGATCACCATTCACGTTGTCTGATGTCATGATACTGCTTTCATCGTCAGATGTCAATTGCGGTTTTGTTTAATTTTTACAGCACTTTTTTGTGGAAAAAGTCACCCTTCTTGCCAAGGCTTTGCCATAGCCCGTGCGGCGCACGCAGCAAAAAAAGCGCGGGGACGAAAGTCCCCGCGCCTTTTGCGCAGCAGTTTACTTGGCAGCCTTGGCCTTGCCCTGCTTGGACAGCGCGTTGACGCCTTCCACAGTCAGGATGATGGCCAGGATGAACAGGGCCGCGCCCAGGATGCCCTGAGCATAGGCGGCAGCGTCGCCGCTGCCGGCCATGATCAGGCCGACCTTGTTCTTGATGGTCATGAACAAGGAGCACAGCGTGACGATCAGCATGAAGAACATGGGGATGTAGAACATCTTGTTGTTCTTGCCGATGTTGCCCAGCCAGCAGCACACGGCCAGCAGAGCCAGAGCGGCCAGCAGCTGGTTGGCGGCGCCGAACAGGGGCCAGATCTTGGCATAGCCGGTCATGCCCAGGCCGACGCCCAACACCACGGTGATGATGGTGGCCACATAGGGGTTGCACAGGACAGCCTTATAGCCCTTGGCATCCTTGATGGTCTCGCCCTTCCCCAGCCAGAACTCCTGGAACATGTAGCGGGCCAGACGGGTGGCGGTGTCCAGGGAGGTCAGGCAGAACACGGACACAGCCAGAACCAGCAGGGAGTACAGGGTGGTCTCCGCGCCGGCCAGGCCGGGGATGGTGGCAACCATCTTGGAAATGCCGGAGGCGAACACCTGGGTGGGCGTGGTGACCTCGCCGGAGGAGTAGGAGGACCAGATGTAGCCCACAGCAATCAGGGAGACGATGGCCAGGGCGGACTCGATCAGCATGCCGCCGTAAGCGATGGGCAGCGCGTCACTCTCCTTGTTCAGCTGCTTGGCGGTGGTGCCGGAGGCAACCAGGGAGTGGAAGCCGGACACAGCACCGCAGGCAATGGTCACGAACAGGGCGGGGAACATGGAGCCCAGGGAGGTCCCGGTGGGGGCAACCGTGTCCACCCAGCCGGTGAACATGGGGATGTCGATGGTGGGATGGGCGCCGACAACGCCCACAAAGGCCACGATCATCATGAAGTACAGAAGGAAGGAGCTCAGATAGTCACGGGGCTGCAGCAGGATCCACACAGGCGTGACAGAGGCAACGAGGATGTAGATGCCAAGGACGATCATCCAGACATTTCCGGCCACAAAGATGGGGCACTTCAGGCCGATGATCACAACGGCGACGATGCCCACAATGCCGATGAGGGTGGAGATGCCCAGAGGTGCGTTGCGGCGGTAGACCAAAAAGCCGAAGATGATCGCCAGCACGATAAACAGCAGGGAGATGGTGGCAGTCTGGCCGTTGGCCACGATCTGCTGGCCCTCCGGGTTGAAGCCGTTGAAGGTGGAGGCGACAATGGAGGCGAAGGCCGCCACGACCAGCACGAGGACCAGATAGCCGAACACGGTGAACAGCTTCTTGGCGCGGGTGCCGATGCTGACGTCGATGACCTCGCCGATGGACTGGCCCTTGTTGCGGATGGAGGCAAACAGGGCGCCGAAATCATGGACGGCGCCGAAGAAGATGCCGCCGATGACGACCCAAAGCAGCACGGGGAGCCAGCCGAACACAGCGGCCTGGATGGGGCCGTTGATGGGGCCGGCGCCGGCGATGGAGGAGAAGTGATGGCCCATCAGGACAGGCGCCTTTGCGGGGCAGTAGTCCTGGCCGTCCTCCAGCTCGTGAGCCGGGGTGGATTTGCTGTCGTCGACGCCCCATGTCTTAGCCAGCCAGCGACCATAAAACAGGTAGCCGACCACAAGGCATGCAACACCGATCAGCAGGATGACAAGTGCATTCATGCGAATACTTCCTTTCTCTTTTCCGGCACTCCTTGTCGTGCCGGCTCATATTTATAAAACGCATCTGCATGCGTCTTATAACCGCTCAGATCATACGCAGGACGGACTTTTCAATGTCCCGGCCCATGTGGTTGGCGCACCATTTTCCACTGGATACCTCCAGCGCGGCGCCGCGGAACTGGGCCCAGCCCTTCAGTGTAAAGCAGAAGTTCTTGGTGTACTTCAGCTTCTTCATGGCCCTGGCCGCCTCCGGGTCCACCTGGTCGGCAAACACGATCAGCGTCACATAGGAGCACATGTGGTCGCCCTCGGGCTTCACCCGGGACATGCCCTCTTTCAAAACCGCGTCATAGTAGGACTTCAGGGTTTCCTCGGTCAGATGGTCCAGCAGCACGAAAAACGCGTATTCGTTGTTCTCCGCCGCCCAGATCTGGGCGGATTTGACCAAGACGTACTTCTCGTCCCGGGAGTGGTACTCTGCCTCCGCCGCCACCGGCAGCCCATTGAGCACGATGTTCTCTTTCACATTAAAGTAGCCGGAGTACCCCCGCAGCACCTTCTGCAGCAGCGCTTCTTTGCTTTGCTCCATAGCTCCGCCCTTTCCGTTTTCCGTATCAAAACGCTGTCGGAAAAACGCATTTCCCGCCGCGTTGTCAGACATCATTGTCCTATTGATGCCATCTTATGCCTCCATCCGGAAACTGTCAAGTTGTTTCAAATCATTTCATAATATCATTTAAAATCCGCTTTTAAATTCTGTGCAATTTCACATTTCACAATTTAGACATATTTGTTAATCCGTTTTCCCGCCCTCATCTGCGTGCTGGCCGATGGCACCATAGAAATGCGGCCGGAATGTCCGCCTACCTGATAAACCATTATTGGAAACGTTTCCAGTACCACGGAGCCACCTTTTCAAGGCCGGTCAGGCCTGAAGGGTCTCCAACAGGTGGCGCATGTGCATGCGCATGGCAAGTTTTGCACCCTCCGCGTCCCGCTGCGTCAAAAACGCAAGGATCATCTTGTTGTCCGACAGGGCGATACGCTGCATCTGCTCCTGGCTGGCGGTGATCTGCATGATCTCGTTGACTGCGTTGTTGATGATGGGATACAGCGTGCGCATGTATTCATTGTGAGAGGCCCTGGCGATGGCCATGTGGAACTCCTGGTCCGCACCGGCCCAATCTCCGTGGGAGTGCGAGGCCTCCTCCATCTTTTCCGCCTTACGGCAGATCTGCTCGATCTCCGCATCCGTTGCCCGCTGGCAGGCCAGGGCCGCCGTCTCGGGCTCGAAAATCAGGCGCATTTCAAAGAGGTCTTTGGCCCGGACCCGGGAGCGCAGCCGCTGGAAGGAGCTGAAGTCCACCGCATCCTGAGGCAGGCTGTCAGACACAAAAGTGCCCTTGCCCCGGCGGATTTCCAAAATCCCCTGGGCCACCAGGCAGGAGATGGCCTCCCGCAGCGTGGTCCGGCTGACATGCAGCTCAGCGGACAGGTCATTCTCATTGGGCAGCTTGCGGCCCGGTTCAAACTCCCGCTCATAGACAATCTTTTCATACAGCCAGTTGGCGGCCTGTTCCGATCGCTTGACCCGTGTCCCGTCTGCCACATCCTCACCCCGCGTTCTTCTCTTCGTTGGTTAATATAGCACAAAACTTCTGGAAAGGAAAGGTCAAAAGTCGAAAAAAACGGAAGCAAAATTTGTAAATAAAAACAATTATACTACTCATTTTTTATGAAAATCGCTTAAAACCCATGATCCATCCGCTGCCGGAACCTACGCCGGATCCAAAAAAACGCCCGGCCGCCAAAACTGCGGCCGGGTGCTTTTTAAAGCGGCAGTCCGTGGATCACGCCCCGGGCGCAGTCCACACTGACCATGGTGCCGTCCTTCAGGGTGTGGGTGGCGCCAAAGGCCCCCACAATGACGGCTTTATTCAGCGTCAGCCCCACCGTGGCGGCGTGGCTGTTGATGCCCGACTCCTCGCTGATGACGGCGGAGGCCTGGCGCATCACATCCAGCATCTCATTGGTGGTGTAGGGCACCACCAGCACATCGCCGGGATGGAACTTGGCGCGGATTTCCTCGGGGCTGGCGCACACACACAATCGGCCCCGGGCATTGCTGGTGCCGATGCCCACGCCGGTCATCAGGCTGTCGCCCACCAGGTGCACCTTGATCATGTTCGTGGTGCCCGGCACCCCCGCGGGCAGTCCGGCCGTCAGGACCACCAGGTCCCCGTCGGCGACCAGGCCGGCCTTCCGGGCAGCCTCCACCGCCAGGTCAATCAGCTCGTCGGTGTTGTTGGCATAGGGCATCATCAGCGGCATCACGCCCCAGGAGAGGGCCAGGTGCCGCTGGACCCGCTCGTCCAATAGGCAGGCGATGATGGGCGTCCCCGGACGGAAGCGGCTGACCAGCCGGGCGGTCTCCCCGCTCTTGCTGACTGTGATGATGGCGTCGGCGCCCACGTCCATGGCCGTGGTGCAGGCGGCGTGGGCCGTGGCGGCGGCAATGCTCAGATGGCTCTCCGCGGCCATGTTCCGCATCCGCTTGGCGTAGTTGATGTCCGACTCCGTGCGCTGGGCGATGGCGGCCATGGTGCGCACCGCCTCCAACGGGTATTTGCCCGCAGCCGTCTCGCCGGAGAGCATGATGGCGGAGGTGCCGTCATAGATCGCGTTTGCCACGTCGGTGATCTCCGCCCGGGTGGGGCGGGGATTCTCCATCATGGAGTCCAGCATCTGGGTGGCGGTGATCACCGGCTTGCCGCAGGATGCGCACTGGGCGATGATGTCCTTTTGGATGATGGGAATTTCTGTGAAGTCGATCTCCACGCCCATGTCGCCCCGGGCCACCATGATGCCGTCGGCAACGGAGAGGATTTCGCTGAGGTTGTTGACCCCTTCCTGGTTCTCAATTTTGGCGATGATCCGCATGGTGGAACCCTTGCTCTCGATCAGGCGGCGGATCTCCAGGACATCGGCGGCGGAACGGGTAAAGCTTGCCGCCACAAAGTCGAATCCCTCCTCGATTCCGAAGAGGATGTCCTCCCGGTCCTGGGCGCTCATATAGGGGATGGACAGCCTGACTCCAGGCACGTTCACGCCCTTGCGGTTTTTGATGCGCCCGCTGTTCTCCACCCGGCACAGGATGTCCTGGCCCGTTACCTCCTGGACTGTCAGGCGGATCAGGCCGTCATCCAGCAGAATGGTTCCGCCTGCCGCCACGTCCCCGGGCAGGTCACGGTAGGTCACGGCACAGATGTGCTCGTCCCCCTCCACATCCCGGGTGGTCAGGGTAAACTCCTGCCCTGCCTCAAGCTCCGCCACACCTTTGGCAAAGGTCTTCAGACGGATCTCCGGCCCCTTGGTGTCCAGCATGGCGGCAACGGGCAAAGCCATCTCCTGACGCAGCTTTTTCACCATCTCCAGCCGGGCCTTATGCTCTTCGTGGCTGCCGTGGGAAAAGTTGAAGCGGGCCACGTTCATGCCGGACTCCATCATCCCCCGGAGGACATCCTCCCGGTCCGTGGCGGGGCCCAGCGTACAGACGATTTTCGTTTTATGCATAATCTTCCTCCATCATGCAATGTTCTGGATTCTTCCTGTTTCACGTTCTATTATACGCTTTTTTTCATCACCGGCAACGAAAACCTGCACCGCCGGAGCAGGATTGTGAAAACCGCCGCCCGGTTCCCCGGTCTTTTACATACATTTTACAAAAATCTGGCACAGTTGCACAAACAGGGCAGGCCCCGAAGGAACCTGCCCTGTTTGGAAGCGTTTACCGGGCCTCGGCGATGATCACCCGAACCCGTCCGCCGGCGGCAGCGCCAAAGCTGTCATACCAGCCGGTAAGTTGATAGGATGCGCCGTCCACCGCGGAGAGCGTGGTCGCATAATAGCTACTGCCGTTTTTAAGATAGACCTGCACGTCATCGGAGAGCTGGCGTTTTGTGCCGTCGCTGACGGCGTAGAGGGTGGTCAGCTCCGTGATGGGGAAGGAGGTGAGCTTTTTCATGTCCGCAATGGCGCCGTCCGCATCGTAGCGGTAGGCGATGGCGGTCTCATCCTCCATGCCGTACACCTTGCCCGTGGTGGTCAGCGTGATGCTCTTGCCGTCCTCCATGCAGGCGTAGTAGCCGGTCAGCGGCGATACGCTGCTGCCGTCCTGCTTGGTCAGCTCCACCAGGAAGCAGTAGTTCCACACATCGCCGGTGGCGTTGTTGAGCAGCATGTGGCTGATCTCGCCGCTTTCGTTGAGGGCGTAGTAGCGCACCGCGCCGCTCTGGAGGGTGGTGCCGGCCAGCCGGGCAGCGGAGATCACCGCATAGGCGCCGTCGCTGGTGGTATCCAGGATCTGGACGTCCCCGGCGACCTTCAGGCTGCCGATCTTTGTGCCGTTGCTGTTCACCGTGCCGGTGGCGCTGCGGGCGGCCAGGTTGGAGATCACCGTCCCGTTTTCCGTGACGGTGACGGAAACCAGGTTGCCCTTGGAGTAAGTCTTATCCTTATCCACGGTGAAGGTGCGCACGGAGCCGTCGGTACAGACCACCTGGACTGCCTTTTCCACCGCTGCGCTGCCGCTGACGGTGGTGGTCCGGCTGGAGGCCAGGACCATGCCGTAGTAAATCTGGTTGCTCAGGGCAATGTCCAGCACATCCACCACCGTGCCGTCCATGCCTAAAAGCAGCGTGGCCGTGTCGCCCACTGCGAAGCTGCCCATGGAGGAGAGCTTATAGGCCGCTGTGGAGGTGCCGATGGCATAGGCGGTGCCGGCCACCGTCACCGTGGTGGGCGAGGCACCGCTGGGGGTGATGCCGGTGATGGTGCCCGCCGCCCGGTCGGTGTAGACCCAGACCGTGCGCAGGTTCTGATTGTAGTAGTAGACGTCGTACTGGGTGATGGCGTTCAGTGTGGAGGCGGCTCCGTTGCGGTAAACCGCTGAGGCCGTGAAGGGCAGCGCGGCGGCTCCGCCTTCCCCAGCCACATAGGGACCGGACATGGTTGCGTTCACCACTGCGGCGTAGTCCACCTCGCCGCTGGCGTTCAGGCTGTATCCTAAGGTGACGCCGTACACCTGTCCCGCCTTGGTCTGGGCGGTCATCATGTTGTAGAAGAGCTGGGCGCAGTTGCCCCGTGTCATGATCCCGCCCTGGCTCAGGGAAATGTCATCCCGCAGCCCCAGGGCGGAGGCCTTGGTCATCTGGGCCGTGGGATAGGAGCCGGCCAGGTCGGAGGCCCCATAGCCCAGCACACGCAGCACGGTGGTGCAGGCCTCCTCCACGGAGATGGTCCGGGTGGGGCGGAAGGTGCCGTCGGTGTAGCCCACCATCCAGCCCTGCTCCACAGCGATCTTGATATAGGCGCTGGCCCAGTAGCTGCTCTTCACATCTTTAAAAAGGGAACTGCCGGTGCCGTCGCCGATGCTGTCCTTATACGAAGACGCGGCCACGATCATCTTTGCGAACTCCGCCCGGGTCACGTTCCGGCCCAGGTTCAGGTTGCCGCTGGTGTCGCCCACCAGGAT
The DNA here is from genome assembly GCF_014334055.1 of Oscillibacter hominis. NCBI lineage: Bacteria > Bacillati > Bacillota > Clostridia > Eubacteriales > Oscillospiraceae > Oscillibacter > Oscillibacter hominis. The sequence continues at coordinate 1,826,130 of NZ_CP060490.1, forward strand.
CCCCATGGCGCGGACCGTCTGCACCACGCCGGAGCCCTCGTCCAAGGCGGAGGCCGGTACGCTCATCATGGTGAACACCGTGCACACCGCCACAATCAGGGCAAGGATTTTCTTATTCATGCTTTCTCCTCCCAAATCATTCATAGTGCAGCGCGTCGATGGGATTCAGGCGCGCCGCTTTCTTTGCCGGCAAATAGCCGAAGGCGATGCCGATGGCCATGGACACGCCCACCGCCACCAGGATGGAATCCACCGTGGGCACCACCGTCATGGCCTCGCCGGTGAGCTGTACGATCAGCACGCTGGCCACCGACGACATGGCATACCCCAAAATAATGCCCACAACGCCGCCCAGGGAACTGGTGGTGGCCGCCTCGATGACGAACTGCTGCATGATGTAGCGCTCCTTGGCGCCCAGGGCCTTGCGGATGCCGATCTCCCGAGTGCGCTCCGTGACAGACACCAGCATGATGTTCATGATGCCGATGCCGCCCACCACCAGGGAGATGGCGGCGATCACGGTGAGGATGGTGATCATCACATCGATCATGCTGTTCATCATGTCCAAAATCTCCGACATGCTGATCACCGCGTAAGCGTCGGAATCGTCGAAGACGTCGAAGAGCGCGTTTTCCACCACTTTTTTCGCCGCGGCGGACTGATCCTCATTGACCACGGTGATGGTATAGCTGTTGATGGTGCCGATGCCGGAAAGCCGGGCGGCCGTGGAGTAAGGGACGTACACCGCATCGTCGGTGCCGCCCTCGTCCGCCTCGTCCGCCTGCTGGGCCAGCACGCCCACAATGGTGAGCTTATTGGCTCCCACTTTGATGGTCTGGCCCACCGCGCTGCCGCCATAATAGGTGTCGGCCACATAGCTTCCCACCACGCAGATATGCTTGCGGGCGGAGACATCCACATACTGGATGCCCCGGCCCTGGGCCACCGTATAGCCCTTCATATTGAAATAGTCCTCACTGACGCCGGACACGGTGGTGGCGCTGTAGGTCTCGGTCCCCACCTTTACCGTGCCGGACATGGTCACGTTGGGAGAGAGCTGGTCCAGGTACTCGGGGTTCTCGTCCACGATCTCGTACATGTCGTCCACCGACACGCTGCGGGAAGAACTGCCCCGGCCGCTGACCATCACGGAAAGCGTATTGGTGCCAAGCTCCGCAAAGCTGTCCTCCATGTACTTCTGCATGCCGTTGCCCAATCCCACTATGACGATCACCGCCGTGATGCCGATGATGATTCCCAGCATGGTCAAAAAGGTCCGCATCTTGCTGGAAGCGATGTTTTTCAGCGCAAGGGTAAAGGATTCCGTCAGCTTCATGGGCGACCCCCCCTTCCGGCAAGAGACGGCGTCACCACCGCCTCCGGGGCATGGGCGTCGCCGTCGTATACCACCCGCCCGTCCTCCAGGCGGATGATCCGCTGGGCCTGAATGGCGATGGAGTTGTCGTGGGTGATGAGCACCACGGTGTTGCCCGCGTCGTGCAGCTGCTGGAGCAGGGAGAGCACCTCCCGGCCCGTCCGGGAGTCCAGCGCGCCGGTGGGCTCGTCGGCTAAAATCACCGCCGGTTCTCCTACCAGGGCCCTGGCGATGGAGACACGCTGCTGCTGGCCGCCGGAGAGCTGATTGGGCTTGTTTTTGACCTTGTCCCCCAGCCCCACCAGCTCCAGCGCCAGCTTCGCCCGCTCCCTCCGCTCGGCGCGGGGCACGCCGGCGTACATGAGAGGCATTTCCACATTCTCCAGCAGGTTCAGCTTGGGCAGCAGGTTGTACTGCTGGAAGATAAAGCCCAGGAGCTTGTTGCGGATTTCCGCCAGCTCGTTCTTGTTCATCTGGCCCACGTTCCGCCCATCCAGCAGATAGGTGCCGGAGGTGGGCACGTCCAGGCAGCCAATGATATTCATGCAGGTCGACTTGCCGGAACCGGACTGGCCCACAATGGCCACAAACTCTCCCCGCCGGATCTGCATGGAGATGTGGTCAGCCGCCCGGACGTCCGTATCACCCATGTGGTAGGTTTTACAGACGTCCTGGAACTCAATCAGCGCGCTCATCCCTGGGGCCCTCCCTCGGGTCCTCCCCCGTCAGGCGGCCCGCCGGCCTCGCCCTCGGTATAGACCGGCCCGCCCATCATCATGCTGTAGATGTCGCTGTACTGGGCCTCGGCCTTGATATAGGCCACCGTGTCGCCCTCCTGGAGGCCGCTGAGAATCTCAATGTAATCATCATCGCTGATGCCCGTCTCCACCTGGACGTAGACATATCCCTCCGGAGCCGCGTCCTCAAGGGCGTTGGCCGCGCTGGGGGAGGCGGAGGTGATCAGCACCTTGTTGCCCCGCTCCACGGCGCCGCCGGGGATGGCCAGGGCGTTGTCGGCCGCCGCCACGATGATCTCCGCGTCCACGTTCATACCCGGCAGCAGCCCGTCGGTCTCGTCGATGCGGATGGTGACGGGATAGCTGGTGGTTCCTCCGGTGGTGGTGCCCGCCACGGAGACCTTGGTGATGACGCCCTCGTAGCTCTTGCCCTCCACTGCGTCGGCGGTGATCTGTACCTTCTGCCCCACTTCCACAAGGCTAATGTCCAGTTCGTCGATGTTCAGCGTCATCTCCAGATAGCTCAGGTCGTAGATGGTGCAGAGCGTCTTTCCGGACTCCACCTTGTCGCCGGCCTTGTACTGCTTATCCACAATGGTGCCTGCGATGGGTGAGGTGATGGTGTAGTCGTCCATCTGATCCTGGGTGTTTTCCAGGGAAATCTCCGCGTTGCGCACGTTTTCGGAGGCGCTTTGCACCTGATTGTCAATGGTGTCGCCGCCTAAGGTCAGCACCGTCTGGCCCTTGGAGGCATAGCCGCCCTCGCTCACGTTGATGGCCGCCACCTCACCGGAAGCCGGCGCGGTGAGCACGCTCTCCGATTTATACTGGAGGGTGCCGCTGTCGCTGCTGCCCACGCCATTCACCGATGCCGTTGCGGACTGGGTGCTGGTCAGGGCGCCGCCGTTGGCCACCTGGATCGTCACCTGGCGGACAATGCGGTTGCCGGTGAGCACCTCGTCGCTGCCGGAGATGGCGCTGATGGAACCGGAGAGGGTCTCAAAGGAGCCGTCCAACGTCACGGCAGCCCCCTGTCCCACATAGAAGCTGGCTGCGTCGTCCGAGGGGAAGTGGACCTTCAGGGACAGTGTGCTGCTGTCCCTGATGGTGGCCAGGGTCTGGCCGGCGCTGACCTGGTCTCCTACGGAAACCTGGAGGCCGGACACCGTTCCCGAGGTCTTAGCCGTCAAATATTTGCTCTCCAGCGCCGACTCATAGCTTCTCCGGGCCTGGTTCAGCGAGAGCTCGGCCTTCTCCACATTGGTGGAGGAATCCGAGGAGTCGATCTCATAGAGCACCGTGTCCTTCTCCACAGTATCGCCTTCTTCAAAGCCCGCCGTCAGGATTTCCCCCTGGAGCAACGTGGTCACTGTGTAGGAGTTGGCCGGGGCCAGCGTTCCGCTGCCTGAGAGAATCTGAGAAATGGCACGGTATGCGGCCTGCTCTTCGGTGTATGTAGTCTGTGCCGCGGCGGGCTTGCCGCCGCATCCGCGCAGCACCACCACCGCCAGCACCGCCGCCGCCAGGGCAATCACCAGCCACTTCTTCCTTTTGCCGCCTTTGAAGGGATGCCCTCCGGGCCGCTTTTTCTTCTCCTCCTGCCCGGCGGGAGCGGACAGGGCCTCCTCAGTTTGACTGCACACTTCGTTTTCCATGTCAGGGATTCCTTTCTTGCGTCTTTATTTCATGTTTCCATCTAATTGAAGCCATCAAGAGGTTACCACTTTAACATAAAACGAACCTGAAAAATACACATATTTTGTAAACAATCCGCCCCGGAAAGCCTCTGCCGTGCAGAAAATCCGCGGCAGGCCCTCTGGATTTTTGTGTATTATTTTTTCTGCTTTTTTTCCATGGGCTCCAGGGTTTGGCGCCTCGTTCAGGCGTCCGTTCTCCGGTGAACCGGAATCGTCCGCAGGGTTGCCTTTCCCCGGCGCGGGGCGTATACTTGTCTCATCTCCGCGGCGGACTTTGGCATGGCGCGGCGCCGCTCCAAGGGGCGGGACAGATCGGATTTCAGGAGGCATGTTATGAAAATTTCGGGACTGCAAAAGGTGACGCTGCTGGATTACCCCGGTAAGGTGGCGGCCACCGTGTTCACACCAGGGTGCAATCTGCGCTGCCCCTTCTGCCACAATGCCTCTCTGGTCTTGCAGCCCGGCGGGGAAGACTTCCCGCCGGAGGAGGTCCTTGGTTTTTTGAAAAAGCGCCGGGGCGTATTGGACGGAGTCTGCGTCAGCGGCGGAGAGCCCCTGCTCCAGCCGGACCTAAGTGACTTTTTGGGCCGCGTCCAAGCCCTGGGCTTTGCCGTGAAGCTGGATACCAACGGCACCAATCCCGCCCTGCTGGGCCGCCTCATCCGGGAGGGACTGGTGGATTATGTGGCCATGGATGTCAAGAACAGCCGGGAGCGGTATGGGCAGACCGTCGGCGTCCCCGGCTTTGACTGCTCGGCCGTGGAGGAGAGCGTAAGCCTGCTGCTCCGCGGGACCGTGGACTATGAGTTCCGCACCACCGTGGTCCGCGGCCTCCACGATGATGAAAGCTTTTCCGCCATCGCCGACTGGATCGGCGGCGCCAAACGCTACTTTCTCCAGAACTTTGTGGACAGCGGCGATCTGATCTCCCCCTGTGAGGGCTTTTCCCGCCAGGAGATGGAGGGATTCCTCCGCCTGCTCTCCGGACGGATGGCCCATGTGGAGCTCCGGGGGATATAGCATCTTGTAGCTCCACCACCCTGTAGGATACCAAATCTTGCAGGGTGTTTTTGTATAGTTTTTTCAATGCGAATACTTTTTGTATTGGTTTTAGAAGGGCCCACCCATTTCCCTTGTTTTATGTAAAGTGAACAGGGCTTCCGAATACCATTTGTACTACAATATCTTGTGCCACTATTTGATTATTTAAACAAGATATGGTATTTTTCGCATTGACCTGTCTCAGGGAGTGTGCTATGATAAGAATAAGCGGCGGCAGTTGTGCGCTGCCGGCTCCAACATATGATACTACTCAAGACAGGTGGGAGATTTCATGTACGACGTTATCAAGCGCGACGGCAAAATTGTATCCTTTGATCTTTCCAAGATCGGCGCCGCCATCACCAAGGCCTTTGACGCCCAGAACAGGCAGTACAACCCCGACATCATCGACATGCTGGCCCTGCGGGTGACCGCCGATTATGAGCCCAAGGTCAAAGACGGCAGGATCAGCGTGGAGGACATTCAGGACAGTGTGGAGTCCGTCCTTCAAAAAGCCGGATACACCGACGTGGCCAAGTGCTACATCCTCTACCGCAAGCAGCGGGAAAAGATCCGCAATATGAAGAGCACCATCCTGGACTATAAAGAGGTGGTGGACAACTATGTTAAGATCAACGACTGGCGGGTCAAGGAAAACTCCACCGTCACCTACTCGGTGGGCGGACTGATCCTGTCCAACAGCGGCGCCATCACCGCCAACTACTGGCTCTCCGAGATCTATGACGATGAGATCTCCAATGCCCACCGCAGCGGCGACATCCACATCCACGACCTCTCCATGCTCACCGGCTATTGCGCCGGATGGAGCCTCAAGCAGCTGATCCAGGAGGGATTGGGCGGCATCCGGGGCAAGATCACCTCCTCCCCTGCCAGTCACCTGAGCACATTGTGCAACCAGATGGTCAACTTCCTGGGCATCATGCAGAACGAGTGGGCCGGCGCCCAGGCGTTCTCCAGCTTTGACACCTACCTCGCCCCCTTCGTCAAGGCGGACAACCTCTCCCAGAAAGAGGTGAAGCAATGCATCCAGTCTTTTGTCTACGGCGTCAACACGCCCTCCCGCTGGGGCACTCAGGCACCCTTCACCAACATCACCCTGGACTGGACCGTGCCCAAGGACCTGGAACACCTGCCGGCCATTGTGGGCGGCAAGGAGATGGGTTTCACCTATGGCGAGTGCAAGCAGGAAATGGATATGGTGAACAAGGCCTTCATTGAAATCATGATTGAGGGCGACGCCAACGGCCGCGGCTTCCAGTATCCCATTCCCACCTACTCCATCACCCGCGACTTTGACTGGAGCGAGACAGAGAACAACAAGCTTCTCTTTGAGATGACCGCCAAGTACGGCACCCCTTACTTCTCCAACTACATCAACTCCGACATGGAGCCCTCCGACGTGCGCAGCATGTGCTGCCGGCTGCGGCTGGACCTGCGGGAGCTGCGCAAAAAGTCCGGCGGCTACTTCGGCTCCGGCGAATCCACCGGCTCCGTGGGAGTCGTCACCATCAACATGCCCCGCATCGCGTATTTGTCCAAAACGCCGGAGGAATTCTATCAGCGCCTGGACAAGATGATGGACATCAGCGCCCGCAGCCTGAAGGTCAAGCGCACCATCATCACCAAGCTGCTGGATGAGGGCCTGTATCCCTATACCAAGCATTACCTGGGCACCTTTGACAACCACTTCTCCACCATCGGCCTGATCGGCATGAACGAGGCCTGCCTCAACGCCCGCTGGCTGGGTGAAGACCTGACCCACGCCCAGGCCCAGCAGTTTACCAAAGAGGTCCTGAACCACATGCGCGAACGGCTCAGCGATTACCAGGAGGAATACGGCGACCTCTATAACCTGGAGGCCACCCCCGCCGAATCCACCACCTACCGCCTGGCCAAGCACGATGTGGAGAAATACCCGGACATCATCACCGCCTCCGAGCACGGAAAGACCCCCTATTACACCAACTCCTCCCATCTGCCTGTGGGCTTCACCGACGATGTGTTCGAGGCCCTGGACATCCAGGACGAGCTCCAGACCCTCTACACCAGCGGCACCGTCTTCCATGCCTTTTTGGGCGAGAAGTTGCCCTCCTGGCAGGCCGCGGCGGCACTGGTGCGCAAGATCGCCGAAAACTACAAGCTGCCCTATTACACCCTGTCCCCCACTTATTCCGTGTGCAAGAACCACGGCTACCTGGCCGGTGAACAGTTCGTCTGCCCGGAATGCGGCGAGCCGGCGGAGGTCTATTCCCGCATCACGGGGTACTACCGCCCGGTCCAGAACTGGAATGACGGCAAGGCCGAGGAGTTCAAAGAGCGCAAGCTCTACAACATCTCCACCTCCCGCCTGAAGCAGGAGGGCCGGCCCCCCCGGCGGCAGGAGGAACTGCTTTCCGCTGATCATGCCGGGGCCTTCCTCTTCACCACAAAAACCTGCCCCAACTGCCAGCTGGCCAAGGACGCCCTCTCCCGTTCCGGCATCCTCTATACTGTCATCGACGCGGAGGAGCAGCCCGAGCTTGCGCGAAAGTACAAGGTTATCTCCGCCCCCACGCTGCTGGTCTCAGACGGGGCCCAGGCGCGGAAGTACACCGGTGCCTCCGCCATTGCCGAGTTCGCCGAACAGGGGATCGCGTGAGACAAAGTTTGACTCCGTAATCCATTGCCATCCAGAGAAGCGCTGGAGATCGCAAGATTTCCGGCGCTTCTCTATTTTTGATGCAAAACTTTCATCCTTTCCATGAAATTATTTCTTTACGAAATATTTATGCAAAATATCTTGCAAATCCCAGAAAAGGGGCTACAATACAAACTGCTGGCATTCCGGCAGCTGCCGAATGGCAGCCATTCCTGCGGTGGATGGAAGTCCTCCGCGCGTTTTGTTTGTATTGGAAAAGGAGATATCGTTGTGGTTTCGTATCAGTTTTTGATGGATCTTGCATTGATCCTGCTCAGCACCAAGCTGCTCAGCATGGCCACCCTGAAAATACATATGCCCCAGGTGGTGGGTTCGCTGATGGCCGGATTGATTTTAGGGCCCTCGATCCTCAATGTGCTGACGGAGACCCAGTTCCTCTCCGAGATGAGTGAGTTGGGCGTCATTGTGCTGATGTTCACCGCCGGCCTCGGCACCGACATCAAGGAGCTGAAAAAAGCCGGGAAATCCGGCTTCCTGGTGGCATTGTGCGGCGTGCTGGTGCCGCTGGTCATGGGCGCCGGCCTCGCCTACTTCGGCGGCCAGGCGGGGCTCATCGACATCGGCGGATTCCTTTCCGACCTCTTTGTGGGCACCATCCTCACCGCCACCTCCGTCAGCATCACGGTGGAGACCCTTAAAGAGATGGGCAAGCTGAATACCGCCGTGGGCAACACCATCCTGGCCGCTGCCCTGATCGACGACGTCCTGGGCCTGATCGTCCTGACCCTGGTCTCCAGCTTTGCCGGCGACGGTGCCAACATCTATCTTGTACTGGTCAAGATTGCCCTGTTCTTCGTATTCGCCCTTGTCCTTGGGCTGCTGGCCGTCCGCTTTTTCGATTGGATGACGGAGCGTAGCAGCGGCCGCGACCTGCACCGCTTCCCGCTGATGGCCTTTGTCCTGTGCCTGGTGATGTCCTACTGCGCGGAGGTCTACTTCGGTGTGGCGGATATCATCGGTGCCTTTGGAGCCGGTTTGGCAGTGGCCTCCACCTCCAAAGCGAAATTCATTGAATCCAAGTTTGAGCCCATCTCGTCGCTGCTGCTGACGCCCATTTTCTTTGCCAGCATCGGCATCAGCGCCCAGCTCCCGGCGGCCAGCGGCAAGATGCTCCTCTTCTCCGTGCTGCTCCTTGCGGTGGCCGTGTTCTCCAAGCTGGTGGGCTGCGGCCTTGGCGCAAAGATCTGCCATTTCGACAGCCAGGAGTGCGTCCAGATCGGAACCGGCATGGCCTGCCGCGGCGAGGTGGCCCTGATTGTGGCCAACAAGGGCCTTTCCATGGGCGTGCTGAACAGCATGTTCATGGGGCCTGTGATCATCACGGTCATCTGCTGCTCCATCCTGACGCCTGTGATGCTCAAGGTGCTTTTCCGCAACCAGACCGAGGTCTCCCTTCAGGAGAGCAACCTGGTGGACAAATACAGCGAGACCGAGCAGTTGGACCTGGTTTCAGAGCAGCTGCTGCAGGCCAACCGCGCCCTGATGGAGGGCGGTGCAAAGGCAAAAGCACCCAAAAAGCCCAAGCAGCGCAGGCAGCCGGTCCGTGCATGCGCGGTCAAGGAGAAATAAAAACAGCGCGAACGCAGCCTGCGTATTTACCGGCCGTGGGCGCTGAAGCTTTCAATCCCTCGGCCGCGGCGCAGCCAACCGGGTCAAAGTACGAAAAAAGAGCCTGTCCCGTTTCGGGGCAGGCTCTTTTTATATCCGGTTCGCCTTACGCCTCCTGTTCGCTTCGCTCTCCGCCCAGGAGGCACTTCTCCTTCCAGACGCCCTTCTTCCAGCGCCACAAAAACAGTGCCGCCCTGGTCACCTCGTCCGCCGCCATGGCAGCCCAGAGGCCCGATAGGCCCCATCCACAGGCCACGCTCAGCACATAGCCGCCGCCCACGCCGAAGAGCCACGCAAAAATCACGCACAGCGTAATGGGAAATTGGATGTCGCCGCAGGCCTGGAGCACACGGCACATGGTCATGTTCACAGCACGGCCCAGCTCCAGCGGGATTTCCAGCAGCATGATGGTTTTCGCCAGGGCAATGACCTGGGGGTCCTTGGTGAAGAGGCCATACACCGGTTCACAGAAGAGGTACAGGAGGATCGACACGGCGCCGGAGGCCGCCGCCGACAGAGCCAGTGTCCTGCGGACGCTGCGCTCCGTGCCCTCCGTGTCCCCTGCGCCCATCAGCCGGGCGGCCACCACCTGGCAGGCCTGTGCCATGGCGCAGGCGCACAGGTACGTCACGTTGGCAAACATGGTGGCATAGACCCGGGTATTCACCACAAAGGCCGCGAAACGGTTGCAGATGGTCTGGATGCACACCTGGGACAGGTTGTAGGAGACCGACTCGCCGCCGGCGGGCAGGCCGATGCGCAGCAGCTTTTTCAGCTGCATCCAGGGAAAGGGCAAAAGGCTGCTGCGCACCTGGGCGAACCCAAACTTTTTTGCAAACAGGGCACCGATGATCAAAAGGCCGATCAAACGGGAGATGGTGCTGGACAGCGCGGCCCCAGCCACGCCGAAAGCCGGCAGCCCATAGGGCCCGCCGATGAGCAGGGCGTTGCCCAAAATGTTGATCCCGTTCATCACAACGGATACGGCCATGGTATCCCGCATCAGCTGGCTGGAGCGGAAAAAAGCGGTAAAGGTCAGGTACAGGGACTGGAACACCATGCCCGCCCCCACGATCTGCATATAGACGCAGGCCTTGTGGAAAATCTCCTCATGGACGCCCATCAGCCGCAGGATCGGCCCGCAGCCCGCGATCAGAACCAGGCTTACCGCAATGCCGAACACGAAGTTCATGGCCAGGGAGGCCGCGTAGGTCTCCCCCACCCGCTTGGTGTCCCTTGCGCCGATGTACTGGGACACCAGGATCATGGACGCCGTGGACACCACGGAGAAGACCAGCAGCAAAAGGCTTGTCACCTGGTTGGCATTGCCGATGGCCCCCACGCCGTTGGGGTCGTGCCAGCCCACCATGATCTGATCCACGTTGCCCACCAGCAGCTGCAGCAGCAGCTCCACAAAAATCGGCCCACTGAGGGCCAGGATGTCGTTTTCTTTTCTGCGCCGGTTCAGCGGCGCGCCCGTTGTCCCCATCTTTGTTCTCCTCCATTGGTTTGACACTTTATTATACGAATCTCCGTGCGGAAAACAAGAGGAAACTTATACAGAATTTGCGAAAAAGCAGCCCCGGATTCTTTCTATCCGGGGCTGCTTTCAAACTGCGGGAAGGCTCATCAAAACTCCAGGTTCTTTCCGGTCTCCCTGCTGAACACATGGGCCACATTTCCGCCAAAGGAAAAGGCCACTTCCTGACCGATGGAAAAAGTCTCCCGCTGATTTCCCTCCATGTCCATGGTGGGCACGATGATGATGGTGTCGGCGCCGCAGGCGCTGACGTGCAGGTGCACGGCGCTGCCCATCATCTCGCTGACGTCCACCGTACCGTGGATGGCGTTGCGCTCGCCCAAAAGGGCGATGTGCTCCGGCCGCACGCCAAGAGTGACGCTCTGAGGCTCCACGCCGTTTTGTTCCAGCCGCCGCTGCTTTTCCTCGCTGAGCGTCACGCTGACGCCTTCTAACTCCACTGTGTACTTGCCGTCCCTGCACAGCTCCGCCTCATAGAAATTCATCCTGGGCATGCCGATAAAGCCCGCCACGAACACATTGGCCGGGTGGTCAAAGACCTCCTGGGGCGTGCCGATCTGCTGCACCAACCCGTCCTTCATGATGACGATCCGGTCGCCCAACGTCATGGCCTCGGTCTGGTCGTGGGTCACATAGATGAAGGTGGTGTCGATGCGGCTTCTCAGCTTGATGATCTCCGAGCGCATCTGGTTGCGCAGCTTGGCATCCAGGTTGCTCAGCGGCTCATCCATCAAAAACACCTTGGGATCCCGGACAATGGCGCGGCCGATGGCCACACGCTGGCGCTGGCCGCCGGAGAGGGCCTTGGGCTTGCGGTCCAGGTACTGGGTGATGTCTAAAATTTCCGCCGCCTGGCGCACCTTCCGGTCGATCTCCTCCCTGGGCGCCTTTTTCAGCTTCAGGGAAAAGGCCATATTCTCATAGACGGTCATGTGGGGATAGAGGGCGTAGTTCTGGAACACCATGGCGATGTCCCGGTCCTTGGGCGCCACATCGTTCATCAGCTTGCCGTCGATCCACAGCTCACCGCCGGAAATCTCCTCCAGCCCGGCAATCATCCGCAGCGTGGTGGACTTTCCGCAGCCGGAAGGGCCCACCAGCACGATGAACTCCCGGTCCTTGACCTCCAGGTTGAAGTCCTGGACCGCCAGGACCCCCTCCTCCGTGACGGCAAGGGCGCTCTTTTTCTGCTCACCCTTCCTCTTTTTCCCGGAATCCGTGTTGGGGTAGACCTTTTTGATGTGTTTGAGAATCACTTCTGCCATCTTCACAGCTTTGACTGCAATGCCTCCGCACGGCAGACTCACGGCCGGCCCTGGGCCGCGCCGCATTACGGCAGGTCTCCACACTGCCGCACCGCAAGCTCAGCGGGTTGACTGTTCCTCCTTTTGTTCTCCCTTGCCCTATTTTGTGGAGTAGGGCAGAGGCAGCGGATTGAAGCTTCCTGAGGTCACCATAGCACAAAATCCGGCCAATGTAAACGTTTCCGGCAAATTTTGAGCCAACGCGATGCGGCCGGTTTTCGCTTCATAGAGGCAGGGAAACGGCTCCCGCTGAGGCGGGAGCCGCAGGTTTGCTCACTTGTCAAACAGCCTGGCGGAGCGCTGCAGCTCATCGATGATGCGGATGTGCTGGGGACAGGCGGCTTCACACTGGCCGCAGCCGATGCAGTCCGAGGCCCTGACGCCTTCCCGGGTGGCGAAGGAGTAATTCCCCCTGGCCCCCGTAAGGTTCTGATAGACCAGGTAGTTGTTCATGGCCTTGAAGATGCCTGGAATATCCACGCCCTGGGGACAGCCTTTGACGCAGTACTGGCACTCCGTGCAGGGCACCCTTGGGATCTGATCCAGCGCGGCTCGGACCTCCGCCACCGCCTGCTGCTCTTCATCGCCCAGGGGCGTGAACCCTTTCATGACCGAGAGGTTGTCCCGCACCTGATCCAAGTTGGACATGCCGGAGAGCACGGTGACAAGCCCGGGCAGCGAGGCGGCAAAGCGGATGCCCCAGGAGGCGGTGGACCAGTCGGGGTGCAGCCTCCGGAAGGGCCCGGTCACCTCCTCAGGCAGTCCCGCCAGGGAGCCGCCCTTCACAGGCTCCATGATGATCACAGGCTTTCCGTGGGCCCGGGCCACCTCATAACACCTGCGGGACTGGACGCTCTCGCTCTCCCAGTCGGCGTAGTTGATCTGAAGCTGGACAAACTCCACCTCCGGGTGATGCTCCAACAGGCCCTCCAGCACATCGGCCTTGTCGTGGAAGGAAAAGCCCAGGTGGCGGATCAGCCCCTCCGCCTTGCGCTGGGCCAGAAACTCCCAGATTCCATAGTCGTCAAAATAGTGTGTGCGGCCGCCGCCCAGGTTATGCAGCAGATAGAAGTCAAAATATCCGGCCCCCGTGCGCCTGAGGGAGGTCCAGAACATCTCCTGGGCCTCCTGCGCACTCTTTGCCCCGGCCCAGGCCGGAAGTTTGGTGGCCAAAAGGAAGCTCCCGCGGGGATGGCGGTCCACCAGCACGGCCTTGACGGCCTCCTCCGATCGTCCGTCCAAATACCCGTAAGCGGTGTCAAAGTATGTAAATCCGTTCTCCAGCATCAGGTCTGCCATCTGAGCCGTCTGCTCCAAATCCACGCTGCCGTCACTGAGCATGGGCAGCCGCATCATGCCAAATCCAAGCTTCGGCATTTCTTCTCCCAAATATGCCATACGCGTCCTCCTTCTTTCCATATGAGTGTTCCCTTTCATTGTACTTGGTACAAAATTCTTTGTCAAATGATGATTCAAAAAGTCCCCGCCGCACTTGGTGCGGCGGGGCAGGGCATTTATTTCTTTCGCCGGCAGGCCGGGGGGATTCCAAGTTCGCCCCGGTATTTGGCCACTGTGCGGCGGGACAGATGGATGTTCATGCCGGCCAGGGCAGAGCTGAGCACCTCGTCGGACAGCGGCTTCTCCGGCGGCTCGGCGGCGATCAGCTTCTTGATCTGCAGCTTGGCGCTGGCGGAGGAGACCCCCGATCCCTCCTCAGACTGGAGGGAGGTGGTGAAGAGGCTGCGGAGGCTGACGATGCGGCTGCCCACCTGGATATACTTGTCCTTCACTGCCCGGCTCACGGTGGAGGTGTTCACCCCCAACGTCTCTGCCACCTGGGCCATGGTCATGGGCCGCAGGTCCTCATCCCGGGTAAAAAATCCCTCCTGCAGCCGGACAATCACGTCCAAAAGCCGGAACATGGTGTTCTGCCGCTCCTCCAAACTGGAGATCAGCGTGTTGGCCTCCGCCAGCTTCTCCTTCAGGTAGAGATGGGCCTCCTTGGAGTCGGTGCTCTCCAAGAGTGCGCAGTTTTCCCGGCTGATAGAGACCTGGGGCAGCACCGTGCTGTTCATCTCAATGACCATGCCGCCCTGGGCACCGCGGCGGACCGTGGCCTCGGGAATGGTGTAGACGGTGCGGGAACCGGTGTAAAACCCGCTGGAGGGAATGGGGTTCAGGCTGCGGATGTCGGCGGCCGCCCGCTTCACGTCCGCCTTGCTGACACCCAACAGCCTGGAGAGGCCGTCCAGGTCGTTTTTGGCCAGCAGCGGCAGCCCGTCCCGCACCAGATGGATATTCACCGCGTTGAAATGCTCCCCCTGTACCAGTTGGAGCAAAAGGCACTCCGATAGGCTCCTGGCGCCCACGCCCGGTGGATCCAGGCTCTGCACCACATAAAGGGCCTGCTCCAGCTCAAAGTGGTCGCAGCCCAAGTCCTCCGCCAACTCGTTCAAGGGGCAGTCCAGATATCCGGCGGAGTTCAGGCAGCCCACTAAGTACTGGCACATGGCCTGCATGGCGTTGTCCAGCCCGGTCATCTGGCCCAGCTGGCTGTTGAGATAGTCGGAAAAGGATTCCGGCTGAGAGGCAAAATTGGAAAAATTCCGGTCCTCGCCGCCCCCGTTTTCCCAAATGATCTGCTCCCGGCGCTCAATGGGCAGATCCCGCAGCTCCTCCCGTGCCACGGCGGCTTTTTGCAGCTCCACCATCTCCTCCCCCAACGGCGGGTCCTCCACTTCCAAAACCGGGTTGGACATGGACGCCTCCTGGAGAAAGTCCCGCAGTGAAATGGCCGGGAGCTGGAGAATCTGGAGCGACTGGCGCATCTTCTGGGTCAGCGTGAGCCGGTAAGTCTGGCTCAGACTCTGGTCAAGAATCACAATGCTTCCCCCTCTTTCGCATCTTTACGCGGCGGCTGACTGCCGCATCCATCGCGGCTGCCGCTTCATCACAATCTATTCGTGGCTATTATACCAGTTTCCCCTTTGTTTGAAAAGAACGAAGTTGGGCGTTTGGGGCTATCTAAGCAAAATCAGGCAGCCCCATTCAGGGCTGCCTTCCTTCTTTACTCCGCCGCCTGAGGGCCGCTGCCGAAGAGCACGAACAGGTAAGGCGCCATCTGTCTGCAAACGCGCCGGCCAAAAATCCATGCCCCTACGAAATGGCTCCATTCAGATCTCTGGGAGAGATGGCGGTCCCCAACGGCCCGGCCCCGCCACTCACATCCATTTGTTCCGCCACCTCATCCGATTCCCTTACCATCAAACGGTTCGCATCACACACCGTTGACCACATGGATGGGCCGGCCCGCAAGATATGCCTTCACCGTCTCCACCGCGCAGTCCATGATCCGCTGGCGGCTCTCCTTCGGTGCCCAGGCGATGTGGGGCGTAATGATGCAGTTTTTTGCACTGAGCAAAGGGTTATCCCCACGGATCGGCTCTGTAGAGGCCACATCCAGCCCGGCAGCCGCCACCTTTCCGGAATTGAGCGCGTCTGCCAGGTCCTGCTCCACCACCAGCTGGCCGCGGCTGTTGTTCAGCAAAATCACACCGTCCTTCATTTTCTCAATGGTCTCCCGGTTGATGAGCCCCTCAGTCTCCGCGAACAGCGGGCAGTGGAGGGAAATCACGTCGGAACGCCGGAGCAGCTCCTCTAACTCCACGTACTCCGCGATTTGCTTCCCCTCCTCCGTGGGGCGGGAGCCGGCAGCCAGTACCTCCATGCCCATAGCCTTTGCAATCCGGCCCGTGCGGCGGCCGATGCGGCCAAAGCCGATGATGCCCATGGTCTTCCCCTCCAACTCGATGAGCGGGTAGTCCCAGTAGCACCAGTCGGCGCTGCGGCTCCACCCACCGGCGTGGACGGAGTCGCTGTGGGCTCCGATGTGGTGGCAGATCTCCAACAGCAGCGCAATGGCGAACTGTCCTACGGCGGCGGTGCCGTAGGCGGGCACGTTGGAGACCGGGATGCCCTTCCGGGCCGCGTAGGCGCAGTCCACCACGTTATAGCCCGTGGCCAGCACGCCGATCATCCGGATTCCCGGACAGCAGTCCAAAACCCGCCTGGTGATGGGGGTTTTGTTGGTCAGTACAATCTCCGCACCGCCGATGCGGCGGATGGCCTCCTCCTCATCCGTCAGGGAGGTGCGGTCATAGACCGTCAGATCGCCCAGCCGCTCCAGCTCTCCCCAGCTCAAATCGCCCGGGTTCTCCGTATAGCCGTCCAGTACCACAAGTTTCATATGATGCGCCTCCTTTTTCTTCTCTCACTATATCGGCCGCCTCAGGTAAAGTCAACAAAAAAGGAGCCGGAGTTTCCTCCGGCTCCCTATGTATGGGAGAATCAGATCTTGTTTGCGGGGCAGGTGGGCTTTTCGCCGTTGCAGACGCGCACCAGGTCATTTGCCACGTTGGTGCAGCAGTTGATGACGGACTCCTCGGTGGTGGCTGCGGTGTGAGGAGTCAGAACCACGTTCTCCAGGGTCAGCAGCGGCATGCTGGACTCGCACAGGGGCTCGGGCTCGTAGACGTCCAGGCCGGCGGCATACAGCGTGCCGTCCTGAAGCGCCTTCACCAGCTCCTCTTCCTTGATCAGGCCGCCGCGGGCCACGTTGATGAAGATGGCGCGGGGCTTCATCAGCTTGAACTGCTCCATGCCGATGGTCTTCTCGGTGGCAGGCATCAGGGGCAGGTGCACGCTGATGAAATCACCATTTTTGTAAATTTCCTCGGCGTTGTCCTTCAGCTCAATGGCCAGATCGCCCAACTGCTCCTGGGTGATGTAAGGATCGTAGCCGATGACCTTCATGCCCATGCCGATGGCCTTGGTGGCCACCAGGCGGGAGATGCGGCCGCAGCCGATCAGGCCCAGGGTCTTGCCCTGAATCTCAAAGGTGTTCTGCAGGCCCATGCGGACCCAGAAGTTGCCCTTGTGGAACTCGCGGTCCACATAGTTGAAGCGGCGGGCGGTCATCAGCATCAGCATGATGGCGTGCTCAGCCACAGCGTTGGCGTTGCCCGCGGGGAAGAACACCACCTGGATCTTCTTCTCGGTGGCATACTCCATGTCGATGTTGTCCAGGCCGGCACCCTGCTTGCCAATGCCCTTGAGGTTGCGGCAAGTGTCCATCATCGCCTTGGTGACAGGCTCCGTGCGGCACATGATCACGTCGGGCTGGAACTCCTCCAGCTCCTTCACATAGACCTCTTCGCTGATCTCAGAGGCGGTTTTCACCTCAAAATCATTGCTCTCAAAAATATCCGTTGCCACTTGGCTCAAATGGTTGGTATAGTATACCTTAAACTTGCTCATAAATCGTTCCCCCTACAATTTGAAATTGTAATAAAAATTTTTCTGTTGGCCGCATTCCGCTTGAAAATCATCTTGCAAAATCCGCTGTTTTTTTCTATTTTGCAGGAACAAATTCATTATAGCAATGTATTTACAGATTAGCAAGCAAATCATACTCACTTTTGTGAGAAAATTTAGGGGGATTTTCGTGCAGATTGCTGCTTTTCAGAAAGAATGACAGAAAAATTACAAATGCAATATCTCTGTCATTCTTTTCACGATTTCATCCGTTCAAATGGTGGAAGGCCGGACAGGGCTCCCGGAGCACCCGGGTACAGACCGCCTCCCCCTCCCGTGCCAGCGCCCGCTCGTCCACGCCGGTGAGCGCTCCGTCTTTCCAAACCACCCTGCCGTTGACCATGGTCAGCTTGGTATATCCGGTGACGCCCGCGCGGGGCAGCAGATTCCTGGGGTCGTGAAGAGTGCCGGCCAGATCCAGCGTGCCCGCGTCGATCAGGAACAAGTCCGCCGCCTTTCCCGCCTCCAAAGAGCCCAGGTCGCTGCGGCCCAGTGTCCTGGCGCCGTTGACCGTGGCGATCTTCAGCATTTCATAAGGGGTGATGCAGCCGTGGCGCTCCTTGCTGTGGAAGGCCTGCATCATCCAGGCCAAGCGCATGGCGTCCAGGAGGCTGGAGCCGTCGTTGGTGGCGCTGCCGTCGCAGCCCAGGCTGACACAGACATTCAGCTCCTGCAGCTTTTGCAGGGGCAGGATGGGGAAGCCGCCCAGGACGGCGGGCGTGGGGCAGTGGGAGATGGCCATTCCGGCCCTGCCCAGATAGGCGTACTCCTCCTCCGTCAATTCCCAGGCGTGGGCCAGCCACACGTCCTCGCCCACGAACCCGATGTCCCGGCACCAGTCCAGCGTGCGCTTTCCATAGCGCTCCACCATGATCTCGTTTTCCCCCTCGCCCAGGTGGGTGTGCATCCGGAGCCCCCGTTTGCGGGCAAAGTCCACAGTCTCGGAAAAAGTCTCCTGATAGCAGTTGATGGGCTGGCAGGGGGCCATGACAATCTGGGACATGGAGAAGGGGCGGGGGTCGTGGTAGAACTTGGCCAGGCGGTCGCAGTCCTCCAGGAACTCGTCCGTGGTCTCCAGCATACGTTCGGGGATGGAGCCGCCCTTGTCCCGGGGCAGCGTATCAGTGCCCCGGCCCGCATGATAGCGGATGCCAAGGAGCTTCGCCGCCTCCATCTGGCGGTCCACAGGCCGTTTCCCAGTGGCCTTTGTGTAGCAATACTGATGGTCAAAGGCGCAGGTGCAGCCGTGCTTCACCAAGTCCGCCATGGCGGTCAGGGAGGAGTAATAGATCACCTCATCGTCGATGACCTGGAAAATGCGGTAGATTTGGTCGATCCAGTCGGGCACCGTCATATTGGGATAGTCGATGGTCCTCAGGTTCCGGACAAAGGTTTGGAAAAAATGGTGGTGGGTGTTGATGAGTCCCGGGTAGACAAAGCAGTCCGTGGCGTCAATGACCTCGTCAGAGGGCTCCTCGATGTTCTGGCCGATCTTCACAATCTGCGGCCCCCGCACCAGCAGGTCCCCATGGCCATATACATGGTCCTCCGCATCGCATGTCACAATTGCCAAGGCATTGCGGATGAGAATGGTCTTGTCCATCTTTGCTGCACTCCTCTCTTTTTCCTTAAGTATACTACAGGCCGCCAGCGCTGTAAAATGCTTTTTGAAGACTGCAAAAACCTTACGGCCGGCGGTATCAACCGCCGGCCGTAAGGAGGAAACTTTGATTGAATTTAGTTGAGCTTGCCGATCTCCTTGAGGATGCCGAGGGTGACCTTCATCTCCTCCTCGGTGGCGGGAGCCAGGGGGCTGCGTGCCGGCCCAAGCTTGATGCCGGTCACGGCCTCAATGGCCGGGCGCAGGATGGAGTTGGGCAGGATGCGGCCGTTCTGGCCAGTGGACTTGCAGAAGCGGTAGATGGGCACGAACAGCTCCTTGGCCTTCTCGTTGTCCCCCTCCGCAAAGGCCTTGAAGATCGCGCGGATCTCATGGCCGAAGATGTGGGCTCCGCCGGACACCAGGCCCATGGCGCCCTGCACGATGGTGGGCAGCAGCATCACGTCGTCGCCGTTGTAGATGGCAAAGTCGGGATCCACGTCCGCCGTGGCCAGGAAGAAATCCGTCACCTGGGTGGGGTTGATCCCCGCCTCGTCCTTGATGCCGATGATGTTGGGGATGGACGCCAGGCGCCGCACCGTCTCCGCCTCCAGGTTCACGCCCACAAAGATGGGGATGTTGTAGAGCATGATGTTGGCCTTGGTGCTCTCGGCCAGGGTCTTGAAGTGGTTATAGAGCCCCTCCTGGGTGGGCTTGTTGTAGAACGGGCACACCACCAGGCAGGTCTCAATGCCAAGCTCCACCGCCTTGTTGGTCAGCGCTACCGTCTCCTTGGTGGAGGCGCAGCCCGTGCCGGCGATGACCGGCTTGCGGCCGGCGGCGGCCTTCACCGCTGTTTCCATCAGCTTCACGCGCTCATCAAAGGTCAGGAGGCTGGCCTCACCCGTGGTGCCCGTCACGATCAGCGAATCGCACAGGTCCTTCTCGATCAGGTACTCGATCAGCTCAGCGTACTTGCCGTAATCCACGTCCTCGTTGGCGTCATACGGCGTGATCAGCGGCAGCAGTATCTGCCCGTACTTTGCTACAAACTTGTTCATGTAATCTATCCTCCAAATTTAATATTGACCTTAGTTTTCAAATGCCTCGCGGATGGCCTTCTTCTCTTCCTCAGGCAGGTATGTAATGGGGCTTCTGCAGTATCCGCAGTCGCGGCCCAGCACCTTCAGGGCATACTTCAGGCGGATGGGGAACTGATTTCCGCCCAGTACCTGCCACTTCTTATAGAGGGACGCCTGAATGGCCAGGCCCTTGGCGTGGTCGCCGTTCTGCGCGCATTCCCACATCTCCACGCACTCCTTGGGGAATACGGCCAGGATGGCGCTGATGGCGCCGGCGGCGCCGAAGTTGAAGCAGGAGTAGATCATATCGTCCGTGGCGGCGTACACCCGGCCCTGGGTGCCGACTTCCATCAGATCGGCATACAGCGCGGCGATGCCGCCCACGCTCTGCTTGATGCCCATGACATGATCCGTCTCATTGAGCAGGCGGTGGAACAGGTCCGGATAAATGGTGTTCTGAGGGATGACGTTGTAGATGATGATGGGCAGCTGCACCTCTTTGGAAATGGTGCTGTAGAAGTCAAACATGCCCTCCGCATTGGGGACCAGGACATTGTAGGCGGTGGGGGTCACCATGATGGCGTCGGCTCCGGCGGCTTTTGCAACCAGTCCCGTGCGCACGGCGTCCCTTGTGCACATCCGCATGACGCCGCAGACCAGCGTCTGATCCGGACCGACATACTCCCGGCCGATCTTCAGCATCCGTTCCAGCTCCTCGTCCCGCAGCGTGGGGCCCTCGCCGGTGCTGCCGCCCACGCTCAGGCCATGGGACCCAGCCTTCATGCAGTACTCCATCTCGCGGCGCAGAATGCTCTCGTTGATCTCTCCGTTCTCGTCAAAGGGAGTAACAATCGGAGGGATGCATCCCTCAAATTTTTTAACCACGTTTTTTTCCTCCTTCAAGTCCAACCGTCATCAGACAATTCCAGTCAGATTGTATGATGTGTGACTGTCTGATTCGTTTATACACCCAATCCCGGCCGCCGTCAATACCTTTCTGCCAAAAAACGGCTGTATCCGGAGCCTTTTCGATAAATCCGTTCGATCCTCCAAAAACGCAAAAAATTTTTGGACAAAATTACAGATTGACCGCTGGTTTCTGCCCCTTCTCATGGATGAGCTCCATATCCTTGGAGGTGATCTCCAAGTGCTTCTGCATCTCCTCTACCGCCTGAACGGCATTCTTGGTCTGGAAGCAGAAGAGAATCCGCTCATGAGGCTCCACCGCGTTGACGTAGACATCCTTGTTGGTGAAGGAGTCGCCCCGGTAAATCCGGAAGGACTCCAGAAGCTGCTTGTTGATGTTGATGAGCAGTTGGTTGCGGGTAAAGCCGATGATCTTGGTGTGGAACAGTTCATCCAGCATAATCATACGCACCAAGTCCTGGCTTCTCACAGCCTCGTCAAAGGACTCCTGCACCTGGGCCAGCTCCCGGACCTGCTTGGAGGAGGCCCGCTCCACGCTCAGCCGCACCGCCAGGGTCTCAATGGCCATGCGCACTTCCATAAAATCGTAAAACTTGGCGTCCTCCACATCGTACCAGGATTTGACGTCCGGGGGCCGCTCCTCGCTGCGGGCCACAAAGGCGCCCTTGCCCGGCCTTAAATCCACATAGCCCAGGGCCTGCAGCACCCGGATGGCCTCCCGTACGCTGGTGCGGCTGACCTGGAACATCTCGCACAGCCTGGCCTCGGTAGGCAGCTTCTCCCCTGTCTGGCACTGGCCGGAGGTAATCATCTCTTTCATGTGTCCAACCACCTCGTCGGTGATCGATATTCTGCGAATCTCCTTCATAGGACGCCTCCACAACTTTGCTTTCCGCCTCTGGTTCCGCTCGGCAGGCCGCGTTTTTTCATCCGCCCTTAAATCGTATGATATCATACACTATAACAGATGTTTGCCGGCCCGTAAATACCATTTGAAAATTTTCTCCAATTTTGAGGAGCTTTCCGCCGGTTTTCGGCCCCTTTTCCCGAGTCAGACTCGACGGTGCCGCCGTTTTATTGACAAAACCCACTATTTTTTACCTTCTGATTTTGTTGGTTTGCTGAACATTCTAAAAATCATTTACTTATTTTGTATATTATGTTATTTTAATACAAGAGTTCAGATGCCAGCTTGTCTGATGTCCCGCTAAGGAGGCTTTCCATGAAAGAAATCCATAGAATTTCCATCACGGATGCGGTGGTTGACAGTATTAAGGAGATCATCGAATCCGGCGAATATGCCATTGGGGAAAAGCTGCCCACTGAGACCAGCCTGTGTGACATGCTGAAAGTCAGCCGCACCAGCGTGCGGGAGGCCATCCGGGTGCTGCAGGCCCTGGGCTATGTGGACTTGAAGCCCGGCAAGGGCGCCTTTGTAGCCAACTACAACGCCGCCCCCCATACGGACAACTGGTACGATGTGGAGGACGCCAAGTTTTACGATTTTATGGAAGTGCGCATGGCCATTGAGACCCTGTCCGTCCGTCTGAGTGTGGAGCGGGCCTCTCTCAGGCAGGTCCATGAATTGGAGGAGATCCATCAGTCCTTTCTGGAGGCCAATGAATCCAAGGACCTGGTACGGCTGATCATGCTGGATGAGCTGTTCCACACCAAAATTATCAGCTTTACCCGCAACCAGCTGCTCATCAACATCAACAAGCAGCTGCTGGAGTGCTTCCGGATCTACCGGGGCGACTCCTTCACCAACAAGGATGTGTATGTCAACGCGGTGGAGCCTCATGAGCGGATTCTTCTTTGCTTTCAAACCAAAAACTCCGCCCAGGCGGTGCAGGAGATGCGCAGCCACTTGGAGATCACCTCTCAGGACATGGAAGCCATCCACAACAGCCACACCCATTGAACAAGCAAAAGGTCCCACCCGGAAGGGTGAGACCTTTTTTATACCTTATTTTCCTTCTTTTTCCAAAGCCTCCTCCAGCGCCCTGCTCAACTGATCCGGGCAGGAGGTTGTTTTAAAGCCGCAGCGAATTCCTTTGAGCCGATCCACGGCTTCCCGGGCGCTCATGCCGGTGACCAAACGGCTGATTCCCTGGAGGTTTCCGTTGCAGCCGCCCAAAACCTCCACATTACGGATGATCCCGTCCTCTAACTCCACCTTCATCAGCTGTGAGCACACACCGCTGGGCCGATACGTATATACCATATTGCAGAACCTTCCTTTTTTCTGTACTCAGCAGGGAAAGAATACCACAAAAAAAGGCTGTATACAATAGGCAATAGAAAACGGAGGGCAAAAGCCCTCCGTTATTAAGCCTTTCTGCTCTTGCGCTGCAGCACAAGGCGGTCGGCAATCATGGCAATGAATTCGCTGTTGGTTGGCTTTCCCTTTGTGTTGGAGACAGTGTATCCGAAGAATTTTTGCAGCGTCTCCAAATCGCCTCGGTCCCAGGCCACTTCAATGGCATGGCGGATGGCTCTTTCCACCCTGGACGGCGTAGTGCTGTAGCGTCTTGCTACCTCGGGATATAAAACCTTGGTCACGGCGTTGATGACATCCATATCGTCCACCGCAATCATGATGGCCTCGCGCAGATACTGATAACCTTTGATGTGCGCAGGAACGCCGATTTCGTGAATGATGGCGGTCACCTTGTCCTCCAGACCCGGGGCGTGGGTGTCCTCCTCCAAAGTCTGCTCATCGCAGGCACCGCGCATTCTGTCCAGCAGGGATTCTATTTCACAGGGCTTTGGCAGGAAATAAGCAACACCTAACTCGGCAGCCTCTGCAACTGTGCGCTCATTGAAAAACGCGGATACCAAAATTGTCTTCGGCGCCTCGGGAAGGGTGTTGATCCGCTTCACCAGCCCGAACCCATCCAGGCCGGGCAACACCACATCTACCAAAACAAGTTGCGGCTTCTTTTCCTCTATCAAATTGAGTGCTTCCAAACCGTCCCCGGTGGAACCCACTACAGAAAACTCTCCTGAATTTTCAATAGCGCTCTGCATCAATGCACGGTACTCTTCGCTGGCATCTGCCAACACAACCTTTTTCTCCATTATTTAATCCTGTCCTCTTCCATTCATTTTTCAGTCCCTTGAATTTGACATTGGACTCTGCTTTGCGACGGATTCATGAAGCTTCATGCGGCCTTGTCTATAAATTATCATAATCGGACAGAATTTTCAACCTAAAATTGTAAACAATTTCCATGATATTTCGACGTTTTTTGCAAAAACTACCCAAAATACAGTATATTGTGTCTATCTTTTACAATAACCGCAAATTACGAGACTTCCTCCGTGGATTCCCCGTATGCCTGTTGCATCATATTTTGAATAAATATACCATAGCCCCGGGTGGGGTCATTTAAGAGGACATGGGTGACTGCTCCCACGATCTTGCCATCTTGCAGGATCGGGCTTCCGCTCATGCCCTGGACGATGCCGCCGGTCACAGCAAGAAGGGCCGGGTCAGTCACCTCAACCAGCATGTTCCGGGTATCCCCGGAGTTATCAAATATCTTGGTGATCTGCACCTCATACTCCTCTACCGTGTCTCCGGAGACGTTGGCCAAAATCGTGGCCTGCCCGGTGTGGACCTCGCTGTTTTTCGCCGCGGGCATGGCCTCATGGGTGGCAAACGTGCAGCCGTCAATGGTGCCGAACACGCCGCAGTCGGTATTTGCATACAAGGGGCCCAAATCCTCCGTCAGGTCAAAGTTGCCCCGAAGCTCACCGGCCTCTCCGATTTCGCCCCGCTTGACCGCCTTCACCGTGGAGGCCATTACAGAGCCCGAGGAGAGGCTCATCAGCTGCGCGGTGTCCATATCGGTCACGCCGTGTCCCAGGGCGCCGAAGGTGCCGCTTTCGGGGTCATAGAAGGTCATTGTGCCGATCCCGGCCATGGAATCCCGGATCCAGGCGCCCAACAGCCAGTTTCCCTCTTCGCTTTGCACCGCGTTGGTCTTCATCTGAAGAATCTGGTTGCCCCGCTGCACCTGCAGCTTCAGCTCCTGGTCCTGGTTTTGCTGGAGCAGGGCCTGCATGTGCTCTGTGGACTGGATCTGGGTGCCGTTGCATTTGGTAATCAGGTCTCCTGTTTTCAGACCGCAGGATCGGGCGGGACAGGGGCCGTCAGACAGTTCCACCACCAGTACACCTCGTGAAAACAACTTTACTCCGATGGTGTGCCCTACGGGGACCAATGTTTTCACAACGTCGGCGGCCTGGGCAGTTACCACCAGAGGGGATACAAACAGCAGCAGGCTGAGAAAAGCCGCCGCGCCGCCCCGCAACCGCTTTCTTTGATTTTTTTGTGGTTCATGCATTGGATCACTCCTTTCACACCGGTCTTCCGACCGGCCTCATTTACTGTTTGCGGAATCCAGCCCAATAGCATTTCTAAAAAGCGGGGATTGTTCCATGGCCGCACTTCCCTGCCGCCGACTTTCGGGCAAAAAAACAAACCCCGCAGAAAAATCTGCGGGGTTCGCTCAAAAAGTGGAATCAGTCGCGCTTATTGAAAATTTTAAAAATATCGGCAAAGGGATCGTCGTCATCCTCCGCCTCCTCCGGATCCAGGGGCGTGGGAACCTTGGGCTGCTGCTCCGTGCCGGCAGACGCGGAACCACCCTCCGGCTTTTTCTTGCCAACGGTGATCCCGGGCGTAGTGTCCTCAAAGCCGGTGGCGATGACGGTGACGCGGATTTCGTCGTCCAGCGTCTCGTCGAATGTGGCGCCGAAGATGGTGAGCGCGTCGGGATGGACCGCCTGCTGCACCAGGGAGGCCGCCTGCTCCACCTCTTCCAAACCGATGTCCATGGAACCGGTTACATTGATGAGCACGCCCTTGGCGCCGTCGATAGAGGTCTCCAGCAGGGGGCTGGACACGGCCATCTTGGCCGCCTCCTCCGCCTTGCCCTTGCCGGCGGCACGGCCCACGCCCATGTGGGCCAGGCCCGCGTCTTTCATAATCGCGGTGACGTCCGCAAAGTCCAGGTTGATGAAGCCCGTGTCGCGGATCAGGTCGGAGATGGACTGCACCGCCTGGCGCAGCACATCATCGGCAATTTCAAACGCGTTGGCGAAGGTGATCTTCTGGTCTGTGGCATGCTTGAGCCGCTCGTTTGGGATGATGACCAGGGAGTCCACCTTTCCCTTGAGCTCCTCGATGCCCTGCTCGGCCTGGACCATGCGGCGGCGGCCCTCAAAGCCGAAGGGCTTGGTCACCACGGCAACGGTGAGGATGTCCATCTCGTGGGCGATCTCCGCCACGATGGGCGCGCCGCCGGTGCCGGTTCCGCCGCCCATGCCGGCGGTGATGAAGACCATGTCCGTGTTCTCCAGCGCCTTGGCGATCTGGCTGCGGCTCTCCTCCGCGCTCTTGCGGCCCACCTCGGGATCGGAACCGGCGCCCTGACCGTGGGTCAGTTTCTCACCAATCTGAATTTTATAGGTTGCGCTGGATACATTCAGCGCCTGCTTGTCCGTATTGACTGCAACAAAATCGACACCGCGGGTGCCGGATTTGACCATGCGGTTCACCACGTTGTTGCCGCCGCCGCCGACACCGATGACCTTGATGTTCACCACAGTGTCGGGACCGGTCTCCAAACCAAAAGCCATACTGCTTCCTCCTACTACAATTCGTATCTGAAGTGCAATTTATGCAGACTCGTACCCAAGATAATGTATTTATCATATTGTATTACGCTTTGTCCCCAAGGTCAATAGTCAGACGCTTTTCTCCGGGATAAATTTTCGCCTTACGGAATGAAATTCGCCACGCCCTCCCGCGTCAGATCAATCGTTCCAGTCTCGTTGATCTCCAGGCAGCTGATGACATATTCCAAATTTTGGATTTGATAAGTAAAGTTGGCGCCCCAGGCCAGCTTCACCGTGAAGCGCCCGCCGTACTCCATGGTCAGCACCGACGCATCCCCCAGGTGCACCGCCTCCACCTGATCCAGCGCCTCCGCCTCCCGCAGCGCTCCCAGCAGGGCCAGGAGCTGTTCCTGCTTGTAGGATTCCTCTTCCCCAAAGGAGAGGAAAGAGCTGACGGCGGGGGCCAGCAGCGTACAGCCGTCGATGACGGCGTAGTCCCCGGCCTGACCGGCCGCCAGTTTTTCCAGGACCTTTCCCTTGGGGCTGATGAGCCATCCGACGCCATCCTGGACGATGACGCCGGCGGCGGTGGTCTCCGTGATTTCAATGAGCAGCGTGTCCGGCAGCTTGCGGTTGATGCGCGCGTTCTCCACATAGGGGCACTGCTGCATGATGCGGTTTGCCACGGTGTGCTTATTGAGAAGATACATGTTGTCGCCGTACTGAACCTGGGCGGCGTCCAACACCGCCTGCTCGGTGTAGTGGGACTCCCCGGACACGACGATGGTATTCACTTTGAAAAAGAGCGTCAGTGCCGCCACAATGGCGGCGCAGATCACCAAGACAGACAGCAGTTTATACAGGAAGCCGTATCTCCCTCTTCGCCTGCGCCTCCGGTTTGTTCTCCTCGCCATGGGGTTCCTCGCTTTCCACCCGCAGGACCGAGGCGCCCAGCGCCCTGAGGTCCCGCGCGATATCTTCGTATCCTCTGTCTATGTGCTGCAGCTCGCCGATCCTGCTGCACCCCTGGGCCGCGAGGGCCGCCACACACAGCGCCGCTCCGCCCCGCAGGTCCGTGGAGCGCAGCGCGGCACCGTGGAGGGTCTCCACACCGCACACCACCGCCACCCGGCCCTCCACTCGGATATCTGCCCCCATCCGGGCCAGCTCATCCACATGGCGGTATCGGTTTTCAAAAATGTTCTCCACAAATACCGTGGCTCCCTCGCTACGCAGCAGCGCGGCCATCAGCACGGCCTGAGCGTCCGTGGGGAACCCGGGATAGGGCGCGGTGCGCACCGGCCGGATGCAGTGCAGCCGGTCCCGCCGCACAATGGAAATGGTGCTCTTTTGACTGCGGATGCGGCAGCCCGCCTCCGAAAGGGCCGCCGTCACCGTGGAGAGCTGGCGGTAGTCCACGCCGGTAAGTACTGCTTCCCCGCCGGCAGCCGCCACGGCCGAGAGCAAGGTGGCCGCCGCGATCCGGTCGGCAATGCAGCGATGCACGCAGCCGTGCAGTTTCCGGCCGCCCTCCACCGTAACGGTGGAGCTGCCCGCGCCGTGGATGCGGGCGCCGCATTTTACCAAAAACTCCTGCAGGTCCATGATCTCCGGCTCCCGGGCGGCGTTGCAGATCACCGTGGTGCCCTCCGCGCCGCAGGCGGCCAGGATGGCGTTCTCCGTGGCCCCCACGCTGGGCAGGCTTAGTACCAATTCCGCGCCGCAGAGCTTCTCCGCCCGGCAGCGCAGTGTTCCGCCCCGGTCCTCGATGTCCGCCCCCAGGGCCCGCAGGGCCGTCAGGTGCAGGTCGATGGGCCTGGGGCCCAACTCGCAGCCTCCGGGGTAGGAGAGCTCCGCCTGTCCACAGCGGGCCAAAACGGCCCCTAAGAAAATCACCGAGGAGCGCATCTCCCGCATCAGCTCGTCGGGGATGGAGCAGCCATTCATCCGCGCCGTATCCACCACCAGTGCGCCGCTTTCCCATTGGGCCGAGCAGCCCAAGTGCCTGAGGATCTGAATGGAGGCGTCCACGTCCCGCAGCCGGGGGCAGTGCTCGATCACGCACTGGCCGCAGGCCAGGATTGTGGCCGCCAGGATGGGCAGGACGCTGTTTTTGGCACCCTGCACCTCCACCTGCCCCTGGAGCGTCCGCCCGCCATCCACCAATAGTATTCCCATATCCTTTACCCTCCGCATACCAAACTAAGCCATAGTATGCGTCAGGCGGTCTCAGGGGTTACTGGTCAATTGCAAGGATCGTCTGATAAATCCGCTCCGTGGCGTCCAAAATCCCCAGTTCCCCCATGGAACGGGCCATGGACAGCCTCTTTTGCTCGTCGTGGAGAATGGCCGCCGCCTCCTGAAACAGCACCTGGCCGCTGGAATCCTTCTCCAGCACCACACGGGCGCCGCCGTGCTCTTCCAGGACCCGGGCATTTTTTTCCTGATGGTTGTTGGTCACGTTGGGGGACGGCACCATGATGGCCGGCACGCCAAGAGCCGTCAGCTCACTGATGGTGGAGGCGCCGGAGCGGCAGATCACCAGGTCCGCCGCCCGCATCACCACAGACATGTCATAGATGTACTCTTTCAGCTGGAGCGCGGGATGCTGCTTTAGGTCCACGCCCCTTTGGCGCAGCAGCTCCTGCATCCGGGGATAGCCGGATTTACCGGCGCCGTGGATGTGGTAAAAGGGCTCCCGGGATGCCTCAATGGCCAGGAAATCCACCATCTGGCGGTTCATCTCCCCGGCGCCCAAAGAGCCCCAGAAGGAGACGATCAGCTTGCGCTCCCCGGTCAGGCCTAACTTCTCCCGGGCCTCAAGATGGCTCAGGGCAAAGAAATCGCCGCGGACCGGCGTGCCGGTGACCACCACCTTCTCCGGGTGCTGGTAGTGCTGGCGGCAGGCCTCAAAGCCCACCATCACCCGGTCCGCATAGGGCTCCAGCATCTTTGTGGTGAGGCCGGGCACCATATTGGACTCATGGACGGCCGTGGGGATTCCGTGCCGTGCAGCCGCTTTCACCAGGGGGAAGCTGGCATAGCCGCCGGTGCCCACCACATAGTCGGGCTGAAACTCCTTTAAAATGGCGTTGGCCTCGCGGGGGGCGCGGATCAGGTTGCAGACAGAGATCAAGTTGTGCTTCAGTTCCGACGGTTTTACGGACCGGTGGAAGCTGGAGATGTGGACCGTGCGGAAGGGATAGCCGGCTTTGGGGATCAAATCCTTTTCCAGTCCCCGCTCCGCTCCCACAAAGAGGATTTCACAGCCCGGGTGCTTGCTCTGAAAGTATCCCGCCAGGGCCAGGGCCGGGTTCACGTGGCCCGCCGTGCCGCCGCAGGTAAATAGAATACGCATATCTTATCTCCCCTATCCGGCCTTGGATGGCTTCATCTGCCGGGAGACAGAGAGCACAATCCCCATCTCCACCAACTGGATCAGCAGCGCCGTGCCGCCGTAGCTGAAAAACGGCAGGGAGATGCCGGTGGCCGGCACCAGGCCAGAGACCACGGCGATGTTCAAAAAGGTCTGCATGGCCAAAAGCGTGGTGACGCCCACCACCAGAAGGCTGCCGAACCGGTCCCGGGCCTGGAGGGCAATCCAGTAGCCCCGCAGGATCAGCAGCGCGAAGAGCACCATGATGATGGTGGCGCCGATGAGGCCCAGCTCCTCGCAGACCACGGAGAAGATGAAGTCGTTGTGCTCCTCCGGCAGGTACAGGTACTTCTGGCGGCTTTTGCCAAGGCCCACGCCGAAGAGGCCGCCGGAACCGATGGCAAGGTAGCTCTGCACCATCTGATACCCGTCGCCCAGGGAATCCAGCCAGGGGTCCTTCCACATGGCGATGCGGGAGGAGCCGTAGCCCACCACGCCGATGAGCAGATACGCGCCCGCCGCAGCCGCGGCCAGCACGCCGCCCACCCATTTCCACTCGATGCCGCCCACCAGCATCAGCGCGGCGCCGGTGCCCAAGATCAGCACTGTGCCGGACAGGTGGGGCTCCAGCATCATCAGCGCGGCAATGGCAAGCAAAATCACCACATAGGGGGCGATGCCGTAGCGCAGCGTCTGCATCTTGTCTTTTTTCTTGGAGATGCTGTCGGAGAAATAGAGGACCACGCCCAACTTGGCAAGCTCCGAGGGCTGGAACTGAAGCGCGCCCACGCCCAGCCAGCGGGTAGCGTGGTTGCGGGTGACGCCCACGCCGGGGATGATGACCAGGATCAACAGCAAGATGGAGCCGAACAGTGCCAGTTTTGCAACTCCACGGAACCGCTGGTAGTTGATGCGGGAGACGATGAGCATGCCCGCAATGCCCATGGCCGCGAAGACGCCCTGGCGTACAAAATACTTGATAGGATTCCCCTCTTCATAGTAGGCGGAGGGAAAGCTGGCGGAGAGCAGCATGATCAGCCCGATAGCGGTCAGCAGCAGCACCAGCAGCAGGAAGGGAACGTCCACCGGGCCCTTTGCCGCCTCCCGGCTGAGCCGTTCCATCTCTTTTGCATGTTCTTTCCGCTGCGCCATAGCGGCCAGCTCTTCCCGGCTTCTGCGCTGCTGTGCCACTTAAAGCCCCCTCCTTTCCTTGCGATGATCGCCGTTTTTTACATTGCGAACCGGCCGGACACGCCCCACAGGGCCAGGGCGCAAAAGAGCACCGTGATCCCGGAGAATACGAATACCAGCTTCTTTTCACTCCAGCCGCACAGCTCCAGATGGTGGTGCAGCGGGGCCATGCGGAAAAAGCGCTTGCCGTGGGTCAGCTTGAAATACCCCACCTGGATGATGTCCGAGAGCGTCTCGGCGATGTAGATGATCCCCACGGGGATCAGGATCAGCGGCATGTCGAAGGCAAAGGCCATGGCCGCCACGGCGCCGCCCAAAAAGAGCGACCCCGTGTCGCCCATAAACACCTTGGCCGGGTGGAAGTTGTAGATCAAAAAGCCGATCAGGGCACCGCACAGCGCACCGGCGAACACCCCAAGCTCCCGATAGCCCCACCAGGCGGCGGCGATGGCGAAAAACAGCGCCACCGGCACTGTGACGCTGGCCGCCAGGCCGTCGATGCCGTCGGTCAGGTTCACCGCGTTCACAGTGCCCACGATGACAAAGGCGGCAAAAATCAGGTAAACCACCCAGTTCATCACCAGGTAGGTGTTGAAAAAGGGGAGATACAGGTTGGGTGTCAGCAGCCCCTCAAAGCGCATCAGGCACAAAAAGGCCACAGCCGCGGCCAGCTGCATCAGGAACTTCTGCAGCGCAGTGAGCCCTAAGTTCTGATGCATGCGCACCTTCCTGTAGTCGTCCACATAGCCGATGGCGCCGTACACCAAGGCAAAGAGAAACACATAGAGGTGGGAAAAATTTCCCTGGAGCATGGGCTTCCAGCAGCAGACCAGGATGGTTACGCCCACCCCGGCGATGAACATCAGCCCGCCCATGGTCGGCGTCCCCTCCTTGGCCATATGCCATTTGGGCCCGTCGGTCCGGATGCTCTGGCCGGCCTTCAGCTTGCGCAGCTCAGGCACCAGCCACTTCCCCACCAGCGCGGTGACCACAAAACTCAGCACGCAGGCAATCATACTTTCCATTTCTTCTTCCCTCACACAAGCCGCGTCGGCCGCGGCCTCTTTCGTTATTGTTGTTCCTTCAGGTGGTCCGCCACAACCTCCCGCTCATCCAGGTGGTGCTTTTCCGTGCCCACCACCTGATAGGTCTCGTGGCCCTTGCCGCACAGCACGATCACATCGTCCTTCCGGGCGTGGTCCATGGCGTAATGGATGGCCTCGATCCGGTTTTCCACCACCACATAGGGCGTCTGCGTCCCCTCCATCCCCGGCAATATCTCCCGGATGATGGCCATGGGGTCCTCCGTCCGGGGATTGTCGGAGGTCACCACCACGAAGTCCGCCAGCTGGGCCGCGATGCGCCCCATCTTCGGCCGCTTGGTCCGGTCCCGGTCGCCGCCGCAGCCAAAGACGGCCACCGTGCGGCCCTTGGCAAAGCCCCTGACGGAGGAGAGCACATTCTCCAGCCCATCCGGGCTGTGGGCGTAGTCGATGAGGATGGTGTAGTCTTTTCCTGGGGTGGGGACTACCTCCACCCGGCCCTTCACATGGGGCACCCTGGCAAGGACCCGGGCGCTCTCCTCCAGCGAGATGCCCAGCTGGAGTGCCGCCCCTAAAACATCCAGCGTATTATATACCATAAAACCGCCGGGAATGCCAACTTTTATTTTCACCCGCTCATCGGCCGTCACCGCATCGAAGGAGATGTGGTCTGCGCCCAGGTCGATGTGCTCCGCCCGCAGATCCGCGTCCGCGTCCCGGGCGTAGGAAAAAGCCCTGCAGGTGGCGCCCTCCATCAGCCGATTCGACCAGGGGTCGTCGGCGTTGTAGACGCCCACGGCGCAGCTGCGGAACAAGATGGCCTTGGCGTCGCAGTAGTTCTCCATGGTCTTATGGAAATCCAGGTGATCCTGGGTCAGGTTGGTGAAAATTCCCACGGAAAAGGGGATTCCATAGACCCGTCCTTCGTACAGCGCGTGGGAGGAGGTCTCCATCACCACATAGCTGCAGCCTTGATCCAGCATGGCTCGGAAGAGCTTTTGCACCTCAAAGGACTCCGGCGTGGTCCGCTCCGTGGGGACCGCCTCCTGGCCGATCATATTCTGGTTGGTGCCGATCAGGCCCACCTTGGCCCCCCTGGCCTGCTCCAAAATGGCTTTGAGCAGGTAGGTGGTGGTGGTTTTCCCATTGGTACCCGTGACCGCCACCACGCTCATCTTCTCCGCCGGGCGGCCAAACCAGTTGGCCCCCACCAGCGCCAGGCCGTGGCGGGAATTGGCCACCTGCACATAGGGGATTTCCTCCTCAGGCGGCCGCTCGCACAGCACGCAGGCCGCTCCCGCCGCCGCCGCTTTCCCGATGAATGCGTGGCCGTCCATGGAATAGCCGGGCATGGCGACAAACAGATCGCCCGGGCGCGTCTTCCGGGAATCGTAGCTGACGCCGGTAATCTCCAGGTCACCGTCCGCGTTGGTATCAAGCACGATGATGTCCCGCAGCAGTTCTTTGAGTTTCATCTTCAAACTCCTCTCTTGTAGTCACAGTGGTTCGGCCGGTTGCTCCTGCTTAGTATATCCGCACGATTTTTCCGTTCATATCGGATAAGGTGCCGAAAACCATGCAAAAGATGCCTTTTGAGAGGGTCAGTCCAAAACGGAGTTGTCGCCCAGCTGCACGGTGACCACGGTCCCGGCCTCCACCTCCGTGCCCGCGGCAACGGATTGGGAGATGGCGAACACATTGCCGGAGCTGCTGGAGGTGGCGCCCGTCACCTTCACGATGAGGCCCGCGTTGGCAAGGGCCGCGTTGGCCTGCTCGGCGGTCTTGCCCACCACGCTGGGCACCGTGGATTGATCGGTGGGCTTCTCCGCCCCCAGGTACAAAATCACGGTGGCGTTGCCCGGGACAATGGCGCCGCCCACAGGCGTCTGGTCTGTGACGGTCTCCCCATTGCCCACGGTCTTGATGTGGAATCCGGCCAGTTTTTCCTTGGCCTGATCCAGGGTGGAGCCAACCACATTGGGCACCGTGGTATCGGAGCCCACCATCTCCTCGGCGGAGTAATCCGGATTGATGCCAAGCCAGGGCAGGATTTCGGACATGATGGAACTGGAGGTTGGCGCCACCATCTGGCCGCCGGACACGTAGGTGCCGGTGGTTCGGCTGGGACTGTCCATGGTAATGAGCATCATCACCTGGGGGTCGTCAGCAGGGGCAAAGCACACAAAGGAAACCACCACGTCCTTGTTCTTGTCGCCGGTCTTATCGGCGGTGCCGGTCTTGCCGCCGATGCGGTAGCCGGCCACCTGGCCGTTCTTTCCGGTCCCCTCGGCCACCACGTACTCCAGCATCTCGCACACCGTGGCGGAGGTCTCCTCGCTGATGACCTGGCGCACGGGGGTGGAGTCGTGGTTATAAAGCACGTTTCCTTCGCTGTCCAGCACCTGCTCCACAAAATAGGGGGTGCGGAGGTATCCGCCGTTGACGCAGGCCGCCTGGGCGGTGATCAGGGCGATGGGCGTGACGTTGAAGGTCTGGCCGAAGGCATAGGAGGCCAGGGAGACCACGTTGCTGTTGAAGGACTTCTCATCGGCAAAGATGCCGGTGGTTTCGCCGATGTTGTCCAAGCCTGTTTTTTCCATCAGGCCAAAGGATTTTAGGTACTTATAAAAAGTGGTGTTTCCGATCCTGAGGCCCATGGTGATGAAAGCGGGGTTGCAGGAATTTCCCGTGGCCTGCATCAGGGACTGGGTTCCGTGGCCCGCCTTTTTGGAGCAGTTGATGGGTTTATTCCAGCCCTGCACGCGGATGGAACCGGTGCAGTTAAAGGTGGTGTTCTTGTTGACGATGCCCTCCTGCAGCGCAGTGGACAGCGTCAGGATCTTGAAGGTGGAGCCGGGCTCGTAGGTGTCGTTGATGGCCTTGTTGCGCCACTGCTTCTTCTGGGCCGCGCCCAGTGCCTCCAGATAGGCATCCCCCTCCAGCCCCTCCAGCGTGGCCTGAAGGTCCGCGTCGTAGACGCTGCTGGGATTATTCAGGTCATAGGTGGGGAAGGAGGCCATGGCCAGGATTCCGCCCGTGTTCACATCCATCACGATGCCGGTGGCGCCGTTTTTGGCGTCAAACTTTGCCACCATGCTCTCAATGCCCTTTTCCAGGAAATACTGCACGGTGGTATCCAGGGTCAGCACCAAACTGTTGCCGTTTTCCGCGTCATAGTACTGCTCATACTGATAGAGTACGTCGGTGCCCGCGGCGTTTTTGGCCGTGACAACCATGCCGGAGGTTCCGGTGAGCTCATCGTCGTACTTGCTCTCCAGGCCGTAGAGGCCCGTGTTATCCGTGCCCACAAAGCCGATGACCTGGGCGGCCAGGGTGCTGTAGGGGTAATAGCGTTTGGAGTCCGTCACCAGATAGACGCCGTGGAGCCGCTGCTGATTGTCCTTGGGCACCTCGTTGCCCTGGTCGTCGATCTGTCCGTTGACGAACAGCCGCACCTGGTCGGCCAGCTCCTGATCCGCCCGGAGCTTCACCACCTCGTACTGGGAGGAGGTCTTCTCCATCTTCTTCAGGATGGTCTCCTCCGCCACATCCAGGATGCGGGAGAGGCCTCTTGCGATATAGGCCGTATCCTGTTCGCTTTCCGCAATCTCCGCCGGGGAGACGAACACCGTTTCAGCGGTGGCAGAAATGGCCAGCACATTGCCGTTTTTATCATATATGGTGCCCCGTGAGGCGGTGACCACCGTGCTTCTGGTCTGCTGCTTCACCGCCAGCTGCTGGAGCTCCTCATGCCGCCCGATCTGAAGCGTGTAAAGCCGGACGAAGAGCATGGTGAAGGTCACAATGCCGAAGATACCCATCAGCAGCAGTGTCCTGCTCCGGATTACCCGGTTTGCTTTACGTGCCGCGTCGCTTTTTCTTCTTGATGAATCTGCCACAACAGTTCCTCCATTTTATCCAACTGTTTTCCTATCAAAGCCGCGAATACCAAGCAAGGAGTAAGAAGTCCTCCTTCTTACTCCCCGCCTTCTTATATGATGCAATCCTCATTCAAAATATTCCACCACGGCGTAGATCCCCTGGTTCAGCGAGGCGAGCAGGCGGCTGAAGAGGCTTCCTTCCGTTTTCTGATACACCACCACGCTGTCCTCACCGGAGAGATCGATGTAGTAGATCTGGCTGCTGCTGGGCTTGCTCATGCCCGCCGCCATGGCGGCCTCCTTGACCGCCGAGAGGTCAAAGGTCTGCTGATACTGGGCGGTCAGGGCCACATTCTCCGTTTCCAGCTCCCCTAACTGCCCCTGGAGCTCCACCACTGCGTCTGAGATCACCGTCAGCTTTACATAGCTCATCAGCAGCAGAATGGTCATGGCCGCAACGGCGGCAAATCCCACCACGGCAACGGCGGAGACCTTCTGCCGCTCCCGGGCGCGCACGTGGGGCACGGAACGGACTTTGGCCACTTCCTCCCGGCGGGGTTCACCGGCATGGCGGAGCATGGTCTCGCGGCTGTCACGATCCAGATCGTAAGCCAGATCTCCGTATGTAAGGTTTCTGTAGCGCGAATCTCTGGCCACTGCTGTTGACACTCCGCTCATCCTTTCTTCCGTAACATCGGTTTACGTTTCGCACCGTTGGGCCACCCGCAGCTTTGCGCTCCGGGCCCGTGGGTTTTCCTCCAGTTCAGCCTCGCCGGCAACCACCGGCTTGCGGCTTATCAGTTCCAATTTTGGTTTCCGGCCGCAGATGCACACCGGAAATTCCGGTGGGCAGATACAGCCTTTGGCCAGCTCCTGCAGCGTCTTTTTGACAATGCGGTCCTCCAGGGAGTGGAAGGAGATCACCGCCAGGCGGCCGCCGGGGTTCAATCCGTCCGCCGCCGCTTCCAGCATGGGCGAAAGCGCTCCCAGCTCGTCGTTCACCGCAATGCGGATGGCCTGGAAGCTCCGTTTGGCGGGATGCTGCTTTTCCCGCAGCGCCTGGGGCGGCATGGCCCTACGGATGACCTCCACCAGCTCAAACGTGGTGTCGATGGGCCTGTCCTCCCTGCGCCGGCAGATGGCGCGGGCAATGGCTGGCGCGTAGCGCTCTTCCCCGTATTCATAGAGAATCCGGCGCAGCTCCTCATAGCTCCACCGGTTCACCACTTCCCAAGCGCTCAGCGGGGCGGACTCATCCATACGCATGTCCAGCGGTGCGTCGTGCATGTAGGAAAAGCCCCGGGACGCGTCGTCCAGCTGGGGTGAGGAAACTCCAAGGTCAAAGAGCATGCCGTCCACCCCCGCAAGGTTCAGCTCCGCAAGGATCGAGGCCAGCTCGGAAAAATTGCTGTGTACCAAAGTGACGCGGTCCATGTACTCCGCCAGGCGCAAGCGGGCCGCGTCGATGGCGGCCATGTCCCGGTCGATGCAGATCAGCCGGCCCGTGGTCAGGCGGCGGGCAATCTCCAGGGAGTGGCCCGCCCGGCCCAACGTGCCGTCCAGGTAAATCCCGTCCGGCCGGATTTGAAGCGCCTCTATGCATTCGTGCAACAGCACGGGCTTATGTGTGTATTCCATCTCCGGCCTCCCAGCGCCCCGGACCGGCTTGTCCGTCCCGGTCCGCTTAGAATCCCAGCTCCTCCATAACGGCGGCCAGGTTCTCCGGATTCAGCTCCTCTTCCTCCACCGCATGCCATGCGTCTGCGTTCCAGATCTCCGCACGGTTGGAAACGCCGATCACCACCACGTCCTTGTGCAGGTCCGCATAGGTGCGCAGCTTCTGGGGAATCAAGATACGCCCCTGGGCGTCGGGCTCGCATTTGGCGGCGTTGGCAAATAGCGGCCGCATGGCCTTTGTCTTGGTGTAGGGCAGGCTTTCAAATTTCTCTGTGAATTTCGCCCAGCTGGCGTCGGAGTAGACGGAGAGGCACCGGTCAGTTCCCATGGTGACATAAAACGTCTCCCCCAATTCCTCCCGCAGCTTGGCAGGAATGAACAGGCGGCCCTTGGCGTCGATATTGTGCTGATACTGGCCTGTCATGTCTGCCGCCCGCTCCCCTCTGTGGGGTTTCAGCGCCACTTTTCTCTACTTGACACCACTTTTCCCCACCACATGTTTTGAGTATAAGCGAAACGATATCCAATTGCAAGAAAAAATTTTTGATGGATTTCCCATGTTTTCTCCTGTTTTAACCAAAATTTCTTAACTTTTTTATCAATAAAACAAATGTTCGTATGTACTCTTGTGCACAAAAAGGAGTCTCACCACAAGATGTTGTGGTGAGACTCCTTTTTACCAGCTTTACATAACGACTGATTTTATTTACGCAGCGAAAAAATTTCCAGCAATTCCCTCGTCCGTCATTGTGTACAAAAAACACCGACAAATTTCGTCAGCTGTTCTCCTCGTCCCGCTGCTCCTTGTCCCGCTCCTGAAGCTGCTGGCGCTGCTGCTGCATCTTTTCGGCGGAGGCGGCGCGGAAATTGGCGCGGGACTGGCGGATCTCCTCCAGGGCCATGTTAATGGCCTCCTCGGTGCGGCGCAGGGCGTCTTCGGTGTACTCGTTGGTGACGCGGTACATCTCCCGGGTCCGGTCCTCCGCCCGCTGCACAATGGCGCGGGCCTTATCACGGGCCGCAGCCGTGACCTCGCTCTCGGACACCTTGGTCTTGGCGTCCAGCTCCGCCTGGCGCATCATGCGCTCCACATCCCGCTTGGCGGACTCCACATACTCCTCCCGTGCCCGCAGGAGCTCCTGAGCCCGTTTGAGTTCCACAGGCATCTGTGCCCGGATTTCATCCAGCAGGTCCAGCGCCTCGTCCCGGTTGATGCTGCATTTGCCCTGGCCAAAGGCGGTGCCCTTGGCCTCGTCGATCATCCCGTAGAGCATGTCGATCAGATGATTTACATCATTTGCCATACGTTTCCATTCCTTTCTGTCTATCCGATCCCGCGCGCCTTACCGCCCGTTGATCCACTGTTTGATATCCGGGACAATGGCCGCCGGCAGGTACCGCTCCAGCGGCTGGCCGTAGCGGATCATCTCCCGGGCCATGGTGGAGCTGAAGTGCTCGTACTCCGCCGCGGCCGGCAGCAGCACCGTCTCCAGCCCCGGGCACAGCCCGCCGTTGATGCGGGCCATCTGATACTCCTGGTCAAAATCGCTCCCATTGCGCACGCCCCGGACAATCACCTTCGCGCCGTGCTTTTGTGCAAACTCCGCCAGCAGACCCGGCCACAGCTCCGCCTCCACGTTGGGCAGCCCCTCCACAGCCTTTTGCACCAGGGCAAGCTTCTGCTCCGGGGTGAACATCTGCCCCCGCTTTTCCGCGTTGGGGACCACGCACACATAGACCCGGTCAAAGCACCCCGCCGCCCGCTGGATGATATTCAAATGTCCCAGGGTGATGGGATCAAAGCTGCCCGAACAGATCGCCGTTGTCATTGGACTCCCCCTCGTTTCCGTCTCTATGATACACCGTCAGTCCGATCTTGCCGTACCGGTAGGTGCGGTAGATCCCATAGGGCGGCGCAAGGGCGGGCAGAGCACGTCCCGCAGGGCTTTCCGCCACAATTATACCATGGGGGGAAAGAATGTCAAATCGTGCAATATGGGCCAGCGCCGGCTCCAGCAGCTCCGCCTCATAAGGCGGGTCCAGAAGGATGATGTCAAACTTTTCCCGCACGCCGGAAAGATATTCCATAGAGTCCCCGGACACCACTTTGGCCCGATCCGCCAGATCCGTCACCTTCAGGTTTTCCCGGATCAGCTTCACCGCGTCGGACCGGTGATCCACAAATACGGCAAAGGCCGCTCCCCGGGAGAGGGCCTCGATGCCCAGCTGGCCCGTGCCGGCGAACAGGTCCAGCACCCGCCGCCCCTCCAGGTCAAACTGCAAAATACTGAACATGCCTTCTTTGACCCGGTCGGTGGTGGGGCGGGTGTCCTGCCCCTCCAGCTCCTTCAGCCGCCGGCCCCGGGCGGAGCCTGTAATCACTCGCATTTATTGTTCCTCCAACTGTTGATTCTTCCGCTGCGCGCGGTGGGCCAGCAGGTCGCTGGCCACGTAAAAGACCAGCCCCGTCCAGACGAAGCCGAAGAGAATGGCGTAGGTGGTAGTGAATTGCTCGTGGAAAAAAAGGGCGCCCACGATGAATTGCAGCGTGGGATTGACATACATCAAAATCCCGGCCGTGGTGTAGGGCGTCAGCACGATGCCCTTGGCGTAAAAGAGCAGCGGCACACTGGTGGCAATGCCCGTGGAGGCCAGCAGGGCAAAGCCCCCCGGCCCCACATTCCCCACGGCGCCGGTCCCGTTCCACTCCGACCAGAGCACAAAGGCCAGCGAGGCGGGAGCCAGCACCAGCGTCTCCAGGAAGAGTGACGTGCCCGCGTCCACGCGGCAGCCCTTTTTCACCGCGCCGTATAGGGCGAATGCCCCGCCTATGACCAGGGCCAGCCAGGGGATTTGGCCAAAACGCACCACCGCCGCCACGATCCCCATGAGGGTGATCCCCACCGCCACCCACTGGAGTCTGGTCAGCTTTTCATGAAACACAAAGGTCCCGATTAAAATGGTGAGGATGGGGTTCATATAGTATGCCAGGCTGGAGTCCAGGATATGACCGCTGTTCACCGCCCAGATGAACGCGCCCCAGTTGATGCAGATCAGCACCCCGGCCAGGCTGAGGCGCAAAAGCTCCCTGCGGTCGCAAAAGGCCGCGCGGACGCGGTCCATCCGCTTGGAGACGAGCAGGATCAGCCCTACAAAAATCAGGCTCCAGAGAATCCGGGTGGCCAGGATATAAAAGGAGTCCAGCGAGGACATCAGCTTCCAGTAACCGGGAAGCAGGCCCCAGATCACATAACAGGCCAACACGCAAAGCAGACCCTTTTTCATCGTATCACTCCCCAACCCGGCCAGTTCCCTGCGGCTCTTGCGTCATATACTGTTCTATTTTAAGTCAGATCCGGAAAGATTTCAATATTGGATGTCAAAAACAGCGTCAACTCTTTTTTTGCTTGTACTTCCTGGAAAAATCGTATATAATAAGCTACCGAAACTGTGCCCCGGCTCAAAGGCATACCCTGCAAAGCGCCGGGACATCAGGAATTCTCCCTGACTATCCGGAAAGAAAGGACGCTTTTTATGATAAAATTTCAGTCTGAACGCGGCGAAGTTTCTGTCAGCAGCGCAGTGTTTTCCAACATGGCCGGCGTGGCTGCCACCAACTGCTTCGGCGTAAAGGGCATGGCGTTCCGTTCCATGACCGACGGGCTTGTCCACCTGCTGCGCCGGGAGGCCATGAGCAAGGGCGTCAAGGTCACCTATAACGAGGACGACTCCATTGATATTGAACTCCACATCATCGTGGAAAACGGCGTGAATCTGACAGCCGTATGCCGCTCGATCATGAGCGAGGTGCGGTACGTAGTCAACCACAACACCGGCGTCACCGTGCGCTCAGTGGATGTCTGCGTCGATTCCATGACCATGTGAGGAGGCAGCTTAAAAACATGAACGAACAGCTTACCGGCGCGCTTTTCAAGCAGATGGTGCTGCATGGGGCCGCGGCCATCACCAACCAGAAACAAGCCATCAACGACTTAAACGTCTTCCCCGTGCCTGACGGAGACACGGGCACCAACATGAGCATGACCATCAACACCGCTGTGGCGGAGCTGAAGAAGTCCGATCCCCAGAGCCTGGAGCAGGCCGCCGCCATCACCGCCTCCGCGCTGCTGCGGGGCGCCCGGGGCAACTCCGGCGTCATTTTGTCCCTCCTCTTCCGGGGATTGTCCAAGTCCCTCAAGGGCATGGAGACCGCTGACAGTGCCGCCTTTGCAAACGCCATGCAGGAGGGCGTGGCCTCCGCCTACAATGCGGTGATGAAGCCCGCCGAGGGCACTGTGCTCACCGTTTCCCGCCTGGCCGCAAAGCGGGCCTGCGAGGCGGCCGCCGAGACCCGGGACATCGAAAAGGTTCTGGAAGAGGCCATCGCCGAGGGCTATGCCACCCTGGACCAGACCATTGAGATGAACCCGGTACTGAAGAAGGCCGGTGTTGTGGACGCCGGCGGAAAGGGCTATCTGATCGTGCTGGAAGGAATGCTGGCCGCCATGCGCGGTGAACCCCTGCCGGAGATAAACGAGGAGTCCCATCCCCAGGAAAAGGCCGACTTTGCCGCTCTTTCGGATGAGGAGATCACCTTCACCTTCGACACGGTGTTCATCGTCCGCAGGATCCCCGGCAAGTCCATTGAGCCGCTGCGTGCCTATTTGGGCAGCATCGGCGACAGCCTGGTCATCGGTGAGGACGACGACGCCTTCAAGGTCCACGTCCACACCGACATCCCCGGCGCCGCCCTCACCGAGTCCCAGAAATACGGCACGCTGGAACTGGCCAAAATCGAGAACATGCGCACCCAGTACGAAGACATGGCCGCGGGCCGGAAGACCCAGAGCGTGGATGATCTGGAGGCGGAGAAGCAGTCCGCCCCCGCCGACCCCCCCAAGGACTTCGGCTTTTTGGCCGTGTGCGCCGGGGACGGCCTGGCTGCGCTCTTCAAGGACCTGGGTGCGGACGGGGTGGTCTCCGGTGGGCAGACCATGAACCCCTCCACGGAGAGCATCCTCAAGGAGATCGAGCGCATCAACGCCAAGACCGTGTTTGTCCTGCCCAATAACGGGAACATCATCATGGCCGCCCAGCAGTGCGTCGGCCTCACCTCCAAAGAGGTAGTGGTCATCCCCACCAAGACCGTGCCCCAGGGCATCACCGCCATGATGAACGTGGATTTTGACGCCGGGGATGCCCAGGAGATCACCGATGCCATGGCCGGCGCCATCGGCGCGGTCACCACCGCCCAGATCACCTATGCCGCCCGGAACTCTGATTTCGACGGCTTCGCCATCAGCGAGGGCGACTACCTTGCCCTGGAGGAGGGCAAGCTCTTCGGCACCGACAAGGACATCACTGCCTTATTGGGCAAGTTGGCGGAGGACGCCGCCAGCCGGGATGCCTCCTTTATCTCACTCTTCTTCGGCGAGGATGTCAGCGAGGAGGACGCCAGCGTGGCTGCGGATATCTTCCAGAAGGCCTGCCCCGAGGCGGAGGTCTCCGTCCTCTCCGGCGGCCAGCCTGTCTATTATTACATCATCTCGATGGAATAACATGAAAAAGCGCGGCGCTTAATAGCGCCGCGCTTTTTTGCCGCCTGTTCCGGCGGCTTTTTTACAGTCCCAAAGACTCCATTTCCCGGCTGATGGACTCCTCGCAGGAGCGCATGGCCTCCAGGGTCTTTTCCAGCAGCGTGTCCAGCTCCCAGCCCAGCATCTCCGCCCCCTGGCGGATCACATCCCGGGAGCAGCCCGCGGCAAATTTCTTGTCCTTGAATTTCTTCTTCAAACTGGCAAGCTCCATGTCCTGGCAGCTCTTGGAGGGCCGCATCCGGGCCGCGGCTCCGATGAGCCCGGTCAGCTCGTCGGAGGCAAAGAGCACCTTCTCCATCTCCGCCTCCGGCCGGACCTCGCTGCAAAGGCCGTAGCCGTGGCTGCACACCGCATGGATGAACTCCTCGGAGCAGCCCGCTTCCTTCAGCAGTTCCGGTGCCTTCACGCAGTGCTCCTCCGGCCACTTCTCAAAATCCACGTCGTGCAGCAGGCCCACCGTGGCCCAAAACTCCGCGTCCCCGCCGAAGCCCAGGTCCCCGGCGTACCAGCGCATCACGCCCTCCACCGTCAGCGCGTGCTGGATGTGGAAGGGCTCGGCGTTATACTTTCTCAGCAGCGCAAGGGCCGCTTCCCTTGAAATGCATTCTTTCATGATGAGAGGATTCTCCTTTGAATGGATTTTTTGTCAGTATAGCCGCTTTTTTCCCAATGTGCAAGTTCTTTTCCTTTTTTGCCCTTCTGATCAAACCGCTCCCCATCTGGGCAGCTTCCTCTTTCCATGAAAAAGGTCTGATATCCGAAGCAGGTTCCGATCTGTAAATTTTCTCCGTTTCCTGCTGAAGAGGCAGGGAATCAAAGAATACCGCTTGATCTTCAAATGAAAAGGATCATACCATACATAAGATACCCCCTGATGAGTTGCCTCAGCAGGGGGGTCTTAATTTT
Source organism: Oscillibacter hominis (assembly GCF_014334055.1). NCBI lineage: Bacteria > Bacillati > Bacillota > Clostridia > Eubacteriales > Oscillospiraceae > Oscillibacter > Oscillibacter hominis. The sequence continues at coordinate 1,870,432 of NZ_CP060490.1, forward strand.
ACAGGCTTTCTCCGAAATCGGCCCGGAATTTTGCCACCAGTTTCTCCTGCCAGTCGGACACGGGGGCCAGCCGGCCAAAGAAGAACCGCAGCACCGCAGGCTCCTCGATGAACTTCAGCCCGCCTACGATCTCCCGGTTTTCATACAGCCACTTCACACGGTCGATGACATACTTCACCTGGGAGAGGGTGTATACACGGCGGGGGACCGCCAGCCGCACCAGCTCCATGGCCGCCAGATGCTCGGAGCCGTCCGGCTCCCGCTGCTCGGACATGGTGCCGCGCTCCATGCCGCGGATGCCACCGGCAATGTACAGCGCCGCCGCCAGGGCTCCGGCGGAGTACTGCTCCTGGGGCACATGGGGCAGGAACTGCTTGACGTCGATGTGGCAGCCAAGGCCGCCGGCCGGGGTGATGACCGGCACGCCCGCCGCATGCAGCTCATCCACCATATACCGGATGAACTGGGGGCCCTGGGAGATGACGTCCTCGTCCATGGTCTCCTCCAGGCCCACGGTGACGGCCTCCATCTCCCGGACGGACATGCCGCCGTAAGTCAAAAACCCCTCGTACACAGGGATCAGCTCTTTCATCTTCAGGCACTCCGCCTCGCTGCGGATACAGATGCCGCCACCCCGGGCAAAGCCCAACTTCCGGGCGGAAAAATAGAGAATGTCCATCTGATCCGCAATCTCCCGGGTGATCTGGCGGATGGTCATGTCTTTGCAGGCTTCCTCCCGCTGCTTGATGAAATAGAGGTTGTCCTGGAGGAGGCTTGCATCCAGCACCGTGAGGATCCCATACTCCCGGCACACGGCGCACACGTCCTTGATGTTCCGGAGGGACAAGGGCTGGCCTCCGATGAGGTTGGTGCCCGCCTCGAGGCGGACAAATGGGGTTTTCTCCACGCCCTCGGACTCGATGAGCGCACGGAGCTTGTCCACATTGAAGTTGCCCTTGAAGGGGTAGTCGTTGAAGGACTCCAGCCCCTCGTCGCAGATCAGCTCCTCCACTCTGCCGCCCAGGCGGGTGATGTGGGCCTTGGTGGTGGTGAAGTGGTAGTTCATGGGAATCACGGTGCCGGGCTTCACATAGGTCTCCGCCAGAATGTTTTCCGCCGCACGGCCCTGGTGGGTGGGCAGATAATAGTCCATGCCGAAAAGCTCGCGGAGCTTACCCTCCAGACGGGTAAAGGTGGCGGAGCCGGCATAGGCGTCGTCGGCCTGGAGCATGGCCGCCTGCTGGTTGTCGCTCATGGCGTTGACACCGCTGTCGGTGAGCATGTCGATGAACACATCTTTATTTTGCAGCAAAAAGGTGTTGTTGCCCGCCGCCTCCATATTTTTCTGGCGCTGCTCCACAGTGGGCAGGCACAGCTTCTGGACAATCCGGACTTTATGCATTTCCAGGGGGATGTTTTCCCCACTCATAAACTTGATCTGGCTCATGATTTGATTCCTTCTCTCTTCAAACTCCCACTTCTTTTTTACTTTGCGCCGTTACGCTTTTAAGTGTTAAAGTAATTTTAGCACGGCCGGCCTTCTGTGTAAATGTACGTTTTTTCTAAGAAGTCCCACATTCTGTTCCGCTTATTTGTCTAAAAGAGCAGAGTCTGTGCCGCTGAGCGGCACAGACTCGGTCAAAAGTGCTACAGGGCCCGTTCCAACAGAGCGAGCATCCTGTCAGCGTGGCGGTACTCATCCTCGGAAAGCTGCGTCAGCAGCCTACTCAGGCAGGGATCGGTGGTTCCCTCTGCCGCCCGTATGTAATTGAAGCCTCCGCAGGCCTCCTCATGGTACCGTCCCCGCAGTGCGGCGCACCAGGGGCCGATGCTGATCCGCTCGCTGCTGAACGCAGGCCGGAAGCATTCGCCGGTAATCAGGTAGTACACAGCCAACAGCCGTTTGGCGTGACCTGCCTCATCCGCGGCGATCTCCCGCAGCGTACGCCCAGCCGATGCGTTGGGCGCCTGACGCGCAAAGGCAAGGTAGTACCGCCGGTCCGCCAGCTCCTCCTCGATGAACCCCTTGAGCACCTCCAGCGACTCCGCCGCCTGCGAGCCCATGCAGCAGGGGTTTTGCTCGGCCCCGGGCAGGTTCTCCTCCTCCTGCACGGTCATGGGCGCCGCGGCGGCGCTGTTCTGCGTCCGGGCGGCAGGATAGGGATTCAGGGTGGGGGCCACCCGTTCCCAGATGCGGTCGTATTGCCGGTAATCATATTGATCCATGGATTCCGCCTCCTTTTCCCGCCATTGTATGCAGCAGGGTGAATTTTGGTTCCTGTTGCATCTGCAACCAGTTTAATTTTGATTTTTTGGTAGAATACTGTATAGATACCCTGTGAATGCGGCGCAGCCAATTGCATTTCCCAGCCAAATCTGGTAGAATAATATGATTCTGGCGGGTTTTGCCTGTTTCTGACAAAGGAGGTCAGCGTATGCTGGAACTGAACCACATCTGTTACTCCGTCCACGATCAGGATGGAGAGCTTGGGATTTTAAAAGACATCTCCCTGACCATTGAGGATCACCGCCTGGTGGTGTTCACCGGGCCCAACGGCGGTGGGAAGACCACCCTGGCCAAAGTCATCATGGGCCTGGTGCAGCCCACCTCCGGCCAGATTCTCTGGAACGGGAAGGACATCACAGCCTTAGGCATCACCGAGCGGGCACGCCTTGGCATCAGCTACGGCTTTCAGCAGCCGCCCCGGTTCAAGGGGCTGACAGTCCGCAAACTGCTGACCCTGGCCTCCGGCAACGAGAAGCTGCCCAAGGAGCTCTGCTGCCAGTTTCTGACCAAGGTGGGCCTGTGCGCCAACGACTATCTGGACCGTGAGGTGGATGTGTCCCTCTCCGGCGGAGAGGTCAAGCGCATTGAAATTGCCACCATTCTGGCCCGGGGCGCGGAGCTGATGATCTTTGACGAGCCGGAGGCGGGCATTGACCTTTGGAGCTTCTCCCGCCTGACGGAGACCTTTGAGCAGATTCACAGCGCCGGAACCGCCACCATGGTCATCATCTCCCACCAGGAGCGGATCATCTCCCTGGCAGACGAGGTCATCGTGGTGGGTGACGGTACCATCTCCCACAGGGGCAGCGCCCAGGATATCCTGCCCAAGATTTTGACCAGTACCATCGGGTCCTGCCCGGTGTTGACGAAAGAAGGTGCGCGCTGATGATGGAGAGCCAAGTGGACCGCAGCTTGCTGGAGAAGATCGCGGATCTGATCGGCAAGCCGGTGGGTGCGTTCAACATCCGTAAGGATTCCGGCTGCGACGGCCGGCAGAGCACCGAGCACATCCAGATCACCGGCAAGGAGGACAAGCCCGGCATCGATATCCGCATCAAGGCCGGCACCGTGGGCGAGACCTGCCATATTCCCGTCATCATCACCAAGCCCGGCATTGAGGAGATGGTGTACAATGACTTCTACATTGGGGAAAACTGCGATGTGGAGATCGTGGCCGGCTGCGGGATTCACAACTGCGGCGCGGAGACCTCCCGCCACGACGGGATCCACACCTTCTATGTGGGCAGGAACTCCAGGGTACACTATACGGAGAAGCACTACGGTGACGGGGACGGCGCCGGCGGGCGCATCATGAATCCCCAGACTGTGGTCTACCTGGAGGAGGGTGCCTCCATCCGGATGGACACCACCCAGATCCGGGGCATCGACTCCACCAAGCGGGACACCAAGATCGTCTGCGGCAAGGGCGCCGAGGCCGTCATCACCGAACGGCTGCTGACCCACGGCGACCAGGTGGCTGAGTCGGACATGGAGATTGTCCTGGACGGTGAGGACGCCAAGGGCCGGGTGATCTCCCGCTCCGTAGCCCAGGACCGCTCCAGCCAGGTCTTCTATCCCCGGATGGTGGGCAATGCCCAGTGCTTCGGCCACGTCCAGTGTGACTCCATCATCATGGGGAACGCCAAAATCCGCTCCATCCCGGCCATCACCGCCAACTGCACCGAGGCCCAGCTGATTCACGAGGCGGCCATCGGCAAGATCGCCGGCGATCAGCTTTTGAAGCTGGAAACCCTCGGCCTCACGGAGGAAGAGGCGGAGGACTGCATCCTGAAGGGCTTTTTGGCTTGAGAGTTTTTATAAAACGGAAAGCACCCGCGCCATACGCGGGTGCTTTTTTGCCGCCTAAAATTAGGACGTCCGGCCAGGATGACGAAGCCTTCCATGATGGAGACCCATAGATAACTCCACTCTGTGCCCGCCCGCACCCGCCCCGCAACCGGCTTGACAGCCCTTTCCCCCGCCGCTACAATCAAGGCAGGACTCTTCCTGAAAGGAGACGCCATGAAACACTTTCTTCTGGTTCCCGATTCCTTTAAGGGCTCCCTCTCCTCCAGCCGAATCTGCCGTCTGGTGGAGGAGGAGATTCTCTCCTGCATCCCGGACGCCCAAGTGGTCAGCATCCCCGTGGCCGACGGCGGCGAGGGCAGTGTGGAGGCCTTCTTGTCTGCTTTGGGCGGTCAGCGCGTGGAAGCGCCCTGCCACGGGCCGTATATGGAGGAGCGGACCGGGTTCTTTGGCCTGCTGCCGGACGGCACCGCCGTGGTGGAGATGGCCGCGGCCGCGGGGCTTCCCCTAACGGGCGGGCGCCTCCACCCGGACCAGACCACCACCTTTGGAGTGGGCGAACTGATCGCATCGGCCCTGGAGCAGGGCGCTGGACGGCTGATCCTGGCCTTGGGCGGCAGCGCCACCAACGACGGCGGCTGCGGCGCCGCGGCTGCATTGGGCGTCCGATTTTTGGACGCTGCCGGGCAGGAATTCCTGCCCACAGGCGGCACGCTGCACCGCCTGGGGCGCATCGACGCCAGCGGCCTGCTGCCCCGGCTGCGAGCCATAGACGTGGTGGCCATGTGCGACATCGACAACACGCTCTGCGGCCCCGCCGGGGCAAGCTTCGTATTCGGCCCGCAAAAAGGCGCGGATGCGGAGCTGGCGGGGCTGTTGGACGAGGGGCTGCTTCATTTTTCGCAGGTGGTCCGCCGGGATCTGGGGGTGGACGTGCTGGACCTGCCCGGAGGCGGCGCAGCCGGAGGCATGGGGGCCGGCGCCGTAGCCCTCCTTGGAGGCCGTTTACAAATGGGCATTGAAACCGTGTTGGATGCGGTGCAGTTCGACCGGCTGCTCCAACAGGCGGACCTGGTCATCACCGGCGAGGGGCGGCTGGACCGCCAGAGCCTGCGGGGCAAAGTAGTCCTTGGCGTGGCCCGGCGGGCCAAGGCGGCCGGAGTCCCCACGGCGGCGCTGGTGGGGTCCGCGGCCGGCGATGTGGACGAGGCCTACAGCCAGGGCGTGAGCGGCATCTTCCCCATCCACCGCCAGCCCATGGCCTTAAAGGAGGCCATGGCCCACAGCGAGGAGGGGCTGCGGCTCACCACACGGAACCTCCTTCATTTTATTGCGGAGCTGGAGCTCCGCAGCTTGAAAGGCTGATCTACCGATTCGATTGTGCTCCGACGGGATTGGGCGGTCCATTTTTACAGGAAAAGCCTCCGCCGGAAAACGGCGGAGGCTTTTATTCTATTGACCGATTCGCTTTTCCAGGCACACCAGCTGTACATCGGGAATGCCGTTGAATACGCAGGGCACGATGTCTGCCTCCCAATAGCCCAGGCCGCGGTACAGTCTGCGGGCTGCGGCGTTCACCGCATTGGTGTCCATGCGGAGATAGGGGCAGCCCCGCTGCAGGGCATAGCGCTCATAGAACCGGACGAACTCCGTCCCATACCCCATGCCCGACTGCTCCGGATCCACCACCAGCGTGTGCAGAACCATGATCTGCTCATCAGGCGCGTCGGCGTACCGCCATCTGGCATTTTGATACTCCGGGACCTGCCTTTGGTTGATCCGCGCCGCAGCGGCCACGGCCCCGTCCGCTTCCAGCACAAAAAGCTCTCCCGCCGCAAGGGCCTCCCGGGCCGTCTGTGCGGTGGGGTAGACACCCCGGATCCAGCCCACCGACGCAAGGCCGGCCTCCTGCCGCTCCAGAATCCGGTGATAGATTTTCTCAATGGGACCGATGTCCGCCTCGTTTCCCGCTCGTATCATGGAACCGCTCCTCCGTTTCTCAAGTTACCCTTAGCTTATCACACCGCCTTCTCCGGGGCAACCGCCATCTGGCGCAGGCGAGTGGAAAAATCCCTTGACACGCGGCGGAAAGGCTGATAATATACTGAGTACAAATGTGCAATGATCGGAAAGAGTAGCATCTATCCAAAGGGCAGAGAGGGCGCGCCAGCGGCTGGAAGCGTGCCTACGGCGGAGGGTGTGAAGTGCATCCGGGAGCGCGGGGCGTAATGGCCCCCGGCGGAGCCGCCGTTACCGGGCTGTCCGGCTGTTTGGCCGGCATGAGCAAAATGCAAGAGTGGAACCGCGTCTTTCGACGTCTCTTGTACCCTAATGGGTATGAGGGGCGTTTTTATTTTGACCCGCATAGGCTGAGCTGTCTCCCCCGGCACAGCTGCCTCCGGGTGGGGAGGACTTATGACCATCTTCACACTCCTTCGATGTTGCCGCGCATCCTGCCGACATCTGATTGAATAAAGGAGAACTCAACTTGAACCGTCTCAATGAATTATTGTCCGCTTATCAGCGCCGTGACCCTGCGGCCCGGAGCAAGCTGGAGATTTTTTTACTCTATCCCGGCGTAAAAGCCGTCCTGTACCACCGTGTGGCCCACTATCTCTATGTGCGCCGCCGCTTTTTCCTGGCCCGCTGGGTCTCTCAGAGGAGCCGGAAAAAGACCGGCATTGAGATCCATCCCGGCGCCCAAATCGGCCGCCGTCTGGTCATCGACCACGGCATGGGCATCGTCATCGGCGAGACCACGGAGATCGGCGACGATGTGCTGCTCTATCAGTGCGTAACCTTGGGCGGCACAGGAAAGGATAAGGGAAAACGCCATCCCACCATCGGCAACAATGTAATGATCGGCTCCGGTGCCAAGGTGTTAGGCCCCTTCAAGGTGGGCGACAATGCCCGTATCGCCGCCAACGCGGTGGTATTGGATGAGGTGCCCCCGGACTGCACCGCGGTGGGCGTACCCGCCCAGATCGCCCGGGGCCGTGGGGAACCCATCCACTTCACAGACGAGGTGGATCAGATCCATGTGGACAATCCGGTGCATCAGGAGCTGTGCGCCCTGACCGCCCGTATCGAGGAACTGGAACAAGAACTGAAAAACTCAAAGGAAAGGACTGCCTGATATGCAGCTGTACAACTCCGCTTCCCACAAAAAAGAGGAATTCGTCCCCAACCATCCGGACATCGTAAAGATGTATACCTGCGGCCCCACAGTCTACCACTTCGCCCACATTGGCAACCTGCGCTCCTATGTCATGGAGGATGTGCTGGAAAAATACCTGCGCTATGCCGGATACAACGTGAAACGGGTGATGAACATCACAGACGTGGGGCACCTGACCTCCGACGCAGACACCGGCGAGGACAAAATGCTCAAGGGCGCCAAGCGGGAACACAAGACCGTCATGGAGATCGCCCAGTTTTACACCGACGCCTTTTTCGAGGACTGCCGCCGCTTAAACATCAAGCGCCCCGACGTGGTGGAGCCCGCCACAGCCTGCATCGACGAGTATATCGAGATCATCTCCCGGCTGCTGGAAAAGGGTTACGCCTACCGCTCCGGAGGCAATGTGTACTTCGACACCTCCAAGTTAGAGAAGTACTATATCTTCAACGACCACGACGCCGATGATTTGGCCGTGGGCGTCCGTGAGGGCGTGGAGGAGGACACGAACAAGCGCAATAAGAACGACTTTGTCCTCTGGTTCACCCAATCCAAATTCGAGGACCAGGCCCTCAAGTGGGACTCCCCCTGGGGCGTCGGCTATCCCGGCTGGCACATCGAGTGCTCCGGCATCTCCATGAAGCACTTGGGCGAGGACCTGGACATCCACTGCGGCGGCATTGACAACGCCTTCCCCCACCACACCAACGAAATCGCCCAGTCCGAGGCCTATCTTGGCCACAAGTGGTGCAACTACTGGGTGCATGTGCTGCACCTGAACACCACCTCCGGCAAGATGAGCAAGTCCAAGGGCGAGTTTCTCACCGTGTCTCTGCTGGAGGAGAAGGGCTACGATCCGCTGGCCTACCGGCTGTTCTGCCTCCAGAGCCATTACCGCAAGTCCCTTGTGTTCTCCTGGGAGAACCTGGACAACGCAGCCGGGGCCTATGGAAAGCTCATTGGCCGCATCGCCGCCCTGAAAGACAGCGCCGCCGCCGTGGACGAGGAGGCCGCCAAGCCCCTGCGGGAGAAGTTCAAAGCCGCCCTGGACAATGACCTGAACACCTCCCTGGCCGTCACCGTCCTCTATGACGTGCTCAAGTGCCAGGCCAATGACGAGACCAAGCTCCGCCTTTTGGGCGAGTTTGACCAGGTCCTGGGGCTGAGCCTGCTGGAGAAGGCCGCGGAAAAGCGCAAGGCAGAGGAATCCTCCGCCAAGTCCGCCGCCGGCGGCTTCTTCATCCAGGGCGAGGGAGACCCGGAAATCGACGCGCTGGTGCTGCGGAGGGCGGAGGCGAAAAAGGCCAAGGATTTTGCGGAGGCCGACCGCATCCGTGACGAACTGAACCAGCAGGGCATTGAGATCACAGACGTTCCCGGCGGCGCCAAGTGGAAGCGGAGCTGACACAGCAAATAAAGCCTCCTCTGGAAACAGTTCCAGAGGAGGCTTTTTCTTGACAAAATTCCGCAAAAAGTGTACTATAGTAACAATTTTCCATATTATATCAATTGAAGTGGGTGCATCATGGCAGAGATCAACGAATCTGTGGCGGAAAACGTCAAACGCCTGCGCAAGATCCAGAAGATGAGCCTGGAGCGTACTGCCCTGGAGTCCGGTGTTTCAAAAAGCATGCTCGGTCAGATCGAACGGGGCGAGGCCAATCCCTCCGTGGCCACCTTGGGAAAGATCGCCTGCGCCCTGAAGGTCTCTGTGGAGCAGCTGGTGGAGAGCCGGGAGCGCAAAGAGGTACTGCTGGCACCGGAGCTGGAGCGAAAGCCGGTGCGGCTGGACGGCGGGAAGGTGGTCCAGCGGCCCATTTTTTACTTTGACGAGCGTTCCCGGCTTGAGAGCAGCCACGTGGACGTCTTCATCAGCGGGCGCTTTGCGCCGGGCCCTCAGGTGCCCGGGTGTACCGCCTTCCTGACTGTGCTGTCCGGCACCGCCGAGGTGACGGTGGGCGCGGAACTTTACCGGCTGATGGAACGGGATGCCATCCGTTTTGACGCCGACCAGCCATTCCAGGTGGAAAACCGGAGCAACGCCACCGTACGCATGCACCTATTGTACCAGTACCGGAAGCCCTGAACAGCGCGCGGCACCTGATAAGCAATAAGCCGCGGGAAACCAGCCTGTCCCCCACGACTTTAATTTGCCTTTTCCAGGCAGTTGCGGACAAACACCGTCAAAATAGCCTCCGCGTCCTGCCGCTGCCGGGGCGTCAGCCGGCCCATCAGCTCCTCCAGCCGGGAATCCGACAGATCACTCTGCGCCAGCAGGATGGAATTGGGACTGACTTCCAGAATCTCACACAGCGACAGCAGCGTCTGCACAGACAGCCCGGCCTTTCCCCGTTCAATCTGGCTGAGGAACTTCTCCCCAATGTTGGCCCGGGCGGACACATAGTCCTGGGTGTAATGTTTTGCCTTTCGCGCCTGCTTCAGCCTGCTGCCGATCAGCTTTGTATCATAGGTCATCCGGTCTCCTCCTGTCTGCATCTCCCCCTTTATAGTATCCATTTCAATTCGGAACAATAACCATTTTAAAACTCGACATACAAGATTAAAACTTGACTTTTTTGGAGAAAAAGCTCATACTATGCTAAATTGGTTTTCTTCTGCAACTGTAATTTTATGGGAGGACGCTATGGACTTGCTGGAATACCTTGCCCGCAGCAATCACTGTCTGATTTCGGACCTGCGGTATCGGGATCCGGGCACCATCCGCATTGATCCGATACTGGAACGGTCCGACTTTTCCCTGAGCCAGTGGAACGACCTGCTGCAGTATTTATTTGACAACGCCCCCCGCTTTGAAAGCTGTGGGGAGGCCAAGGCCTACCTTGCCTCCCGTGTCTTAAAAACGTGACCCATGCATCCTTGCATGAAACAATTTGGATAAAAGAAAAGAGCGGCTGCATAGCAGCCGCTCTTTTATATCTCTTTTGTCCCACACACCTGGGCCCACTGGCAGTCACCGCAGACCTGGCTCAGCTTCCCAGCCGCCAAAATTCTGCGGCGGACCAGATCGGAAAACCGGCCCCAGGTGAGAGTCCTCCCCGGAGGCAGGCCGCACAGCTCCAGCACCGCCCGGTCGTACCGGACGGCATCAGGGCACCCGGTACCGCTGTTGGGGCAGTGGGCGCAGATCACATCCTCCCCTTCGGTAAGACGCACCTCCGCATCCTCTGTCAGCTCCCCATGGATTCGGGCCATGTGAGCGGTAAACCCTTCGCTGTACCCCTTCCCCTCAAAAAATTGGAGGCACAGCCCGTGATGGGGCCGCAGCTCATTTGACATGGCGAACCAGCCGGCGGCTCATCCACAGGGCCAGCGCAATCTTGCACAGGTCCGGTACAATGAAGGGAATCACGCACCAGCCCAGGGCGGCCGTCAGCCCCACCGGTCCGGAGGTTCTGGCGTAAACCTGCATAAACCAAAGCGTGCCAAATGCATAGCAGACCACAAGTCCCAACACCATAGCAGCGGCCTGGACAGCTGTCTTTGCGCCAAACCGGGCGGTAATGGCCCAATAGAGCAACGCAGAACCCAAAAAGCCAATGATGTATCCGCCGGTGGTGCTCATCAGGATTCCGATCCCTCCGCTGAAGCCCGCGAACACCGGGATTCCCACAGCGCCTAACAGAATGTACACCAGCACGGCCAGCGTTCCCCGCCTGCCCCCCAGTAGTCCCACCGATACAAATACGGCAAAGGTCTGAAGGGTAAAAGGCACGGTGGTGGGAATGGAAATCCAGGAACAGACGGCAATCAGCACGGCAAACACCGCGATGTAAGCCATATCACGGGTGCTCCACTTTGGTTTCTCCACAGCAACAGAAGACATTGTTCCAACTCCTTTTTCAATCTGAAAGGAGTATACCACCGGCCCGTCCTATTGTCAACCTATTTTAATTTATTGGTTAACATCTTGGCTGCTACAGTCAAACGGCTGTCCTCTGGCAGACCGCAAGGATTTTCGCCTGGATCGCCTTCAGGTCCTCAAAGGTGTCCGGCCGCTTGGACGGGTCCCGCAGCAGCGCGGAGGGATGGTAGAGGGCGGTCAAATACACGCCGTTTTTCTCAAACCACTGGCCGTGTTCCCGGGTGATCTTAAAATCCGGCTTGATGAGCTCCGCCGCGGCGATGCGTCCCAGGCAGACCACGATTTTCGGCTTGAGCAGGGCGGTCTGGCGGCGCAGCCAGCCAAGGCACGCGGCCTGCTCCACGTTCATGGGGTCCCGGTTCTCCGGCGGGCGGCACTTGACGGTGTTGGTGATGTAGACCTTGGTGCGGTCCAGGTGGATCATGGCCAGCATGTCGTCCAACAGCATGCCGGCCTTGCCCACAAAGGGAAGGCCCTGCTCATCCTCGTTGGCACCGGGCCCCTCCCCCACCAAAAGGATTTCTGCGCTCTCGCTGCCGTCGCCGAACACCACGTGCCTGCGGCTGGCGGACAGGGCGCAGGCCTGGCACGTAAGGCATTCCTCTTTTAAATCGTTCCAGTTGTCCATTTCTCACTCCGCTCCGCATGTTCGTCCCCGCTCCGGGCACAATAGGCCGGGAGGGAACCGCATGCCGTTTTTCTGGTATTTTTTCATATATAGTCTCCTGGGCTACGGCCTGGAGAAAGCGTTTGCCAAAGCCACCCATGCGAACAAGCAAAACCGGAAGGGATTTTTGCTGCTGCCGCTGTGTCCCGTCTACGGTCTGGCCATGGCGGCGCTGCTGTCACTGCCCGAAGGGCTGGTCCGCTCGCCCTGGAGCCTCCTCTTCTGGGGGGCGTTCACCGCCACGGCGGTGGAATACGCCGTCCACTGGTTCTACGATACACTTTTCGGCGTCCGGTTCTGGGACTACTCCAGCACCTTTGGAAACGTAAGGGGCCGGGTCTGCGTCCCCTTTTCCCTGATCTGGGGCATCCTCACCACGGCGGCCGTGGTCTTTCTCCAGCCCCTTATCCGCCTGGCTGTCTTCCGCATTCCGGGCTGGGCCACCTATGGGGCGCTGCTCCTTGTGACGGCAGACCTCGTCTTCTCGGCGCGGCTCCTATCCCTCTATCACGACACGGAGCTGCTCAATGTTCACCGGCTGTATTCCGCTTCCCGGCGGCTGTGAGATGGCGCTTATAGGCGCACAGCTGCTCCTGGCACTGGCTGCATTTGAGGGCGTCATTGCTGCGCTCAAAAAACCGCTCCGGGCTGCGGTGGAAGACGATTTCCCAGCGCAGGAAGATCACAGCCGCCAGTGCGCAGGCGGACCAGGTGTAGAAGCTGCGGATGGCCAGCAGGGGCGTGCACAGCATCAGATAGTCCCAGTTGTAGATCCGGCAGGTGGTGCAGCAGCGGTTGTGCATCATCCAGGACTGGAACGGGCAGTAGAAGAGGATGCAGATGATGTCGCACACGCCGTAGAACCCGGCCAGGCACACCAGCATCCGCTCATCATACCACTTCAGGGCGTAGCCCAGGAAGAAAAGGGCGTTCACCGCAGTCCAGGTGGCCAGCACCCACCATGCGCCCCGGTTCGCCTGGCGAAGCTCCGACCGCTCCGGCGCCTTGCCCGTGGGGCGGCAGCGGGCCGCAAATTCCTTCTGGCACCCCATGCTCTCGATTTTCGAGGGAAACAGCCGGAAGGCCATGGAGGCCATCAGCGCCAGCCACAGCACCGTCAGGAGGGAAAACCGATCCAATCCGGCGTACAGGTCCTCTTGCAGGGCGTAATCCGCCCCATAGACGATCAATGCGCCGAACGCCGCCAGCCGTGCCACCAGGCAGGCTACATAGTATTGCCGTGTACGCCGTTTTGTCATGCTATCCCATCCTTGTCTTCTCTATGTTGTTCTTCAGCCACCGGAGGATGTCCCCATAGACCTCCTCCCGGCTGGATTCGTTGAGAATCTCGTGGCGCAGGCCCGGGTAGAGCTTCAGTTCCACCTGGCGCACCCCCGCGCGTCGGAAGCTTTCATAAGCCCGGCGCACTCCCTTGCCGCAGTCCCCGACCGGGTCTTTCTCTCCGGAGAGGAATAAAATGGGGGTATTCATGTTCATCCGCATCAGGTTATCCCGGTCGGTGATGAATCGGATGCCGCCCAACATCTCCCGGAACAGTCCCACGGTGGCGTTGCCGCCGCAGAGCTCATCGGCGATGTAGGCGTCCACATTCTCCTCGTTTACGGAGAGCCAGTCGTATTCCGTGCGGTTGGGCGCAAAAGTCCTGTTGTAAGCGCCAAAGGCCAGCTTTTCCACCACAGGGCTCATCTTGTCCCAGCCCACCCGGCGCCCTTCCGCGGCGGCAACGGCACGTCCGGCGGCCACCACGGCCGGCGGCATCTGCCCCGTGCCCATCACAATGGCCCCATCCACGGTCCCGGGGTAGCGGATCAGGTAGGTGCGGGCCAAGAAAGAGCCCATGGAATGGCCCAGCAAATAGTAGGGCAGGCCCGGGAAATGCTTTTTCTCCATCCCATAGAGGGTGTAGAGGTCGTCCACCACGGTCTGCCAGCTGCCCTTTGGGCCAAAGTACAGCCGCGGTTTGCCCTGTTCCACGGAATACCCATGGCCCAGGTGGTCGTTGCCCGCTACCGCGATCCCCTGCTGCGTCAAAAACCGGGCAAGGGGCTCATACCGGTCGATATACTCCGCCACGCCGTGAGAAATCTGCAGCACGCCGCTGATCTCCCCCTCAGGCAGCCACTCCACCGCGTGGATTTGGGTGGTCCCATTCCGGGAGGGGTAGGTGAATTCACGTTTTGTCATGGAAAATCAAACCTCCCTGTGATACAATAGCCGCAAAGGGCGATGGGATTGAATCCGCTCCTCTGTCTTTCCTTTCCACTGTGGAAGGCCGGCATCAGTCAGGATCGGCAAAGGATACCGTTTCCGCTTTCCGGTATTATAGCACAAAACGTTGGCGGAGAAAACCTTTCCTGCTGCAAAACAGCGTTTTCCCGGGCAGCCGGTCAAGCAAATCCCCGGCACGGGAAACGCCAAGCGGAACAGCACCGATTTTCCCCTCCCCTGCAAACCCCTATGAACGAAAGGAAAGGTGATTTTTTGGACTATATCCTGTCCCTGGACCAGGGAACCACCAGTTCCCGGGCAATCCTCTTTGACCGTCGGGGCGAGATTGTCTCCAAGGCCCAATACCCCTTTCACCAGATCTATCCCCAGCCCGGCTGGGTGGAGCACAATCCCCTGGAAATCTGGGCCACAGAGCGCCGGGCCATGGCCGAGGCCGTCCGCTCGGCCCATGCGGACCCCCACAGCATCGCCGGCATCGGCATCACCAACCAGCGGGAGACCACCATCCTCTGGGACCGTAAAACCGGCAAGCCGATCTACAACGCCATCGTCTGGCAGTGCCGCCGCACCGCCGCGCTGTGTGACCAGCTGAAGGCCCAGGGGCTGGCCGAACAGGTGGCGGAAACCACGGGGCTGCTCATTGACGCCTATTTCTCCGGCACCAAGATCAAATGGATCCTGGACGCCATCCCCGGCGCCAGGGCCCGGGCGGAGCGGGGGGAGCTCCTCTGCGGCACGGTGGACTCATGGCTGATTTGGAACCTGACGGGCCAGCACGTCACCGACTACTCCAATGCCTCCCGCACCATGCTCTTCGACATCCGCAGGCTCTGCTGGGACGAATCGCTGTGCCATGCGTTAGGCATTCCCATGGCCATGCTCCCCCGGCCGGTGGACTCCTGCCAGTGCTATGGCAGGGTCAAGCCCGGCCTTGCGGAGTTGGAGGACTTTGCCGGGATTCCTGTCTGCGGCAGCGCGGGCGACCAGGCCGCGGCGCTGTTCGGCCAGGGGTGCTTCCAGTCCGGCCAGGCGAAAAATACATACGGCACGGGCTGCTTCACCCTGATGAATGTGGGGGAGACCCCGGTGCGCTCCCGGGCGGGCCTTGTGACCTCCGTGGCATGGAGCATCGGCGGCAGGACCACCTATGCCCTGGAGGGCAGCGTATTCAACGCGGGCAGCACCATCCAGTGGCTCCGGGATGAGCTGGGCCTCATTTCCAGCGCGCCGGAGTGCGACCGGCTGGCGGAGAGCGTCCGGGACAGCGGCGGCGTCTTTGTGGTGCCGGCCTTCACCGGCCTTGGCGCGCCTTACTGGGACATGTACGCCCGCGGCGCCATGGTGGGCCTCACCCGGGGCACCACAAAGGCCCACATCGCCCGGGCCGTACTGGACTCCATCGCCTATCAGGTGGCGGACCTGATCTCCGCCATGCGCCAGGACCTGCCCGTCACCTGCCTGCGGGTGGACGGCGGTGCCTCGGTCAGCGATATTCTGATGCAGACCCAGGCGGACCTGCTGCGCATCAGCGTGGACCGGCCCGTCATGGTGGAGACCACCGCCTTTGGCGCCGCAGCCCTGGCGGGGCTGGCCTCCGGGCTCTGGCGGGATCAGGAGGAGGTCTCCTCACTGCGCCGCAGCCAGCATGTGTTCCTTCCCCAGAGGGAGCAGGCCGCCTGCGAGGAGGACTACCGCCAGTGGAAGCGGGCCGTGGCCCGGGCGGGCAATTGGATGGAGAAATAGGCCAGAAAAATTTACAAATTCGCAATTGCACTGCATGGACGGGTATGCTATCATGAAGCATATCAAGAGCGCCGGAGGTTTTTAAAACCGCGGCTTGAAAGGAGTTTCACGGTATGGCATTTTTTAATGAATTGGGAAAAAAGGCCCAGGAGGTCGCCGCAGTTGCCACTGAGAAAGCCAAGGTAGCCGCTTCCGTCGCCGGCGAAAAGGCCCAGGCCGCCGCAGAACTGGCCAGGATCAACATGGCCATCGTCAGCGAACAGCGTGAGATCGAAAAGAACTACAAGACCATCGGCGAATGGTTTGTCTCTGAATACGACGGCGAGGTGCCCGACGCGGTGAAGGACCTGGTGGACACCATCGTGGAGTCCAAGAAAAAGATCGCCGAGCTGGAGTCCAGCAAGCCCCAGAAACAGGAGGACCCGGAAGAGGCGGTTCCCACGCCCTCGGACATGAAGGTCTGCCCCATCTGCGGAGCAGCCTCCGACAGCAAGTTCTGCCCCCAGTGCGGCGCGCCCATGGGCGAGTAAAGGATACATTGATCAAAAAAGCCGGCCAAATCCGTTGGATTTGGCCGGCTTTTTTCGATTGAGGTAAGTGATTTGCATTCCCCGCTCCGCCTGCGCTTGAAACGATGGGCGGCCGGGAAGGCGTGAAAGCCCAGTCAAACAGTCCTCATTCGCCGCAGAGCTTGAGGAGCTCCTCCCAGCGCCGGTCCACATCCGCCTGGATTTCGGCAATCAGGGATTCCCGGCCCGGCTTGAAGAGGTGGCGGAAGCGGCCCTGGAGCTTGAGGTACTCCTCCACCGGCAGCTTTTCCTTGGGGCGGTAGTTCAGCTTCCACTGACCCTCCACCACTTCAAAGAGGGGCCACACGCAGCTCTCCACCGCCGCCTTGCACACCTTCATGATGTCCGGTGCGTCATAGCGCCAGCCCCGGGGGCAGGGGGCCATCACATTCAGGAAGGCCGGCCCCTTGGTGTAGATGGCCCTCTCCGCCTTCTCGTGCAGGTCCTTCAGATTGCCAAGGAAGGTGGTCTGGGCCACATAGGGGATGTTGTGGGCGGCCAGGACGCGGGTCAGGTCCTTTTTGGTCTGAACCTTGCCGTTGCTCTCGCTGCCCACCGCCGTGGTGGTGGTCTCGGCGTATTTGGGCGTGGAGGAAGAGCGCTGGATGCCCGTATTCATGTAGGCTTCGTTGTCGTAGCAGACATAGACCATGTCCGTCCCGCGCTCCATGGCGCCGGACAGGGACTGGAAGCCAATGTCATAGGTGCCGCCGTCGCCGCCAAAGGTGATGAACTTATAGGTCTCGTCCAGCTTGCCCTTTTTCTTCATGGCCGTGTAGGCCGCCTGGGCGCCGCTGGTCACGGCGGAGGCATTTTCAAAGGCCGCGTGGATGATGGAGTCCTCCCAGGCGGAGTAGGGGTAGATCAGGGAGGAGACCTCCAGGCAGGAGGTGGCCATGGTGATGACGGCCTTGTCCTCCGGATGGAGGGCGCGGAGCACCGCCCGCATGGCAATGGGGCTGCCGCAGCCGGCGCACATCCGCTGTCCCGGTGCAAAGCGCTCCGGACGGCCCGCCAGTTCTTTCAAATTGTATGCCATCTCGTCTCCCCTCACTCTCTTACGCCGATGTACTGGAACATCGGGTAGTCCTTGCCGTCAGATACTTCCTGGAGCTCACGGTAAATGGCGTAGAAGTCATCCAC
Source organism: Oscillibacter hominis (assembly GCF_014334055.1). Taxonomy (NCBI): domain Bacteria; kingdom Bacillati; phylum Bacillota; class Clostridia; order Eubacteriales; family Oscillospiraceae; genus Oscillibacter; species Oscillibacter hominis. Next base: position 1,887,958 of record NZ_CP060490.1, read on the forward strand.
CCGCACGTCGCGGCCGCCCAACCCGTAGACAAAGTTCACCGCGCTCACCCGGGCGCCATACTGGTACAGCGCAGCCCGGACCTCGGCGCCCAGGGGGCCGCCGCAGGCGGAGAAGCTGTCGGCCTTATCCATGACGGCCACCGCCTTCACGTTCTGCAGGGCCTGGGCAATGGCCTGGGCCGGGAAGGGACGGAAGGCGCGGATCTTCACAAGGCCCGCCCTGACGCCCCGGCTGCGCAGCGTTTCGATGGCCGCCTTGCCGGTGCCGGCGGAGGAGCCGATACACACGGCGGCGTACTCCGCGTCCTCCATCCGGTAGCATTCGATCAGTCCATAATAGCGGCCGGTCAGGTCGCCGTACTCCCTGGAGACCCGCTCAATGACCGCGGCGGCATGGTTCATGGCCTCCGTCTGCTGGCGCTTGAGCTCCATATAGTAGGCGGAGATGCCGTAGGGGCCGAAGCCCGCCGGTTCCCTGGGGTTGAGCAGATAGTGCTTCGGGTGGTACTCCCCCACGAACTGCTTTGCCGTCTCATCGTCCTCCAGCACCAGGTTCTGCACCGCGTGGCTGGTGATGAACCCGTCCTGGCAGACCATGATGGGCAGCAGCACCTCCGGGTCCTCGGCGATGCGGTGGGCCATGAGCATGTTGTCATAGGCCTCCTGGGCGTCCTCGCTGTAGAGCTGCATCCAGCCGCTGTCCCGGGACCCCATGGAGTCGGAGTGGTCGCAGTTGATGTTGATGGGGCCGGTCAGCGCCCGGTTCACCACCGCCATGACGATGGGCAGCCGGTCGGAGGCCGCCACGTAGAGCATTTCATGCATATAGGCAAACCCGGCGGAGCTGGTGGCGGTCATGGCCCGCACTCCAGCCGCCTCGGCGCCCACGCAGGCACTGATGGCACTGTGCTCGGATTCCACGGTGATGAACTCCGTGGTGAGTTTCCCCTCCGCCAGGAAGGAGGAGACGTACTGGGGAATTTCCGTGGAGGGCGTGATGGGGAACGCCGCAATCACGTCGGGATCGATCTGGCGGATGGCATTGGCCACCGCCTCATTTCCGGAAAGCCGGTCTCTTCTGCTCATCACTTCTCCTCCTTTCCCTCTCCGTATGTAATGGCGCCGAAGGGGCATACTGCGGCGCAGATGCCGCAGCCCTTGCAGTGGTCATAGTCAAAGTCCAGCCGCCTGCCGTCCTGGACGGGAATGGAACTGTCAGGGCAGACCGGGAAGCACAGCAGGCACTGCCTGCACTTGTCCGGATGGAACACGGGAGCCACCGTGCGCCACTCGCCGGTCTTCACCTCCGGGGAGTTGGCCCCGCCGTATACCACCCCGCCTACGGTCATATCCCGCCAGGGGCTCTTTTCATGGATGTTTTTCACAGGGCAACAACCTCCTCCCACGCGTCGCGGATCGCCTTCATGTTGCCCTCCAAAACCTCCGGCTTGGAGGCGAACTTGTGGGCAAAGGACCCGTGCATGTTCTCAAAAAACTCCTGGGGCTCCATCATGCCCGACACCTTGACCACCGCGGCCAGCAGCGGCGTGTTGGGCATGTTCTTTCCGATGTCCCGCTCCGAAATGGACCGGGCGTCCACCCGGTAGAGCCTGCCCGCAAAGCCCGGCAGCATGGCCCGGATCTCCTGGGCGCTTTTGCAGCTGTTGAGAATCAGGGCGCCGCCTTCCTTCAGCCCCGCGGTGACGTCCACGGACTCAATCAGGGACTCGTCCACCACCACCACAAGGTCGGGGTCATAAATGTTGGAGTGAATGGAAATCGGTTCACTGTCCAACCGGTTATACGCGGTAATGGGAGCGCCCATGCGCTCAGGGCCATATTCCGGGAATCCCTGGACGTACATGCCTTTGGTGAAAGCCACGTCCGCCAGCAGCAGCGCCGCGGTCTTGGCGCCCTGGCCGCCCCGGCCATGCCAACGAATTTCAATCATCTGTCTTTCCCCCTGTTCCTGATGTCCTGTCCGCTCAGCAGCTGGAAGGGCGTTTTTCGCCTTTCTCTCTCTTTTGAACAGTTTCGTATATCATATAACTAAATTGCTCCCCGTGTCCATGTTCAAAATCACAAAGCGCCCCACGTTTTCCCACAAAATATTGGGTATTCGTCCCAGATGCCCGGCAGTTTCCACAACATGGCAAACTACAAAATAAGCGCGGGCCAAGATAGCCCGCGCTTGTGGTTTGTCCGCCAGTCACATACTCCGGAACACATCCTTGTTCTTGCAGAAATACTCCACGCCGGAATAGAGCGTGGTCAGCACGATCACCCACACGCAGATCGCATTCACCACCGCTGGGAGGGGAAGGAACATCAGCACGATGCACACCATGGTGGCGGCGGTCTTTACCTTTCCGGACCACCCCGCGGCGATGACCCGCCCCTCGTCGGAGGCCAGCATCCTGAGGCCGCTGACGGCGAATTCCCGGACGATCACGATCAGCAGCGCCCAGGCCGGCATCTGCCGGTTCTCCACAAACCACAGCATGGCGGCCACCACCAGCATCTTGTCCGCCAGCGGGTCGGCAAATTTGCCGAAGTCCGTCACCAAGTTGTACTTCCGGGCGATCTTTCCGTCCAAAAGGTCCGTCAGGCTGGCCGCAATGAAAATGACCAGGGCCACATAGGACGCACCGGGAAAGCCCCAGTACAGCACCACCATGAAGACGGGGATCAGCAGAATGCGCAGCAGCGTCAGCTTATTGGGTAAGTTCATGTTCCATTCTCTCCTTTTTGTAGCCACTACCGGTCTTCCAGCTCGCCGGTCAGCTCGCCGTCCATGACGCCGGTGAGGCGCACGGTGACAAATTCGCCGATCTGCGGGTCCTTTTCCGCGGTGAAGTAGATGCGGCCGTCGATGTCCGGCGACTCGGCATAGCTGCGGCCGAAGAACATCTGAGCCTGGCCGTCGAATCCCTCGCACAGCACCTCCCGGCTCTGGCCCAGGACGGACGCGTTGTAGGCGTCGATGATGTCGGACTGGACGTCCACCACCAGCTCCGCCCGGCGGACCGCCTCCTCCGTGGGCACATGGTCCATGGCCGCGGCCCTGGTGCCCTCCTCCGGGGAGAAGGGAAACACGCCAGCCCGCTCGATCTTCACCTCACGCAAAAAGTCGCAGAGCTCCTCAAAGGCCTCCGGCGTCTCATAGGGAAGGCCGGTGATCAGGCTGGTGCGCAGCACCAGCCCAGGAATCCGCTCCCGGAGCGTTTTCAGCAGCGCCAGAAGCTCCGCCTTGGTGTCCCGGCGGTTCATGGCCTTGAGGATCGTATCGTTGCAGTGCTGGATGGGCAGGTCGATGTAGGGCAGCACCTTCTCCTCCTCCGCCACGGTGTCGATCAGCTCGTCGGTGATCTCGTCGGGATAGAGGTAATGGAGGCGGATCCAGTGGAAGGGCAGCTTGGCAAGCTGGCGCAGCAGCCGGGCCAAGGCGTGGCCGCCGTAGAGGTCCGTACCGTAGCGGGTGATATCCTGGGCAATGACGATCAGCTCCTTCACCCCGGCGTCCGCCAGCTCAGCCGCCTCAGTCAGCAGCTCCTCCATGGGGCGGCTGCGGTACTTGCCCCTGAGGGAGGGGATGACGCAGTAGGCGCAGTGGTTGTCGCAGCCCTCGGCGATGCGCAGATACGCGTACCAGGGCGGCGTGGAGAGGATGCGCTCTCCCCCCTGCTCCGCCGTGTGGATGCTTCCAAAGCGGCTGGGCCGCTGCCCGGCCATGGCCTGCTCCACGGCGGAGACGATCTCCGTATAGCTCCCCGTGCCCAGGATGCCGTCCACCTCCGGCAGCTCCTCCAGTACATCGCCCTTGTAGCGCTGGGCCATGCAGCCCGTGACCAGGATTTTTTGAATCCGGCCGGCACGCTTGAGCTCCGCCATCTGCAAAATGTTGTCAATGGCCTCCTCGTTGGCGCTGCTCAAAAAGCCGCAGGTGTTGACCACCACCACATCCGCGCCGTCCGGCTCCGCCTGGACGTGGTGGCCCGAACCCTCCACCAGGGCCATCATCTGCTCGCAGTTGACCTGGTTTTTGGCGCAGCCCAGGGAGATGAATGCAACGTTGTAACTCAAAGTGATGTCCCTTCCTTTCCCCGCCAGGTGGGGTCGTCGGTGATGCCCACCAGGTAGTCTGTGGACACGTGGAAATACTCCGCCAGGAGCACTAACTTTTCAATGGTGGTGCTCCTTCCGCCGCTTTCCAGCATACTGATGGATTTGTGGGTCAGTCCCAAAACTTCTCCCAACTCCTGCTGGCTGAGATGCGCCGCCTTGCGCAGCTGGTGGACCCGTTTGCTTAATAAAAGCGTTGTACGCATAAAAACACCTCTTGACTTGTTCCTTTAGGTGGAGTATACTCCACCTAAAGGAACAATTTATATCTATGGGGGTATTCCGATGTTTGACTTTCTCTCATCCATCTACTACGACGAACCGCTGGGCCTTCAGGGCAAGATGCCCCTGGCGCCGCCCTGCACGCCCTTGGAGCGGGCCATCCGCGACCAGCTGGAGCCCCTTGGCCCAAAGGAGGCGGACAGGCTTCTGGACGACATCCGCATACTGGCCCAGGAGTACCGGAACAGGGCCTTCCAGGCCGGGGCGGAGTTCGGCGCCCAGCTGACGCTCCAGCTTTTTGACGGCATCCAGCCGTAAGGGCGCCCGGGAGCCGCGGCCTCAAGCCGCATCACTCGTCCTCTATCTCCGCGCCCAGCCGGCCGAAGGCGGAGCGTACCTCCCCCCAGGAGTAGCCCCGGCGCACCAGGGCGTCGCAGAGCCGCTTCTTCTCCTTCTCGTCCACGGGACGCCCCCGGAGCTTTTGGCGCAAAAACCGATCGATCTGTTCCTCCGCCGGAGGGGACTCCTCCAGCGCGGCGTCCCACAGCTCACGGGGCACGCCCTTTTCATAGAGCTTGTCCCGCAGGCGGCCGGGGCCGTACCCCATGGCGGCGTAGTGGCGCACGACCATGGCCGCGTAGGCGCCGTCGTCCATGGCGCCTATGGCCTCCAGCCACTCGGCGGCATAGCGGGCTTCCGCCTCCGTGGCGCCCTTTTCCTGGAGCTTGCGCATCAGGTCCCGGCGGGACATGGCCCGGCTGCCGATGAGCTCGGCGGCACGGGCCTTTGTGTCGGACACGCCGGCCGCCCGGCGCAGTGCCGCGCACTCCTCCTCCTGAAGCTCCCGGCCCGGGCGCAGGTCGAATTCCAGCAGCTCCTGCTCCGTGGCCTTCAGCAGCTCGCCGCCCTCCATAAACAGCAGGATGCGGCCCTTTTTATGCTTGGACCGCTCCAGCCGCTCAATCCTCATCGTTGAACTCTTCGGCGGACACATCCACCGCCCGGCCAGCAGCCTTGGCGGCAATCCGCGCCTGGTTGCTCATCAGCTTCGGGAAGTCCCTGCGGATGGCGGCTTCCAGCTTCTCCGCCACCTCGGGGTTTTCCTTCAGGTAGTTTTTGGCCGAATCCCGGCCCTGGCCGATGCGGGTCTCCCCCATGGAGAACCAGGAGCCGCTCTTTTGCACCAGGTCCAGCTTCACGCCCAGGTCCACCAGCTCCCCCTCCCGGGAGATGCCCTCGCCGTACATGATGTCGAACTCCGCCTCCCGGAAGGGCGGCGCCACCTTGTTCTTCACCACCTTGGCCCGGGTGCGGTTGCCGATGATCTCGCTGCCGTTTTTCAGCGCCTCGATCCGGCGCACGTCGATGCGGACGCTGGCATAGAACTTTAAGGCCCGGCCGCCGGTGGTGACCTCCGGGTTTCCGTACATCACACCCACCTTTTCACGCAGCTGGTTGATGAAAACCACGACGCAGTTGGTCTTTCCGATGGCGCCGGTGAGCTTGCGCAGGGCCTGGCTCATCAGCCGGGCCTGGAGGCCCACATAACTGTCGCCCATCTCGCCCTCGATCTCAGCCCGGGGCACCAGGGCGGCCACAGAGTCCACCACCACCACGTCGATGGCGCCGGAACGCACCAGGGCCTCGGTGATCTCCAGGGCCTGCTCGCCGGTATCCGGCTGGGAGATCAGCATGTCCTCGATGTCGACACCAAGGGCCCTTGCGTAAGTGGGGTCCAGGGCGTGCTCGGCGTCCACAAAGGCCACCTCCCCGCCCTTTTTCTGAGCCTGGGCCAGGATGTGCAGAGCCAGGGTGGTCTTACCGGAGGACTCGGGGCCGTAGATCTCTATAATGCGGCCCTTGGGGATGCCGCCGATGCCCAGCGCCACATCCAGCGCCAGGGAGCCGGTGGGGATGAAGTCCACGTTGACGTTCATGTTGTCCCCCAGCCGCATAATGGAGCCCTTGCCGTACATCCGTTCAATCTGGGCCATCGCCGTATCAATGGCCTGCTTCTTATCCGATGCCGCCACCGCAGTGGCCGTCTTGGTCATCTTTTTCTCTGCCATTCTGTTTCCTCCTATACTCCCGGCTAAATTTCCGTGCAAAGGGTGCCGTAGACCACCCGTGGAATCCCGGCTGTGTCTCGTACGATCTGAATGTCTCCAAAGCCCTGGGACCGCATGATCCGCAGCACCTCGTCCGCCTGCCCCACGCCCACCTCGAAATAGAGCCGGCCGCCGGGAGCCAGTGCCTGGCGCCACAGCTCGGAGATGAGGCGGTAGAAGCGGTAGCCGTCCGGGCCGCCATCCAGGGCCATACGGGGCTCATAGTCCCGGACGGACACATCCAATGTGTCCAAATCCGCCGTGGGGATGTAGGGCGGGTTGCAGACGATGCAGCGGAACTCCCCCATGGAGACAGGCTTTGACGCGGCGTCCGCCCGGACAGAGACCACCCGGCCGGACAGGCCGCACCGGCGGATGTTCTGGCGGCAGACCTTCAGCGCCTCCTCCGACAGCTCCGCCAGCACCACATGGGCCTGGGGCGTGTGGGCGGCCACCGCCAGCCCCACGCAGCCGCTCCCGGCGCACAGGTCCAGCACCCGGCACTCCCCCTGGTCCTTCAGATAGGAGATGGCCTCCGAGGCCAGCACCTCCGTGTCGGTCCGGGGGATCAGCACATGGCGGGAGATGTCCAGGGGCAGGGCGTAAAACTCCCACTCGCCGATGAGGTAGGCCACCGGCTCGCCCTTTAAGTGGCGCTCTAACAGCTCCCGTGCCCGCTGCTCAATGGCGGGGGAAGCATAGAGCGCGCCGTCCCGGTACAGCTCCTCCCGGGTCTTCCCCGCGGCGAAGCACGTGAGCTCCCGGGCCTCCAACGTGGGCATCTCCACTCCAGCGGCCTTCAGCTGCCGCCGGAGGTCCAGATATAAATTGTTATAGGTGACTGCCAAAACACTCACTCCTGTTGTCTATTACCACGCGTCCTTGCCCTTTTCCCCGGGCAGCACCAGCTCCAAAGAGCGGATGGCCACCTCGATCATGGAGTCGTCAGGCTCATTGGTGGTGAAATTCTGCATCCACATCCCCGGCGCCGTCAGCGCCCGGGTCAGTGCGTTGTCGTTGCGGCCCACCCAGCGGTTGAACTCATAGGTCACACCCACCACCAGAGGCAGCAGCACCAGGTGCACCGCCGTGCGCAGCCAGACGTTGGTGATGGGCCAGATGCCAAAGACCACGCTGGAAAAGAGGATGGACACAAAGATCACCACGAACAAAAAGCTGGTGCCGCAGCGGGGGTGATGGCGGGGCTGGGCGCGGACGTTTTCCACCGTCAGCGGCAGTCCCGCCTCGTAGCAGAAGATGGTCTTATGCTCCGCCCCATGGTACTGAAACACCCGGTAAATATCCTTCTGCCGGGAGCAGACGATGAGGTAGATCAGGAAGATGGCGATTTTCAGCACGCCCTCCACCAGGTTCCGGCCCCACATGGGCAGGCCCGGGAAAAAGTGCAGCAGCCCGCCGGTCAAAAAAGTGGGCAGCACCAGGAACAAAAAGACGGACAGCCCCACGCCCAGCACCACGGAGAGGCCGATGATGAAGCTCTCCACCTTTTTGCTGGAAAAGTGCTTTTCCAGCCACTGGTCAAATTTGGAGGGCTTGGCGTTCTCGTCATCCGGATAGAAGTCAGCGGAGTACATCAGCGCCTGGACGCCCTTGACCATGGAGTCCAGGAAGTTCACCGTGCCTCGGATCAGCGGCCAGCCGAGAATGGGGTGCTTGTCCCGGATCAGCTTCAGCTCTTCCACCTTCTCCACCAGCCGGCCCTCCTGGTCCCGGACCACAATGGCCTGCCGTTCCGGGCCGCGCATCAAAATGCCCTCGATCAGCGCCTGTCCGCCGATGCTGGTGCGAAACTTGTTTTTTTCCTCTGCCATAGTTCCCTTTCCCGACTGAGATTGTATCACAGTCTCTTTCATAATGCAACAATTGTTCTATTTTCAATTGGCGGTTGGAATGCGGATGGTGACCACGGCTCCGCCGCCCTCGGCGTTGCCGATGTCAAAGGTGCCGTTGTGCAGCCGGACAATTTCGTCGCACACCGCAAGCCCGATCCCGCTGCCCCGGGCCTTGGAGGAGCCTTTGTAGAACTTCTGCTTGACAAAGGGCAGCTCCTGGGCCGGGACGCCCGGGCCGTAGTCCCGGACACGGATCACCAGATACACGCCCTCCTTGGCAATGGAGGCGTCGATCCGCTTGCCGGAGCCGCCGTGCTTGGCGGCGTTGTCCAACACGTTGCAGAACACCTGCTTGAGCCGCTCCGGATCGCCGGTGATGGGCTCGTACAGCTCCCCGCCGTCGTCGTAGGTCAGCTCGATGCCCTCCTGCTTAAAGAGCTCCCTGTAGGTGTAGATGGCGTCTTCAAACTCGGCCTGCAAATCCACCTGCTCCACGCTGAGGGTAAAGCGGCCGTCCTCCATCTTGGAGAACTCCAGCAGCTCCTCCACCATGTTGGTCAGCCTGCGGGACTCCTTCATGATGATGCCCAGGCCCCGGCGCTGCTGCTCCGGGTCGCCGCTGGTGTCCTCCATCATGGTCTCGGCCCAGCCGTTGATGGCGGTCAGCGGCGTGCGCAGCTCGTGGGAGACCGAGGAGATGAACTCCGTTTTCATCTTTTCGCTCTGGCTGATCTTCAGCGACATGTCGTTGATGTTGTCCACCAGCTCCGCCAGTTCGTCGGAATACCGGTTTTCCACCTGGATGCCGTAGCTGCCGGCGGAGATGCGCTTGGCGGCCTGGCTGACCTCCGCCACCGGCTCCACCACGTTGTTGATGAACAACAGATTGGAGAACACCACCATGGCGATGCAGACCGCGGCGATGAGGATGACGATCAGAATGCTGATGAGAATCTGGCGGTTCACCTGCTGCAGCGAGGTGACATAGCGCATGATGCCCACGGTCCGCCCATTGAAGGAGAGGGGGCAGGAGACAGACATGATGTTTTCCCCGGTCTGGGGGTCCCGGCCCCGGAAGGAGGCGATTTCCCCGGTCTCAATGGCCTCCTGGATATCGGAGGTTCCGGGGGAAGTGCCGGTGGTCAGGCCGTAGGAGGAGATCTGGATCTGGCCGGCGCCGTTTAAAAACTGGAGCTCCAGCCGGTCCTTGTCCTCAAACCCCTCGGCATAGCTGTTGGCAATCTGATAGTACTGCATGTAGTTGTTCAGCGAATAGCTTGTGACAAAGTCGGCCCCTGCCTTTGCCTTGGACCGCAGGGTATTCTGCATGGTGCTGAAGTAATAGCTTGTGACGCTGGCGGAAAAGAGGCACACGGTCAGCACCACCATCACCAGCACCGGCATGATGGTATTGACCACCCAGCGCTGGCGCAGGCCCCGGATCTGGAGGGTGCTTTTCATGTTTTTCATATGTTCGGAGTACTCCATGGCGCCCCCTCCTTTCTCTTCCAATCCAGCAAAAACCGCCTGCGGTACTTGAGTTCCGCATAGCGCTGTACCCGCTCCAAGACCACCGCGTCCCATACGCCGCCCACGGCGCCGGCCACCGGAATCCCCTGAAGGAACTTCATATACAGGAGATTTTGGGAAAGGGCCGCCGCTGCGGAGCGCCGAAGCTCCTCCTGCGGCGCAGGCGCGGCCCACTCCCCCTCCTGGAGGAAGCGGTTCAGCTCCGTGTTCCCCGCTCTCAGCTCCTCCCCGCAGGAGAGGGCCGTGCGAATCAGCTCCAGCACAAACCGGCGCTCCTCCGCATCGTCCCAGGGATAGCCATAGTTCACCGCAAGCTCGCAGAGGCTTTTGAGCAGCATCCCCGTAAAGAGCACCACATCTGGCAGGCCCACGCCCACCAGGCCCAGCCCCACGCCCTCCACGCCGGAGAGCAACAGATTTTTCCGCCCCGTTCCCGCCGCTGCCCGGGAAAAGGCCCGCAGCGACCGGCCGTCCGGCTGAAGCTGGGCCGCATAGCGGCGCAGCAGGTACTCCCGCTCCCGCTTCTGCCTGCCGCTGACCCCCTCGATCAGGCCGGTCCCTTTCTCAAACACCGTAGAAAACGCCTTTTCAAAGGCGGATTCCAGCGTCCTTTGCAGCGTTTTCGGCACTACCGGCTCCAATTTGCGGTTCAGATAGGGGGTGCGCTCAACCCGGTTCTGCTCCAAGAACCGCTTTTCCCGCTTCCAGAGCCGGGTATACTCCCGCTCCCATGCTGTCTTACTGGCCATTGTCTCCTTCACACCGCACGGCAACTGCGGCCCGGCGGCCCTGCCCCATGCTTAAAAGCCCCATTTGTATCCGTATCCCCACACGGTGGTGATGTAAGTGGGGTTGGTCACATTGTCCTCGATCTTCAGGCGCAGGCGGCGGATGTTCACGTCCACGATCTTCAGCTCGCCAAAGTAGTCCCGGCCCCAGACCATATCCAGGATTTCCTCCCGGGAAAGGGCCTTCCCCGGGTTCTCCATGAACATCTTCATGATGGAGTACTCCACCTGGGTCAGCTTGATCCGCTCCCCGTTCTTCTCCAGCGTGCGGTTGCGGGTGTTGAGCAGGAAGGGCTCCTGCCGGATTTCGCCGCTTTGCTCGTCCGCTCCGCCGCCGGCCCGGCGGAACAGGGCGTCCACCCGGGCGGTGAGCTCCGCCGGAGAGAAGGGCTTGGTCACATAGTCGTCGGCGCCGGTCATCAGCCCCGTCACCTTGTCCATCTCCTGGGAGCGGGCGGTGAGCATGATGATGCCGATTTTTGTGTTGGTGGCCCGAATCCTGCGGCACACCTCAAACCCGTCGATGCCGGGGAGCATAATGTCCAGCAGCGCCACCTTGGTGTCCGGGTTGTCCTTCAGCCGGTCCAGCGCCTCCTCGCCGCTCTCCGCCTCCACTACTTCATATCCGGCTCGGCGCAGGTTGATGACAATAAAGCTGCGGATGCTGGACTCATCTTCCAAAACCAATACTTTTTTCATGGCTGCCTCCGTTTCATCAATCGTCTCCCGACGCCCATTCGGTGACGATCAGTTTGAAGCTGCTGCGCAGTTCGTCCTCCGTGATGCCGAAGTCCCAACTTTCATTGGCGTCTAACAGCTCCGCTGCGAAAATGGTCTCCGCCTGACGGCTGAGCAGGAAGCGGCTGCCCTGGGTGATCTTATACTCCGGGCTGCTTCCGCTGATGGTGTATATCTTCAGGAATTCCTGATAGGGCTCCGTATCGCTGCCCTGGATGGCAAAGGTCACGGCAATCTCGTCCGGATCGCCGTCATCACGCGAGATTGTCACCCGCTTTTTCCACTCCTCAGGCAGAATGAGGTACCACCCGTCCGCCACATCATGGTAGGTGCTGATGGCAAGCGAGGGCGAGCCATTCAGGTCATACCTTCTCCAGTTGATGGGGTAGCAGGCGTCGGTGCTGCCCCAGCCGGCAAGGTCAAAGGGCGCCGGGACCTCCGTCAGCCCGTCGCCGTCGATGTCCGTGGGAAACAGGGGCTGATAGCGGAAAATCTCGGTCGAGACGCCGGTGGCGTTGTTCATGGTGATGTTCACCAGCTCGTCATTTTTCACCGCCAGGATATCCGTGACCTGGAACAGGGAGTCCTCCACGCCGGTGACAAACAGGGCCGGGACGCCGCCTTCCAGCATGCCGGAGCGGACGCGGCCCGAGGAGAGCTCGGCGATGGAGACGGAGATCTTGGCGGAGGGGCGCTGAACCAGCGTCTGGTCGCTCCAGGCATAGTAGTCCGCCACCGTGTTGCCCTGGTCGTCGGAGCGGATCATCACCAGCTCCTGCAAACCGTCCTGGTTGAGATCCCGCACCGCGTAGCGGGAATAGGTGTTGCGCAGCAGCTCCACAGGCTGGAAGTCCTTCAGGGAGTAAACCGTCAGCGCCTGAAGCTCCGTACTGACGCGCCATCCCACGATCAGCTCCTGCAAGCCGTCCTGATCCATGTCGGTATAGGCAATGCTGTAAATGGCGCTGCCGCTGCCTTCAATCACAGCCGCCTCCTCATAGGAGTCGTCCACGGACCGGAAGATATAGATTTTCAAAGGCCGCTCATCCGCGCTCTTGCGCATGAAGGCCAGCGCCTCCTCTTCCCCGTCCCCGTCCAGGTCCACCATCTGCACGGGCTGGATGTTGCTGCCCGACTGGGGCGCGGCGTATTCCCCGCCCCCGGCCATGATGGCATCGATTCGCTCCCTCAGTTCCGTGTACTCCGGGGGAAGCTGCGGCAGGCTGTAAAGCTCCTCCACCGAGGCGTTGAACAAACACCCCGACAAACAGAAGGTGACTGCCAGCAAAATGGCAGCCATCCAACATCTTTTCATCATACGGCCCACTGGCAATCCCCTTTCCTTCCCGTTTCAGAACATACTTTAACTTATACATGATAGCACATCGCTTCCCGTTTGTGTAGCTTTTTTGCTGTTTTTCAAAGGAGTTTTTCTTTTGTTCATTTTTGCCCATATGCTCTTTGCAGCCAAGTGGTTCTTTTCAAAAGTTCCTCTTGAATTTGCAGTTTCTTTCAGGTATAATAACATCGTTCATCTGCCGGTGTGATGGAATTGGTAGACGTAGTGGACTCAAAATCCACCGCTGGCGACAGCGTGCCGGTTCGAGTCCGGCCACCGGCACCACTTGGAATGCCTGGGTTTTCTCACTTGGAAAGCCCAGGCATTTTCTTATCTTTTGGCGAGTTCTCTTGCCAGTTCTCTCCTGTTCTTTTGCGGATCGGAAAGGCAGCAGCCACTGGAACCCAGCATTTGACAAAAGCGAAATCAGCGGCTATAATGAACAGCGTTCATTTTGGGGAGGTGATTTTATCAATACATCTGTGACGTCAAAAGAAGCCATTTTGAAAACCTGCCGGGACATGGTGGCGGAAAAAGGGCTGGCCTCCGTAAACATGCGTTCGGTGGCAGAGGCATGCCACGTGGCCCTTGGTTCCCTCTACAATTACTTTTCCTCCAAGGAGGAGCTGATCCTTGCGGCCATCGGAAGCGTCTGGCAGGATATCTTCCACACGGAACCCTGCCGGGAAGGGCTGTCTTTCCCCGAGTATGTCCGCTGGATTTTTGAACGTGTCCAATCGGGCATGCGGGCCTATCCCAACTTCTTTACCGCCCACTCCATCAGCTTTGCCAGCACCTCCAAACAGCAGGCCCGCAGTACCATGGAGCAGTATGTCTCCCACATAAAGGCCGAACTGTCGCAGGCCCTGCGGGCGGATTCCAACGTCCGGCAGGACGCGTTTTCATCCGACTTTCAGGAGCCGGAGTTCATTGAGTTCGTCCTGACGAACCTTCTGACGCTGCTGGCCCAGCAGAAGGACACCTGCGAAATTCTGCTGGAAGTAATCCGCCGGTCCTTGTATGAATCCCGAGCCTGACAGGCTCTCAATTACCGTTCAAATAGAAAGGAAGCCAATCCATGCAGGCTATTTTTGAAACACTGTTCGACATTGCCTATCTCACAGCCATCCTCACCTTGGGGTGCAGGATGCTTCGCGGCTGCAAGGGAACCCCCGCCTTCCGGCTGTACGGAACCATGGCCATTGTGCTGGGCTGCGGAGACGCTTTCCACCTGGTGCCCCGCGCGATCGCTCTTTGCACCACAGGGCTTGAGGCGTATACCGCGGCTCTGGGGATTGGAAAGCTCATCACCTCTGTGACCATGACCATATTTTATGTTCTGCTCTATTATGTTTGGCGGTCGCGGTACCGGGTCTCCGGAAAGGCCGGGCTGACCGCGGCGGTCTGGGGGTTGTCGCTGCTGAGGATTCTCCTCTGCCTGGCACCCCAAAACCATTGGACCAGCGCCAATCCCCCCCTTTCCTGGGGCATTTACCGCAACATTCCCTTTGCCCTGCTGGGACTGCTGATTGTGGTGCTCTTCTACCACAGTGCCAAGGCGCACAGCGACCGCCCGTTCCGTTTTCTGTGGCTCACCGTGGTGCTCAGTTTTGCCTGCTACATCCCGGTCGTACTGTTCGCCGACGCAGTGCCCGCTGTGGGTATGCTGATGATCCCCAAGACCTGCGCATACGTGTGGACGGTTGTCATCGGCTACCGGGCCATGAAAGCCGAGTGCTGATGTGCGCCCCGGCAATTCGGCGTCCGGGGACCGCTCAAAACGGATTTTTCTTGGGCAGCGCCAAAAAAAGAGCCGCGCGGTGATCAGCCGGCCTCCCCGCCGCATAGAGTACCAGTGCGGCCGTCATGTTCCACTGTGATTTGATCTGTGCAAAAATGTTTCGTGTAAATTTACGCAAATGCCGGTTGAAATTTGCGCAAGTCATGCTATAATGGATATACAGCAAAACCCCGCCTTTGAAATTTTGAAAATATCGGGAGGTAACGATCATGGGCTATCCTCAGACAGGCAACGAGGTATATGTCGGCTTTTCTCTGTCCGACACCATGTTTTCGGGAATCGGCAAAGGGACCATCACCCGGGAGACGGTTTCCGCTGATTATTTGAAGGACCTGTTTGCAAAGTACGGCGTGGTCGTCTCGGCAAAGCCCGAGCAGCGCAGGCTTTTGGAAATGGTAAACTCAATCTACGATTTGAAACTGGAGATTCCGGAAACGCTGAAGATCATTCAGCTTTCGGAAAAGCACCGCCGCCTCGTGACCATCTCCGTCCAGGGGCTCAGACGGATCAACGGCTCCCTGCTTCCCGAATATTCGGATGAGGAGTTCCAGGAGGCCACCTTCGGCTTTGTCAAATACTATGTCCAAAGCCGCCACTATGACGAGCTGATGGCGGAAAATGAAAAGCTGAAAAAAGATTTGGATTTGGAGATTGCCTGGCGCACCAGAGTCTCCGACATCTAATTCTTTCCCGGTTACGCCCGATTTCCGGTCTTCTATAAAATGAAACGCGGCAGCGGACAGGACGCCTGATCCGCTGCCGCGTTTTTCCGTCTTTTCTCAAAAACCGTCGAAATCAGCGGGACAACCCCGGAAAAACTTGCTATAATACTCAAAGGATTTTGATACGAGCGCGTTTGCGCCGGAAAAACTGCCATGACCAATTCGCAGCAACAGGCGCGGCAGATCTGGGAGGATCACCATGTATTATTCCACCACATATCCATCCCCCGTGGGAATGCTCACCCTTGCGTGTGACGGCAGCCACTTGACGGGACTATGGCTGGAGGGGCAGAAGTATTTTGGCGGCTCTGTTGCCGGAGAACTGACCCCGGCCCATGACCTGCCGGTTCTGAATGCTGCAAAGGGCTGGCTGGACAGATACTTTGCCGGCCAGCGGCCCAGCTGCGACGCCCTTTCGCTGTGCCCTGCCGGCAGTGCGTTCCGCCAGCTGATCTGGGAGCTTCTACAGGAGATTCCCTATGGCCGGGTAGTCACTTACGGGGAGATCGCCCGACGGGCGGCGGCAAGGCTGCACCGCGAAACCATGTCCTCACAGGCGGTGGGCGGCGCCGTTGGGCACAATCCGATTTCAATCATCATCCCCTGCCACCGGGTGGTGGGTGCAAACGGCAGCCTGACGGGCTACGCCGGAGGGGTCGCGGTGAAAAAGAAGCTGTTGGAGCTGGAGGGCGCCGACCTGTCCGGCCTGTTTGTCCCCGCGTCGGGCACCGCGCTTTGACCCGCCTTCCATTTTCAATAACACACTCCCGCCTTTTGCGCGGGTGCTGTCTGTAAACAGCAGGAGGTATTGCGTGCAGCAGATCACAGTGGACGGTGAGACGGTATTGATCCACCGCAAGCCTATTCGAAACATGTACCTGCGGCTCTCCTCTGCGGACGGGCCGCTGTACGTCACTGCCCCACGCTCTGTCAGCGACCAGACGGTGGCTTCCTTTATCCGCGCCCGCCGGGGCTGGATTGAAGCGCAGCGGTCCGCGCGGCCGCCGCGGCCGCCCTGTACCTGTAGCTCCGGAGAGCGGTTTTTCCTCTGGGGGGAGCCGCTTCCCCTCCGTGTGGAGGAGGGCCCTTCCCCCGGTGTATCGCTTTCCCAGCGCCGGGAAATCCGGATGGTTGTCCCGCCAGGCAGCACGGTTTCCCAACGCCTGGCCCTGCTGGATCATTGGTACCGTCAGGAGCTGCAATCGGCTCTTCCCGGGGCCATCGCCCGTGGCAGGGCAGCCACCGGGCTCCAGGCGCAGCAGTGGAACATCCGGGACATGCGCACCCGCTGGGGCAGCTGTACACCCAAAACCGGCGCCATCCGCATCAATCTGCAGCTTGTCCGCCGCCCTGTTGCGTGCCTGGACTACGTGGTGGTCCATGAGCTGACCCATCTGCTGATCCCCGGGCACGGGCCGCAGTTCCGCCAGGCCATGGACCGTTTTTACCCCTCGTGGAAAGAGGTCCGCCTGCTTCTGAACCAGTTTGACGCCCAGCCGCTTCCCCCGGAAGTGGTTTGATTTTTTCATCTTTTTTTCAGAACATGGTTGAAATTTGCGGAAATTCCCTATACTCTATAATGGTATTGTTATGGACCAAAAGGCCGCCGACTGCCGCGGTATAGATAAGGAGAATCCATCTATGGACAACACCTACCAGATTATCACCGACGCCACCGCCGATCTGGACCCCCAGACCGCCGCCGCGCCGGAGCTGAAGGTAATCCCCATGCCGGTCACTATGGAGGGCCGCACCTTCCACCATTACTGCGACTTCCGTGAAATGCCCGCCAAGGAGTTTTACGACCATCTGCGCCGCGGCTCCATGCCCCAGACGGCGCAGATCAACATCCTCACCTATCTGCGTGCGTTTATCCCCCCGCTGAAGGCCGGGAAGGATGTGGTCTACCTCTGTTTCTCCTCCGGCCTCTCGGGAACCATCCAGTCGGCCCATATGGTCATGGCCGTGCTCCGGGAAAAATTCCCCCAGCGGAAAATCGTCTGCATCGATACACTTGCCGCCAGCGTGGGCCAGGGCTTTTTTGTCTATCAGGCGCTCCAGCGCCAGCGGGAGGGAGATTCCTTCCAGCAGCTGTGCGGCTGGGCGGAGGAACGCAAGCTCCAGGTCGCCCACTGGTTCACCGTGGAGGACCTGAACCACCTGCACCGCGGCGGCCGTCTTTCCAAGACAGCGGCCGTGGCAGGCACCATGCTCCAGATCAAGCCCATCCTTACCTTGGACCGGGAGGGGCATCTTCAGGTGGCCGGGAAGGTGCGGGGCACCGTCAAAGCCTATCAGTCCATGATTGCCCGGATGAAGGAAACCTGCACCGATTTCACCTGCGCTTACATCGGCCACTGCGACGCGCCGGTGTCGGCGGAGAAATTGGCCCAGATGGCCCGGGACGCTGGGATTCAAACCACCCTCATTGCCCCCATTGGGCCTGTCATCGGTTCCCACGTGGGCGCGGGCATGACGGCTCTTGTCTACTGGGACACCGGGCGATAAATAGGAATCCCCTTCCCGGATTCCGGGGAGGGGGTTTTGTAAATCTGAGCGAATCCTCACGGGTTGAGGCAGAAAAAGGTGAAGTCCCCTGTCACCAGCAGCTTTCCATCGCTGCTGCGCACCTCCGAACGGACCACACAGGTAGTCCTGCCCCGGTGGATAATGGTTGCCTCCGCCCGGATGGTCCCCTCTTTGACGGTGCTGAGGAACTGCATGTTGCTGTTTTGCGTCACATAGCGCCTTCCGTCGGTACGGGCCGCCGTGCCTGCCGCCGTATCGGCCATAGTGTAATAGGCGCCGCCATGGGGCATCCCATAGGGGTTGCAGCTCTCCGGCACTACGGTCAGCTCCACTGCGGCGAAGTCCTTTTCCACCGCCGCCAGTGAAATGTGATTATACTGCATGAAGCGGTTGGACAGGCACTGGGCCTCTCCCTGCTCCCGAATCTTCTCTTTCTCGTCCATGCGTTCTCATCCTTTCTGAAATTGCCGCGGGTGCCATTGTCCGCAGCCGGATTTACACTCAAGATGGCTTTTTCTCATAGAAGTATACCATATTCTTCCCCTTCTGTCATATTATTTGCGCCTCCATCCATATCATTTCCATTGATTTTACCAGCCATCGGCTTTATAATTGGAACGATTTTTATGAACCGCATTGGATTGCGGCAAGGAGGTCTTATTGATGTACTGTTTGAGGCAGATCCTGCCAGATCTCTGGTGGGTGGGCGGCAACGACCGGAGAATTGCACTGTTTGAAAATGTGTTTCCAGTACCCCGGGGCATCTCCTATAACTCTTACCTTCTTTTGGATGAGAAGACCGTTTTGCTGGATACGGTGGACAAGGCGGCAGGAGAGGTCTTTTTTGACAACTTAGAGCACCTGCTGGGCCAGCGGCCCCTGGACTATGTGGTGGTCAATCACATGGAACCGGATCACTGCGCCACCCTGGCCGACCTGCTGCGCCGCCATCCGGAGACCACCGTGGTGGGGAATACAAAGACCTTCCAGCTGATCCAACAGTTTTTCGGCCTGGATCTGAAGGACCGTTCCCTTGTGGTGGCGGAGGGGGATCAGCTCTCTGTCGGCAGCCACACCTTCCGCTTTTTGATGATGCCCATGGTACACTGGCCGGAGGCCATGGCCTCTTTTGAGGAGTCCAAGGGTATCTTGTTTTCCGCCGACGCCTTTGGCTCCTTCGGCGCGCTCTCCGGCAGCCTCTTTGCGGACGAGGTGAATTTGGAAAAGGACTGGATGGATGAATGCCGCCGGTACTATGCCAACATCGTGGGCAAATACGGCGCCCAGGTGCAGGCCGTGCTGAAGAAGGCCGCGGCCCTGGATGTCCAAATGATCTGCCCCCTCCACGGCCTGATCTGGCGCAGCAATCTGTCCCTCCTGTTGGACAAGTATCAGAAGTGGAGCACTTACACCCCGGAGGACCAGGCGGTGCTGATTCCCTACGCCTCTGTCTACGGCCACACCGAAACCGCCGCGGAGGCCCTGGCCTGCCGCCTGGCCGACGCGGGGGTCACGGACGTCTCTCTTTACGACGTGTCCGCCATCCATCCCTCCTACATAGTCTCCGAGGCCTTCCGGTGCAGCCACATCGTGCTGGCCTCCACCACATACAACGGCGGCATCTTCTGCAATATCGAGACGCTTTTGACAGACCTGAAGGCCCATGCGCTGCAAAACCGGACTGTGGCCATTGTGGAAAACGGCTCCTGGGGCCCCATGTCCGGACGGCTGATGCGGGAGATGGTGGGCTCCATGAAGAACATGACGCTTCTGGAGCAGAGCCTCACCCTGCGCTCCGCGCTGGCCGAGAGCCAGTACGAGCAGCTTGACGCCCTGGCGAAGGCCATTGCGGCCTCCGTGAACAGTGCCGCGGCCGGGAAGGCCCCTGTGGAGGAAGAAAAAACGAAGGGGTTTCGCTGCAGTGTCTGCGGCTACGTATATGAGGGGGATTCCCTGCCGGAGGGCTATACCTGCCCGGTGTGCCATGTGGACGCGGACCACTTTGCGCCCATCCCTTAAAAAGTCGGATTCCTTCAAAAGGGAAGGGCGTATACCGCCCTTCCCTTTTTTGTACCCAATGGCGCACAGCCGCATATTCTGTTAACAGGAGAGAACCAAGGGTTCTCTCCGAAAAACTATTCGGAGGCTAACTCTTATGACTGCTTTATCAGATTTACGGGAAGGGCAGCGGGGCCAGGTGGTCTCATTGCTCACCCGCGACAGTATGCGGCGCAGGCTTCAGGATATCGGGCTGATCGAGGGAACGGAAGTGGAATGTGTCCTGAAAAGCCCCGCCGGCGACCCTGCTGCTTATCAAATCCGAGGTGCGCTCATCGCGCTGCGCCGGGAGGATTCCGATCAGGTCATGGTCCTTCCCGCGTGAACTTTTCTTTGGAGGTGAATCGAATTGGGTCTTACCGTCGGTTCCACCGGCAGAGCCGCCATTGACACAGGGCTGCGCAGCAGTGGAGAACAGGAGGCCGTGATCGCCCTGGCCGGAAATCCCAATGTGGGAAAATCAACGGTGTTCAACGCATTGACAGGTATGAACCAACATACCGGGAATTGGCCCGGCAAAACAGTGGCAACCGCGCAGGGGATCTGCCAACACGGCGGTAAATCGTACTTACTGGTGGATCTGCCCGGCTGTTATTCCCTGTTGGCGCACTCCGCCGAGGAGGAAGTAGCCCGTGACTTCCTCTGCGGCGGGGCGCCGGATGCGGTGATTGTCGTCTGCGACGCCACCTGCCTGGAGCGCAATCTCAACCTGGTCCTTCAGACGCTTGAGATCACGGCAAAGACGGTGGTCTGCGTCAATCTGATGGACGAGGCAAAGCGCCGGAACGTATCCGTGGACATAGAGGCACTTTCCGCCAAATTGGGCGTCCCGGTGATTCCCGCCGCCGCCCGCAGCGGCAGAGGGCTCAGTGAGCTGATGGATGCCGCCGCCGGCCAGGCAGAGCTTGACGACGGAGCCTGCCGCCCGGTGATCTACCCACCGGCCATCGAGGAAGCTGTGGGGCTTCTCTCACCCGCGCTCTGCGAGTCAAGCGCCCACCCCCGCTGGGCTGCGCTCCAGATGCTCTGCGGGAACCTGCCGCCCCCTGACAACTGTCCCCAGTTGGAGGAGGCTCAGGTCCTGCTCCAAGATACTTACCCCACCCCCGGTGATCTGCAGGACGCCGTGGTATCCCGGATTGTGGAGACGGCGGAGCGGATTGGGCACAGTGTGGTCTCGCAGCAGGATGATCGGCGTACAGAGCGGGACCGGCGCCTGGATCACATTCTCACCAGCCGGAAAACCGGCATTCCGGTGATGCTGGCGCTCCTGGCCGGGATTTTCTGGCTGACCATCACCGGCGCCAACTATCCCTCCTCGCTGCTCTCCTCGGCTCTTCTTTCCCTTGAAGAGCCGATCCGCAGCCTGCTCCATACCCTGGGCGCGCCAACTTGGCTCAGCGGCGCTTTGGTGGACGGCGTCTATCGGACGCTGGCCTGGGTGATCTCTGTCATGCTGCCGCCCATGGCCATCTTTTTCCCCCTTTTCACACTTTTGGAGGATTTGGGGTACCTTCCCCGGGTTGCCTTCAATCTGGACCACAGCTTCCGCCGGTGCCGCGCCTGCGGGAAACAGGCGCTGACCATGGCCATGGGGTTTGGCTGCAATGCTGCGGGCGTCACGGGCTGCCGCATCATCGACTCCCCGCGGGAGCGTCTGATCGCCATTGTCACCAACAGCTTCGTCCCCTGCAACGGCCGCTTCCCCACATTAATCACCATGCTCACTATATTTTTTGTGGGCGTGGAGCGCCAGTCGTCTTTGCTGTCGGCGCTGCTGCTGACCGCCCTGGTCCTTCTTGGCGTGGGAATGACGCTGGCTGCCAGCAGCCTGCTGTCCCGGACGCTGCTGCGGGGCGTCCCCTCCTCCTTCACGCTGGAGCTGCCCCCTTACCGCCGTCCCCAAGTGGGCAAGGTCATCGTCCGCTCCATTTTCGACCGAACCCTGTTCGTTTTGGGAAGGGCGGTCTCCGTGGCCGCGCCAGCGGGCTTTGTGATCTGGCTTTTATCCAATGTCTCCCCCGGAGGGGTCTCCCTCTTGTCCCGCCTTGCGTCTGCACTGGACCCTGTGGGGCAGTTCCTCGGCCTGGACGGAGTCATCCTGCTGGCCTTTATCCTGGGCTTTCCGGCCAATGAGATTGTGGTCCCCATCATCCTCATGGCCTATACGGCCCAGGATACCATCATCGAGATGACGGATCTGCATTCCCTTCAGATCCTGCTCACCTCCAACGGCTGGACGTGGGTCACCGCGCTCTGCGTGATGCTCTTCTCCCTTTTTCACTGGCCCTGCTCCACCACCTGCCTGACCATCTATCAGGAGACAAAAAGCATCCGCTGGACGCTGCTGGCCATTGCCCTACCCACTGTCATCGGCATTGTCCTCTGCGCCGTGCTCTCTCATCTGCTGGTGCTGTTTGTCTGACGAAAAAGGCCCCGCCTTTATAAGGCGGGGCCTTTTTCTATTCCAATGTCTTTGCCATCCGTTCCAGAAAGACAGCCAGTTCCTCCCGGGTGCAGAAGCTTTTGTACATCATATTCCCATCCTTGTCGCCACGGATGATCCCCTTCTGTTCCGCCCAGGCTCTGGCCTCAGCGCTCCAATCGGAGGGCTCGTGTTTGGCGCGGGCCTCCAGATAGGTTTCCATCATCTTATTGAACTGCTCTTGCGTCATGGGTTCCTCCTTTTGCCTGTAAAGCGGCATGGGCGGCGGATATCGGCCGGCTCGGATATCCGCGTTGGTGTAGCTGCCCTTGTCGTCCCACTGAAAATGGGGACGGTCCACAATGGATTTCCAGTCTCCGCCCCAGGTAAATCCCATTTGTTTGGCCACCTCGGCCACCTTTCGGAAAAAGTCCGGGTCGCTGTATTCCTCACCCTTTACGTTCTTGCTGATGTCAAAAGCAAGCCCGGCCCTCACTGAGTGAAAGGTGGGGATTTTCCCGTTGGTGACAATACTCCCCGGCCGTGTCCTGCCCTGTTCATAGAGATATGCCTGATATTCGTCGTCCCGCACCGTGTTGGTCACCAGAACTGCCAGGCCCCGCTCTTTGCAAAGCGCAAGCAAACTGCGGCAGTTGGCCTCCACATCGGAGCGCAATCGGGAAATGTCTCTGCTGTTGATCATTTCAATCACCTATACGGCCTGATTCCGCGTGTCCCGTTTGAGCGCGCCCCCAGGCCTCCGGGGCGCCTTATTCAGTATAGTCAATTTCCGGCGCCGTGCCATTGGCTCTTTTTATACCGCCATCTGAAACTCGAGGAAGGTATAGCCCGCGGCCTCCACCATGGCCCAGGTGTAACCATGGGCCTCACACTCCGCCCAGGTCAAATACCTGTAGTAGAACTCCGTCTCCAAATGGGCCGGAATGATGTCCAGGATGATTTCCTCAATGCGCCGAGACTCCTCCGGCATGCCGACCAGGCCCGGGAACACGATCCGAATCCGGTCCTCCAACTCAATGGCTTGGGCGGGAATCCCGCATCCGCCGATGGTGTCGTTGATGGCCTGGAGGGTAAAGCTGTCTCCGTCAATGCGCATCAGGGCTGCAATTGCCTCCCGCCGAAGCTCAGTGGTGGGCGCTGCGTTTTTTCGGGCAAACAGCGCTTCTCTCCGGTCCAGCCCCTCGTCTTCCGCCGTGGCGTTGATCCCCTCCCGCTCGGCACGGTCCAGCGCCCCGGCGCATGAATCCAGCCCCCTGCCCGCGGCGGACAGTTCCTCTCCGCTGAGGCTGCCCTCCTTCATCTGGTAGATGCCAAGGGGCCGCAGCAGGTCCTTCAGATAGGTCTCATACCCCATGTTCCAGCCTCCTTAGCCCTTCATCTCGCTGATGGTCACAGCGCCCAGCACAGGCAGCACCTTGCTGTCCTCCGGAATATCCTCGGTAGGCAGCGCAATGTGGTAGTTTTCCACACCCTCCGCGTGGTAGATCAGGTTTCCTAATTGTGCCAGGGTCACCGCCTTGCCCAACTGCTTTCCGGAGAAATGCTGGACAAGCGCCTCCTCCACGCTGGTCTTCACCGATTCAAACGCATACCCGCTCTGCACCTTCACCTGTGCCGTCACCGCCACCTCCCGGGTCCGGGGCGCAAGGACCTGGACATCCACGGCGATCTCCCGCTTTTCCTGGAGATCCGCCCGGATTTCCTCCAGCAGCTCCTCTGAGGGAATCCCGGTGGCAGCCGCTACGTAGACGTCCACCGTGCCGATGCCTCTGGCCCGCCCCACCACGGTGGCGGCAGCCACTGAGGCGTGATTCATGGCGATCTTCTGGTAAAAGGCGGCGTTCGCGCCGTTGGGCAGTCTTTGATAGCTCTCAAGGATGCGCTTGCGCAGGGATTCGTCGTCCTCCGCGTCGCTTCCCCCTGCAAAGGGGTTGGGGTTGGTGCAGCGCGTAATCCCCACCGGCATGGCGGCCATCCACACAATGGACCCCGCCACTGCGTTGCCCGCGCTGCCGGCCACCACAGCTGCGGCTGGCACGTCCACTGACAGCGTCCCCGCCGCCATGGTGGCCTCCTTGGTGGTGACAAAGCGCACATTGTCCTCCGTCATACACTCCGTGCCTGCCTCGATCATCAGGTCCGTGGCCAGCGCGTTGTCTGTCAGAAAGCGCAGTGTGCCCTGGGCACGGGCCGCTTCCTGGCGAGTAATTCCTCTGAGCTGCGCATGGTAATCCAAATACTTTCCCTGGGCGGTCTGGGGAAAGCTCTGATCCAGTACCCAGTCCGCCTGAATCAGCAGCGACTGTACCTGGGCCGCCACGGCGTAGAGGCGGACGCTCAGGTCGCAGGATTCCTCCGGAACAAATCCCGCCTTTTCCGCAAAGGTTTCCAGAAGCTCCTGATAGATTTCGTCAATTGTTTTCATCCTCTTCTCCTTACCGGACTGTGAGGGGCACTTTGAGTTCCTCTCCCCCATAGAGCAGATGGACCTTGATGTTCATCCGCCCCTGCTCGTCCTTGCCAAGCTCCACATCCGTCACGCTTACGTCCTCCTCGTCGGAGAGCGCCTCTGTCACGTACTGCAGCGCGGCCCCCTTCCGCCCCACAGGGCTTTCGCCGCCCAACAGATAAAGCCTGCTGCCCAACCGGGGCAGGAAGGGCAGGGCCCCCCTGCGGGCCGTCAGCTTGAACAGCACCCGCTGCAATAGGGCCTCCCGGCCACTGACATGCCTGAGCCCGCCGGCTCCGTCGGTCACATAGTCTCCGTCCTTGATCTTCAGTTCCATGCCCTCACTCCCCAATGACCGGCGCCTGGTACTCCTCGCCGTTGATATAAAGCCTGCCGGACAGATGGATTTCCCCGTTGTTGTTCAGACGGATGGAGGCTCCGTTGGAGTGGATGAGGAGTTCGCCTGGCTCCAAATTCTTTCCCTCCGGGTCCTCCACTCCGGCCACGCAGCACTCCTCGGCCCCAGTGCCTCCCCGGATTAAAAGAGCGGCCGCACCGTTGTCCGGCTTCCAGGCGAATCCACCCGGCCCCATGACCGGAAGGTTCCGTACCTCTCCCCGGGCCAGAACGCCTGCGCTCTCTCCGCAGATGGTGGTCACACCCAGATCGGCGGCAGGAAGTCCCGCCGTCCCCTGGGCGCTTCTCAGCTGTCTTGATAGCCACATACCGATTATCTCTCCTTCAGTGTCAAAAGGCAGGTTTCCCCGCTCTCGTCCAGGCTGCTGCGGGCCTCTTCCACCCGGTAGCTTCCGGAGATGCCCGTCCTCTCCATGTGCAGCGTCACCTGGTCGCCCGGCTCCGCGGCAAACGCGCCCTGCAGCTTGACCTCAACGGACAGCTGATCCTTCCGGGACTCCTCGATCTGATAGGTTCCCGTGTAGCGCATGGCCTCATATGTACTCTTTCCCGGCGTGTACAGCACCCGCCGACAACTCCCGCCCCTGCTGGAAAAGGGCTCGTTTTTCACCCGGTGGGAGATGCCCCGGGCTTTGTCCACCACCAGCACCTCCGACAAAACGCCGTAGCGCTGTTCCCGCTTTACCAGGGAGAGCACCGGGGAGCCGTCGGTCAGGGTAAGCGTCTTTCCGGATACGGTTTTTTGAAGAATCAATCTGCCCACATGGTCGAAATAGGGGGAAAACCCACCATAGCGCCGGGTAAATCCATCCAGCGCCTTCCATTGGCTGACGCCGGAGCTGACGGCATAGGCACCGGAGAGCGGCTGAACCGCGCTGCACGTCAGTCCGTAGGGCGTCACGTGGTTGCGTAAAATCACCTCTGTGGTAGCCCGCTGGTAGTTGGCCGCAGTGGCTTCGTTGTCCAACAGCAGCGCGCACAGCCCCCGGCCGGCCACCGTCAGCAAAAGGCCCTGTTCTGATTGGCGGATTTCGTATTCATCCAGCACGCCATAGAAAACGCTGACCCCATCCACCGCCGCGCGGAAGCGGTTCACTTTGGGCAGCACTTCCGCCATGGACCGCTCATAGAGGCACACCGCGGTGAAACTGTCGCAGGGCACCCCTCCGGTCCGGATGACCTCCCAGCTCAGCAGGACCGGCAGCGTGTATACCACACCGTCGTATGTTTTCAACTGTCCCTTCACCGGATTTTCACCTGATTTCCCGGGTAGATGAGGTTGGGGTTTTTGATTTGTGGGTTGTTGGCAATCAGAGACTGGAGCGTGACTCCATACCGGTTTGCGATCCCCCAGAGCGTGTCGCCTTTGACCACGGTGTAATAAACGCTGCCGCTTCCCCGGCTGACAGTGCTTCCGCTGGCCTCCTGGTCCACGCTGAAGGGCCCGTAGCCGTCAAAGCTCTCCCAGAATTCAAACGTGTATTTGACGTAATCGGGTCTTGGCTGCTGGGCCAGGCTCAGGGAGATAAAGTAGGCGTTGGCCGCCATCCACACAGGATGCACCAGCAGTCCCGGCCCTTTCTTGTAAAATACCACCGCCAGTTTGCGGAACTCATCATAGGCTCCCTCCCCGGCAAATTCTCCCTCGCCACGCATCACCCTGTTCCCAAGGTCCAGGTCCTGCATGCAGTACCTGCCAAAGGGCACCTTGTGAACCGCCACCTTTCTCTGGTAGGTGATGCTGTAGGTGGCCGGGTTGTGGGGCCATACATAGTCCTTAAAGCGCATGGGCGTCAGTTCCATCCGATCCCTCCTGATCAGTAAAGGGTGTATCCGCCGTCGTATCGGCGGGCATCCCTTTGAATCTGCCGGGAAACGTCCGCCGGCGATTCTCCTTGTGGGAGCGCTGCTTTGATCGCGTCTTGCGGCTCTCCCCACCCCTCCGGTTCCTGGGGGACCGCCTTCCGGGCAGCTGCCACGCCCTCGTTCAGGAGCAGCCGCCGGGATGGGAAGTCGATCCTCTCATCCCTCTGCTCCCCGGCCGCCTGAAAAGCCTCCCGGCTCTCCTCCGCCTGAAAGGAGCCCTCCTGCTCCCAGGCACGCAGCGCCTCCCGGCGCCTCTTCTGCTGCGTATGCGCCTCGGCGGCCTCGGCCCAGGGCTCTTGCCCCTCCTGCTCCTCCTGCTCTTCCCCCGTCAGCAGCGTCCTCCAAAGCTGGCTCTGCCGCAGCAGGAGCTGTTCGATGTAATTCATGTGGTCTCCTCCTGCATACAGCGAAACCGCTCCTGGTCAAAGGCGGCACTTTTTCCTGCGTCCAGCGGGCGCTCCCTTGGCTGCTCCCCGGCGCAGAGCAGGCGGATCAGCCGCTCGATCTGCTCCGCCGTCAGCGTCTCCATTACCTGTGCGGCGCATTCAAATGCCGGCTTGCCCTCTTGATAGCAGCATTTGGAGAGGACCAGGGCATTGCCCAGAAGGCCGGACTCCTCCGGCGCGCACTGGCTGAGCAGCGGGTCCCGCCGCAGCTTCAGCAGCTGGGCCGCCGTCACTGGCCGCAGCTCGTCGATTCCATTCATCACGCGGCGATCTCAATGCGGCCCGTGGCCAGCACTGTCACCTTTTCCGCCACCATGGCGTTCAGCTCCCCCTGCTCGGAGATGTTGCTCCACTGGCAGCCGCTGTAGATCACCTTGCGGTCCGGCTTGCAGATCACAAGGGAGAAGTCCTCCAGATGGTAGAAGCTGATGCCGTCGCTGATGGCCTCGTCGGTGGCGTAGAGCCGGGTCAGCTCCAGGGTGTATTTGCACTGGCCGGGAATGGTGGCCACCGGTTCGCTTTCGCCGAAGGCCTCAATGGTCTGGCTGCTCCGGGTGACTTTCGCGGAGTAGCTCTGTACCACCGCCACTTTCTTTCCGTTGAGTTCCAGATAGATGTCCGCGCTGGTGGGAAAACCTGCAATCTCCATGAACTCGCCTCCTTAAACCGTAATGTGGGCCGTGAGATAGATCTGGTTGAGCCCATGGGCCACGGCAAAGCTGAACTCCACCAGACAGACGGTGGGATTTTCCTCTGATACGCTCACCGACACCTCGCCGTAGCTGTCGATGATCTCCGCCTTGACTTTGCTCTCCAGGTCCACCACCACCTGGGAGCGGATGGCTCCTCTTGTCTGGGCCGTGTTTTTGGTACGGGTAAATTTGCTGCGCAGGGAGTTTCGGATGGCGGGAATCACATTGTCCACAATCAGGATGGTGGTCAGCTCCCGCCAGGTGCTGTCGGCCGCGCCGCCGGTGGTGGTGCGGGTGGTGATGCCGCGGACGGGTGAGATCACTCCCGCTACCTCCTCCAGAGGCATCACGCCCCCCTGCACCAGCAGATCAATGTCGTTGTCGCTGTAGCGCTGGCTCACTCCGCCCAGGCCGTAGAGCTTCACGCCGTTGAGGGGCACAGCCGGGTCGCGGTTGACCGCAATGGCCGCGGCCACTGCCGCCGCGCTGCAGGTGCCGGGCAGGGTCTTTCCGGACTCGTCCAGTGCGTCAGGACCCACCAGCACCACACGCTCGCTGTTGATCTGCGCTGCGTGGGCCTTGAGCTGCGCCGCGCTCTCGCCGCTGCCCCCCACCACCGCGATGCGTTCCCTGCGGTTCTGGGAAGTGGAATCCACACTCTGCCTCAAGGCCTGATGCACTTCGGCATCGGCGCTGTCGCAGACCACAATCTGAATATTCTCCTGTTGGGCCAGGGCTTCGAAGGCCGCAGTATAGCCGCTGACCGTTTTCTCTTCCACCGCGGCCGCCACCACAGTGGACGCGCCGCCGGCAAACAGCAGCCTCAGCAGCGTGGACATGCCCGCGCTGCCTTCGGCATCCTCGCCAAAGGCGGCAAGCCCCGCAGCATAGCTGGTCAGAGTCACGGCTTCATTGGCCGTCCCTTTTGTGGCTGAAGCCGCCAAGCCGATGATCCGGATGGCGGCGCCGCCGTTTAACACGGCGGAAGCGTCGTAGGAGGAATAGACCCCCGGGCGCTCATGAACTGTACTCAACAAGGAAGTACCACACCTTTCAATTCAAAATCCAGCAGCGCTCCGCTCTCCTCGCTGCCTGTCGCTGTAAAGTACGCCGTGCACCGGACCGCTCCCTGACGAACGTACAGCTCCCGGTCCCGATCCCATTTCATCTCACCCCAGCTGGCCTCCAGCGGCTTGAGTCCGGAGGGCAGGCCGGCCAGCAGCACCTCTGCCGCCGTTTCCACCGCGGCTTCACACTCGTCATTTCCGGGCGCGTAGACGTCCACCGCCAACTCCACCTCCAGCCGTTTGCCGTAGAGCTCCCGGACCGTCCCCTTTTCCTCGTCATAAACCTGTCCCAGATAGCTGCAAAAGCCCATGGCCCGTCCGCTGCTCTGCCGGACGCCCACGGCCGCCACAGCTCCGGCGGGGCGCTTTTCCCGCTGCTGTCCCAGCCGGGGGACAGCCTCCAGCCCAGCCTCCTGCAAGCAGCGGATCACCGCGCCGCGCACCTGATTCATTCCTGTCATACCGCCGCCTCCCATTCCATCCGAAGGGCCGCCCAGTAGTGGCTCAGCTCCCGCCCCACATAGTAGGGGGAGGAGGTCCTTACCCGCAGCCGCAGCCCCTGCCAGACCAGCACATCCCCCGGCTCCACGGCCGTCCGCCCCAGATAGACGTAGAGGCGTTCGTCTCCTCGTCCCAATACGTCCGCCGCGTCTTCCAGCCGGTTCCGGTCGGCCGAGGGCTGGATAAAAGCCCGGATGGGAGTCTCTGCCCCATCCCGGATCAAAGTCGCCTCCTGGCCGTATCGGGACACAATCTCTGACAGCCGCTCTGTCATCCTCTCACCCCGCAAAACAAGAAGCTCTCGTTCACATAGGGCTCCATCAGGCGCCAGGCCTCCCGGCGCAGCTGGTCAGCGGAGGCGCCGGCCTCTGCCGCAGACATGCCGCTGACAGAGACCGTGCCCGCCGTAAAGGAGGAAAATCCGCCCTGGCCGCCCCGGCATTCCAGAAGGCTGGCGGCGGCCAGCATCGCCGCCGCGCAGGGATAGGCTGCGGCGCAGCTTTGCTGCGTGATGCCCTGACGCAGCTTTGTGCGCAGGGAGTCCTCCGCGGCGGCGCACAGCGTCTCCAACAGCTCTGACTCCTGCTCCGATGCGCCGCTGAGCGTCTTTGCCAGTCTCAAAATTTCATCACTCATGTTCGTCCTCCCCCTGCCGCGCTCCGCGCGGCCTTAACTCACACCGACAGCACCTTGGAGGCGTCGCTGTAAAGCTTGGCAAAGCCGGAGATACTGGTGATCGCGGCACGCTCCAGCTGCCGGTCGATCAGCTTGTCATACTCCACCGTCACGTCGCTGCCGTTGATCATTTCCAGGGCGTAGTTCTTGTCCATGCCGATCATCTTGCCGGCCGGCATGGCGGAGGTGCGCAGCAGCTTTGCCCCCAGAGGGGAGGTCAGGGTTCCGGTGCCCTGGAAGTTCAACCCGGTCAGCGGGTTCTGGAACTCGCTGAGCTTCAGCATGGCCAGCATCACGTCGTCTGCAACCAGCATGGTGTTCAGGGCATAGGGGTCAAACTGGGCCCAGAAGTCCAGCAGCGCATCATAGCTCAGGGTGCCCGCGGTTCCGCCGATGGGCTTTGTGCCCACGGCGAAGCTCTTGGCGGCGTTGTTGTTCCCGTCGCCGTTGAGGATGACGGAGATGGCGTCCTCCAGATGCATCCGGGCAATGTAGGCGCCGATCTGGCGCAGCGTCACGGAGAAAAGGTCCAGCCGCTGGAAGCGGATGGCCTCATAGGACGCCACCAGCATCCGGCCCCGCTTGTGCAGCCGCACCAGGTTTTCCTGGGTGCGGATGGAGGTGGTGGGGATTTCGCTGCCCTCCTCCACACGCCGGAGAGACTTTTCCTCTTCCGTGGGCACAGAGGCGATGGAGCGGTAATCCATACCGTCAAAATTGGTCACCGTTGCGGTGATGCTGGGCAGGATATTCTCCGACTCCATGCCCTGGCGCACCACCCGGGATACGAACTCCGGGAACAGCACTGCGGAATCCGTGGTGTGGAAGAACTTCTCCACCATGTCGCTGCCGACTCCCTTGACATGGATGTCAAAGCGCTTGAGCTGGCGCTGGAAGGCGTCCATCCCCTCCAGGGCGGTGCCCCGGTAGTTTTCGCTGGGGTCCATCTCCTCCAGGGTCTGGGTGAAGCTCTTGCCGGACTGGGCATACATGCCCTTGTCCAGCTTCAAATTGTCAAAATGATAGGCCATGTCCATCTTCCTCCTTACAGTACAAAGGTTACGGTATTTGCGCTGGGATCGATGTCCAGCACCAGGTACTCCCGGCCGGTGGAGCTGGCCTTGACGCCGCCGGTTCCGTTGGCCGAGAGCTTAGCGTAGCCCACGGTGGGCGCGGTGCCGGTGTAGGGCGCCGTCACCACGCCGGCAAGCTGCACGGCGCAGGCGTCCCCCGCCCGCTTAGCGGCGGTAACGCCGCAGAAGCTGTCGCCGTCGGCGCAGGCGCCCACCGTGGCGCCTGCGGTCATCTTGACCACGTGCCCCTCCACTGCGTCCGAGGTGGCAAAGGTCGCCGTCCACTGGTTCATGCCGTCAAAAGAAATGTTCATTGTCGTCCTCCCTTTTTATATTCCGCTCTCTCATCACACGAGAAAAACAGCTTTGTTGTCTGCGGCCCGCTCCATGTCCTGCAGCTGGGTCTGCAGCGGGTATTTGCTCCGCATCTGCTTCTCATATACCCGCTTGAGTTCCAGGAGCTCCGGTTCGCTCAGCTTGCCTGCGATCCCGGAAAAAATCTCCGCATCCAGCGATTCGTCACTCAGCGCGGCCAGACGGCTCACCTCAGCTCGTAAGGCGCCCAGGTACTTGCGACCCAACTCCGCCTGCTGCTCCAGCGCCTTCCACTCCTCCAGGCACGCGCCCTGTTCCGCCGTCTCCACAAGCTGCTTCAGCGTGCCGAAGCGCTTGATGACGCCGGCATGGCGCTGGGCGGGCACGGCCACAAAGGACCACTCGTAGGCGTCCGTGGGATTGCGAAGCTCCGCAAAACAGAGCTTGCCGCCGTAAGCCTCTCCCTTTTGGTGTTTACAGCTCCCCATTTCGCTGCCGCAGATGGAGCAGACGCTCCGCTCCACGCTGCATCCCACGCTGACCTCCTTTTTGATGCCGCCCTCAATCTCCGCAATCAGGTCCTTGTTCTTTTCACTGCGGAGCATGTAGGCATACCCCTTCAGATAACAGGATGTTTCCCCCAGGGATGTCTTTTTCTCCGGCTCAAAACATACCTCTGTGCGGTAGATGCGGGCGGTCTGCCCGTTGGAGGCCCACTGGTGGTCAAAAATACCGCTTTTGCCCACAAAGAGGTCGCCCAGCTTGTGGAGGGCTGGCTCGTCAAAGCGCTCATAGTCCCGGTCCACCTCGTTGTCGCACAGCCGCACGGCAAAGGTGTACACCTGCTCCGCAGTCAGCTTGCTCTTTGCCAATTGGTTGATGAGCGCCAAATCCGCCTCGTCTGCGGGGCAGCTCAGCGTCCCCTCCCGCTCTTTTCTGATTTCCATGTTCTCCTCCTTCACTGCTGTGGTTCCGCCGCGTCGTTTTCAATCCGCAGCTTTCTTGCCTGTTCTCTGTATAGGGCAGCCTTGGCCTCTTCCAGCTCATCCTGGAGATTGATGTCATCCCACAGGATTTCCACCTGGTCGCTCATGCCCTGCATTCTGAGCCACAGCCGGCAAATCCGCTCCAGCACGGGCGTCAGCGTCCGCCGGATGGCTGTGATCTCCGTGGTCAGAAGATCCGCCTGCTGGGAGCTCATCCGCTCCGTGGAGGACCAGCTCAACCCCAGCATAAAGGGTGGGATCCCCGTCTTGGCCACAATCTGCTCCAGGATCTGCCGCACCGGCACCTCGCTGTCTAAAATTTGGTTGTCTGCCCCAATGACCCGGATGTCCACATCGCCCACAGCCACAAAGTCCCGGACGCTTCCGCTTTTCGTGCTCTGCATGGCGCTGGCCCACTCCCTTGCAAGCTGCTGCCCGCGCTCCTGGGCCTGCACGCCGGAGAGTTCCTTTTCCTGAGGCTTGTACACCACGGCAAACCGGACGTTCCCGCACCGTTCCCAGTTGACGCCGATGGCGTTGTAGATCTTCAACAGGATATCGCTCAAAAAGGGCAGTGAGCGCAGCAGCGACACGCCATAGGGGTTGTCCGCCTCCGGATTGAGGGGCGTGAACAGCAGCAGGTTCTGATAGGGCAGCGGAACGACAGCCCCATGCTCATCGGGGCCGCAGATCACAAATTCCAGCGGGTTGCGCCCCTCCCGGATTTCCAGGTTGTCCACCCGGCCGCAAAGAAGCGCCGCAATGTCCCGGTTTCCCCGCTCCGGCACGATTTCTCCAATGGCCCTGCCGCAGGTCAGCAGGGAATCCACATAGCAGTCCACAAAGGAATTCAGCCCAAATTGGCCGCGCCCCACGCTGACCGTCTTCAAAAATTGATTCAGCGCCTCGTCAGCCCGGGCCTGCGGGCACTGGGCCCGGACGCCTCCCACCAGGCGGATCAGTTTGTAGATGGCCGCGTCCACAATGGGCACCGCCTCCCGTACCGCGCGGCAGAGCTGGGTCTCGCCTCCGCGCATGGGCACGCAGTTGTTCAGCAGCCCAAAGGGATGCTGGTCCGGCTGGCGCAGCTGGACAAATGCAGGTGCCGTCTCCTTCTTCTTCCAAAAGCCCATCTGACTCTCCTTTTTCATGAAAACTCAAACTACCGCTCCACGTATGTGGCGGCGAATCCACCCTCCTCCTGCTTTCGCACCCACATGGCAAAGTAGCGCATGTCGTCCATGGCGTGGTCGTTTTCTTTCTTGGGCGCGTCATGGCCCAACCGCTCGTCCCAGGTGTAAAGCCCCATCTCCCGGATGCAGTCGCCGCAGGTGTTACAGATCACGATCCGCTTCCGCTTCAAAAGATCCGCCGTCACCCGGATTCCGTCGGACACGTCGTTTTTGGCCCGCTCCACAGGGAACCCTTCCCGCCGAAGGGCCTCGATGAAGCTGGCGGCGGAGGGGTCTACCAGCACCGCCGCCAGCGGCCGTCCATCCGCCAGAGCGCGGATGGCTTCCACATATTCGGCGTCCGTCTTCTGGCGCCCCTCCTTCCGGGAATTGTAGTAGTACTCCCGCAGCCTGTACCACACATTGTCCCTAAGCCCCCAGAAACCGCAGGAGGTGGGGTTGGCCGTTCCGTAGTCCACGGAAATGCAGTAGCGCTCCATCTCCCCCTCCGGCGGTGTGACGCAGCAGGATTCCGGCTCAAAAAAGTCGTAGATCAGGCCCTGTGCGGCGGTCCATTCCCCCAGGACGAACCTGCGGTAAAAGATGCCGCTGTAGGAATTTCGGTACCTGGCGCGGATTCGCTCGGAAAGGGCCGGATTGTCCTCCATGGTAAAGTGGAGGTACAGGGCGCGGCGTTCACAGCTCTTTAAAATCCACTCCTGGTAAAACCAGTGCTGGGGCCCCTCGGGGTTGCAGCTGAACCACAGCCTGCTTCCCGATACGGAGCACCGGGCGCAGGCCTGCTCCACAAAGGAGCGGGGCATCAGCGCCACCTCGTCCAACAACACTCCGGCAAACGTAATGCCCTGGATCAGTGCGGCACTGGACTCATCGTAGCCTCCAAAGAGATAGAAGCGGTTCTCCCGGCTGCCATACCGGATCAGAATCAAATTCTCCGAACGCTTTTCCAGACATTGAAAGCCAAGCTGCCTCAGATAAGGCAGCAGTTCGCTGAGCACATTGCGCCGCAGCGAGACAATGCTCTTTCCGCACAGTCCAAACTGCCTGCGGTCAAAGCAGCGCATTGCCCAAAAGACAAACGAGATGCCCATGCACAGTGTCTTGCCGCTTCGTACGGCCCCGTCGCAGATGATCGCCTCGTGATGATTGTCCTTCATCCACCAGGTCAGGACTTTTCTTTGCTTTGGGGAAAACCGTCTGATCCTCATTCGTTCCCGGCATCCTCAAGAGCCTGAAAAAAGTCCACGGCCCCGTCCCCTGCTCCATCTCCCAACAGGGAGTAAAGCGCCTCAAGGGCCCGTACCCGATCCACGAACTTTACCTCCAGGCCTTTGTCCGTTGCCTTGAATTCCGCCACTGCAGACAGGTCCAGCTCATCGGGGTCGTATGTTCCTTCATGGAGCGCCAGCCGAATGGCGTCGTTGACCCGTCCAAATGCCAGCTGCGCCAAACGCCGCAGCACATCTTCCCGCTTGAGCTGTCCCGATGCCGCTTCCCGCATCTTTTCCAGCTGCTCCTGCACGCTCTTTCGGGACAGGGCGGAAAATCCGTCCCGGCAGCCCGCCTTAGCCGCGGCCCGCTCCGGGTCCATGGTCCGCAGATATGCCTCGCAGAATTTCTGCCGGTCCCCTCCGGCGCACATCTCTTTCACGATCCTCTTCACCTCCGTCCTCTCATACACTCCTCGGCGGCTGTTCAAAATTGCACGCCTGTATGCATTTGAACCGGGTTTCTTTTGCCGCAGCAGTGCCTGCGGGCAAAAAAATACCGCAGGGAATCTTCCCTGCGGTATCCCGTCTGATGCGGTTTTTACGCGCTGCGCTTTATATTGCCCTGCTCCAAAATCAGGGCAGCGGCCTCCGCGTTGCTGATGCAGTAGAACACCAACCCTGCGGCGCAGTCCTGATCGTCGTTGGTCATCACGTCGATCTTGGGGTGGCAGGCGCGCCACCGGAGCTGCTTGTGCACCTCGCTGAAGAGCTCGCTGCCTAAGACGAGGCAATCCTGAGTCGCCACATCCGTCACCATCTGAAAATCGTCAACGTCGGAGAGCTCCATATAATAGAGGGCCTTGCCCTTTGTCATCACGATTGCCCGCTGGTCCGTGAGCCAGTACTTCTGCTTGCGCAGATTGATCCGTTCTAAGATGGGGGACACCATAATCAGCGTGGCAACCGCCAGCGTCAAAGCAATGAACCCCATGCTCCACTCCTCGTTTTTAGAGCAGTAGAGCATCAGTAAACCGATGGTAAGAGCCACCGTCAATATCCAGGTGCGCAAAATGCGGAATTTGTTCTCGCCGTCCAACAGTGGAAAGTCCGTCGGCTTGCCCTGCCAGCGCACCACTTCATTCTTTCTCAGAAAATCATTCAATTCTTTCTCCATGAGGACACACTCCTTTATCAGCTTATGCAGGTCTTCTGCTTGCTTTTATTATACGGGAAGAACCCGTTCAACTGCTGCTAAAGCTCAATGCCCCCTTGTTAAGCGGTTGTCAAGAAGGCCCCCAGCCACTTGGTCTCCCTCTTCGATTTTAGCGGAAATTTAACGCGTCATTTGTTATAATAGTCGAAAATAGTCGTCCGCTGCAGCGCAAAGAACTGCGTATCCATAAACAACAGGCAATTCCTTTCCAGCAGAATCCGCTGTGCAAATTGGGATTTCTGTGTTATAGTAGTAAGCGTTGTTTTGCAGTCCGTCTCGGCCAGCCCATGCAGCAATCATCTGTTTCTCCGGCCTTTGCGGAGAAAAGGAGGTGCCTTTTGAACACAAAAAAGCCGCAGATTTTCCCATTTTCCTGGAAAGACCTGCTGATCTCTGTGGGAATTCTCTTTTGTGCGGTGGAGCTATGTATCCTGCTGAGGATGGCGGATACCTCCGACGGCTTTGCCTCGCCGATTTTCGTGCTTGCCGTGCTGCTGATCTCCCGCCTGACCACAGGCTATCTCTTCGGGTTGATTTCTGCCATTCTGGGCGTCATCGGCGTCAATTATATCTTTACTTATCCCTATTGGGCGTTCAACTTCACCATCTCCGGCTACCCCCTGACCTTTCTCACGCTGCTTGGCGTCTCCCTGATTACCTGCACCATGACCACAAAGATCAAGCAGCAGGATCGGCTGAGGGCGGAGACGGAAAAGGAGAAGATGCGCGCCAACCTGCTCCGCTCCGTCTCCCACGACATCCGCACTCCCCTGACCTCCATCATGGGCTCCACTTCAGCTGTGCTGGAAAATCCAAGCCTCTCCAAAGAGGAGCAGAAAAAGTTGTTGGAGGATGCCCGGGACGAGGCCCAGTGGCTCATCCGGGTTGTGGAGAATCTATTGTCCATCACCCGGATCGGCGACGCCCAGGCCCAGATCACAAAGGAGCCGGAGGCGGCGGAAGAAGTGCTGGGCGAGGCCGTGCGGAAGTTCCGTAAGCGCTTCCCCTCGGTCTCTATACGGGTAGAGGCTCCGGAGGAACTGCTTCTGGTCCCCATGGATGCAATCCTCATTGAGCAGGTCCTGTCCAACCTGCTGGAAAACGCCGTATTCCACGGGGAGACCACCACTTGCATCCTGCTCTCCGTCCAGTCTGAGGGCCGCTATGCCCGATTTTCCGTGGCGGACAACGGCTGCGGAATTCCCCCAAGGGAGCTGCCCACCCTCTTTGACGGCACCCTCAAGCGTAATGAAACTGCATCCGGAGACGGCAAGCGCAACATGGGCCTGGGGCTCTCCGTCTGCATGGCTATCGTCCGGGCCCACAATGGCACCATGGAAGCCAAAAATTTAGATAGAGGCGCAGAATTTTCATTTCGTCTGCCCCTTTTTGAGGAGGAATCCCTATGACCATTCGTGAAAAAGTCTTGGTGGTGGAGGATGAAAAGAGCATCTCCCACTTCATCTGCACCATTTTAAACTCCAACGGCTATGAAACCATGCAGGCCCGCACGGGGGAGGAGGCCCTCTCCATGATTTCCTCCCACTGCCCGGATCTGATCATCCTGGATTTGGGGCTGCCGGATATGGATGGCCTGGATGTCCTCAGCAGCCTGCGGAGCTGGTCCAGTCTCCCGGTGGTGGTGGTCTCCGCCCGCTCCCATGAACACGATAAGGTGAACGCCCTGGACTTGGGCGCCGATGATTATCTCACCAAACCCTTCGGCACCGATGAGCTGCTGGCCCGGGTGCGCACGGCCATCCGCCATACTCGCACCTCCTCCGGCAACGATGAGATTGCCCAGAAGGGCACCTACACAGTAGGGGACCTCACCATTGACTATAACAAGCACCAGGTGCTGGTCCGCGGGGAAAACGCCCATCTGACCCTCAGCGAGTTCCGCATTGTGGCGCTGTTAGGCAAGTATGCTGGTAAGGTGCTGACTTATGACTTTATCATCAAGGAACTGTGGGGCCCCCGGGCCAGCGGCGACAACCAGATTCTCCGGGTCAATATGGCCAACATCCGGCGAAAAGTGGAAAAGAACCCCGCCGAACCGGAATATCTCTTCACGGAGGTGGGTGTAGGGTACCGTTTGGCTGAAGGTGACTGAATAAAAGGCGCTGCCTTGACGGCAGCGCCTTTTTATACGCTTTCGCGCCAGCCTTTTGTCTGCCCGCCGCAGTCTTTCATCTGCGGTGGGAAACTCTTTTTCACAGGTCTCCTTAGATGGGTTTAGAGGACCACACGCTCTTCTTTATGAGCTGGAAACTTGGCACACTCTTAACGTGTATTTTTGACAAAATCTGATAGAATAAAATTGGTAGGAGAGGAATTCCCTCTCAAGGCCGCTGAATTTCAATCTTCACCCTTTCTCTTGCCCGGAGCCTTTTAAAATTACATCTCTCCCCATACTACATATTGATCTCTATCACAAGACAGCCTCTCACCTCCTCCGGGCAAAAAAGAGATTCCATCCCGTACGGGATGGAATCTCTTTTTTTAATTCTTTTGTCACGTCCGGAAGGATATGTGGCTGTCTCCGGAATCCGCATACCCCGCCTCACGCGTAAACGATGATCAGGCCCACCATCATCCCGGCCGTGGCGGCGAAGGCCGGAGCCTTGGACCTCCACATCTCCGTTGCCTCCGGCAAAAGCTCCCCGAACACCACATAGAGCATGGCGCCGCTGGCAAAGCTCAGCGACAGTGTCAGCGCCATCGGGCCCATGGAACCAAGGTAGAACCCAATCAGCGCGCCTATGACCGTTGGGAGCCCGGACAGAGCCGTAATGCCCACCGCCCTCGCGGCACCCATCCCTCCGGCAATCAGCGGAACCGCCACCGCCACCCCCTCCGGAATGTTGTGCAGGCCAATGACAATTGCCATCAGGATACCGCCCCGGGACGCCTCTTCCCCCGAGCGGGCGAAAGATGCTCCGATCACCATGCCCTCCGGCATATTGTGGAGCGCAATGGCCGCCGCCATGACCACACCCGCTATAAAGAGCTGCCTGCGGGAATGCTCCCGGTCTGATGACTGCTCCTTCTTCCTTGCGCCCCGCAGGTTTACCAGCATGACCCTGCGCTTTTGCTCGCCTTTTCCCTCTATCCAGCCGTTGAGCAGCCCGATGACGCCATACCCTATCAATACGCCAAGCACCACCGCCAGCACATTGGAGACCCCCGCATTGTTCGCCGGGTCCAGCGCGTCTGTCAGCAGGTCAAAGCAGACCACGCTGGTCATTACACCGGCCGCAAAGGACATGAGCAGGCTCACCGTCCTGTCCGAGTCCCGCCGAAACAAGGTGGCCGCCGCGCCGCCCAGCCCAGTGCCGCCCACGCCGGCAATGGCGGTGATGGTCAAAATGCTTCCTATAACCCCCATGCATGATTCCTTTCCTTCCCTCTTGCCGTTTGTTCTCCTCTGTGCATGGCGATCAAAAAAGGGAGAGGCAGCCTCTCCCTTTTTCCTATGTACGGATTAAAATGTAAAGCAGCGCAGCCACCAATCCCAGCCCCGCCAAGAGCAGGTCAAAGGAAAATGTCTTGAGCACTGTGTGCTTGCGGGGCTCCTTTGCATAGGTGCCGAACTCCTCGTTGCCCTTTGGCACGATAATCCCCGGCGCCTTCAAAAAGAGCACCCTCCGTCCCATCTCCAGCACTGTGTCGCCCGCGGAGGCCAGGGTCCGCGCCGCCATGGCACCAAGAAAGGACGCAGCATCCAAAGCCGGACGGTAGATTGCCTCCTCAATGTCCAGCCACCTGGGCCAACGATCCAGGTAGACCCACTCTCCGTTGTGCCCCCGCTTCATCAGGCAGGTCCGGACGAACAAAAAGTAGACACAAAGCCCAATGCCAAGGGAGATCAGCGCCCCCTTCAGGTTCACCCAGGCAAAATAGTGGACGTGGCCTTCCAATGGCGCGGCGCGGAGAAACCCCTGAGAGAAGCGGGCCAGCCGCTCCATGGTGAGAGCGGGCGTCATCCCCATTCCCACCAGCGCCAGCGCCCCAACTCCCATGGCCGCGGCAGTGGAATGGTCCATATACTGGGCCGGCGGTACATGGTGCCCGGGCATCTTTGGGTCAATGCACAGCGCCGCAAAGAGCTTGGTCATATAGGCCACTGTAAGTCCGCCGGTCAGGAGGAACAGCACTTCCACCGCCTGTAAGGCCGCAGTGCTCAGCCCCTCCGCCGCCAGAAGGTGCATGTACTCCACAATGCTCTCGTGGAGCAGCGTCTTGCTCACATAGCCGGAAAACATCGGCACGCCGCAGATGGACAGCGCCCCGATGGTGAAGGCAGTGGCCAGGGCGGGCCGGTCGTTTGCAAAGCCCCGCACCACGTTGAGGTTCAGCGAATGGGTGCCCCGGTAGACTACGCCTGCGGCCACAAACAGCACCAGCTTGATCAGCGAATGGTTCACAAGGTGCAGCACGGTTCCCGCCGCGGCCAGCGCATTTTCCTCATTGAGCAGCACCTGCATCCCCACCCCCAGGAGGATGAACCCGATCTGGGACATGGACGAGCAGGCCAGGGTCCGCTTCAGGTCGATGGAAAACACCGCCAGCACCGCGCCCCCCAGCATGGTGATCACGCCTAACAGCAAAATGAGCTTGCCCCATGGCACATCATATAGAAAGAGATTGCAGCTGATGACTAAAATCCCATAAATACCAGATTTCGTCAGGATGCCGGACAAGAGCGCCGAAGCCGGTGCCGGCGCCACCGGGTGGGCCTTGGGCAGCCAGATGTGCATTGGAAACATGCCGGCTTTCGCCCCAAACCCAAAAAGGCAGCAGCCTCCCGCGGCATACAGCTGCCCCAGCTTACCTTCCGGCAGCCCTGTCACCAGCGTCCCCAGGGCCTCGATGCGCAGCGTGCCGAAAAGATCCTGCAGCAAAAAGAGCCCCATCAGCAGCGTCATTCCCCCGATAACTGCCACGGCGAGATAGGTGTCCGACGCCCGGATGGCCTCCCTTGTCTCGTTCTGAACCACCCAGACATAGGAGGTAAAGGACATCATCTCAAAAAAGAGAAAGGTGGTAAACAGGTCATTGGACAGAAATACCCCCATCAGCGCGCCCAGGGTCAGGAGGTAAAAGAGATAGTACCGGGTGCGGCTGTCCGATTCGGCAAAGTACTCCCGGGAGGGCAGGGCTGTCATCAGCCACAAAAAGGAGGCCAGAATCGCCAGCAGACCATGGAACCCGTCCGGGCTCAGGGAGATTCCAAACCCGCAAATGCCGCCCAGCGTCAGCTCACGCCCCTGCACGAACAGCAAAAGCAGGGCCGCAGCCAATTCCACAGCCGCCGTTGCAACCACGTAGTGATCCTGTACGTCCCGGTGGTGGCGTCCGATGATGTAGCATACAACTCCCATCCCCATGGGAAAACACACTAAAAAGATCAGAAGAAATGACGCCATACCCTCCTCCTTTCTCAGAATAATCCGTAGGCAGCCTGCCGGATCAGGTGGACGAGCTCCCCGGAGCAAAAGGCCGCCGCGATGCCCGCCGCCGTCAGCAGAAGCATAGTCCCCCTCATGGGGGCGCCGGGGGCGGTTACGTGCTCCAGGTTTGAGCGGTACTCCTCACCCACCGGGAAATACCCCCGCAGCACCACCGTCATCAGATAGAGGGTGGTCAGCAGCGTGGAGAGGATCAGCGCCCCGATCCCCCAGTAGGCAAGCGGGCTCCCCGTGGCCGCAGCCGCGGAGGCGACGCACCACTTCCCCACAAAGCCCCCCAGGGGCGGCACGCCGATCAGCGCAACGGAGGAGATGGTGAATGTTCCGAACACAACCGGCATGGCGTGGCCGAACCCCTCCAAATCGTAGACGTATTCCTTTCCCGTCTTGCAGAGAATCGCACCGGCGCAGAAAAACAGGGTGATCTTGATGACGGCGTGGTAGACCATGTGGGTCAGCCCGCCGGCCATTCCCTCCGGCGTCATCAGGGTAAAGCCAAAAAGGATATAAGAGAGATTGCTGACCGTGGAGTAGGCCAGCCGCCGCTTCAAGTGGGGCGTCCGCAGCGCCCTGGCCGAACCGTAAACAATGGTGACAATGGCGGCGGCCATGGCCACGTCCTGGGCAAAGGTCCCCCGGAGGAAGTCTGCGCCAAACCCAAAGTAGATGAGCCGCATCACCGCAAAGACGCCGGATTTTACCACCGCCACAGCGTGCAGCAGCGCGGAAACCGGGGTGGGCGCCACCGAGGCGTCCGGCAGCCAGCCGTGAAAGGGGAAGATGGCAGCTTTTACGCCAAATCCGAAAAACGCGCACAGGAACGCCCACAGCAGCATCTGCTCGTTGCCGGCGCTCAAGGACTCATCCAGCACACCACCCAGTGTAAAATCCAAACTGGTGCCGTAATTGAGTAGAAATACCATCCCGATGAAGGCAAACGCCGCCCCGGAAAGGGAGTAGATCAGATATTTCTTTCCGGCATAGCGGGCCTGGTGATCCATGGTGTGCATCACCAGCGGCAGTGTGGCCAGCGTGAGCAGCTCATAAAAAAGGTACAGCGTCAAAAAATTGGCCGCAAAGGCTACCCCCAGTACCACGCCGAAGGCAATGGTGAAAAAGCCGAAAAACCGGTTCTCACTCCCCTCGTGTTCCATGTATTCAAAGGCATAGATAGCCGTCACCGGCCAAAGCGCGGCAATCATGGCCCCAAAAATGCGGGACGCCCCGTCAATGCGCAGCGTCAGGGAGAGCGCCTGGGAAAAGCGGATCGGCGTGCAGGTAAAGGCACCCGCCCCCAATTTCCAGGAGAGGAAGATGCAGGATGCTGTTAGCAGCGAGGTGGCCACGGTGGCAAAAAGGATATAGCGCTCCCTGTGTTTTTTATGCACCGGGTTCCAGATCAAAAGCCCGGTTCCCGTCAGAATGGGGAAGAGGATTGCAGCGGCCATCAGACTTCCCATTTCAAGCGCCTCCTTTCTCTTAAGCTTGGCTCACGACCAGAACAGCAGATGAATGAGACCCTCCAGCTGCTGTGAAACAAGCCCGGGTGCCAGCCCCAGGACAATCGTCAGGGCAGAGAGCACCATCATGGGCACGGTCATCAGCCGCCCCGCCTCTTTGTGCTCCACGATGACCTCTTTGCCAGGGAAAAAGCCCCGGGTGATGATCGGCAGAAGATACCCTGCCGTCAGCAAAGCCGAAACCAGCAGCACCACAATTCCCACCAGGGCGATCCCCCGGAAATTGCTGTCCATAGCGCCTAATGCCAGATACCACTTGCTGACAAAGCCGCTCATGGGCGGGATTCCGATCAGGGACAAAGATGCAATGGTAAAGCACCACATGGTAGCCGGCATTTTCTTACCAATGCCCTCCAGCTGGTCCACCCGGGTGGCGCTGGTCATGTAGAGGATGGCGCCTGCGGCCAAAAACAGCGCGTCCTTGGCGATGGCATGGAACACGATCTGCAAAAGGGCGCCCTCCATCCCCTGCTCCGTCAGCAAAAAGATGCCGAACAGCGCATAGGAGATCTGGCTCACTGTGGAGTAGGCCAGCCGCTTTTTCAGCACCTTTTCCTTGTAGGCCAGCATGGAGCCGGTAAAAATCGTGGTCAGGGCGAGAATCAGCAGCACTTCCTGAGCCCAGGTCCCCCGCAGGAAGTGATCGCCATAGAGGTAAAATGTCACACGCAGAATCCCCAGCACACCCGCCTTTGTGATCACGCCGGACAAAAGGGCCGACGCCGGGGCCGGAGCCACCGGATGGGCGGTGGTCAGCCAGGCCTGCATCGGCAGAAGGCCCGCTTTGCAGCCAAAGCCGATGACCATCATAAAGTAAACGGTCAGCAGCAGCTGGCGGTGCTCCGCAGCCCGCACGGTATTCAGTGCTCCGCCGGCTGTAAAATCATAGGAGATCAGATACGGGGCCAGGAAGAAAAACCCGGCCAGGGCAATGCCCGCCCCAAATACCGAAAACCCCAGGTATTTTAAGGAGGCGCCCCGGGCGCCGGCGTCGGCGGTGTGCAGCACCAATGGGACGGTCAGGAGAGTCATCAGCTCAAAGAACATGTAGAATGTGATGAAGTTGCGGGCCAGGCACAGCCCCATCAAGGCCCCTAACGCCATGGTGAAAAACCCAAAAAACTGCTGCTCCTTCCCGACGTGGCGGATGTAGGGAAAGGCAAAATAAGTCACCGCAATCCAGATGCCGGAGACAAACAGGAGGAAAAACCGCCCCAGCCGGTCC
Organism: Oscillibacter hominis; assembly: GCF_014334055.1. Lineage (NCBI taxonomy): Bacteria > Bacillati > Bacillota > Clostridia > Eubacteriales > Oscillospiraceae > Oscillibacter > Oscillibacter hominis. Next base: position 1,932,534 of record NZ_CP060490.1, read on the forward strand.
ACCGTTAGGGCCAGGGTCAGATGCCCCTCAATGGTCAGCAGTTCCATGGGTTCCACGGGCAGGAGGCAGACCAAAACAGCCGAAAGTGCGGTGAGCCACACCGTGCAGAGAACGGCGTTGTTTCTCTGTTTCTCCCGTTTCTCCAAAAATACAAAGCACCCGCCCGCAAAGGGGATCAGAAGAGGGGCCAGCAGCAACGGTTTCACCTCGCTTTCTTGGAAGATTTACATCAGCCGGATGCCCGATTCGATGATGGATACCACCGGCTCATAGAAGATGCCCAGGGCCAGCACCGCCAGAATCAGGCAGACGGCGGCTGTTGAGAAGGACGGGTCTTTTGCCGCGGACGGGGCAGAGCATCCTTCCTCCTGGCTGGTTCTGGACCAAATGGAGATCAGTGCCGGCACATAATAGAGGGCGTTGAGCACCGTGCTGGCGGCAATCACCAGCAAAATTAGGGCCGTCCGGCCGGAGCTGAGCAAACTGGCGTTGGCAAAGTAAAGCTTGGATACAAAGCCGCCGAAGAGCGGGATCCCAATCATGGAGAGGGCCCCGACGGTAAATCCCACTCCGGCCAGAAGGTCCCGGTAGGCGCTTCCCCGCAGCATGGCCAGGCTCTTATGGTGATCGCTGACGGCGCTGAGCCGTCCGGCGCAGCAAAAAAGCAGCGGCTTGGAGCAGGCGTGCACTAAGATGTGCAGGCAGGAGGCTGCCAGGCCCGCCTCAGTCCCCAGGCCGATTCCCATAAAGATGTACCCCACCTGGGCCACAGAAGAAAATGCAAGCATGCGCTTGATGTGGTGCTCCCGCATAGCCCCCAGGGAGCCGAACAGCATCCCCAGCAGCCCAAATGCCAGCACCACGTCGGTGATGTGGAACCTGGCCGCCGTCTCCAGGGTAAACACCCTGACAAAGAGCGTCATCAGCAGCACAATGTACCCCTTGAGCACCAAGCCGGACAAAATGGCGCTGGAGGCAGTGGTGGCGGAGCCGTGGGCGTCGGGCAGCCACAGGTGAAAGGGGAACATGGCGCTCTTGATGCCAAGCCCCACGGTGACAAGGCCGGTCACCACCGTCAGCGGCACCTGGTAGCGCCCGCTTTCCACCAGTGCCTCTACGCTGCCCCGAAGGGCCTGCATCAGAAGATACCCCGTGATGCTGTTGAGAAAGGTCACCCCCAGAAGAAACAGCCCAGAGCCCACCAGGCTCATAAAGAGATAGCGGATGGTGGCAATGAGGTTCCGGCCCGTGTCCTTGGCCATCACCATGGCGCAGGCGGCTATGGTGCTGATCTCGATGAACACATACCCGGTAAAAATGTCGGTGGTGTAGGTCAGGGTCAGCAGCGATGCCAGCGTCAAATTGGTCATGATGAAATAGAAGGGCTGCCTCTTGAGTGAAACATCCTGGAAAAGGTCTGTTTTCCCCCCCATCAGGGAGAGCCCCATCACCACGGAAAACGCCAGGCACAGCAATGCCTGAAGCGGCCCTGCCTTCAGGGCGTTTCCATAGGGGGCGGCAAACTTACCCATGCGGAAAAGGAAGCTGTAGTCGTGGATCGTCAGGTAAGCGGTCAGCGCTGCCGACATCACAGCCACCGCCCCAATGACAAAGAGGCTGATCCGGTAGGCGATCCGTCCGCTTCTCACGATGGACAGCAGGATTCCCGTCCCCATGCATAAAAAAATACAGAAAAAAGGGAAATTTTCAATCAGCGGCCTCACCGATCCCCCTCCTTCTCCATTCTCTCCAGCAGTTCCCGGAGGGAAACGGTGCGGTAACGCTGATAGATCCGCAGAATCAGCGCCAGGGAAAAGGCGGAGATGCTGACGGACACCACAATTCCCGTAAGGACCAGCCCGCTGGGGATGGGGTTGATGTAGAGGGAAGGATTGGTCAGCGCCTCATCCACAATGGGCGCCACCTTCCCATCGATGTAGCCGGTGGCGGCCAGCATCAAAAAGATGGCGCTGTCCATGATATTGAAGCCCACCACTTTGCGGACCAGGTTGTCCTGAAGCATCATGTTGGCAAAGCCGATGCCAAACAAAATGACGGCCGTGATGGAAAAGCGATTGTCCAAAATGGTCTGGAGCATACGTCCCTCCTTCCCTCGATTCTCTTCTCAAATCTCGCCCCGTGCAAAAAGGGCATAGAAACCATAGATCGTGCAGGCCACCACAATCCCCACCGCGATCTCAATGGGGGCGATCAACCCGCCGTGCTCTGTGGAAATGTGGCCGCCCAGCCCGTTGGCCCCAACAAAAATGTAAAATGCGTACAGAAGCGCATAGACGCCCAGCCCCAGCACCCGCACCACATTGTAGACATCATAGTCCAGATAGGCCTGAAGCGCGGAGAACCCAAAGGCGGCGGAAAACAGGATCAGGCCGCCGCCCAAAATGGTGCCGCCGGAAAATCCGCCTCCCGGCGAGGCGTGGCCGTTGAGCAGCACGTAGGCGCCAAAGAGGAAAATCAGCGGAATCATGAGCCGCGCGGCCTGCTGTAAAATCAGGTCTCCCGGCGCCTCTTCAAAACACTCCCTCTTTCCCCGCAGGCGCACGGGGCTTCCCTCATCGTCCCGCCGAAGGAGCATGATCACACAGTTCACCGCCAGAAACAGCACGCAGGACTCACCGAAGGTATCAAACCCACGGTAGTTGAGGATCATGCCGGTGACCGCGTTGGTGGCGCCGGTCTCCTCCTCGCTCATCTCGATGTAGTGTTCCGCAACGTCATTGTTGGTGGGGTTGTCAGGGTTTCCAAAGGGCGGCAGCGAGAGGGCCGTCACCAGCAGGATCCCCACCATGCAGAGGGTAATGGCCGCAGCGGCAATGGGGTAAAACCGGAAAAAATGCCTCAGGCGGCGCTGGTCCTGATGCTGTTCCTCTTCCTCACTGCGCTTTTCCCGCTTGGGCTTGGTGGCCATGGTAAAGAGTACGTACTCCTTGGGCTGGTAGTCCCCGTTGACCCAGTCGGCGAAATGGCTCCACTTACTCATCTTCCGTTCCCTTCAGCGCATGGATTCTCCGGAGCGTGAGGAAAAAGAGGATGCTGGTGATGCCCGCACCCACAGCGGCCTCGGTGATGGCCAGGTCCGGGCTTTGCAGCAGGCTCCACAAGATGGCCATCAGCAGGCTGAAGGACATGTAGACGATCACCATCACCAGCAGCCTGCGGCACAAAGGCGCCGCGGCCGCCGTGAGAATCAGCCCAAGCAGCAGGATGTTTTCAAGGCCCGTCATCTTCTCTCCACCTCGCATTCCCGTTCCAGATTGGGATTTGTAGCCGCCTCCATTTCTGCCAGCAGATGGCTTGCCACCGGGCTGGTGAACCAGAGAAACAGCAGGATCAACAGCAGTTTGAACCCCGTCATGGAGATGCCCCGCAGGAAAATCAGTCCCACCAGAACAGAAAAAATCCCCAGCGCGTCGCACAGCGCGGCGGCGTGCATCCGGCCCAGCACATAGTCCAGCCGGTACAGCCCCACCACGCAGGTGAAAAATACAAAGAGCCCAAAGAGCACGAATGCAATTCCGATTGCCGTCACAGCTTCCCCTCCTTGCTGCGGAACTTGGCCCCGCTCCTGTTCCGCCGGGAAAGCACCAGGCGGGAGAGCACCACAACCGCCAGAAAACTCAATAGTGCGTATACCAGCGCCACATCCACCAAATAGTCCTCTCCCAGCCAGACCGACAGGATGCTGATTACCGCCACCACCATGGTGTTCAATACGTTGACCGCCACCACCCGGTCCGTAAACCGCGGCCCCAGGATGGAGCGGATCAAAACGGCAAGGATCAGCAGCGTAAAGGCCACCGCGCTCCCCAGAAGGATGTAGTGTCTCGTCATCCCTCTTCCTCCATCTCCCTGAGCCGGCGGATAAAGCCGCACTGTTCAATTCCCTGTGCAAGCGACCGGTCCAGCGTGTGGATGCAAAGCTCCGGCCCCTCCGCCGCCACAGTGATCGTCCCCGCGGTCAGCGTGATGGAATCGGCCAGCAGGGCCCTTGCCTCATCCGTCTGCAGGGCGCTGTCAAAGTAGATGATCTGCGGCCGCAGCTCACCTTTGGGCCGCCAGATCATACCGATGATCCGCACTGCAGCCAGAATGATCTCCCAGATCAGGCTCAGGAAATAGACCGCTTTTTTCCATATGTAGGGAAAAGAAACCCGGTGGAACCGGTACCCCAGCGCTTTGCGGCCAAGCAAGGTCAAAACCGCTGCCGCAACCGCTCCGGAGAGACAGCTTTCCCAGCTCAGCGTTCCGCTCAATATAATCCACAGCACAAAATACAGCAGGGGCATACTCTTTTCACCTTCTCCCAACAGACACGAAAAATGGCGCCAAAAGACGCGGGTTTCCCGCACCTCATTCTGGCGTCGCTTCTTCTAATTATATCACTTGATCAGCGGCTGAAGCCGCAGCAAATTCTTATGCCTCATCCTCTGCTTTGTTTTTCTCACCGGCCACACCCCTTGCAACATCTCCATGGCATTCTTTCATGCGCTTGATCTCCGCGTCCAAAGACGGACACGTGGCTCAAATTGACCACTTTGACCGCAGAGCGGTGGTATCCCGTGTAAAAGCAGCCGGAACCGTTCTTTTTTATTATAAAGATTCTCCCAATAGAAGTCAAGGCGAAGGCAGCACTCTCTCCATTTGTTGCAGCAAAAAATAATAACCAAAATTGTTTTTCCTTTCTTATGCAATTCACCAGTTTTTTCTTGCAGAAGTTTTGGATTGTGTGCTGACTTCCCTCCGGCATGCATAGTCTTCCATGAGGTGATCTGATATGCAGATTCATGTGGTAAAGCCTGGAGAAACTGTATTTTCCATTGCTGCCGGATACGGCGTCGATCCGCAGCGTCTGGCTGCGGACAATGAGGTGGGCGCCACCGGCGCGCTGGCCGTGGGCCAGACCCTGGTGGTGCAGTTCCCGCGCACGGTCCACGCCGTGGCTCCAGGTGAGTCTCTTTCATCCATCGCGGCGCAGTACGGCGTCTCTCTGCGCCAGCTCTATCGAAACAACTGGCCGCTGCAAGGCCGGTCTGATCTGATCCCCGGGCAGAGGATTGTCATCTCCTATATTGGTGAAAAGCTGGGCCTGCTCCAATCCAACAGCTATGCCTACCCCTTTATCTCCACCACGCTTTTAAACGCTGAGCTCCCCTATCTCACCTACCTGACGCCCTTTACCTATGGAGTCACTGAAACCGGCAATCTCCTGCCCCTGGATGACGACGTTCTCCTTGCCTCCGCCCGGTATTATGGCGCCGCCCCCATGCTCCACCTTTCCACATTGACGGAGGAGGGCGGTTTTTCCAGTGAACGCGCCGTCCGTGTCCTGACGGATCCGCAGGCCCAATCCCGTCTGATTTCCGATGTGCTGCGTACGGTGGAGGAGAAGTCCTTTTATGGCGTGGATGTGGACTTTGAGTATATCCCAGGCACCCAGCGGCAGGATTACATCGATTTTTTAGACCGGCTGCATCAAAGCTTGGCGCCGCGCCCCCTGTGGGCGGCCCTGGCGCCGAAGACATCTCCCGATCAGCCGGGGCTCCTCTATGAAGCCCACGACTATGGCGGCATCGGCGCGGTAGTGGATGGGGTCTTGCTGATGACTTATGAATGGGGGTATACATCAAGCCCACCTTGTTCTCAGTGCAAAAAACGCAAACGGCACGGGATAACTCCCAGGCCGTTTGCGTTTTTACATCATCAACAGTATTAACCGCCGTATTTCATGCCATAACCATTTTAACTTGTCCGCTTTGCCTCCCTGTTGAGCCGCTTTCAGATGGCGGAGAGCACCGCCGCTTTTATCCAAAAGCGGATCCGCACTTCCTCTCAGGACGCAAAAAGGCTGTCGATTTCCGCGTTGGAAATGGAGGCAATGTTGAATACCGCCCCTAAGGTATCCCACTTGCTTCCGTTCCAGGCATAGTTCATCCCATCTGTCTCCACGTTGTACACATAACCCGGAACCGCAGTGGCGGGCAGGTCTGATGTGTTTGCCACACTGCCCTGATAGATATAGACGTTGGCAAGGTCCGTTTTCTTAGCATAGTCCCCTGCGTCCGGCAGCGATGACACCGCGGTGGGTACCTGAATATCGACGGCTTTGGAGACCACGCCCTGAGCCACGCCGTTGACCTTTACCGTCTCAATCACATTTGCTTGGGCGCTGCTGGGCGCGTGGGGCGCCTTGCTGTGGGTGTAGGCGGCATCGTAGTTTGCCTTTTCAGAAGAGGTGAAGTCCTCCGTGGAGAGGCCCTTGCCATCCACCTTGTCCACCTTTTTTTCGAATTTTTCTTCTAACTTTGTCTTTATATACAGCAGGCCGTTTTCATCCAGGTAACTTGCCATCCTCTCACCACCCTAATATTGATTTGAGCTGTGCATTGGACAGTGCGTCCTCCAGCCCCAGTTTACTGTCCAAGGTCTCTTTTAAATCTGTAATCGATGCAATGGGGTGCTGGTCTTCCTTGTCCCGGTTTTGCAGCACGCTGTGATCCAGTGTACCTCCGCTGGCAGCCAAAGGCCTAATGTTGACCGTAAGGCCGGGCACAGTGCCCACTGATACTGAAATTTTCCCTGGCATTTACAGCACCTCCGTGGAAATTGCGTCGACCACGTTGACTTTTTTAGGGACAATGCCCTGCACGGTTCCATTGACGTATTTGATCCGTATGTCCAACTCAACGGAGGAGTTGGCCTCCCAGTCAAAGGTCTCCTGCTGGGTGAGGGGCAGCTCAAATACCCCGCTTTCCTCGGAATAGACCACATCGCCGGGATAGACCTTCCGGAGTCCGCCGATATAGAATTCCACTGTCTCCACCTCCGCCACCCGCAGCACTTCATCGTTGGCCCGAATCTCCACAGGCAGGGCGTAGGCGTCTCCCTGTTTCACATAGATTGCCACAAGCATCTTCTCCTTTCACAGTCCGGACCGCGCAAACGCAGAATCTCTCTTCCCGGTTCATTAAAACATTTGCCTGTCCTTGATCTCTGTCAATAGGACAACCAATCCGGTTCCAATTTGCACCTTTGGGTACAACATCCTATGTAAGGCCCGGCCATTCCACTTCCCGGGAAAAGGCCGATCAGTCCTCCGCCTTTCGCAAAAGGGCCGCCTCGGCCAGCTGCTGAATCTGCCGCATGGCTCTCTTTCGCTCTTCCTCCGTTGCACTGCGGCACACCGCGTCCATGATGCAGCAAACCGCGTCACCGCATTCCACCGTCATCCTGCATTCCTCCATATCAGGTACAAAGGGCGCCTTTGCGGAGTATGCCATATGCATCACCTCACCGCAAGTCTACGGCCCGATGATTCATCCTATGACTGTCTGCGTTCTGTTCCAGCTCGTCCAGATCATATAAATGGAACTGGCAGCACTCTGAACTCGATGCGGACAACCGTCAAAACACAGCAAAAGAGCCGCCCTTTTCAAGGCGGCTCTTTCAATGGGAGAGGTTATGGAGCAGTATTTGATCTATCTCAGAAAATCCAGGAAGGACCGGGAGTTAGAGTCCCAAACCGGGCAGTTCGACACCTTACAGCGCCACAGGGACACACTGACCACACTGGCGCAGGCGCGGGGCTACCACATTGCTCACATCTATGAGGAGGTGGTCAGCGGCGACACCATCGCGGACCGGCCGGAGATGCAAAAGCTCCTGTCCGCAGTGGAAACCGGGGCCTTTTCGGGCGTGCTGGTGATGGAGGTCCCCCGCCTGGCCCGCGGAAACACCCGGGATCAGGGCATGGTGGCGGAGACCTTTCAGTACAGCGGCACGAAAATCATCACACCGGAAAAAGTTTACGACCCCGCCGACGAGGCCGATGAGGAGTACTTCGAATTCGGCCTGTTCATGAGCCGCCGGGAATACAAGGCCATCAACCGCCGCCTCCAGCGGGGCCGCCTGGCCTCCTTAAATGAAGGTAAGTTCGTGGCCGGCACGGCCCCATACGGCTACCACAAGGTCAGGCTGTCCGGACAAAAAGGCTATACCCTGGCAATCGAGCCGGACCAGGCGGAGGTGGTGCGTGAGATTTTCCAGCTGTACGCCTGCGGCGATGCCGTGGGCGGAGCGCCGCTGAGCAGCGGCGACATTGCGCAATGGCTCAACGCCAGGGCCATCCCCTCCCCCGGCGGTGTCAAGTGGTCTGCTCCGTCGGTCCGGGATATCCTGAAAAACCCCACATATGCCGGATACCTGCGCTGGGGCCACCGACCGGACAAAAAGCAGATGGTGGACGGCAGCGTGGTGCTCACACGCCCGGTCAACCCGGAGGGCCTTCAGCGTAAGGGGCTCCATCCGGCCATCGTTTCACAGTCCCTCTGGTCCGCCGCCCGTTCGGCTATGGAAAGCCGCGCCCATGCTCCGGTCCCCGGCCCCAGGCGGCTTTCCAATCCACTGGCCGGCCTGGTGTACTGCTCTCTTTGCGGAAAGCCGCTGGTCCAGCTCCCCCAGGGCAGCCATGGCGCCCCCATGCTTGTCTGCCCCACAAAAAACTGCCCCACCGTGGGCAGCCGCCGGGATGTGGTGGAATCAGCGATCCTCCAGAGCCTCCAGTCCTACCTGAAGCACTGCCGGATCAGCATGACCGCCGGAGCAGAACACAGCGCATCCGCCATTCGTGAGTCCGAACATCAGCTTTCCAAAGTCCAGCGGAGTCTGGAAGTCCTCGCCATGCAGCGTGAGAGGCTCCATGATCTGGTAGAGCAGGGAGTCTATACCCAGGAGGTCTTCCTGGAGCGCTCCCGCAGCCTGAACCATCGGATCGCCGACGCCTCCTCCCGGGAACAAGCCCTCCGCCTCCAGCTCTGTGCCCTCCGTCAACCGGAGGCGGCACGGCGGCCTATGGAGAGCCAAAGCATTCTCCAGGTCTACAGCAGCCTGGAGACGGCGGGTGAAAAAAACACCCTGCTCAAAGCGGCGGTGGATCATGTGGTCTATTGGAAAAGCGTGGGTGGCCAGTGGCGGAAAAGCGATCTGAAGCTGTATATCTATCCAAAGCTCCGTGACACGGACCAGGGCCTATAACATGGTGGTTCCTATACAGCAGGCCCACCCATGGCGGTTTCACCCCTGCCCAATGTCCGGGCCGTCCTGGAATATGCGTTGACGGAAATTCCGCCGGAGAAGATTTTCCTGGGCATGTCCAACTACGGATATGACTGGCCTCTTCCCTTTGTGGAGGGCGTCACCCGGGCCACGTCACTTTCCAACCAGCAGGCCATCAACCTCGCCATTCAGTACGGCGTGCCCATTGAATACGACGATTGGGCACAGGCGCCTTACTTCACCTACTGGGACAGCGCGGGCACCGAGCACCAGGTGTGGTTCGAGGATGCCCGCAGCCAGGACGCCCGGCTGCGCCTGGTGGCTGAGTATGGCCTCAAGGGAGTGGGGTACTGGAACCTCATGCGTCCCTTTTCCCAGACCTGGCTGACACTCAATGCGCTCTATGACATAGCGGATATCCCACAAACGTAAAATGGACGGTTCAAAAGAACCGTCCATTTTACCGTATGATATAGAGAAAGGAGAGGGGAGAAATAGTATCTTAAACACCCGATTGATCCGTCCCCGCGGCGGTGTACCCCATCGCCGTTCCATCTGGGGAGGTTCCCAATCTCAGCGGGAAAGAGTCCTGCCTCTTTCCGCTTGGTTTATGGCTTCATCCTACCGTCCCAATTGCAGGAAGTCAAGGGCATTTCCATATCATTCACAATTTGTTTACACCCTTCCTGTTTTGGTAATCTTTTGTTCATATTCCATTCAAATTTACTGCGATTTTTCTTTTTTTCCGCACATCCTATTCGAAAACCATGTTCTGCACACTTTGTCGGAACTTGTCATCATTTTGTGTTTTCTTTCCCCTTCTCATCTGCTATACTCAACTTAGAAAGAAATTCACAAAGGAGAACTTAGTCAATGAAAAAGAGCCTCTTCATCCTATGTTTCCTCTGTTGCCTGACTTTGGCCGCCTGCGGAACCTCCGGTGCCTCGTCCTCCGGCGGCTCCTCCTCAGCCGGCAGTGGATCCGGTTCCTCTTCGCAGCAGGAGCCGGAGGAACCGATCCCTCCGGAAGAGCCGGTCTTTGACCTCTCCTCCGTCCAGTTGGTCAATTATGAAGGGGTGGTAGAGCACCTCTTTTTCCATCCGGTGGTCGCCTATCCGGAGCTGGCCTTTGACGGTGACAAGCAGTCCAACGGCATCGACGACTGGATGGTTACAGTGGACGAATACAATAAAATTCTCAGCAGCCTGTATGCAAACGATTATGTCCTGGTGGACATCAATCAGGTCTGGTCGGAATCCAAGGACGAATCCGGCAACCCCGTGATGGTCCGCAATGAGCTGATGGTTCCGGAGGGGAAAAAGCCCCTGATCCTCTCCTTTGATGACGTGAACTACTACCCTTACATGCTGGAAAACGGCTTCACCCATAAGCTGATCATCGGCGACAACGGCCAGCTCTGGAGCTACGGAAAAGACCCCCAGGGCGCCGAGGTGATCTCCCAGGACTTGGACGCCGTCACCATTTTGGACAAATTTGTCCGGGAGCATCCCGACTTTTCCCCCTACGGTGCCAAAGGCTGCCTGTCCCTAACCGGCTACTGCGGCATCTTAGGCTACCGGACCATGACGGAAAAGGAGGATACCTCCGCCGCCCATGAGGAAAACCGCCAGCGGGAGATTGAAGCGGTCAAGCCCATCATCGCCGAGCTCAAGCGCACCGGCTGGACCTTTGGCAGCCACACCTGGGGGCACGTCAACCTGACCGACCGGCCCTTGGAGGTGATCCAGGCCGACACGGAAAAGTGGATGAATGAAGTGGGTTCCCTGGTGGGTCCCACCAGCATTCTCTTCTACCCCCACGGTGCCCGGCCGGACGGCGACGACTGGCACCAGACGGGCCCCAAATTCCAGTACCTTCAAAGCAAAGGATTCCGGGTGTTCTGCTCCGTGGGTACGGAGAGCTTCAGTTATATCAAAAAGGATATCTGCGCTGTGATCTGCGACCGTCTGCACCCCGACGGCACCACGCTCCGCCACTCCCGGGACCGGTATCTGAAGTTCTATGACGCCAAGGACGTGATGGACGTCTCGGTCCGTCCCCAGCGGGAAATTGACTGGCAGTAACATCTGCATAAAAGGAGGATTTCTTATGACGGAACAAGCGCTCTGCGATGCCGCCATCGCCATGCTGGACCGGGCCTATTGCCCGTACTCCCATTTTGCCGTGGGTGCGGCCCTGGAGTGTTCCGACGGCACGGTATTCACCGGATGCAACATCGAAAATGCCGCCTATTCCCCTTCCATCTGCGCCGAGCGCACGGCGGTGGCCAAGGCGGTCAGTGAAGGCCATCGGGACTTTGTCCGCATCGCCGTGGCTGGCCGCGGCAGGGACTACTGCGTCCCCTGCGGCGTCTGCCGCCAGGTGCTCCTGGAGTTTGCTCCGGAGATTCAGGTCATCTGCATCAACGGTGCCGGGGAATCCAAATCTTTTTCCCTGAGAGAGCTGCTGCCCCACAGCTTTGATAGCTCCGCATTGCCGATTGACGTGTGAATCATGGCTGAAATCGCCTTCCCATCCTGAAAACAGTCAGCAGGAGCCGGCGCATCCAATGCGCCGGCTCCTGTTTGTTTCAGCGGTTTTTTCGGAAGTAGTCCTGGGTCAGCTTAATCACCACAGGCGACAACAGCAGCAAGGCGATCAGGTTGGGGATTGCCATCAGCCCATTGAGGGTGTCCGCGATGGCCCAGGCAAGATCCAGCTTCATGGTGGCGCCGATCACCATAAAAATGCAGAAGATCACCTGGTAGGGCTTGATGATCCCCGGCCCGAACAGGTACTCGGCGCAGCGGGTCCCATACAGGCCCCAGCTGAGAGTGGTGGAGAGGGCGAACAGGGTCAGGCCGATGGCAACCAGTACGCCGGCCGTCCTTCCCCCAAAGCTGGTGGTAAAGGCGCTGATGGCCAGATCCGCCCCGATGTCGCTTTGTCCGTAGGGCACCTTCACACCGCTGCACAGTACGGTCAGCGCCGTCAGGGTACAGATGACGATGGTGTCGGCAAACACCTCAAAGATGCCAAACAAGCCCTGCTGTACGGCATTATTGGTGTCCGCCGCGGCGTGGGCGATGGGTGCGGAGCCAAGGCCCGCTTCGTTGGAGAAAAGGCCCCGTCCAACGCCGCTTTTAATCACCTGGGCAATCCCGGTTCCCAACACGCCGCCCATCACGGCATCAGGGTTGAAGGCGCCTTCAAAAATAGAGAGGAACACCGGACCGATGTGCTGGGCATGGGTAACGATCACATAGAGCGAACCGGCGATGTATATGAGCGCCATCACAGGCACCAGCTTTTCCGTCACGCTGCCGATGCGTTTCAGCCCTCCCAGATATACCAGCGCCGCGATGATGGCCACAAGGATACCCACACCCAGGTATAACAGCTTGAGTTCTTCCTTAGAAAGCCCGATAAACTGGGTGAGCGCGGTGCCGATGGTGGTGGCAATGGTGTTGACCTGTGTCATGTTCCCAATGCCGAACGCAGCCAGGCAGCCAAAAGTGGCAAAAATTGCCCCCAGCCATTTCCACCCGGTGCCCAGTCCGTTTTTGATGTAGTACATGGGCCCGCCCACCCAGTCGCCCTTCCGGTTCCTCTCCCGATAGGAGATGGCCAAGGTGACCTCGGAGAATTTGGTGCACATGCCGAACAGGGCCGAAATCCACATCCAGAATACCGCACCGGGTCCGCCCAGCGCAATCGCGCCGCAGACGCCTGCAATGTTTCCTGTGCCTACTGTGGCGGCCAGCGCGGTGGTCAACGCCTGGACCGGAGTGACCGAGCCCGGCTTGGCCTTTGTCTTCTGGAAGCATTTTCCCACCGTATTTTTCATGGCATAGCCAAATTTTCGAATTTGCAGAAAATCGGTGCGGATGGTGAAATACACACCTGTGCCAACAATCAAAATCATCATGGGGACGCCCCAGACAAAGCCATTGACAATGTCGTTGATACTTTGAATCAGGTCTGCCATATTTCTTTCCCCTCTCTGCAGTCTCCCGCTGGAACTGCTTACATGATAATACTGGTTTTATGAAATCTAATCAATAGTTCCTCCAGGTTTTGTAAAAATTTTATGCATATTTAACGATGTTTCTGGAAAATTATGACTTATTCCATCAACTGATTCCTGTCACCTGTTCCCCAACTGCCGACCGGCCCGAAGCATTTGCCGCTGTCTGTTCCCCATCTTCCACTTCCAGCCCATTCTATGCGGTTTTATATGATCTTGCCTGCCTTTAGGCCGCTTTTCTTCTTGCATTTTGCAGAGAAACTGACTACAATAAATAAATTAAGGAAGCTTATCATAAAAGGAAGGATCAACATGACAAAAATAGATATTATCTCCGGTTTTCTTGGTGCTGGAAAGACCACTTTCATCAAAAAGCTGCTGAAAGAGGCCTATCAGGGCGAAAAGCTGGTGCTGATTGAGAATGAATTCGGCGAGATCAGCATCGACGGCGGATTTTTGAAGGATTCCGGAGTCCAGATCTCCGAAATGTCCTCTGGCTGCATCTGCTGCTCACTGGTGGGAGATTTTGGCCAGGCGCTGGAGGATGTGCAGAAGCAGTTCACCCCCGACCGGATTCTCATTGAGCCCTCCGGCGTGGGCAAGCTCTCCGACGTGATCCGCGCAGTGGAGCAAGTAGCTGCAAAGGACCCGGAGCTGAAGCTCAACAGCTATGTGACCGTGGCGGATGTGACCAAGTGCAAGGTCTATATGAAAAACTTCGGCGAGTTCTTCAACAACCAGGTGGAGAGTGCCGGCACCATCGTCCTCAGCCGCACCCAGAAAGCCTCCCCCGAAAAGGTGGAGGCCGCCGTGGAACTGCTGCGCCAGCATAACCCCGACGCCACCATCATCACCACGCCCTGGGATCAGTTGGACGGCGCCCAGATCCTCAAGGCGGTGGAAAAGGGCTCCCAGTCCTTCCACGATCTTTTGGAGGAGCATCTCCATGAAGAGGAACACGAGTGCTGTGATCACGAGCACCATGACCACGAGTGCTGCGGCCATGACTATGACGGGCATGATGAACATCATCACGAGCATGACCATCACTGTCAGGACCACGACGGCCACGATCACCACGATCACGAGTGCTGCAGCCACGATCACCACCATCATCACGCCGACGAGGTGTTCACCAGCTGGGGCCGCGAGACGCCCAGGCAGTTCACCGAAGGAGAGGTGGGGCAGATTCTGACGGCCCTGGATTCTGGCAACTACGGCAAGGTCCTGCGGGCAAAGGGAATTGTCCCCACCCCTGACGGCCGCTGGATTCACTTTGATCACGTGCCGGAGGAACAGCAGGTCCGCTATGGCTCGGCGGAATATACCGGCCGGCTTTGTGTCATCGGCTCGGAGCTGAATGAGGCAAAGCTTGCCGAACTCTTTGGAATCTGATAGGGGATCACAATGGACATTCCTGTTTACCTGGTCGCCGGCTTTCTGGATGCCGGCAAAACGAGATTTATCAACGGCACGTTGGAAGATGGCTTTGCCCGGGAGGACCGCACGCTGCTCATCTGCTGCGAAGAGGGCGAGGAGGAGTATGAGAAGGCGGCCCTGGACAATGTCACGGTCGTCACGGTGGAGGAGCAGGAGGAACTGACCTGTTCTTTTCTAAAGGAGTGCGAAAAAAAATACGCCCCCCGTCAGGTGATGATTGAATACAATGGAATGTGGCCCATGGAGACGCTGTATCGGGACATCCTTCCGGCCAATTGGATTTTGTATCAGATCATGACCTTTATTGACGCTGCCACATTTGAGGTGTACGCAAAAAATATGGGACAGCTGATGATGGAGAAGATCACCAACGCGGACATGATCGTTTTCAACCGCTGCACGGAGGAGCTGCGCGCCTCGCTGCGCAGGCGGAACCTGCGCATGGTGAACCGCCGGGCGGACATCTATCTCGAAAATGTGGACGGCAGCAGCGAGGACTACCTGACCGGCGACGAGTGCCCCTTTGACCTGAGCCAGGAGGTCATCGACATCCCGGATGATGATTTTGGCGTATGGTACGTGGACGTGATGGATCATCCGGAGCGGTACGATGGAAAAACGGTCCACCTTAAGGCCATGATGTGCCATTCCAAAAAGCTCAAGGGCGTTTCAGTGCCCGGCCGTTTTGCCATGGTCTGCTGTGAAAAGGACGTAACCTTCCTTGGGATTGTATGCAAGGGCGACTCCCTCAATGCCTATGAAAACAGGGATTGGATCGAGCTAACCGCCCAGGTGAAGGCGGAGAAGCACAAAGCCTACCGGGGCATGGGGCCGGTTCTCTATGCCATGGCTGTGGCGCCCTGTGAAAAGCCAGAGGAAGAAGTCGTCACATTCTAATACCATTTGTAGAATAAAGTCGTAAAAATACGTTTCGTTGTGGTTTTTACAGCGAAACGTATTTTTTTGCGCATTGCCTATCCAGCGGCCCAACTTGCAATTTCCCTTCAATCAGGTATAATAGGTCTATTCAACAATGGATGGAAGGTGCAGACTTTTTTGAACTTGAAACGACAAATTGGGTATTTACCCACATTCTTTTTGGTCGTGCTGCTCTCCGGCCTGGCCACAGGCCTGGTGCTCTGGATGCATCCGGTCAGCACCATGGCGATGATCAAATCCATGCTTATGAGGCAGCCCGTGCTGCTGCTTCTCAACTACCTGCCCCTGTTTCTGCTGATACTGGCCTTCACCTGCCTGCTGCGGAACGCCTTTTATGCCACCGGCCTGGTGGGCTTTGTCACCGCGCTGATGTCGGTGGCCAACCGCGTGAAAATCCAAATCCGGGACGAGCCGTTGGTTCCCCGGGATTTCGGCCTTTTGAAGGAGGCGGCGGACGCGGCGGGCAATTACGACCTTCGCCTGCCCTGGATGCTGATTGGCTGCGTGGTGGCTTTTGGAGCGATCATGGTGGCCCTGGGCATCTTTTTTCCCACAAAGGCCCCTGCCCGCCAGTATCTGGTGCGGCTCGCGGGATTTGCAGTGAGTGTCCTGGCCCTGCTGCTGAGCATCCGGTTTTTGTACAGCTCCTCCAACCTCTACAACTCCTTTTCCGTCACCAACCCCTATTATTTGACCAGCGTCAGCAATGAGCTGGGCTTCCCCTACTACTTCTGTTACCACTTCTCCACCTACCAGGTACAAAAGCCAGAGGGCTACAGCAAAGCCCAAGCCGCCGCCTGGGAGACGGGGGACACTGCCGGCGGGGGAAAAGACGTTCACGTCATTGTGGTGATGAACGAGGCCTTTTCCGACCTGACCAACTACGATGTCTTCCAGTACAGTGAGGAGGAGGATCCCCTGAAGACGTTCAACGCGCTGTGCGGGGGGGAAAATGCCGTTTCCGGCAAGGTAGTGGTTCCCGGCTATGCCGGCGGCACCGCCAACACGGAGTTCGATGTGGCCACCGGCATGCAGACCAACAACCTGCACACCACCTCCGCCTTCCGCTCCTTCAACCGGAACCTGGACAGCATCTTCCGTGTCTTTGGCGCCGACGGGTACCATACGGTCTTCATGCACCCCGGCGACGCCTGGTTCTATAACCGGCAGAATGTCTACCGCTGGCTGGGTGCCGACGAGATCCTCTTCAGCGCCGACTTTGTGGACAGCGTCAGCCGGGGCCGATGGGTCACGGACGATACGGTGGCTGAGAACATTATCTTGAAATTTGATGAGGCGGTGAATAACGATCAGACCTTGTTTGACTATGCCGTCACCATCCAGAACCACATGTCCTACACCGCCGACAAGTACGGGGAAAGCGGCCCCTATCCCGCTGTGCCGGTGGACCTGCCCCTCTCCGAGGAGGCGCAGACGCTTCTGAGCGTGTATATCGAGGGGTTGCGGGACGCCGACGCCATGCTGAAAAAGCTGACAGACCATTTTTCCGCTTCCGATGAGCCCGTGGTCCTGGTCTTCTTTGGGGACCATCTGCCGTATCTGGGGGATGACCGTCTCTGCTACCGGGAGCTGGGCCTCCCCATGGCGGACGACTCGGCGGAAAACTTCACCTCTTATGAAACCCCCTATCTCATTTGGTGCAACGACGCCGCTGCGGCGGAAGTCGAGTTGGATTCCCTGTCCCTGCCCGCGGACGGGCAGCTCAGCGCCTGCTACCTGGGTGCGGTGCTGCTGGAGCTGACTGGCCGTGGCGACGAATCGGCCTGGTTTTCCTATCTCAATGAACTGCGCCGCCAGGTGCCTGTCATGCAAAACGGCGTGTATGAGACCATAGACGGCACAGTTACCTCCTCTCCGGAGCAGATGGAGCTGATCTCCAAATATCTCAATTGGAGTTATTATAAGCTGAAGGATAAAAAGGTCAGCTGAAAGGAGAATCACATGCGAGAGCGAAGCCGCAGGATCGCGCTGTGCGGTATGCTGACAGCCCTGTCTGTCGTGATTCTGCTGTTGGGCGGCATTGTGCCTCTTGCCACATTCTGCTGCCCTATTTTGGCCATGCTGGTCCTGCTCCCCATCCACTTGGAGTATGGAACTCAAACCGGCCTGACCGTCTATGCGGCGGTCAGTGTACTGTCGATGCTGCTGGTTCCGGATTTGGAGGTCTCCCTGTTTTTTGTCTTCTTTGGCTTTTATCCCATCCTGCAGCCCCGGCTGAACCGCATCCGCCATGCCGCACCCCGCTTCCTTGCCAAACTACTGATCTGCAACGCCGCCATAGCCGGTATGTACGGCTGTCTCCTGTTCCTCTTCCGCGCCCCCGGCGCCTGGGAGGAGGTTTCCCAGTATTCTCTGCCCCTGATTATGATGTTCCTTGTCACGGCCAACCTCACCTTTTTTCTCCTGGATATCGCTTTGGGGCGGTTTTCCGTCATCTACCGCCTCCGCGTCCGAAGCTGGCTGTTTCGCCGCTAAAAAAGAAAAAAGAAGGCCCGGATTCAGAAGAATCCGGGCCTTCTTTTTGATGTTTAAAACGCCACTGCCTCTCCAGTCAGCTGCTCAATCCAACTTTTTGCCTCCGGATATCGGCGCATCAGCTCCTCCTTCACCCCATGCTCATAGCACTCCGGGGTAAAACCGGGGGCCATGGTGGTGCCAAGCAGGGCAAATTTGCCGCCCGGCAGCAGATGGGAGCCCTGCCAGGTGCCGGCACACACCAGGTGCTGGGGCGTCTGGCCCTGCTCCAGGTCAGTTCCCAACCGGGTGATGCGCTGCCTCCCGTCGGGCAGCAGCTCCACCAGTTCCACCGGGTCGCCCAGATAGAAGTGGTATACCTCATCTCCGGTCAGCTTGTGGAGGTGGGAGAAGGAGCGCTCTGTCAAAAAGTAGTAAATGGCGCTTCCGATGGGCTCGCCATCCGCGGTTTTTTCACAGGTATAAGTGCTGCGATACATGCCGCCCTCCCGGTCCAGGGGCTCTAACTTCAGGCGTTTGACAATCTCTTCTGCGTTCAGCATGATGATTCCTCACTTTCGTTGACCTGCCCTCACCATACCATGAATCCCCTGCATTCGTCAATTGTTTCCATGATTGACTAAATAGCGCTTCATAGTATAATGGGTTTAAGCCGCCCAGCGGCCCATTTATAAAAAGGAGAGGATATCAATGAGCAATCCTGTGGATAAAAGCGCTATCACCGGTCAAAACATCCGTCAATATCTGACCTGCCTTGCCCCCGGCGACGTGGGGGAGTATGTGCTGCTGCCCGGTGATCCCGCCCGCTGCGACCGCACAGCCAAGTACCTGAAAGACGCCAAGCTGGTGGCCAACAACCGGGAGCACCGCACCTTCACCGGAACCTATAAGGGCCTCACCGTGAGCGTCACCTCCACCGGCATGGGCTGCCCTTCCGCCGCCATTGCCACGGAGGAGCTGTGCAACGCCGGCGCAAAAGTGTTCATCCGCATCGGCTCTACCGCCGCCATCCAGGAAGGGATCCGGGTGGGAGACCTGATCGTCAGCACCGGCTCTATGAAAAATGAGGGCACTTCCCGCTTTTTTGTCCCGGACTCCTTCCCCGCCGTCCCGGACTTTGACCTGACGGCCCTGCTTCTCTCCACGGCCCGTGAGCTGTCTGAAACCTCCGTCCACTATGGCATCGGCTCCACCGACGACTCCTTCTATGGGGAGACGCCGGAATTCATCGACCGTCTGGTGAGCTATGGCTGCATCAATCTGGAGATGGAGGCCTCCGGCGTATTCACCGTGGCCCACCGCAAGGGCTGCCGCGCCGCCGCCATCTACGGCTGCTCTGCAAACCTGAAGACC
This sequence comes from Oscillibacter hominis, assembly GCF_014334055.1. Classification (NCBI taxonomy): domain Bacteria; kingdom Bacillati; phylum Bacillota; class Clostridia; order Eubacteriales; family Oscillospiraceae; genus Oscillibacter; species Oscillibacter hominis. The sequence goes on from NZ_CP060490.1 coordinate 1,951,862, forward strand.
AGCGAGCTCTACTATGCAGACGGCACGCCGGAATCCGGCAACCAAAAGCTGGTGGATGCCTGGGAGCAGGAGATTCAAATCGCCCTGGAGACTTTTTACCGCTTCCATCAGCAGCGGGGATAAGCGCTCCATGATAAAAGAAACGGCCCGGAGCAGGCAGCTCCGGGCCGTTATTTCTTATTCCACCCTGCTGCGGCATGCAACGGGGATTTCCTTTTCCCGTACCAGGCTGACGAAAATTCTGGCCAGGTCCGGGTCAAACTGTGTCCCAGCCCCCTGCTCGATCTGCTGGAGCGCATACTCCGTGGGCAGGCCGCTGCGGTAAGGCCGGTCCGTGGTCATGGCGTCGAACACGTCGGCAATGGCCAGGCAGCGGGCGGAGACCGGAATCTGCTTGCCCGCAATGCCCCGGGGATACCCGCGCCCATCCCACCGCTCATGATGCCCGATGGCGGCCGGGATCAGATAGTCCATATCCGGAAGATGGCGGATCATCTCAATGGAGTTGTTGACATGGGACTGCATGACCCGGAATTCCTCATCGCTGAGCTTACCCTTTTTGTTGAGGATATCCTCAGGAATGCTGATCTTACCGATGTCGTGGAGCAGTCCCGCCGAGTAGATCATCCGCACCTGCTCGTCATTGAAGCCGGCGGCAGTGGCCAGCATGGCCGCGTAATAGGCCACGTTCTTGCTGTGGTCGTAGGTGTAGTGGTCCTTGGCGTCAATTGCGGCAGTCAGCGCCGAAATCATGGACAGGGCGTTGCGGTAGACGTTGTTGTCCTCCCGCTCGATCTGTTCCACAACTGCGTTGGTCCGCTCCGTCAGCTTCTGCGGCAGCGCCTTTGCACCGCGGAACACGGAAATCCGGTTTTTCCCGCTGCGCTTTGCGCTGTAAACCGCCATGTCCACATTGTCCCGCAGTTCCTTGGCGGTGGCTGCCGCGTAGGGGGCGGCACAGATGCCGACGCTGACAGTAATGGCTTTTTTCTGGTTGTCCCGGTTGACCTGAGCGATGCGGCTTTGCATCTCCCGCGCCATGGTTTCGGCAGTCCGGGCATCGGTGCGGGGCAGCAGCGCGGCAAATACCTTTCCGCTGGTGCGGAACACCATCCCCCTCTCGCCAGTGCATTGCGAGATCACCGAGGCAACGGCACGCAGTGCCGCATCCCCCTCTGCCACACCGTAGAGCTGGTTATAGAGCTTAAAATCGTCGATGTCCAAGAACATCAGCGAGATGCAGTCGCCCTTGCAGGCGTTGAACTGCTCTGCCACCTTTTCCACAAAATAGCGGTAGTTGAACACATTGGTCAGGCTGTCAATCCTGGCCTCCCGAAACATCTTCTCATAGAGCCCCGCGTTTTTCATGGCAATGGAGGCCACTGAGCTGATGGTCTCCAGAAAGCTGATCTCCACATAACTGAAACTCCGGTTGCGGTCAGAGGCTGCCAGCAATATGAGCCCCACAATATCCTTGCCGTCCCGCATGGCAAACACGCAGTCGATGTTCAGCCTCCGGAAGAGGTCCTTCTCCTCCTCCCATACCGACAGATAGAGGGGGTTGCTTCGGAATTCCGACATGATGAGGTAGGGCTCCTGATCCCTCAAGTAGCTGATCTGGGGGCTGGTCCGGGAGATGGTAAAGGACAGCGACGCCAGAGGGCTGGAGCAGTACCGGGCGGCAAAGTGGTCTTTCTCCGCCAGGCAGATGTAAACCTGTTCGATGGGGATTTCCTCACGGATCGCATTCGCAAGCTTGGCCATGATCTCGCCGGTATCCAGCGTCTGGGTGGCGTCGGCGGTAAACTGTTTGAGCAGCTTGTTCTGCTGCTCCTCACGAGTAAAGATGGAGTCAATCAGCCGCTTGGTCAGCAGATAGGACATGGACAAGATCAGCGCAAAGAAGATGGCAACCACCGTGGTGGCGCTGCTGACAGCCATGCCGATGGACGTGGTTAAAAACTGTTCCAGAGGGGCAATCACATAAATGCTCGCCAACACACAGATGACAACCAGCACGATCATCAAAAGGCTGCGGGAGATCACCAGCGTCATGCGGAACATCCTCCGCTTGTAGAGGGCGGACATCAGCAAACAGGCAAAGCAGATTCCGGCCAGTGCGTCATAGGGGAAGGTGTTGCCTGGGATGCCGATCTGCATCAAGTTACCCACCAGCATCACCAGCCCGCCGATCACAATGACCCGGATGCCCGGGGAGTGGATGCCCTGTTCCCGGATGATCTGGAACAGCAGCTGCAGCGTGGAGATGATGATGGCCACGAACAGCACGCAGGGAATCAGGATGTGCCAGTTTGTGCTGTAGGTAAACACAGTGCCGCCGCTGGCCGTCACTGTCGGGGTGGGCGGGGCCAGGTAAAAGCCGCTGATGGTCCCGGGCCAGATGGCGATGGTCAGCACAGTCCAGAGGATCAGCATAAACTTTCCCCTCTGGCGGGAGAAGTTATGGACAAAAAGATAGAATAGCCACTCCAGGGAAAAGAGGGATACAATGGAAACGTAGTACCAAAATTCCATGCCGGGCCACATTTGCAGCCGCATGAGGATGGCGCCGCCGGACCACAGGATGCTGCCTGCCAACACCGCCATGAAGGCACGGATTTCCGGCGTCTTCTTCGCCGCCAGAAACGTTGTGAACATCAGCGCAAAACAGCTCAGCGCAATGGTGTTCACAAAAAGATACGGGATGGAGTGCGTCATCATATGTGATCCTCCCATACCTGCGCCTGGTACTTCAGCAGGCCGGTGATATCCAGCATACCCGGATTGATGCGGTAGAGCTTGTGCCCGGTCTGCTGTTCATAACCGGAAATGGTTCCGTACTTCAGGATGGTAATCTGAAGAGGCTCCATGTTCAGCAGCTTTTTCAAATCGCTGTAGTCGCTGTCAAAATATTTAAAATAGACCGTGAGATGCTCGGTCAGAACCTGACGCGTCGTCACATCGTCCACCTGAGCCTCCGGCGTGATCTCCACATACATGTGCAAAAAGGGGTTGCCCTGGGCGTCAAACTCCTTTTTCATCACCCAGTCGCCGATCCCCAGCTTGGACAGATGGATCACCTCTTCCACAGAGGAGGCCGTAATCCGGGTGAATCCCGCAATGTCGATCACGTCGGGAACCCGGTCCACAAAGGAAAAACGGGGCAGTTCGCCCTTTCCGCCCCGAAGGCAGTGGTAGGTGTCGCCGATCCGGTAGCGCATAAACGCGCCGCCGTGGAGTACACTGATCACCAGCTCGTAGGTTTCCCCCGCGCACACCTCGTCCATCAGGCAGGTCCTGGGCTGATAGGTCTCATCCGCCCGGTTCCTGCGCATCTCCTCCTCGGGGATGAACTCATAGAAGCAGGCGTCCGGAAAGAACACCATCCCATTGCGCTCCCACGTCTCAGCGCCCAGGCAGGTGGACTCGGTTCCGGCAGCCAGTTCCAGGGGAACCGTCCCCCAGGCCGCGCTCAGGCGGTCCCGGTAACAGCGTGCGTCCGTCCCGGCATAGAAGAGGGCCTTCAGGTGGAAAATATCCCCGGGCACCACGCTGCGCCCGTCCCTGTGGCTGATGTATTTGGCCCTGACATAGCGCAGGGCGTGTTTGACGGAGATGTTCAGCTTTCCGCCGCTGCCGCCTTTTCCAAAGCTCTCTGTAATATAGTTGGCCACGCTGCCGATCCCAAAAAAGAAATCCACGCCGCCGCTCATGGCCATGGAGAACCCCTTCTTGATCCGCTGGCTGAAGCTCAGGTCGGAGTGGGCGTTGGAATCGGGCAGCCAAGTAAATTCAATGTCCTCGTCAAATAGAGACGGCATCAGCCCCGTGGCATAGGGCAGCGGCGCGCCCCCGTACAGGATGCGGTCACCCCGCTTCAAATCAAAATCGCCTTTCCTCCTGCTGGTGGCCATCATCATCACCGACAGCAGGTTGTGGCGGTAGCAGTCCAGCATCCCTCTGGTGTAGGGTGCCAGCTTGATGGGCCGCAGGCCTCCCTCCCAGGTGGTTTGGATCCAGACCGCGGGTTCACTGCAGAGCATGTCCGACCGCCGGGGCAGCAGCACATCGGCGTAGTCCGCATAGGTAGTGAGGGGCATCGTGTCCCGCAGCTCCTCAATGCTGCCTGGTTTCTTGCCGTCTAACAGCTTCCGCCCCAGGGGGCTGTTGGACCACACCCGAAGCTGCTCCTCCATCAATCGGCGCTGGGTGTACATATACTCGTCCACGGACATGTCCAAAAAGCCGCAGTATTCCCGCCAAAGCTGCTCCTTACTGCATTTTTTCAACCGCTCCTGAAACTTCATGGGACACACCCCTTTTTCTCTTAATCTCCTTTGTTAGGCGCCAGAAACGCTCGGATGCTGTCAGCGGAGGGCACCAAAAAAGGCGTCCTTTTCTGATACGCATCATATCCTTCCAGCAGCACCGGAAACACACACCGGTCCTCGTAAACCACCAAAAGCACATCCAGCAGGCTGTACACCGCCACACACAAAAGCGGTAAGCCGCAGGAAAGCCACAGACAGAACAGCAATCCGATCATCCACAAAACGCCGGGATGGCGGCAGAGCGCATAAACGCCCCCGGTCAGCGCAGCCCGCTTTGCACCCGGCTCGCCGTAAGAGGCGCCGGCCGGCAGAGCAAAAAACAGCGAGTAGGCTTCCAGCGCCAAAAATGCAAGCACCGCGGCAGCAGCCACGATTCGCCAGGCCCCGGTAAGCGGCGCCGCTCCGAAACGGCTCCCTGCCGCAACCGCTGTGCAAAAGAGAACCGCCCCGGCTGGAAACAGCCAGCAAAGGCGCTTGTCACCCCGGTGCAGATCGTTCCAGTCACTGAGGAAGAAGAAGGCAAATCCCAACGTGCCAAGCAGGATCATATCCTTTCCTCCTCTTCCCCACTTCCGGTGTAAGCGGGTCATCTCTGCAACTTCCAAGAATCTACTAATTCATATTATGTATACCAATTATATATATTATATGATAAATTTTGTGCGAGTTCAACAAATATCACACGGTGAATTTTCACAAATCGGACGATAACTTGACCAATCACAAGATATGGGAATCCTTTTCTTCCTGTTCCCCAAGAGTTGGGCGTCACTATTTTCTAATTTGGTATTTTTTTCAAATCAATTTATAAGCCACCTTTTCTGTTTCAAATTGTTTGGTAATTTTGACGACATCCTGAATTCTTTGCCATTCCAAAGCATTTTGACTAATGATTCAATTTCAAAAATTTGACAGCAATTTAGGCTTTGCCTTATAATAAGCACATATGTCTCGACCCCGACTGCTAAAGGATATCCCAATCATTTCACATTCTCCCCATCAAATTGTCGGCATGGCATCCAAACCCCTTTGAACAAGAATTGCCCTCCTGTTCGAGCTCCGATATCCATTCTCCATCAGTCTTCCGGGCTCTTACAAGAGGACAAGTCGTGCAGCCAGATAGGCATACAGTGTCCATTTTGTGTAATATATTAACTATAATATCTGATATATTGTAGCTAATCTCATTTTGTCTTTGCCAAATCACGTCCTGAGGTGATGAACATGCGAAAAATCCGATACAATTCCCCAGTGGTGCTGACCTTTGCACTGCTCTCCATGGCAGCGCTCCTTTTGAATCGGCTTACCGCCGGCTGGACCAACGCGTACCTGTTCAGCGTATACCGCAGTTCCCTGGCGGATCCTCTTTTTTACTTCCGCCTCTTTGGCCATGTATTGGGACATGCCAATTGGGCCCACTACAGCGGGAATATGGTTCTGCTGCTGCTTACCGGCCCCATGCTGGAGGAGAAATACGGAAGCCGCCGCGTTGCAGCGGTCATCGCCATTACCGCCCTGGTCACCGGGCTGACGGAGGTCCTTTTCTTCCCCGGAACGGCTTTGTTAGGTGCCTCTGGAGTGGTGTTTGCCTTCATCCTGCTCTCCTCTGTCACCGGGAGTGGGCGGGATGGAGTCCCTTTGACCCTGATTGTGATTGCAGTCATCTACTTGGGTGGCCAAATCTATGAGGGCATCACCCAGCAGGACAATGTGTCTCATCTGACCCATATCCTGGGCGGCGTCATCGGCGGCGGAGCCGGCCTGGCCCTGCGGCCAAAAAAATAAAACAAAAAAGAGCGCGCGGAACCATCCGCGCGCTCTTTTTGCTCAGTTCAGGCGAACCTCTTTGGCCTTCTCCGGCTCAAAGTACCCCTTCATGTCGTACTTGTTGTAACCGGAGTAGTCGGACAGAACCCGGCCCTCCAGAGAATAGCTACGGATGAACCGCTTGCCGTCCACAGAGGTCCAGTTCTCAGCATCCCAGCTGAGATAGCCGTCCTCGTCGCTCTTTTTCTCGGCAAAGATCAGGTCGACCTGCCGATTGTGGTTAGCCACCAGGTCAATGAGCTCCTCGGTGGTCAAATCCTTTTCGCATTTTTCAATGACGTCGTTGACTTTCATATGCTCGCTTCCTTCTTTTAGCCCACATATCCGGCCTTCTGGAGAATCTCCAGGGCCTTGGCATGGTTGGCCTCACTCATCATTACCAGGGGACCGGTGCAGCCCATGCCGGACTCAGCATAAATGCCGGCCTTCCACAGGGCTTTCACGGCGTCCTCCAGATCCATGACCTCGATGCCAGGGATGCTGGCGGTGACAGGTTCTGCGGGAGGCGCCTTGACCTCTTCCTCCTCAGCAGCAGGCTTGGCCGCAGCCTTGCGGGCCTCCAGGATTTTGCTCAATCCCGCTTTTTCTGCCTTGGCAAACTCCTCGGCCGCAACCTGGAACACCTTGCCCCGCACCAGCTGGGCGGCAAATTCCAGAGCGTTGGCAATCAAGGGTGCGCCGGAAGCGCGGGAGATGATGAGGATCAGCTTTTCGTAGCCCTTTCCGATGCCGGGGCCGTAGCCGTATCCCGTGGCTTCAAAGCTGCCGCCGGTGGTGTAGGCGGAGAGCATCTTGATCAGCACGTTGCCGGTCAAAGAATCGGTGACCATGACGTCGGGTGTACCCTGCAGCACATCGTTGCCGCGCATGACAGCGCCGCCGTCGGCCCGTGCGGAGTTTGCGAACTGGAACTCATAGCCGCCCTCCTGCAGCTGCTTAAGGGCCATCTCGGTCTGGCGGGCGCCGTCCACATTCAGGATGCCCACGGTGGGATTCTGGACGCCGGATGCCTTGGCCGCGATGATGCCGTAAACGGCATTTTTGATCATACCCTCAATGCGGTCGGCGCTGGAGGTACCAGTGGTGTTGGCCACAAACATCTCCTTGCCCTTGGCAGGGGTAACGACCCGGCCCACGGTGGAAACACCGATGGGGAACGGGAAATGCATGGTGACCGCGCCGTCCACCTCGTGGTTTTCCACCATCTGCTCCATCTTCTTGTGGCCCTCGTCCTCATCCGCCACTTTGACGGTGGTGACGCCTTCCGCCTCCAGAGTGCCGATGTAGTACACATCCACACCGCGGGCGGCAGCCATCTTGGCGGCGGCCATGGCGTTTTCCTCGCCATGCTCGCTGCCCATGCCGGTCAGGGCAATCTTGGGGCGGACGCCGTAGGAACCGTTTTCCAGGCCCTCAGCCATCTCCAAGAATGCCTTGGCAATGGTTTTTTCCAAATTACTCATGCTTTGCCTCCCTTATTCGGCCTGAGCCATCAAAGTGGCGGCAAACTCCTTCATGGCCTTGGCAATCATGCCCTTGACCTCTTCCTCACTGACGCCGGCATTGTCGCCCTCGCCGGAGTTCTTCTGAATTACAAAGGAGACGCCGTCAAAGAGGTTGGTCATGCGGCCCAGGAACAAAGACCCCTTGCCGATGATCATCACACGCTGGATGGCGCCGGCCAGGATATCCTCACGGGCAAAGCCGATGTAAGGAACGCCAGAGGGGATGTGGCCCTGGGTGGGAGCCCAGCCGGTGAGGCCGTGCTCGACGGTGAACTTGGCCAGGTCCGTCTTGGCGATGTCGCCCCGCTTGACAGCCAGAGCAGCGATCATCTTGTAGTTGGCCAGAGGCACGTCACCAGCGCCGGCGGGCTTGGTGATGTCGGGGTTCTGCATCTCGGGGGAGAACTTGTCGATGTCAGTGACCTTCAGGCCGGCGCGCTCCAGCGGCTCAGTGACCAGGGAGCCGATGACAGCCTGAGGAGCGGATCCGGTGCCCACCGTGTGGCGGCCCAGGATTTCCAGGTTGATCTCAGGGTTCACGCCGTCATTCTGGGTGACCACGACGGCGAATCCGCCCACCATGTCCTCCAGGATGGGCAGGCCCTTCTTCACGTGGTCCTTGCCGTTCATGCCCAACTTGGCGGTGCAGCCGCCAGCGGTGACGATGACGGTCTTATAGGCGCCGGACTCCACCAGAGCGGCAGCCTCAATCATAGCGTGGGAAGGACCGGCGCAGAATCCGCGGGCGTCAGAACCGGTGGCGCAGCTCAGTCCAGCAATCTCAGCAGCAGCCTTGGCAAAGTTGCCGCCGCCGCGCTGGTTCATATCGCCGCAGGCCTCTTCGCAGCAGTCAATGACGTACTCCACCTCATCCTTGCTGATTCCGGCGTTCTTCACGGCAGACAGCAGGGCCAGCACGGAAGATGCCTTGGAGACAATGTTTTCGTGCATCACATGGGCGGACAGGTTCACGTCGATGTCGTGGGCGCGGTTGACGCAGCCCACCAGCTTGTCGTGATGGTAGAGGCCCTCGGAGTGCTCCTCGGCCACCAGGCGGGCAACCTCGGCGCCATCTACGCCGTCGTTGATGCGGGCCATAATGGTCTCGTCGATCAGGGGATTGGCAGCCAGGGCGGCCTTATGCTCAGCCACAAAGTCCTTATCCATCTTCACCAGGTCAAAGACGTCGCAGGCCTGCATTAGAAGCAGGAACTCCTCCTGGGGCATGATCTGGCCGAACTTGCCATAGCGCTCGCTGACGTCGCAGGTCTTGTCATGCCAGGGCTGCTCCACACCCGCCAGGTCCTCGGGGGTCTTGTTGCCGATGTAGACCTGGTTGGGCCAATAGCTCAGGGTCTGCTCAAAGCTGCGGATGTGGCTGGGCAGTTCCTTGAGGTAGTCACCGTCGGGATTGACGATGCGTTCGGTGGTTTGGGTGGTGCCATTGTGAATCACCATGTCGGGCGTATGTACCAGGATATAGCCCGCGCCTTTGATAACACTCTTCATAAGAAAATCGTCCTCTCTGCATTTTCAAAAATGTAGTTCATCGCCATGGATCATTGCAGCAGTGCTGCGTCCTACGAGTGCGGCCTTCTGCGATCATCCACATCGACGCAGAATGCGCCTAAAAGACGGACAGAGGCGGCGGCTGAAGCCGCCGCCCCCAAGCTCAGTCATTAGCCCAAATACTTGCAGTACTGATCGCGAATGGCGCTCATCTCGCTGATGATATCATCCACATCCAGAACCATCTCCATCATGGAGACCTGCTCCTCGTAGACCGCCTCGTCAAACTCAGCCTTCACTTCAGGCTCGCACACGTGGTAAACCGTGAGTCCCAACTGGACTCCTGTCAACGGACCGGCATAAGTCGGGTCACCATTGGTGACCGTCTCAGCAGCCAAGCCGGAAGCCTCGCCCTCAGCAGCACCCAACAGAACGACAACGTTCTCAGGGCCATACTGCTCAGCGAACTCCTTGACTCGCTTCTGATTTTCCAGATCCATTGCACCAGCGGCGGTTCAGACGAAGCACTCCGTCGAGGAAAACACGACCTCAGCTCCAGCGCTCACAGCGCAAGCCTCGATGGCCTGACCGGGAATGCCGTCGCGGTCACCGATGATGATGACCTTTTTGCCAGCTAAAATGCTCATGTCTCTTTTCCTCCTTTGCAATGAATTTATAGAAAGCTGCTCAGCAGCGTTCTACCGCTTGGTTGCGCCATCACTTAGATGTGGCGCTTGATCATGGCCTCGACGTTCTCGGGGGTAGCGTCGTCCTTGACACAGGAATCGATCATCGCGCCGTTTTCATAGATGGCGATGACGGGCAGGCCCAGGATCTTCTGGCCGATGGCCAGGCGGCGCGCCTTGGTGGTGTTCAGGGCGCAGAACTTCAGCTTATCGCCGTAGGTCTCGGCAAAGCCGTGGACGTGGGGCATCAGGGCAGCGCAGGGCACGCAGCCGTCGCCGTAGAAGTCCACCAAGACCTTACCGCTGGCCTGAAGCACTTCGGCCTCAAAAGTATTCTTATCAACTTCCAGCATAACTCTCAGTCTCCTTACTTCAGATTTGCGATATAGTGTTCAGCCTGCATGGCGGCGATGGCGCCGTCAGCGGCAGCTGTGACAACCTGACGCAGGCTCTTCACACGGATGTCACCGGCGGCATAGACGCCGGGGAGGTTGGTGTGCATGTTGTCGTCGGTTTTGATGTAACCGTTCTCCATGTCGATGATGCCATCGAACAGCTTGGAGTTGGGCAGCAGGCCGATGAAGCCGAAGAGGCCGAACATGCCGTCCTCGGGATCTGCCTCCACGGTGGTCAGTTCGCCGGTCTTGGTGTTCTTGACGATCATCTTGGAGAGGATCTCGTCGCCATCCACCTCGTCCACCACGGTGTCCCACATGAAGTTCAGCTTGGGATTCTTGAACGCCTTCTCCTGAATGGACTTGGCGGCGCGCAGCTCGTCGCGGCGGTGGATGATGGTCACCTTGCGGGCGAACTTGGTCAGATACATGGCCTCTTCCACGGCAGCGTCGCCGCCGCCCACAACGTAGACCTCAAAGTCCTCAAAGAACGCGGCGTCGCAGGTGGCACAGAAGGAGATGCCCTTGCCCACATACTGGGCCTCATTTTTGCAGCCGATGGGGCGGGGGAATGCGCCGGTGGCAATGATCACGGCCTTGGCAAGGTATTCGCCTTTATTGCCTACCAGCTTCTTCACATCGCCGTCCAACTCCACGCTCTTGATCACGTCGCTGACGCGCTCAGCACCAAACTTCTTGGCCTGCTCGGTCATGCGGGCAATCAGGCTGGGGCCGCTTTCGCCCTCCAGAATCTGGCCGGGGTAGTTTTCGATCTCGTTGGTGATGGCGATCTGACCGCCGTCCTGGCCCTTTTCAATAATCAGGGTATCCAGACGGCTGCGTCCGGCGTAAAGGCCGGCGGCAAGGCCGGCAGGGCCGGCGCCCAGAACAATAACATCGTAGATTTTGCTCATTCTTTTACGCTCCTAATTTAAGGATGCTCTCCCACGGCACCTTTTGGGCACCGTGGGAGCATCTTCATTCAAAATCAGACCTCGAAGATGGTCTGGTCCTCCACCTCGGTGGTCAGAGCCTCCAGGGCGCGGGAAACCAGCTTTTTACGCAGGGCGTACTCCTCTTCCTTGGTCAGTGCGGGGTTGCCCAGGGGATGGGGGATTGCAATGGTCGGGACAATTCTGTTGGCGCCGACCGTCATGGAGATGGGGGTAACTGTGCACATATGCACCACGGGGATGCCAGCGCGCTCAATCTCTTTTACCATCGTTGCACCGCAACGCGTGCAGGTGCCTCAGGTGGAGGTCATGATGACGGCATCCACTCCTGCGGACAGGAGCTTCTGCGCGTACTCAGCAGCAAAGGCCTTGGCGGAGGCAACAGCGGTCCCGTTGCCGACGGTGGTGTAGAAGAAGTCGTGCAGCTTGCCGATCTTGCCCTCGCGCTCAAACTCGCGCAGCACATCCACAGGCAGGACGCGGTCGGGATCCTCGTTGGCATAGACCGGGTCGTAGCCGCCGTGGGCGGTCTCATAGGTGGCCTCGGTCAGATCCTGCACGCCGGCGATGTTGTACTCGCCATAGTGGGAGGCGGAAGAGGACTCAATGTGATCGGGGTTGCCCTTGGGGACGATACCGCCGGAGGTGCACAGGGCAATGGTGGCCTTGCTCAGATCCTTAATGGCCTTATTGGGGGCCACGCGGTCGAAAGAGGGCATGGGATACTCGGTGGTGAAGGGCTTGTCGGAGAGCTTGTTGATCAGCATCTTGACAGCGCGCTTTGCACCGCGGTCCTTCTCAAAGAAGTTACGGCGGATACCGTTGGGCATATAGCCGTCCTCGCAGGAGGCGCCCAACTCTTCACCCTTCATCAGCTTCATCGCCAGCTTGGCCATCACGGGGGCGGCCTTGCGCATGCCGGCGGCGCTGTTGGTGGTGGCGACGACCAGGACCTTGTCCTTCAGATCGGCGCCGGGGTTTTCCTCATACATACCGGTCAGGACAGGGATACCCAGCTCATCCTGGACAGCCTGGCAAACATTGGCGCAGGCATAGCCGTAACGGCCGGCGTTGAACGCGGGGCCCGCGATAAAGAGGTCGGGCTTGGCAGCCTTGACCCACTCCAGGACCTGCGCCTTGGCATCCTTCTCGTGCTCAGCGAAATAGGAGTCGCCGCAGACGATGGTCTGGACGATCTCGGCCTCACCCTTCCAGGCCTGGTTGAAGGCCATGCCGGGGCCTACAAAGCCCTCCCGCAGCTCGGGGGGCACATGAGCCATTTCCTCGCCGCCGATGTTGGCGAAGAACTGGTTGATATAGTGTACTACACGATAACTCATTGTTCTCTAAGTCCTCCTTCCCTTATCTTGCGCTCAGGCAGTTGAAGCCCATCTCGTTGGTAGCGCCGGTGATGACCTGCAGCTCCGCCTCGATGGAACCGTCGGGACGCAGGGAACCGGCATGACCGCCGGCGATCTTATCCACATAGTCCAGCGTGCCGATGACCTTGTCCATCTTGGGCAGGACAATGACCTGGTTGGCGTTGCCGCCGGTGACCACAGCGTCGGCCAGAGGATCGGCGTCCGCCAGGGACTGGGACTTGCCATCCTGGCCGGCATACTCGTCGGTGATGATGGTGGTCTTGACGCCCTGCAGCTCGATCTTCTTGGTGTTCATGATCAGGTCGGTATCGGGGTTGCCGAAGCCCTCCTGGGAGACGATGGCGCCGTCCAGATCCAGCAGGCGGCACAGCTTGGCCGTCCAGTCGGAGGAGCGCTGCTTGTCAGCCAGGTAGACGTTCTCGTTGGTGATGATGTTGCAGACATAGTTGAGGCTCTTGCCGTGCTCTTCGAACAACTCGGCCACCACGGGGTTGTTCAGGTGGTGGTAGGTGGTGTTCTTGTCGCAGGCGGACACGCAGTTGCCGGAGATGATGGCGCCGTCCATGGTCTCAGTGGGGTTGAGGATCGTGGTCAGGGAGCGCTTGGCGTCCACGCCGTAGACATAAGTGTCATGCAGCAGGCCCTGGCTCTGGAGCATATGGACATAGGCCACGCGGGGCAGGTTGGGGAACTTCTCGATTCCCTCCTTGATGCCGTAGGTCTCAAAGGTCTTGACCTCGTCGGGGACCAGGTCGCGGCCCAGTTCACCGATGAAGGTGGCGGCGCGCAGGCCCACCAGACGGACCGCATGCTCATACTCGTGCTGATGCACGCCCTCCACGGGCTCGCAGACCAGCACCAGGTTCAGCAGCTTGGAGAACGGGGTGTAGTCGGCGCCGGGGCCGGACATGTCGATGATGCCCTCCTGGAAACCGACGATCTTACCGGCGGTGACCACAGCCATGCCGCGCAGGACATGAGTCTTGCCGGAGCCGACGGTGTCAACCTTGGCGATGACTCCGGGGAAGATTCCGCCAGGGCCCTCGACCTTCACGCGGGGCTCGATGACGTCCTTGACCGGGGTGATACGAACGCTCTCGCCGGGCTTGGCAATGTCAAATACCACGCTCTTGACGCAGGCCTTGACATCGTCGTCCTCGTATACGAAAGCTTTCACCTCATCGGCATTCACGAAAAGCGTTCCGTTTTCTACCTTGCATTCCTTTGAAAATTGAATGTCTTTCATCTGGATATAGCCCAGTTCCAATTTCAAAGAGAACACCTCCTTCTTATATTTTCCTTATGGTTGAGCAAATTTACTAAGACCCGCCGCCGCGTCAAAATTCAAAGCACCCGACAGCAGGGTATAGTCGATCAGTTGGAAGTCCTGCCGGATCTGGTCGGTCAGGACCACGTTGCGGGGAGCGAACTTGTCATAGGCTATAATGGCATTGCCCATGATCTCGGCCTGCTCCGCCGAGAAGCCATGAGGGACCTTGGAGACCACCACGGACTTATAAGGGGTCTCGTTGGGCTTGACGCTGCCGGAAAGAGGGTGGGTGTAGAGTGTATGCCCTTCATAGACCATATCCCGTGCCAGCACCAGGATTTCCCGGTAGCCCAGCGCCTCCTCCAGCCGGATGGTAAACCGTCCGTCCATGCAGCGCGCCACAAGGGGATTGTTGGTCAAAATCAAATAGTCTCTTTCCGAACTCATACCAGGCTCCATTTTCCATACTTTTCCGCAAAAAAGGGCCGAAAATCCTACTTTTCAGCCTACCGGCAGGTCAAATCCCCAAACTCCGGCTTTATAATCACCATCATACAGGAAAATGAAAAAATGGCAAGCAAAAAGAGGGATTTATAAATAAATTCAATCCGGTTTTTGCATTTTTCTGCGTTTTTGTCATACCTGCACAATTTTCTGCAGGGAAGTTATCTATTTTGTCGGTTGATTTGGAAATCCTATCCAAATGCAATTCGATTTGTCCATACCAAGAAAACATATGTATCTCATTCAGCTTTACATGAAGGCATTTCATCTCTTCCATGCAGTCAGCTATGCGCTTTATTATTCGTTGTGGTGATCGCTGTGCAGGCTTGAATAAGTATAAACCATAGCATCTTCATCCCGGCGTACAGGGCGCAGCCTGTCCATGGCAAGAAAACAGATCCCCTGCTATGCCCGGGTACTCCCATCCCCAGGATTTCCCTTTTTATAATACTCCAGGGCATAATCATAGAAGGCCTGGGCAATGGGGGACAGGATTCCCTTTTTGTGCCGCGCCGCGTATAGCTTCCGGCGGAGGCTCACGCTGTCAAAGTCAAAGGCCAGCAGGTTTCCGAACTGGCAGTCGCTCTCCGATGCGGTCTTGGAGATCACGGCGATCCCCAGCCCCTCGCTGACCATTTTTTTGATGTCGTCGGTGGATCGCACCTCCACGGCAATCTTCATCTGTGTCATGTCCACCCCCATCTCCCGAAGGAACTGTTCCGTCTCCTTCCGGGTGCCGCTGCCGCTTTCGCGGCTGATGAAGCTCTCCTCCAGGATCCGGCGGACGGGAAACCCCTTCTTCTGGTACTGGCGGTATTTGCGGGTATTGGGCGTGATGAGCACCAGCCGGTCGTCGGCAAACTCCTGGAAGGAGCACTTGGGGGCGTCCAGCAACGTGCCGCAGAAGCCGATTTCCACGCTGCGGGAGGAGACCGCCGCCGCCACCTCCTGGCTGTCGGTGATCTCCATGGCGAACTGGATGTCCGGATACTCCTCCCGGAAGCTGCGCATCAGCCGGGGCAGGAAATACTGGCCCGGAATGGTGGAGGCTGCGATGTGGATGGTGCCGCACATCTCCCTGGAGTAGGACTGGATGGCCTCCAAGGCCTCCCGGCGGAGCTTCAGCATGCGCCGGGCATATTGGTACAGCAGTTTTCCCGCCTCGGAGGGGAATATCTCCTTGGTGGTCCGGACAATGAGCTTGATTTTCAGCTCTTTTTCCAGCGAGGCGATATGGGTGCTGACCGTCGGCTGGGTCAGATGCAGCTGCTCCGCCGCCTTGGAAAAACTGTTGCTGTCCACCACTGCGGCAAATACCTCTAACTGCTTGATGTCCAATACCCATCCCTCCTCTCAATAGGAAAAGAGCGCCGCATCGCTGCAGCGCTCTTTTGGCGGGAATATGTGGGAATCGAACCCACCTGGGCGGCTCTTCACCACCTGCACCGGTTTTGAAGACCGGGGGGCACACCAGCACCCATCTACTCCCATGCGACGCTCAGTATAACACACCAGCCGCTGCAAGGCAAGTATGTTTTGCGTCAATTCGACATATCCCGCCCGAACCCCTGGGCCAGACGGCGGAAGTCTCCCTCTTTCTTTGTAACCTTATTCCGGTCAAAATATTCCAGCACGGCCAGCGCATACTTGCGGGAGGTCCCCAGGGCATCCCGCAGCTCTGCCAGCGTGATGGTCTCATGGTCTTCAAAGTGTTTGCTGACCACTCCGCACACCCGCTCATAGGTCTCCCTGCTCCAGCAGATCTGGGGGGAGAGCATCACCAGCTCCCCGTCGGAAAGCACGCTGTCCAGCACCTGCTTGGAATCATTTTTCTCATTGGGGGCGAACATGGCCATGACCTCGTCCACCGTGGCTGTCTCCACTCCGGCGTCCTGGTAAACCTTGAGCAGCCGCTCCCGGATGGCGGTCTGCCGTTTGGTATAGTGGATGTCGAACTCCGACAGTGCGTACCGGTCAGCCACCTTTTTGATCTTGCCCTCGGAACGCAGTGCACCCAGCACCGCGTCGGCCACCGTCTGCTCCGTGGACTTAAAGAGCTTCTGGCGCACTTCCGCCTGACGCATGCCTGCGTGGAGGGGATTGGCCTTGTGGTAGCCCTCCAGCAATGCGCGGCAGTTGCCCCACACCGTATCCAGCACCGAGGCCGCCAGATAGCGGCCCGGCAGAGCCTCGATGACCTCGCCGCGGCCCACCAGTTCCTGAAGGTCGGCCTCCATGTCCTCCGGGCTGCAGGAGAGCTTGTCCGCCAGTTTTTTCCGGTCCGGCAGGGCATAGCCGAACCCGGCCACCGCCTGCACCAGCCGTTCGCCGCCGCTCCCGCTCTCCCGGATGGCCAACGCTTCCAGCACCTCGGGGCGGTTGCGCTTGTGCCGCACCGGCGTGTCGTCCAACACCACGCCGCCGCCAATGGTCTCCAGGGGGGAGAAAAACCGGATGACAAACCGGTCTCCCGCCTTGGTGGATACGCTTTCCGTCATGCGCAGCTGGGCATAGCAGCTCTCCCCCGGCTCCAACTTGTCCCGGTCCAGCAGCACCACTTTGCACAGCTGCTCCGTGGAGCCGTGGTAGAGATGGACCTGGGAGTCGTTGAGGATCACGCGCTGGGAGTTGCGCAGGTTCTGGAGCCGGACGTCGATCATCAGCGAGGAGCGGACTGTGCCCGGCTTTGCCACCGTGTCTCCCCGGGAAACCTCCGTCTTTTTCAGTCCCGCCAGGTTGATGGCCACCCGCTGCCCGGCGTAGGCCGTTTCCACATCCTTCCCGTGGACCTGGAGGTTTCGCACCTTGGCCGTCAGGCCGGAGGGCACCAGTTCCGCCGTCTCCCCCTCCTGGATGCATCCCTCGATCAGCGTGCCGGTGACCACGGTGCCGAACCCCTCCACGGAGAACACCCGGTCTACCGGAAGGCGGAAGGGCACCCGCATGCTTTTCTCCGACGCCTTCATCACCAGCTGGTGCAGG
Organism: Oscillibacter hominis; assembly: GCF_014334055.1. Classification (NCBI taxonomy): domain Bacteria; kingdom Bacillati; phylum Bacillota; class Clostridia; order Eubacteriales; family Oscillospiraceae; genus Oscillibacter; species Oscillibacter hominis. Next base: position 1,969,206 of record NZ_CP060490.1, read on the forward strand.
TGCTCCTTCAGCTCCGGGATGCCCGCTCCGGTATAGGCGGAGACCGCCAGAACGGGCTTGCCCTCCAGGAAAGTGCCCTTCACCTGCTGGGCCACATCCTCCCGGATCATCTCCACCCATTCGCTCTCCACCATGTCGCACTTGGTGATCACCACCAGGCCGTCACGGATGCCCAGCAGGCTCAAAATGCCCAGATGCTCCACCGTTTGGGGCATAAACCCCTCGTCGGCGGCCACCACCAGCATGGCAAGGTCGATGCCGCCGGCGCCGGCCAGCATGTTCTTGATGAATTTTTCATGGCCCGGCACATCCACGATACCGGCCTGGGTGCCGTCGTCAAACTCCACGTGGGCAAACCCCAGCTCAATGGTGATGCCCCGTTTTTTCTCCTCCTGAAGCCGGTCCGTGTCGATGCCGGTCAGGGCCTTCACCAGCAGGGTCTTGCCGTGGTCCACGTGTCCGGCAGTGCCAATAATGATGTGTTTCATGATAAAACCTCAAACAGTGCAGTTTCCACCGCGGGGAAGTCCTCCTCCCGCAGTGTGCGCAGGTCCAGAAGATACCGGTCGTGGGCGATCCGTCCGATGATGGGCCGCTCCCGCAGCCGCAGCGCCTGCTCCAGCTCGTCCACGCTGCACCTGGCCGGGGCGATCGCCACCGCGAAGGTGGGCAGCAGCTGGGCGGGCACGGAGCCTCCGCCTACCTGGCACTGCTCCGCTACCACCTGGGCCTCCACCCCGCCCTTCACCAAAGCGTCGCAGAGCAGCTGCGCCTTTGCGCGCAGCTCCTCCTCCCGCGCGCCCAGCATGGCCAGCGTGGGGATCTCCTCCAGGGCGCGCTCCTCGGCATAGCTGCGCAGCGTGGCCTCCAGGGCCGCCAAAGTCATCTTGTCCACCCGCATGGCCCGGGTCAGCGGGTGGTGTGCCAGTTTTGCGATGTACCCCGCCCTGCCGATGATGATGCCGGCCTGCGGCCCGCCCAACAGCTTGTCGCCGGAGAAGGAAATCACATCCACTCCCGCCCGGACGGAGTTTTGAACCGTGGGCTCTCCGTGGATTCCAAACTGCTCCAGGTCCATCAGGGAGCCGCTGCCCAAGTCCTCAATCACCGGCAGGCCGTTTTCATGTCCCAGGGCCACCAGCTCCTCCAAGGCCACGGATTCGGTGAAGCCCAGAATTTTAAAGTTGCTGGTGTGCACCTTCATCAGAGCCCTGGTGCTGTCATCGATGGCGGCGGCATAGTCCTTAAGATGGGTCTTGTTGGTGGTGCCCACCTCTTTGAGCCTGCAGCCGCACTGCTCCATGATTTCCGGCACCCGGAAAGAACCGCCGATCTCCACCAGCTCCCCCCGGGAGGTGATGACCTCGCCTCCGGAGGCCATGGCCGAGAGAATCAGCAGCACCGCCGCGGCATTGTTGTTCACCACCATGGCGGCCTCAGCGCCAGTGACCTTGCGCAGCAGCGATTCCACGTGGGTGTAGCGCAGCCCCCGGCCGCCCCGCTCCAGATCGTATTCCAGGGTGGAGTAGCTCCGGGCCACGTCGTAGGCCGCCTCCGCCGCACGCTGGGAAAGGCAGGCTCTGCCCAAATTGGTGTGCAGGATCACTCCCGTGCCGTTGATCACGCCCCGCAGCGACGGCAGCTGCTGGCGGCGGCAGCGCTCTAATATCCTCCCGCACAGCGCTTCGCTCCCGGGCAACTCCGCCACCGCGCCTCTCAGGATTCCGGCGCGCAGCTCCTCCAGCTCGCACCGCACCGCCTCCCGCACCGTGGCCGCGGCAAGCTCCGCCTCCTCAAGGGCGGGCAGCTTCAAGAGCTCGTCCACTTTCGGGATTCCGCGCAGCAGCTCCCTGATCTCCATTCTCTCCACGCTCCAATCATTCACTCAATAAATTAGTTATATATGAAAAATCAATAAATGTAAATGCATATTTTGTAAATTTCCGCCCCGCCCACTGCAAATATGGACAGCTTGGTATGCAAAAATCGCATAACACGCGAAAAGTGCCTCCGGCGGTCCCGCCGGAGGCACTTTTCCTTCGCGACAGCCGCAGTTCAAGCGCAAGCGCTCTTCAATCCTTGTGAAAAAATGCGTGCACCGCCTGGGCGGTGGGTCGGGGGACCACCTCCGCCAGGACGTCCACTTCGGCCTCCCGGATGGCCCGGACGCTGCCGAACCGTTTGAGCAGCGCTTTCTTCCGGCTCTCGCCCACGCCGGGAATGTCGTCCAGCACCGAGTGGACGGCGCTGCGGCGGTGGCTCTCCCGGTGGAAGGTGATGGCAAAGCGGTGAGTCTCCTCCTGAATCTGGCCGATGAGGGAAAAGACCGCCTGATTGGCGGAGATGCCGATCTCCTTCCCCTCCGGCGTCACAAGAGCCCGGGTCCTGTGGCGGTCGTCCTTCACCATGCCGAACACCGGCGTATCCAGGCCATATTCACCCCGGATCACTTCCACGGCGGCCCTGGCATGGGTCTCACCGCCGTCAATCAGAAATATGTCCGGCAGTTGGGAGAACTTCTCGTCCCCGTCCTTCCAGCGGTTCAGCCGCCGCCGGAGCACCTCCTGCATGGAGGCATAGTCGTCGGGGTGGTCCAGCTCCTTGATCTTAAAGCGGCGGTAGTCCCGCTTGAGCGGCTTGGTGCCGGCAAACACCGTCATGGAGGCCACGATGTCGGACTTGCCTGTGTTGGAGATGTCGTAGGCCTCCATCCGCCGGGGCGGCTGGGTGAGGCCGGTCATCCGGGCCAGCAGGTCCAGCGTCCGGTCGCTGCGCTCCTGCAGGGTGGTGACCTTTTCCACCTCCTCCCGGGCGTTGTCGATGGCCAGCGACAGCAGTTCCGCCTTCTCACCCCGCTGGGGGATGCGGATATACACCCGGTGCCCCGCCCGCTCAAAGAGGGCCTGGGACAGCTCCTCGATGTCCCCCGTGTCAAACGGCAGCAGAATTTCCCGGGGCAAGGCGGCCCGGGGCAGGTAGTACTGGGAGGTGATGGCGGAAAGCATCTCCGCGTCGTTTTCGTCCGCCGGCGCGGAGAACACCTCCACCTCCCGTCCGGTAAGCTGCCCGTCCTCCACGTGGAGCACCGCGTACCCGCTCTTCACCGCGCCGCGGTAGATGCCCCACACGTCCGTATCCGCACAGATTCCGGCGATGACCGTCTGCTTTTTGCTGAGCACGGAGATAGCCGCGATCCGGTCCCGCAGCAGCGCGGCCTTTTCAAAGTGGAGTGCCTCTGCTTCTGCCGCCATCTCCTCCTCCATGGCCCGGCTGAGCTGCTTGGACTTGCCGGAGAGCAGCATCACCGCCTGCTCGATGCGCTTTCGGTATTCCTCGGCGCTCATCTCCCGGCGGCAGAACCCGTCGCACCGGCCCATGTGGAAGTTGAGGCAGGGCCGTTCCGCCCCAATGTCCCGCGGGAACTTGCGGCTGCATGTGGGAAGCCGCAGCGCCGTGCAGATGGCGTCCAGGGCCATGCGCGTCTCGTGCCGCCCGCCGAAAGGCCCAAAATAGCGGGCTCCGTCGTCGGCGATGCGGTTGACCATGGTGAAGCGGGGGTAGCTGGTCTTGTCCAGCCGCACAAAGGGGTACCCCTTGTCGTCCTTGAGCAGGATGTTGTACTTAGGGCTGTACTGCTTGATGAGGGCGTTTTCCAAAATCAGCGCTTCAAATTCGCTGGAGACAAAAATGGTGTCAAAGTGATCCACCTGGGCCACCATGGCCCGGGTCTTGACCGCGTGGGAAGCCGTGTCCTGGAAATACTGGCTCACCCGGTTTTTCAGTTTTTTCGCCTTGCCCACATAGATGACCTTCCCGGATTTGTCCATCATCAGATAGACGCCCGGCAGCAGCGGCAGGTCGCCCGCCTTCTCCTTTAATTCCTCCTTGGTCACCCAATCCCCCCTTTTACAAAAAAAAGCGGCTCCGTTTCTATCGGAGCCGCCGTTTTTACAGCCGGAATCTTATTCGCCGAAATTGCCGGAAACCAGATCGGCCAATGCGGCGACCGCTTCTTTCTCGTCCACGCCATCGGCGATCAGGGTGATGGTAGTGCCCTTTACAATGCCCAGGGACAGCACACCCAGCAGGCTCTTGGCGTTGACGCGGCGCTCGTCCTTCTCCACCCAGATGCCGCTTTTGAACTCGTTGGCCTTTTGAATGAAGAATGTTGCGGGTCTTGCATGCAGCCCAACTTCATTGTTGACAGTAATTTCCTGTGTATACATAGATACAGCACTCCTTCTCCACGCTTGAATTTCACGTTTTATGTCCGGAAACCAAGATGCCCAATTACCTATTATAATATCTGCTTTTCTCTTTTTCGTCAATGTTGTTTTTCACAAACATTACCTGAAAAGTGATTTTCCAGCACAGAAAAAATTATCATTTCCTCCAATTTCCAGATTTCACCATACTTTTGAGCGCCATTTTGCACAGTTTTGCTCCTTAGGTTTTGTGCAATTTCGCACCTGCGCCGCAAATAGTCCCGCCTCAGCGCAGCTCCACCACGGTCACGCCAGCCTCGCCCTCGCCGTATACGCCCAGCCGGAAGGATTTCACCGCCGGGTTCCGCTTGAGCATCTGGTGCACCGCCTTGCGCAGCGCGCCGGTGCCCTTTCCGTGGATGATGGTGACTTGGTTCAGCTTGCCCATGACGGCGCTGTCGATGAAGCGTTCCACCACCGGCTCCGCCTCCAGGGTCTCCATGCCCCGGATGTCCAACTCCGACGCAGCCGCGGCCATGGACCGCAAGCTCTGGGCCGCCCGCTGCTGGATGCTCACCGGCTTCTTCCTGCGCTCCTCCTCTTCGATGAGCCTCACCTCGCCGGGCTTCACCGTCATCTTCAGCATGCCGGCCTTCAGCTGCAGCGAGCCGTCCTTGCCCACAGAGACCACCTCTGCCGCCGTACGGACCCCGGGCAGTTCCACCAGGTCGCCCTCCCGGATGGGACGGCTGGGGGCAGGAATGGGCTCCGGCTCCGCTTCCCGGCTTTGCAGCGCCGCCTCCGCCTCATTCAAGTGGCGCCGGACGGCGGCCCGGGCGTCGTTGGTGTCCTGCCAGTTCTGAGCCTTTGTCTGCTGGCGGCGCAGCTCGTTGAGCTCTGCAAAAATCTGATCCGCAGTGTCCCGGGCCTCTTTCAGCACCCGTTTTGCCTCCGCCTCCCCTCTGGAGCGGGCCCGCTCCTTGGCTTTTTCCATCTGCTCCCGGAACTCCCGGGCCTTACGGGCGTCCTCCTCCCGCTGGCGCAGAAGCCGTTCGGTTTCCAGCTGCTTCTTCTCCAGCGTCTGCCGCTTCTCCTCCAGCTGGGTCAACACGTCTTCAAACCGGATGCTCTCGCTGTTCATCTGCTCTTTGGCAGCGTCAATCACCTGCTCCGGCAGCCCAAGCCGCTTGGAGATGGCAAAGGCATTGGATTTTCCGGGAATGCCGATCAGCAGCCGGTACGTGGGCCGCAGCGTCTCCACGTCGAACTCACAGGAAGCGTTTTCCACGCCGGCCGTGGTCATGGCAAAGGTCTTGAGCTCCGCATAGTGGGTGGTGGCGGCGATCTTCGCCCCCTTGCCCCGCACCTCCTGAATGATGGCGATGGCCAGCGCGGCGCCCTCCACCGGGTCGGTGCCGGCCCCCAACTCGTCAAAGAGGATCAGGCTGCGGCGGTCTGCTTCTTCCAGAATATGCACGATGTTGACCATATGTGCTGAAAATGTGGACAGACTCTGCTCGATGCTCTGCTCGTCGCCCACATCGGCCAGCACCCGGTCGTATACGGAAAGGGAGCTGCGGTCAGCGGCGGGGATGTGAAGCCCGCACTGGGCCATCAGCGTCAAAAGTCCCAGGGTTTTTAAACTCACGGTCTTGCCGCCGGTGTTGGGGCCAGTGATCACCAGGGTGTCAAATGTGTCGCCCAACTCAATGTCAATGGGCACCGCCTTGGCCGGGTCCAGCAGGGGATGGCGTGCGCGGCGGAGGTTCAATCCTCCGTCGGCGCGGATTTCCGGACGGCAGGCGTCCATCTGATAGGAGAGCTGTCCCTTGGCAAAGATCAGATCCAGATGCACCAGGGTATCGTAATCCCAGAGAATGTCCCCCTGGTGGGCGGCCGCCTCGGCGGACAGGGCGAAAAGGATCTTCTCAATCTCCTTCTTCTCCTTGGCCTCTAACTCCTTCAACTCATTGTTGGCCTGCACCACCCCCATGGGCTCCACGAAGAGCGTGGCCCCGGAGGAAGAGATGTCGTGGACCAGCCCCGGCAGCTCCCCCTTGCACTCCGCCTTTACCGGCACCACAAACCGGCCGTCCCGCTGGGTGATGATGGTCTCCTGCAGCACCCTTGCATAGGAGGGGGAAGAGATGATCCGCTGTAAGATCTGGCGGCTCTTGGCTCCGGCCGAGCGCATGTGCCGGCGGATATCCTGGAGCTCCGGGCTGGCGGAGTCGGCGATCTCATCCTCGCTGAGGATGGATCGGGTGATCTTCTCCTCCAGGAAGCGGTTGGCGTGGAGGGATAAAAAGAGATGGTCAATGGCCGTCCTCTGGCCGCTGTCGCCGTTGAAATACTCCCGGACCCGGCGTGCGGTGGTCAAAAGCCCGGCAATGGTGAGAAGCTCCGAGGTGTTCAGCATTCCGCCCCGGTCCGCCCGGGCCAGCGACTCCGCCACTGGTTTGATGCCAGTGAAGGTCGGGCTGCCGTGCAGCCCGATCATAGTCCTCGCCGCGTCGGTCTGATCCAGGAGCTTGAGCACTTCCTCCCGCTCCGTCTCCGGCCGGATTTGAAGCGAGCGCCGCTTGGCCTCGTCGCTGACCGCCTGGGCGCTGAGCAGTTCCAAAACCCGGGGCAGCTCCAACGTTCGTATGGATTTCTCAAATAATTCGCTCATATTCGACTCCTCTGCGTATCATAACAGGAGAATTATACAAACTGTTATCGGTTTTTGTCAGATTTTAATACTTTTATAAAAGCTCAGCGTACGGAAATCCCGCTCCAGCTGAGCTGCGGAGAAGGCCTCCGCCACTTGGGCAAACTGCTCCATGGGCTCCTCTCCCAAGGTAAAGGAGTAAAGCCGCTTGGCATCGCCGTAGAGGGCGTGCCGAACCGCCGCCAGGGTGGGCGGCGACAGTGGGAGGGACAGTCCCATGCCCTTTTCCCCACACGCCCTGCAGTGCAGAACGCCCTGGCGGATATCCAGCATGGCCTCCTCCGGTTCCTCTTTTCCGCAGTAGACGCACCCCTCCGCCAAAGGTTCATAGCCGGACAGGGCCATCAACCGCAGCTCAAAGGCACCCTTGACCAGCAGCTGGGGTTTGTGCAGCCGGTCCAGGGCGTACAGGGCATTGAGCAGCAGCGACAGGACCTCCGGAGCCGGCAGTTCCTCCCCCGACACGGCCTCTGTCAATTCGGCGAAATAGGAGCCCAGCGCCAGCAGCTCCAGGTCCCGGCGCAGCCCCGGAAACAGTTCCAGCGTGGCCCCCTCGTTGAGGAAGTACCAGTCCTTGCTCTTGTAGAGCGTCAACTCGGAGTAGGCAAGAAGCTGGGCGGAAGCTGCAAAGCGGCAGCCCTTGCGCCGGGCGCCCCGGGCAATCACAGAGACCTTCCCCAAGTCCCGGGTCAGCACGGTGAGGATTTTGTCCGCCTCTTTGGTCTCCGTCTCCCGCAGGATGATCCCCGGCGTCACCAGATGAGATGTCATCTATGTACCCTCCCCGCGGCGGAGAGACATCTCTCCGCCTAAGCCGTCTTAAAGCCCTGCTGTTCTTCCTCGGCGCACTGCTGTTTATATAAAAGGTAAAAAACCGGACAGCCGGTCTCGACAAAAAGCGTCCAATATTCGGTTCCGTCCATGTGTGCATCCTCCCTTTCGGGATTAGCATGGCGCGGAATGTCGAATTATATGACTGGCAATTCCTGTGCAAAGCCGAAAATCATGCCAGCATCTGTGGGTGCCGGATGCCGCACTTATTCCTCGTAGCCGAAGTTGCGGATGGACGCGGGGTTGTCGCGCCAGTTCTCCTTGACCTTCACCCAGGTCTCCAGATAGACCTTGGTCCCCATGAAGCGCTCCATGTCCTGACGGGCCAGTGTGCTGATTTTTTTCAGCATGGCGCCCTGCTTGCCGATGATGATGCCTTTATGACTGGCTTTTTCGCAGTAGATGGTGGCTTCCACGTCGATGATCTCGTTTTCCCGCTCGGAAAAACGGGTGATCTCCACCGCCGTTCCGTGGGGAATCTCCTTATCCAGGCACAGCAGCAGCTTTTCCCGGACAATCTCAGCCATCACCTGCCGCTCCGGCTGATCCGTGGTCATTCCGTCGGGAAACAGCTGGGGCCCTTCGGAGGCATACTTGTGCATCTCCGCCACCAGCTCCTCCAACCCTTCTCCTGTGTGGGCGGAGATGGGGATGATGGCCTTGAAGTCAGGATATGCCTCGTGGTACGCGGCCATCACCGGCAGCAGCTCCTCTTTTTTTACCGTGTCAATTTTGTTGATGCATAAAATGGCCGGCAGCTGGCCCTCCCGGATGCGCTGGATCAGCGCCTCCTCCGGCGCGCCCACATGGGCGATGGGTTCCACCAGCAGCAGCACACAGTCCACTTCCGCCACGCTGGCGTTGACCACTTTGACCATGTAGTCTCCAAGGCGGGTGCGGGCCTTGTGCAGCCCCGGGGTGTCCAGCAGCACATACTGGGTGTCGCCCCGGTTTGCAACGCCGTAGATGCGGTTGCGGGTGGTCTGGGGCTTGTTGGACACAATGGCGATCTTTTCGCCCACCAGGGCATTGGTCAAGCTGGACTTCCCCACATTGGGCCGCCCGCAGACAGTGACCATGGCTGTTTTTTTGATCTCATTCATAAAAGGTGATCCTCAACTTTCTTGAGCGTTTTATTTTTCCTGCAACAGCAGGGCACTCTCTATCGCTGGATGCCAAGCTCTGACAAAACGGCCTCTTCCCGCGAGCGCATCCGGGCCTTCTGCTCCCCCTCGTCCAGGTGGTCAAAACCCAGAAGGTGCAGCACCGAGTGGGTCACCAGGTAGGCAAGCTCCCGGCGGCCCGAGTGGCCGTACTCCCGGGCCTGTTCCTTTACCCTCTCCATGGAGATGGCCATGTCCCCAAGGGGGAGCAGCCCCGTGGCCCAGTCCAGCAGCTCGCCGGCGCTCTCCTCCGTGGGCGGGCAGTCCGGTGAAAATTCAAACATGGGAAAAGAGAGCACATCCGTGGGCTTGTCCACATCCCGCATCTCCAGGTTGATCTGCCGGATTCCCGCGTCGTTGGTCAGCAGTACGTTGACCTCACAGGGCACCGTGACCCCCTGTGCCGCCAGCGCCGTGCGGATGGTCTTTCGAATCAGCGCCACATTTCCCTGGCTGGCCGCGCCGGGCACATCCGCCGTCACCGCAATCCGATTCCGCTTCATTCTTCATCCCTCTTTCTCTTTTCCTGTCCGCCCGGTCCTGCACTCCGCCTCTTATTTTTTCACCCGTTTTCTCTTTTCATACTCGTCATAGGCCTTGACGATGCGCTGCACCATTACGTGGCGCACCACGTCCTGATTGGTCAGTGTGCAGATGCCGATCCCCTCCACACCGTCCAGCACCCGCATGGCCTCCTTCAGCCCCGAAGTTTTGTCGGAGGGCAGGTCGATCTGGGTCACGTCGCCGGTGATGACGATTTTGGAGCCAAAGCCCATGCGGGTGAGAAACATTTTCATCTGCTCCCGGGAGGTATTCTGGGCCTCGTCCAGGATGATGAAGCTGTCGTCCAAAGTCCGGCCCCGCATGTAGGCCAGGGGCGCCACCTCGATGTTGCCCCGCTCCAGATACTTCTGGTAGGTCTCCGCGCCCAGCATGTCGAACAGCGCGTCATAAAGCGGCCTGAGGTAGGGGTCCACCTTGCTCTGGAGGTCACCGGGCAGAAAGCCCAGCCGCTCACCCGCCTCCACCGCCGGGCGGGTGAGGATGATGCGGTTGACCTGCTTGTCCCGGAAGGCCGCCACTGCGGCGGCCACAGCCAGGTAGGTTTTTCCGGTGCCCGCGGGGCCCACGCCGATGGTCACCGTATTTTTCAGCACCGATTCGATATACTGCTTTTGCCCGATGGTCTTGGGCTTCACCGGGCGGCCTTTGGCGGTGATGCACAGCACATCGCCCGTCAGCTCACTGACCCGTTCCTCCTGTCCGGTGCGGGCCAGGCCGATGACGTAGCGCACGTTCTGCTCGCTGATGGGCTCCCCCCGGGAGGACAGCGTCAGCAGCGCCCGGATGGCCTTGCAGGCCAGCATGGTCTCCTCAGGCTCGCCGTTGACCCGCAGCTCCCCCTCCCGGTTGACCACCGTGACGTGGAACTCCTCCTCCAAAAGCCGGATGTTTTCATCGAAGGAGCCGAAAATATTCACCGCCTGCTCCAATCGTTCAATGCTGATTCGCTGTTCCATGGATACACTCCTTTGCGGCGGCGGACCGCCGATCAATCTGTGAGGTCTGTGGGTATGGGCACTGACTTCCCGATCTGCTCCACGCACTCCGCGGAGAGGGTGACAGTCAATATCCCGTCCTTTTCCCGGGAGGAGCAGATGGTGGAGGACACGCTTCCCTCATCGCCGATCAGCGTGGCAAGATACGCCTGGAGGATTTTTTCCCCTTCCCGCTCCGCCTCTTCCGCCGGACGGCTGACCTCCCGGGTCTCATAGAGCCGGTACGTCTCCTCCACCCAGCTGATGGGCAGCGCAAAGCCGCCCGGCAGCGTCCATTTGATTTTCCTGCTTATTTTATCATAATCCCCCGTGTCAATGCTACCATTCCCATAAAATTTTATCCGGCTTTTCCCGATGTCCAGCGCATAGCGGTGCCTTTGCGTCCCCGTGTCCACTTTTTGCGTCACGGTGAGCGGCATCTCCACGCTCAGCTGATACCAGGTCCTGGCATAGACCTTACCCATACCGGCCAGGACACGGGCGCCGAAGGTGTCCGTGTCGCTGACGCCGGAGATCAGCAGCTGGCCCGCCTCCACCGTGTCGCCCTCCAGCACCTGCTTGTCGCCGCCCAGCGCCTCCACCCGCACCACATAGCCGTCCTTTACCGCCACCACGTTGGCAGGGGATTTTTTGTCCGCCAGTTCCGGTTTGACCACCCGCTCCCGCACCTGGACGTGGGCCCGGTAGCCGGAGACGTTCACGGCGATCCAGGATAGCTCCGGGATATCCAGCAGCACATGGTTGCGCAAATCCTCTGAATCCACACTGAGCCCGAACACGCCCCGGGTCAGCCCATTTTTTTCAAGAGACCGCAGGATCTGCTCATCCGTCACCGTCCGATTCCCCTCCAGCTCAAAGTCCCAGACAAAAAAGGAGCCCAGCAGCAGCATCCCCAGGCACAGGCAGAATCCGGCCAGCAGCACCTGGCGGCGGCGGGCGGCGCCTAAGAGGAAGGGCACGCCTGTTTTTTTCTGCACGCTGAGGGTGCAGTCGATCTTTGCGGCGGCCTGCCGCAGCCGGCGGTAGTCCTTCCGGGTCAGGCGGCAGGTGAACTCCGTCGGGGAGCGCCACTGCAGATCCCACAGGGCGATGCCCTGGGCCGCGCAGAGGTTGAGCACCCGCTCCGGAAAGCCGGATTCCGCCCGCAGCCACACCTCTCCCCGCAGGAAGTTGCTTCCCTGCTCCAGCACAGTTGTCCCTCCCTTCTACTACTGTAAGAATTCCACACCGGCGATGGTGCCGCCGATGCGCAGGGCCTCCGACGTCATGGCCAGCAGCTCCAGCCGCTCCCCCCGGATACGCACCACCCGGCCCACCGTGTTCACATCAATAATACTGTCGCTGTAGGAGAGGATGCCCTGGTGATTTTCAATGAGCAGCTGCCTCTGCCCCACCAGTTCAATGTGAGGCAGCCCTGCCACCACCTCGCCCGGCAGATCAAAGAGCTCCGCCACCCGTGCCAAGATTTCTTCCATACGATTTCCTCCATTTCCGTACCTCCAATCTATGTCCCGCCGCTGAGAAACTTGCGTGTCCCGGTCATGGTAGGGGCAAAAGATGCATAGGTTGGACGGGGTGATCAAAGAAATGAAGCGAAAACTCCTCTATCTTTTCCTGCTGCTGACCATGGCGGCGCTGCTCTACTGGTCCCAGGACGTGCGCGCCGGCGTGCAGGAGGGAATCTCCCTCTGCCTCCAATCGGCCATCCCCTCCCTGTTCCCCTTTTTTGTGGTGTCGTCGCTGCTGATTGACTTGGGCTTTGCCGACGCGCTGGGGCGGCGGCTGGAGGGCCTCATGCAGCCGCTGTTCCACGTGGGCGGTGCCGGGGCGGCGGCGCTGGTTTTAGGGGTCCTGGGCGGCTATCCCGTGGGGGCCGGCACCGCCGCTTCCCTCTATTCCCAGCAGGTGCTGAGCCGGGACGAGGCCCAGCGGCTCCTTGCCTTTTGCAACAACTGCTCTCCTGCCTTTGCCGTAAATATCCTTGGCCTGGGCGTATTCGGCAGCGGCCGGATCGGACTGTGCCTGTGGCTCATCCATGTGCTGGCCGCGCTGATCACCGGTCTTTTCTTTCGCGGCAAAGCCTCAGAGCGCCGCAGCGCCCGTCTTCGGCGCGTAAAAAAGCCCCTCCCCTTTTCCGAGGCCTTTGTCAAGGCCGCCGGCAGCGGCGCCCGCTCCATGGCCGGCGTGTGCGCCTTCATCATCCTCTTTTCCGTCCTTCTGCTGCCCCTGCGCCGTATGAGCGGAGAGTCCGGCGCGCTGCTGATCGGCTTTACGGAGCTGTTCAACGGTGCGGCGCTGCTCAGCGCCGACCGCCTTGGCTTTCTCACCGCCGCGGGGCTCTTGGGCTGGGGCGGCCTCTCCGTCCACTGCCAAACCCTCTCCGTCATCCCCGGCCTCTCCTCCCGTTACTATTGGATGGGCAAGTCCATCCAGTGCGTCCTCTCCGTACTTTTGGCGGCAGCCGTAAGCCCTCTGTTCTTTTAAAGGAAAAGCCCGTCCGAAGAAAAGGCCCCCCTGCTGCCGAACCTGGCAGCAGAGGGGGCCTTCATCATTGCCGTGCATCAATTCCGGTTGGCCATCTCAACGGCTACCCGCAGGGCGATGCGCATCATCTGGGTGAATCCGGTCTGGCGGTCCTCGGAGGACAGTTCCTCCCCTGTGACCAGGCTGTCGGAGATGGTCAGCAGAGCCAGCGCCCGCTTGTGGGCCTCCGCCGCGTTGCAGTAAAGGCCCGCCGCCTCCATCTCGGCACACAGGACACCCATCCTGGCCCAGTCCATGGTGGAGTTGGATGCGTCGTAAAACACATCGGAGGAGAGCACGTTGCCCACCGGCATCCGCACTCCCATCTCCCTGGCCGCAGCCACCGCCGCCTCCAGCAGCTCAAAGCTTGCGATGGGGGCAAAGGTGCCGGGCATGCGGAACTGGGACACATAGTTGGAATTGGTGCAGGCGCCCTGGGCCGCCACCACATCCATCAGCTTTAAGTCCGGAGACATGGCCCCGGCGGAGCCGATGCGGATGATATTGTCCACATCGTAGAAATGGAACAGCTCATGGGAGTAGATGCCGATGGAAGGGGTGCCCATGCCGGAGGCCATGACGGAAACCGGCACACCCTCGTAAGTCCCGGTGTAGCCGTGGATGCCGCGGACATTGTTCACCAGCACGGCGTCCTTCAAAAAGGTCTCTGCGATGAACTGGGAGCGCAGCGGGTCGCCCGGCATCAAAACGGTCTTGGCAAACTGGCCCTTTTCGGCGCTGTTGTGAGCAGTAGACATGGTATCTTCTCCTTTTCTGATTTGTAAATTCAATTGCTTCCTTCTTTAACGGCCTTGACAATGCGGGATGTGCCCAGGCGGTCGGCCCCCAGGGCGATGAAGTCCTCTGCATCCCGGAGGCTGGAAATTCCGCCCGCTGCCTTCACCTTGACCCCCGGCGCCACATGGGCGCGCAGCAGCGCCACATCCTCCCGTGTGGCTCCACCTGTGGAAAAGCCGGTGGAGGTCTTGATGAAGTCGGCGCCGGATTCGGAGACCACCTCGCACATGCGGATTTTTTCCTCCTCCGTCAGCAGGCAGGTCTCCACAATAACCTTCAGCACGTGGCGCTGACAGGCGGCCTTCACCGCCCGGATCTCCCGCTCCAGTTCATGGTAGCGGCCGTCCTTCAGCCATCCCAGGTTGATGACCATGTCAATCTCCGACGCACCGGAGGCCAATGCCTCCTCCGCTTCAAAACACTTGGCTGCCGTGGTGGAGTAGCCGTTGGGGAAGCCTACCACGGTGCATACCGCCACGGCGCCCTGCACATAGTCCGACGCCTGGCGCACATAAGCGGCCGGTATGCACACCGACGCACAGCTGTACGCCGCCCCGTCGTCGCACAGGGCACGGATTTCCTCCCAGGTGGCGTCGGGGCGGAGCAGCGTGTGGTCCACCCTGCTTAAAATCTCTTTCAGTTCCATTTTAGGTATCCCCCTTATACTTGGTCCGATGCTGGAAAATAACGGCGGATTCCCTCCGCCTCACGGTACAATAGCCGGCCGCGGACCACCAGATAGTCCAAATGGGACAGCGCCTCGCCCACGGCGAACCACTTCTGGGTCAGCGGAAAATCCTCCCAGCTGCGGCAGCGGATGTCCCAGTCCATCCCCCCTGCGATCTCATAGGCGGTCTGCCCCGGCGCACGGCCCACCTGATCCAGCGTGTTTTGAAGCCGCGACTCATGATGCGCCCGCAGCTGGGCAACCCGCTCCCGAAAGCCGCCCTCCACCGCCCGATGGGCCGGCAGCGGCGTCTCCACCTTCAGCGCGGAAACCAGCTCCAGGCTCTTGAAATAGCTCCCCAAGGCGTCGGGCATGCTCCGCCAGCGGGTAATGTTCGGTGAAATGTGATACAGCACGTGGTCGCCGCAGAAGAGCATCTTCTTATCCATCTCATAAAGGCACATATGGCCCGGCGTGTGGCCCGGCGTCAGCAGGCACTTGAGGCGGTAGCCCCCGTAGCGCAGCTCCGCCCCATCCCGCACCGGAGTGTAGCCTGAAAAGGGCACGGGGTGGATGTCCCAGGCCGGATTGTCGCCCCATAGCTCCCTCAGCTCCGTGCGGAGAAAGCCCTCTTTGAGATAGGCGTCAAAATTGTCCTGCCAGTATGCCTCGCTCTGGCTGTGGATCAGCAGCGGCACGTCCACCTCGCTGAGCATGGCCCGGCAGCCGGGCCGGAGCAGCTCCTGGGCAAGGCCGGTGTGGTCGGTATGCAGGTGGGTCAAAAAAAGGTCCGTCCGGTCCATGTCCACGCGCAGCTCCGAGAGCTGTTCCGCCATGGCCCTGCGGCAGGGCTCCTGGCGGAATCCCGTGTCGATCAGCAGATTCCGCTCCCCTTTGATGAGGTAGCTGTTCAGGTTCTTAAGAGGGCTCTCCGGCAGCGGGATATCCAGCCGGTACAGGTTTTCTCCAATTAGTTCAGCCATGTTCTCTTCCTTTCCCCGTTAGTTTAACAGATTGTTCCTTTGCTGTCCATGTTCTTGTAAAAAATGATGGCCCGTGCTATGATAGAGACCGCGTTCCGTATCCTCCGCCGCTTTTGCGGCGCTGAAATTCTTTCATCTGGAGGTACCCACATATGAAAAAACGCATTGCCGCGGTGCTGTGCGCCCTTGTGCTGGCAGTGAATCTGATCCCGGCGGCCGCCGCCCTGACCGGTGAGCAGACTCTTGCGGCGGACAAGCTCAATACGCTGGGCCTGGTCAACGGCTCCGGCTCCGGCTATGATTTGAACCGCTCCGCCACCCGGGCCGAGGCGGTATCTTTGATCGTGCGCCTGGCCGGCGGAGAGCAATCCGCCGCCAGCGGCAGCTACCACGCCCCCTTTACCGACGTCCCCGCCTGGGCCCAGGCCAATGTCAGCTACGCCTATGCCTGCGGCTGGGTGGCCGGCACCTCTGAAACCACCTTCTCCCCTAACCGGGCCGTCAGCGCCGATGAGTTCTTCACCTTCCTGCTGCGGATTTTGGGCTATCAGGACAGCAACGGGGATTTCGTCCCCGGCGATGCAGCCCTCTTTGCCCGCCACATTGGGCTCTCCACCGTGACCTCCTATTCCACCTTCACCCGGGGCGATCTGTTTGAGGCCATGCTCAGCGCCCTGACCTTTCCGAAAAAGGGCGGCACGGAGACCCTCTTGGACGGTCTGATTGTCAATGGCCTGGTGAGTCAGGCCGCGGCCAACGCCCTTGGACTGACCAGCGAATCCCTCACCGCCCGCCAGATCTCCGACCGCTGCAGCGCAGCGGTGTTCTTCATGGAGTGCTACGCCACCGACTACTACCGTGATACCAACAAAGTCTCCAGCACCTCCAGCGGATTTTTCATCACCGCTGACGGAATTGCCGTCACCAATTACCACTCCATAGACGGCATGGCCTACGCCAACATCACGCTGATCACAGGCGAGAAGTACCCGGTGGAGAAGGTGCTCTACTATGACGCCGGCGAGGACATCGCCGTGCTGCGGATTTCCACCCTCTCCGCCGCCGGCGAACGGACCTCTGCCTTCTCCTTTTTGCCCATGGTGTCCTCCGACACGGTCCGCAACGGCGACATCACCTATGCCATCGGCAGCCCCCTCGGCCTGCAGAATTCCGTAACCTCCGGTGTGGTCAGCAGCAGCTCCCGCACCATCGAGGGCTTCTCCATCCCCGTAATTCAAAATACTGCCTCCATCTCCACCGGCAGCAGCGGAGGCGCCCTCTTCAACGAGTACGGCCAGGTCATCGGCATCACCAGCGCCTATTTGATCTACGGCAACAACATGTACCTGGCGGTTCCCATGGACCCTGTCCTGAAGGCGGACCTGAGCGTGCCCGGCAAAACGCTGGAGCAGGTCAAAAACATCGAGAAGACCAAATCCGACGCGGCCTGATCCTACCTCCATTCAAAAAAGGGAGTGGAAAGCAATTGCTTTCCACTCCCTTTTTCTGCCCGGCCTCTTACGCGGGCTTGACCGGCCACAGCTCGATGTAGCCCCTGGTCCCAATGGGCTCCAGCTGAATCCTCGGGCTCCGGTCATCCCAAACGTACCCGATCAGGGTTGGGTCGTAGCGTTTGACCGCTGCCTGCACCTCCTCGATTGCGTTGCAGTAATCCTCCTCCGCAAAGGGCTCCCCCTGGAACATCAGGTATCTCCCGGCCGGCAGCTCGATCAGGTCAAATCCTTCCGGCACTGCGGCGCTGTAGTCCAGGGGGACCTCCGCACCCTGCACATATTCTGACGTCCCAGGCTTTCGGTACAGCGGCGGGAGCCAGAGGCAGACCGGCTCCGGGCCGATGGACTGGACGCTCTGGAGAAGCCCCCACACGTCGCAGCCCACCTCCTCACAGTAGGACCAGTAATCCCTGGCCTGGAGCCCCCGTTTGATGAGCACCTTGCGCGCGGGCTTTTCCACCATCTGAACAAATACGGTCTTCACAGGTTCCACAACTTTTCTCCTTTCGATGTGCCTGAATTTTACGCCGTAAGGGGTGAACAGATAGATGGGACTGGGGTCGGCCGCATAGTCGCCCGGGTTGCAGCCGAACTCGCGGAAGAAGGCCCTCTGATACCCATCCACGCTCCCAAACCCGGCTGCAAAGGCGGCGTCCGCGACTTTTAAGCCCCGCCGCAGCCCCAGGGCGGATTTGGAGAGGCGGAGCCGCCGGATGTATCCGGCCGGCGTCAGGCCCACCAAGCTCACAAACAGCCGGTAGGAGTGCCAGGGGGAGAAGAGCGAAGCCCTTGCAAGGTCCGCCGGCGTGATGGGCTCATATAAATGGGCCTCAATGTAGTCCTGCATGCGCTGCACTGCCTCAACCTGTTCCATCCATCCATTCCTCCTCACCTGCTGCCAGTATAGACCGTTCCGCGAAACTCCTCTCGACTTTTTTTGCCTTTCCGGCCGTAGAAGAAAAAACGGGACAGCATTTTTTGCTGTCCCGCCAAATCTTAGGCCGCCATTTCAATGGCTCAGGATAAACTCCTCCAACTCCTGGACGCTATGTACCACCGCCACGGCGCCGGCCTCCATCAGTTCGCCCGGCGCGGCGTAGCCAAAAAACTCCACGCCCACGCAGTCGATACCGCACTCCTTAGCGCCCAGTACGTCGAACTTCCGGTCACCCACCATCAGCACCGATGCCTTTTCGGCCTCGCCGATCCCCAGGCGGCGGAAGGTCTCCCGGATCACCTCCGCCTTGGAGGTCTCCCCCACAGGCGGGCTGCCGGCGATGACGCTTAAGGATTGGTCGTATCCAAAATGGGCGCAGATCTGCTGGCACATGTCCTCCGGCTTGGACGAGGACAGCGCCATCACATAACCCCGCTCCTTCAGCCTCCGGCACAGCTCCGGCAGGCCCGGCGTGGCCGCATTCTCAAACTTTCCAATGGGCACATAGCGCTCCCGGAATATACCCACAGCGCGCTGGGCCTTCTCCAGGCTGTAGCCACAGTATTCCATAAAGGAATCCTGCAGCGGCGGTCCGATGAACTTGGTCAGCTCCGCGTCGTCAGGCGTACGCTCCCCCATTTTTTCAAAGGCATAGCGCAGGCAGTTGAAGATGCCCTCCTTGGAATCGGTCAGCGTCCCGTCCAGATCAAACAGGATATAATGATACATCGTTCTCATCCTTTCACGTGAAAAAGAGTATCATAAAATCATCCGCCGCGCAAGTCATTTTCACGGCTGCACCAGACCTTCCCACCTAATTGACGTCAACAGGCTCCGCGCCCTCCCCTGACGCTTCCATCCCCTCTTCCGCCGGCCCGTCCTCCGTTTCTGCCGTCAGCTCCGTATCCCGGGGCGCGGGAACCGCCTTGCGGGAGCGCAGTTGCTCCAGGAGCACGCCGCTGAAGATCAGCACAATGCCGAAGAGCATCCGCAGCGTGATCCGCTCGTGGAGGATGATGGCGGACAAGATGGCGCAGAACACGCTCTCCGTGGAGAGGATCAGCGAGCAGCGCACAGGGCTCATGTAGCGTATGGTGATGTTTTTTATCATGTAGCACACCACCGTGGGCATCACGGCCAGATAGAGCACCGCCCCCGTGCTCTGGAGCGTGAAGCTGCCGCCGCTGCCCTGGAACAGCGTCAGGATCCCCATGAACACTGCCGTGGAGGCAAACTGCAAAAAGGTCATCTGCGCTGCCGTGCAGTCCTTGCCCATGGTGACTGTCACCAGCGCGTAGACGTTGTAAAGGAGGGCCGCCAACAGCAGCAGCAAATCCCCAACCTCCATCACATAGGACCCGCCGGTGAGGCTTAAAAATCCCACGCCGGCCAAGGCCAGCATGGCCGCCCCCACCGACCGCAGCCCCGGCTTCACATGGCACACGAGCCAGTAGAGGAACGGCATCATCACCACGTTGGTGGCGGTGATGAACGCCGCCTTGGTGGTCTGGGTCATGGTGATGCCGTACATCTCTGCGGCAAAGCTGGCGGTGGTAACAAGGCCCAGCGCGATGCCGGTCTTCATGGTCTGCCGGGAAAAGCTGCGCAGCTCCTTGCGGAAAATGAGCCACATCAGCACCGCGCCGATCAAAAACCGGTAAAACACGATTTCAAACTGCAGCATTCCGCTGTTCAGACACACCTTAGACGCCACAAAGCTGCTGCCCCACATCATGGATGCCAACAGCAGCAGCATAGAGGCCTTCCTCTGACTCATCCCTTTTCACGCATCCCTTCCAGAATCTTCATCCATCGTAGCATACCTGTTTTAAAAAGGCAATTGGGAAAAAGCGCGGCCCCAAGGGCTGCAAAAAGGGAGGGCTTCCGCCCTCCCTCTCCCGATGTCGCTTATACCACCTGCCAGGGGTTCTTCTCTCCCTGGTCGTCGTACAGGCAGCTGAGGATGGAGTTGTGCACCATGTCCGAAACGCTTCGGTCCGTGTAAAAGGCCATGTGGGGCGTCACCACCACGTTGGGCATGTCCCGCAGGATAGAGAGCCTGCGGTTGCCCACCACGTCGCTGCGGCGGTCGAAATAGTACATTTGGAACTCATCCTCCACCACGTCCAGGCCGCAGGCGCCGATCTTGCCGGATTCCAGCCCCTCGATCATGGCGTCGCTGTCGATCAGGCCGCCCCGGGCGGTGTTGACCAGGATTACGCCGTCGGGCATCTTCTCAATGGCTTTGCGGTCGATCATGTGGAAGTTTTCGTCGGTCAGGGGCATGTGGAGGGTGATGAGGTCGCAGCGGGCGAACAGCTCCTCCAGCGGCAAGTACTCCACATCCACCTGGTCACTCTTGTAGAGATCATAGGCGTAGACTTTGCAGCCAAAGCCCTTCAGGTCGCGGATCACCGCCCGGCCGATGCGGCCCGTCCCGATGACGCCCACGGTCCGCTCCGGCAGCAGGCCGCCGTTGATGCCCTGGAGCGTAAAGTCATTGATGGATGCACGCTGCATGATCCGCTTCATCTTGCGGATGGACATGAGCATCAGCATCACGGTGTAGTCCGCCACGCACTCTGGCGTGTAGCTGACGTTGGAGACCTTCATCCCCACCTCCTTGGCGTGGTGGTAGTCAATGTGGTCGTAGCCGATGGTGCGTGTGGAGATCATCCGCACGCCCATCTCCCGGAACCGGTCCACCAGCTCCGCCGGCACCGGCGAGGTCAGGATGGAGATATAGTCGTAGCCCCGGGCCAACTCCGCGGTTTCCATGCTGACCGGCTCCCGGCTGATGCCAAGCTCCACGTTCAGCTCCTTGGCGTGCTTGAGGAAAAAGGCCTCCTCGTCGAATTCCCGGCAGCCATATGCAAACAGTTTCATGATACATCCTCCTTTGTGCTGTTCTATCACACTTTTTGTATGGTAGCACCGTTCCTGCGGATGGTCAATCTCAATTTGCCCGGATCGCAAAAAAAGCCGCGGAGCATGCTCTGCGGCGCTTTGTCGTTCACTTTTTGGGGTAAGGCCGCTTTACGTTGGTGCGGCCCAGCAAATCGTCCACGCTGACTCCATAGAAATCCTCTTTACTTGCAATCGCAACGACCTCAAGCTACGCATCTGATAGATTGTGTCAATCTTCGATTTTAACAATGGGTATTGCCGCTTGTAAAAGAAGATTGATTAATTCATTACGAGAACGATTTGTTTTTGTTGACAATTCGTCCAATTGTGCAATGGTTTCATCTTTCATGCGTACAGACACAATTTTATATCCATCGTCGCCCTTACGATCGTTTTTCTTTGTAATTTTGATTACTTCTGCCATATTAGTCACCCCTTATAGTTGCATTTTAACTTGACAGAAGCAATTTTTAATATGTTATATTTAAGTAGTTTAATAATCACTATATATTTATAGTTATTTAATAGTGTGCATATTGTGATGGACTACTAACAAGAGTAGACAAAATAAGACGCCAAAAATTCAGCGTCTTACTCAATTCCTTGTTTTCTTCCTGTGTTCCTCTTTACTTGCAATCGCAATGACTTCCAGCTGCTTGGAAATCACCTGCTCCACAATATCAGTATATTTTGCGTCGATATGTGCAACACGCTCATCCAATCCCAACTGGTTGTCCTCTTCCCAGAGAAGCCTGTCTGAAGAAACTCCTAAAATCTCACAGATTCTTTTCAGGTTCGTCAGGCTGACGCCTGCATATCCGGTTTCCACATCTGCAAGGAACCGGGGTGTAATCTCAACAAGTTCGGAAAATTTCTCCCGGCTGTACCCCGCCTGTTCACGGTAAAACCTGATGGATTCACCAATTTGGACATTGATCGGCTTTTTCTTTTTTGCTCTCAAGGCGCATCGCTCCTCACTTTTTGGGGTAAGGCTGCTTTACGTTGGTGCGGCCCAGCAGGTAGTCCACGCTGACTCCATAGAAATCCGCTATCTTCATCAAAACGTCAATAGGATAATTCAAGATGCCAAGCTCATATTGGGAGTAGGTATTTTGCTTGATATGCAGATACTCTGCAAGTTGCTGCTGTGTATAGCCATTGTCTATTCGAAGATTGCGGATGGTTTCAAATTTCATCATTTCATAACGCATATCAATCACCCGCTATAACCATATAATATCTGAAATCAAGATATTGCATTTCATCTGATAATCAGATATTATGATGATAGAAGGCAATTCTATGCCGCAATCGCCAAAAACGACACAAGCACAGAAAAATAAGACGCCAAAAATTCAGCGTCTTACTCAATTCCTTGTTTTCTTCCTGTGTTCCTCTTTACTTGCAATCGCAATGACTTCCAGTTGCTTGGAGATCACCTGCTCCACAATATCAGCATATTTTGCGTCGATATGTGCAACACGCTCATCCAATCCCAACTGGTTGTCCTCTTCCCAAAGGAGCCTGTCTGAAGAAACTCCCAAAATCTCACAGATTCTTTTCAGGTTCGTCAGGCTGACGCCAACGAATCCAGTCTCCACGTCGGCAATAAACCGGGTTGAAACGCCTACCAACTCAGCAAAGGCCTCTCGGCTGTAGCCTGCGCCTTCTCTGTAAAACCTGATTTTTTCGCCTATCAAAATATTGATGGCCTTCTTGTCCTTATCCCTCAAAACCATACCTCCCGTCCGAAACTGCTTGTTACTTTTATCTTATTCGACAGCATCAATCGGAAAAACGAACTATTACTATTTATATTATCGGGTAACTCACGTATGTACTATATCTGATCGGATCAAGTATTCCCTTGGGAGATGGTTCTATTGAGAGAGCATACCGTATGCTTCACAGGGCACCGGGAGATCAGGGACGGCCAACTAAGAGAGCCTCTGGCGCGGGTCGTCGAAAGCCTGATCCATCAGGGATTTTTATATTTTGGCGCGGGCGGGGCCCGGGGATTCGACACGTTGGCCGCTGATGTGGTATTGGAGCTGAAAGCAAAATACCCTCAGATCCACCTGATCTTGGTACTGCCTTTTGTCAATCCATTTCAGCGGGAAAGCGGATGGACCCGGGAAGAGATCGCCCGGCATCAGGCGCAAACGAAAAAAGCCTCCAGGGTGGTTTATACCCAGGAGGCTTACAGCCGCGGCTGCTATTATAAAAGGGACCGGCACTTGGTGGACTGTTCCAGCGTCTGCGTCTTCTATCAGTATAAAGCCAGCGGCGGCACTGCTTACACCACAAAATACGCACGGGAACAAGGCCTGAAACTCATAAATTGCGCAAAGTCCGCACCGTGGCAGGCGGCACAAAAAAGCAGGGGGTGCTGATCAGCAACCCCTGCTTGGTTTTATTATTTGCCGAAATAGCGCTTCAGCAGGCCCTCAAAGGCGCGGCCGTGTCTCGCCTCATCCCTTGCCATTTCATGAACCGTATCATGAATCGCATCCAGGTTCAGCTCCTTGGCCTTCTTGGCCAGCTCGAACTTGCCCATGGTGGCGCCGTTCTCGGCCTCGACCCGCATCTCCAGGTTTTTCTTGGTGGAATCGGTGACAACCTCGCCTAAGAGCTCAGCAAACTTGGCGGCATGCTCAGCCTCTTCATAGGCGGCCTTCTCCCAGTACAGGCCGATCTCGGGATAGCCCTCGCGGTGAGCGACACGGGCCATGGCCAGATACATGCCAACCTCGGAGCACTCGCCGCTGAAGTTGGCCCGCAGGCCCTCCTTGATCTCCTCGGGGACGTCTTTTGCAACACCGACCACGTGCTCGGCAGCCCAGCTCATCTCACCCTTCTGCTCGGTGAACTTGGCGCCGGGGACACCGCACTGGGGGCACTTCTCGGGGGGAACATCGCCTTCATGCACATAGCCGCAAACAGGGCAAACCCACTTCTTCATAACTCATATCCTCCTAATTTTTAAAAATAAGTCCTACTCTTCATTGGAACCGGCGTCCACCCTGCGCTCAAAAATCAAGTCAATGTCCTTAATTCCGCCGTTGCCCGTAAAGCAGCTTGGAATGTATCCCACATAGCGCCATCCCGCCTTGGCCTGTTCCTCAATCAGGTCTCGGTGCGCGCACTGGGAATTGTCAATCCAAAAGCCTCCGCCTACGTGCAGCTCTATGTACTGATATTCATACATAAGGGATTCTCCATCATTCAGCGTTTCGCCGGTTCATTTGGTATGGTCTGAGTATATCAGTTGGCCTTCCAAAAATCCAGTTGCTTTTGCAACAAGAATGGAAGTTCAAAGAAATTTCACAATTTGCCGGTTTTTATCAAAAAACGGGGCGGTTCCGGCTGATCCGGAACCGCCCCGCATGGTTCGTATTCTCGCCGGCGGTTTACTCCGCTTCCGCCAGCGCCTTGGCCTCTGCGATCGCCTTCTCCTGGGCGGCGGGAGGACAATCCTCATAGCGCACGAAGTGGAAGGTGAAGCTGCCCCGGCTCTGGGTCATGGCCCGCAGATCAATGGCATAGCTGCCCATCTCCGCCATGGGCACCTCGGCGGTGATGACCTGATCGCCGTCTCCGGTGGGGTCCATGCCCATGACGCGGCCGCGGCGCTTATTGAGGTCTCCGATGACGTCGCCCATGTAGTTTTCGGGCACCGTGACCTTCAGCTCGCCCACCGGCTCCAGCAGCACGGGATTGGCCTCAGGCAGCGCGGCCTTGTAAGCCAGCTGCGCGGCGGTCTTAAACGCGATTTCGGAGGAGTCCACAGGGTGGTAGGACCCATCGTAGAGCACTGCCTTCAGATTCACCACCGGGTATCCGGCCAGGGGCCCGTGGATGCGTGCTTCCCGCAGTCCCTTTTCCACGGCGGGGAAGAAGTTTCTGGGCACGCTGCCGCCGAACACCTCCTCCGCAAAGATCAGGTCCTCGGCCTCCTCGCAGGGCTCAAAGCGGATCCACACATCGCCGAACTGGCCGCTGCCGCCGGTCTGCTTCTTGTGGCGGCCCTGCTTCTGGACGGTCTTGCGGATTTTTTCACGATAGGGCACCCGGGTGGGCTTGAGCTCGGCCTCCACGTTGAAGCGGCTTCTCAGCTTGGACACCAGCACGTCGATCTGCATGTCGCCCGCGCCGGAGACCACCATCTGGTGGGTCTCGGCGTTGTTGGTCACGGTGAAGGTGGGGTCTTCCTCGTTCAGGCGGGTCAGGCCCTGGGCGATCTTATCCTCCTGGCCACGGGTCTTGGGCACGATGGCCACGGAGTAGCAGGGCTCCGCAAAGGGAATGCCCTTGAGGGACACGACCTTGCGGGGATCGCAGAGGGTGTCTCCGGTCTTGACCTTATCCATCTTGCCGATGGCGCCGATGTCTCCGCAGGTGAGCTCCTTGACCTCGGTGGCCTTCTTGCCCCGCATCACATACAGGCGGCCTAACTTTTCGTTGGCGCCGGTGCGGGAGTTGACCAGGCTCACATCCGCCGTCACCGTGCCGGAGAGCACCTTGACATAGGAGTACTTGCCGTACTGGTCGGAAACGGTCTTAAACACAAAGGCCGTGGGCACGCCGCCGGGGGAGACCACAAACTCCTCAGTCTCGCCGTCCTGGCGGGTAGCCTTGTGGTAGTTGCCCTCCATGGGGTTGGGCAGCAGGTCCACAATATAGTCCATCAGCATCAAAGAGCCCATGCAGTTGACGGCGGAGCCGCACAGCACGGGGAACATGCTCAGCTCCCGGACGCCCTGGCGCAGGCCCTGGATCATCTCGGCATAGGTGAAGTCCTCGCCGCCGAAGAATTTGTCCATGAACTCCTCGCTGGTCTCGGCCACGGACTCCTTCAGGGCGTTGTTGAACTCCTCGATGACCTCACCCTTGCCCTCGGGAATGTCGATCTCCACGCGCTTGAGGTTCTGCATCTCATAGGCGCGCTTGTTGACCACGTCGATGATGCCGGTGACCCGTTTGCTTTCATCCCAGATGGGCACGATTACAGGCGCGATCTTGTTGCCGAACCGCTCCCGCAGCGCGTCGAAGGTGGCGTTGTAGTCGCTGTTGTCCTCATCGGTTTTGGAGATATAGATAAAGCGCGGCATATTGCGCTCTTCGCAGTACTTCCAGGCCTTCTCCAGGCCCACGCTGATGCCGTCCTTGGCGGAGCAGACGATGATGGCCGCGTCGGCGGCCCGCAGCGCCTCCATCACCTCGCCGGCAAAATCGAAGCCGCCCGGGGTGTCCAGGACATTGATCTTACAGCCCTTGTACTCCAGCGGGGCCACCGCAGCGGAAATGGAAATCTGGCGCTTGACCTCTTCCGGATCATAGTCGCAGACAGTATTGCCGTCGACAGCCTTGCCCATCCGGTCGATGGCACCGGTCATATAAAGCAGGCTCTCCGCCAGGGCGGTCTTTCCGCTCCCACCGTGTCCCAGCAGACAGACGTTGCGGATGTTTTGTACAGAATAGCTCATGATCTTTCCACTCCTTATGTTTGGACTGTCGCACATTCCGGACTATGGCGCTCACGCGTACCTCCGGAACTCATGCCTAATGTATAAATTATACAACGAATACCGGAGCAATACAACTAAAAGTTTGGCAGTATCACCATTTTCTACGCCCACGTAGAAAATCCCCGCCTTTTGTGCACACAGGCGCAAAAGGCGGGGCATCCATCAGAAGTGATTGACCCAACCGGAGAGCAAAAACGCAGGCACCAGCCACAAAAGCAGAAATATCAGCAGGTTCAGCGGCGTGAGCAGGGTGTAGGCCCCCACAAAGCTCAGATAAAAGCTGAGCACCGTCCCGGCCACGCTGCCCAGCAGCGCCAAAAAGGAGCTGCGGGAGGCCGCCTTGCAGTACCGGCGGCTGCCGGCCACTGTCTCCACATAGGGCATCAGCCCCTCACGGAACACCAGCGCCGCGGGCCGGCCCTTGTATTCCGCCTGCTCCGAGAGCGCCAGCCGATCGGAAAGCGGCGGATAGTCCACCTTGGCCGAGGAGCCGAACTTCCGCTTCAAAAGCGCTGGGTTGATGTTGCTGTCCCGGGCGCACAGTACCGCGGTTAAATGGCTGCGGCGCATGGCCTTCAGCGCCCATTCCACATTTTCCGACACCAGGTACTTGACGGCAAATACCGCCACCAGCTGCCGGTCCACGGCAAGGTAGACGCCGGTCTTGAGATTCAGTCCGCCGGGCAGGCGCACATCCATCTTCCGCATGAAAGAGGCGGACCCCAAAAGGGCCGTCTCCCCGTGGATGGCGGCGGAGACGCCGCCCTCTTCGTAAAAGCTGAAGTCGCTGAGCTGCTCAATCCGCCCCCCCTCGCTTGTCAGGAGGCTGTCAAATAGGCGGGTCAGCCCGCTGCCCGAGGCCTGGGCCAGGCTGGCGGCGTAGGAAACCACCTTGCGCATCTCCTCGCCGAAGACCTTGATGCCGTTGAGGCTGACCGTTCCTGGCGGGAACAGGTCGCTGTCCGTCACCACCATGGTCCGCTTTTTCCCAATCCGCTCCGCCCCGGCGTAGCCGGCCACGGCGCTGCCGTTTTTCTGGAGCCTGCGGGAGAGCTTGGCATAGGCCAGCTTATCCGCCAGCGGAAGCGTAAAGGTGGCGCCGGCGCAGAGGATGGCCGACCAGCACCAGAGGAAATCCTGGCCGTGCTTCTGACCTGCCGACGCCAGCACGGCAAATACCAGCGTGGCGGACAGGATCACCGGCAGCAGGATGGACTGGCGCCGGGAGACAATGCTGGGCCGCTCCGTATCGTTGAAAAAGCCGGCCACCTCTCCCTTTTGCTTGCAGGCCCCGTCGGAGGTGTCCGCCACCAGGTAGGGCGGGTCCGGATCCATGGCGGCGGTGCGGTAGCTGTCATAGCGGCCGCAGGCCTCTTTCTCCTGTCCCCACATGGCGAACACCATGCCGGCGCAGGCCGCCGCGGCAAAGGGCTCCGCCCCGCACCGCTGGGCCAAAAAAGGCTGGGTGATGCAGTCCAGGGCGGTCACCACGCAGGAGAGCCCCACCAGCAGCTCCGGCGTGCAGCGCCGGTGCCCCAGGGCATAGAACCCCTCCCGGAAAACGCCCCATCCGAGCACGCAGACCACCGCCACGGCGGCAAACTGCACCAGGGCGCGGAGAAGATCGTCCCCCGTCCAGAAGGAAATCTCCACTCCCCCCGCCTCCAGCCCCAGCAGGACGCACAGGGCAAGCGTAATTACCGTAGCGGCTGGGATGGGACGGTGGCACCGGCGGCGGAGCCGGCGGTACACGTCCGCGGCCTCCACCAGGGAGGGCTCCTCCGGCTCTGGCTCCGGTTCCGGTTCTGGCTCCGGCGGCGGTGGCAGCTCCTCCGTATCCTCCACCGGCCGGCGGGAAAAGAGGAACCTGCGCCGCGGCCGCTCCTCCAGGATTTCATCCTCCTCCGCCAGCACGGAGTCCACCGTGCTTCCCACGATCTCCTCCATGCTGATGGGCCGGGGCGGGCGCGGCAGCTCCTCCGCCTTTTCCGGAAGGCTTTCCTCGCCGGGGGGCGTTTTCTCCGGAAGGCCGCTGAGCACCTCTTTCTCTATCACGGCCTCCTCAGGCGGTTTCTTGGGGTGCGGAGGCTCATGCCGGGCCTCCGGCCCCCTCTCCGCATCAACGGGAGGCACAATCCCCTTCCCGTACTCCGATAGAATCGCCTCCAGAGAAAACTCCGGGTCGCCCTTCGGCACCCTGGTGCCGCCTAAGAGCTCTTTCGTGTCGGCAAGGGGATCATATTGGTCTTTTTCTTCTCTGTTGCGCATCAAATCTCACCCAAGGCTGAAGTCCTATACTCTCATGAAAGGCGCTGGCGCACCGCCTCGTAAAGGAGGATGGCCGCAGCGGCGGAGGCGTTGAGGGAACTGATCTTCCCCCGCATGGGAATGCTGACCAAAAAGTCGCAGTTCTCCGATACCAGCCGGCTCATCCCGTCCCCCTCGCTGCCGATGACCACGGCCGCAGGCCCCTTCAGGTCGGCGTCATACAGGGCCGTGCTTCCCTCGGCGGCGGTCCCAAAAATCCAAATCCCCTGCTTTTTCAAATCCTTTAACAGGGAGGGGATGTTCGGCACCCGCGCCACCGCCATATGGGCCACCGCTCCGGCGGAGGTCTTCCCCACCACCGCGGTCAGGCCGGCGCTGCGACGCTTGGGGATGATGACGCCGTGGGCCCCGGCGCATTCCGCGGTCCGGATGATCGCGCCTAAGTTGTGGGGGTCAGAAATCTCGTCACAGACCACAAGCAGCGGCGCCTCTCCCCGCTCTTCGGCGATATGCAGGATCTCCTCCACCGCCACATACTCCCGCACCGCGGCCAGGGCGATGACGCCCTGGTGAGCGTGTGTCCGGCTCATGGCGTCCAACTTCCGCCGGTCCGCCTCCACCACCACTACACCGGCGGCGCGGGCCGTGGACGCAATGTGGCCAAGGGTCTTGTCCGTCTCTCCCTTTTGCAGGTATATTTTATCAATGCTCTCACCGGCCCGCAGCGCCTCGATCACCGCATTGCGGCCCTCGATGATGCCGTCGGCTTCGGCAAAATTGTTCTTTTCCATGAAATGACTCCTCTTCCAAAGGCCGGCTCGCCGCGTTTTCCGGCGGAATCCGTCCATACTATGCTATAGAATGTGCGCATGGCCAAACCGGCATCCCTCCAGCCGAATCGTCCCATGCGGCCGCTTTGGGATGCCACACTTCGCTGGCCTGTTTGTCCAAAATCGGCTCCCGCTTCGAACCCGGCCGCGCATTCATGCGGCAATTGTTGTCATTATACCATGGGCACGGGACAAGATAAAGCAAATTCACAGAAATTTCATAGAAAAACCCCGCTCCCGCCTTGTAGCTTTTGGCTTTGTGTGCTATACTTCCATTGTTTTTAGGAAGAATTCCGCAATCGTTTTTCTGACATTGACTGGAAAATTGTTCTCCTGAAAGGAGTTTATCTGCATGGATCAAAAAAACCGGAATAACCGCGGCGGCAGCGGCGGCAACTGGAGAGGGATTCTCTCCCTGGTGGCCTGGGCGCTGCTGCTGACCGTGATCTTCAGCTACACCGGCTCTTATATGAATAAGAGTATGGACGCCTCCGCGCAGATCGAAATCGAGTACAGTGAATACATCCAACTGGTGGAAGACGGCCATGTAAGCGGCGTGGAACTGGATGACAGCACCGGCCTTTTACTCCTCACACCGGAGGAGGGCTACACCTACACTGACGCGGACGGCAACGCCCATGACAAGAATTACCAGCTCTATACCAAGCAACTGGAGTCCAACGACACCACCATCGCCTTTTTGCGTGATAACGGCGTGAAGGAGTATAAGTCCGACTATGTGCCCCAGATCAGCCCCATTCTCACCTTCCTGATCTCCACCATTGTCCCCTTCCTGCTCATCATGCTGCTGCTTTCCTTGTTCATGCGGGTGATGATGAAAAAGAGCGGCGGTGGCGGCTTCGGCGGCATCGGCAATGTGGGCAAGTCCAACGCCAAGGTCTATATGGAAAAGCAGACCGGCGTCACCTTCCGGGACGTGGCGGGCCAGGATGAGGCCAAGGAGTCCCTGACAGAGATCATCGACTTCCTCCACAATCCTCAAAAGTATACGGAGATTGGCGCAAAGCTTCCCAAGGGCGCGCTGTTGGTGGGCCCTCCGGGCACCGGCAAGACGCTGCTGGCCAAGGCTGTGGCGGGCGAGGCCAACGTGCCCTTCTTCTCCATCTCCGGCTCCGACTTTGTGGAGATGTTCGTGGGCGTGGGCGCCAGCCGTGTCCGCGACCTCTTTAAAGAGGCCAGCAAGGTGGCTCCCTGCATCGTCTTCATCGACGAGATCGACACCATCGGCAAATCCCGCGACAACCGCATGGGCGGCAATGACGAGCGGGAACAGACGCTGAACCAGCTGTTGGCGGAGATGGACGGCTTTGACCCCACCAAGGGCGTTATCCTCCTGGCCGCCACCAACCGCCCCGAGGTGCTGGATCAGGCGCTGCTGCGGCCGGGCCGCTTTGACCGGCGCATTACCATCGACCGGCCCAACCTGGCCGGCCGCCTGGCCACGCTGGAGGTCCATACCCGCAACATCCGCCTCAGCGAGGATGTGAATCTGAAAAAGGTGGCCCTTGCCACCGCAGGCTGTGTGGGCGCGGACCTTGCAAACCTGGTAAACGAGGCTGCCCTCCGGGCCGTCCGCCTGGGCCGCAAGGCTGTCAATCAGGAGGACCTGCTGGCCGCCTTTGAACTGGTCATCGCCGGCACGGAGAAAAAGGGCAGCGTCCTCACGGAATTCGAGAAAAAGTTGGTGGCCTACCACGAGGTGGGCCACGCCATGGTGGCCTATAAGCAGAAAAACACCGAGCCGGTGCAGAAGATCACCATTGTCCCCCACACCCAGGGCTCTTTGGGCTATACGCTGCTGATGCCGGAGGAGGACAAGACGGAACTGCGCACCAAGGACGAGCTGATGGCCAAGATCACCGTCTCCATGGGCGGCCGCGCCGCCGAGGAGGTGGTGCTGAACACCATGACCAACGGCGCCTCCCAGGACATTCAGGACGCCACCAGCGTGGCCCGGAACATGGTGGCCATGTTCGGTATGAGCGAGGAGTTCGGCATGATGGCCCTGGCCTCCCGCCGCAACCAGTATTTAGACGGCGGCTACGGCATGGACTGCGCCCAGGACACCGCAGCGGCCATGGACAAGGCAGTCAAGCAGATTCTCGATGAGTGCTACAAGCAGGCGGTGGAAATCCTGAAGGCCAACCGGGCGGAGATGGATCAAGTGGTTTCTTACCTTCTTGAAAAGGAAACCATCACCGGCGGCGAGATGGTGGCCATTTTGGAGGGCCGGGACCCGGAACAGGTAGAGGACGCCTATGCCTCCACCCACCCCCGGGGCGGCGAGATTGAGCCGGCCGCCAGAAAGGTCCACATGATCTCAAAGAAGATTGAGGCGCCGGAGGAGGCCAGTCCCGAGTCGGAAGGTTCGGAGCCGGCTGACGAAGGATCCGGCGCATCGGAACAGGCTCAGGCCCCGGACCAGCAGCAATAATTCAAAAAGGCGCGCCAAATGGCGCGCCTTTTTCGTCTTTTCTTTTTTTGAATCCCTTGCCCGCCAAGGCATTTCGCCTCTGCTAACCAGAGGTTGACAAAAATCAACGGCCGGTTGGTGTCTTTTTTCCCCCTCCCCTGTTATACTCCAAGGCGTAAAGGAGGTCACCCGAATGACCATTGGACAGAGAATCGCGCAAAAGCGAAAAGAGCAGAACCTCTCCCAGGAGGCCCTGGGGGATGCGCTGGGTGTCTCCCGGCAGGCCATCTATAAATGGGAGAGCGACGCCACGCTGCCGGAGATTGAAAAGCTGATCGCCATGAGCCGCCTGTTCCGCGTATCCGTGGGATGGCTGTTGGGCGTGGAGGAGGACGCTCCCTCGGATCCGCCGGCTGAACTGTCAGATACCCAGCTGAAGATGGTGGAAGAGATTGTGGGGCGGTACATCCAGGCTCAGCCACCGGCAAAAAAGTCCCCCTGGGGAAAGTGGGACGTTCGGATTTTATTCGCGCTGTGCGGCATCCTGCTGGCTTTGCTGATGGGCATAAACAGCCGGGTAAAGCAGCTGGACAATAACTACGACAGCCTGCAAAACTCCATCTCCCGGGTGGAGCGGAGCGTGGACAGCCAGATTGGAGGCATCTCCGGCCGGGTGGAGGAAATCCTGAAGGCGCAGAACAGCCTCACCGCCGACTACGGCGCGGAGATTGTCCACACGGACCTGAAGGACAACCGCATCGTCTTCTCCGTTCACGCCGTGCCCAAAACCTACACAGAGGGCATGTCCGTGGAGTTCTCCATCGACAACGGTACAGGCGGCGTCTCCTATATCCCGGGAGAGAAGGCGGTCAACGGCAGCTTCACTGCCACGCTGGCCTGCCCCCTTACGGACAGCATCAACATCTCCGCCGTGTTCACCTCTGCAGACGGAACCCGCCAAACTCAGCTCCTGGAGCGCTTTGATGACCTGTACACTACCTCCCTGCCCGCCGTGGACCTGCTGGCCTATGGCCATCTGTTGGGCCTGAAGGCGGATGAAAGCGGCCGGATCGCCCTGCCGGAGACCTATGTCACCACACAGCCGGGCTTTTCCGTGTACGCCGTCAACGGAGACGTCGGCCAGTCGGAGATTGGCTCGGTGCGGGTTGGGCTGTTCAAAAACCGCAGGCTGGTCACATGGCTGGACCCCTGCGATCAGCCGGACGGCTTTCATGGCGACTTCGAGAATTCCTCCTTTTTCCGCCTGGCAGAAAGGGCCGTCACTATGGCAAATGGCTCCGATCAGCTCTGCTTTGCCGCCGTGGTGGCGGATGAGTATGGCCGGGAGCTGGTGTACAGTGACGTCCCCTATATCCTGCAGGACGGGGAGCTGACCTGGCCCAATGCTTCGGACATCAGCAACCACAACCCCGTCAACTGGCGGTATTGAGCGCATCACAAAAATGCCGCCGGAGCAGTGCTCCGGCGGCATTTTTCAGTGTTATCCCCGGTGCAGCTTCCACAGCAGCGGCTCAAAGTCCACGCCCTCACGCACCGGCAGGTTCTGGGGCGCCGAGTACGCCGCACACTCGCGGACAAACTCCACCGCGTCGGACACGGCCTCCATCAAGCTGCGGCCCCCCACCAACGCGCCGGTTAAAACGCTGGCAAACACGTCTCCCGTCCCGTGGAACTCCCTGGTCTCAAAGGTGGTCTGGATGATTTCTGCCTTCCCGCTGCGCGCGTCAAAGCAGGCGGCGCCGATCTTTGTGGGCTCAAGAGAGACGCCGGTGAGCACAACCGACCGCTTCCCTCCCAGGCTCAGTTTTTCCACCCATCGGCGGTACCCGGCCTCATCTGTGCGCAGCGCATCATAGGGGACGCCCAGCATAAAAGCCGCCTCCGTCAGATTGGGGGTGATGACATCCGCCAGCGTGGCCATCCGCGCCATGGCATCGCACATGGCCGGCGTGTAGGTGGCATAGCTCTGTCCGTGATCCCCCATCACCGGGTCCACCACAACCACCGTGGAGCCATCCCGCCGAAAGGTGCGGATGAACTCCGCCGTGATCGCCATCTGCCGCTCGCTGCCCATAAAGCCGCTGTAGATGGCGTCAAAATGCAGCCCCAACTCCTTCCAGTGGGCAGCTACCTTGGGCATCTCATCGGTCATGTCCAAAAAGGTGTAGCCGGTAAACCCACCGGTGTGAGTGGACAGGAAGGCCGTGGGCAGCGGGCAGCACTGAACGCCCATGGCAGAGAGTACAGGAATCGCCACGGTGAGGGAGCATCGGCCGAAGCCTGACAGATCGTGGATGGCTGCAACGCGGGGAGTTGGCATTTCGTTCATCTCCAAGTACAATCAAATTGTTTCTATTATACGTTGTTTTTTTCTGTTGTTCAAGCGAGGAAACTGTGTTAAAATAACCAAAGATGCCCCGGCCTGCCGCCGGGACGGGCACGCGGGAAAGTGGTTGGCATATTAGGGGCTGCCACCTCAATGCATTTTTTGTCACATCCCGATGACAGCGGGTATGGCGCATGAAGCGTGCGTTCCGCCTACCCTCTCCGGATAATAGCAGAGGGAAAATAAAATATGCGGGCGTGGTGGAATTGGTAGACTCGATGGATTTAGGTTCCATTACCTTCGTGGTGTGCGGGTTCGAGTCCCGCCGCCCGCACCACGTCGGAGCAAGCTATGTATCGCTTGCTCCGACTTATTTTATAAGTCAGAGCGCGCTCACGCCGCTGCTCCTCCTTTTAAAATCGAACCCGCTGGGCTGGGCTTCGATTTTGTTGGCCGTCTTCGGCGGCCTCTTCTCCAGGAGCAAAAACATCGATTTTAGCCTCCTCGTGCAAAACAAAAGGACACGACATAGTCGTGTCCTTTTGTTTTGACTCCGACAGCAAAGCTGTCTCCGTTCCGATTTGATCTTTTAGCGGCGAAAGTGAATTCCGCCTAAGAAATTCTTCGCTTTCCATCCAAAATAGGCTTTTAAATCAGCATTCGAAGCGTAAATATCCCATCCTCTGCCGTGCAGACGGGAGGCTGAACGGAGAGGGAGGCGATACTCTGCAGGCCCAGGCCGTGGCCGGGTCGATCCGTACTGGGCAGACCTGTGTCTGGGTTCAGTTGGAGCGTTCCGTGGTAAGAATTGGAAATTTCAAAGTACACTTGATGGCCTTTATGATGCAGGATGAGCCGGATCTGCCGCTCCGGTTCCGGGACCTGGATGGCGGCGTGGATGGCGTTTTCCAGGCTGTTGCAAAGCGCCATCATCAAACCGATCCGGCGGCCGGGGCCGACTTCCGGCATGAAGGCCTGGATAGAGAAACGGATGTTCTCCGTCTTTGCCCACTGCACATAGTAGGCCAAAAGCTGGTTAAAAACGGGGTCCTCACAGTATCGGTCTACGGATTTCTCGCCCCGCTCCAACTGCGTGCGGATTTCCGCGCGGGCGCCCTCGGCGTCACCGGCGTCCAAATACGCAAGAACCGCCTGTAGAAAATGACGCTGGTCATGACGGGCTACCGCCTGTTCCCGGACATGCCGCTCCATCTGCCGCTCCTGTTCCTGGACCATGTGAATTTGGGTTTGGAGCAGAGCGGCATCCTGCTTTAAGCGGGCCTGATTCCGCTGCACGGCCAGCGTGTGGAAGAGAACCCGGTAGAACGCCGGCAGCAGAATGGACATCAGCAAAACGCCAAATGGATTTTGGACCTTGCGGGAAAGCGGATCAGGATAGCACCGGAACAAAAGGAGCGCGATGCAGATCAGGCCCAAAAGGGCGGACAGCATGACCCAGCCCGTGGGCTGACTTTCTGTGCTGGCCCAAATTTCACTGCGCTGGAAGATAACAAAATAGCCCAGCAGCAGCAAAAAAAACATACAGGTGAGAAGAGCGTGCAGAAAGATTGGATGCCACTCCTGGTAGAAAAGATTTGCAAGAGCGTCTACCTGGGCGCCAATGATCCAGATGGTGAACATGAGAAAAAGCGTACGCTGGTCTCGGTATTTGGATATATGTACAGGGTAGGCGATATACTCCACCGCTCCTTGCAGAACGGAGCCCAGCATTCCGGCGGCGGGGCTCGGGAAAATCCGCAGGTGCGAAAACATAAAGTTCAGCCAGAGAATGCAATAGGCCCCGAGTAAGGAAAGCCGGGCCTTTTTGGTGTTCATCCGATGTGGAATCAAGCAGTAGAACGCAAAAAGCGTGACGGGGACCACCAGAAGCATCCGCCAGAAGGCCCGTTCCCCCAGCGCATCCAGGGTGACAAGGCCGTTGAAAAACGTCATTTCAGGCATGGACGGCGCCTCCTGCGCTGAAGCGGCGGTGGCAGTAGGCCAGATAGGCCTGCCGCACAGCCGCACGGCGATCCCGGGCGATAACGATCTGATGGCCTCCGGTCAGCTCCACAGCCGTATCGCCCAAAAACTCGATGCAGTCCATGTTGACGGCGCATCCGCGCCGCACCAGAAGAAAGCGGCCGTCCAGAATCTCCCACAACTGAGCGAACGTGGGCTGACGGAGAGCCGCGTTCACCTGTCCGGTAAGTGTGTGATAGCAAAGCTTTCTTCCGCTGGCCTCTGCATAGATCAGTTCCCAGAAGAAAATCCGGCGGATTCCGTCGTCCACATGAACCGCGATAGCGCCGGCACACTCGGTGCGGCACCGTTCCACGGCCTGATCCAAGGCATGAAACACCGCCTGCTGGTCCAACGGCTTGAGAAGATAGCTCATGGCCTCCGTACGGTAGGAATCCAGGGCAAACTCGCGGCTGACGGTCAGATAAAGAATCGGCGCGGCGGGAAAGGTTGTGCGCAGTTCGCGGCCCAGTTCAATTCCGTTAAGACCCGGCATGAGGATATCCAGCATAAAAATATCGAAAAGTACGCCCGCGTCCAGCACGTCGCTGGCGCAGGAGTAAAAGCAGGGCTCCAGCTCCAGGCCAGGCCGCATCTTTTGATATTCCCTGATTAGGCCCCTCAATTTGAAAAGATCATCTCTGCGGTCGTCGCAGATTGCAATCCGCAGCATCCAATGCCACCCTCCTGTGTCCTGGAATTTGGCGGCTTCCTTTTTCAGGAAAGGGCGCGCCCGTTTCATCATACCATCCGGGTTTTTGGCTGTCATATGTAAATAATGGTAATTTCCCGCAATTCGCGCCAGATGGAGAGCAGTTCGTGCCACAAGTCCCCCGGCAGGCTGCGGTTGGATGTAATCTCTGGGAAGCGGTTATACTAAGCAAAATTGCCTAAAGGGGGCTCGTCTCATGTTGCGGGAAACTACCCATATTCTGAAATTGGAAGATCTGTCTGATTTTCTGGACAAGCTGAGCGAAGAAGAGCACAGCCCGGCCACACTGGAAAAGTATAACCGCGCGCTGAACCGGTTTTTTGCATGCCTTACGGACGGAGTGGTCAGCAAAAAACTGGTGATCGCCTATAAAAATCAACTGTCCGCGCAATATGCGCCCGCCAGTGTGAACACAACGCTTGCCGCGCTGAACGGGCTGTTCAAATTTCTGGACTGGCAGGAGTGCCGGGTGAAGCCGCTGCGCATCCAGCGCCGGGTGTTTGCCGCCCGGGAAAAGGAGTTGAGCCGGGAGGAGTATGAGCGTTTGGTGTCCGCATCAAAAGAGCAGGGCGACGAGCGGCTGTCCCTGCTGATTCAGCTGATGGGCGCCACCGGCCTTCGCGTCAGCGAAATCCATTCCGTGACGCTTTCTTCCGTGCAGCGCGGCAAGGCGGAAATCTCCATGAAGGGGAAGTCCCGGGTGATTTTACTGCCGGGCAAGCTCTGCCGCAAGCTGCTGAAATACGCCAAAAAACAAAAAATTGCTTCCGGCGAGCTGTTTCTCACCAGAAGCGGACGGCCCCTGAACCGCAAAGAAATCTGGGCGCAGATGAAGCGCCTTTGCCGGGCGGCCAATGTGGCCCCGGAGAAGGTCTTTCCGCATAACCTGCGGCATCTTTTCGCACGGATTTTCTATGCCGCGCATAAGGATATTTCCAAGCTGGCAGATCTTCTCGGCCACTCCAGTATCGAAACCACGAGAATTTATCTGCTCTCCTCCGGTGAAGAGCACATCCTGGCGCTGGATCGTTTACAGATGGTCTGTTGAAAAACGGGACGGAATAATCCTTCCGTCCCGTCAGTCCCTATTCAACTCATCCATACATATTAGTTTGTAATTAGTATAGTACAAAAAACAACAAGTTACAAGAGGTTTCGACAAAATTGTAACAGACTTTTTTTTGTATCCTTATAAAATGGGCGCGAGAGTAAGACCGGTTATGCACCGGTCCTATTTTCATGCCCTTTTTTCCTTCCTGTATGGGGGAACCCGCATGGTTCCACATATGCAAAATAGGACGGAAGGATTATTCCGTCTTGAAGTGAAAGGATGGTAGAAAGCCGCATAAATCAAAATTTATGCGGCTTTTTTTTATTGCTTTTCAGCCCCCTTGAATGCGTCACGGCGCGGCTCCATGCCGAAAAATAGCTGTTTCAGTTATTGATTCCGCACCCTGATTGATTAATCACTTTGAAAGCGGAGGAGTGGAGCGTTGAAGGATCAGGACGAATTAAGGGGTACTGCACGGGCAGCTATCATTAAAAGTGCAATGCAGGCCGTCCGGCTTCACGGGTTGGAAGGCCTGCGCATCCAGCACATTGGGGAGATATCCGGGTTTGCCGCCAGCAATCTCTACTCCCATTTTTCCAGTAAAGAAGAATTGCTTCAGGTCTGTTTTGAGACCGTGGACCGGCAGATCGCCGGGATTTTTGACCAGGTCCATGTGTCCCGGGAGCAGGCGGCGCAAGATCCGGAGGGGGAGATCCGCCGGCTATGGACCATCTATTGGCGCTGGCTGGTGAACCACCCGGACGAAACGGTGTTTTACCACCGGTACCGGGACAACGCCCGATTTCCGGAATACGATAAAAAGCGGGATGTATCCTATTTTTCATCCTTGATCCAATCAGATTGACCGCCAGCTTCATATTTATGAAAAGATTTCTCCCGACGTTTTGTGGCTGCATGTTTTGACCGGCACAGTCCTGTATGCAAAATATGTGGCGGAAGGGGTTCTCCCAAACGCCCCCGCCACGGAACAAATTGTGTTCCGGCTGTTAATGGGCGGTCTGCGGGGGCTGTTCGGTCCTGCGGGCTCTTCGGAGGAAGCAAGATCGGAAATTCCGCGCGGCTAATTGGATTTTTTACGGCTGTAGTGCGGCCGTCAGGAGGTGAATGTCGCGTTATGGCCCTGAAAGAAGATACATCCCTGATTGGGTATCTTGCAGGGAATCTCGGCTGCCGGTATTTGTCTGACATAAAATACCTGGACGCCCCCGCATTTTCTGTTTACCGGCTTGTAACGGATATTCCGGCAGACAGATATTCCACCAGCCAATGGCTGGATGCCATCGACTATCTCGCGGGGCCGTGCGCGGGCCTGGAAAGCCTTGCGGCGGGAGAGCTGAAAGCAAGGCTGATGGATCGGCTGTATCAAATGCAGATGTAAGGGACCTGACGCGAAGCCCGGGAAACAACGGGGCCGGCGGACGCCGGAACCGATCAATGATAGATGATGCATGGCAGTGCCATGCGGAATAAGAGAAGGAGTGAAAATATGAACGGATCCAGAAAACGGATTTTTGCATGGCTGCTGTGTGCCAGCATGCTTGTGACCATGCTTCCGTCGGTTGCGTTTGCAGAGGATGCGCCATCGACAGTGACCATCCATCAGGTCACCGCAGAGGAAGCGGCTGACGGTGGGGCCTATGAACAGTTCAGCATGGACGATATCATCGCCGTATCAGACGCTGAGGGCGTTGATGCTGAGGCTCTGAACGCAGTGGAAGGCGCAGGCAGCACCTGGTCCTATGGTGCTGAAAACGTCAATGTAACAGTAGAATGTATTCCGAATAACCAATTTCAACTCAGCGGCTCCATCGGCAGGCTGACGTTAGATGATGCCAACGGGCAGATCACAAACGTCACCTTGATGGACGGCACGGCTGTGGAAGAAATCAACGAGCTAAAAGCGGAAATTAGCTGCGTGCTGATTGCCGGCGGAGCTACGGTCACCATCGGCGGCGTGGAGTATGCGAACGGAACGGACGCTTCTCTGGCGGTTCCCAGAGACATCGCTTTTACCGGCGAGAATGTGACCGTGACTATGGGCGGCTCCAATAGCTACACTCTTGAGGGTGCGCCTTCGGTGACCTATACCGGAACCGGTGCGGTGGCCCTCACCGGCGACGTGGACACCCTGTCCGCCACCGGCGGCACGGTCACTGTGGACGGAAAGGTAGAGCTGTATTCCCAGACGAAAGCCGGCACTCCTACTATCACCATCACCGGTGACCTTGGCAGTGTTTCCACCAACAACAATAATACGGATAACGGCATTGCCACGGTCATTCAAGTGTATGGTCAAGTGACCGGGAAAATGGAATCAATTGGTGGCAGTACATCTGCGGTACATATGGAGATCGGCAAAACGGATCCGGTCAAATTTATGCTGCACGATGGGCCAAATGGAGAAGTGCGTGCCATTTTCCAGAACAACACCCTGACGGTGGATAATGCCTACACTGGCCAGTATGTCATGGCCGAGGGCGACATCCTGTATGATATCGTCGTCAAAAATGGCCTCTTTGACGCCAATGAACACGATATCCAGGGCGATGTGACGTTTCTCGGGGAATGTGCCAAAGGCGAAATCAAGTCCGGCGACACGCTGGATCAGAACGGAACGGTTCTGGGCGATATCATGTTTGAAGACGGTGCTACAGGCTTTGTGAACATGACGGTGCCCGGCGCCGTGTGGAATGCAGAGCAGAAGACCGCCCCCAGCATTTTTATTGGCAAGAGCGCGACAGCGGAGTTCTCCCGGGCGCAGCTTACCGATCCCGCATTGAGCCATACCGGCGCTTTTGTAGAAACAATCGGCAATGAGGCCACCGTCGTGCTTCGCGGCGACGAGACTTCTATCGACCGCACCCTGATCGCGGCCGTAGGCACCGAGGGCTACGGCCCCAAGGCCACCTTCCAGCTGGCCGCTGCGACGCGGATTTTTGGCTGGGCCAATTCCCAGCATAGTGACAACGCCCCCTTTGAGATCACGGACGGCGCGGATGTGACCCTCCAGTGGCTGGAGGCGGACACCCTGTCCAGCCCCATCACCGTGGGTTCCGCAGCCAAGCTGACCGTGTCCGGCGTGGATAAGGACGGCCGTTTGACGCTTGCACAGGGCGAGGAGCAGATTGTCCTGAAAGACGGTGTGAGCGCGGACGAGCGCACCACTTTAACACTGAACTATTGCACTGCAAAAGATGGCGGTACGCAGAAATTGAACGCCCTCTGCCTCAGGGAGGGCAAGCTGACAGCCATCAACATCGTCAACACCAATTTGGATGATGTGGAGATCAACACCCCCGGCGGCCAGACCGGCGAGGGCGGTGGCACGGCTGATGCAGCCCCTGAATCCATCACAGTTGTTGGCAAAAACATCACCGTGAATTGGGATGCAGCTGATCCTGACAAAACCGCCGATATCCTGGACGGCGAAGAAGTGATCGGCCTGGTGGAAGCGGATGCCACCACCGGCACCACCACCATTTATTATCTCAGCAGCTATGCGCTGAGCAATGTTACGGTTGGCGACAAGGTGATTGACAGCCTGAATCCCCAGGCCATCGCCGCCATGAGCTTTGTGCCCAACCAGCAGACCAAGGTGGTCACCCTGACCAAGACGGGCGGCAAGGCGGTCAGCTTTACCCTGACGAAGATCCCCGTCGATCCCGACGAAATCATCGTGGGCAACGGCGAAGTCATCAGCGATGACGTTGTGACCTTCAACGATGGTCAGGGGAACATGACCTACCACGAGAACACCTTCCGGGTGGCCACGGGCCAGAAGATGGAAATTGTTCTGGAGGAGAACAGCGGTATCGCCGCGGGGTCTACCTTTGACCTGGCCGCGGGGTCTACCCTGCGCATCGTGGATAAAACGCCGAATACCCCCACGGCTACTTCTTACAATGTGAGCGTTCAGGCCCCCCTGGTGGTGGACAAGCCCAACGTCACCATCGAGCTGGAGAACGTGCTGTGGGTTCAGAACAGTAAAACTATGCCGGATCAGGCGACGATCCGCTTTGCAGAGACTGCCACCAACGCCAAGCTGGTGATTGAGGGCAAAACCTATATTATCAACCCCAATGCTACGGCAGATGAGCAGTGGAGTACAGAGGCGGGCAGCTCCATTACGGCTGACAGCTCCAACCACGACCAGTGCCCGGGCGTCTACAACAAGAGCACCAGCCTGACCGTGGAAGTGAAGGAAGATGGCGTCCTCGACGTGCGCGGCGGCACGGGCCTGCCGGGTAAAGTAAATCAGGGGCAGAGCTTTATCGGCGGCGCGGGCATCTATAATGCTGCAAACGCACAGCTTACTTTCACCGGTGAGGGCATCGCCATGGTCAAGGGCGGCACAGGCGGCATTGGCTCCTCCTGGACCCAGGCCGGCGCTAACGCGAACGGCTACGACGGTCACACCGGCGGTATGGGCGGCGCAGCCATTTGCAACATGGGAAGAGTGACCAACGCCATGACTTCTAAGCAGTGGAGCCAGGGTCAACTGGTCGTCATCGGCGGCCAGGGCGGCCAGGGCGGCCAGGGGCAGCAGGCCGGGCATGTGACAGCCATGAACCTGGAGTGTAAGTCTTATTACGATGGAGAGGGCAACCTTCAAGGCTACACACATAACACAAAGACAATTGGCGGCCAGGGCGGCCAGGGCGGAAATTCCGGCTATGGCGTGATAGGTGAAGGTACGCTGGAAACGGATTCCGGCGTGCTGCTGGCCTATTCCGGCACTCAGGGCGCGGGCGGCTTTGCAGGTTCAGCTGACGGAACGAATGCTGATTATTGCACAGCTTACCCAGACCTTTATAAGGACTCGCACTCCAAGAGCGGTTCGATGGGCCAATCCGGCAGCGATAACGCTGTTGCCATCGCTGGCGAGGATATGCTCGTCAAGGGCGGCACCATCTATGCCCAGGGCGGCACGGATGCCAATAACGGCATCAACTTGACTGGCACCGCTACCATCAGCGGCGGCACGGTGTATGCGAATCCCAAGACCAATAACGGCTACGACGATGCGGCGGACGCATGCACCGACGTATGGGGCCAGTTCGTTCCGGACAACGCGGGCTTCAATGGTATCAAGAAGAACTATGAAACGGGCACTGGTTCCAATGCGGATGGTGCAGCCTACGCCCGTGTCAAGTTTGCGGGACTGGAGGGCGACATCTACCGCGTGGTAAATGCGTCCATCACCTGCAGTGTGGGCGGCAAAAATACCGATACCTACCAATATGGCACGCAGGACGTATATGTAAACCCGCAGGGCTTTGCGTACTTTTATATGCCTGAAAATGCCAATGCGGAAGGCCAAAATTCGTATACTACGACGATCGACTCCATCGTAGTGGAGGATTCCAACGGCGTACGGTACCAGCTGCACAGCGAAAAGCCGGTGACCCTCAATTCGGCCACCCGCGACCAAAACAACAACTACATCCAGCTCACCGGCACCTGGGGCGAAGAGTTCGAGGTGGACGGCAAGACCTGCTACTCCGGTGTGGATATGACGGCGGCGGAGGAGATAGGCAAGCTGGAAGTACGCAACGACCCCTATCCCCTGGATACGCCTGAAAAGCTGGCAACCCTGGCCTACGTAAATAACGTGCTGGGCAAGGACTTCACCAACATCGACTTCAAGTTGATCCACGATCTGGATCTGTCCAAACTGCTGTGGGCCAACCCCATCGGCACCGCTGAGAATCCCTTCCAGGGCATCATCGCGGGCGGAGCCAATGGCCAGGGCTTTGGCAAGATAACCATGCGCACCATCTCCGGCCTGCGGATGCCCGCGAACTATGAAAACGATGTTTACGGACTATTCGGCTATACCAACGGCGCAAACATCAGCTATCTGACAATTTCCGGCGAGAAAATCACCGGCCAGGCCTACGTCAGGACCCTGCAGACGGCGTACAGCGATACCAGCCGCGGCATGACCAAAGATTCCGGCGGCCAGTACACCTGGACTGTAGGGGACATGAGCTGGGACGGCAAGGTCGACTACATGGGCGCCGTTGCGGCACATGCCAAGGATACCACTATCGTCAACTGCAGTGCGAAGCGCATGACGATGAAAAGCGTCAATCCCACTGGCGGCGATGTTTGCATCGGCGGCCTGGTGGGCTGGATGCAAAACGGAGCCCTCACCGGCACCCTGATCGCAAGCACCGCCGGCAGTCAGGTCGTTGGCGACACGATCACCGCGGTCTGTGCTGAAAGTGGCAAAGCTTACGCGGGCGGCGTTGTCGGCTATGTGGACGGCGCTTCCATCAGCAACCTCAATCTGGGCGGCAGCAGCAGCGATG
Organism: Oscillibacter hominis; assembly: GCF_014334055.1. Lineage (NCBI taxonomy): Bacteria > Bacillati > Bacillota > Clostridia > Eubacteriales > Oscillospiraceae > Oscillibacter > Oscillibacter hominis. The sequence continues at coordinate 2,013,533 of NZ_CP060490.1, forward strand.
CTGTTATTGTCACAGCACAGAACGGCTCCGAAACCTATGCCGGCGGCGTTGCCGGTAAGGCGGCCAACAGCACCATCTCTGATTTCCCGAACGCCTATCTGGATGCGCTGGCCGTTACCGCAGAAGGCGCCTCCACCGCCAATTACGCGGGCGGCGTGACCGGCTCTTCCGAAAATACTGCCTTCAGCCATGTGCTGGTCGGCAATACGGTAACGAATGTTGTCCCCAATACCATCAAGGCAATCGGTACCGAAAACCGCGCCGGCGGCCTCACCGCTGTTTCTGCGAACGACGTAGTGAAGGACGTACAGATCATCGGTGGGGATTCTGATGGTGTCAGCGCTGAAGGTGGCAATTCCGGCGGCTTCGCGGCCACCGCCAGCGGCTCCAGATTCTACCGCAGCTTTGTGCGCGGCATGAGTGTGACAGGCAAAAGCTATGTCCACCTGATCCAGACCGCCAACAACGTGGAGATGTACGGCTGCTACGCCCAGGGCTGCGTAGCCGGGAGCAATGCATTCCGCGTGGTCAACGGCGGCAAGTACGTGGGCTGCTATGCCACTTCCTCTGCATGGATGGTGGATTCGGAAAGCAGCGGCGGCAAGTTCTATAACTGCTATTTCATCGGCGATGACGGTGCAGCTTCCGCGGACGACGAAGTAGTGGCTCTGCCCGAAGCTGTCCTCAAGGCCGAAGCCATAGCTGTCATGAACGACGAGCTCATGAAGCGCGAGGGCGATAATCGGAACGCCAACAACAGCGGTTTCGACTGGGCGTCGGCCTACGGCGAGCCCATCATGTATCAGAACGATGCCGGTAACGTTAACGACCACTATCCCATTCACGGCGAAATGGTCAAACTGATCGTCACTGTGTCTGAGGGCCGGGATTATCTGGCTGAGAAGGATTGGATCGAAGCCACTCCAGCCAGTGTGGTCTTCGGTGCCGACGGGTCCTACTGGGTTGCTAAGGATACTAATGTTACCATTCAGCTCCGTGCGGCCTATGGCGTAACCATCAAGAGCGGCGAATATCGCGTAAACGATGGGGAATATGGCCCCGCTGACATGACAGACGGCCAGACCATCGGCGTGCTGAACGCGGATACCATTGTCGACTTCAAGGTTGTCCCCATGAAGTATTATCGCTACGCGGTGGACCTGAAGGACAGCAGCACCGGCATGGGCCACGGTACCGGCTCCAGCGTCACCGTGACGCTGTCCGGCTCTACGGTGGTGAAGCAGGAGTCTACAGACAAGGCGTTTACCGAGCCTTCTGAGGTCACCGACAGTGCTACGATCCACAACATCATCCTGGCCGCCAGCGAAAACGCCACCCTCACCGTTCCCACGCTGCCCAGCGGCTGGGAGATGGTAAGCAGCAAGGCGAACTACAGGCAGTACAAATCTGACGCGGGCACAACGGCCCGGGTGGTCGAGGACTTCGTCAAGCAGGTGCAGGTTACGTTCAAATCCTCCTCCAAGGGCACCTTCCCCGGCGAGGTGAATCTCCTGGTCTCCGAGTGGAGCGCCTGGTCCGACCTGAGCCGGAGCTTCTGGAACGGCCACTATTACGCCGTGGAATCCAGCAGCTTGACCTGGGCGCAGGCTGATGCCATTGTACGCAGCCAGCGGAGCCTGTTGGGCGGCATGAACGGCTCTCTGGCCGTTGTGGACAGCGCAGCGGAAAATACCCACCTCACCCAGATGAACGCCGCGATCGGCTGGATTGCCGCCAACGATGCGGCAAGCGAGGGAGCCTGGGTCAACGCCACGCCCAATCGCTATATTTATGGAGACAATGTCGCTGCCAAATACACCAACTGGTATACTGGTGAACCCAACAACGCCGGCGAGGAAGATTACGCTGCCATTAACTTTGGCGCGGTGGGCAAGTGGAACGATTACAGCGGAACCTATAAGCTGGCTGTCGCGTTCACCGAATACGGCGGCGTGGAGACGATGAACGCCTCCGGTGGTTCCGACGCTTACTCCTTTACCCTGACTTATACCGGCGGTGGCGGCAGCTCTGGCGGCGGTTCCGGCAGCAGCACCCAGCCTATCAAACCTGTGGATCCCGAGGTTACCGGCGTGGCGGATAAGCTGAACACCGCCGACCACATGGCTTATCTCATGGGCTATCAAAACGGCGAATTCGGACCCGACCAGAACATGACCCGTGCCGAGGCCGCGATGATGTTCTACCGTTTGCTGAAAAACAAGAACGTGACCATCACCAAGAGCTTCGCCGACGTCCCTGAGGATGCCTGGTACGCCACGGCAGTCAATACCCTGGCCTCCATGGGCATCATCAACGGCATCGGAAACGGCCAGTTTGCGCCCAACCGCAGCATCACCCGGGCACAGTTCGTGGCCATCGCCATGCGCTTTGCCGACGAGCTGACGCCGGGCACCAGAACCTTTAAGGACGTGCCCGTAAGCTACTGGGCCTATGACTACATCATGGCCGCCACCGGCTACGGCTGGATCAGCGGCTACTCCAACGGCACCTTCAATCCCAACGGCACTGTGACCCGTGCACAGGTCACGACGATTGTCAACCACATGCTGGGCCGCGCAGCGGACGAGGGCTTTGTGGACGGACATCTGGATGACCTTGTCACCTTCCCGGACGTCAAGTCCAGCTACTGGGCTTACTACGACGTTCTGGAGGCCACCAACGCCCACGATTATACCAAGACAAGCGGCGTGGAATCCTGGAAAAACCGCTAATCGGGCAATTGATACAAAAACCGGCCTGCGCCTTTTTGGCGCGGGCCGGTTTTCTTGGTGGGGAACGGCACATACCTTCCCCGTTGCGGAAATCCGGTCCTGTTCCTGCGATCCCGGCGCCGGCAGGAGGAGAAATTGGGTGTTGACAACTCCGCGGCCGTTGCATATACTATTTATATCAAATTTTTTTGATGTGAGGTGTGGAAATTGCAGACCGTCCACCAAAAAAATGCAAAGGTGTTCAAGGCGCTTTGTGATGAAAAGCGCCTTGCGATCCTGGAACTGCTTCGCAGCGGTGAGAAATGTGCCTGTGTCTTGATCAATACCTTGGGAATGGGGCAGTCCGCCGTCTCCTATCACATGAAGATTCTCTGCGAGTCCGGCATTGTCGAGAGCCGCCAGGAGGGCAAGTGGACGCACTACCGGCTCAGCGAAGCGGGTAGTCAATATGCCCTGGAACTGCTGAAGCAGATTACGACGCCGGATACAGCACAAGAGCAATGCGCCTGCGGCTGAGAAAGACCATCTTTGAAGGATGGTTTTTCTTTGACACTACATATCAACTTTTTTTGATTTCATTTCAGGAGGGATTCCAATGCACATATTAAAATCTGTCTGGCTGTTCATACAGGACCAGATCCTGGGCATGAAGTGGCTGGACGCCCTGATCGGCAACGCGCTTTCCTTTGCCGGCCTGGACACCACATCCCGGTTGGGCGGAAGCATCCAGTTCTTCCTGTACGACGTGGTGAAAATCACGGTGCTGCTCTGCCTTTTGATCTTCCTCATTTCCTACATTCAAAGCTACTTTCCCCCGGAGCGCAGCAGGAAGATTCTGGGCCGCTTTCACGGGATAGGGGCCAATATTATTTCGGCTCTGCTGGGAACGGTAACGCCGTTTTGCTCCTGCTCGTCCATTCCCCTATTTATCGGCTTCACCAGCGCGGGGCTGCCTCTGGGCGTCACCTTTTCGTTCCTGATTTCCTCCCCCATGGTTGACCTGGGAAGCCTGGTTCTGCTGATGAGCATCTTCGGGGCAAGGGTGGCCGTCATCTATGTGGCCGTCGGCCTGATCATCGCGGTGGCCGGCGGTACGCTGATCGAAAAGCTGCACATGGAGCGGTATGTGGAGGAATTCATTCTGAGCGCGGGCGGGGTTGATATGGAATCCCCAACGCTGACAAAGCGGGAGCGGCTCCAGTACGCAAAAGAACAGGTGACGTCTACCTTCAAAAAAGTGTTCCCCTATATCCTGGTGGGCGTGGGCGTCGGGGCCATCATCCACAACTGGATTCCTGAACACTGGATCGAGGCGGTTCTTGGCAGCAACAACCCCTTCGGCGTCATTCTTGCCACCTTGGTGGGCGTTCCCATGTACGCGGATATTTTCGGCACCATCCCTGTGGCGGAGGCCCTTCTCTACAAAGGCGCGCAGCTTGGAACCATCCTGGCCTTTATGATGGCTGTCACCACCTTGAGCCTGCCGTCCCTTATCATGCTCCGCAAGGCGGTGAAACCGAAGCTGCTGGCCCTGTTCGTCGGGATCTGTACGGTCGGGATCATCCTTGTTGGCTACTTGTTCAATGCGTTCCAGTTCCTGTTACTTTAATTGGGGAGGTTATATTCGTGTCAAAGTCAGTTAAAATCGAATACCTGTTTCTTGATCTCCAAACCTGTGACCGCTGTATCGGAACGGACCGGATTTTGGATGAAGTCGTGGAAACGATTACTCCGGTGCTGGCGCTGGCGGGCTATCAGGTCGAGTATCAAAAAATTGAAATGTCGACTGCCGAGCTTGCGGAGAAATACCGTTTCCAGTCTTCCCCGACCATCCGCGTCAATGGGCAGGATATTTGCACGGCTGTAAAAGAAAGCGAGTGTGGGTGCTGCAACCAAATCAGCGGCACAGCGGTTGACTGTCGTGTATTTGAATACGAGGGGAGCGTCTATGAGGTTCCCCCAAAAGCAATGCTGGTGGAGGCCATTTTGCACACCGTCTTTGCCCCGGATGACGCACCCTGCTGTAACGGCTACACCTTGCCCGAAAATCTGAAACTCTTTTTTACCGGAGAGGCTTCTAAAAACGGCTCATGCTGCTGTTCAAGCGGATGCTGCTGAATCATCATAATGGAGGGAGTACCTATGAACCTGTTTGGAAAGAAGAAGGCGAAATCCTGCTGCGGCGGAAACTTTACCCCGGAAACGATGGCCCGGGCGGAGAAGGGCGGGAGCGGGATCAAGGTGTTAGGATCGGGCTGCGCCAAATGCAACGCTTTGGAGGCATCCGTCCGCGAGGCCCTGGCGGAGCTTGGTATGGACGCGGACATCGACCATGTGACGGACTTCACCCAGATTGCGGCATACGGGGTCATGACGACCCCGGCCCTCGTGGTGAACGGGAAGGTGGTGTCTTATGGCAAGGTGCTGAGCAAAGAGGAAGCAAAAGCACTTCTTGCAAAAGCACGGGAGCAATAGGGCCACCCGCAAAATGCCGACGGATTGACTGATAGTGTAATCTGCATGAATGTCGGAACATTGCCAAAATGTCCGGAAAGGAAACGTTCAGCCTGATGCGCTTTTTGAGGAAACCTATCGGCTGATCAATAAGGATTGCTGTCATGAGAGTATTTACGTTACATATTCCACACCGGCACTTTTAAAACTACGGCGTTCTAAAGGAAGCAGAGGGCTCTCGATGGTATACGTATTGAGAGTTCCTTGTTCTGCCTGAAACGTAAAAAGCGCTGCAAGCGATATTACTTGCAGCGCTTTTTGCCGCCTTTCGCCGTGAACGTTCCATTTTCTGTCCGCAGATTTTGTGTCAGCCGCTATACCGAAGGCGACAGTCCGCACCTACTTAATCGCAAAATAGAGTCCTCATCAAAGTTTATAATGATTAAAAAATTTAACTATTACTAAAATTAGGGGTTGCTTTTCAGGAAAGACTGTGGTAATTTTAAGTTACACTAAAAAACATTAACAGGCAGAAACAACTTAGAAGAACACGCTTCACCAAAGATGGTTCAACAATTTGCCGATTCACGCAGGGCATATCCATTGGACGTCCTTTTGTGAAGTGAACATACCGCGAACAACAGAGGAAAGGAGGTAAGACGCAGTCCATGCAAACCAGGCGCATACCCAGCACCACAGCTCCAAAAACGGGTATGGGCAGAGGCAAACGAACCTATTTCCCGGCATCGTAGAAATAATCAGACGAGAGATAAGGAGATGCAGTATGGACCTATTATTATCAATTCTTGAAAAAGTTGTTGGCATCCTCTGGGGCTGGCCCCTCACGGTATCCCTGATCAGCCTTGGTGTATACCTGTCTATCCGCGGAAAGTTCTGGCAGTTCTTTCATTTCAAAGAGTGCCTTAAATTTATGAAACAAGGAAGCTCTGGGAACGACGACTACCACAAAACCGGCAAAATCTCCGGTGTCAAAGCGCTGAGCATCGCCTGCGGCGCTGCCATCGGCGTGGGCAACATCGGCGGCGTCTCCAGCGCCATCGCCTTAGGCGGCCCCGGCGTCCTGTTCTGGATGTGGGTCACCGCCCTCGTGGGTATGATGACCAAGATGGCTGAGGTGACCCTTGGCGTCCACTACAGAAGCGTGGACCAAAATGGCAAGACCTTCGGCGGCCCCACCTACTACATAGAAAAGGGCTTTAAGGAGCTGGGCCTGAAGGGCGGAAAAATCCTGGCCACCCTGTTTGCCCTGTCCCTGTTCATCGAGCTGTTCTTTGGCATGGAGAACTACACCGTGTCGGAGGCAATCGCTTCCACATTCCATGTCCCCCAGATCGCCGCGGCCGTTGTCTACTGGGCAGTGGGCAAGAGCATTGTCCTGGGCGGCCTGAAGGTGATCTCCAAGGCGGCCTCCATCATCGTGCCCACCATGTCCGTGTTGTATATCGCGGGCGGCCTCTTTATCCTGATTAAGACCTTCCCCAATCTGCCAAACACGTTTGCACTCATTTTCCAGGGCGCGTTTACTCCCATGGCGGCTGTCGGCGGATTCGCCGGTTCCGCGTTTATCATCACGATGCGCACCGGTATTGCCAGAGGCCTCTACAGCAACGAGGCCGGCTGGGGCACTTCCCCCATGGCCCACTCCACCGCCGATGTCAAGCACCCTGTTGAGCAGGGCATGATGGGCGTCCTTGAAGTGTTCTTCGACACCTTCGTGGTCTGCTCCATCACCGGCCTGGTGATCATCAACACCGGCGCCTGGTCCTCCGGTGCTTCCGGCGCCACCCTTTCCCTGTTGGCGTTCAATATGGGATTTGGCGGTGAAATCGGCGGCATTGTGATGACAATTGCTCTGGTGCTCTTCTGTCTCACCACCCACTTCGGCTGGTTTGTATTCTTTGAAACCGTGCTCCGCTACCTGTTCCGCGGCAACAACAAGTGGAAGGAGCGGGCCGTGGTGATCCTGAAGGTCTTTGTTCACGGCACCGCCAGTCTGATCCTGACCATCGCTGTGGTCGGCGGGGGCTGGGACTCCTCCAACGTTTGGCTGTTTGCCGACCTGGCAACCTCGATTCCCACCTATATCAATATCCTGGCGGTGTTCCTCCTGAGCGGCAAGTTCTTCCAGCTGCTCCATCACTATAATAAGACGGTGCTGAAGCTGCCCGACAAGAGCCCCGACCAGGTCGTTCTCTTCTCCCAGACCAAGATGCCCTATGAGGAGAAGGACGAGTTGGAGAGAGCTGCTGCGGCGGCGGCCAAGTAAAATCATTAACAATCACAAATTTTTAAAATGAGGTGTAAAAAATGAAAAAAGTCGTTATTTTGGGCGCAGGCATGATGGGCCATGTGATGGCTAAGGAGCTCATTGGTGAAAAAGATTACGATCTGGCCATCGCCGACTTCAGCGAGGACAATCTGAAGCTGGTGGCGGAGCAGTGCCCCGGTATCAAGACCATCCAGGTGGACTTCTCCAAAAAGGGCGAAGCGGGCAAGCTGGTCAAGGACTTTGACCTGGTCGTCGGCGCACTGCCCAAGTTCCTGGCCTCCGACACCTGCATGGAGATTCTGGAAACCGGCGTGGACATGGTGGAAGTCTCCGGTCTGGACTACGCCAATAAGCCCGAGGCCGACAGAAAGGCCATGGAGGACGCTGCGGCCAAAAGCGGCGCCACGGTCTGCCTGGGCATCGGCCTGGCTCCCGGCATGATCAACGTCCTGACCGCCCATGCGGTCACCAAGATGGATAAGGCCCTGAAGGCCGAGCTGCTGGTGGGCGGCCTGCCCGTGGTGCGCGAGCAGCCCTATGAATACAAGCTGGTGTTCTCCCTGATCGGTACCCTGGGCCAGTTTGTCTTCCCCGTCAAGGTCGTCAGGAACCACCAGATCGAGGTAATCGAGGCCTGCTCCGAGATCAAGCAGGTTGAGGTGGAGGGCATCGGCACCATGGAGGCCTTCACCACCAACGGCCTGACCAGCCTGATGCACACCTATCGGGACATCATTCCCGATATGAAGGAGATGACCCTGCGCTATCCCGGCCATACCGAGAAGATCAAGATGCTGCGTGATTCCGGCCTTCTGAGCTATGACTACATCGACTACAAGGGCGCCCACTTCCGCCCCGTGGACTTCACCTCCGACATGCTGCTGCCCAAGTGGAAGCTCCAGCCCGGTGAGAAGGAACTGACCGCCGTTTTCTGCGACATCAAGGGTGTCAAGGACGGCAAGGGCGTCAATTACCACTATGAGTGCCTGGACTACTTTGATGACAAGACCGGCTATACCTCCATGGCCCGCACCACCTGCTTCCCCGCCCTGGTCATGGCCAAGATGGTCACCGACGGCGCCTTCAAGTACTCTGGCGGCCTGTGCCACCCCGAATTCATCGGCCGTGACGAGAAGGCCTATCAGGCTCTGATGTCCGGCATGGAAAAGAAGGGCGTCTTCTACAAGGAAGCCGTCACCGAGGTCGAGATCTAAACCACTCCCTCAGGCGGAGGGTCCTCAGTCTGCCGGCCCTCAGTCTGAAGGCTGTAACGAGAACATCAATATAAGGAAGAAGGTTTATCCCACTCATGAAGAAATTTGAAAAAATTGTTGCAGTGGATAACATCGGTTTTACGGAGGATCGGTATCAGGAGCTGGATCAGTTTGCGGAAGCGGTGGAATCCTATCGGGATTACCCCACCGGGAATGAGGAAATCATCCGCCGCATCGGTGACGCCGACTGTCTTTTGGTCTCTTGGAACACCAAGATCGACAAGACCGTGATTGAAAGCTGCCCCAACCTTCGCTACATCGGCATGTGCTGCAGCCTATACGATGAGAAGAGCGCCAACGTGGACATTGTAACGGCCCGGGAGCGCGACATCGTGGTGTTGGGCGTACGGGACTACGGCGACCAGGGCGTTGTGGAATATGTGACGTCTCAGCTGATTGATGTACTGCACGGATTTCACGGGAAGCGCTGGCGGGACGATCAGATTCTTGAGATCACCGGATTGAAAATCGGCATCATCGGCCTGGGCACCACCGGTTCCATGGTCGCTCAGGCGCTGCAGATGTTCGGCGGCGACCTGTACTACTTTGACGTACGCCGCAGGCCGGAGCTGGAACGCAAAGGCCTCAAGTACCTGCCTCTGGAGGACCTGCTCAGGACGGTGGACATCGTGACCACCCATCTGCCCAAGCACCTGCGCCTGTTGGATAAGAAGATGCTCCAGATCTTCGGCAGCGGAAAGATGGTCATCAACCCCTCCATCGGGCCCACCTATAACATCGACGACATGGAGGAGTGGCTTCAGGACGGGAGCAACTTCCTGCTCAGCGAAAAGAGCTCCATGGGCGGGCATCTGGACCGATATGTCAAGTATCCCAACTTTGTCTACACCGATTTGACCGTGGGCATGACCGAGGAGGCCAAACAGCGTCTGATTCAAAAGGTTCTGGATAATATCACCTCCTACCTGAAAACCGCAAAGTAAAAAAGCGGTCCCTGGGGGAATCCGGCCCTGTTCGCCGGACTCCCCCAGGGCGCCGGATAAGAAGCTGGAGGGAGTCATCATCACAGGGAAAGGCATCGGCGTCGTCGCCTATTTCAACATCTGTATTTTGTGGGGCACCAGCAACCTCTTTACCAAGATCGGCGTCGGCGGTATCCCGCCCATGCAGTTTGCGTGTCTGCGCTTTTTCCTGGCGGGAGTGGTTCTGCTGACAGTTGCGCTTCTCCGGGGGGAACGGCTGTCCTTTTCTCCGGAGGAATGGAAGTCTCTTTTGAAAATCGGATTGCTGATGAACTTCCTCACCAACGGATGCGTGGTCATCAGCAACACGCTGATCGATTCCAGCGTTGTCACCGTCATGATGGCGACAACGCCCATCTTTGCGGCGCTGTTTGAGCTGGTGGTGGGAAAGGCCGCGAAGCGGGCAAAGACCCTGTTGGGGATGGCCGGAGGCTTTATCGGCATCCTGATCGTGGTTCTTTGCGGCAGCGGTAAACTCTATGCCAATGGGAAAGGGGTTCTGGTGATCCTGACCGGGGTGCTCTTTTGGACCACTGGCACCCTCTACTCCAAACAAAAATCCATCAGCGGTTCAGTCTTTTCCCAGACTGCAGTGGAGGCCCTCTTTTCGTCCCTTTTGTTTTTTGGCGCGTCCAGACTTACCGGCTCCATCCCCCTTTCCGGGATCAGCGCCGAGGCCATGATCCCGGTCCTCTATCTGGCGATCTTTGATTCCGTCATCGGTTTCGCCTCCTATATCTATCTCCTCAAGGTGATGCCGGCCTCCAAAGTCTGCACCTATGCCTACATCAACCCGGTGGTCGCGCTGATCCTGGGAAATCTCTTCCTGAAGGAGCAGCTGATCCCCGGAAAAATCCTGGGCATGGCCATTATCATCGGGTCCGTCATCTTCATCCAAAGGGAGCGGCCCGTCTGTCAATGACGCGTTCTGCGGGGTATGAACATGGATGTACTGATCGACCGTTACCTGGAAAGCTACCGCCACGAGATCGTCGACGCAGTCTGCCGGCTGATTCAGGTTCCCAGTGTCTGCGCTCAGAGCACATTGGACTACCCCTACGGTATGGACTGCGCGCGGGCGCTGGATTTTTGTATGGATCTGGCGGATCGCAAAGGGCTTTTGGTTTACAACTATGACTATCACTGCGCAAGGGCAGACCTCCCGACGGAACGCGCCGGAAGGCAGATTCTGTTCGCCGCCCATGCGGATGTGGTGCCGCCGGATATCCGGGGAAGGTTTCCTCCCTTCTCAGGCACGGTCCAGGGCGACTACATCATCGGCCGGGGCGCAGTTGACAATAAGGCGCCGCTGATTGCCGCGCTCTATGCGCTTGCATTCTTCCGCCAATACAACATCTCGTTGAAAAACCGCTTCTCCCTCCTGATCGGCAGCGACGGGGAGTCCGGGATGCGGGACATGGACTATTACCTAACACGGGCCGGACAGCCGAACCTTGCAATCATTCCGCTCAGCGGCTTTCCCGTCGTCAAAGGGGAGCCGGGCCTGCTGCGTTTCTCTGTTTCCGGGCCCCTCTCTCCGGATATCACCGCCCTGCGCTGTCAAAAGCAGCCTCAGTGCCTGTACCCGGAGTCCTGTTCCATTGTGTTTCACCCAAAAGGGGAAGCGCCGCAGGAACTGCGGTTTGAACGGGCGGAGCGCAACCCCATTGCCTGCGCCCTCAGGGCCTGTTATCAGCGGAGGATTCCGCTGTTCGGGCCGGAACAGGATATGGAGCTTCTGGTACTGGTCAACAACGCCTGCCCCTTCCGCATGATGGAGGAGTTCCAGGAGGAGGTGGACATCATCCCCACCCAACTCCAGATGGAGGAGGGGCGCCGGGGAAAGATGAGCTTCCAGCTGTACTTCTCCAAAGACCTGGAGCGGGTGCGGAAGCAGATTCAAAAAATCTTCCAGCGCTCAAACCTGCATCTGGAGATCGAGCACGCCAGTCCCCCCTGCCTCCTAAGGGACTCGGATCCTGTGATCCGGACGCTGACGGACCTCTGCAGCCGGGAAAGCGGGATCCGCTACTCCCCCTGTGTGATGCGGCGCGGCACTACATATGCAAGAAAATTCTCATACGCATGCGGCTTTGGAGCAGGCTGTCCGGCGGAGAAAAAGCCCTTCCCGCCAGGCTACGGCGGCTCCCACGGCCCGGATGAGGCCCACAGCATCCGGACGCTGCTCCACGCGGTAAGGCTCTATATTAAGGCAGTATGGGAACTGGACACCTGTGATTGGGACGGCATGAGAGGAGTGTAGAAACGATGTTTGATCGAAATGACCCCGTGGGCGCAATGGCCTACAAAATGGGTGAATTGTTCGCCATCATGGTGGATGAGATGAACAGGGAATTCGGAGAAGCGCGGGGCCGTGCCGCGGCAGCCAGAGCAGTCGCCCGGTTCGGCGAACTGCGCGGAAGCGCAATCCGCCAGGCGGTGATCGATGCCGGGGAGGAACTCACCTTTGAAAACATGGAGAAGTACTATGACCTGCCTCCCAACAACGGCTGGGACGCGGACACGGTCATTGAAAACGGCGTGCTGACCGAGGATACCCGCTACTGCCCCCTGGCCGCTGCCTGGCGTGCGCTGGGCCTTGAAAAAGAGGGCGGGATTTACTGTGGAATCGACATTGCGATGAATCAGGCCTATATGGGCAGCATCAAATTTGAGCGCCCCGCCATCTTCTCAGACGGCCCGGACGCCCCCTGTAAAATGGTGGTCACCAAGCTTCCTGATTGATGTTTTCCTCTCTCTATTTTATCTGATGCACGAAGCCAGGATTCTTCAGGGAATGCTGGCTTTGTGCATCCCGGAGATCAAATCCGACTCACTCTGCAGAACTTCATGGACGGAAAAGGATGGATCAACATGGTAAATAAACGCGGTGCCAAGCGGCCGGAGCGCGAGGGGTCCTTTGTCTCCTCTCTGGTGGTTTTTCTTCTCTGTGTCACGGTCATTCTCTTCGGCGTCATGGTACTCAAGCTGGATGCGCACATCCCCCTTGTGGCCGCAATCGCGGTGTCCTCGCTCTACGGCGTTTTTGTGCTCCGCATCCCTTACTCCGAGCTGGAGCAGGCCATGCTCCGGTCGCTCCACGACGCGCTGGGTGCGATCTTGCTGCTGATGACCATCGGGCCTTTGATCGCTGCGTGGATTTCCTGCGGCACAGTGCCCTACATCATCTATCTGGGGCTTGGCCTTATCGCCCCCAGCTGGTTTTTGGTCTTTGTGGCGCTCATGTGCGCGATCCTATCCGCCGTCACCGGGTCCAGCTGGACCACGGTGGGCACGATCGGCGTGGCCTTCATCGGCATTTCCATCGGCATGGGCATTTCACTGCCGCTGACGGCGGGTGCCATCCTCTGCGGCGCCTATTTCGGCGATAAGGTCTCCCCCATCAGCGACGTGGTGGTGTTCAACTCCGGCATTGCAAAGGTGCCCATCTTCCATCATGTCAAGTATGTGCTCTACACAACGGTCCCGGCCTTTGCGCTCAGCCTGATCCTGTTCTTTTTCCTGGGGCTTCAGTATGGCGGCAAATCCCTGGACGTAAGCGCCATCAGCGCCATCCGGAACGGCCTGGCCGAGACGTTCCACTTCGGGCCGGTGCTGTGGCTCCCCATGCTGGCGGTTGCTGCGGGGATTTTCCTGAAGGTGCCGGCCGTACCCTCCTTGTGGCTGGGCACCGTCACCGGCGGGCTCATCTCCGTGCTCCTTCAGGGCGCGGCGGTCCGGCAGTTTCTGGGCTACCTTTTCAGCGGCTTCTCCATCCAAACGGGTTCGGATTCCCTGGACACCATCCTCAACCGGGGCGGGATGACCTCCATGATGTACATCATCGCCCTGGTGATCTGCTCCATGTCCATGGCCGGCGTGTTCGACCGCACCAAAATGCTGCTGAAGGTGGCTGAGCGCCTGACCAGGATCACCCACACCCGGGTAGGCCTGATCGTCACCACACTGGTCACCGGCATCATCACCAGCTTTGTGGCATCGGATCCGTATATCGCCGCCCTGATCCCGGTCAAGGCCTATGAAAAGGAGTACGAGCGGCAGGGGCTGGACCGCTGCGTGCTCTCGCGCACCGTCTCCGACGGCGGCATCTGTTTCGCCCCCCTTGTTCCCTGGGGTTCAAACGGCGTATTCTGCTCCACCACGCTGGGCATCGCCGTGGGGGCGTATCTTCCTTTTTACCTGATGGCCTTCCTGACGCCGGTCTTCAGCATTCTGACCGCGGTGACCGGCATCGGCATCCGATATGTAACGGAGGCCGCACCAAAGGAGCAGGAGCATGGCCCGGCCGATTCGGTTCAGCGGCAGTGAACTTGCGGCAGCATGGCTGCGGGGTCGCGCGCGAAAGGCGCGCCGGCGGCCCCCAGCCATTGATTTTTTCTGCCCAGGACGCGTCTCAATATAGATTTGATCTTTGCAAAATGATATACTACAGGGAAATCTTTCAGGAGGGGTGAGCCATGAAGACTGGAAAAGAGCCCGCTGCTTTGCCCCTGGCCCAATCCATGGCACTCCAGGAGCAGATACAGTGGGTAGTCCGGCTGAGTGTGCCGGCGATCCTGGCGGAGATCAGCTCCATTGCCATGCAGTACATTGACGCTGCAATGGTCGGAAGCCTGGGCGGGAACGCCTCGGCCGCTGTGGGACTTGTCACCAGTACAACCTGGCTGTTCAATGGGCTGTGCGTCTCGGCCGCAACCGGATTCTCTGTGCAGGTGGCACAGCTCATCGGGGCGGACAAGGACGCCCAGGCCCGCAGCGTCCTCCGTCAGGCGATTTTGGGCACCCTTTGTTTTGGGCTTGTTGCGGCCCTGGCCGGCATTGGGATCAGCTTCGCACTCCCCCGCTGGCTCGGCGGTGAACCGGGCATCCGGCCGGCCGCCTCCCAATACTTTCTGATCTACGCCTGCGCGCTGCCGGCCTCGCAGCTGCGCAGGATGGCCGGCAACATGCTCCAGTGCAGCGGTGACATGCGGACGCCCAGCGCGCTGAACGTCCTCATGTGCCTTTTGGATATCCTGTTCAACAGCCTGCTCATCTTCCCCGCCCGTCACATCTCCCTGTTTGGCGGGAGCGTTTCACTGCCCGGGGCCGGAATGGGGGTCGCCGGCGCGGCACTGGGCACCGCCCTGTCAGAACTTGCGGTCGCGGCGTTGATGCTCTACGCCCTTTGTCTCCGCTCCCCAAAGCTCCGCCTGAAACGGGGCGGGAGCTGGCGGGTGCAAAAAGGCATACAGCTGACCGCCCTCCGCCTGGCTTTGCCGATGGCCCTTGAACGGGTGGTCCTCAGCGGCGCCCAGATTCTGTCCACCCGTATTATCGCGCCGCTGGGTACCATCTCCGTGGCTGCAAACTCCCTTGCTGTCACCGCCGAGAGCCTCTGCTACATGCCCGGCTATGGCATCGGATCAGCCTCCACCACGCTGGTGGGGCAGAGCATCGGTGCCGGCCGAACGGACCTGGCCCGACGGTTCGCCTACCTCTCCACGGCGCTGGGCGT
Source organism: Oscillibacter hominis (assembly GCF_014334055.1). NCBI lineage: Bacteria > Bacillati > Bacillota > Clostridia > Eubacteriales > Oscillospiraceae > Oscillibacter > Oscillibacter hominis. The sequence continues at coordinate 2,028,784 of NZ_CP060490.1, forward strand.
GGCGGTCATGGCCTGCAGCGGAGCGCTCATGTTCCTGCTCGCCCCGCTGATGTTCTCCATCCTGACGCCGGACACGGCCATTCAGGCGCTGGGCGTGCGGGTGCTGCAAATTGAGGCCTTTGCAGAGCCGCTGTATGCGGTGTCCATCGTCGTTACAGGGGCACTGCGGGGCGCGGGGGACACACTGGCCCCCAGCATCCTGAACCTCATCAGCATGTGGGGTGTCCGCATCACCGCCGCCTTTCTCCTTGCGCCCCGATTCGGCCTTGTGGGGGTGTGGCTTGCTATGTGCGGAGAGCTCTGCATCCGGGGCATCCTGTTCCTGATCCGCCTGCTGCGGGGAAAATGGCTCACGCTCCCGTCTCTGGCCAAAAACGGCTCCGAACCGCAGTGAATGGCTCTGCCGGCTCCTGCGTCCGGCGGCCTTGCGCGCCCCCCTGGCAATCATTTTTTTAGTTAAGCTTAAAAAACATTGACATTATGAGAACGACACAATATACTATTCTTGGTGTATTATAATAGTTTAGGTACATATAGGGAACGTCCAGCAACGCCCTGCGTTTGAAACGTATTTTCAGCGGGAACAAGCAACATGTGGACCATGCATCAGGCAGCAGAAGAGTAAAAAAGTGTGTCTGAGCCTCGCTATGTGCTTTAAAAACTAAGCGTGGACTGTTTCCTAAAACCGGTCAAACGCACAGTTCACAAAAGCAGTGCTTCTGCACGAGCAAATAGGAGGTACCCATACATGGTGGGAGACGCCATTCGGAAAATTCGGAAAAAAAAGAACTTGACACTGGAGTATCTGTCCCATCAAGTGGGCATCACGCCGGGCGGCCTTTCTCAGATCGAGCGGAACATCGTCGATCCGTCTCTGGCGGTCCTTCAGCGCATTGCAAAAGAGCTGAACGTTTCGCTGCATGTGCTGTTCACAGAGGAAAACGGGAGTTTTATCTCCAGAAGCGGCAAACGGAAAAAGGCCGTGTTCTCTGACGTCAACGTAACCTATGAATTCCTGACCCCGCAGCCCCGCATAGACGGCATCACCCCGAACATGGAGGTTACGCTTTTGACGCTCAAGCCCAACTCCTGGGGCACCGAGAGCGAGGCGAGCCACGATGTGGATGAGTGCTTTGTCGTCGTGAAAGGCACTTTTGAAATCCACTGCTCCGGGGAGGCCCCCATCATCCTCCACGAAAACGACAGCATCTACCACACACCGGGCACACTCCACCGCTTCTATAACCCCGGCGACACCGACGCGGTGGCGGTCTCCATCCTCTCCGCCGTCATCTATTGATACCGGCAGTTGCGCTTCCAGCTTTCATCCATTGCAAAAAGAGCCGTCACATGATGTGACGGCTCTTTCCGAATTCTACAGATCCACAGTGGGGCGGGAAAGGTTTCCCGCCCCACTGTTTCAATCCCGGTAGCGGACAGGTTAGACTGGATTATATTGCATCCGGCGCCGGCAGCTTACTCCTCCGCCATGGCCTGAATGCCGCTCTCAGAATCTCTTGCCTGCTATGCCCGCAGCGATGCGGGATAGGTCCCGGCGCTGTGCAGCTTTTTCAGCTCCTCCGCCACAGCGGAGCGGTCCTCGTGATAGGTCATGCCAAACCAGCGGTCGGCGGAGTGGAGCACGGAAACCTCCAGCCGGCCCTGTGCGAGGAGCTGCCCCACCATCACCGGCAGCAGGCACTCGGCCTTCAGGTTGTCCCCGGCTTCGGCGCGGAGGAACTCCTCAAAATACCGGCGCATCTCCTCAAAGATGGAGGGCATAAACCCCCAGAAGTTCATGGAAACCACCGTGTCCGGAGCAAGCTCCTCCCCCCGGTCCAAATCCTTCAGCGTCCCGTCGCCGTAAAGCTGGATCTTCAGCGCCTCCCGGATGTTCACCAGTTTTCCTTCGGAGGCGGTGCACACGCCCCGGGAGACGGTCCCGTTGAGGCTGGCGGTATTTTTGAGAAGATACCCCACCATGGTGGCCCGCCCCCGCTCCGGCAGACGGCACAGCTCCTCATAGATGGTGCGGTAGGCGTCCACACCGTAGTAATCGTCGGCGTTGATGACGCAAAAGGGCTCACTGACCGCCCCGGCGGCGCACAGCACCGCGTGCACTGTGCCAAAAGGCTTGGTCCGCCCCTCGGGGATATGATAGAACGAGGGCACGCTGGAAAAGTCCTGGCAGACATAGGCGACCTCTACCGGCTCCCCGTCTGCCGTTTTCCCGGCCGCGATCCGGTCGCCGCAGAGCTGCTTCATCATATCCACCATGTCGGGCTTGATGATGAACACTACTTTTGTAAAGCCCGCCCGCAGGGCATCATAGATGGAGTATTCCATCAAAATCTCCCCGTTGGGGCCGATGCCGTCCACCTGTTTGTTTCCGCCGTAGCGGGAACCCATGCCCGCCGCCATAATCACCAATGCCGCTTTCATTGCGTCACTCCTTATCAACCGAATTCTTTTGTTCGCACAACCGCTGCCTATTATATAAGTACCATACCTGAATCGGCCCTTTTTTGCAAGTCCTGCTTGACTTTTCCATTGATCTGTCTATAATATAAAAACGATAATCATTTTCATATTTAGGAGGTGCATGGAGATGCCCTATACCACAAAGCAGCAGCGGGCCGTGCTCAGCTGCATCGCCGCCCACCAGGACGGGCATGTCACGGCCCAGGAATTGGCGGAGGAGCTTCACAGCCAGGGCGAAAGCGTGGGGCTGGCCACGGTGTACCGCCATTTGGAACGGCTGGAGCAATCTGGGCGCATCCATAAGATCAGCACCGAGGACGGGGCATGCTACCAGTACTGTGACCATCCCGAGGGAGGCTGCTTTCTCCTCAAGTGCGAGCGCTGCGGGCGCATCCAGCATATGGACTGCCTCCATCTGGAGCCTCTGTACCGCCACATCGCCCAAGAGCACCGTTTTGTCATCAATCCCCGGAAGACCATGTTCTATGGTCTTTGTGAAACCTGCGCAAAGGAAGAGAAGAAATGAGACGACTGATTGCCCTGCTGTGGGCCCTTGTCCTTCTTTTGACAAGCTGCGGCGCCCAGCAGAGGGAGCCGGCGGACGACGGGACCCTTTCCGTGGTCTCCACCCTGTTCCCCTACTATGATTTTGCCCGGGCCATCGGCGGCAGCCGGGTCCAGGTGACGCTGCTGCTCTCCCCCGGACGGGAGAGCCACAGCTATGAGCCTACCCCGCTGGACGTGATCCGCATCAGCGAGGCCGACGTGTTCCTCTATAACGGCGGTGAGGGGGAGACCTGGGTGGACGAGACGCTGGAGGGTCTGGAGGCGCCGGGCCAGGTCCGCGAGCGGATGATGGACCATGTGGACGCTCTGGAGGAGGAGCTGGCGGAGGGCATGGAAGCCGAGGGCGGCCATGGGGAGGAAGACGACGGCCACGGCCACGAGATCGAGTACGACGAGCATATCTGGACCTCCCCGGTCAACGCTATGGCGCTGGCGGAGGCGGTCTGCGGCGCGCTGAGCCAGGCAGACCCGGAGGGGGCGGAGTACTATGCCTCCAACCTGGCGGACTACCAGGCCCAGCTCCAATCGCTGGATGAGGAGTTCCGGGATGTGGTGGCCCACGCAAAGCGCCGCATACTGATCTTTGCCGACCGCTTTCCCCTGCTGTACTTCTGCAAAACCTACGGCCTGGACTACCGGGCCGCCTTCCAGGGGTGCAGCGGTGACACGGAGCCCTCAGTGCGGACCCTGGCCTATCTCATCGACAAGGTCCAGGAGGAACAGATCCCTGTGGTCTACCACCTGGAGCTTTCCAGCGAAAAGATCAGCGGCGCCGTCTGCGAGTCCACCGGCGCAAAGCCTCTTAAGTTCCACTCCTGCCACAACGTGACCCGGGCGGAATTTGAAGGCGGTGCCACCTATCTCAGCCTGATGCAGGCCAACGTGGAAGCCCTGAAGGAGGGATTGCAATGAATACACTGGAGGAAAATGAACTGCTCTCCTGCCGCGACGTGTCCCTGGGCTATGAGGGCAAGCCAGTGCTGGAGCATGTGAATCTGAGCGTCCGGTCAGGCGATTACCTTTGCGTGGTGGGAGAGAACGGATCGGGCAAATCCACGCTTTTGAAAAGCCTTCTGGGGCTGCTGCCCCCCCTTTCCGGAGAGATTCTCCGCTCCCCCGCCCTCCGTGACCGGGCCGTCGGCTACCTTCCCCAGCAGACGCCGGCGCAAAAGGACTTTCCCGCCACGGTGCTGGAGGTGGTGCTCTCCGGCTTTCTCTCCAACCGGGGGCTCAAGTTTTTCTACACTGCCGTGGAGCGTTCCGCGGCGCTGATGAATTTAGGCAAGCTTGGCGTCCTGGAACTCCAGGGCAAGTGCTACCGGGAGCTTTCCGGCGGCCAGCAGCAGCGTGTGCTGCTGGCCCGGGCGCTGTGCGCCGCCTCCCAGCTCCTCATCCTGGACGAGCCCATCACCGGCCTGGACCCCGCCGCTGCCCAGGACCTCTACAAGACGCTGCGCTATCTCAACGAGAAGGAGGGCATGGCCGTGCTCATGGTCACCCACGACATCAAAAGCGCCCTTCAGGACGCCAGGACCATCGTCCATATCTCCCACGGCGGGCGCTGGTTCTGCGGCTCGGTGGAGGAGTACCTCCGTTCACCGGAGGGCCGCCGGTTCGGAGGTGGACGTTCATGAGCCTTCTCCTTCAGATGTTCACCTACCCCTTCATTGTCCGGGCCTTTGTGGTGGGCATTTTGGTCTCCCTCTGCGCGGCCCTCCTGGGGGTCCCTCTGGTTTTGAAGCGCTACTCCATGATCGGCGACGGCCTCTCCCACGTGTCCTTCGGCGCTCTGGCGGTGGCCGTGGCCGTGGGCTGGGCCCCCCTGGCCTTTTCCATCCCGGTGGTGATCCTCTCCGCCTTCTGCCTGCTGCGGGTGGCGGACAATGGCCGCTGGAGCAGCGACGCCGCCATCGCCGTCACCTCCGCCTCTGCCCTGGCCATCGGCGTCATCGTCACCTCGCTGACCACCGGCATGACCACCGACGTGGACAGCTATATGTTCGGCAGCATCCTGGCCATGTCCGGCGCCGATGTGGCGCTGAGCGTGGGGCTGAGCGCGGCGGTGCTGGCGCTGTACCTCCTCTTCTACCACAGGATTTTTGCCATCACCTTCGATGAGAGCTTTGCCCGGGCCACCGGCACACGGGTGGAGCTGTACAACACCCTTCTCTCCGTGCTCACGGCCCTGACCATCGTGTTGGGTATGCAGATGATGGGCGCCATGCTGATCTCCAGCCTGGTGATCTTTCCGGCCCTCTCCGCCATGCGCCTTTTTAAAAGCTTCCGCGCGGTGGTGCTGTGTGCGGGAATTTTATCGGTGCTCTGCTTTTGCGCCGGGCTCACCGCCTCCTACCTGCTCTCCACCCCTGTGGGCGCGTCGGTGGTGGTGGTGAACCTGATGGTCTTTTTGTGCTTCTGCGCCCTGCGGGCGGTCAGAAGCCGCTGAGCATCCAATCTTTTTTTCTTCCTTCAAACTTTTTTCTCTTTGCCGGCGTCTGATTGGTAAGACGGTGAAAAGGAGGCGTGCAATGGGACTCAGGGCAGTTCAGGAACAAGTGGAGACACAGATTTTGGCGTCGTATGAGTCCATGTACCGCCTCGCCTACACCTATGTCAAAAACCGGGATGACGCCATGGATGTGGTCCAGGAGAGCGCCTACAAGGCCATCTCCTGTGCAGGAGAGCTCAAAAGCGAGCAGGCCGTCAAGACGTGGCTGTACCGCATTGTGGTCAACGCCTCTTTGGACCTGCTGCGCAAGCGCGGCCGCGAAACCCCGTCCGACCAGCTGCCCGATCCCGGCCGGGAAGATGTCTACCAGGACGTGGATACATTGCGGGCGCTGGATATCCTGGATCCCCGGGAACGGGCCGTGGTGGTCCTTCGGTTTTTTGAAGACCGCAAGCTCCAGGAGATCGCCGACATCTGCGGCGAAAATCTGAGCACCGTCAAAACCATCCTGTATCGGAGCCTCAGGAAGCTGAAGGCCCACCTGTCGGAAGGAGAGCACCATGAAAGAGCAACTGAACCACTGTAAACGGGACTATGAGTCCATCCCCATTCCAAAGGAACTGGAGTTTCGCGTCCGCTCCTCCATGGAAGAAGCGAAGCGCCGGTCACGTCGCGATTCCTCCCGGAGAATTTGGAGGCGCTCCGCCACCACGGCGGCTGCTGTTCTGGTCCTGATGGTAGCGCTGGTCAATTCCAATGCCGGCATTGCCAGTGCCATGGAGAAGGTTCCCGTCTTAGGGGCCATCACCCGGGTCTTCACCTTCCGCATCTATCAGGATGAAGGGCCAAACTCGTCTGCCGACATTCACATCCCCCAGGTGGAGGGCGGCCCGGACGAACTGAACCAGGCCCTTTCCAACTATACCGATACCATTATCGCCCGGTATGAGGAAGAGGCCGGCATCGTCAACGCCGGCGACGATGCGGGAGCGCAGACCAATCACTACCAGGTGGGCGTGGACTACTCTGTGGTCACGGACAACGACTCCCTGTTTGCCCTGCGCTTTGATGAGACGCTGGTCATGGCCAGCGGGACGGAGTCGGTGATGATCTACAACGTGGACAAAGCCACCGGGGAGATCATCGGCCTTGCCGACCTCTTTGAGAGCGGCAGCGACTATAAATCCGTCATATCTGAAAACATCAGGGAGCAAATGCGCCAGCGTATGGACGAAAACGGCAGAGCGTATTACTGGCTCAACGATGAGGTGTCGGACTGGAACTTCACCACGATTACCGACGAGACCGCCTTCTATGTCGACGAAAACCAGGAGCTCATCATCGTCTTCAACGAAGGCGATGTGGCGCCCATGTACATGGGCGTGGTCGAATTTGTGATCCCCGCTTCCGTGACGCAGGGGATTGCCCGCAGCGGATACCTGAACTGAGCGGAGACGGGGGAGAGCATGCCTCTCCCCCGCTCTTTTGCGTCTATCCCCCTTTTTTGTACCCTTTCGCCTGTTTTTTCTTCAATTTTATCCGGAAGAATCCGGAAAAAGGCTTGCTTTTTGCGGATGGTTGTGCTATCATAACTCATGTTGATGTTAGACGATGGCAGAGTGGGCTTTTGAAGTCCGCTCTTTTTATTGGCCTAAATGGGCTGGTTAAAATTTGGAAGGAGTCTCTATGAAGAAGATCACAGAGCTGGTGGCCGAACTGGCCGAACCCGCCGTAAAGTCCCAGGGCTGCGAACTGTGGGACGTGGAATATGTGAAGGAGGCCGGCACCTGGTATCTGCGGCTCTATCTGGATAAGGAGGGCGGCGTGGACATCCTGGACTGCGAGGCAGTGTCCCGGGCGGTGGAACCGCTGTTGGATGAGGCTGACCCCATCGAGGGAAGCTATACCTTTGAAGTCAGTTCCGCAGGCTGTGAGCGGCCGCTGAAGCGCCCCTCCGACTTTGAGCGGTTTATGGGAAGCCCCGTCTCGCTGCGGCTCTATCAAAACCGGGACGGCAGCAAGGAGTTTGCCGGTAAGCTGAGCGGTTACGACAACGGGGACGTGACCATCGAGGTGGGCGGCAAGCCCATGACGTTTTCCAAAAAAGACGTGGCACTGGTGCGTCTGCGCGTTGAATTTTAATTGAGTTTCAATGACGATAGAATAGGAGAGCAGCCTCATGAAATGTGATGAAATTTTTGCCGCACTGGCGCTTTTGGAAAAGGAACGGGGCATCCCCCAGGCCTTTATGATGGATAAGATCGTTCAGGCCCTGACCACCGCCTATAAGCGGGACCACGAGGGTGTGGAGAACGTGGCGGTGGACGTGGATGAGGCCAGGCAGGACCTGAAGATGTACGTCCAGAAGGAAGTGGTGGAAGAGGTGGAGAACCCCGCCTCCCAGATCTCCCTTGAGGACGCCCGTGCCATCTCCGCCAAGTATGAGTTGGGCATGATGGTCAACTTCCCCGTGAACAACGTGGAGTTTGGCCGCATCGCCGCCGGCAACGGCAAGCAGGTCATCATCCAGGGGCTGCGGGAAGCCGAGCGGGGCATGGTCTACGATGAGTTCAACTCCAAGCAGCACGAAATCCTCACCGGCGTGGTCACCCGTGTGGACCCCCGCAACGGCAATGTCTCATTGCGCATCGGCAACGGTGCCGAGTCCACCGAGGCCCTGCTCACCGCCGGCGAGCAGGTGCAGGGCGAGGTCCTCGTGGAGGGCATGCATGTAAAGGTGTATGTGGTGGAGGTCCGCCGCTCCACCCGCGGCCCCCAGGTACTGATCTCCCGTACCCATCCGGGTCTTGTGAAGCGGCTTTTTGAGCTGGAGGTCCCCGAGATTTACGACGGCACCGTGGAGGTCCGCTCCATCGCCCGGGAAGCCGGCAGCCGCACCAAAATGGCCGTCTGGTCCAACGATGAGAATGTGGACCCCATCGGCGCCTGCGTGGGCCCCAAGGGCCAGCGTGTGGCCAATATCGTGGAGGAGCTGCGGGGCGAAAAGATCGACATCATCAAATACAGCGAAGACCCCGCTGAGTTCATCGCCGCCGCCCTGGCCCCCGCCGACGTGGTGGAGGTCCTGATGGCGGAGGAGGGGAAGGCCTGCCGCTGCATGGTGCCCGACGACCAGCTGAGCCTGGCCATCGGCAAGGAGGGCCAGAACGCCCGTCTGGCGGCCCGCCTCACCGGTTATAAAATTGACATCAAACCGGAAAGCTATCACGAGGAAACGGAAGAATAATCAAGGAGGCAGCTTATGCAGAAGCCTAAGAAAACGCCGCAGCGGCAATGTATCGGCTGCCGCGAAATGAAGGAAAAAAAGTCTCTGATCCGTGTGGTCCGCTCGCCGGAGGGCGAGATCTCCCTGGACAGCGGCGGACGGAAAAACGGCCGGGGCGCCTATGTGTGCCCCAGCGCGGAGTGCCTGCGCAAGGCCAGAAAATCCAAGGCGCTGGAGCGTGCCTTTGACTGCGCCGTGCCGGCGGAGGTCTATGACGCCCTGGAGTCTCAGTTAGGAGCGCTGGATGGAGAACAATAATCTGCTGCATCTCATCGGCCTTGCCAAAAAGGCAGGCCGGCTGGAGGCCGGGGAGGAACCGGTGGGGATGGTCTGCCGGGCCCAGGACGCACGGCTGATCCTGCTGGCCTCCGACGCGGCCGCGTCCACAGCGCGCCGGGCGCTCCACTTTGCCCAGGAGGGCAAGTGCCTCTCAATCCGGCTTCCCTTTTCCAAAGACCAGTTGGGCCGGGCCGTGGGCCGCACCTCCTGTGCTATCGCGGCCATGACCGACATCGGCTTTGCCAGCGCCGTGGCCGGCAAGCTGGCCGCATCCGACCCGGACGCCTACGGCGGCACGGCTGAAAAGCTGAAGCTGAAGGCCAAGCGGGCCGCGGAGCGGCACAAGGCGGCCGAGGAGAAACGGGCCGCCGGGGAGCAGCGGGCAGCCGCGGAAAAGAAAGTATCTGCAAAGCGGAAGGTTTCCGCAGAAAAGACAGCACCTCCAAAGTCGGAGGGCAGAAAAACAAGCCGGGGCGGCGCTGTCCAAAGCCCCCGGAGCCCTGCCGGGCAGAATGCCCGGCGGCGCATTGCGGCGAAGAAGAACCCCTACTCCGGCAGCCGGCCCGTCAAGCGGGGTAAGGGGTCGTTCCGCAGCAAGGGCAGCAGCTGACAGGTAAGCAGCGCCCGCTTTGCACGCGGGAGTTTGCGTGTGTTTTTTGGACGGCTTCGCTCCGAAAAGCAATGTCTGCGGTAGGACCGCAGCGAAAGCGCGCCGGATGGCGCAGGCGGCGGAATCCCTTCCGCCCGGACAGGAGCGAAGCTAAGCTTATATGGAGGTGGCTTTATTTGGGTACAATCGACAAATACAGAGTGCATGAGGTGGCGAAGGATTTCGGCCTTTCCACCCGCGAGATCACGGAAATCCTGACAAAATATGCGTCCACGCCGAAAAACCACATGCAGGTGCTGACGGATCATGAGCTCTCTCTGATCTTTGACTATCTGACGCAGAAGCACCCTGTGTCCGGGATCCAGGTGATCTTTGCAGACACCTATAAGGAGCCGGCGGCGCAGCCCAAGCCCGAGGCCCCCAAGCAGCAGCCCCAGGCTCCCCGGCCCGAGAGCCGGCCGGAGAACCGGCCCCGGCCGCAAAACGGTGTCCCCCCGCGGCAGGAGCAGCCCCGGCCCCAGCAGGCGCAGCCGCAGGGCGGTGCCAAGCCCGCTCAGCAAAATGTGCAGCGTCCCACCACCCGGGTCCCCCAGAAGAAGATCGTGGACACCCGCAAGGGCGGAGACGTGAACCTGGCCAAATACGACCAGCGTCTGGAGGAACTGGCTCCTGAGCGCGCCAGCCGGATGCAGCAGGGCAAGGAGAAATTCCGCAGCAACACCGGCAACCGCCGGGGCGGAGTGCCCTTTTCCAGCAAGCGCCGCCAGGATGAGCAGGAGAAGATGCGCCGCCTCCAGCTGGAGATCGCCAAGAAGACCCCTCTGAAGGTTCAGATCCCCGATGAGATTTCCGTGGGTGAGCTGGCCTCCCGGATGAAGAAAACCGGCGCCGAGGTGGTCAAGGTGCTGATGAAGAACGGCATCATGGCCTCCCTGCCCCAGATCATCGACTACGACACCGCCGCCTTGGTGGCCATGGATTTGGGCTGCAAGGTGGAGAAGGAAGTCACCGTCACCATTGAAGAGCGCCTCATCGACGACCACGAGGATAAGCCGGAGGATTTGGTGCCCCGGGCCCCGGTGGTGGTGGTCATGGGCCACGTGGATCACGGCAAGACCTCCTTGTTAGACGCCATCCGCAACACCTCCGTCGCCTCCGGTGAGGCTGGCGGCATCACCCAGCACATCGGCGCCTATCAGGTCCAGATCAACGGCAAGCCCATCACCTTCTTGGATACCCCGGGCCATGAGGCCTTTACCTCCATGCGTGCCCGCGGCGCCATGGTGACGGACATCGCCATCCTGGTGGTGGCCGCCGAGGACGGCATCAAGCCCCAGACCGTGGAGTCCATCAACCATGCCAAGGCCGCGAACATCCCCATCATTGTGGCCATCAACAAGATCGACAAGCCCGAGGCCAACCCCGACCGGGTGAAGCAGCAGCTCACCGAGTACGGCCTGGTGAGCGAGGACTGGGGCGGCGACACCATCTGCTGCCCCATCAGCGCCAAGAAGAACATCGGCATTGACAATCTGCTGGAGATGGTCACGCTGACCGCGGAAATGGCAGAGCTGAAGGCCAACCCCAACCGCGCCGCCCAAGGTACGGTCATCGAGGCCCGCCTGGACAAGGGCCGCGGTCCGGTGGCCACGCTGCTTGTGCAAAACGGCACGCTGAACCAGGGCGACATCATCATCGCCGGCACTGCCGTGGGCCGTGTGCGCACCATGGTGGACAGCAAGGGCAAACGGCTGGAAAAGGCCGGCCCTTCCGTGCCTGTGGAGATTGCCGGACTCAGTGAAGCGCCTTCCGCCGGCAGCACCTTCCACGCCGTGGCCGATGAGCGCATGGCCCGGGAACTGGTGGAGCAGCGCAAGGAGGAGGAAAAGGCAAAATCCTCCGCCCCTGTGCAGAAGGTCTCTCTGGAGAACCTGTTCGACCAGATTCAGGCCGGGGAGCGCAAGGAGCTGGCCCTCATCGTCAAGGCCGACGTCCAGGGCAGCGTGGAGGCCGTCAAGGCCTCGCTGGAGAAGCTCTCCAACGAGGAGGTCAACGTCCGTGTCATCCACGGCGGCGTTGGCGCCATCAACGAATCCGACGTGATGCTGGCCGCCACCTCCAACGCCATCATCGTGGGCTTCAACGTCCGTCCGGACGCGGCGGCCCGGGACAGCGCCGTCCGCTCCAATGTGGATATGCGCATGTACCGCGTGATCTATGACTGCATCGACGAGATCGAGGCGGCCATGAAGGGCATGCTGGCGCCCAAGTTCAAGGAAGTGGTGCTGGGCCATACTGAGGTCCGCCAGGTCTACAAGGTGTCCGGCGTGGGCACTGTGGCCGGCTGCTATGTCCAGGACGGCAAGATCGTCCGAGCCTGCTCCGTCCGGGTGGTCCGGGACGGCATCGTCATCCACGAAGGCTCCCTGGCCTCTTTGAAGCGCTTTAAGGACGACGCCAAGGAGGTGGCCGAAAACTACGAGTGCGGCCTGACCGTGGAAAAGTTCAACGACATCAAAGAGGGCGACATCATCGAGGCCTTCACCATGGAGGAGATCAAGCAGTAGGTCTTACGATCCAATAAAGCTGCGGCGGGGCGGGCGGATTCGCCCGCCCCGCCTTTTCCCCGTCCGGCGGAGGAATTGCCAGCGGCGACGCGCCGCATCTCCGGCTTTTCCGATCTCCGCTGCACATACTATCCCATGGTGCGCCGCCCGTTCTCAGGCGGCGTCTGCCGCGCAAATTAAATTTCTATCCCGGAAAGGAGGCCGCTTTATGCCCAGCAACCGAATCGGCCGTATCAATGAAGAGATCCAACGGGAGCTGTCCGCCCTGATGCGGCGGCTGAAGGACCCCCGGGTTCAGTCCGGTATGGTGACCATCACCCATGTGGACACCACCGGCGACCTGCGCTATTCCCGCATCTATGTCAGCGCCCTGGACAAGTCCCAGGAACAGGACATCCTGAAGGGCCTCAAATCTGCCTCCGGCTTCCTGCGCAGGGAGCTGGGCAGCGCCCTGCGCCTGCGCTACACCCCGGAGCTGCAGTTCGTGGCCGACGACTCCATCCAGCACGGTGCCCATATCCTGGAGGTCCTTCGGGACATTGAGCGCCGGGAGGAAGAGGAGGAGTGACTATGACCGCCAAAGAGGCCGCGCAGCTGCTGCGCACCTTTGATAACGTCCTGATCCTGACCCACATGCGGCCCGACGGGGACACGGTGGGCTGCGCCGGCGCCCTCTGTGCGGCGCTGCGGAATCTGGGAAAGACCGCCTATCTCCTGCCCAACCCGGAGATCACGGACAACAGCCGCCCCTATGCCGCGCCCTACCTGGCGCCGGACGGCTTTTGCCCGGAGAAGGTGGTCAGCACCGATATCGCCGCGTTGTCCCTGTTCCCACAAAACGCCCTGCCCTACCAGGACCGGGTGGACCTGGCCATCGACCACCACCCCTCCTACGAGGGGTTTGGGGCAAACAGCTGCGTGCAGCCCCAGTGCGCCGCCTGCGGCGAGATCCTCTATGAGATCGCCCGGGAACTGGGGCCCATTACGCCGGAGATCGCCCTGCCCCTCTATGTGGCCGTGTCCACGGACACTGGCTGCTTTGTCTACTCCAACACCACCGCCAACACCCACCGGGTGGCGGCGGCGCTGATGGACACAGGCATCGACTACCGTCAGGTCAACAAGACCTTTTTCCGCACCAAAAGCCGCAAGCGCCTGGCCCTGGAGGCGGACATGCTCCGCAACATGCAGCTGTTCGACAGCGGCCGCATTGTGGTCATGCAGATTCCCGTCTCGTTGATGGAGGAGGTCCAGGCCAGCGAAAGCGACGCAGAGGACCTCTCCTCCCTGGCCGGCCTGGTGGAGGGCAACGACTGCGCCGTCACCATGCGGGAGCTGCGCAGGGACGTCTGGAAAATTTCCCTGCGCACCGGAAGCCGGGTCAACGCCACTCAGGTCTGCCAGCTCTTGGGCGGCGGCGGCCACGCCGCTGCGGCGGGCTGCACCATCGAGGGCAGCGCCCAGTCGGCCACTGAGCAGATTTTGGATGCCGTGGCCCGGATCGCAGGCGATTTCCCGCGGTAACACGAACTTTTGACTACAGGGGGAACTATGCCGAACGGAATTCTCATCATTGACAAGCCCCAGGACTGGACCAGCATGGATGTATGCGCCAAAATCCGGGGCATGCTTCATGAAAAGCGGGTGGGCCACGCCGGCACCCTGGACCCCATGGCCACCGGCGTGCTGCCTGTTTTTGTGGGGCAGGCCACCCGGGCGGTGGAGTTTGCGGAAAAGGGCCGCAAGGAGTACGCGGCCACGCTGCGCCTGGGACTGACCACCAACACCCAGGACATCACCGGTGAGGTGCTCTCGCGCTGCGACGTCGGCGTTTCGGCCCAGGAGGTGTCCTCCGTCCTGAAGCGCTTTACCGGGGAACTGCAGCAGGTTCCACCCATGTACTCCGCCATCAAAATCAACGGGCAGAAGCTCTGTGACCTGGCCCGCAAGGGCCGGGAGGTGGAGCGGGCCCCTCGGAGCGTCACCATCTATGCTCTGGAGCTCACCGGTCAGCTGAGCGAAACGGAGTTTTGCCTGCGCTGCGTGTGCTCCAAGGGTACATACATCCGTACGCTCTGCCACGACATCGGACAGGCCCTGGGCTGCGGCGGGTGCATGAGCGCGCTGCGCCGCACCATGGCCGCCGGGTTCACCCTAACCGAGGCCGTCACGCTGGAGGAGGTGCACCAGCGCGGCGAAGCGCTGCTGATGGATGTGGACCGCTTTTTTGAGCAATACCCCGCCTACCGGATTCAGCGGGAGCGGGAGGAGTTTTTCTGCCTCCATGGCAACCCCATCCCCGCCCAGCTGCCCCAGGGGATCTACCGGGTCTACGGCCGGGACGGGAAGTTCCTCTGCCTGAGCCGGTGGGAACGTGGAAAGCTTGTCAGCATCAAGAATTTCTTTGGAGCGTGATCAGACGTGAAAGTCATTGCACTTGGTTTTTTTGACGGCATCCACCTGGGCCACGGCGCCCTGCTGCGCCGCACGGCGGAGGTGGCCCGGGACAGGGGCCTGTCACCGGCGGTCTTTACCTTCGACCGGCCGCCCAAGGCGGTGGTCACCGGCCGCCCCATTCCCCTGATCAATTCCGCGGAGGACCGCCGGGGCCTGGTGAAACGGCTCTACGGCATCGACGAAATCATCATGGCCCCCTTTGACCAGCGGATGATGACCATGCCCTGGCGGGAGTTCATCACTGGTTTTTTGGCCGGCGAACATCAGGCCGCCCATCTGGTAGCGGGCCACGACTTCCACTTCGGCCATAAAAACCAGGGCAACCCCCAGCTGCTCCAGGAGACCTGCAAAGAGTTGGGCATTGGCTGCGACATCATCCCCCGGGTGGAAATCAGTGGGATGACCGTCAGCTCTACCTACATCCGTCAGCTGGTGGAGGAGGGTGACATGGAGCGGGCCTCCCGGTTTTTAGGCCATCCCCATACCCTGACCGGCACGGTCCGCCACGGCCGCGGCATTGGACGGTCCCAGCTCTTCCCCACGGCCAATCTGATCATCCCCCCCAATGTGCTGATCCCCAGCCACGGCGTTTACGTCACCCGGGCCTATCTGCCCGACGGATCGGCCTATGACGCGGTCACCAATGTGGGCAACCGCCCCACAGTGAACAACGGCGCCGACATCACGGTGGAAGCTTCGCTCCTCCACTTTGAGGGCGACCTCTACGGTAAGACGCTGCGCCTGGAGTTTTTCAAAAAGCTCCGGGGTGAGATGCGTTTTGATTCGGTGGAGGCACTCCGCGCCCAGATTCAGCAGGACATCGGCGCCACAGCCTCCTATCTCGCTTCCCTCTGATTGCCTCCCTCTGCGGCTTGACGCCGCAGAGGGAGTTTCTTTGCTTACCCGGCGTGCCAAGCGGTCCATTTTTCCTTCTTCCCAGAAAAATATGGAAAATTTCATTCCTCTGTCTTTTCCCGACAGCCTTTTCAGGGTGGGCTTTTGTAGAATGGGACAAGCGATTCTACGAAAGGGATGGTCACAGCCGTGAAGCGTTTATCTTTGAGTAAGGAGCAGATGTCCCTCCTGCTTGGCTGCGGGGTTCGATTTTTCCTGTCCGCGGCCCTGACCGGCAGCACCGTCGCCGGGGGGTATCAGCCCTTCGCGTTGGGCTTTGCCGCCGCGGCGGGGACAGGGGCCGCCGGCGGGGCGGCACTGGCCGGCTGCCTGGTAGGTGCGGCTCTCTTTTTGGAGTTTGCGGACGCGCTCCGGTTTTTAGCTGCCGCCGTGCTGATCTTTGCCGCGGCCACGGCGTTCGACGGGACCCGTCCGGCCAGAAGCCCCCTATTCACCCCCCTGTTGTCAGTTTTCTTATTTCTCTGCGTACATTTTATCTACCTCTTCCAGTCCTTCCGCTTTTGGGACAACCTCTTCCCCTGTCTGGCGGCAGCGGTGCTGACCGGCGTCTCCGCACGGCTCTACACGCTGCTGCTGCGCCAGGAGGGCAACCGCCAGCTGACGCTTCTCTACGTATCGGTGACGCTGCTGACCAGCGTGGCAGGGCTGGCCCTGCCGGGAGGCATCTCGCCCGGGCGCGCCGCCGTGTGCTGCCTGCTGCTCTACACGGCCTATCAGCAGGGCATGGGCATTGGCGCCGCCGCAGGCATCTGCACGGGCCTTGCCATGGACCTCTGCTCCGGGGCGGACACGTTGTTCTACGCCGCCGCCTACGGCCTCAGCGGCCTTCTGGCCGGACTGCGCAGCCGCTGCGGCCGGGGGTCCGCCGCGGGCCTGAGCGCCCTGGCAGCGCTGCTGCTCTCCGCCATCTGGCAGGACACGCCTTCCCTCCTGGCGGAGACGCTCTTAGGCTGCACGGTTTTCCTCTTCCTCCCCGGAAAGCTCTTCTCCGGGAAGCGGGTCCAGGAAAAGGAGGATGTGACGCTCCTGGACCGGTTGCGGCTTCAGCTCAAGGAGTCCTCCGCAGCCCTCCGGGACCTCTATGACAGCTTCAGCCGCAATTCCGCTCCCACGGAGAACCCGGCCATCATCTTCGACCGGGCGGCGGAATCCACCTGCCGGGGCTGCGCGCTGTGCGATCTCTGCTGGCAGAAGGAGTACACCTCCACCTTCAACGCCATGAACGACGCAACGCCCTTCCTCCTGGAGCGGGGCCGGGCGCTGCCCAAGGACTTCCCGCCCCACTTCTCCTCCCGCTGCATCCACTTTCCCGAGCTGCTGACCTCTATCAACGGCGAGCTCTCCGCCTTCCTGCTGCGCCGGCAGTACCGGCTCCAAATGGAGGAGACCCGCCGCAGCGCCCAGGGCCAATACGCCCAGCTGTCAGACCTTCTGGCCTCCACCGCCTCCCACCTCGGACAGGCCGCGCCCGCCTTCGGCGCCGCGCCCTCCTGGCGGGTGGGCGCGGTTCTCTCTCCCAAGGAGGGGGAGAGCGTCAGCGGCGACAGCATCTCTTCCTTTGAAACCAGTCAGGGCCGGTTCTGCATGCTGCTCTCCGACGGCATGGGCACCGGCGAGGCCGCCCGCCGGGAGTCCTCCATGACGCTCAGGCTGATGGAACGGTTCTTAAAGGCCGGCATTGACCCGGAGGCGGCGCTGAAGACCTTAAACTCCGCCCTGTCCCTGCGGAGCTCCGACACGGGCAGCTTTACCACCATCGATCTCTTTATATTGGAGGGCGACCAGGGCGCGGTCTACAAATACGGGGCCGCCCCCTCCTATGTGAAGCGTGGCGGGCGGGTGCAGCGCATCACCGGCGGCTGCCTGCCCGCCGGGCTCCACTCCCAGCCCGCGCCCCCCGACTCCTCCCACTTCCCCCTGGAGGACGGCTGTTTTGTGGTCCAGATCAGCGACGGCGTGGCGGATGCGGGCCATGACGAATGGCTTTTGAACCTGCTGGCCGGCTTTCCCGGCAGCGATCCCCAGCTTCTGGCCAACGCCATCGTGGCCCAGGTCCGAAAACAGGGCCAGATGAGCGACGACTGCGCCGTGCAGGTGCTCTATCTCTCCTCCGCAGGAGAGAAAAAAGAGGTCTGATGCCACTCAATTTTTTGTAAAACCGTCCCAACCTCCGTATACTTCCCCCTCCTGAAGGAAACAATGGATTTGCTGAGATTGATGTGAGAGTGAGGAATCGGATATGGTAAAGGGGGTTTCCCGGCGGGTCGTAGTGGTCAATTCCCCGGACCCGCGAATTTTTGAACAGGCGATTTTCATTGTGCGCAACGACGCGCTGACCAAAGACGGTGTTTCCTCCCGGGAGATTGTGGAGGAGGCGGAGCGGGTGGCCAGGAGCTACACCCAGGGCGCCGGCAAGCTGAGCCGCCACTGGCGGGCCCTGCCCCCCGCCCTCTATGCCGTCATGGGTGCCGGCGGCATCGGCCTGGTGTGGCTGCTTGCTGCGCTGCTGTAACGGGAAAAGAAGTCATGGCCGCTTGGCCATGGCTTCTTTTTTCCTGTGAACTGTTCCGGAGGGACTCGATCTTGCACCGGCGCCTGATCTATGCTAAACTAAGGTGTCTTCGATGAAAAGGAGGGCGCAGCCATGAAAATTGCAGATGTGGACGTCCCCTCCCGCCTGGCCCTTGCGCCCATGGCCGGCGTGACGGACGTGGCCTTCCGGCAGATCTGCCGGGAGTTGGGCGCGGGCCTGACCTGTACGGAGCTGGTCAGCTCCAAGGCCCTGTGCTACCAGGATAAAAAGACCAGGCTCCTATTGGAGCTCTCCCCCGGCGAACATCCGGCGGCGGCCCAGATATTCGGCAGCGACCCGATCTGCATGGCGGAGGCCGCCCAGATCGCGGCGGAGGTGTCCGGCGCGGATTTCATTGACATCAACATGGGCTGCCCGGTGGGCAAGGTGGTCTCCTCCGGCGACGGCAGCGCCCTGATGCGCGACCCGGACAAGGCCGCGCGGGTGGCGGAGGCCGTGGTCAAGGCAAGCCCCGTCCCGGTTACGGTGAAGATGCGCCGGGGCTGGGACAAGGGCAGCATCAACGCCGTGGAGCTCTCCAGGCTGCTGGAGCAGGTGGGGGTCGCCGCTATCGCCGTCCATGGCCGCACCCGGACGCAGATGTACAGCGGGACCGCCGACTGGACCACCATCCGGGCGGTGAAGGAGTCGGTGTCCATTCCGGTAATCGCCAACGGCGACGTCTGGAGTGCGGAGGACGCTGTGCGCATTCTCCGCTTCACCGGAGCGGATATGGCCATGATCGGCCGCGGCGCTTTCGGTAACCCCTGGATTTTCCAGCAGGCACAGGCCGCACTGGAGGGAAAGGACATCCCGCCTCTTCCCCCGCTATCAGAGCGGGTGGACACCGCCGTGCGGCAGTTTGAGCTGGCCGCCGCCTCCAAAGGCGAGAAGGTGGCGGTTCTGGAGGCCCGCCGCCACTACTGCTGGTATTTAAAGGGCGTGTCCCATTCCAACTACTATAAGGAGCAAATCGTGCAGATGAACACCTTGGAAGACGTGTATCGCGTCACAAAGGGCATCAAGAGGGATTTGACATGACGGAAACTGAATTGATCCTGGCCGCCCAGCAAGGGGATGACGACGCCTTTGAATCGCTGGTGCGGCTGTATGAAAAGAAGGTTTATGCTTTGGCGCTGCGGATGTGCGGCAACCCGGACGATGCCGCCGAGGTCGCTCAGGAGGCGTTTCTCTCCGCTTGGCAGGGACTGAAGTTTTTTCGCCGGGAATCCACCTTTTCCACCTGGCTTTACCGCCTGACCACCAACGCCTCCATCGACCTCCTGCGCAAGCAGAAGCGCCCGGCCCTCTCCCTGGAGGATGAGGAACTGAACATAGACTTGCCCGACTGCGCCCCCACTCCGGAGGAGGCCCTGGAGCGCTCCGCGGTGCGGGAGGAGATCGAGCGGTGCCTGATGTCCCTCTCCAACGATCACCGTCAGGTGCTGGTGCTGCGGGAGATGCATCAGCTCTCCTACATCGAGATCGCCGACACGTTGGACGTGGATGTGGGCACGGTCAAATCCCGGATCAGCCGGGGCCGGAAGCACCTGCGCAAGGTTTTGCTGGAGCACGGGAACTTTTTCGTACCCCAGCCGTCCAAGGAGATAGAAAAGGAGGGCTGCAAATGAAATACTGTGACGACTATGCAGCTCTCATCAGCGCGTATCTGGATGATGAGCTGGCACCGGAGGAACAATCCGCGCTTTTGACCCATTTGAAAGACTGCCCCGGCTGCCGCGCCTATCTTGCGCAGCTCTACGCCATCCGGGACAGCTTCCCCACGCTGGATGAGACGCAGCCGCCCGATGGCCTGGCCGACTCGGTCATGGCCACCATCCGCTCCCAGCAGGTCCGCCGCAGGGCACGCTCCCGGAAGATGCGGACCATGGTGCCGCTGGCGGCCTGCCTGGCATTTCTCATTGTCCTGGGCGGCACCAAGGGCCTCTTTTCCAGCCTGGACGGGGCCGGGAACTCCGCCGGCGAAGCCGCCCTCCTCTCCGAGTCCTCCGGGGACCTGAGCGATGCCCCCTTTGCGGCCCAGAGCAGCCCAGCCGGCGGCAGTTCCTTCAAAGGCGGTGTCGAACAGGATACCGCCTCGGAAAACGGCGGCTCCTCCAACAGCGCATCCCTTCCGAAGGAGGCTGATCCTGACTCCGGAACAGCCGCGCCGAAGAGTTCGGCGGGCTCTGAGGACCCGGAAGCCGCAGCCCCCGCCAAAACCTCCGGTTCCTCGGCCTACACGGCGCTGGAAGGTAAAGTCTCCTACTTCACCCAGGTCTATCTCACCTCCCTCCAGGCCGGCTCACTGTTGGACGGCTACACCGGAGAGGACTACAGCGACGGCAAGGTCACCGGCGTGGCCTACACCCTAACGGAGGCGGAGTACGACGGCTTGGCCGGCCAGCTTCCGGAGCTGATCTCCCCGGAGGATGCGGAGCCCCAGCAGAGCGGGGACTACGCCCTGGTAATTGTTACGGAAAACTGAATGGAAGGGCCCATTTCACAAAAAAGTGAAGTGGGCCCTTTCTTTTTGCCCGCCCCTGTGCTATACTGCTTGCGACAGGTTTCCACACCCTGTCCAAGCGCCGCCCACGCGGCGTTCGTTCGGCAAAATGGACGTTGCCGTTCTCTAAACAAAAAATGGAGGCAGTCCGCGGCCTTTTACGCGGGCGTTTCGTCATGTGATGGAGCCTCCGAACTTGATTCAGGAGGTTTTTTTATGTCCAAATCCAGGTTTACCGTCCAGCAGATCACCTTTGCCGCCGTGGTGGCGGCCGCCTATGCGGTGCTGTCCTACTTCGCCGCGCTGTTCAGTGTGGCTTACGGCCCCATCCAGTGCCGCTTTTCCGAGGCACTGTGCGTCCTTCCCTTCTTTTTCCCCGCCGCCACACCCGGCCTTTTCATCGGCTGCCTCATCGCCAATCTTCTGAGTCCCTACGGCGCTCTGGACATCATTTTCGGCTCCCTGGCCACGCTGCTTGCCGCGGTGCTCACCTCCCGGTGCACTCAAAAGTGGCTGGCTCCCCTGCCGCCGGTGCTGTGCAACGCCGTCATTGTGGGCGGCGTCATCGCCTTCCAGCAGACCTCCGGCGGCGGCTCTTTCGCGGCCGCGTTCCTCTACAACGCCGCCACCGTGGGCCTTGGGGAGCTGATTTCCTGTTATGTGCTGGGTTCGGCGCTCTTGGGCGTGCTGCCCCGCATCCGCGGCCTTGCGCGCTGGATGCGGCCTCAGGAACAGAAATAGCTTGGATTTCCCCGACAATTGTGCTGTTTTTTTGAATTATCCCTTGACTTATCCAGGATTTCCGGTATAATAATATAGCTTGCAAACTTGCAGGCAATCCTTGCTCTCACTTTGGGTGAGGGCCAAATGTCCAAAAGGAGGTGCAACCAACATGGCAAAAGTTTCCGGCAACTATGAGGTCGTCTACATCATCGACCCCACGCTGAGCGAGGAGCAGACCGCCGCCCTGGTGGCGAAGTTCAAGACCCTTGCTGAGCAGAACGCCAGCGCTGTTGAGGTTGAGGAGTGGGGTAAGCGCAAGCTGGCCTACGAGATCAACTTCAAGTCTGAAGGCTATTACGTCCTGATGAGCTTTACCAGCGCTCCCGCTTTCCCCAAAGAGCTGGACCGTGTCCTCGGCATTACCGACGGCATTATGCGTTCCCTGATCGTCTCCAAGGGCGAATAAGGAGGACAAGTTATGCTGAACCGCATTCTTTTGATGGGCCGTCTGGTGGCAGACCCGGAGCTGCGCAGGACGCAGAGCGGAACGCCCGTCACATCCTTCCGCATCGCTGTGGATCGTGATTTCAAGAACCAGAGCGGCGAGAAGGAAACCGATTTCATCGATATCGTCGCCTGGCGTGCGACCGCCGAGTTTGTGGCAAAGTACTTCGCCAAGGGCCGCATGGCCGTGGTGGAGGGCCGCCTTCAGATCCGCCCCTGGACGGACAAGGAGGGCAACAAACGCACCTCTGCCGAGGTGGTGGCCGACAACGTCTATTTCGGCGATTCCAAGCGGGACGGCGGCGGAGATTCCTTTGCCGCGCCCAGCTACGGCGCACCTGCCGGCGGCGGATACCGCTCCGCCCCTTCCCCGGTGGATGCCCATTCCGATTTTGCTGAGATCGGCGAGGAGGACGGCGAGCTGCCGTTCTGATCCAATGCTCTTTGAGCGAACATCTTAAAAGGAGGAACTTTCCATGGCTATGGAACGCGAGAACAGACCTGCTCGTCCCATGAACCGCAAGCGCAGAAAGGTTTGCCAGTTCTGTGTGGACAAGTGCGAGTCCATTGACTATAAAGACGTGGTAAAACTGCGCCGCTATGTCTCCGAGCGCGCCAAGATTCTGCCCCGCAGAACCACTGGCACCTGCGCAATGCATCAGCGCCAGCTGACCGAGGCCATCAAGCGTGCCCGGCAGATCGCCCTGCTGCCTTTCGTCACCGATTGATTTTTCTGGAAACAGCCGCCCATTTTGGGGCGGCTGTTTTTTCGCATCCAGCCCCATTTTAAAGTGCCTGCGTCCAACTCAGGACGCAGGCACTTTTTTATTAAATAGACTTGTTTTCATCGCCCGCAGGGCCATGGTGCGGCGCCGGCAGCGGCCCCGTTATCCCTTCAGCTTTTTGCGGATCTTGGCCTTCGCCTCCGGGGAAAGGGCTTTGGCGGCGATCCGGTAGGGCAGGCCCGGCAGCTTGAGATACTGTCTGCGGACCTCGTCAAAGGGCTCCACCGCATAGGCGGCAAAGAAGGCGGTACGGTCCGGCACTATCGCGGTGGGCGACGCCAGCCGGGGATTCCCGGCAATGGCCCGCTCAATGGGGAAAGGCACCCGGGCGATGGGCAGCTGGTCAAACACATGGCTGCCTTGAGAGGTGTTCACCAGCAGCAGGGAAACGCCCTTGTGCTGCTCCTCCGGCAGCTCGTCCTCCCGCAGCCCCCAGAAATCACCCAAGGTGAAGTCGCCGGGGCGGTTCATGGAGGCATAGGTGCAGCGGTAGCAGGAGGGCCGCAGGAACAGCGCCCGGCCAAAGGCCCGGCCGTACTCCGTCTGGGTCAGCGGGCGGGAACTGACCGTGCCCCCTTCAAAGAGTGTGGTCAGATGGCTGGACTTCCAGCCGCTGACCTTGTTGCGAAAGCGTACGTTCTGGATGGTCCGGCCGGTCTCCCGCTGGATGGAATCCACCATGTCCTCCCACACCCCGGGAGAAGGCACGCCGTGGCACACCAGGTCACAGCTGAGCAGGTTCTCCGGCCGATATCCCAGATAGCGGTACAGCCCGTCCACCTGGCACGGCGTCCCGGAGAAAAGCACCTTTCTGCCGCTCTCCACCAACTTTCTGATCTGGCGGTAGGTGTCTCCGATTTCGCTCTGCACATACTTGGCTCCCCGCAGATGGCGCAGCTCCGCCTTGGACCAGCAGGCGATGTGGCGCAGATGCATTTTGCTGTCCAAAGCCGCGCCAAACACCACGCCGCCGTCCTCAAACACGTAGTCCGCCAACAGGGAGAACACGCCGCCGGAGGTGGAGTCCCGGCGCACATTCTCATCCCGGTTCCAGGCGGCAAAGGCCACCGGCAGGTGCTCCCTCTGCTCCCTCTTGTTCAATGCAGGACAGATCACGGTGCAGTGTCCGCACTCCACGCAGAGGCTGTGATCCACCTGCGGATAGAGGAACCCCTCCTTGTCCCGGGCCATGGAAATGGCGTTTTTGGGACATCCACTGTAGCAGGCGGCGCACCCGGTGCACTCCTCCCGCCTGGCCAGGATGGGCAGTGGTCGGTCGGTCTCCTCCTGGCCGTCAAAGGGTTCGCCCCGCAGGGCGCAGCGCAGGTATTCAAGGGAACGGCGCCGCTGCTCCTCCAGCTTCCGGCTCACGGCGGCGTAGTCGATCTCCTCCGTGAGCTCCGCCGTATCCCCCCGCCCCACCACACGATTCGTAAGGCCCAGGGTGGTGAGCAGGTTAAAGGTACGGGACTGCTCCGGGTGGGCCATCTCCATAGGCGCCACCGTGGTAAAGAAAGGCTTTTCAAACTGCACGGAGAACACCGTGCCGTGGAAGGAGT
Source organism: Oscillibacter hominis (assembly GCF_014334055.1). Lineage (NCBI taxonomy): Bacteria > Bacillati > Bacillota > Clostridia > Eubacteriales > Oscillospiraceae > Oscillibacter > Oscillibacter hominis. The sequence continues at coordinate 2,053,044 of NZ_CP060490.1, forward strand.
TGGTGCAGACATAGGCCGCGTTTTGGAAAAGGCCCAAAAATTCCGCCGGTCCCGCGTCCAGCACACAGCGGGCCTTTGGGTGGACCTTGCGGCGGATACCGCACAGCTGCACAACGGGCAGCCCCGTGGCCTCGGCCAGCTTGAAAACATAGGGCGACAGGGCACCGGGGCTGCTGATGCAGTAGCACAGGATGTATCCGCCGGTGGACCTGGGCTGGGCCGCCATGGCTGCCCACTCCCCTTTTTGCAGCAGCAGCGTGGGGTCCAGCACGACCGGCACATCCCGGTTCGCGATCTCTTTTACGATCCGCTGTCCAGCCCGCTCCCGCACACCGATGGCCTCATAGCCCTCCAGATACCCCCGCAGCTCCTTCTCCATGCCGGAGGGAATCTGGGAGATGCCGAAGGAGGGTGCGTAGGCGATCTTGCGCCCCTGGGTAAAGGCTGCAAAAAACACGGGGTCGAAGCGGCCGTCGGGAAAAATCTTGGGGTTCCAGATCTGATCGCTGCCGGAGAGATAGACGTCGTAGGGCAGATCCGCCTTCTGAAGCTCCTCAAAGCTCATGTAGCGATGCTTGGAAATGGGCAGGTGCTCTGCTGAGAACTGCTCAAACCGGTCGTAACGGGCCTTCAGCGCGCCGTAGTGCAGCGCCGTGTGAGCGTCCGAGGCAGCGGCTGCGATGGAGCGCGCTCCGCGGAACAGATCGTTGCTCTGGTTGACATAGTAATCGATGATTTCGCATTCACTGCCCAGGGCTTCCACCGCCCGGGCTGTGGCGCAGGCCTGGAGAAATGCGCCGTAATGGTGAATGTGATAAAAGGTGACTAATCCGGTTTTCAAAGCATTCTCCCCTTCCCATGCCGGAATCCGGCATGTTCCGTCAGCATAAGGCTCAGATCATGTTAAGGTCGTCATCCGCCACCCATTCCTCCACGCCGACCACTTCAAAATCCTCCTTGGTCTTGCGGATCACCACGCGCTCCAAACCGGAGTTGATGACCAGACGGCGGCACATGGGGCAGGAGGTGGCGTCGCTGAGCAGCTCGCCGGTCCGGCCGTCCCGCCCCACCAGATACAGCGTGCCGCCCACCATGTCCCGGCGGGCGGCGGAGACGATGGCATTGGCCTCGGCATGCACACTGCGGCAGAGCTCATACCGCTCGCCACGGGGCACCTGCATGGCCTCACGGGCACAGTACCCCATATCCACGCAGTTCTTGCGTCCCCGGGGAGCGCCGTTGTAGCCGGTGGAGATGATCTCATCGTTTTTCACAATGATGGCGCCGTAGCGCCGGCGCAGACAGGTGGAGCGCTCCAGCACCGTCTGGGCGATATCCAGATAATAGTTCTCCTTACTGATGCGAGACATGTCAACCCTCCGTTTACTGTTGAATTTTGTAGTTTTTATCATACCACAGGGCGGGGGCGGATGCAATAAAAAGCGCCGCATCAAGGGCGGCGCTTTTTTCCTTGGGAGGCGATCTATCCCGCTAAAGCCGGGAACAGGGTATAGAGGATTCCGCCTGCCACGCCGGAGCACAGCATCAGTAGGATGGGGCTCACCTTCCACTTACGCAGCAACACAAACGCCACGGCAAACATCCCCACCGCGATCCAGTTGACGGAGTCCAGGCCGTGAAAGCCCCCCTCCCCGCAGATCGCCATCAGGAAGATGGACACGCCCGCGGAACCGATCAGCGCCACAATGGCGGGACGCAGCCCGCCCAGGGCGCCCTGCATCAGGCTCAGGCTCTTATAGCGCACATACAGCCGGGCCAGAATCAGCACAATGACGCAGGAGGGCAGAACGCAGCCAAAGGTGGCCACCAGCGCCCCAGGCAGCCCCGCCACCCGGATGCCCACAAAGGTGGCGGCGTTGATGGCGATGGGCCCCGGCGTCATCTCCGCAATGGTGACAAGGTCTGCGAACTGGGAAAGGGTGAGCCACCCGTGGATCTCCACCATCTGGGTCTGGATCAGGGGCAGGGCCGCCATTCCGCCGCCGAAGCTGAACAGGCCAACCTGGAAGAAGCTGAGAAAAAGCTTGAGAAATACCATTGCCTACGCCTTCCTTTCCCGCCGCATGGCCAGATATCCCCGGCCAACGCCCACTGCGCCGCAGATCAAAATGATCACCACCACATTGACACCGCCGAAATACACAGCCGCAAACGAGGCCGCCATCAGCAGGACGGACAGGATGCTCTTCTCCCGCAGCACATTTCCGGCCAGGGTGAAGATGGTGTCCGCGATGACGGCGGCAATGCCTGCCTGCATGCCACGCAGAACCGCCTGCACCACGGCGTTTTCGGAAAATGCCTGATAGGCCAGGGAGATGACGGACAATGTCACCAGCGGCGGCAAAATGGTCCCCAGGATGGAGACCAGCGCGCCGATTCCGCCGCCTAACTGGTAGCCTAAGATCATGGACGCGTTGACCGCCACCGGGCCGGGCGCCGACTGGGCGATGGCCACCAGGTTCAGCATCTCGTCCTCCTCCAGCCACTTCAGCTCATCCACATATTTTTTCTGCATCAGCGAGACGATCACATAGCCTCCGCCGAAGGTGAACGCACTCAAACTCAATGCGTTAAAAAACAGCTGCCAATACAGCTTCCTTCCCTTGGTCATATCTGTCCTCCTCTGACGCCGGCGCATGGCCCGGCCACCCATCACAGCCGCTCAAGCTGTATTGAACAGAGCCTCTGGGTTCCGCCACAACAGTCTTTGGGGCCGCCGGAAGCAATAAGCGGCGGCCAAACCCTGAGGACAGCAATCCATTGGTCGTTAGTTCCCATACGCAGATCTTGTTCAGTGAGTTGATTATACTCCAGGCGGTAAAAATTGCAACCGTATTCCATCGCCTTGGGACGCTGCGGAAGACGGTTCCCCTTACCCTATATTGAACTTCTTTTGTTCCCTCTTCACCGGGGCCTCCATTCCCGGAGCTCCCCTCTTTTATCTGGCAGACCCACGGCGCCCAGCAGGCCTGGCGGTCTAAATTGACTTTTGTCACATCAAATAAAATAATGTTGGCCACAAAAAGGCAGGCCTACTGCAATAGGAATGCAAAAAGGGCAGGTCTTCTATCAAGAAGATCTGCCCTTTTGAAACGCCGATGTGTCATTCCATCTTGCGCAGCCTGTAGAGGAACACCATGAGCTGCTCCCGCGTCACGCTGTCGTGGAGCTTCAGGTCGCCGTCTGCGCTGCCCTGCATGAGCCCGCTCTCTACGGCCCAGTGTACAGCCTCCTCCGCATACTTCCCCGGTGTGTTGTCCATCTTCGCCTCCTTGGTATACTGGGGCCGCAGTGCCCCCACAATCAGCCTTGACGCCCGGACGCGGCGCTGGACCTGCCCGCCGTTGGCATCGTTGCCCTGGGCCGTGTTCCCCTCAATAGCCACCACGCCCCCGCTCAGAACGTTCTCCACGATGCCGCAGTGATCCGTGCCCCCGTTTCCATCAAAGTCATAGATTACGATGTCCCCTGCCTGATATCCGGACGTCACCCACGCGCCAATCTTCTTTGCCGCGCGCATCAAGGCGCTGCAGCTGGCCGTCCTGACCGGAAGGATCACACCAGCCCGGGCGCAGCACCACTGCACGAACACCATGCACCAGGGATACGCACTGCCGGACACCTCTTTGCCATAGTACCATGTGTTGTACTTGACCCTGTTGGAATTGGCCGGAGACTCTTTGACCCCCACCTCTCCCCGGGCAACGGTGAGCAAGCTATTGACGGTCGCCACGATTGCCACCGCCCATCTGTTTTGCCACCTGATGGATGCCCGTGGCAGCGAGGCCGGAGACGATGCCCACGGCCACCGCCGTCATGTAGTCCGCCGCTGGAAAGTCGGGCATAAGGAACATGGCCGTCACGCCCAAAATACCGCCCGTCGTGCCCACAATGACGGGGATGTACTTGTTGTCAAGGCCCGTCACTTTGACCGCCTGGCCGATTAAATAGCAGATCACCGTGATGACCGCCACGCCCGTGATGCCCAAAGATGTAATATCCATCATTTCCCCTCCAGCACTTTGTCAAAGGCATTCCGGTCGCCCTGCTCAAATGCCCGACAGAGTCTATGGTAAGGCGCGTCGGTGGAAAAGTCGGTGAGATAGTCGCAGAGCTCCTCCAGGGCGGCCTTCTGGGCCTCGCCGTCCATGGCCTCCCACTCCTTCTTCAGGGCGGCGTAGTCCAGATCGGCGCCGCCGTTTACCGCCCTGCCCTGGGAAATGTTGTTGACCAGCATCCTCCGTGCTGCGCCCAGATCCTCGTTGTTTTCCTTGGCGATCTCAAAGATGTTCCATGCGTACGGTTTCAGATTCATTCTACCTTCTCCTTTCAAGTGTCATCTGAGAAGCCGTTCCATTGTCCGCTCCGCAGCATACCTCAAACTATCTGTATACGCCCGAATCGTCCATAAGAACGGCCTCTTTCAGATCCTCTCTCCCTTTTAGGATGAAGCCAAAACTTGCATGAAACACGGCAACTGCACTCAATTTAAGCCGTATCTCTGTAAACTTTGTAAGGCCACTGCTGTTTTAATCAAACATCTTTCATAGTGTGCCTTTCGATCTATATCCCACTGGCGTGCCTTTTCCCATCCGCTCAAACGAATCCTTTTATAAAATGCGAAAAAGAGACAAGGAAAGGCATGGATGAACATATTTTATCTGGCGGCGTTCGAAGATAAAAGCGACTGAGGAATGAGCCCCAGTCGTTTTTATCTTATCTGTTTCCACCGTACAAGCAAACCCAAACCGAAATTTCTTTCCACATGCCAAGACAAAGCAAAACCCCGTAACCATTATGGCTACGGGGTTTTGCTTGGAGCTGCTGGGCAGATTCGAACTGCCGACCTCATCCTTACCAAGGATGCGCTCTACCGACTGAGCTACAGCAGCAAATGGCGACCAAGATGGGGCTCGAACCCACGACCTCCAGCGTGACAGGCTGGCGTTCTAACCAACTGAACTACTTGGCCACATCTGCATCATAATCAGGCCAAATTATTATAACACAGCCTACACTTGATGTAAAGAGTTTTTATGGCAGGGGCAGAAAGATTCGAACTCTCGACACGCGGTTTTGGAGACCGCTGCTCTACCAACTGAGCTATACCCCTATCTCGCACTTCAAAGCTATGTTAGAACGTGAACCCTGCCAGAATAAAGTGGTGGGCCTTCGGGGACTCGAACCCGGGACCGGACGGTTATGAGCCGTCTGCTCTAACCAACTGAGCTAAAGGCCCTTATCTGGTGCCCTGGTCTTAAGAGAAGTATTGCCGCCACGCCGTGTGGCGGCAATACTCTGGCTCCCCCTGTTGGGCTCGAACCAACAACCCCGCGGTTAACAGCCGCGTGCTCTACCATTGAGCTAAGGAGGAATATGTCAGACTCCAGCTCTCTTGAACCAAAGCCTGAACTTAATGTTGGCGCTACCTATCTTCCCGGGCCGTCTCCAGCCAAGTATTGTGAGCAGAAACGAGCTTAACTGCCGTGTTCGGAATGGGAACGGGTGGACCCTCGCTCTAATCAGCACCAACTGTCATCCGGAACACTCCGGAAAACAAACAAATTATAAAGTTTTTCCTGCCTCTTGTCAAGCCCTTTTTGAGGACTTAGAACCGGAAGCAAGCTCCCGCTCACTTCCCATTCTCAACCCTCAACGGCTGATCTTTGGTGCGCCTTCAGGGACTCGAACCCGGGACCCACTGATTAAGAGTCAGTTGCTCTACCAACTGAGCTAAAGGCGCATACACATCGAATTGGTGACCCGTACCGGATTCGAACCGATGTTAACGGCGTGAGAGGCCGCTGTCTTAACCACTTGACCAACGGGCCGCGTCGTCATCGCAAACCCATTCCGTTGGGTTTTGCTTGGATTTACGGGGTTCATGGCCGCTCCATGCACCCTCAAAACCGAACAATGTATGTTTCCTTCCACTTCAGGCCGCCTGCATTTTCATTGTAGGTCAAGCCCTCGGGCGATTAGTACCGGTCAGCTGCATGCGTTGCCGCACTTCCACTTCCGGCCTATCAACCAGGTAGTCTTCCTGGGCCCTTACCTCTTTTCAGAGTGAGAGATCTCATCTTAGGGGGAGTTTCACGCTTAGATGCCTTCAGCGTTTATCTCGTCCGTACATAGCTACCCAGCTATGCCCTTGGCAGGACAACTGGTGCACCAGAGGTACGTCCATCCCGGTCCTCTCGTACTAAGGACAGCTCCCTTCAAATCTCTTACGCCCGCAACAGATAGGGACCGAACTGTCTCACGACGTTCTGAACCCAGCTCGCGTGCCGCTTTAATTGGCGAACAGCCAAACCCTTGGGACCGAATTCAGCCCCAGGATGCGACGAGCCGACATCGAGGTGCCAAACCTCCCCGTCGCTGTGGACGCTTGGGGGAGATCAGCCTGTTATCCCCAGGGTAGCTTTTATCCGTTGAGCGATGGCATTTCCACTCACATACCACCGGATCACTAACTCCAACTTTCGTTACTGCTCGACCCGTCGGTCTCGCAGTTAGGCTCGTTTATGCGTTTACACTCACTGCACGATTTCCGTCCGTGCTGAACGAACCTTTGAGCGCCTCCGTTACTCTTTTGGAGGCGACCGCCCCAGTCAAACTGCCCGCCTAACAGTGTCCCCCGACCCGATTCAGGGCCGCAGGTTAGAAAATCAGCAATCCAAGAGTGGTATCCCACCGGCGACTCCACTGAACCTGACGGTCCAGCTTCCAAGTCTCCCACCTATCCTGTACATGAATTACCGATTTCCAGTATTAAGCTGCAGTAAAGCTCCATGGGGTCTTTCCGTCTAGTTGCGGGTAACTGGCATCTTCACCAGTACTACAATTTCGCCGGGCGGGCTGTTGAGACAGTGCCCAAATCATTACGCCTTTCGTGCGGGTCAGAACTTACCTGACAAGGAATTTCGCTACCTTAGGACCGTTATAGTTACGGCCGCCGTTTACCGGGGCTTCGATTCAATGCTTCGCCTTGCGGCTGACATCTCCTCTTAACCTTCCGGCACCGGGCAGGCGTCAGCCCATATACGTCATCTTTCGATTTAGCATAGACCTGTGTTTTTGGTAAACAGTTGCTTGGGCCTATTCACTGCGGCCCCTTTCGGGGCTCCCCTTCTTCCGAAGTTACGGGGTCAACTTGCCGAGTTCCTTAACAACCCTTCTCCCGTTGGCCTTAGGATTCTCTCCTCATCTACCTGTGTCGGTTTGCGGTACGGGCACCTTAGCATACACATGAGCTTTTCTCGCCTTCAAGCATCGCAGACTTCCCTACTCTAATTTCGGTCCCTTTCGCCCGGGGCAACCAACGCCCGGGTTCTGCTATCTCAAAGTGTCCCTCATGCTTAAGGTTCGGTGGCTACGGAATTTCTACCGTATGTGCATCGACTACGCCTTTCGGCCTCGCCTTAGCCCCCGGCTTACCTTGGGCGGACGAACCTTCCCCAAGAAACCTTAGATTTTCGGCCATTATGATTCCCACATAATTCTCGCTACTCATTCCGGCATTCTCACTTGTGTACAGTCCACCTGTGCTTCCGCTCAGACTTCACCCCGTACACAACGCTCCCCTACCACGCGCTTGCGCGCATCCCAAGCTTCGGTTGTATGCTTAGCCCCGTTATATTTTCCGCGCAGAACCACTCGACCAGTGAGCTATTACGCACTCTTTTAATGAGTGGCTGCTTCTAAGCCAACATCCTGGTTGTTTTTGCAGCTCCACATCGTTTTCCACTTAGCATACATTAGGGACCTTAGCTGTGGGTCTGGGCTGTTTCCCTTTTGACAATGAAACTTATCTCACACTGTCTGACTGCTATGCATCAATTATCCGGCATTCAGAGTTTGATAGGCGTTGGTAATCTTATCGACCCCTCGACCATTCAGTGCTTTACCTCCGGTAATCTAACATAACGCTAACCCTAAAGCTATTTCGGGGAGAACCAGCTATCTCCGAGTTCGATTGGAATTTCTCCGCTATCCACAAGTCATCCGCCACCATTGCAACGGGGGTCGGTTCGGTCCTCCATGGGGTTTTACCCCCACTTCAACCTGCTCATGGATAGGTCACCCGGTTTCGGGTCTATGGCAACGAACTTCACACGCCCTATTCAGACTCGCTCTCGCTGCGCCTCCGGCACTGAATGCCTTAAGCTTGCTCGTTACTATAACTCGCCGGACCGTTCTACAAAAAGTACGTCATCACACTTTAACGTGCTTTGACTGCTTGTAAGCACAAGGTTTCAGGTTCTCTTTCACTCCCCTTCCGGGGTCCTTTTCACCTTTCCCTCACGGTACTGCTCCTCTATCGGTCATCAGGTAGTATTTAGGCTTGGAGGGTGGTCCCCCCTGTTTCCCACCGGGTTTCACGTGTCCGGCGGTACTCTGGATCCTCACTGACGCAACTCATCTTTCGGATACGGGGCTCTCACCCGCTGTGGCCGGCCTTCCCATGCCGTTCTCCTAAACTATTGCGCCGTTATGTGAGTCCACAACCCCAGGGAATAAATCCCCTGGTTTGGCCTCTTCCGCGTTCGCTCGCCACTACTTACGGAATCTCTGTTGATGTCTTTTCCTCGCCCTACTTAGATGTTTCAGTTCAGGCGGTTCCCCGCGTACGCCTATTTTGTTCAACGCACGCTGACAGAGTATTGCTCTGCCGGGTTGCCCCATTCGGAAATCTGCGGATCAATGGATATTTGCTCCTCCCCGCAGCTTATCGCAGCTTGTCACGTCCTTCGTCGGCTCCTGATGCCAAGGCATTCCCCTTGCGCTCTTTTTAGCTTGACCTATTTCGAACAATCTTTCAATTGGTTCTCTTAGTTGAATTATGCAGGCTTCCTCAGAATCTTTTTGAAATTGTAATTGTTACCCTCATCTTTTCAGATGTTGTTCCACAATTAAATTACCTTCCGAACTTTTGTCCAGAAGACCTCTTCTGTTGCCTTACATGTCTTTCATCATACATTGTTCAGTTTTCAAGGTGCATTCCCCGGCTTCTTTTGAAGCCAGATTGAAACATTTAATCCCTTAAATGCTTCAATCTGATCTCAAATGGTGGAGATAGTCGGGATCGAACCGGCGACCTCCTGCTTGCAAGGCAGGCGCTCTCCCAGCTGAGCTATATCCCCGGCTGTATATTCCCCATCCCCTCTCGGGGACGGCTGCTTTTTTGTGGTGGGCCCGAGTGGGCTCGAACCACCGACCTTACGATTATCAGTCGTACGCTCTAGCCAGCTGAGCTACGGGCCCATAACCACCGAGGGCTGCACCCTCTAAATTAAACAACGTAACTACTTCCTCCGCACCTTCCGGCTGACCTTAGGATGTTATGCCAGAACCTCGATCCTGGCAATGTCTCCTTAGAAAGGAGGTGATCCAGCCGCACCTTCCGATACGGCTACCTTGTTACGACTTCACCCCAATTATCGAACCCACCTTCGACCGCGCCCTCATTGCTGTTAGGCTACGGGCTTCGGGTGTTCCCGACTCTCATGGTGTGACGGGCGGTGTGTACAAGGCCCGGGAACGTATTCACCGCGGCATGCTGATCCGCGATTACTAGCGATTCCGACTTCATGCAGGCGGGTTGCAGCCTGCAATCCGAACTGGGACGGCTTTTAGGGGTTCGCTCCACCTCACGGCTTTGCATCCCTCTGTTTACCGCCATTGTATTACGTGTGTGGCCCAGGACATAAGGGGCATGATGATTTGACGTCGTCCCCACCTTCCTCCGTTTTGTCAACGGCAGTCTCGCTAGAGTGCTCTTGCGTAGCAACTAACAATAGGGGTTGCGCTCGTTGCGGGACTTAACCCAACATCTCACGACACGAGCTGACGACAACCATGCACCACCTGTCTCTACTTTCCCCGAAGGGCACTTAATGCATCTCTGCTTCATTAGTAGGATGTCAAGCCCTGGTAAGGTTCTTCGCGTTGCTTCGAATTAAACCACATAATCCACCGCTTGTGCGGGCCCCCGTCAATTCCTTTGAGTTTCAACCTTGCGATCGTACTCCCCAGGTGCAATACTTATTGTGTTAACTCCGGCACGCAGGGGGTCAGTCCCCGCACACCTAGTATTGATCGTTTACAGCGTGGACTACCAGGGTATCTAATCCTGTTTGCTCCCCACGCTTTCGCGCCTCACCGTCAGTTGTCGTCCAGTAATCCGCCTTCGCCACTGGTGTTCCTCCTTATATCTACGCATTTCACCGCTACACAAGGAATTCCGATTACCTCTCCGATACTCAAGAAAGACAGTTTCAAATGCAGTTTGGAGGTTGAGCCTCCAGATTTCACATCTGACTTGCCTTCCCGGCTACACGCCCTTTACACCCAGTAAATCCGGACAACGCTTGCCACCTACGTATTACCGCGGCTGCTGGCACGTAGTTAGCCGTGGCTTGTTTTCAGGGTACCGTCTTCTACTCTTCCCCTGTCAAAGAAGTTTACAACCCGAAAGCCTTCTTCCTTCACGCGGCGTTGCTGGGTCAGACTTGCGTCCATTGCCCAATATTCCCCACTGCTGCCTCCCGTAGGAGTCTGGGCCGTATCTCAGTCCCAATGTGGCCGGTCAACCTCTCAGTCCGGCTACTGATCGTCGCCTTGGTGGGCCGTTACCTCACCAACAAGCTAATCAGACGCGAGGCCATCTTTCAGCGATAAATCTTTGACATACCGACCATGCGGTCAATATGCATCATGCGGTATTAGCAGTCGTTTCCAACTGTTGTCCCCCTCTGAAAGGCAGGTTCCTCACGCGTTACTCACCAGTCCGCCACTAAGCATTCCCTTCAGTTGTCCGAAAACTCCTTCAGGGGTGCTCCGTTCGACTTGCATGTGTTAAGCACGCCGCCAGCGTTCGTCCTGAGCCAGGATCAAACTCTCTATAAATTCGTATCAACACAGGCCGTGGCCTGAGCTAATCTTGACTTACAGAGCTATTTCCATAGCTTCTTGTTTTGCCCTGCGTTTGGGTAATTGACTAAACCCCTACTTGCAAGGCCTTTATCGGTGCGCACTGTGATTTCTCACAAGTACGCTTACCGTCTGGTGCTTTCTTTTCGTTACGTTGTTTAATTTACAAGGTGCACGCCTCACCGGCGGAACATTGCTATTATACCAAGCCCTCACTGCCTTGTCAACCTCTTTTTTCAATCTTTTTCAGATTTTTTTCGAGGCCGTTTTTACAGCGGGCTTGGAAACAGCTTGCTTAGAATACCAAATCTCTTCCCGCTTGTCAATACCCTTTCTCCGCTTTTTCTTATTTTTTTATCCCTCCCATCTCTCTACCTTATATCTTGCCTCCGCTTTATACGTGACTTTCCGCAGTAAGTGTACTATAATACTGCTGTGCCGCGGCTCTGCGGCTAAATGAAGGAGACAAGGAGGGATCGTTCTGCTGCTGCACCGCATGAGCGCCACCTTTGGCAAGCTGACAGATCAAACCCTGGAGCTTTCCGACGGGCTCAACCTGATCTGCGCCCCCAATGAGGCAGGCAAGTCCACCTGGTGCGCATTTCTCTCAACCATGTTATATGGATTCCCCGCCCGGGAGCGGGGGCCTTTGGCTGATAAAAACCGATTTACACCCTGGAGCGGCGCGGCCATGCGGGGGACCATCGAATGCCGCTGCGGCGGCAGGGACCTTCGGATCACCCGTGATACCGTCCGGGCCAACTCCCCCTTGGGCCGCTTCTCCGCCGTCTACGCCGGCACCGCGGATGAGGTTCCCGGACTGACCGCTTCCTCCTGCGGGGAATTGCTGTTAGGTGTTCCAAGGGAGGTTTTTGAGCGCAGCGCCCTGATCCGTCAAGCCGGGATGGCTGTGGGCCAGGACGCGGAGTTGGAGCGCCGCATCGCCTCCCTGATCACAACCGGAGAGGAAGACACCTCTTATATAGAGTCCTGGGATCGCCTGAAAAAGCAGCTCAACCGCAGGCGCTATAATAAAAACGGCATGATTCCCGAGGCAGAGGCCGCCCTGCTGGCCAGGGAAGGGGAGCTGGCCCAGTTCCACGCTCTTTCTGAAGAACTGCAGGGCCAATTGCAGCATCTTGAGGAACTGAGCCGAAGCTGCGAATCGCTGAAGGGGAAAATTGCGCTCTGCCGACGCTGGGAGGAAGCGGAGGCCCAAACCGCCTGCCTGCGACAGCAGGAGGAGGCCCAGGCCGCCCAAAGGCGGGCGGAGCTGCTGCGCGCCCGGCTGGAGGAGGAGCGCATCCCCACTATGGAGGAGATCGCCCGGCTGCGGGCCGCCATCGTCAACTTGGGAACCGTGCGCAAGTCGGTGGAGAAGGCCCGGGAGGACCGGGACAATGCCCAGCGCGCCCTGTATCGGGCGGAGATGGCTGTCAACGACAGCCCCTTTGCGGGCCAGAGCCCGGAGTCTGCCCGGAAAACCGCCGCTGCCGTACCGCCTCTTCGCCCCAGGGCCTGGTGGTTTCCGGTCCTGCTGTTCCTTGTCGGCGCCGGCGGAACCTTTCTGCTCAGCCGGGGGGCGTATCCCCTCTGGGCCGCGGGCCTGATGGGCTGTATCGGCTTTGTCCTGGGCCTTTACGCAGTGCTCCGGCGCCAGCGGAGCGATCTGAAAAAACGGGCCGCCTTTTTGGAACTGTACCAAACATCTTCTCCGGAGGCATTGGCGGAGGCGGCAGATACCTATATAAAATTGTATGCGGCCAGGGAGAGGGCGCAGGAGGACGCCGCCGCCAAGTCTGCGGCCGCGGAGGCCCTGTATGCCTCCCTCACCACCAATGAGCAGGCCATCCTCATTGAGGTCCGCCGGTTCTGTCCCGGCGCGTTTGACCTCACCGCGGCGGACGATGCGCTGCGGGAGTGCGTTGGGCGGCGGCGGGAGGCTGCGGAGGCGGAGTCCCAGGCGCGGGAGGCTGCGCTGCGCTGTCAGTTTGCCCAGGCGGGACTGGAGCCCGCCCTCTCTCCTCAGGATCTGCCGCCCCGGCCCCAGGAGGGTCCTGACGAGCTGAACCGGCAGTTAGAGGCTGCACAGGGGGAGATGGCTGCCGTCCGTTCCCAGGCTGACCAGCTTCAGGGCCGCCTGTCCGCCATTGGGGACGAGGATGCCCTCCACGCCTCCGTGGAAGCTCTCCGGGCCACCTTGGCCGGGCTGCAGCAGGAGTATGACGCCATCACCATGGCTATGGACGCGCTTGCCAGCGCCAACACCACGCTGCAAAACCGCTTTTCCCCGGAGCTGGGCCGGCAGGCCGCCCGGATTTTCTCCGCCCTCACCGGCGGCCGCTATCAGAAAATCGCCCTGGACCGCAGCTTCGGCGCCTCCGCGCAAACCGGAGAGGACCCCATTGCCCGGGATGTTCGGCTGCTGAGCCAGGGGACCGCCGACCAGCTGTACCTGGCGGTGCGCCTTGCCATCTGTGATCTGCTCCTGCCGCCGGAAAAGGAGGTTCCACTCATTTTGGACGACGCCCTGATCACTTTTGACGACCAGCGGATGGCGGCTGCGCTGGATTACCTCAGCACCTGCGGCCGGCAGATCCTGATGTTTACCTGCCAGTCCCGCGAGGCAGACTATCTGCGCGGGAAGGGACTTGCACACATGCAATGCATTTGAGGATTGGAGCGGGCTTTGCTCCATACAATAAAGAGGAATTCATTGAGTAAGGAAGAAGGAGTCAAACGATGAGCGAATGTACCCATAACTGCAGTACCTGCGGCGAAAGCTGCGCCGAGCGTCAGGAACCCCAGTCCCTTTTGAAGCAGCCTCACGCCCAAAGCCGCATCGGCAAGGTCTACGGCGTGGTCTCCGGCAAAGGCGGAGTCGGCAAGTCCATGGTCACCAGCCAGCTGGCCGTCACCATGCGCCGCAAGGGCTTTCGGGTCGGCATCCTGGACGCCGACGTCACCGGTCCCTCCATCCCCAAGGTTTTCGGCGTTCATGAGCGGGCCCGGGGCGGCGACAACTGCCTCTACCCGGTGGAGAGCAGCACGGGAATCCAGCTGATGAGCGTCAATCTGCTGTTGGAGCATGAGACGGACCCTGTGCTCTGGCGCGGCCCGGTCATCGGCAGTGTGGTCACCCAGTTCTGGACTGACGTGATCTGGGATGTGGACTACCTCTTTGTGGATATGCCTCCCGGAACCGGCGATGTCTCCCTCAGCGTGTTCCAGTCCATCCCCCTGGACGGCATCGTCATCGTGGCCTCACCCCAGGAGTTGGTATCCATGGTGGTGGAAAAGGCCGTCCGCATGGCGGAGATGATGGAGGTGCCCATTGTGGGGCTGGTGGAGAACATGAGCTATGTCACCTGCCCCGACTGCGGCAAGCCCATCTATCTCTTCGGCGAGGGCAAATCCGAGCTGGCCGCGGCCCGCCACAACCTCTCCCTGCTGGGCAGGATGCCCATTGACCCCGCCCTGGCGGCCCTGGCAGACGCCGGAAAGATTGAGGAGTTCTCCGGCAATTGGCTGGACGGCGTAACCACGGCGCTTGAATCCAACTGAGCATGATGTGCCCGTCCGCAGTTTCCGGCATGCGGACGGGTGCGTTTTCTTGTCCCTTGTGGGAGGCTATGGAAAATAGCCAAGGGATGGACACGGCGGCTTTTTCTTTTTTGTTGGAAAAACAGTTGAAAAAGCGGGAAAAAGCAGGGATAATAATAAAGTTAAGACTGCTCTGCCGTGAATGACCAAACTATAAAAGAACATACAGGGGGAAACATACATGCAGCAGCTGAAAGAGCGCATCGAAAAAGAAGGTAAAGTACTGCCCGGCAACATCATCAAGGTAGACGGATTCCTGAACCACCGCGTCGATACCAAGCTCATGCAGGACATCGCCGACGAATTTGCCCGCCATTTCGATCTGCGCCAGGTCAATCTGATCCTGACAGCCGAGGCCAGCGGCATCGCCCTGGCTGCCATCTGCGCCCACAGATGGGGCAAGCCCATGGTCTTTGCCAAAAAGGCCAAGAGCGACAACATCGAAGGCGGCCTGTACCAGAGCGACATCTTCTCCTATACCTATAAGAAAAAGGTCACGCTTCTGGTCTCCAAGGAGTGGATCCGCCCCGGCGACCACGTGCTCATCATTGACGATTTCCTGGCCAATGGCGAGGCCATCCGCGGCCTGTGCGACATCGTGGCTTCCGCGGGCGCCGCGCTGGTGGGCGTGGGCTGCGCTGTGGAAAAGGGGTTCCAGGGCGGCGGCGACCGGCTGCGGGCCGCCGGCGTAAATCTTCAGTCCCTGGCCATCATTGAGAGCGCCGAGCCGGGCAATATCGTCTTTCGCGACTGATTTCTTACGGAAAGGAACTACTGTATGGAACGTGTTGTCGTCCTTGACTTTGGCGGCCAATACAATCAGTTGATTGCGCGCCGTGTCCGGGAGTGCAATGTCTATTGCGAGGTCAAGCCCTATACCACCCCCCTATCTGAACTGCAGGCCATGGAGCCCATCGGCTTCATCTTCACCGGCGGCCCCAGCAGCGTATACGAACCCGATTCCCCTCAGGTGGACCCTGCCATCTTCTCCCTGGGCATTCCCATTCTGGGGATCTGCTACGGCTGCCAGCTGATGGCCCATCACTTGGGCGGCAAGGTCTCCCCCGCCACCGACGCCACCGCCCGGGAGTATGGCCGCACCGAGACCTTTTTCGACACCACTTCTCCTCTATTCAAAAATCTGCCTGCTCAGAGCATCACCTGGATGAGCCACGGCGACTATATGGAGCGGGTCCCTGACGGTTTTTCCCTGACCGCCCACAGCGACGCCTGCCCCAACGTGGCCATTGCGGATGAGTCCCGTGGCTTTTACGGCGTACAGTACCACCCCGAAGTCAACCACACGGAGTACGGTGTGAAAATGATCCGCAACTTTCTCTATGAGGTCTGCGGGGCCCACGGCGAGTGGACCATGGGCGACTACTGCAAGCGCGCCATCGCCAAAATCCGGGAGCAGGTGGGCAGCGGCCGGGTACTGCTGGCCCTCAGCGGCGGCGTGGACTCCTCGGTTGCCGCGGCGCTGTTGGCCGAGGCCGTGGGCAGGCAGCTGACCTGCGTCTTTGTGGATCACGGGCTGATGCGCAAGGACGAAGGCGACGAGGTGGAGGCTGCATTTTCCAAGTGGGACCTCAACTTTATCCGTGTGGATGCGGAGGAGCGTTTCCTCAGCAGGCTCTCCGGGGTCACAGAGCCGGAGCGAAAGCGCAAGATCATTGGCGAGGAGTTTATCCGAGTCTTTGAAGAGGAGGCCAAAAAGATCGGCGCTGTGGACTTCCTGGCGCAGGGCACCATCTATCCCGACGTCATCGAGTCCGGTCTGGGCGCCTCCGCCACCATCAAGAGCCATCACAACGTGGGCGGCCTTCCGGACTATGTGGACTTTAAGGAGATCGTGGAGCCTCTGCGCATGCTGTTCAAAGACGAGGTCCGCCAGCTTGGCCGCGAATTGGGCCTTCCCGAGTACCTGGTCTCCCGTCAGCCCTTCCCCGGCCCCGGCCTCTCCGTCCGCGTCATCGGAGAAATCACCAGGGAGAAGTTGGACATCCTGCGGGAGGCCGACTTTATCTTCCGGGACGAGCTGCATAAGGCCGGCGCGGATGCGTCCTTGTCCCAATATTTTGCCGTCCTCACCTCCATGCGCTCTGTGGGCGTCATGGGAGACGGCCGCACCTACGACTATACCCTGGCCCTGAGGGCGGTGAATACTTCCGATTTTATGACCGCCGACTGGGCGAGAATCCCCTATGACGTATTGGACCGGGTCAGCGTGCGCATTGTCAACGAGGTCCGCTCCATCAACCGTATCGTCTATGACATCACCTCCAAGCCCCCCGCCACCATCGAATGGGAATGAGCGTCAAAATGGCGCAAACCCGCATGAATACAGGATTTTGAGCTGTCACTTTGACCCTTGAAGGACAAGCAGAGCCGCCCTGCTGAATTTTTCGTTCAGCAGGGTGGTTTTCTGCTTGTCTATTTATTTTTCCGCCACGGAATAGAGAGGGAGAAAGGCACCCAAACATCAGTTATAGATACTTGACAGGGCAATACCCATTTGATACAATAAAGTCTAATATTAGACAATCAAATATTTTACGGAGGTGCTTCTGTGGATTGGGAAGAAGTGAGGGAGTACGTCAATCAATATTGCGCATTGCGAGATATCCAATATGCCGCCTATGAATTGTATGCGAGGAAGCGCGGCTTGACCGCAAAAGAGCTGTTCGTCCTGGACATCATCTGGTTTGCGCCGGACGGCTGCCTGCAATCTGATATTTGCGAACGGCTGTCCGCGACAAAGCAGACCGTCAGCGCAATTATTAAAAAGTTTTTGAAACAGGGCTATGTATCACTGACCGAATCGGAGACGGATCGCAGGAATAAAATTGTCCGCTTTACAAAAGCGGGGATTGAGTACACGAAAGGGATTATACCACCCGCCGCTCATGCGGAAATAGACGCCATGAGCGATTTATCCGGGGAGGATATTGCCGAGTTGGTGCGTCTGACCACGCTTTTTTCAAACTATATGAAAGAGAAGTTTGAAGCCATACAGGAGTGATCGCAGCCAGGCGAAGGAGAGAGCGCGAAATGGAATTTGATGAAGTCATCAACAGAAGAAAAACCAGTCGGGAATGGACAGACAGAGAGGTAGACTTTGAAGCGATCAAACGAATCATTGGAGCCGGCATGAAAGCGCCCTCTTGGGATCACTGCCGAAGCTGGCAGTTTATCGTCCTCCATACCAAAGAGGAAAAGGAACATGCGTTCCGCTACGCAAAATCAGTCGTACGGAAATTTGATCCTACCCGATACGAGGGCCGAACGCTCAATTTATCTCAGGAGATGTATCTTTACGCCATGCCGCGGCAATATACCATGCTAACCGATTGCCCCTATGTGATCGTCCCGCTGTTTCAATGCAAACGGCTCAACGCCGAGTGGGTGAGCAAGCTCAACCCGCTCACCACCGCATGGTGCGTGGCGGAAAATATCATGCTGGCAGCCATCAACGAGGGCTTGGGGTATTCCCTCCGCATCCCTCTGAACCGGGAGCATGATGTGGTGCTGGAAAAGCTGGGTGTCCCCGATGGATGGATGACCCCTTGTTTCATCGGTGTGGGCTATCCCAAAGAGGACGAGCGTGTGCTGGAGCAGTACAGCACCGATCCCAGCAGTCATATACACAAGGGCGGCTGGTACATCCAAGAGACAATGAACCTGTAAAGGAGAATGGATATGGAATTTTACGAAGTGATCGAAAAGAGAAGGAGTATACGTCAGTTTGAGGACAAGGCCATACCCCCGGATATGCTGGAGCGGATTTTAACCGCCGGCCTGAAGGCCCCCTCGTCCAACCATCAGCGGCAATGGGAGCTGGTGACGCTCACGGACAAGGCCGTCATCCAGGAGCTGGCCAAGCTCATCAAGCCCTATCCCTGCCGCATCACCGAGCCAAAAACGCCCCAGCAGGAGATGTTCAAGATCGCCTACCCCCGCCAGCGGACGATGGTGGAGGAGGCCGCCTGCGTGATCCTGCCCTATTTCAAGTGCAAGTACGACCTGAAAAGCACCACCAACGACTACGGCCTGATGGACTATGGAGCGGCCTGGGCGCTGGTGGAGAACATTCTGCTGGCCGCCACCGCCGAGGGGCTGGGCTCTGTGGTCCATATCCCGGTGAAGAAAGAGCCGGAGCAGATCAAGGCGTTTATGAAGATCCCGGATGGGTATGTTCTCCCGACGCTGATCCTGCTGGGCTATTCCAGCAAGGATGCGTTGGTTCCCTCTCAGGTCAAGGCCACGGTGGAGAACAAAGTTCACTGGAACAAGTGGTAAAATAGAAACGCGGAGGCGGCCCTATGATAGTCCAAGGAATCGAAACGAAAAGTGTCCTCACCAAATCAAACTTACCTGTCAGCGACTATTCGGTAAACCCCTATGGAGGGTGCGCCCACGCCTGCAAATACTGCTACGCCATCTTTATGAAGCGGTTTACAGGCCACACCGAGCCGTGGGGCGAGTTTGTGGACGTGAAATATTGGCCCGCCATCCGGCACCCGGAACGGTACGCGGGAAAGGAACTGTTTATCGGCTCCGTGACCGACCCCTATCAGCCGTTGGAGGAAACCTATGGCCGCACCAGGGCGCTGTTGGAACAAATGCGGGGGAGCGGGTGCAAAATCAGCATTGCCACCAAATCCGACCTCGTTTTGCGCGACCTTGATCTAATCAAGGCCTTTCCAAACGCCCGCGTGTCCTGGTCGATCAACACCTTGGACGAGGACTTTCGCAGGGAGATGGACGAGGCGGTGAGCATCGAGCGCCGTCTTGCCGCCATGAAAGCCTTTCACGACGCCGGAGTGCGGACGACCTGCTTCCTTTCTCCCATCTTCCCCGGCATCACCGACGTGCCCGCCATCATCCGCAGGGCCAAGGCACAGTGCAATCTTGTATGGCTGGAAAATCTGAACCTCCGGGGAAGCTACAAAGCGGCTATCCTGGAATACATTAAGAAAAAGCGCCCTGACCTGCTGCCGCTGTATCAGGCCATCTACCAGCGGAATGACCGCACCTATTGGGCCACCCTGGACGAAGAAATACGGGAGTTCACCGGGTTGGAGGGCCTCACCTATGTCCGGGACGACGACTCAATGCACCGTCCCTTTGAGGCCCCGCCTATCGTGGTCAACTTCTTTTTCCACGAGGAGATCAAAAAGTCGGCGAAGAAGGAGGCGGCCAAAAATGCCTGAACTGCCGGAGGTGGAAACCGTCAGGCGCATCCTGGAGCCTCAGCTTGCGGGCAGAACGGTTGGAACTGTGGAAGTTTACAACGAACAGATTATCGCCCATCCGAAGGCGGAGTTGTTTATGGCGCTCCTGCAAGGGCAGACGATTCAAAAGATCAGTCGCCGGGGAAAGTTTCTCACCCTCCATTTTGAGAGCGGAGACAGGCTCTCCCTGCACCTGCGGATGACAGGACAGCTTCTGGTCATGCCCAAGGGGGAGCCGCTGGAAAAGCACACCCACCTGATCCTGTCCCTCTCGGACAGCAATCAGCTCCGCTACATCGACGTGCGGCGGTTTGGCCGTTTTTGGTATTTCCAAAAGGGCGAAACGGACACCCTCACGGGCCAGGATGCGCTGGGGCCGGAGCCAACAGATCCCATTCTGGCCGCAGATTATTTGAAATCAAAGCTGGGCAGGCGAAAGAAAACCATCAAAGAAATGCTTCATGACCAGACGGTGGTGGCCGGGATCGGCAACATCTATTCCGATGAAATACTGTTTGTTGCAGGCATTTATCCGGGAGCAAAGTGCGACGCCCTCAGTGATGCTGACTGGGAGCGGTTGGCGAGTGCCATTCCGGAAGTCATCTTATGGGGAATCGACGCCGACCAAATGACCCCGGAGGAGTACCTGCGGGGGAAAGGCAAAGAATATCGAAACGCGGAGCATCTACGGGTTTATGGCCGCGCCGGGCAGCCCTGTCCGGCCTGTGGAGAGGCCCTTTGCCGCAAGGTAATCGGCGGCAGAAGCAGCACATATTGCCCAAATTGTCAAAAGGCTTTCCCGGCCGGGGCAGGTTCTCTGCAGGTCAAAAGTCAAGGAGACAATCAGGCATAGCATACACTAAATAAATAATCCGAACACGCGCGGCGGCGGGGAATAATCCCCGCCGCCGCGCGCCCTTCTGCATTTGCGAAAAGAGAGCTGGATTGGCGCAGAAAGCGATACCCTACAGCGAAAAGTGGTTTTTGTGAAACGTCAAGATACCCTCACGGCGCATTTTGCTCAGTTCGGCGGAAAGGCCGCTGCGCTCCACCGACAGATAGTCCGCCAGCTGCTGGCGGGAAAACGGGATATCAAAGGCGGAGGCCCCCTGCCGCCGGGCCTCCGCGGAGAGGTAGGATAATATCTTCTCCCGGGTGGTACGCTGCCCCATGTGGGTGATTTTTTCGCTGAAGCGGAGATTTTTCCCAGCCAGGTCGGCAATCAGGTTTTGAATCAGCTGGCTGTGGCCGCCGCAGGCGTTCGGACAGGCAGTCAGAATCCGCCGGACATTCAAATGCAAAATGGCGCAGGGCCGCTCCGCCACCACGCTGACACTCAGCGCGGACCCGGGAGAGCAGGCGAAGGATTCCGCAAACAGCTGCCCCGGGTCAATGTGGGACACAATGTTCCGGTTCCCCCAGTAGTCCTCCTGCACAATCAGCGCACCGCCGGAGAGCATCAGTTTAAAAGAGTCCACCTCCTCTCCGGCGCGGAGGAGGTATGTCTCTTTGGGGTAGTGCTCAATTCGTGCCTCCAGGCACCGGAGCATGGTCTCAAGATCATCCCCTTTGATTCCGGAAAAAATGGGCGCGCTTTGGATTACGGACAAGTATTGTGTCAAAAAAGTCACCTCTGTTGAAATTTCAACCGATATGTTTTCTGCATCGTACTATACTGAATCCGAAAACGCAAGACCAATTGGTCGAATTTGATATCATTCGGAGGATTGACTCATGAAACGAAAAATTGTCCAGATTGATGAAGCAAAATGCAACGGCTGCGGCGCATGCGCGGCGGCCTGCCATGAAGGCGCCATTGCCATGGTGGGCGGAAAGGCCCGCCTGATTCGCGACGACTACTGCGACGGGCTGGGTGACTGTCTCCCGGCCTGCCCCACGGACGCAATTCAAATCATCGAGCGGGAGGCGGCCCCCTATGACGAGGCGGCCGTCAAAGCCCGCCAGGCTGGGCTGGGCGCCCCCTGCGGCTGCCCCGGAACGCGGATGAAAACCATCCGCCACGCCCAGGGCGCCCAGCTGCCTCCCGCAAGCAACGTCCAGCCCCAGAGCCAGCTTTCCCAGTGGCCAGTACAGATCAAGCTGGTCCCTGTCAACGCCCCCTATTTCGACGGTGCCAAGCTGCTGATCGCGGCGGACTGCACCGCCTACGCCTACGCCGGATTTCACGAGCGGTTCATCCGGGGCCACATCACCCTTGTTGGCTGCCCCAAACTGGACGCGGTGGACTACTCGGAAAAGCTGGCCGCCATTCTTCGGGAAAACAACATTGAGAGCCTCACCATTGTCCGCATGGAGGTCCCCTGCTGCGGTGGGATCGAGCAGGCCGCGAAAAGCGCCCTGCAGCAAAGCGGGAAATTCATTCCCTGGCAGGTGGTGACCATCTCCACCGACGGCAGGATTTTGGATTGACCCTTTTTCCTGATTTTGTTTTACCGGCGGTTCGCCAAGTCATACGCTGCACACGGGCCTGCGCTATCCGCGCAGGCCCGCTTCGTTTTGCGCGGTCCCTCTGTAAAGAACCCGTTAATCTTTTCAGCAGCCTTTTCCCTGTCTTCCCCGCGCCGACACCCTCTTTACAGCCCAAGCCGTTCAGGGTCCGCTCCAAGCCAGCCCGCGCCCTGGCCCCTGACACAGAAGCGTTTGGCGGTCCGTCCCGATTTTCTTGCATCCAAACCAGCTTGTCCTGGCATCATTTCTTCGATTCTTCACAGAATATGTACCCATACAATTCCATCCAAAACGTCTGGGTCATCATTCCAAACCCACAATGACAGATGGCTTGCATCTTGCGTAAAATGGGTGTAATGTGATAGGCACATTTTAAATGGTTTCTTGCAACTAAGGGAGGTGCTCTTTTGGATAAAGTCATTCAGGAGTTGGTTGCAATCGACCGCCAGGCCCGAGAGGCGGTACGCTCTGCCCAACAGCGGAGCGAGGCGGAACGGGCTAAGATCGTCCAGGAGAAAGAAGCGCTCAGCGCCTGTTATCGCAAGCGGGCCGAACAAAAGGCGTTGGCGCTGGAGAAGTCTGCGGGCGAAGAGGCGGATCAAAAGGTGCAGCAACTGGAGAAAGCGCATCAGGCATCCCTTCAGGACCTGGAGAGTCGGTTTGACCGCCGGCGGCAGCAGTGGGTCGACGAGATTGTAGCGCGCTGCATCCAGCGGTGAAGGGGGCGCCAAAATGCTGACCTCCTTTTCGAGCAAGGCCATCATGGCCAAGTGCAAGGCCATGTATGGCCAGCATCTGACGGCTCAGCAATACCAGGAGTTGATGCACTGCACCAGTGTCTCAGCCATTGCCTCCTATCTTAAGGAGGAGCCCGCCTATCAGCAGGCCCTTGCCTCCGTCCGTCCCGACGCCATCTACCGGGCCCAGTTGGAGCGGATGCTACGGAAAAGCCGCCACGCCCAGTACGCCGGATTGATGCGCTACGACTTCTCCGCATCGGACAGCTTTTACCGCTGCTTGATGCGCACGGGGGAAATCGAGCAGATACTGGAGCTGATCCGTCTGCTGAATGCCGGTTATCCGGAGCGCTTTGCCAAACAGTACCCCGTTTTCCTGGAGCATGGCGCAAGCTTTTCCTTTGAGGCTCTGGCTCAAGTCCGGGAGTTTCCCCAGCTCCTGCAGGTATTGGAGCGCACTCCCTATGCAAAGGCCCTGGAACCTTTTCAGCCGGAGGAGGCAGGCCAGTCCATCGACTATACCGGCTGTGAAACCGCCTTGTATGCCGATTACTACCGCCGTCTGGAGCAGACCGTGGACCAGCTTTTCCGGGGACGGGTCCGTTCTCAGCTCCAAGAACTGATTGAGACCCACGTGGAGCTCATCAACATCCGCACCATCTACCGGATGAAAACCTTTTTTCCCGATGCGGAGCCGGACCGGATTCGCCGGCTTCTGCTCCCCTCCTGGCGGCGGATCAGTGCCGCGGAACTGGAGCAGTTTCTCAGTGCGCCCACAGCCGGGGAGTTCCGCACGGCACTGAGCGGATCCCGTTATTCCAAATACTTTGGCTCCGATGACCTGGTGGACATCGACTACCGGGCCGACCGGGTGGAATATCACCTGGCCAGGCGTTTCATGCATTTTGCCTCCGACGCGCCCACGGCCTTCATGGCCTTTATGGTGCTGACCCAATTGGAGCTGGAAAACATCGTAACCATCATCGAGGCGGTTCGTTATGGGACGCCTCCGGAGGAAATCGCCTCCATGCTCATATTATAATTTCCAGATTGGAAAGGCGGTGTAATTTTGTCCATTGCAAAAATGACACTGGTACAGCTGACCGGCAAGCTCCAGGTGCTGGACGAGGCATTGCTGCGTCTTACCGAGGTGCCCCGCTTCCACCCGGAGCAGCCCTTCCAGCTCTCCGGCAAGGTCAAGGGCTTTTCCCCCATTTCACAGGAAAACCCCTACAAACCCCTGCTGCAGCAGCTGACCGAGCTGGCCCAACTCACCGGGTTTGAGTTGAGGCCCGCCCCGGATTCCGCCCAGGCGCCGCCGTCCCCGGAGGAGATGAAAACCTCCCTGGCCGCGCTGAAGGTTCAATTTGACAAGCTCTCCGACTACCGGAAAAAGCTCACCGGCTTCGCCGAGGAAAACAAGGAGGCCCTCGCGCTATTGGAGCGGCTTCAGACCCTGGACGCGGATGTGGACGACATTTTCTCCTGCGAGTACGTGAAGGTCCGTTTCGGCAGGCTGCCCACAGACAGCTACCGGAAGCTCGATTATTATACCGATCAGCTCTTTGTCTATGTCTCGCTGACCGAGGACGACGAGTACTGCTACGGCTTCTATTTCACCACCGAGGAGGTGATTGCAGAGGTTGACGACCTCTTCGCCTCCCTCTATTTCGAGCGGATCTGGGTGCCCAAGACCATCCACGGGACGCCGGAGGCCGCCAGGGAGAGCCTGGAACACAGCCTGGAGCAGACCAACCGGGACTTGGAAACGGTCAACAGGCGGCTTACCGAGATCATGCGGCAAAACAGTGACTTCATCCTTGCCGCCTATACCCGCCTCTCCGCCCTGAACCGCACCTTTGAATACCGCAAGTATGTGGGTGCCTATCATGACATGTTCCACATCACCGGGTTTATCCCCACCGCGGATGAGAACTCATTCGCCGAGCGGTTCGCGGGCCTTGAAAACCTGACCGTGGACTTCAGGCCCCACGACAGCGACAGGCGCTTTCAAACGCCCACTCTTTTGAAAAACAACTGGTTCTGCCGCCCTTTTGAGCTCTTCGTAGAGATGTACGGCATCCCCTCCTATGAAGAGCTGGATCCCACCGCCTTTCTGGCCCTCAGCTATACGCTGCTGTTCGGCATCATGTTCGGCGACCTTGGGCAGGGGCTCTGCATTGCTTTGTTGGGACTTCTTCTTGCCAGGTGGAAGCGGATGGAATTCGGCCGGATTCTCTGCCGCATCGGCCTCTCCTCCGCTCTGTTCGGCCTTCTCTATGGTTCGGTGTTTGGGTTGGAAAACGCCCTGGACCCCTTGTATCACGCCCTGGGCTTTGCGGAAAAGCCCATTGAGATCATGAACCCTGTGACTATGAACAACCTGCTCTTTTTTGCCATCGGCCTGGGCGTGGTGCTGATCGTGGTCTCCATCTGCATGAACATCGCCCTGGGCCTTCGCGCCCACGACGTGGAGCGGGCCCTTTTCTCCCAAAACGGCCTCGCGGGACTTATCTTCTATGGTGCCGTGCTCACCGGTGTGGTCTCCATGGTCATGGGCCACAGCCTTTTTGGAAACCCCATCCTCCTCAGCCTTTGCATCCTGCCCATCCTGGTGATCTTTCTCAAGGAGCCGCTGGCCCGCCTGATTGACGGCAGCCGCCCCCTGCCGCCCGGCGTAAGCCCCGGGGGCTTCCTGGTGGAGGGGTTCTTCGAGCTGCTGGAGGTGCTTTTGAGCTTCGTCACCAACACCATGTCCTTTCTGCGTGTGGGCGGCTTTGTCATCAGCCACGCCGGCATGATGGCGGTGGTGCTGACGCTGACCGAGATGATGCAGGGCTCGGGAAGCATCCTGACCTTCATCGGCGGGAATCTCTTTGTCATGGCCCTGGAGGGCTTTATCGTGGGCATCCAGGTTCTGCGCCTGGAGTTCTACGAGATGTTCAGCCACTATTTTGAGGGGCAGGGAATCCCCTTTGTATCCATCGCTGCTGAGCCGCAGCGGCCATAACGGGCGTCTGCCCAAGAGATTTGGAGGAATTGAACATGAATATTTGGTTGGCTGTTTTGATCTGTTCCCTTGTGATCGTCCTGCTGTGCGCGCCGCTGGTGCCCCTTGCACGGGGCCGCCTGAGTGCAAAGTCCGCCCGGCGCAGGATCATCATGAACTTAGGCACCTTTGCCTTCGTGTGCCTCTTAGGCGTCGTGCTGCCCATGACCGGCTTTGCCGCCGAGCCGGCAGCGGGCGCAGCGGATTTGGCGAGCCTCTCCATTGCCGGCACCACCGCCCAGGGCCTGGGCTTCCTTGCCGCCGCCCTCTCCACCGGCCTCTCGGCCCTTGGCGCGGGCATCGCCGTGGCCGCCGCAGCCCCCGCTGCCATCGGCGCGGTCAGTGAAAACGCGAAATCCTTCGGCAAGGCCATCATTTTTGTGGTGTTGGGCGAGGGCATCGCCATCTATGGCCTGCTCATCTCCATTTTGATCATCAACCGCCTGTAAGAGGCTCCGCAATGAAATTCTTTTTAATCAGCGACAACATGGATACCCAGATGGGCATGCGCCTGGCCGGGATTGAAGGCGTCGTGGTCCATCAGGCGGACGAGGTGGAGCAGGCGCTCAGCCAGGCCGTACAGGACCCGGACATCGGCATCGTGCTGGTGACTGCCAAGCTGGTCTCGCTCTGCTCCGCGCTGATCAACGAGCGCAAGCGGAACTACAAACGCCCCCTGATCGTGGAAATTCCCGATCGCCACGGGGAGGATGTGGGCGCCGCATTGGAGCGGTACATCGGTGAGTCTCTGGGGATCAAGCTGTAGGGAGGGGTTAACATGAAAGCGTCTCAGCGGGATATTCAAAAAAAGCGTGAGCAGTTCCGCCAGAGCATCATGCGTCAGGCTGACGTACAGATTGCCAAAATCGACGCGGAGCTGGAGTCCTTTCGCGCCAATGAGCTGGGCAAGTGCAAGGACGACGCCCGCGGGAACTCCCACCACATGTTAGATGAGGAGCGGCTCCGGATTGAGCACGAAGCGGGCCAGCGGGTCTCGGCCCGGCGGAGCGAACTGCGCCGCCAGCTCTATGAGCGCCGCTCCCAGCTCACCGACGACCTCTTTGCCCAGGCCAGGGCGCGGCTGGGCGACTTTGTCTCCGGCCCCGACTACCCGGACTATCTCCGCAAAAAGGCCGGCAAGGCCTCCGGCCTCCGGCGCGGCGGTGAGGAAGTTGTGCTCCAGGTACGCCCGGAGGACCTCCGGTACGAAAAAGACCTGATCCAAGCCTGCGGCGCCCCCTGCCGCGTGGAGGCGGCGGAGGCCATCGCGCTGGGGGGGCTGCTTGTCTCCCTGCCCGAGAGCGGCAGAGCCGCCGATGAAACGTTGGACGCGGCCCTGGAGGCCCAGCGCCAGTGGTTCTATGAAACTTCGGAACTTTTCCTTGGCCCGGGAGGTGAGCAGCTGTGAATGAAGTCTATTCCATCAATGGCCCCGTTGTCACCGTCCGTGGCGCTACCTCCCTGAAAATGCTGGAAATGGTCTATGTGGGCCGCCGTCGCCTCATCGGCGAGGTCATCGGCATCACCCGGGAGAAGACCACCATCCAGGTATACGAATCCACCACCGGCCTGACCCCGGGTGAACCCGTGGAGTCCACCGGCGCGCCTCTTTGCGCCACTCTGGGCCCGGGAATCCTCTCCAACATCTACGATGGGATCGAGCGGCCCCTGATGGAGCTGATGCGCACCTCCGGCGCCATGATCGACGTGGGCTCCAGCCTGAGCGCCCTGGATGAGCAGAAGATGTGGCAGGTGAGCGTGAAGGTCCGGGAAGGTGATCGCCTTACCCCGGGCCAGGTCTATGCCACGCTGCCGGAGACACCGCTCATTGAACACCGCTGCCTCGTGCCCCCCGGCCTTTCCGGCACGGTGACCTTCGCGGCCCAGGACGGCCTCTGCCGCGTCAGCGACGTGGTGGTGCGCCTTAAGGAGGAATCAGGCCGGGAACGGGAGCTGAGCCTCTGCCAAAAGTGGCCCATCCGCACACCCCGGCCGGCGGCGGAGCGGCTGCCCATCTCTGTGCCCCTCATCACCGGGCAGCGCGTCATCGACACCCTCTTCCCCATCGCCAAGGGCGGTACCGCGGCCATCCCGGGGGGCTTCGGCACCGGGAAGACCATGACCCAGCATCAGCTGGCCAAGTGGTGCGACGCGGATATCATCGTCTATGTGGGCTGCGGCGAGCGGGGCAACGAGATGACCCAGGTGTTGGAGGAGTTCAGGGAGCTCATCGACCCCAAATCCGGCCAGCCCCTGACCGCACGCACGGTTCTGATCGCCAATACCTCCAACATGCCTGTGGCGGCCCGGGAGGCCTCCATCTACACGGGCATCACCCTGGCGGAGTACTACCGGGACATGGGCTACCACGTGGCCATCATGGCCGACTCCACCTCCCGCTGGGCCGAGGCGCTGCGGGAGATTTCCGGCCGGCTGGAGGAGATGCCCGCCGAGGAGGGCTTCCCCGCCTATCTTCCCAGCCGCATCTCCCAATTCTATGAGCGGGCCGGGCTGGTCAGGACCCTTGGCGGCCAGGAGGCCTCCGTGTCCATTATCGGCGCCGTCTCGCCCCAGGGCGCGGACTTCTCAGAGCCGGTGACCCAGAACACCAAGCGCTTTGTGCGCTGCTTCTGGGCCCTGGACAAATCCCTGGCCTACAACCGCCATTACCCGGCCATCAACTGGAACGAGAGCTACAGCGAATATGTGGAGGACCTCTCCCAGTGGTATGCCCAGCACGCGGGCCGCCAGTTCATGGCCCGCCGCCAGGAGCTGATGGGCCTTTTGCACGAGGAGAACAAGCTGATGGAAATTGTCCGGTTGATTGGCTCTGACGTCCTGCCCGACGACCAGAAGCTGATCATCGAGATCGCCAAGCTGATCCGCACCGGCTTCCTGCAGCAAAACGCCTATCATAAGGAGGACACCTATGTGCCGCTGAGCAAACAGCTGCGGATGATGGAGGTCATACTGCACCTCTACCACGGCGCCCTGGACGCCATCTCCGGACGGGGAGCCGAGCCCCACGCCGTGGCACTCTCCGAGGTGCTGGAGTCCGGCATCTTCAGCCGCCTTTCCAAGATGAAATACGAGGTGCCCAACGACCATCCGGAGCAGTTCGACAGCTACGATCAGGACATCGACCAGGTCCTGTCGGCGCTGTGACGGGAGGAAGAGCAAATGAGCATTGAATTGACCGGCCTGAGCGAGATCAACGGCCCCCTGGTGGCGCTGGACGGCGTCACCGGCGCGGGCTTTGACGAGATGGTCCGCCTGCGGCTGAGCAGCGGCGCCGTCCGATCCGGGCGGGTGGTGCAGATCGAGGGAGAGCGCTGCATCATCCAGGTGTTTGAAGGCACCAATGACCTGGGCCTGAGCGGCACCCGTGTGTCCATGATGGGCCATCCCATGGAGCTTGCGCTGTCCCCGGAGCTGCCCGGCCGTATTTTTGACGGTGCCGGCCGCCCCATCGACGGCCTTGGCCCCCTTTTTTCCGAAAAGAAGGCCGATATCAACGGCCTGCCCCTGAATCCTGTGGCCCGGGTCTATCCCCAGGACTATATCCACACCGGCATTTCCTCCATCGACTGCCTGATGACCCTGATCCGCGGACAGAAGCTGCCCATTTTCTCCGGCCCCGGCATGCAGCATAACAAGCTGGCCGTCCAGATCGTGCGCCAGGCGCGCCTGGCCAAGGCTGACGGCGCCCGCTTTGGGATTGTCTTTGCCGCCATCGGCGTGAAAAACGACGTGGCCGACTACTTCCGCCGCTCCTTTGAAGAGGCAGGGGTGATGGACCGGACCACCATGTTTTTGAACCTCTCCAACGACCCCATCATCGAGCGGATCCTGACGCCCCGCTGCGCCCTCACCGCCGCGGAGTACCTGGCCTTCGAGCTGGGCATGCACATCCTGGTCATCATGACCGATGTCACCGCCTACTGCGAGGCACTGCGGGAGTTTTCCTCCTCCAAGGGTGAGATCCCCGGACGAAAGGGCTACCCCGGCTACCTGTATTCCGACCTGGCCTCCCTCTATGAGCGGGCCGGCATCATCAAGGGCGCCGCCGGCTCTGTCACCCAGATTCCCATCCTCACCATGCCCAATGACGACATCACCCATCCGGTTCCCGACCTGACCGGCTATATCACCGAGGGCCAGATCGTGCTGGACCGCTCTTTGGACGCCACCGGTGTCTATCCCCCTGTGGCGGTGCTCCCCTCCCTGTCCCGCCTCATGAAGGACGGCATCGGCGAGGGCTATACCCGGGCCGACCACGCCGCCGTCTCCAACCAGCTGTTTGCCGCTTACGCCCACGTCCAGGACACCCGGTCCCTTGCCTCGGTGATCGGCGCGGAGGACCTCTCTTTGGTGGATCAGCAGTACCTGAAGTTCGGCACGGCCTTTGAGCGCTATTTCATCACCCAGCGCTTTGACGAAAGCCGCACCATGGACGAAACGCTGGATTTGGGGTGGACCCTTTTGTCCCTCCTTCCAAAGAGCGAGCTGGACCGGGTGGACAACGAGATGCTGGAGGCCCACTACCACCCCGGCGAGGCCCAATCCCTCCTGGAGCAAAGGGGTGAGGAGCTGTGAGCCAGCAGATTTTCGCCACCAAGGGCAATCTGATGGCCGCGAAAAAGTCACTGGCCCTTTCCTCCATGGGCTTTGACCTTTTAGACCGGAAGCGAAACGTGCTGATCCGGGAGATGATGTCGCTGCTGGACCAATCCAAGCAGCTGCGCCGGGAGATCGGCTCCACCTACCAACAGGCCTATGACGCCCTGGCCAAGGCCAACCAAACCCTGGGCTCGGTGGATGATCTGGCCCAGGCTGCTCCGGTGGATCACGGCATCCAGCGCATCCGCTTTCGCAGCGTGATGGGCGTGGATATCCCCATTGTGGAATATGAGGAGCCTCAGCGCACCCTCTCCTACGGCCTTCACCAGAGCAACTCCCTGCTGGACAACGCCTATTGCTGTTTCTGCGAGGCCAAGCGGATGACCGCGCTGCTGGCGGAGGTGGAGAACAGCGCCTTTCGCCTGGCCCAGGCCATTGTCAAGACCCAGCGCAGGGCCAATGCGCTGAAAAACGTGAGCATCCCCACTCTGGAGTCCACGGTCAAATTCATCACCGACGCCCTGGAGGAAAAGGAGCGGGAGGAGTTCTCACGCCTGAAGGTGATCAAACGCCAAAAGCAGGCCCAGTGCTCAGATTAATGAAAAACGGCAGCCTCCGGAAAACGGAGGCTGCCGTTTCCTCTTTTGGACCACCGCTAACCGTTCTGTCAGTCTTGCAGGTACCCTCTTTGCCGAACTTGAATACAGTATAACCAAGGCAAGTAGCGAATCAGGAGACAGGTATTCAAATTCGTGGATTGCCATATGGATTGGCAGTATGCTTCCCATCAAATGCGAAAGGGAAGGAACTCTCTTGCGAAAAGCAGTACATCTATGGTAGGATATCCCTATAAAGATACTAAGGAGGACTGCAATGAAGCAGGACATGATTGTCATTTTGGACCTGGGCAGCGAGGAAAATCCCCGCCTTGCCCGTGAAATTCGTTCTCTTGGCGTTTACAGCGAGATTCATCCCCACGATCTCACCATGGAGGAGCTCAAGGCCCTCCCCAACGTAAAGGGCCTGATCCTCAACGGCGGCCCCAACCGGGTGGTGGACGGCGTCACCATCGACGTCTCGGCGGACCTTCTGCACTGCGGCCTGCCGGTTCTCTGCGCCGACCACAAGGGGGAGGCGCCCTGGCCCGCCGACGAGACGGATCGGAAAAAGGCCCTCTCCGACTTTGTCTTCCACACCTGCGGCGCCGAGGCCAACTGGACCATGGACAACTTCATTGCCGACCAGGTGGAACTGATCCGCCGCCAGGTGGGCGATCAAAAAGTGCTGCTGGCCCTCAGCGGCGGCGTGGACTCCTCGGTGGTAGCCGCGCTGCTCATCAAGGCAATCGGCAAACAGCTCACCTGCGTCCACGTGAACCACGGCCTGCTCCGTAAGGGTGAACCCGAGCAGGTGATCGAGGTCTTCCGCCACCAGATGGATGCCAACCTGGTCTATGTGGACGCCGTGGACCGCTTTTTGGACAAGCTGGCCGGCGTGGACGATCCGGAGCGCAAGCGGAAGATCATCGGCGCTGAGTTCATCCGCGTCTTTGAGGAAGAGGCCCGGAAGTTGGACGGCATCCGCTTCTTAGGCCAGGGGACCATCTATCCCGACATCATTGAAAGCGGCACCAAAACCGTCAAGGCAGTCAAGTCCCACCACAACGTGGGCGGCCTGCCGGAGGACCTGGATTTCGCCCTGGTGGAGCCTTTGAAGATGCTCTTTAAGGATGAGGTCCGTGCCTGCGGCAAGGCCCTGGGCCTGCCGGATTCCATGGTCTACCGCCAGCCCTTCCCCGGCCCCGGCCTGGGCGTGCGCTGCCTGGGCGCCATCACCCGGGACCGCCTGGAGGCGGTGCGGGAGTCCGACGCCATCTTACGGGAGGAATTTGCCAATGCCGGCCTGGAGGGCAAAGTGTGGCAGTACTTCACCGTTGTCCCCGACTTTAAGTCCGTGGGTGTGCGGGACGGCGTGCGGACCTTTGACTGGCCGGTGATCCTGCGGGCCGTGAATACTGTGGACGCCATGACCGCCACGGTGGAGGACGTGCCCTTCTCCCTTCTCCAGAGGATTACCCGGCGCATCACCAGCGAGGTGGCGGGAGTCAACCGCTGCCTTTACGATCTGACGCCGAAGCCCTCCGGCACCATCGAGTGGGAATGAGTTTTTGAAACTTTGAACCCGTTGCGGCACAACGGATAGACGGTTTTGTGCCTCTCTTTTGATAACGATTTGATAACGCTCCCCATAGGCCGTATCATTCTGTATCCCCGGTGGATTGCAGGTGAAAAGTGTTCCTTTGCGGCTTGTGGGTGACAGAAACCATATTACAAAGCCCTTACCGATGGCAACATCGGTAAGGGCTTTTGCTGTCTGTCAATCCTTTCCCAGCCTGTCCTTGAACGCTTCCACAAGGAAGTCGCTCAATTCCTTGGAGGGGACTTTGACCCATTTCCGGGTGGTGTCGTACTTGGGGTAGTTGTAGCGCCAGCGGTCGTAGTCCTCTCTGGTGATCTCCCCGGCCTCCAGCTTCTTGGCCTGCTCCGCCCAGGCGGACAGCATTTCAAGCATATCAACATAGGTCTTGCCTTTGGACTTGTCCAGCTTCAAACAGATTTCGCCGTCAATCTCTCCGATGGTAAGTCCCCGAATGTCCTCCAGGGCAAAGAGGGTGTGCATGAGGCCAATGTCGCTGTCTATGTCAGGGACGGTCAAGGCATCGGTGGACACTTCAAAGAAGCCCGCCAGCGTTCTGGTCAGGTCGGCCTTGGGGGTGCGGCTCCCGGTTTCATACTGCGCCATACGCACATCGGCAGAGCGTTCCGGGAACCCCACCACCTGACCGAGATACTTTTGCGTAACACCTTTCTTATTGCGGAAGAAGCGAATACGTTCACCAATCGCCATAACTGCCAACTCCAATCTATGTAATGGGGGACACTTGGAGTATAACAGATATGTTTAGAACTGTCAAGCAAAATATAAATAAATTTGTTTATATTTTCTTCTTGGAAAGCCTTGACATAACGGAATATAGTTAGTATAATAGAGCCAGCATTAAACAAATAGCGTTATCATTCAAGAAAGGAGGAACCAGCATGGAGAACAAGTTTATCCGGGTGGACGAGGTAGCGGACGAGCTGGGCGTGTCGAGGCCCTACGCCTACAAGCTCATTCGCCAGCTCAACGAGGAACTGAAAGGAAAGGGCTTCATCACCATTGCAGGGCGGGTCAACCGCCAGTATTTCAACGAACGGCTTTACGGAGCCAGAAAGGAAGTGAACGAAAATGCCGGTATTTAAGGACGAAAAGCGGGGCACATGGTACGTCATGGCGTGGTATCGGGACTGGACGGGGGAGCGTAAGCAGAAGTGCAAGCGGGGCTTTCCCACCAAGCGGGAGGCCCAGGACTGGGAGCGCAGCTTTCAAATGCAGACCGCCGCCGACATGGATATGACCTTTGAAGCCTTTGTCGAGCTTTACACCAAGGACGTGCGGCCCCGGCTGAAAGAAAACACCTGGCTGACAAAGGAGAACATCATCCAGAAGAAGATTCTGCCCTACTTCGGCAAGCGGAAGATCAGCGAGATCACCACCAAGGACGTGATCGCATGGCAGAATGAGCTGCTGGCCTATCGGGACGAACAGCGCAAGCCCTACTCCCAGACCTACCTCAAGACCCTGCACAACCAGCTCAGCGCCATTTTCAACCACGCTGTCCGCTTCTATGAGCTTCGTTCCAACCCCGCCGCCAAAGCTGGGAACATGGGGACGGAGGAGCGAAAGGAAATGCTGTTCTGGACAAAGGCGGAGTATCAGCGGTTTGCGGAGGCCATGATGGACAAGCCCCTCTCCTACTACGCCTTTGAAATGCTCTACTGGTGCGGTATTCGGGAGGGGGAGCTGCTGGCCCTCACCCCGGCGGACTTCGACTTTGAGGCCGGGACGGTGAAGATCAACAAGTCCTACCAGCGGCTCCACGGCGAGGATGTGATTACCACTCCGAAAACCAAGAAAAGCAATCGTACCATTAAAATGCCCAATTTCCTCTGTGACGAAATGCGGGACTACCTGGGAATGCTCTACGGGGTCAAGAAGAAAGACCGCATTTTCACCGTTACAAAAAGCTATCTCCACCATGAGATGGACAGAGGGGCGAAAGAGGCTGGTGTGAAGCGTATCAGAATCCATGACCTCAGACATTCGCACATTTCGCTTCTGATTGATATGGGCTTCTCTGCTGTGGCGATTGCTGACCGGGTAGGCCATGAGAGTATTGAGATCACATACCGCTATGCCCACCTGTTTCCGTCCAAGCAGACGGAAATGGCGGACAAGCTGGACTTTGAAAGGACGGGAGCATAATGTCGGCTAAAAATTTGGACAATCACAACCGCTGGCGGAACAAGACCGTGGCATTCCGGGTGTCCCCGGAGGAGGACGAACAGCTTGAGATTGCCGTCCGCCTGTCCGGGCTGACCAAGCAGGACTACATCACCCGGCGGCTGCTCAACCGGGACATTGTGGTGCAGGGCAATCCCAGGGTCTACAAGGCCCTGCGTGACCAGCTCGCCGCCGTCCTGGGGGAGCTGCGGCGCATGGAGGCCGGGGGCGGGGTGGATGATGAACTGCTCGCCACCATCCGCCTTATCACCATGACGCTGGATGGAATGAAGGAGGATTGATAGATTGATGGATTCCAGAGAAACGAAAAGGACTGTCCCGGTTCCGTCTGTTGGCGCAGACGGGGAACAGCCCATTTCACAAGCAACTGCCATGAGTATATCAGAAGCGGCTACCGAAAACAACCCCCAGGAGAAAAGTTTGGAGGAAAGGCTTCTGGAAATGCGCCGCATGACCGACCCGGCCTATCTCCCCACCATTTCCATGAGTGAGCTTTACCAGAATGTCTACCAGGGCAGACCGCCAATCATTGACGGTCTGCTCTACCCTGGGACGTACCTCTTTGCGGGAGCGCCCAAGGTGGGCAAGTCGTTCCTGATGGCCCAGCTTGCCTATCATGTGAGCATGGGCCTCCCCCTGTGGGGCTACCCCGTCCACAAGGGCACCGTCCTCTATCTGGCGTTGGAGGACGACCATCGCCGATTGCAGGGGCGGCTGTATCGGATGTTCGGCATGGACGGCACCAACGACCTGCTCTTTGCAATCCACGCTAAACAGCTCGGCGTTGGCCTGGAGGGACAGCTCAAAATGTTCGTCCGGGAACACCCCGATACCAAGCTGATTATCATTGACACCCTCCAAAAAGTCCGGGAGGCTGGCGGAGACAAGTACAGCTATGCCAACGACTACGAGGTGGTGGGCACACTGAAACGCCTTGCCGATGATTGCGGTATCTGTCTCCTGCTGGTACACCACACCCGAAAGCAACAGGCAGACGACAAGTTTGATATGATTTCCGGCACCAACGGCCTGTTGGGTGCGGCGGACGGGGCCTTTCTTCTTCAAAAGGAGAAACGGACGGACGGCAGCGCCATTCTGGACGTGGCCGGGCGTGACCAGCAAGACCAGCGGATGTATCTCACCAAGGACAGGGAGCGCCTTGTGTGGGAGCTGGAACGGCTGGAAACGGAGCCGTGGGTGGAACCGCCCGACCCGGTATTAGAGGCCGTTGCCGCCCTTGTGACGGCGGACAGGCCCGCCTGGGGCGGTACGGCCACGGAGCTGGCGGCGGCGCTCCAGACCGACATGAAGCCCAACGCCCTGGCTATGCGGCTGAACGTCCGGGCCGGGAGGCTGGCGGCGGATTACCATATCCGCTATGAGAACAGCAGAAGCCACGCCGGGAGAAGTATCACCCTCACCCTGGAACCGCCCCAGGCGTGACGACCGTGACGGCTGTGACGGCTTTTTTGAGAGCGGGGCGGTGTGTAAAACATCGTCACGGTCGTCACGGCCGTCACGGGGAGCGGGGCCAAAAGTCAAGGGGCCATACCTGGGGGTGGAGATTGCCGTAAGGCAATACAACCCGAACCCCTTGACTTTTGGCCCACGGAGGACACTGGCCGGGTGGGGGGAAAGGCTGTGCCTTTCCCCCCTGCCCAACGGCGAGTGTCAAAGTTTAGGCGGGGTGCAGGGTGCCCTTTTCAAAGGGCGGCCCTGCTGGGGGAGCCGTCCGCAGACGGCGGGGGCAACGCCCCCACTCCACCCCGTAGGGCGCAAATGCGCTTTTGATGGCCGCAAGGCCGTCAAAAGTGCTTTTGCGTTACT
Source organism: Oscillibacter hominis (assembly GCF_014334055.1). Lineage (NCBI taxonomy): Bacteria > Bacillati > Bacillota > Clostridia > Eubacteriales > Oscillospiraceae > Oscillibacter > Oscillibacter hominis. The sequence goes on from NZ_CP060490.1 coordinate 2,089,940, forward strand.
TTCGCAGAAAGTAACAAAGGCCGCCGCTGGCGCGGCGAAAGGAGTGTTGATTTGAAAAGGACGATTAGCGCAATGGTGGGACAGGGTTCGGTGAACCACAACAGCAGGGCGTTCAACGCCAAGAACACCGACCCAGAACGCTCCCACTTAAATATAACCTACTGCCACGAAAATATCAAGACAGTTTTCCATGAGCTTTTCGACGAGGCCCTCAAGCGGTACAACGACAAGCAGACCAGGGCAGACCGCAAAATCGAGGACTACTATGAAAAGATACGTTCCAGCAAGCAGGAAAAGCCGTTCCATGAAATCATCCTGCAAGTGGGCAACAAGGACGATATGAGCGCCGAGGGCGAGGACGGCCAGCTTGCGGCGGCGGTGCTGGACGAGTACATGAGAGGCTTCCAGGAGCGCAATCCCCGGCTCCGGGTGTTCTCCGCCCACCTCCACATGGACGAGGCCACGCCCCATCTGCACATCGACTTCGTACCGTTCACCACCGGGAGCAAGCGGGGCCTGGACACGAGGGTATCGCTGAAACAGGCGTTAGCGGCCCAGGGCTTTAAGGGCGGCACCAGAGGCGATACGGAGTGGAGCCAGTGGGTACGCTCTGAAAAGGAACAGCTTGCCGCCGTGATGGAGCGCCACGGGATAGAGTGGGAGGACAAGGGCACCCATGACAAGCACCTGTCTGTGCTGGACTTCAAAAAGGAGCAGAGGGCGAAAGAGATTGCCGAGCTGGACGCAGTTAAGGCCAAGAAGCAGGGACAGGTGGAACAGCAGGAGCGGCGTCTAAAGGAGCTGGCCCCGGCTGTGAGGAACATGGAGCAGTTGGCGGCGCAGTTCTCCGATGACCCGGATCGAATATTGCCGGAGCCTGGGCCGCTGGAGAGCGCCAAGTCCTACCGGGAGAAAAAGGCCAAACCCCTGCTTGCCAAGATCGTCAAGGTGCTGCGCTCCTTGTATCGGGCCTATGTCGAGTTGAAAGGGAAGTATGAGCGGTTGCAGGGTGACTATGGACGGGCCAGGGAGGGCAACGAGCGGTTGTCTGACCGCTTGCAGGAGGTGAAATTGGAGAACAAGGCCCTGCGGGGGACGGTTGCCGACTTTGAGCGGGTCAAGCGGGTGTTCGGCCCGGAGGAAGTAGAGCGGGCCGTGGAGGACGCAAAGCGCCGGGAGGCGGCAGAGAAAGAGCAGAAGAAAGCAAAGCGGAAGTTTAGCCGAGGGGCGAGGTAACACACCAGGGGTGCACTCCAAGGAGTGCACCCCTGATTTATACTTGTCAGCGGGTGCTTTTTTATGTTATGATGAGAGCAATAGATTAGAATTTTCCCAAAAGACCACGGAACTTTTTAGAAAATCTGTCGTCTATATGAATAAGGCCGAAAGGAGGTATCATTGTGAAAAGAATTGTATTGGTTATAGCTACTTTCGTTTTTGTTCTAACGGGATGTGCGAGTGTAGAGACAAATGAAAAAACAGCTTCAATTCCGACAGGAACAACTATTTCAATAGACAATCCGCAAGAATCGGCTACCCAGGGAGAGTGCGAAGCGGATTTCACTGCGCCGTTGGATTATGAAAGTTTAACAGAGCCTCCATCACTGACCGTTTCCACCTTGATGTATGTAGATAGTGTGATTGCTTCTTGTGGCAATTACCAATGGAGCCATACACTGCCTGACGGTACAGTTAGTGAATTTATTGCTTGTGGTGCTCACCCGTTGGATCAGCAAGAATATCCCATATTATATACCGCTTTTCCTGCTGGAACTTTACCGGCTCCAGAAGCTGGTGAAAATGTCGGCTCAATAGCTCCTGTATTCTATCTTGATTTTGGAGAAATTTTGCCAGAGACGGTTTCTGTTATGCGATGGCCTGCCTCGCGCATTGGTGATGCACAAACCTACTCCACTGATTTTGAAATGGTCAATACCGAGCTTGAGGGAGATACTTTTTCTCTGTTTCCTTTGGGTGATGGAGATTATGTTTATGAAGTTTCTGCGAACTGGGGAGATGTTGGGGGTGCCAGTTATACATTCCGTACATTACCCCAAATACGGGGGAACACAGACGGATAAGCTATTAGAAACGCCCTAATTTGTACGGTTAGTAATTTTCGATTTGTCGAGGACTTTTCTGCCAATGAACGATTTGAAAAAGGCGGGGGAATGTGGTTGCATTTCCCCGCCTTTTGTGATATAGTTACAGTCGCAAACCAGCAGAACAAATAGTCAGCAACTCCCTCCCGTTATCACTGCTGATAACAATTTGATAACAGCCCATCGTATAGGCTGGATAATATGGATATATCAAATAATCAAAAGAACAGGGCATCATATTTCTAAAGCAAAATCCGTTAGAATATGATACCCAGCAACGAGTGGGAATGACGCTCGAAACGGCGAAAACCCGCATGAATACAGGCTTTTTTGCCCGTCCATACTGCTCTTGATACTGGATTGATACTATTTGTGTCCGCCCGGTATTCTCAAGAGAAAAATCCCAAAAGGACAAGCAAAACCGCCCTGCTGAACGACAAATTCAGCAGGGCGGTTTTTTTGCTTGTCTTATTTATTTTTCCGCCAAGGGATATAATATTCGCTTTCCAGGCCATCGTCGCAGGTATGGGGCCAGTTGAGTTTCCATTCAAAATACTCTTCCCTGGTGATCTCCCCGGCGTGTAACTCCTGCTGACGAAAAAGCCATTCCCGCATGAACTCGTCCACAAGGCCATACTGGAAGTACATACCCACGGGAGGGTGTGCGGGCCAGTCATCGCTATCATTGTACCGTACAGCGGTATCATCAGCGGCCCCTGCTCTGCCCGGATTGCGGACAAGTTGGAACAGGCGGATAGCGCCAGGGCTGTCCTCGTCCAGCCAGAAGAATGTCCGCATGAAGTCCTCGGCAGAGCCGGGGGCGATGGTGTAGAAGTTCTGGCGGTCTACCCGCAGCGCCTCGGCCATCTTGTCCAGCAGTTCCCGTTTCGGAACACGGTAATTCGTCTCATACTGGGCGATCCGGTTGTCCGCTCCCTTTTCCTCAAAGCCGATAGCAAGCCCCAATTCCTTTTGTGTCATGCCTCGAAAGGTGCGGATTTTCTTTATCTTGTCTCCGACTGTCATAATATCCCACCGCCTTTGCCAATAGTATAGCGCAAAAAAGCGAAAGATGCAAGATAATCTTTAACAAAAATGCGAAATAAATTCTTGACATTAACACTTATGTTAATGTATAATGAAGATGGTGACATTAACATATTTGCGAAACTAAAATAAGGAGGTGCTGACCATGGAAAAGGAGCTGTTTGTGAGAGCAGAGGAGGTCGCCAGGGAGCTGGGCATTTCCAAGCCCTACGCCTACAAGCTGGTGCGGGAGATGAACGAGGAGCTGAAGAAAAAAGGCTTTCTCACCATTCCCGGACGGGTAAGCAGGCGCTACTTCGAGGAAAAATTCTATGGGCTGCGGGACAGACAATAAGGAGGGAACCACAATGCCGGCATACAAAGACAAGGCAAAGGGCACATGGTATGCGTCCTTTTACTACGAGGACTGGACGGGCAAGAAAGTAAAGAAAATGAAACGGGGCTTTCCCACCAAGCGGGAGGCTCTGGAGTGGGAGCGGACATTCCTGCAACAACAGACCGCCGACCTGGAAATGACCTTTGAAAACTTCGTGGCTGTCTATGTGGCGGACATGAAAGGCCGTATCAAGGAAAACACCTGGGGGACGAAAGAGCATATCCTCTACAAGAAGTTGGTGCCGTACTTCGGCAAGCGGAAGATGTGCGACATTCACTCCAAGGAGGTCATCGCCTGGCAGAATGAAATGCTGGGTTACCGGGACAAGAACGGCAAGCCCTACTCTCCGGTGTACTTAAAAACGCTGCACAATCAGTTGAGCGCCGTGTTCAACCATGCGGTACGGCACTACAATCTAAAGGTCAATCCCGCTGCCCAGGCGGGCAATATGGGAAAGCCAAAGGGACGGGAAATGCTGTTCTGGACAAAGGCGGAGTATCTGAAATTCGCCGAGGCCATGATGGACAAGCCCCTTTCCTATTACGCCTTTGAAATGCTCTACTGGTGCGGCGTCCGGGAGGGGGAGCTGCTGGCCCTCACTCCTGGCGACTTCGACTTTGAGAAACAGACCGTCACCATCTCCAAGTCCTACCAGCGGATTAAGGGCAAGGATGTGATTACCGACCCCAAGACCCCTAAGAGCAACCGGGTCATTCAAATGCCCGCTTTCCTCTGTGAAGAAATGCGAGACTATATCAAGAGCCTGTATGGGGTGAAGCCCACCGACCGCATTTTCACGGTGACAAAATCCTACCTCCACCGGGAGATGGACAGGGGTGCGAAAGAGGCCGGGGTAAAGCGGATCAGAATACACGACCTGAGGCACTCCCACATTTCGCTGCTCATTGACATGGGCTTTACGGCCCTGGCAATCGCTGACCGGGTGGGACATGAAAGCATTGATATTACCTACCGCTACGCCCACCTGTTCCCCACCCGGCAGGCGGAGATGGCGGACAAACTGGACATGGAGCGAAAGGGGGCCTAAATCATGTCAGTGAAAAATCTTGACCGACACAACCGCTGGAGAAACAAAACTGTGGCTTTCCGGGTGTCCCCGGATGAGGACAGGGAAATTGAAACCGCTGTGCGGCTCTCCGGCCTTACCAAACAGGACTACATCACCCGACGGCTGCTGTGCCGGGATGTGGTGGTACAGGGCAACCCCAGGGTGTATAAGGCCCTGCGGAACGAGCTGGCCGCCGTTCTGGAAGAACTGGAGCGTATCGAGGCCGGGAATGGCGTGGATGGGGAGTTGCTGGACACCATCCGGCTGATCGCCGCCATCATGGACGGCATGAGGGAGGATTGATAGATGGATAGATTGCAAGAGAAAACGACTGCCCCATATCCGCCTGTTGGCGCAGACGGGGGACAGTCGCTCTCACAAAAACCTAACCAAAGTATAGCAGAGGGCGTGACAGAACACAAGCCCCCGGAAAGAGATTTGGAGGAAATCCTGCGGCAGATAAGCCGGGTCAATGACCCGGCCTATCTGCCTACCGTGTCTATGAATGACCTCTACGAACAGGTGTACCCCGGCAGACCTCCTGTGGTAGACGGTCTGCTCTATGCGGGGACATATCTCTTTGTGGGCGCTCCCAAGGTGGGCAAGTCCTTTCTCATGGCCCAGCTTGCCTATCATGTGAGTATGGGCCTTTCCCTGTGGGGGTATGAGGTGCGCCAGGGGACAGTCCTCTATCTGGCCCTGGAGGACAACCACCGTCGCTTACAGGAGCGGTTGTACCGGATGTTTGGAGTAGAGAGTACCGGAAACCTGTTCTTTGCCATCGGAGCTAAGCAGCTCGGCGGTGGCCTGGAGGAGCAGCTAAAGGGCTTTGTCCGGGAACACACGGACACCCGGCTTATTATCATCGACACCCTGCAAAAAATCCGGGAGGCCGGGGCAGAGAAGTACAGCTATGCCAACGACTATGAGGTAATCACCAAACTGAAACGGTTTGCCGATATAAGCGGGGTTTGCCTCCTGGTTGTACATCACACCCGCAAGCAGCAGGCCGATGATAAGTTTGATATGATCTCCGGCACCAACGGCTTATTGGGTGCGGCAGACGGGGCCTTTCTGCTCCAAAAGGAGCGGCGGGCAGACAACGCCGCCACCCTGGACATTTCTGGGCGGGATCAGCAAGACCAGCGCCTCTACCTCAAGCGGGACGAGGAACGGCTTGTGTGGGAGCTGGAGCGGCGGGAAACGGAGCTGCGGCAGGAGCCGCCTGACCCGGTGTTGGAGGCTGTTGCCGCCCTGGTAACGGCGGAACGGCCAGAGTGGAGAGGGACGGCCACGGAACTTGTCGCCGCCCTGGGGCTGGATATGAAACCCAATGCCCTGGCTATGCGGCTGAATGTCCGGGCGTGGCGGCTGTCCTATGAGTACCACATCCACTATGAAAGCGCCCGAACCCATGCCGGGCGGAGTATCAAGCTCACGTTGGAGGAACCCCAGGCGTGACGACCGTGACAGCTGTGACAGCTTTTCGGAGTGCGGAGGCGGTGTGTAAAACATCGTCACGGTCGTCACGGCTGTCACGGGGAGCGGGGGCGAAAGTCAAGGGGGGCATACCTGCGGGTGGAGATTGCCGCAAGTCAATACAACCCGTACCCCTTGACTTTCGGCCCACGGAAAACACTTGCCGGGCGGTGGAAAGGCCCCTGGCCTTTCCACCCTGCCCAACGGCGAGTGACAAAGTTTAGGCGGGGTGCAGGGTGCCCTTTTCAAAGGGCGGCCCTGCTGGGGGAGGCAACCGCAGTTGCCGGGGGCAAAGCCCCCACACCACCCCGTAGGGCGCAAATGCGCTTTTGATGGCCGTCAGGCTGTCAAAAGTGCTTTTGCGTTACTTTCGCAGAAAGTAACAAAGGCTCGCCGCTTGCGCGGCGGAAAAGGGAGGAGGGATTGATTTGAAAAGGACAATCAGCGCCATGGTGGGCCAAGGATCGGTGAACCATAACAGTAGAAAATTCCACGCCAAGAACACTGACCCGGAACGCTCCCACTTGAATATAACCTACTGCCAGGAGAATATCAAGGCGGTGTACCATGAACTCTTTGACGAGGCTCTGGAACGGTACAACGCTAAACAAACCAGGGCCGACAGAAGGATAGAGGATTACTATGAGAAGATCCGCTCCGGCAAGCAGGAAAAGCCGTTCCATGAAATCATCCTGCAAGTGGGCAATCGAGATGATATGAGCGCCGACAGCGAGGAGGGACAGCTTGCGGCAGCGGTTTTGGACGAGTACATGAAGGGCTTTCAAGAGCGCAACCCCCAACTCCGGGTGTTCTCTGCCCACCTCCACATGGACGAGGCTACGCCCCATCTGCACATTGACTTTGTACCATTCACCACCGGGAGCAAGCGAGGGCTGGACACGAGGGTATCTTTGAAACAGGCGTTAGCGGCCCAGGGTTTCCAGGGCGGCACCAGAGGGGACACAGAGTGGAGCCAGTGGGTGCGCTCGGAAAAGGAGCAGCTTTCCCTGGTCATGGAGCGCCACGGGATTGAGTGGGAGGACAAAGGCACCCACGACAAGCACTTGTCTGTGCTGGACTACAAGAAAGAGCAGCGGGCAAAGGAGATCGCCGTTCTGGAGACGGTCAAGGCGGAGAAAGAAAACCAGGTGGAGAGCCAGGAACGGCGGCTCAAAGAACTTGCCCCGGCGGTGAAAAATATGGAGCGGTTGGCAGCGGATTTCTCCGCCAATCCGGAGGAGATTTTGCCGGAGCCGGGAACGCTGGAAACAGGCCGGGCCTACCGAGAGAAAAAGGCAAAGCCCCTGCTGGCCCAAATCGTCAAGGTGCTGCGCTCCCTGTATCTGGCCTATGTGGAGCTGCGGGGGAAATTTGAGCGTCTGCAAGGGGACTATGGCCGGGTGAGGGAGAGCAACATCCGCCTGTCTGATCGATTGCAGGAGGTCAAGTTGGAAAACAAGGCCATGCGGCAAGTCTCCGCTGACTATGAGCGGGTCAAAAGGGCCTTTGGCCCAGAACAAGTGGACAGAATATTAGAGGCAGCTTACCAGCAGGAACATGCCGAAAAGGAACGGAAACGGGCCGCAAAGTCAAAAATTCGGATAGACGCACGATAATCACCAAAACCGGAGGGTATTCCAGTGAATACCCTCCGATTTTATTTGTGGAATCGGTAAAATGATTTCTTGTTTTTTAGAGCGTACTATGATATACTGCTATTATCCTGATTTGAGGAGTCTATCAAATATGCGGCAAGGTATTCTTAAATAAAATTTGATAATGGGCGCAAAAATGATTGCCCCTTGCAGGGGCTTGGTTTTTGTACCCAATTTTAAGAATACTTTTGCCTTTTTAGTAAATATCGTGACGGACCGCGGCTTATGTAAGTCGTGTATGTTTCTGTGTGTCCGAAGTCATGATCCCCAGCGGTAAAAGTATTAGCCGCTGGGGATTTTTGCGCCCATTCGGGCCTTGTATGGAGGATAGACATGAACATTATCAATATCGGGATTCTTGCCCATGTAGACGCTGGAAAGACGACCTTGACGGAGAGTCTGCTATATGCCAGTGGAGCCATTTCAGAACCAGGGAGCGTCGAAAAAGGGACAACGAGGACGGACACCTTGTTTTTGGAGCGGCAGCGTGGGATTACCATTCAAGCGGCAGTCACTTCCTTCCAGTGGCACAGATGTAAAGTTAACATTGTGGATACGCCCGGCCACATGGATTTTTTGGCGGAGGTGTACCGCTCTTTGGCTGTTTTAGATGGGGCCATCTTGGTGATCTCCGCGAAAGATGGCGTGCAGGCCCAGACCCGTATTCTGTTCCATGCCCTGCGGAAAATGAACATTCCCACCGTTATCTTTATCAACAAGATCGACCAGGCTGGCGTTGATTTGCAGAGCGTGGTTCAGTCTGTTCGGGATAAGCTCTCCGCCGATATTATCATCAAGCAGACGGTGTCGCTGTCCCCGGAAATAGTCCTGGAGGAAAATACCGACATAGAAGCATGGGATGCGGTCATCGAAAATAACGATGCATTATTGGAAAAGTATATCGCAGGAGAACCAATCAGCCAGGAAAAACTTGCGCGGGAGGAACAGCGGCGGGTTCAAGAAGCCTCCCTGTTTCCGGTCTATCATGGCAGCGCCAAAAAGGGCCTTGGCATTCAACCGTTGATGGATGCGGTGACAGGACTGTTCCAACCGATTGGGGAACAGGGGAGCGCCACCCTATGCGGCAGCGTTTTCAAGGTTGAGTACACCGATTGCGGCCAGCGGCGTGTCTATCTGCGGCTATACAGCGGAACGCTGCGCCTGCGGGATACGGTGGCCCTGGCCGGGAGAGAAAAGCTGAAAATCACAGAGATGCGTATTCCATCCAAAGGGGAAATTGTTCGGACAGACACCGCTTATCCGGGCGAAATTGTTATCCTTCCCAGCGACAGCGTGAGGTTAAACGATGTATTAGGGGATCAAACCCGGCTCCCTCGTAAAAGGTGGCGCGAGGCCCCCCTCCCCATGCTGCGGACGACGATTGCGCCGAAAACGGCAGCGCAAAGAGAACGGCTGCTGGACGCTCTTACGCAACTTGCGGATACTGACCCGCTTTTGCGCTGCGAAGTGGATTCCATCACCCATGAGATCATTCTTTCTTTTTTGGGCCGGGTGCAGTTGGAGGTCGTTTCCGCTTTGCTGTCGGAAAAATACAAGATTGAAACAGTGGTAAAGGAACCCACCGTCATTTATATGGAGCGGCCGCTCAAAGCAGCCAGCCACACCATCCATATCGAGGTGCCGCCCAACCCGTTTTGGGCATCTATCGGACTGTCTGTTACACCACTCCCGCTTGGCTCCGGCGTACAATACGAGAGCCGGGTTTCGCTGGGATACTTGAACCAGAGTTTTCAAAACGCTGTCAGGGATGGTATCCGTTACGGGCTGGAGCAGGGCTTGTTCGGCTGGAACGTAACGGACTGTAAGATTTGCTTTGAATACGGGCTTTATTACAGTCCAGTCAGCACGCCGGCGGACTTCCGCTCATTGGCCCCGATTGTATTGGAACAGGCATTGAAGGAATCGGGGACGCAGCTGCTGGAACCTTATCTCTCCTTCACCCTCTATGCGCCCCAGGAATACCTTTCCAGGGCTTATCATGATGCACCGAAATACTGTGCCACCATCGAAACGGCCCAGGTAAAAAAGGATGAAGTTGTCTTTACTGGCGAGATTCCCGCCCGCTGTATACAGGCATACCGTACTGATCTGGCCTTTTACACCAACGGGCAGAGCGTATGCCTTACAGAGCTAAAAGGGTATCAGGCCGCTGTCGGCCAGCCGGTCATCCAGCCCCGCCGTCCAAACAACCGCCTGGACAAGGTGCGCCATATGTTTCAGAAGGTAATGTAAAGATACATAATCGTCAAGACGGCAACAATCAGAAGTTATGGAGGGTAACAATGGAATATCGTAAGGAAGATTTAATGGAAGCAAAAAAGCAAATTTTGGGAGTGGGAGAGAACATGGGAACAGAGGAAAGTAAAAAAATCTGGGAGGAGAACGCACAATTTTGGGATAATGCAATGGGTGACGAATCTAATGAATTTCACAGAGAGGTAGTGCGTCCCAAAGTAACGGAACTTCTATCTCCTAATCCTGCGGATTATATTTTGGATATTGCGTGTGGCAATGGAAATTATTCTTCGTATCTTGCACAAAGAGGCGCTTCGGTTGTCGCTTTTGATTACAGCAAAAAAATGATAGAATTGGCTAAAAGACGGCAATCACAATATGCAAAACAAATTGAATTTTGTGTGGCGGATGCGACCAATAGAAAAAGTATATTAGAATTAAAAAGAAATCGAGCCTTTACGAAAGCAGTTTCTAATATGGCAATTATGGATATTACGGATATTGAACCACTTCTTATGGCTGTTTATGAACTGTTGCAGGAAAGCGGAATTTTTGTCTTTGCAACGCAACACCCTTGTTTTGTCACGTTGACTGAAAAATATATGACACCGCACAGTTACTATGATATAGCGATTGAAGGGCAACCGAAAGAGCAGATTTATTATCATCGTTCCATACAAGATATTTTTAACCTTTGTTTTAGAGCTGGATTTGTCATTGATGGATTTTATGAAGAATGTTTCAAAACCAACAAAGAAATTCCTATGGTAATGATAGTAAGGCTTAAGAAGGTAAAACGTGATACCTTACAATAAATTCAAGTTTGTCGGGTAAATAGCAAAGCCAGCCGAGCCAGCGGGCGGTCAAGATGAACGGGCTTCGCCCACCGTTGACAGCCCCGCCCGGTTTCGCAGTTAGGCAGTCAAGGAGCGACAGCAAGGAGTGCTGCCGCCCCGCACTATTATTCAGAGAGGGGGAATTTCCATGACAGACCAGAAAGCCTATCAAGAATATATCCAGCGCAGGTACAACGCCTCTTGCAAGGCTGTTATCCGCTGTGCCTGACAGCGTCCGTCCGTGCCGGAATTATGTAGAGCTCCACATAATTCTGTTGTATTTCCCAGCCTTTTGTGATACTATTTTGATACTAATAAACTTTACAGCCGAAAATAGCAGGTGGAATATTAACATATTTGCGAAAGTTTTTCCTGCGAAATCACCTCAAATACACCCTACTATATCTGAATTTGCCGAGTGGGAATAAACGAAACCGGCCCCGCAGATCATCTGATCTGCGGGGCCGTTCCTCTTGACTCCGCTCCGGCCGCAGCCCTTCAGCTTCTGCCACATGGCTCCCTCCGGGTCCCCCCCACCTCAAGCAGGTTGAGGCTGTCCTCTCGCATAGCGCCACCATTCATTCCTGTATTTCCTCTGATTCTTACTTACAGAAAACGGGAGCCGTCCAACAAGTTTTTATTAATTCTATAATTCCCATTGACAAACTATGTTATACATTGTATACTCCCATTAACCTACTCGAAAGGTTGGTAATTCAATGAGCCTCTTACCTGCTATATTTCGGCCTTATTATCCGCGCTGGATGGGCCGATGTCCCTGTCATGAGAATTTTGCGCTACATATTTTTAATTTGACAGGGAGAGATTGATATGAATCGTATTTATACATCTGCAGACCAGCTGATCGGCAAGACTCCGCTGTTGGAGCTGACCCACATAGAGCGGGAGCTCGGGCTGGAAGCCCGCATTCTGGGTAAGTTGGAGTACTTCAATCCGGCGGGGTCTGTGAAAGACCGGGTGGCAAAGGCCATGATCGACGATGCTGAGGCCGAGGGCCGTCTGAAGCCCGGCTCCGTCATCATTGAACCCACCTCCGGCAACACAGGCATCGCCCTTGCCTCCATGGCAGCAGTCCGGGGCTACCGCATCCTCATCGTCATGCCGGAGACCATGAGCGTGGAGCGCCGGCAGCTGATGAAAGCCTATGGCGCGGAAGTAGTTCTCTCCGATGGGGCCAAGGGGATGAAAGGCGCCATCGCCAAAGCAGAGGAACTGGCCAGATCCATTCCCAACAGCTTCCTTCCAAGCCAGTTTACCAACCCAGCCAACCCGGCCATCCACCAATCCACCACCGGACCGGAGATTTGGGAGGATACGGGCGGTGATGTCGATCTCTTTGTTTCCGGCATTGGCACCGGCGGCACCATCACCGGCGTGGGACAGTATCTCAAGTCCAAAAAGCCGGCTATCCAGGTGGTGGCCGTGGAGCCCGCCGCCTCCCCGGTGCTTTCCAAAGGAGCGGCCGGGCCTCACAAAATTCAGGGAATCGGCGCAGGGTTTGTGCCCGGTGTGCTGAACACATCCATCTACGACAAAATCCTCCCGGTGGAGAATGAAGACGCCTTTTCCACAGCCCGCCATATCGGCCGCAGCGAAGGCGTTCTGGTGGGCATTTCTTCGGGAGCGGCGGTTTGGGCTGCCATTCAGTTGGCCAGACGCCCGGAAAACCGTGGCAAAACCATTGTGGCCCTGCTGCCCGACACCGGCGAGCGCTATCTGTCCACCCCTCTCTTTTCTGAATAGTCCCCTTCCAGAAGGGCAGCTTAGCTGCTGCCATCCAGAAAGGCTCCGATCAATTGATCGGAGCCTTTCTGGTGCTGCAGGGGAGGACTGTTGTCTATACAACAATGTGGGCATGGATCAGAGGCTTACCGCATATTCTTTCTATGGTGAAATCCATACTGAAAATAATTTTTCTTCTGGATATTTTTTGATGATTTCTTAGCGCTTTGTTCATAATTTAAAAATTGTTTTCGTGTAAAAATCCAGCTTTTTCCATGTTTTGTGCCGTTTTTACTTTTTTATTCACAATGCCCTATTTTATTTTCTTTTTTGAGCTGCTATTGGTTTTTTTGCAAAAGATATCTCTCTATTTTTATATATCGCTTTACTTGAATATGATTTTTTCTACAAATTTAGTTGCCTTGTCAATCGCCAATTGTGCATTTCATCCAACTGCCTTGTAGAAAATTCATGAAGAACATAGAAAAAGTAAAAAGTTTGAAAATTATTATTGAAAATATTTTTCAATATGACTATAGTAGAGATAACTTCAATCGCTTTCCGCTTGATTTTAAAACTTAAAAATGGAACAGGAGGGTATGCGCGCGGCAAGCAGCGCGCTAAGGAGTATGGTGAATTCCACGACAAGAGCTTTTGGAAGCCCCCTCAGATACATACAGGGGCCCGGCGAGTTCAATCACCTGCCGGAGTATACTGCCGCCTATGGGAATGCCTGCGTATTGATCGACAGCTTCCTTTATCCGACTTTGAACGCACAGCTGGAAAAGGCCTACCAGGGCGCTGAGACCAGCTTTGTCTCCATCCAGTTTCAGGGTGAGTGCTGCGACGAGGAGGTTGCCCACATCAGCGAGGTGGCCAAGGCGCACAACGCCTCTTTGATCGTGGGCGTGGGCGGCGGCAAGACGCTGGACACCGCCAAGCTCTGCTCCGACACCATGGGCGTGCCCGTGATCATCGTCCCCTCCTCCGCCTCCACCGATGCCCCGGTCAGCGAGATCGCGGTGGTGTATACGGCCGGCGGTGAGTACATCGGGTCCCGCAAGATGAAGCACAACGCCAATTTGGTGTTGGTGGACAGCGAGATCATCGTCAAGGCGCCCAAACGCCTCTTTGTGGCCGGCATGGGCGATGCCCTGGCCACCTACCTGGAGGCTCTGGCCTGTGACCGGTCTGACTCCCCCAACTACATCGGCTCCGGCCACCGCCGCTGCAAGGCCGGTATGGCCATTGCCCAGTCCTGCTGGGACATTCTCTTTGCCGATGGGCGCAGCGCCCTCTCGGCTCTGGAGCAGGGCGTGGTCACTGAGGCGCTGGAAAATGTCATCGAGGCCAACACGCTGCTCAGCGGCTTGGGCTTTTTGAACACGGGCCTGGCCACCGCCCACGGCATCCATTCCGGACTGACCGCACTGGCATCCACCCACTCCTTCCTCCATGGTGAAAAGGTGGCTTTCGGCGTGGTCTGCCAGATGGTGCTGGAGAACACACCCACAAAGACCGTGGATCAGGTAATGCGCTTTATGGTGGATATCGGCCTGCCTGTCACGCTGGAACAGCTGAATGTGGAACCCACCTATGAAAACGTCATGGCCATCGCCCGCAAGACAGCTGACGGCCCGCTGGTCCATCAGGAGCCCTTCCTGGTCACCACCCAGTCGGTGTACAACGCCATCCTGGTGGCTGACAAGTTGGGCAGAACCTATCGGGGGCTATAAAAAAATAAGGGTTGAAGGGAGTAACCGCTCATGCAGAATCTAAACCGCTTTGCTAAACTCTTTGATCTCAGCGGCCACGTGGCCGTGGTCACGGGTGCGGCCCAGGGAAACGGCCTGGGGATCGCCAACGCCCTCTGTGACGCCGGAGCCACAGTTGTGGCAACCGACATCGTCTTCAAGCCGGACCAGGAGGGCGCCGAGCACAAGCTCAGCCCGGACATCGACCGCATGATCATGGACGTGACCGACGAGGAGAACGTAAAAGAGGTCTTTGCCAAGATCGCAGAGAAGTACGGCAAGTTAGACATCCTCTGCAACAACGCCGGCATCATTTATAAGGATCTGGTTCAGGACCTGGATATGGACCGGTTCCGGAAGGTCTCGGACATCAACATCCACGGCGTGGTCATCTGCACCAAGCACGCCGTGCCCTACATGAAGGAGGCCGGCTGGGGGCGCATTGTCAACACCTCTTCCTCTCAGGCCTTTTTGACCACAGAGACTTACAGCGCCTACTCCGCCTCCAAAGCCGCCGTCTCCCACCTCACCAGAATCTGGGGCAACGAGCTGGCCAAGGACAACATCCTGGTCCACGCCATCTGCCCCTGCTTTGTCCGGACCCCCATGATGGTGAACTCCATCGCCCGCATTGCCGAGCAGTTGGGCACAGACGAAGAGGGCGGCTACAACTATTTTGCAGACCTGATCCCCACCCACCGGCTCCTTGAGATCGAGGAGATCGGCAACTGGGTCGCCATGCTCTGCAGCGACCTGGGCCGTGCCACCACCGGAAGCAACTTCTCCATCACCTGCGGACAAGTAAGGCTGTAAGCCTGAAAATAAAAGACGTTTGTTGAAATTATGGGAGGTACACTATGAAAAAGAAGATTGTTGCAATCCTGTCTGCACTGCTCTGCGTGTGCATGCTGGCCGCCTGCGGCGGCAGCGGCGGCGGCTCCGCCAGCGGCGGCAGCGCTTCCGGTTCCGCAAGCAGCACGGGCGGCTCCGGCGGCTCCGGTGAGCCTGAAGTGGTTCTGGAATTCGGCCACATTCAAAACCCTGGCCACGCGCTGTACATCGCTCCGGAAGAACTCAAGACCCTGGTGGAGGAGCGCTCCGAGGGCCGCATTCAGCTGAACATCTATCCCGCCAGCCAGCTGGGCTCCGCCCGCGAAATGATGGAGCAGGTCACCATGGGCACCCTGGACATCACTTTTGCCGACGCCTCCGACTGGGCCTCCGCGCTGAACCTGCCGGAGCTGGGCGTTTTTAACCTGCCGTTCCTGAACAAGGACCTGGCCTCCCAGATCAAGGTCATCAATGAGATCATCCCCGATGCCGTTCCCGAGATGCTGGAGGGCACCGGCCTGAAGCTTCTGACCACCTATTCCAACGGCATCCGCCAGCCCCTGCTGAAAAACCACCCCATCAACACCCTGGAAGACATCAAGGGCCTGAAGATGCGCACCCCCGAGACCGAGATGTACGTGAACCTCTGGAACGCCCTGGGCGCCAGCACCGTCACCTCCGCCTGGAGCGAGGCCTACACCGTTTTGCAGCAGGGCGTTGCCGATGCGGTGGAAGCCGATGACGTGGGCCTGGTCAGCATGAACCTGCAGGAGATCGGCAAGTACATGTCCAAGATCGGCCATCTGAGCCAGGCTTACATCGTCCTGATCAATGAAGAGAAGTGGAATTCCATCCCCGAGGACCTGCAGCAGATCCTGGTGGAGTGCCTGGCAGAGAATCAGGCCAAGCAGCTTGCCGACCGCGAGGCCCTGGGCATCGAGGCGGAACAGACCATTGCCGACGCCGGCGTTGAGATCAACGAGGTCTCCGACACGGAACGTCAGCGCATGAGAGACGCCTGCCAGTCCATCTACGATAAGTATGCAGATGAATACGGCCTGGCTGATCTGATTGCTCAGATGGAAGCCCTGAACGGCTAAGGTCCAGCAAAAGCCAGTATTGCCGGCTTGTGATGCGTGCGCACCGGACTCGTTCGTGCGCACGCATCTTCCAATTGAAAGGCAGGTAAGCGAATGAAAACACTCTTGAAAATAGACCGCGTCATCGAAAACATACAGACCTATCTCTGCATGGCCCTGTTTATCCTGATCCTGATTTTGGGCTCCATCCAGGTCTTCGGCCGCTTTATCTTCCACGCCGCTCCCCCCTGGACGGAGGAGGCGATGCGCTTTTGCGGCATCTACCTCACCTTCATCGGCTCCGCGCTGACTATCCGCGTGGATGGCCACGTGTCGGTGGATATTGTCATCAGCTTTCTGAAAAACAACAAGGTTCGGGCCGCTCTGTTCATCATCTCCCGGCTCATCTGCGTGGTGTTTCTCATCATGTTCTTCCCCGGCTCCATCGCCCTGGTGCAAAAGAGCGGAAGCTCCCTGGGCGCCGCCATTCAGATACCCTATTCCTACATCTATGCGGCAGTGCCTCTTGGGATTGTCATGATGCTCTGCTCCTATGCCAGTGCCATTCCCAAGCTGGCCAAGCAGTATGCAAAGGGGGAAAAGTAAATGATACCAATAGCAGTCATCACCCTTCTGGTATTCCTTGTGGTGGGCGTACCCGTCAGCTTTGCCATTGGCCTCTCCGGCCTGCTGGCCATCCTGCTCGGCAGCGACATCGCCCCCTTTATGGCCGTGCAGCAGGCGGTCCGCGGCATGAACTCCTTCTCTCTGATGGCCGGTCCCCTTTTCATCCTGGCCGGTGAGATTCTGGGCGGTGCCAAGCTGTCCAAGCGGATCCTGGACTTCTGCCGGGCCTGTATCTCCCAGGTCCGCGGCGGACTCGGCATGGTCTCCGTGCTGGCCAACATGATCTTTGCCGGAATCTCCGGCTCCGGCGCGGCCACCATGAGCGCGGTGGGCTCCCTGACGGTTCCCGAGCTCAGGGCCGCCGGCTATAAGCGTTCCTTCATCGCCGCCCTGATCGCCGGCTCCGGCGCTCTGGGCCCCATCATCCCCCCCAGCACCAACATGATCGTCTTCGCCTCCCTGACCGGCTTTTCCATCGGCAAGCTCTTCATCGGCGGCCTGATCCCCGGCATTATCATCGGCATTTGCCTGATGTTCCTGTGCCGCTGGTACGCCAAAAAGTACAATGTGGATGCCGGCAGCGGGTCCTTCAGCTGGAAAACCGTGTGGAAGGCCTTTAAAAACGCGTTCTTTGCCCTCATCACCCCGCTCATCATTGTGGGCGGCGTCATCTCCGGTGTCTTCACCGCCACGGAGTCCGGCATCGTCGCCTGCCTCTACGGCCTGATCTGCGGCTTTTTCATCTACCGCACGCTGCACCTGAAGGATTTGGTGACCATCTTTAAGCGGGCGGCCTCTTCTTCCGCCATGCTGATGATGATCATGGGCATCTCCAACATCTATTCCTACATCTTTGCCCGCGAGAACCTGGCCACCACCATCAAGAACTTCATGCTCTCCGTCACCAGCGATCCCAACCTGGTGGTGCTGATCATCATTGTCCTGATGCTGATCATCGGCTGCTTCATGGAGACCCTGGCCGCCACCGCGGTCATCATCCCCATCGTCTATCCCATCGTTGTGGGATTGGGCGTGGATCCCCTGGTGTTCGGCGTTATTTTCTCCATCGCCACCGTGGTGGGCGGGTTGACGCCGCCTGTGGGACTGTACCTCTTCCTGTCCATGAATATTGCGGATGCGCCGTTTAAAGACGCGGTCAAGTATGTGGCGCCAGTGGTGCTGATCGTCCTGGTCGTAATGCTCTTGGGCTATCTCTTCCCGCCGATCATTACGTTTGTACCCAACCTGTTGATGGGCGCGTAGTTCTTATAAGGAGTCTGATCCAATGAAGTTAACCGTAGAAACCATCCAGATCAAGGATCTGCAATTCGGAGCCGAGACCTGCTTCCGGGATGGAATCCTCTATGTGAGCAAAGAGGATATCCTGGCATTTGCCGCCGAGGAGCCCTGTTTCGACACTCTGAAGATTGACATTGCCCGCCCCGGGGACTCCACCCGCATCATCAATGTGGTGGACGTGGTGCAGCCCCGGTGTAAGGTATCTGGCAACATCGACTGGCCCGGCGTGCTGACAGAGGAGTACGAAATCGCCGGCTCCGGCGTCACCCGGGCGGTGAATGGCATGGGCATCGTCCTGTGCCAGAATGACACCTACTGGTCCCGGAAATGGGGTTCTTTTGACATGAGCGGCGAATGCGCCGCCATCAACCCCTACGCCAAAATGCCAGAACTGGTCATCGAGCCCATGGCTCCGGAGAACGCGGATTTCCGAGACTACCGCGAGGCGGTGCGCCGCGTGGGGTACAAGACCAGCGTCATGCTGGCCAAGGCCACCTTGGGCGTGGAGGCTGACAGCTCCGAGACCTTTGACAATGAGAAGCAGTACCCGGACCTGCCCAGCATCGCCTACTCCTATCAGATCTATTCCAAGCAGTATGACACCCAGAACTACCGTGAACCCATGGTCTACGGCAACGCCGTCCCCGACAGCCTGCCCCTCATCATGCAGCCCACGGAAATCCTGGACGGCGCCATCTCCCTGTGCGGGGGCTTCCGCTGCGTCACCACCTATGAGATTCAGAACCACCCTGTGATCGTGGAGCTGATGCGCCGCCACGGCAAGGACCTGAACTTTGCCGGCGTACTGATCACCGTCACCTCCGTGGAGGCCAAGCACCGCTACCTGGTCTCCAAAATGGCCGCCAACCTCCTCAAGGAGGTCTTCCACGCCGACGGCGTCATTGTCACCAAGGGCGTGGGCGGTGCCTCCACGCTGTGCGTGGGCGCCATCGCCAGCGAGGCGGAGAAATTGGGCATCAAGGCTGTGCCCATCATCCAGATTCTCAATGGCAAGAGCAACCTGGCCATCGAGTGCATGATCAGTGAGCAGAATGTGGACTCCATCGTCTGCTCCGGCACCTATTACCATAACTTCACCCTGCCTCCAGTGGAGACCCTTCTGGGCGGGCCCCAGGACGCGCTGTACCTCAGCGGTGACGACGGCGTCATCGGCGGCCACAAAATCGCCTCCGGCGACCCCGCAAAGGGCCAGGTCCGCTCCACCTATATGAAGCAGGTGGGCCTGATGAGCCAGGTGGGCTATTCCTACGGCATGGCCGTGGACTATTGAGAAAGGAGGGACATATGGAAACGAAAAAATGGAGAGTGGTCTGCTACGTCAACCAGTTCTTCGGTCAGATCGGCGGCGAGGACATGGCCCATGTGGGCTTCAGCGTAAAAGAAGAGCCGATAGGGCCGGCCCTGCTGTTCCAGAACCTTCTGAAAGATGACTGTGACGTGGTGGGCACCGTGATCTGCGGCGACAACTATTTCGCAGAGCATACGGAAAAGGCCGTGGCCGAGGGCGTGGAACTGGTCCGCGGCTTAAAGCCCGACCTCTTTATCGCCGGCCCCGCCTTCAACGCCGGGCGCTACGGCATCAGCTGCGGAAACATGGCCGCGGCGGTGGGCCGGGAACTGGGCATCCCCACGGTCACCGGCATGTTCCCCGAAAACCCGGCAGTGGACCTTTTCCGCAAGGACACCTACATCGTCAAAACCGCCATCCTCTCCTCCACGCTGCGCAAGGTGGCCCCCACCATGGCCAGCATCGGAGTGCGCCTTTTAAAGCATGAGCATATCGGCAGCGCGGAGTCCGAGGGCTATGTGATCCGGGACATCATCCTCAACGAGGAGCAGCCTCAGAATGCGGCGGACCGGGCCATTGAAATGCTGCTGAAAAAGATCAAGGGAGAACCCTTCAAAAGTGAGCTCCTGCCCCCCAACTTTGACGTGGTGGAGCCCGCGCCCCCTGTGGCCGATCTGAAGACCGCCCGGCTGGCCCTGGTCAGCGATGGCGGCTTGATCCCCCAGACCAACCCCGACAAGCTCAAGCCAAACGGCAGCACCAAGGTGGGCTGCTATAACTGGGATCGGCTGACAGCGGAGCCCTATTTCGTCATCCACAGCGGCTATGACGGCACCTGGGTGATGGAAAACCCCTACCGCCTGTTTCCCGTGGACGTTCTCCGGGAAGAGGTGGAGCAGGGAAACTTAGGCTACCTGGACGACGAGGTCTATGTCACCTGCGGCAACTGCGCCTCCGTGGCGGCCGCCAAGGCCAAGGGCCAAAAGATTGCCCAGGCGCTTTTGGACGAGGGCATTACCGCCGCCATCCTCACCTCCACCTGAGGCACCAGCACTCGTTGCGGGTCAACGATTGTCAAGGAAATTGAGCGTGTGGGCATCCCCGTCACGCAGATCTGCGCGGTGGTGGACATCGCCAAGTCCGTGGGTTCCTCCCGGATCCTCCGCGGCTTTGCCATCACCTGCCCTGTGGGGAACCCCTCCCTGAGCCCGGCGGACGAGAAAACCTCCCGCCGCCGCTATGTGGAAAAGGCCCTGGATATGCTCACCCGCCCCGGCAAGCGCGGTGCTGTGGAAGATATCCTGTAAAAAGGCCTGATTATCAGGAAGTTTCATTTGCCCCGGGGCCTGATTGCGTGTAGAATGAATTTTATGACACAATACGTCCAATGAGGGGGCACAAGTGAATGGAAGAGAACATGGGCAGCGGCGTCTTTTACAGCCGTGTGCAGGAAAAGCTGGATTCCCTGTCAAAAAAAGAGCGGGAGACTGCGGAGTATATGGCCGCCCACCAGGGGCAGCTGATCTACGCCTCCATCACAGAGCTTGCCGAACTGGTGGGCACCAGCGAGGCCACCGTCACCCGGGTGTGCGGCAAGCTGGGCTACCGTGGCTTCCAGGCGCTGAAAGTCAGCGTTGCCCGGGAGCTGGTGACGCCCCAGGAGAAGATCCACGAGGACCTGCAGCCGGATGCTCCGGCGGAGGCCATCATTGAAAAGATCTTCTCCAGCGCCATCGAAACCCTGGTGATGACCCAGCGGGCCATGGACGCCACCGCCGTCAAGCGCAGCATCAATGCGCTGTGCTCCGCCCGGCGCATTGTGGTGTTGGGAAACGGCAACTCCGGCTCCATCGCCATGGACGCCCAGCACAAGCTTCTTCGCGTGGGGCTGGATGCCCACGCCTATACCGACGACCATCTTCAGATGATCGCCGTCTCCTCCCTGACCGCGGAAGACGTGGTGCTGGCCATTTCCCACTCAGGCAGTTCCCGGAACGCGGCAGACGCCGCCCGGCTGGCCCGGGAGCGGGGCGCCACGGTCATCTCCATCACCAACAACGGTATCTCGCCTGTATCCAAGCTGGCCAACATCCGCCTGTACACCTATTCCCAGGAGACCAGATACCGTACCTATGCCATCTCTTCCCGTATGGCCGAGCTGACCATCATCGACACCCTCTACACCGGGGTGGCGCTGAAGATGGGCGAACAGGCCATCGACAACTTTGAGGCGCTGGAAAAGGCGCTGATTGTCAAAAAATACTGACCTGCGGTTCCGCGCTTCCTGCGCGGCACCGCAGTTTGAATGGGGAGATCCTATGAAAAAACTATTCGGCGTGGACTTTGGGACCGGCGGCTGTAAAGCCACCGTCATCGATCCGGAGGGCAACATCCTGGCCAGCGCTTTTGAGGAGTATCCCTCCGAGCATGGAAGGCCCGGCTGGTCCGAGCAGGACCCCGCGCTTTGGATCGACGCTTTCGTCAACACGGTCCGCTCCTGCCGTCATCAGATGTCCGACGGGTTTGACGGCCTTTTGGGTCTTGCTGTCACCGCCTCCACCCACAACGCCGTGCTTCTTGATGAACAGGGCCAGGTGATCCGCCGGTGCATCATGTGGAACGATCAGCGCAGCGGCGACCAGTGCCGTCGGCTGAAGGAGGACCACGGCAGCGCCATCTTTGCCATCGGCATGCAGATGCCCACCCCTACCTGGACGCTGCCCCAGCTGATGTGGGTCAAGGAAAACGAGCCGGAGAACTACGCAAAAATCCGCCGCCTGCTTTTTACCAAGGACTATGTCCGCTCCTATGTCACCGGAGACTTCTGCACCGATGTGGTGGACGCCCAGGGCAGTTTGCTCTACGACGCCCGCAGCGGATGCTGGTCCAGTGAGCTCTGCGGCCTCATCGACCTTCCCCTCTCGGTCCTGCCGGAGATCCGCAAAACCAAGGACATCGTGGGCACGGTCCGCCGGGAGGTGGCCGAGTGCACGGGGCTGCCGGAGGGGCTGAGCGTCATCGCCGGCTGCTCCGATACGGCGGCCGAGGATTTCAGCGCCGGCGCCGTCAATGAGGGCCAGATCATCATCAAGCTGGCCACGGCCGGCAACGTGAACCTGGTCACAAACGAAGCCAATCCCCACGCCAAGTCCTTCACCTACCCCTACTCCGTGGAGGGCAAGTGGTATACCGTCACAGCCACCAACAGCTGCGCATCCGCCTACCGCTGGATGCGAGACAGCCTGTATGGCGCCGAGTGGGCCCAGTGTGAAAAAGAGGGCACGGACGTCTACCGGCTGATGGATGAGCAGGCCGCCTCCGCGGAGCTGGGCTGCCAGGGTCTGATCTTCCACCCCTATCTGTTGGGCGAGCGCTGCCCCCTCTTCAACCCCAACGCCAGGGGCGACTTTTTCGGCGTCAGCATGGTCCACACCAAGGCCCATTTCGCCCGGGCGCTCTTGGAGGGCGTGGCCTTCAGCCTCTACGACTGCCTCCAGGTGCTCAAGGAGTTCACCGACAGCATGGAGGACATCGTCATCATCGGCGGCGGTGCCAAGAGCCCCCTGTGGTGCCAGATCGTCAGCGACATCTTCGGCCTGGAGGTCAAGCTGCCCGAGCACGCGGAGTCCTCTTTCGGCGGGGCGCTGCTGGCCGGTGTGGGCGTGGGCGTCTTTGCCAATGAGATGGAGGCCGCCAAAACCTGCATCCGCATGAAGAAGACCTACCTGCCCAATCCGGAAAACCACGCTAAGTATATGAAGCTCTTTCAGATCTACAAAGAGGTGTCGGAGCTGTCCGCCCCGGTCTGGGAGGATCTGGCCCGATTCGTTGAGGAATAACATCCGGCTCCCTGACGCCTGCGCGTCAGGGGGCCGCTTTCCACTTCCCCACGTTCCCGTGCAGGAGCGCCCCGGAATGGAGCCCCATTTTTTTCATACAATAAAGAGAGGGAAATATTGCATTGACAAATTCTTCTTTCTGCTGTAATCTAATATGAAAGATCAGATTGTAAGGAGATCAATATGACTTGGAATATTGTTTGTGACAGCAGCTGCGACCTGCGCATAAGTGATCTGGTCAGCGATGCGGCCCGCTTTGATATCATTCCGCTGAAACTGCTGGTGGGCGGCGAGGAATATGTGGATGACGGCAGTCTCTCCATCCCCAAGCTCCTCCAGGCAATGGAAGGTTCCAAGGATGCCTCCTCCACCGCCTGTCCCTCTCCGGACGCCTTTGCGCAGTCCTTTTTACAGGCTGACTATTCCATCTGCATCACCATTTCCAGCCAGCTGTCCGGGACGTATAACGCCGCCATGACGGCCAGGGGCATGGTGCTGGAAGCCCACCCGGAGAAGAAAATCTGCATCATCGATTCCAAGGCCGCGGGGACCGTGTCCGCGCTCATCGCCTTTCGCGCCAAGGAACTCATCGAGGCCGGCGGCGGATTCGAGGATGTGGCCCGGGCGCTGCGGGAGTATGCTGCCTCGCTGCGGATCACCTTTACCCTCTGTAACTTCAGCAACCTCATCAAGGCTGGGCGGATGAAGTCCTTCGTGGGCTCCGTCCTCACCAACCTGGGCATCCACGTCATCGCCGACAACACGCCCCAGGGCACCATACACATCGCTGGAAAGGCCAGGGGTGAGGCGAAAACCTATAAATCCATCGTCAAGATGATGGCGGAGAACAAGTCTTTGGACGGCCTTCCGGTGACCATCTCCCACTGTGAAAACCTGTCGGGCGCCATGAAGCTCAAGCAGCTGATCCTCCAGGAGCTCCCGGTCTCCAGCGTCACGCTTTATAGCTGCAAGGGACTTTGCAGCTTTTACGCCATGGAAAAGGGCATTCTGGTGGCCTATTGAGCATCGTCCGAAATTGATTCCAGCGGCGGACAGCCTTGCTGTCCGCCGTTTTCTATCCTGAAGCAATCAGAAATCATTTCCAATATTTGAAAATCATTTGCCCCCCGGCGCCAAAGCGTGGTATAATAGCATCAATGGTTGTCCTCGGTTTCTTGCAAATCCCATAGACGCGTCCGCAGCTTTGGACTCATGGCTGCGGCACCTGCGGCGCAGTGCCGGTCTTACGCCCCGGATTTTGAAGCATGCATCCGCTGCATTCCGCCGAACCAGAATGGACGGTTAACAGCCTTTTGCCGGGACACGGCGATGAAAGGGGGCCTCCTTATGGAGACAAATGATATCCCTTCCGCACTCACCCTTGAATTATACAGCCTTGGGCAGTTCGCCATGCGCGCAGCCCAAGGCTTATGTTGCATTTACCTCTATTGTGCGCCCCACGGGCAAACGGAGGACTTCTTTTTTGTGGATCCAAAGGGGACGGAGATTCCGGAATCCATCCGGCGCCTGTTGGAGCAGCTTGCGAAGGGCGGCACGGCCGCCCCTGCAGAAGACGGGCGCTATTTTGCCCGGCAGCTCCGCCTGCCGGAGGGCGGAGCTTTCGGCGCGGCCTGCTTTGTCCGCGCCGGCGGCCCTTGGCCGGAGGCGGAGCACCCGCTGTTGGAGAGCATCGCTGCCGTCTACGCCTATGCGCTGCGGGCCGAGTGGGACCGGCGGGACGCCACTTTGCAGCATTGGGTCTGGAACAAGATGATGGACAGCACCAATGCCTGCATTTATGTCACCGATCCCGAGACCGATGAGATTCTCTTTATGAACCGGGCCATGAAGCAGGCTTACGGCCTGGAGGACCCGGAGGGGAAGCTCTGCTGGCAGTTACTTCAGCTTGGCCAGCAGGGCCGGTGCGCCTTTTGCCCGGTCCAGATGCTGACTCAGGACGGCAGTGCGCCTTCCTATGTGTGGGAGGAGCAAAACCCCATCACCGGGCGCACCTATGAAAATTATGACAGCCTGATGCGCTGGACCGATGGACGGATGGTGCATTTCCAGCACTCCACCGACGTTACCGAAGCACGCCGGCTCTATCGGGCCGCCATGATCGATGAGCTCACCGGGGCCCTCAGCCGGCGGGCCGGCAAAGAGGCCCTCTCCCACCTGTTGGAAAAGGCCGGCGAACCGCTGTGCGTGTGCATGCTGGATATCAATGGCTTGAAGTCGGTCAACGACCTCCACGGCCATGCTGCCGGCGACAGCCTTCTCAAGGGCGTGGCCTCCGCGGTGTGCCGGCTGCTCCACGGGGAGGAGTTCTTCATGCGCTTGAGTGGGGATGAGTTCGTGGTCGTGCTGCCGGGTGTGCGCCAGGCCGAGGCTGCGGCCCGGATGCAGGCGATGCTGGAGGAGTTTGCCCGGGAGCGGCCAGCCTTCTTTCCGGAGGGGGACGCCTTTTGCTACGGTGTCATCGAGGTGCGGGAGCAGATTCCCATGCAGGATGTGCTGGCCCGGGCGGATGAGCGCATGTATCAGCAAAAGCGCAGCCTCCACATCCGCCGTGCCGAGGCGCTGCTGAACCAGCCCCGGAGCGGGGAACCCAGCGCCCCGTTCTCCTATGATGCCAACCTGCTCTATGACGCCCTGGTGGCAAGCACCGACGACTATGTCTATGTCTGCGATATGAAAACCGGCGTCTTCCGCTATACGCCCGCCATGGTAGCGGAGTTCGGCCTGCCCGGCGAGGTTATCCCCAATGCGGCGGCGGTCTGGGGCGCCAAAGTCCATCCCCACGACAAGCGGGTCTTCCTGGAATCCAACCAGGAGATCATCGATGGGCGAACGGATGTCCACTGTGTGGAGTACCGGGCCCAGAACGTGCGGGGGGAATGGCTGTGGCTGCGCTGCCGGGGCCATCTCCAGCGGGATAAGGCCGGCGATCCCACCCTGTTCGCGGGGTTCATCACCAACCTTGGAAAAAAGAACAAGCTGGACCCGCTGACAGGCCTCTTCAACAAATTTGAGCTGGAAAACGACATGCTCCAGCTGCTGAGCGGCCCCCATCCAAAGCCTCTGACCTTTATGATGTTAGGCCTCGACGGATTCAAGCACATCAACTCCCTGTACGACCGTGTGTTCGGCGATGAGGTCATCCGCCTTGTGGCCCACAGGCTGCGCTCCCTGCTGCCCCCCAACTCCACCGTATACCGGCTGGACGGCGATGAGTTCGCCATATTGATGCGCGGCAGCAGCCGCACCGCCGCGGACCAGCTGTTCTATCTCATCCGGGCGTCTTTCAGCGAGCAGCAGGTCTTCGACGGGAAGAAGTTCTACTGCACCCTCTCCGGCGGCTGCGTGTTTGCGCCGGACGATGGCCGCTCCTACGTGGAGCTGGCCCGCTGCGCCTCCTATGCACTGGAATACGCCAAGCGGCGGGGCAAAAACCGTCTGGAGTGCTATCGCCACGAGATCGTGGCGGGCCGGCGCCGCACCCTTGAGCTGACGGAGCTGCTGCGGGAAAGTGTGGAGCATGACTTTGAGAACTTTGAAATGTATTATCAGCCCGTCTTCAACGCCTCCCGCCAGGTGATCGGCGCCGAGGCGCTGGCCAGATGGAGCTGCGCCAAGTACGGCCCGGTCTCCCCGGTGGAGTTCATCCCCCTGCTGGAGCAGAGCGGGCTGATCCTGCCGGTGGGGCGCTGGATTTTCCGGGAGGTCCTGTCCACCTGCGTCAGCTGGGAACAGGATGCCCCTGACTTCGCCATCAGCATCAACCTCTCCTATCTCCAGCTCCAGGACGAAAATTTCTGCTCCTTCATGCTGGACACTATAAAGGAGTTGGGCGCCAATCCCCGCCATATTGTGCTGGAGCTGACGGAAAGCTATCTTGCCGCCAACATGGACCGGGTGGCGCAGCTGCTCACCGAAATCCGGCGCAGCGGCATCCGCATTGCGATGGACGACTTTGGCACCGGCTACTCCTCCCTGGGCGTCCTGAAATCCGCGCCCATCGATATTGCCAAGATCGACCGGGCGTTTGTCAAGGGCATCCAGTCCAGCACCTTCGACAGCGCCTTTTTGCGCCTTGTGGTGGAGCTGTGCAGCGTGCTGGGCATCGACACGTGCCTGGAGGGCGTGGAGACGGAGGACGAATTTGACGCTGTGCTCCCAATGTCCCTCAGCTACATCCAGGGGTTTTTGTTGGGCCGTCCCCTGCCCGCAGAGGAGTTCCGCCGCAGGTTTTTGCTTCACTCATAATTTTTAAGGGGCGCCGTATGGATCATACGGCGCCCTTCTCGCGTACAGGGAAGCCATTAAAACGCGAAAAACCGGGCATCTTATCCATATCGCCTCTCCGGGAAAAGTTATTTTCCCGGAAGTAGTATACAAATTTATACAGTCGTGGTATACTAATAGAAATAGGGAATTGGATCGGCTCTGCTGGCCGTCTTTTGAGCTGTTTGGATGCGTGTCGTCCGCAGACGGACAGACTTCGGCATGGTCCTCCCATTTGAATTGTATTGAACCGGTGGTTTCACTCCGGTTTTATAGATGACAATCCCAATCGAAAAGCGGATGCGTTCCCTCTTCCCGACGGCGTAACGGGGCCGGCCGGGAGCGGGCGTCCACTTTCCGCGGTGAAGCTGTGCAGCATCACCGCTTACTTTTGTGCGGCCTTTTCGCGTCTGCTGTCCGGGGGATTCTCTACATATTTTGATAAGCAAAAGGAGTATTCAGAATTTATGGCAGAAAAAATGAAAATCATCCCTCTTGGCGGACTCGACGAGATCGGCAAGAACATGACCGTATACGAATTCGGCGGTGAGATCATCGTGGTGGACTGCGGCATGGCCTTCCCGGGTGACGACCTCTATGGCATTGACCTGGTGATTCCCGATGTGAGCTATCTCATCAAGAACCGGAGCCGCATCCGCGGACTGTTTCTGACCCACGGGCACGAGGATCACATCGGCGCCATCCCCTATGTGCTCAAGCAGGTGAACATGCCCATCTACTGCACCCGCCTCACCGCTGGGCTGGTCAAGCTCAAGCTGGAGGAGCATGGCCTCATCAAGTCCACCAAGCTCATCACTGTGGAGGCCGGCGAGACAGTCCGGGCCGGGAAG
Organism: Oscillibacter hominis; assembly: GCF_014334055.1. NCBI lineage: Bacteria > Bacillati > Bacillota > Clostridia > Eubacteriales > Oscillospiraceae > Oscillibacter > Oscillibacter hominis. The sequence continues at coordinate 2,118,376 of NZ_CP060490.1, forward strand.
TTCAACGTGGAGTTCATCCACGTGAACCACTCCATCGCCGACTCCGTGGCCTTTGCCATCCACACGCACATGGGCACCGTGGTCCATACCGGCGACTTCAAGATCGACTCCACGCCCATCGATGGCGAGGTCATCGACCTTGCGCGCCTGGGCGAACTGGGCAAGGAGGGTGTGCTGGCCCTGTGCGCCGATTCCACCAACGTGGAGCGGCCCGGCTTCACCATGAGCGAAAAAGCGGTGGGCCACACCTTCAAGCGATTGTTCGCCGGCTGCGACCAGCGGATCATCGTCACCACCTTTGCCTCCAACGTCCACCGGATCCAGCAGGTCATCGATGCCGCCGCGGAAAACGGCCGCAAGGTGGCCGTCACCGGCCGGAGCATGGAGAACATCATGAAGGTCTCCACAGAGCTTGGCTATATGAAGGTGCCCAAAAATACCCTGATGGACATTGCCAAGATCAAGTCCCTGCCCAAAAACAAGCAGGTCATCGTCACCACCGGCAGCCAGGGCGAGGAGATGTCCGCCCTGTACCGTATGGCTTTCTCCACCCACAAGCAGATCGACGTGGGCCCCGGCGACAAGGTCATCATCTCCGCCTCCGCCATCCCCGGCAACGAAAAAACCGTCAGCCGGGTGGTCAACGAACTCTTCCGCAAGGGCGTGGAGGTCTGCTACAACCGCAGCGATATGCTCCACGTCTCCGGCCACGCCTGCCAGGAGGAACTGAAGATCATCCACGCCCTGACCCGGCCCCGGTTCTTCGTTCCGCTCCACGGCGAGCAGCGGATGCTGCAAATTCACTCCCGCCTGGCCCAGGACATGGGCATCGAGCCCAACCACGTGGCCATTGCGGAAAACGGCAGCATCATTGAGCTGACTGCCAAGACCATGAAGATCAATGGCTCTGTCCCCTCCGGCGAGGTGTTTGTGGACGGCTCCGGCGTGGGCGACGTGGGCGCGGTGGTCCTGCGGGACCGCAAGCGCCTGGCAGAGGACGGCATGGTGGTTGTGGTGCTGCCCGTATCCGCACAAAACGGCGCGCTGCTCTCCCCGCCCGAGATCATCACCCGCGGCTTCATCTATGTGAAGGAGTCGGAGAGCTTGATGACGGAGCTTCAAAACGTGGCCATGGAGGCCGCCGAGTCCAGCTCCCACAAGCGCCGGGACGACGGCGAGCTGCGGGGCACGGTGAAGTCCGCGGTCAGCAACTACCTCTTCAAAACCACCAAGCGCAGCCCCATGGTCATTCCCGTTGTGACCCGGCTGTGATTTCCTGATTGAATCAAAAAAAGAGGCGCGTCCGGTAAGGACGCGCCTCTTTCTTTTTTGCTGCCGGCTACAGTTCCACTACTGCCGTGGCCGTGTTTTCCCGGAAGGCGGCGTCGTGCTCCACAAAGAGCATGGTGGGCTGAACCTCCCGGATCAGCTCCTCCACCTGCATGCGGGAGTAGATGTCAATGTAGTTCAGCGGCTCGTCCCAAACATACAGGTGGGCGCTCTCAGAGAGGCTCCGGGCGATGAGCACCTTTTTCTTCTGCCCCTCGGAGTACTCGCTCAGGTCCTTTTCAAACTGAACCCGATTGAAGTCCAGCTTGCGCAATATGGCCAAAAACAGCGTCTCATCCACACGGCAGTCCCGGGCATAGGACCGCAGCGATCCCCGCAGCCCTTCCGTGCTCTGGGGCACATAGGAGATGGCCAGCCGATCCGGGACCGTACACACGCCGGTGTGGGGCACTTCCTCCCCGCAGATCAGCCGCAGCAGGCTGGATTTCCCGCAGCCGTTGCGGCCGCTCAGGGCGATCCGATCCCCCCGGTGCAGCGTGAAGCTTACCGGAGCGCAGACCTGGCGGCCGTCATAGGCCACGGACACATCCCGCAGCTCCACCAGCCGGGAAGTGTGGTACGAAAGTGGGTGGAGCTTAAGCGGCTCCGCCTTCTCCACGTTTTTCAAAAGCTCCGTCTTTTCCTCCGCGGCCTTTCTCCGTCGCTGCTCGATGGACTTGGAGCGCTGCATCATCTTGGCCGCCTTGTGGCCCACAAAGCCACGGTCCGGCCGCAGACCGGAGGCATCCGCATGGAACTTCTCCTTCTCCGTCCGGCTTGACCACTTTGCCGCCCGGTCAGCAGCCGACTGGAGGCGGCCGATATCCTGGCGGAGCTGTTCATTGCGCTCCATTTCCCAGGCATCCTGGCGCTTCTTGTTCTCCCACCAGGAGGAAAAGGTCCCCCGCTGCACTTCCACATCGGACCTGTTGATGGAGAGGATATGATCCACACATCCGTCCAAAAAGGCCCGGTCATGGGAGACCAGGATAAATCCCCGTTTTCCCCCAAGGTAGGCGGCTACTGCTCTCCGGGCTTCGGCGTCCAGGTGGTTGGTGGGCTCATCCAGCAGCAAAAACCGGTTTTCCCTGCAAAAGAGGGCCGCTAAGTGTACTTTGACCTGCTCGCCGTTGGACAATGTGGAAAAGGGGCGGAGAAGCACCGATTCGTCCACCTTCAGCTGCCCTATCTCCCGGAGCAGCTCCCACTCCATGGCCTCCGGGCACACCTGGGCCAGCACGTCCGCCGTGGGGAGCGACGGGTCTTCCACCGGGGTTGGAAAGTAGTCAAAGCCCACCGGGGCATCGATGGAGCCCTCATAGTCATACTCCCCCTGAAGCAGGCGCAGCAGCGTGGTCTTGCCCCGTCCGTTGCGCCCGGTGAGTCCTAATTTCCAGTTGGTATCGATCCGGAAGCTGACATCCTCAAAAATAGAATCATAGCTTCCCTCATAGGCAAAGGTGAGATTATTCACCTGAATCATAGACATATCTGCATTCCTCCTTGGCCCCGCGTCTGCGGGCGTAAAAAATGAGCTGCAGGAAAGCGATCTTTCCCGCAGCTCACAGCAACGCCAATCCGCCCTCATCCGGGCGCACGCATCCTATGGCAAAAAGAAGATACCGTTCACTTTCCTGCTTGCGCGCCAAGGCATACTTCCCCCGGCGCTTTCTTTTCAGCAAGAAATGTGACGCATCTTCCCAACTCCCATCTCTTTGAATTTCGGACAAACGTCCGCTTCCCCTGTATTGTACCGGTCCTTCCCCGCCCTGTCAATGCCTACTTCAAAATCCGCCCGGCGTTGAGGACCTGTACGGAAAAGAGCAGCAGCACATCGTCCGCCGCTTCCAAATCCACGTACTGGGGCAGCAGCTCCGGGGCGATGTAGCGCAGATCCACCAGGGTGATCTTGCTGTACCCCTCCAACAGGAGCGGCGCAATGGAGCTGCCGAAAGAGTCCCGGAAGAGCACCAGCTCCCGCTCCTCCTCCGCCAATGGGTTCTCCACCGTCAGCACCGCCTGGGGCCCGCCCAAAAAGATGTTGTAGCCGTCCAGGGACTCCTCCCACTGGTTCAGGGTATAAACCGGCAGTGTGGCCGCTGCCTCCGCACTGGTGACCACCGCCCCCTCCGTCGCGGGACTGGTGAGATAGGTCAGCGTCTCCGGCTTTGCCGGAAGGCCGGAGGCGCCGAAGTAGGCTCCTGTGAACCCATCGATCTCATGGGCTGTGTACCGCCCAGGGTCTGTCCCCTGCAGGCCAAAGCTCTTAAGCAGCGCGTCTGCGGCCGGGAAGAGGCGCTCCTGCCGCCAATGGGTGTCCGTGGCATAGTAGTCCTCCAGGCGCAGCACATCAAAGAGATCCACATACTCCGCCTCGTCGCCCAGCGAGTCCGCCATCCGCTCCACCAGCCGTTCGTAGTCCAGCCCCGGACGGCCCTCCCCGGCGTAGTACCCCTTGTCGGGAATCACTGCCCAGCGGAGGCTGGTTCCCTTTAAAAAGTCCTCATATACGCCGGCCAGGCGGTCCGCGGCGTAGCCCACCTGCTTTTCATCCAGTGGATACTCCATCTTGCAGAGCACATCCCCGGCCTGATAATAGCCGCCGTTGTCCAGCCGTCCCATCACCTTGGTGGAAAACCAGCCCTTTGCCGTCCGCAGCTCCCGGCGCAAAGGCATTTGGTCGGCAAAGTAAACTTCCAGCCCCTCTCCGTATTCCCTGCTCCAGGAAAGTTGCGGGAGCGTTTGGAGTTTGCGCCGCTCTGCCCGGGAGCTCTCCTGATCCGGCAGCAAAAGCCCTGCAAGGGAAAAGCCAAGGACCATCAGCCCCAAAAGAGACGCGGTCAGGATTTGTTTCAGCTTGTCCATTCCTTCTCCTCCCTACAGTGTAAACCAGGCTGGTGGTACGCCTTCCGCCAAAAAGCCCGTGACCAGCGCCAGCAGCGCGGCGGCGGCGACCGGCTCGGCCAGGGCCATCCACTTTTGCCCGGAGAGCCATTGGTAGATGCGCCGTGGCACGGGCGTTGCGCCCAATGCGGCAGCGATCAGCAGCACGGCGGCGCTTTTCAGCTGATAGAGCCCTTCCGCACTGACCAGGGGAACGCCTCCCCAGCCCATCAGAGCGCCCAAATCCCCAAGCGCTCCCAAGGGGCCGTCCCCCATCAGCGCCACGGAGCCCACCGTGCACAGCGCCAGCACCCAGACCCTGCCCAACGGGCCGCGGAGCGTTCCAAAGCGCTTTTCCGCCATCAGGGCCGCGCCCCAAAGCGCGCCCCAAAGGAGCCCGTTCCAGCCCGGCCGGAGCCACAGCCCCACCAGGATCACCGCAGCCTCCCCGGGCAGCACGCAGCGCAGAAGGCCGTTCACAGACATCATCCACCGGTCCTGGAATTCCAGTGGGGAAGCCGCTGTCAGAGGATAGCGGAAGTTATCCGGCAGGCGGAGCCCAAAGAGCTGCCCAAGCCCGGAAGAAAGATCCGCCCAACCGGAGAGGAAGTGGTAGCTCCCCAATGTCACCGCTCCGGCATACAGATAGGCGTGGAGCACGCTGGCCTCTCCGGATACGCGGGCAGCTACTTCCCACAGGAGTCCGGCCAAAATCACCTGCTTTCCCAGGCCGCACACCGCTTTTCTGGCCCCGTCGGCGGCCGTTTCCCAGGAGCGGGGCTGCTCTTCTCCGGGCAGGCGCGCCACCACGCCCCCTGCCAGAGCCGGGAAGCAGCCGGCCAGGGCCGCAAAGGCCAAAAGGCTCCCCACCGGCTCAGCCCGGCCCCGGAACACGTCTATCTCCGCCCCAATCAGGGCCAGTGTGTAGACGGAGAGCCCCAGCGGCGCGCTCCATTGGGGCTGCGGTGCCTTCAGTGCCTCTGCTAAAAAGCCGCCATAGCGCAGGGCCAGCAGCGCCAGGAGATGGGCGGCAACAAGGCACGTCAGCAGCACCCGCCCCTTTGCCGTGCCTCTATTTTGGCGGAGCACAATGCAGCCCCTCCACCCCAAAAGGATGCTTGCTATCAGCAAAAGCAGGGCGAACGGGCCGCCAAAGGCGCAATATAGGGCGTTGGCCCCGGCCAGCACGGCGCTGCGCCACCGCCTGGGGGCCAGATGAAAGGTGAGCAGCATCAATGGCAAAAAGGCGTACAGAAATGTGAGGGACGAGAGTTGCATATGGTCGTTTCCTTTCACTCAGAAAAAACAGCCCCTCCCAAGGAAGAGGCTGTTTTGAGGAGGTTTTTACAGGGCGTCGAAGTTGGCGGCAATGGCGTCGGCGGTGGCCGTATCGGACATCACCAGCAGAACCAGGTTCCCATTGGTTTTGACAATGGTCTTTTCCGCCTCCACACAGATCCATTTCCGGGGATCGGCGTTGTCCTTCACCTGCTTGGCGATTCCCTCCACGTCGGAGCCGTCGCTCAGCCGCATCAGCACAACGGAGTGGGCGATGGAGCCGATCATGGCGTCGGCGCTGACAGCGGAGGCGCCCTCGGGCTGATCGATGAAGAGCATGTAGGGGAAGCTGTCCCCGGCCAGCTCGCTGATGCTGTAGTTGGGGGTCTCCACACCATCCAGGATAGTGCTCATCAGGTCGCTGAGGCTCTCTTCCGAAGAGGAGGAAGAGGAGGAAGAGGAGGAGTTGCCGGAGGAGGCGCTTCCGCTGCCATTGGGCTTGGATGCGCTGCTGGAGGAGGAGCCGCCGGAGGGCTTGGCTGTATTCTCCGGCTTGGAGGCATTTCCGCCGGAGGGCTTGGAGGTGCCGCTCCCGCCGCTGGGCTTGGAGGCCGGGGGATTCACCGGCTTTGCGTCGCCGGCAGGGTCTGAGGCCGGGGGCGAGTCCACATCACCCGCCTCTTCACCGGCGAGGGGCGCATCGGAGGAGTCAGGCTCTCCATCCTCCATATCGCTCACACCGCCTGTGACGGGCAGGCCGCTGGACGCAGAGGAGCCCGCGCCGGAGGAACTGGACGAGCCGCTGTTGTCGCTGCCGCAGGCGGCCAGAGAGAATAACAGGCTCAGGCTCAGCAGCAGGGCAAAGAGTTTTTTCATGTCGTTGATTTCCTTTCTTTGTTGTTCCTGTTTCCCTTAGACGAATCCAACGGAAAAAAGTTCCCAAAAAACAGCAGGCGGGTTTCCCCGCCTGCCATGCCAATCTTTTTTACTTATCGGATTCCAACAGCACCTGGGCGGAGGCGGCAAGCCCTGCCAGACCCTGAATCTCGGAGGGGATGATGATCTTGGTGGCCTGGCCGTCCGCCACCTTCTCCATCGCCTCCAGCGCCTTGAGCTTGACCACCTGGCTGTTGGGAGCGGCCTCATTCAGCAGCTTCAGGGAGTCGGCGGTGGCCTGCTGCACCTTCATGATGGCCTGGGCCTCAGCCTCTGCGGCCATGATGCGGGCCTCCTTTTCGCCCTCGGCCTTCAGGATGGCGGCCTGCTTGGCAGCGTCTGCCCGCAGGATGGCGGACTGCTTCTCGCCCTCAGCCACCAGGATCTGACTGGCCTTCTGGCCCTCGGCCTGGAGGATGGACTCGCGGCGCTCACGCTCCGCCTTCATCTGCTTCTCCATGGCGTTTTGGATTTCCTTGGGCGGGATGATGTTCTTCAGCTCCACCCGGTTGACCTTGATGCCCCAGGGGTCGGTGGCCTCGTCCAGGATGGCGCGCATCCGGGAGTTGATGATGTCGCGGCTGGTCAGGGATTGATCCAGCTCCATGTCACCGATGATGTTTCGCAGCGTGGTGGCTGTCAGGTTCTCAATGGCGTTCATGGGGTGCTCCACGCCGTACGTATAGAGCTTGGGGTCGGTGATCTGGAAATAGATCACCGTGTCGATCTGCATGGTGACGTTGTCCTTGGTGATCACAGGCTGGGGCGCAAAGTCCGCCACCTGCTCCTTCAGGGATACTTTCTTGGCAATGCGCATAATAAAGGGGACCTTAAAATGCATGCCCACGTTCCAAACGGTGTGGAAGGCGCCCAGGCGCTCCACCACATAAGCCCGGGACTGCTGGACAATATGGATGTTGGTGATGATGAGCAGAACGATCAGCAGCACCAGCACCAGTACGGGGATCCATCCCAAACCATTCATTTAACTACCTCCAATTTTTCACTTAATTTTACAAAGAGCCGGACGCCCTCCATTTTCACAATCCGAACCTGCTCACCCGCCGGGATCACCGTGCCGTCGTCGCTGCGGGCGGTCCAGGTCTTGCCGTCCACATACACGGCGCCGGTGGCGTTTTCGTTGTTGATGTCCTCCGTCACCTTGCCGGTTTCGCCGATCACCCTATCCAGATTGGTGGGCACGGCTTTGCCGCGGGCGTATTTTTTCACCAGCGGCCTTGTCGCCGCCAAGGCTATGGCGGAGACCGCCACAAAGAGGATGACCTGCACAAGTTCACTGGCTCCGGCGATGGCTGCGATCAGCGCCGCCAGGGACCCGGCCACAAACCAGATGGAGACCAGCCCCGCCGTCACCGCTTCCACCACCGCGAACACCACGATGGCCACCAGCCAAACTATCGTCATGACAGGAATCATGTGTTTCTCCTTTCTTACAGCACTTTTTCCTATAGACGCAGTATACCATATCTTTTGTTTCATTTCCACCGGATTCTTTTTAAGAAACTGTTATCATTTTCCCGTTTCTCCAATTTGCACTTTCCCTTCCCTTTTGTTATACTGTTTCTGGAAATTAATCCTGATGCTGTTCCATGCATATTACCGATCCAATTTGAATGCGCCGGGTGAATGCGCGGCGTCACATCAGACTCTCCATACGCCGCTGGTGGAGTCTTATTTTTTCTGCACAGCGGCAGAATGGAGCATATTATGACAATAACGCTGACCGTCCCCTGCCTCTTTGGACTGGAGAGCCTGGTGGCCGACGAGATGAAACGCCTGGGCCTTCGCGAGGTCCGCGCGGAAAACGGCCGGGTTCACTGCCTGGGTTCCGAGGCCGACATCCCCCGGCTGAACCTGAACCTGCGCTGTGGCGCCCGGGTGCTGATGGAGCTGGGCTCCTTTCCCGCCGCCACCTTTGATGAGCTTTTTGAGGGCGTCCGCGCCCTGCCCTGGGAGGACTATATCCCCCGGGAGGGCGAGTTCCCCGTCAAGGGCTATACCCTGAACTCCATCCTCCACTCGGTCCCGGCCTGCCAGGCCATTGTGAAAAAGGCCTCCGCCAAACGGCTGGGGCAATCTTACGGCGTGGAGACGCTGCCGGAGACCGGCAGCCGCTACCAGATTCAGTTCTCCATCATCAAGGACGTGGCCACGCTGTATCTGGATACCTCCGGGGACGGCCTTTACAAGCGGGGCTACCGGGCCCGGAACATGGGTGCGCCGCTGCGGGAAACGCTGGCAGCCGCCCTGGTGACGCTGTCCCGCTACCGGGGCCGCGACCCCTTCTGCGACCCCTTCTGCGGCTCCGGCACCATCCCCATCGAAGCCGCTCTCATCGCCAAAAACAGGGCGCCGGGCCTGGACCGCAGCTTTTCTGCCCAGCGCTGGAAAACCCTGCCCTCCCGCCTCTGGACCGACGCCGCCCAGGAGGCCATGGACCGGGAGTTCCACGGCTCCTACGACATCTGGGGCGGCGACATCGACCCTGCGGCGGTGGACCTTGCCCGGCACAACGCGGAGCTCGCCGGAGTGGACGACTGCGTCCGCTTTGAGGTGGCCGACGCCGCCGCGTTCCGCCGCGAAAGCGAGTACGGCCAGCTGGTCACCAATCCCCCCTATGGCGAGCGGCTTATGGAGCGCTCGGAAGCGGAAGCCCTTTACAGGGTGTTCGGCAAGGCACTTCTGACGCTGCCTCCCAAGTGGCGGGTGGTGGTACTCTCCTCCCACACGGAGTTTGAGCGCTCCTTCGGCCGTCCGGCAGTGAAAAAGCGTAAGCTCTACAACGGGATGATCAAGTGTGACGCCTTCTTTTACGGAGGAAAATAACTACTATATGTAATTTCCGGTCGAATGTTTACGAACCGTATTGGATTTTGGCCGAAAGGAGGACCTATGAAGCACATCTTCATCATCAATCCCAGCGCCGGAAAGCGCAGCCAGGCCAGCCGTATTCTGGCCATGGCGGAGAATCTTCGCCAAAAGCACGGGCTGGACTGTACCTGTATGCTGACCCAGAGCCCCGGCCATGCCACGGAGCTGGCCCGTAAGGCGGCGGAGAGCGGGGAACCCATCCGCCTTTACGCCTGCGGAGGCGACGGCACCGTCTATGAGGTGGCCAATGGCGCCGCGGGCTTTGAACATGTGGCTGTGACCTGTATCCCCGTGGGCACGGGAAACGACTTTCTGAAAAACTTCGGAGAGGACATGCCCCGCTTCTCCGATGCGGAGAACCTCTGGGACGGCGACGTCTTTCCCCTGGACCTCATCGAGTGCAACGGCAGGTACTGCACCACCATCGCCTGCTCCGGCATCGACGCACGGGTGGCAGAGGATGTGCATACATACGGCGACTATCCGCTGCTCAGCGGACGGGGCTGCTACCTTGCCTCCGTGGCCGTCAACCTTCTCTTCAAGGGCATCGGCCAGCGCTGGACCGTCACTGTCGACGGGGAAGAGGTGACCGACGAGTTCGCCCTGGTGGCCACCTGCAACGGCCGCTACTATGGCGGCGGCTCCACGCCGGTGCCCGAGGCCCGGATGGACGACGGCGTGCTGGAGACCATCCTGGTCAAAAAGGTAAGCCGCCCCACCTTTGCCCGGTTTTTCCGGCCCTATTCCGACGGCCAGTACGCCCGCTTCCCCTCCCTGGCCCGGGTGGTCCGGGCCAGGGAGGTCCGCATCCACTCCGACGCTGAGGAGATCGTCACCTGTTTGGACGGCGAATGCTTCCGCTCCCACGACGTGACAGTGCGCCTGGCCGACAAGCGGCTCAACTTTTTCGGTCCCAAGGGCTGCGACTGCAACAAAACCGCCCGCTGAAGACAGTCCATTCACAAATTCTTTACAGAATTTCTCCCGCTACCCCCTTTACAAATGGAAAACAATGTACTATGATAGCAGCGTTAGCACTCAGGAAGCACGAGTGCTAACGCTGATTTCGTTCATTCAAAAAATTATATCATACAATAAGGAGGCAATTTTCATGAAACTCACCCCGCTTGCAGACCGCGTCATTTTGAAGATGGTAGAGGCTGAGGAGACCACCAAGGGCGGCATCATCCTCACCGGCTCCGCCAAGGAGAAGCCCTCCGTGGCCGAGGTCATTTCCGTGGGCCCCGGCGGCGTGGTGGACGGCAAGACCATCACCATGACCGTCAAGGCCGGAGACAAGGTCATCACCGACAAATACGCCGGCACCAAGGTCACCCTGGAGGACGTGGAGTACGTGGTGGTTCGTCAGGGCGACATCCTGGCCATCGTGGAATAACATCCTGCTGTCCGGCCAGAGTCCGGCGGCCGCCTCAGCTCGGCGGCAAAAAAGAGATCAAAAAATCAAACTCTTCTATTTTGGAGGTAATGAATTATGTCTAAGCTGATTAAACGCGGTGAGGATGCCCGCAAGGCGCTGGAGACCGGCGTCAACACCCTTGCCGATACCGTAAAGGTCACCCTGGGCCCCAAGGGCCGCAACGTGGTCCTGGGCAAGAAGTTCGGCTCTCCCCTGATCACCAACGACGGCGTCACCATCGCCAAGGAGATCGAGCTGGAGGATCCGTTTGAGAACATGGGCGCCCAGCTGGTGAAGGAAGTCTCCACCAAGACCAACGATGTGGCGGGCGACGGCACCACCACCGCCACACTGCTGGCCCAGGCCATGATCCATGAGGGCCTGAAGAATCTGGCCGCCGGCGCCAACCCCATTGTCCTGAAAAAGGGTATGTCCAAGGCCGTTGAGGCCGCTGTGGCCGAGGTCAAGAACCTGGCCAAGACCGTGGACGGCACCAAGGACATCGCCCGCGTGGGCGCCGTCTCCTCCGGCGACGAAGAGATCGGCAAGCTGATTGCCGAGGCCATGGAGAAGGTCAGCGCCGACGGCGTCATCACCATCGAGGAGTCCAAGACCGCCGAGACCTACAGCGAGGTCGTGGAAGGCATGCAGTTCGACCGCGGCTATATCACCCCCTATATGGTCACCGACACCGAGAAGATGGAGGCCAACCTGGACGACGCCTATATCCTGATCACCGATAAGAAGATTTCTGTCATCGCCGACATCCTGCCCATCCTGGAGCAGCTGGTCCAGGCCGGCAAGAAGCTGCTGATCATTGCCGAGGATGTGGAGGGCGAGGCCCTGTCCACCCTGATTGTCAACCGTCTGCGCGGCACGCTGAACGTAGTGTGCGTCAAGGCCCCCGGCTTCGGCGACCGCCGTCAGGAGATGCTGCAGGATATCGCTACCCTCACCGGCGGCACCGTCATCAGCGAGAAGGTGGGCCTGGAGCTGAAGGAGGCCACCATCGACATGCTGGGCCGCGCCCGTCAGGTCAAGGTCACCAAGGAGACCACCACCATTGTGGACGGCTCCGGCGACTCCCAGGCCATCAAGGACCGTGTGGGCCAGATCCGCAGCCAGATTTCCGTCACCACCTCTGACTACGACCGCGAGAAGCTCCAGGAGCGCCTGGCCAAGCTGGCCGGCGGCGTAGCCGTCATCAAGGTCGGCGCAGCCACCGAGACCGAGATGAAGGAGAAGAAGCTCCGCATCGAGGATGCGCTGAACGCCACCCGCGCCGCTGTGGAAGAGGGCGTGGTTGCCGGCGGCGGCACCATCTTTGTCAACGTCATCCCCGCCGTGGAAGCCCTGCTGGGTGAGGTAGAGGGCGATGAGAAGACCGGTGTGCGCCTGATCGCCAAGGCTCTGGAGGCCCCCATCCGCCAGATTGCCGCCAACGCCGGCCTGGACGGCTCCGTCATCCTCGAGAAGGTCCGCGAGTCCGGCAAGAAGGGCTACGGCTTCGACGCTTATCAGGAAGAGTATTGCGACATGGTCGCCAGCGGCATCATCGATCCCGCCAAGGTGGCCCGCTGCGCTCTGGAGAATGCCGCTTCCGTCTCCGCCATGGTTCTGACCACCGAGTCCCTCGTGGCCGACAAGCCCGAGCCTCCCGCACCCGCCGCGGCCCCCGGCATGGGCGACATGGGCGGCATGTATTAAAAAATACCGCAATCCCTTGAAACGCCTGGGTTTCAGCGTACAGAAAGGTGAATTTGCGCTACACTTACGCCACAGACAAAGCGCAGGATAGGGTAATAAAAGGCCGACACTCACGATTGTGGGTGTCGGCCTTTTTGCGTCGAAGTATCATGTCTAAACACGCTCTTGCCCTTCTTTTCCATTTGTATTATAGTAGAGGTAGTCGTAAATGTGCAGTAGCGGAGGAATCGACAGATGGCAAAGAATGAGAATCTGCATAAAGCCAAGGACGCGAAAAAAGACGAGTTTTATACACAGTATGAGGATATACAGAGTGAACTCAACCATTACGAAAAGCATTTTAGGGGCAAGACAATCTTTTGTAACTGTGATGATCCTTTTGAGAGTAATTTTTGTAAATTCTTCCTGCGGAATTTTAATTACCTCGGCTTGAAAAGATTGATATGTACTTCTTACAGCACCTCGCCTGTGATCGGGCAGCAGCTTACGCTCTTTGACTGGATGGACGAGCCTGTTGTGCGGGGAAACGGCTATGTTATGGACATCAGAGAAGTGCCGATGGCAAACGGCAGGGGCGTTTCCGACGCGGATATTGACGCACTCTTGAAATCCAAAAAGCGCGGGGTAAAAAAGTTAAAGGGCGACGGGGATTTTCGCAGCGAAGAATGCATCGAATATCTCAAACAGGCGGACATTGTTGTTACGAATCCGCCGTTCAGCCTGTTTCGGGAGTATGTTGCACAACTGATGGAGTACGGCAAAAAGTTTTTAATCATAGGAAGCAAGAATGCGGTTACATACAAAGAAATTTTTCCGCTTATTAAAGAGGATAAATTGTGGCTTGGCTATGGTTTCAGAAAAGACGACGCTTATTTTCGGATCCCTCTTGAGAGAGCGGCAGGGTATGCCCCTGGTGTATATAATCCGACCACAGGGCTTGTTCATTTCCGCAACTGTACTTGGTATACAAATTTGGATATCCAAAAGCGACATGAAGAATTAACGCTATTTAAGCGATATTACGGCAACGAAGAAGAATATCCCCATTATGCGAATTACGATGCAATAGAAGTATCGAAGGTCAGCGACATTCCATGCGACTACTATGAGGAAATCGGCGTCCCCATCACTTATCTGGACAAGCATAACCCAGACCAGTTTGAAATTATCGGGGCAAGCCGCTGGTTGGGAAAACCCATGTCGGAAATTGCGCCAAAAGGGACTTATGTAGCGGGCGGAGTGCGTTTCTATTTGCCTGTTGAAAGTTCACAAACTGTTAATGTAGAGAGAGAGAGAGAGAGAGAGAGAGAGAGAGAGGCGACAGACGCTCTACCGTTGCCTCTACGACCGGATCGCCATCAAGCGCCGCAAGGTACAGTCGGCTGTATGACAGAATTGTTATCAAGCGTAAGATGTAGCGGGATAATGGGCGTACCCATTACTTTTTTAGACAAGTACAATCCAGAGCAGTTTGAAATTATTGGTTGTGCTGATTATACGGGAAAATATGGCTCTGATGAAATTGGAATTGAAAGAATAGGCGAAGAATGGATCGCAAAATACCAAGCGCAAGGTGGGAAAGGACACTATACTGCAAACATGACCAGCCTTGTATATTACGATACAAGCGGGAATGCGAAGAATACCTTCAAGAGAATTTTGATCCGAAGGAGGGTAAACCGTGAAAATAGAGCCGAAACAAATCAAGGTCAGGGACGTGTTTGACAGCTACGCCGACAACGGCGACGACGGCGTTTTTGCCTACGGCGGCAGGCTTGCCATCCGCCCGCCTTATCAGCGGGAGTTTGTCTATAATAATGAGCAGGCGGAGGCCGTTATCCAAACGGTGCTGAAAGGTTTTCCGCTGAATGTGATGTACTGGGTAAGGGTTGGGAATGTCAGATATGAGGTCTTGGACGGCCAGCAAAGGACGCTTTCCGTCATGCAATATCTGAAACATCAGTTTTCTATCACCCTTGACGACAAGAAATATTACTGGGACGCTTTACCCGACGACAAGTACAACGCCATTATGAACTATGAGTTTATGGTTTATATTTGCGAGGGCGAAGAATCTGAAAAATTAGAATGGTTCAAAGTTGTCAATATTGCAGGGGAAAAGCTGTCCGACCAGGAACTTAGGAACTCCGTTTACACAGGCGAATGGCTTTCAGACGCAAAGCGGCATTTCTCAAAGCGAAATTGTGCTGCAAAGTTGATGTCGGATAAATACATAACGGGCGACCCGAACAGGCAGGAACTTCTTGAAAAGGCGTTAAAAGGGATCTGCGAGTATCAAGGTATCAAGGAAATTACAGAATATATGGCGCAGCATAAATCAGACGCGGACGCAGACGAATTGTGGCAGTATTTCCAAGATGTGATTCATTGGGTAGAGAAGATTTTTCCAAAATACTTCTCGGATATGAAAGGCCTGGACTGGTGCCATCTTTATAACACATACCATGACCGCACTTATAATTCTACGGTAATGGGCTTGGAAGTGAAACGCCTGCATGAAGATGACGAGGTACAAAAAGCAAAAGGTATCTATGAATTCCTGCTTTGCCGAGATACAGACCCATTTGCAGGTAGACTGCTAAACCTGCGTGCATTTGACAAGAGAGATAAACTGGCGGCATACAGCAGACAAAATGGGATATGTCCCATCTGTGGAGAGCACTTTGCATTTGGAGAAATGGAGGGTGACCACATCAAGCCCTGGAGCAAGGGAGGGCAGACAACACCTGATAACTGTCAAATGCTCTGCAAAGCCTGCAACGGGAAAAAGACCGACAAATATTAGAATGATGATACCCCTTCGGACATGGGCGGCATGTATTAAGAGATCGACGCCTGTCACAAGCAACGCGCACGATAGAGTTCAAAAGGCCGATGGTTACCATATGGTAACCATCGGCCTTTTCTGTATCCATGCACCTATGCATATGTTATAAATCCACTCTATTCTCTGCTCTAAATTATTTCTCAAGCTTTATCTTGCCATGCTCAGATTCGTATTCTGCAATGAATTTCAGCATCAACCGGATGATCTGGGCATTTGCGGAACGGCCGTGAAAGCCACAGGCATGGCGGAACTTTGCATGAATATCGCCATCAACCCGCAGGCCACAATGTTTCTCATTGATCTTCTTATGTTCCATAATAGAACCTCCAAAACTGAGCTGCTATGGCTCTATTTTAGAGGGTTGTGTTGCGCTTAGACCAAAATGGAGTTGTTATAACTCCGTAAAATATGGATACTGGAGGAACGGCTTATATCATCCGATATGCGGCCAATAAAGGCGGTGTCAGCATCCATAATATGGCGACATATGGTGCATTTTGTTAAGGCATTGGCAGACTGTGGGCAAAGGTGCAGGCTGCTTGTAGAATATTTAGGACGATGTCAGGCTTGACATCCCTTGCATTTTCCAAACACTTGAGATAGAATGAATTCATACGATCATTACTTTATTCGAGGATTTCAATATGTCTGACAGGCGTTTAGAGTTTGATGAAGCCATACTCCGTATTTGCAGTTACACCAATATCGATAACCGCAATCACCGGGAATACATCCCCGGTGTGAGCCTGCTTCCGCGGGAAATGCACACGTTGGAGAAGATCATCTGTCATCCGGGAATCAACACCACAAAGCTGGCCCAGATCACGGGCATCCCGAAAGGCACCATCTCTAAAATGACAAGGGATTTTGAATCCCGGGGCCTGATCGACTGCTTTAAGGACAAGTGCAACCGCAAGGAAGTCTACTACCGGGGCACCGAGACCGGCATGAAGGTATTTGAGGCGCACATCGAGTTTCACCAGGTCATCGGCCGGGAGTTCTACTCCTACTTTGACGCGCTGCCGGACGCGTCCAGAGAGCTTGTCCTGGACGTGCTCCACCGCTATGCGGATTACATGGAGGATCTGTGCGGCCAGCATGTCCAGTCCCTCAGTTCCATCTGATCCTATAGAAAAGAGTCCGTTTCCCAACCTGAGGGCGGACTCTTTTTTAGAATGATTCGCATATTTGTGCAAACTGTCTACAGCACTCTGCAAATTTCAGCATTTCCATAGAAACATTCAACAAGTAATTGACTTTTCTTTGGAATGGGAGTATTTTTGTTTTGTTGGAAACAAAACAAAACTGGATGGAACAAGATGGTCAGGAGGAACGAATATGCTTGAAAAATGCGCTCCATTTGATGTCGTTGTCATTGGAAGCGGCGGCGGCGGTCTGCGCGCGGCGATCAGCGCCGCGGAGGGCGGCGCGAACACATTGATTGTGGCCAAAGGCAAGATCAACCGCAGCGGCTCCACACTGCTGGCCGGAGCCAACCTGAGCGCGGACATCGCCTGCGACGGCCACAGCCTCCACGAGATGGGGCTGAGTGACTGGAACCAGGACGACTCCAAAGAGAAGTTTTTTGCAGACGTCTGCCACGAGGGCTTTTACCTGGGCAACCAGAAGCTGATCCACAAATTTGTGGACGGCGCGCCGGACCGGATCCGTGAACTGATGGGCTGGGGCATGGAGGTCCTGGGCACGGAGGGTGAGCGGGGCATCTCCGTTTTCGGCTCCGCAATCCTGGACTCCCTGTTCCGGCGGGTGAAGGAGTTGGGCATCTCCTATGTGGAAAGCCACCTCTTCACCGACCTGGTGGTGGAGGACGGAGCGGTAAAGGGCTGCACCTGTGTGGACCTGCTCACCGGTGAGATCAAGTACTTCCCCGCCAAGGCGGTGGTCATCGCCACCGGCGGCAGCCACGGCATCTTCCGGAACAACAGCGGCCCCACCGACTGCTGCGGTGAAGGCCCGGCGGCGGCGCTGCGGGCGGGCGCTGAGCTCATCGACATGGAGATGATCTCCTTCTGCCCCTCGGTCATCCTCCACCCAGCGATGTATAAGGGCAACATTCTGCCCTACATTATGAACACCACCGGCTACGGTACATACGTCAACAAATTCGGCAAGCCCTTTACCCAGCGCCACCTGACTGCCGAGGTGGAGGCCCTTGCCCTTGACACCGAGTGGAACAAGATGCTGCTTTCCTACGCGCTGCAAAAGGAGATTAACTCCCAGCGCTGCAACCGCTTTGGCGGCGTCTACTACACCCTTCCCCTCTCCCCGGAGGAGCTGAAGGAGGAGCTCTATCACGACCTCCCCAACCTGTCCAAGGGCATGTACCACGACATTATGGAAATTTTCCTCAACAACCGCTGCGTGACCTGCGCCCCGTTTGCCCACTATTTCGAGGGCGGCATCCGCATCGACGAGGAGATGGGGACAAAGCTGCCCGGCCTCTTTGCGGCGGGCGAATGCACCGGCGGCATGTTCGGCGCCAACCGGGTCTCCGCCGCCACCACGGAGATGCTGATCGAGGGGAACATCGCCGGCGCCTCCGCGGCCTCCTATGCGGGGAAGACCGACGTGGACAAGGCCTCCGACAAGCTGCTTGCCCGGATGGAGGAAGAGCTGCTCCGCCCCTTCGCAAACGGCGGCGGCGCAAGCCCGGTGGAGCTGCGGGAGGCGCTGCACGACGCAACCGCCTCCTCCCTGACGGTCCTGCGCAACGGCAAAGCCCTGGAAAAAGGCCTCCAGGACGTGCTGAGCCTGCAAAAGGAGCTGCCCGGCGTGTCCCTTGCCACCAAGGACCGCAGATATAATAAGGAGTGGCTGGAATACCTGCAGCTTCGCAACGGCCTCATCACCGCAGCGGCCACCCTCACGGCGGCCTCCATGCGCAAGGAGAGCCGGGGCGTCCATGTGCGGGAGGACTATTTCTATACGGATAACGAGAACTACCTCAAAAACCTGGTGGTCAAAAACTGTGCGTTAGACACCGAATGGGTCCCGCCGGTCCACACCGACATCTACCCGGAGCCAGTCCGCAAGGACTACATCCCCTATGTGGAAGACGTAATCGCAAAGCTGAGCTAAGGAGGCTGGAGATGAGAGACATTGAAGTTAAAATCTTACGGGGGGCCGAAACAGGCAATGGCCGATATCAGACCTACACGGTGACGGTGGAGGATGACGCGGCGGTTTCTGTCATGAATCTCCTGGAAGAAATATATAATAAGCAGGACCATTCTCTTGCGTTTTTCTCCCACGCGGCCTGCCGTCAGGCTGCATGCGGCAAATGCATGGTGAAAGTGGACGGCGCGGTGAAGCTGGCCTGCAAGGAAAGGGTGTGTGCCAACCAAATCACATTGGAGCCCTATTCAAAAAAAGTGATCCGGGACTTAATTTGCGAAGCGTGATAATTTAGGGAGGGAAATTATGAGTGAACAGGTAAATCTCAATGAGATTCAAGACCTTGAACGTCTCAATCAAGCACCTGTCTTAACCCGGTGGAAGGGATTCAGCAAATACACCGGGCCCGCATTCCTGGAGGCCGTCACCACCCTTGGCGCCGGCTCCTTCGCATCCGTCGCCGCCATGGGCGCGGCTTATGGCTATGAGATGCTGTGGATCCCCTTCTACTCCTATCTGCTCGGTATGTTCATGCTGACTCTGGGTACTAAGTTTGCCGTCCACAGCAGGCTGGACGTCATCACCGCCCAGAACAAGTATCAAAATAAGCTGATCGGCTCCGCCGTCACCGGACTGATCGCGTGCTATTTGGGATATGTGACCTTTACCTTCGGGCAGTATGCCTTGGGTACGGATGCGTTGGAGAATATGTTCGCCCTGGTGAACATCAACTTCCCCAGATCCATCAACTGGATTGTCATCTTTGCCCTCTCGTTCCCCTTTGCCTGGATGTACGGCAAAAACGATAAGGCGGTCCGTTTTGTGGAGAATTTCTGCAAAATCCTGATCGTCGTGATGCTGGTCGTGTTCGTGGCCGTCATCTTTGTGACCGGTGTGGATTGGGGCGCATTGCTGCACGGTCTGCTGATCCCCACGCTGCCCAGCGGAATCGAGGGCATCTCCACCGGCATCGCCGCGCTGATCTCTGTGGTGGCCGTGGGCGACTGGTGCCAGTACCACTACGCCATGAAGCAGCGCAACTTCACCCCCACCCACGAAAAGCTTGCCCACTTTGACCTTGTGGTGGGCGGCCTGGTTCCCGTGACGCTGGTCCTCACCTTTGTGGGCGTGGCGTTTGCCGTGACCTTCAGCGGCGGCTCCTTCCCCGACGACACCTATGCCCTGGCCAACGCCCTGGTGGGCGCCATCCCCAGCCTGGGCATCCAGATCGGCTTCTACATCGGCATCTTGGCCATCACCGTGTCTACCATGATCGGCATGAGCACCATTGCCGCCCAGTCCCTGTGCCGCGCCTTTGGGAAACCCCTGGACCCCCACTCCAAGCTGTGGAAGTTCGGCCTGATCAGCACGCAGATCGGCTTTTTGGGCGCTTACATCGGCAAGCCCATGTGGGCGGTCATCCTGGTGGCCGGCCTCCAGTCCTGCTTCTCCTGGGTCAGCGGCTCGTCCTGGTTCCTGCTGGCAAACGACCGCAAGTTCCTTGGAAAGCATGTGGTGAAGAACTACCTCTACAACATCGGCGTCTTGGTCAGCGTTGTCGTTCTCAACCTCACCTTCGTCACCTTTGTTTTAACTAAGTTAGGAGTGTGGGCATAATGACGAAAAAGATGTCAAGTTTCCTGGAATCCAAAGTGGGTTCCCTTCGTGTGCGCTCCGTTTTGACTCTCGTTTTGTGCGCGGTGAACTTTGCCCTGGCGTACGGCATTTGCCTTTACTATCTGATGGGCGGCGGCCCGGCGCTTATGATCATCAGCCTGATCCTGACCATCGCCCTGGTCCTGGTTCTGGCATTCCCGAATTTGGAGGTGCAGGATGACGCAAAAGCAACCGATCTTGTTGACTGAGACCCACCACGGCGGAATCCTGGTGGCATTCTATAAAGTCCTGATGGACTTTTGCGGCCGCGAGCGGGGATACGACCTCTTCATGACCGCTGGGCGCACCTATGGTGCCCGACGCGGCCGCAGAATGGCCATGCGGGCCATGCGGGACGGCAACCCCCTGGACCTCACGTCCTACTTTGCCTATGGCGAGCTGCTCTGCAACGATGAGGGCCTCGACGACGAGGGAACCTATGAGGCCATTCCCGGCACAGTCCACGAGCATCAGACCGACTGCTGGTGGGCCCGGGAGTTCCGGGCTATGGACTGTGAGCAGTGCGGGGTGGATTACTGCAAGGAAATCGACGGCGCAGTGGTCCGCGGCTTCAATCCCACCATGGGTTTCGAGCGCACGCAGAATATGCACCTCAACTCCTCCTGTGACTTCTATTTCCACAGCCCGGAAGTGAAGAGCGACTTCATGAGCACCTATGAATCCCGGCTGAAGCCTGGCCAGTGCGTAAAGCGGGAGATGGCCTACCACTGCGCGGACGTCTATCAGATGTACTGCCACGTCATCACCCAGGTGCTGCCGAAGGACGCCGCCGGCCTCATTGAACGGGTTCGCGCCATACTGTCCGAACGCTACGGCAAAGACTTTTTGCCTGTGCTGGACTCCTACAGCGGAACCGATTTTGAACAGATTTAACGCTGCGTAGAGCGTGGAGGGTTTTCTCGTGAAAAAGCAGATGCAGGGCATGATCTATGTCATGCTGGCCGCTGTCCTCTTCGGCGTCATGCCGCTGTGGGCGGTAAAAGTATATGACAATGGAGGAAATCCTGTCTTCCTCTCCTTCTGCCGGTTTGCACTCAGCCTGCCGCTCCTGTATTTACTGGACCGGAAGCTCTGCCCGCACCATGAACGGGCCGCGCCGGACAAGAAGTTTTTCCTGGTCTGCATCACCTATGTGCTGACCCCCTCCCTTCTATTCATCTCTTACACCAAAATTGCAAGCGGGCTTGCCACGACGGTGCATTTTATCTATCCCGCCATCGTGCTGTTGCTCTGCCGGGCCATGTTCCGGCAGAGCATCCGGCCCGTGAAGTACTTCTGCTGCTTTTTGTGCATTGTGGGCGTCGCCCTCTTCTGCACGGTGGGGGAGCAGGTGGACGGCCTGGGGCTTCTGCTTGCGCTGCTCTCCGCCATCACCTATGCCGGATATGTGGCCTATCTGCCGGCCAGCCATGTGCAGGAGACCCTGGCCCCCTTCCAGCTGACGCTGCGGCTGAACCTTGGCGGCGTGGTGGTGCTGGCAGTCCTCAACACCCTGATGGGCACGTGGGCCTTTGGCCTCACCCTGCAGGGCTGGCTCTACACCCTATTGCTCAGCTGGGGGACCGCTGTGGGCGCCACCATGCTGTTCCAGCGGGGCGTGCAGCTGTGCGGCGCGCAAAACGCCGCCATATTCAGCGTGCTCGAGCCCCTTACCAGCGTGGTGTGCGGGATTTTGTTCCTCAGCGAGTCCTGCAGCGTGCAGATCATCTTGGGGATTGTCCTGATCCTTGCGGCAGTGTTCCTTCTCTCCATCTGCGATTTTCGCGGGAAACGGCAAGAGGACATGCCCGCCTGACGCACGATCCGTTAGTATCCCGCTCTCCAACAAGCAGTTTAGCCGGGCGCGGGATACAAGCGCTTTTTGACAGAAGGTACTTTTTACGAGAGCCGCTTCAGCGGCAGATTACCAAAAGGAGAACGTCATGGAAAAGATGTCCAACCAATACAGCACCTATGTGCGGATTCTTCAGCGGGAGCTCGTCTGTGCGATGGGCTGCACGGAACCCATCGCAATCGCATACTGCGCGGCGGTGGCCCGGGCGGAGTTAGGCGCAATGCCGGACCGGTTGGACATCGAGGCCAGCGGGAACATCATTAAAAATGTGAAGAGCGTCATCGTCCCCAACACGGACGGCAGGCGGGGCATCGAGGTGGCCGCCGCAATCGGCGTTTTGGGCGGCGACGCATCCGCCCGGCTTGAGGTGATCTCCCATGTGGATCAGGCCGCAAAAAACCTGTTGCCGGAGTATCTCAAAAAGACGCCTGTGGCCATCCACATGGCCCAGTCCCCCTTTTTGCTTGACCTCACTGTGACCGCGTTCCATGGGGACTCCTATGCAAAGGTTCGCATTGCCAACGAGCACACCAACATCGTCCACATAGAGCGCAACGGCAAGGTGACGCTGGAAAAGGACCTCCACCCCAGCACCCAGGACATCCAGGCCGACCTGCCGGACTACACTCTTCTGAACGTGCAGGATATCTATGAGTTTGCAACCACCTGCGATTTATCGGACGTCAGGGAGGTCATTTCGTCCCAGATTGAGAAAAACACCCGCATCGCCGAGGAGGGCCTTCACAGCACCTATGGGGCAAACATTGGGAAGGTACTGCTCAAAAACGGCGGGGACAGCGTGCGGATCCGGGCAAAGGCCTATGCCGCGGCGGGCAGCGACGCCCGCATGAACGGCTGCGAACTGCCGGTGGTCATCTGCGCCGGCAGCGGAAACCAGGGCCTCACCACCTCACTGCCGGTCATCGTGTACGCCAGGGAACTCCACGCGGATGAGGAGACGCTCTACCGCGCACTGGTGATTTCCAACCTGGTCACCCTTCATATCAAAGAGAACATCGGGCGGCTCAGCGCATACTGCGGCGCGGTCTGCGCCGGGGCCGGCGCGGGCGCGGGCATCAGCTACCTGTACGGCGGGGACTGCGACGTCATCTCCCACACCATTGTCAATACGCTGGCCGTCACCTCCGGCATTGTCTGTGACGGAGCCAAGTCCTCCTGTGCCGCAAAGATCGCCATGGCGGTGGAGGCAGGCATCCTTGGGTTCGAGATGTACCGCAACGGCCAGCAGTTTTACGGCGGCGAGGGCTTGGTGCTCACCGGCGTGGAAAACTCCATCCGCAACTTTGGCCGTCTGGGCCGGGAGGGCATGCGGGAGACGGACAGTGAGATCATCCGTATGATGGTGGAGCAATAATCTTCAGCGGCCCTGCTTTACCATCGCTTTTGAAGGTCTGTGTACAGGCCGAGCCGGGTCTTTTTTGCAGGCCCTGGCGGAACTGCAAAGTGCCTGCCGCGCGGGAACCGGACAAACAATAGGCTTGGACAAAAATTTTCCGTTTTTTAAGAATTACCCTTGACAAAATGCACTGCTTTTTGGTATAGTAATTTGTGCCCTGTCGAGGATTTCTTATGGCGGCATAGCTCAGTTGGCTAGAGCATGCGGTTCATACCCGCAGTGTCCCCGGTTCAAATCCAGGTGCCGCTACCATTCTCCTGAGACGCTGTGCGTCTCAGGAGAACCCCAAACGGGCCTTGGCAGGGCTTGATATAGATGGCCCGTTGGTCAAGTGGTTAAGACACGGCCCTTTCACGGCTGTAACATGGGTTCGAATCCCGTACGGGTCACCACTTTCTTTCATCTGGAGGCTTAGCTCAGCTGGTTAGAGCGCCTGCTTCACACGCAGGAGGTCACTGGTTCGAGTCCAGCAGTCTCCACCACGCAAAAGCCCTTGAACCGCAATGGTTCAAGGGCTTTTGTTATGTCTCAGTTCCAACCAAATCTTATGAGAATTTATTACCTTTTGAGATAAAATCCCCCCAGGGAACAACTCCCTGGGGGGATTTTATTCTGTCCAGCCTGACAGCAGTTTCCGCATCCACGGAACCCTGCGCCTACGAAGCCCCGAATGATGATCCGGGACAATCCGGGGTGCTGCCGTATGAGAGACATCCTCCAATGCTCCCACAGGCAAACAGCTGTCGATTTACAAGAAAGACCTGTTTGATTTCCTGATAGATGCAGGGTTATATTCGAATCAGCAGAGGGTTTCTGTAAATTAAACCAATCAAAGGAGATGTGCCAAATGTTTTACATCAAAGCGGACCGCGGGATCACCGGAGATGGAAAAACTGTCCTGGCCCCTGTGTATGTGGGTGTGGATGGGGATACCATCACCTATGTGTCCGATCAGCAACCTGCCTCCATACAGCAATTCGACTTTGTCGACATGGGGGATACAACACTGACCCCGGGCCTTTTGAATCTACACGACCATGTAAACCGCAAGATTCTGCGCGATCATCCCACTGATCTCCCCGTTACGGTGCGCTCCAAAGAATTTATGTCCAACTCCAAGGAGTACATGCTGCTCCACGGCGTAAAAAACGTCCGCGACATGTTGGGGGAGGGCGTCACCTTTATCCGTGATTTCGGCCTTGGCGGCTATACCGCCGTCACCCTCAAGCGCGGCATCCAAGAGGGCCTGGTGATTGGGCCGGAGATGATGGTCTGCGGCAGGCCGCTGTGCATGACCGGGGGCCACTGCCACAAAAACGCCCACGAGGTAGACGGCGTCGACGGCATGATCCGTGGCGTCCGCGAGGAGCTCAAAGAGGGGGCCGACTTCATCAAGTTCATGGCCAGCGGCGGGCTGGACCAGTTCCCCAGGGAGGATCCCAAGTACCCCGAGCTGACGCTGGAAGAGCTGAAGGCCGGTATCGGGGTGGCCCACGACGCGGGCAGGCCCACCACAGCCCACGTCTATCCCAAGGAAGCCATCTTGCGGATCATTCAGGCCGGCATCGACTGCGTGGAGCACGGCGTCATGATGGACGATGAATGCATCGATGAAATGGTCAAGCACAATCTCCCTCTGGTCCCGACAATGACCGGTATGCGCGGCGCGTACTTCATCCCCCCTGTCAGCGAGGCCCGCATGAAGACCCGGGCGCTCCTTGAAACGCGCATCTGGCAGCCCCACAACGAATCTGTACGCAAAGCCGTGGAAGCCGGATTGCTGGTGGGAACCGGCACGGACAGCTATGGCCGGCTTTCCGATGAGATCCGCCTGATCGCCCAGGCTGCAAACCGCACCCCTGTCCAGGCAATCGAGCACGCCACCAGCACCTCCGCCAAGATCATCGGCCGCGGAGACCTGGGCCTGCTGAAAGAGGGCAGGCACGCCAACATCGCCGCTTTCCCCGGCGACCTCAGCAAGTCGCTGGACACAATCGACCGTGCCGTCCAGGTTTGGCTACACGGCAAGGCGGTCCTGTAACTTGAAAAACGGAAAGGAAGGAAACCATCATGAGACGAATTTTACTTGAGTGGCCCGACCTGGGCCTCTCCGCCAAAGCCACGCTGGCCGACGACAAAAACCCCGAACTGTGCGACGACCTCTGGAACGCCCTGCCCATCCACTCCATCATGAACAACGCGGTGATCACAGACGGCTCCATGTACTGCTGGGCGCCGCTGCTCAGCCACGCCCCCGTCCATGTGAAAGAGCGGATTGACAAGGCGCCCGTCGGCCGGCTGCGCTACTCACAAAATACCGGCAACAAGGTGATCGTCCAATACGCCGAGTGCAATGAGGACATCATGGGTGCCGTCCTTGGGCAGGTTGACGAGGAGGACATCGAAACCGTCCGTACCATTGGCAGCAAGGCCCTGGAGTCCATCTTTATGACGAAAAACGAGCTCCACATCCGCATCTCCAGACTGGGTGAGGACTCGGCCAAAGAGGATGCCCGGCCCACCCTGGAGGCCCCGGACGCCTGTAAGGCCGAGGTCAAAGCCCTGGTGGAAAAAATCCTGGACCGGGCTATGGAGTGCAGCAGGGCGGAGCCTGAGGAGCACAAGCTGGTCCGCACCGGTAAAAATGCCGGTATGGGCTCCTGCGGACAGTATTTCAGCACCTGGGAATTTGTCTACTCGCTGTCCCGCGACCTGTCCATGTATACACTCTACCCCATCTCCCGCCTCTGCCGCAAAGAGGAGTTTGACGTCCGCACCCTGGAATCAATCTACATGGAGATTGACCCGACCTACACCAACCTGCTGGGCTCCTACGGCATGCGCACCCTTCGGGAGTATGCAAGGGAGTTTCGCGCTCTGATCGCCGCGCAGACACTGACCAAGGAGGAGTTCACCTATATCCTTGACGCCTTTGTCCTCTATACGAATATGATCGCCCAATGGGCTTATTTCTACTATCCCTGGGGAATCGGCTGCGCATGCTACCGCTTTGAGGACGAGTACAGGCACTACGTCGCAAAGGATTGACCCTCACAGCCCAATTCAAAGAGAAACCCAAAACAAAGATTGAGAAGGGATGGACAACTATGATTTGTTTCAAAAGATTTGCCGCGCTTGCGCTTGCTTTTGCACTGTCCATTGGCCTCGCCGCCTGCGGCGGAGCATCGAATCCCAATGAGCCCCAATCTTCAGCCAGCGGTTCCGGGAAGGAAGCGTCCTACACCCTGAAATTTGCCCATGAGATGGCGGAGGGTACGCCCGAGGCAATTGCCGCCGACCTGTTTGCGGAGAATGTCCACGAAAAAACGAACGGCGCGGTCACCATCGAAGTCTTTCCACACGGCCAGCTTGGCGATCCCGCCACGATGATCGAGAGCGCATCCCTGGGCAACATCGACCTTATCAGCTGTGCCAGCGGAAACTTTGCCCGCTTTGACACCATCTTCAACATCGACACAGTCCCCTACCTCTATGCGGACGGCGAGGCCTTCCGCACCATTCTGAAGGAGTCCGGAGCGCAAGACACCCAGATGGACGTACTCAGCAGCAACGGCTTTACCATGCTCAACGAAGCGCGCAACTGCTTCCGCGGCCCCTACCGGGTGCTGGTCTCCACCAGGCCCATCAACACCATCGACGATCTGAAGGGCCTCCGCCTGCGGGCCTTTGAAAACACCAACTACATGACGGCCTACGAAAAGCTTGGCGCGAACCCCATCATCCTGCCCTGGTCAGACGTGTTCATGTCCCTCCAGCAGGGCACGGTGGAGGCCGCCGCCTGCGCAATCGGCTCCTTGAAAAACGAGGGCTTTACCCAGGTGGCCCCTTATGTGGCCAATGTCAACGAGTACCTCTCATCCATCCTCATTGTGGGGACCGAGTCCGCGCTGGAAAAGCTGCCTCCTGAATACATTGAAATCCTGAAAGAGTGCGCCGATCAGTTCGGGGAGGACGTTGACACGGCCATGAATGAAAGCCTTGACGAGCAGATCGCCGCCATGGAGGCGGAAGGTGCCACGTTTGTCGAGGTGGATACCGCCCCCGCCCGGGAGGTCCTGAAGGACTTCTACTATTCCCTGGAGGAGAGCGGGGTCCTGCCAAAGGGCACAGTCGACATTTCACTCGCCCAGTAAGACGCATCCGCTGAACGCCGGCCAGAGGGGACTCTGGCCGGCGCAAGAAAGGACGGTTACATGAAACGCTTCCTCAACAAAACAGCCGATGCCATGATGGCGATCGCCTGCATCTCCCTTGCGGCCTGCGTACTCACCAATGCCTATGAGATTTTCATGCGTTTTTTCTTTGCCAAAAGCCTCTACTGGATTCAGGATTTTACACTTCTAACCATGCTGTGGTTCATCTTTCCCGGGATGGTTAAAATCGCCAACAAAGGAAACGACATTTCGGTGGACCTCTTTCTCAGCAAGCTCCCCGGCAAGGCCCAGCGCGTGGTCAAGATGGCCGTGGACATTCTGGTCACGCTGTTCAGCCTGTGCCTGTTCTACTTCAGCGCGGACATGTTCCGCCTGCGCATCGGGCAGGTCAAGACCACCAGCAGCATCCCGCTGAACTTATACACTGTGGCCATTATGGTCAGCATGCTCCTGATGAGCCTTGTATATATCGAAAAACTGACAGAGCAGCTAAAAAAGGAAGGGGGCGCGCGGTAAATGGCAGCGTTTGTATTAATCGCGGTGTTCTTTGTGGTCCTGATCGCGGGCATGCCCATCAGCATGGGCATGGGGGTTTCCACCCTGGCCTCCCTCTTTGCGGGGCACTACAGCCTGTCTACCCTGATCCTGCAGATTGAAAAAGGGGCCGGTAGCTACTCCCTTGTGGCCATCCCCTACTTTGTCCTTGCGGCCAGCCTGATGAACAAGGGCGGCATCACCAATAAGATCTTCGACTTTGCAGAGTCCCTCTGCAGCTGGATGCACGGCGGGCTTGCCCAGGTCAACGTCATCTCCAGCGTGATTTTTGCCGGAATCTCCGGCACGGCAAACGCCGATGCGGCGGGCCTGGGGCTGGTTGAGATTGAGGCGATGGACCGAAAGGGATACGACCGGGGCTGGTCCGTGGCGATCACGCTGGCCTCCTCCATCCTGGGGCCCATCATCCCGCCCAGCGTCTGTTTCATCGTCTATGGATGCCTTGCGGGCGTATCTGTGACAGAGCTCTTCGTGGCCGGGGTGGTTCCCGGGGTCCTCATTGCCGCCGCCTTGATGGCCGCCAATTATGTCATCGCAAAAAGCGGCAAAAAAGCGTGTCCCCCGCCGCAAAAATTTGACCTCCGTGAGGTTGGGCGAACCTTCAAGCACGGGTTTTTTGCCCTGATGGCTCCGGTCATCCTGCTGGCCTGCCTGTTCTCCGGAGCCGTCACCGCAACCGAGACCGGCATTATCGCATCGGTGTACTCCTTCGTCGTGGGCCTCCTTTATCGGGAGCTGAGTGTTCAGAATCTCAAGGAGACCTTTGTGGAGACCATTGAAAACTCCGCGGTCATCATGTTCATGATCGGCATGGGCAACGGCATCGGCTATGTGCTGACGCTGGAGCGCGTGCCGCAGAACCTGACGTCGCTGCTCTTAGGCGTGACGGAGAACAAATATGTCATGCTCCTTCTCATTCTGATCGTTCTTTTGATCATGGGCTGCTTCATCGATGCCACCACCATCCGGATTATCACAGTACCCCTGCTGCTGCCCGTCATCGACGCGCTCGGCATCAGCCGCCTCCACTTTGGCGTCATCCACACGGTCGTCACCCTGCTTGGCATGTCCACGCCGCCGGTGGGCACAGGGCTGCTGGTCATGGCGACGATCTCCAAGATGAAATTCGACGATGTGGTGAAGGCGTTTGTGCCCTTCTGGATCCCCTTGGCGGCGGCATTGCTGCTGATTACCTACCTCCCACAAATCACACTGTTCCTGCCGCATCTCATCTTCGGGTAGGGCGGGCGCCAGAAAAGATCGTATGTGCCGCTGCCCTTCATAAAAGAGGAAGTCATATTGAAAAAGATTTTATTGCTGACAACCGGGGGGACCATTGCCTGCACAGGCGGCGGGGCCGGGTACGCCCCCACCCTGGACGGCAGCGCGCTCCTAAGCTATGTGCCGGAGGTCCGCGGCCTGGCGGACATAGAACTAACCGGCATCCTGAACATTGACAGCTCCAATATGCAGCCGGAGGATTGGGAGCTCATCGCGAAAACCATCCGGGACGCGGAAGACCGCTATGACGGCATTGTCATCGTACACGGGACCGACACCATGGCCTATACCTCTTCGGCTGTCAGCTTTATGACGCTTGGGCTCAGGAAATGCGTGGTCTTCACTGGCGCCCAGATCCCAATTTCCAAGGAGGGCAGCGACGGCAGGGAAAACCTCTTGGACGCGGTCTGCACGGCGTGCAGCAGCGGCCTGACCGGCGTTTATGTTGTATTCGGCGGGAAGATCATGCCCGGCTGCTGTGTGAGCAAATGCGACACGGAGGCCAGGGCGGCTTTTCAGTGCGTCAACCGCAGGGAAGTCGGCTGTGTCCATCAGGGGAAGCTGCGTATCTTTGAATACCCCTCTGCGCCGGCCGGAAGGCCGGAGTGGCACATCCGCGTGGACAACCGGGTCCTCCTTTGGAAAGTCACGCCGGGCCTTTCGCCTGACCTCCTGGATGCGTGCATCGAGGCCAGGTATAAAATCATCATACTGGAGGCCTTCGGCGTGGGCGGGCTGCCCATGCTGCGAAACAGCTTTCTGCCAAAGATCATCGAGTGGCGGGAGCGGGGCATTCTGACGGTTGTGACGAGCCAGTGCCATCGCGGGCGCTGCGACATGACCATCTATGAGACCGGCCGATTGGCGCTGAACCAGGGCGCGGTATGCGCCGGGAACATGACGCGGGAGGCGCTTTTGACAAAACTGATGTGGATTCTCTCCATCACAGAGGATACGGATGAGATCATCGCGCTGCTGCGGCAGAACTGCTGCGGGGAATTTGGCCTTTGACTCCTTCCGGTGTGCATACTATAATCAAATTGTCACCTTTGGCACATGATGGAAAGGGCATCACTATGAACCTTTTGTCTCTTGAATACTTTTTGGTTGCCGCCGAGGAAATGAGCTTCACAAAAGCGGCAGTTAGGCTGTATATCACCCAGCAGTCCCTGAGCGGACACATCAAAAAGCTGGAGGAGTACTTTGGCTGTTCCCTCTTCGACCGGGGCAACCCCCTGACCCTGACCAAGGAGGGCCTTGGTCTTCAGCAGGCGGCCCGGAAAATCCTTGCCGCGGTGGCCGATACGGAAAAAGAGATTCAGGACATCAAGGACTTGCGAAACGGGGAGCTCTCCATTGGGATCACACGGACCCGCGGGAACCTGTACCTTCCCCCCATCCTGACAAAATTCCATCAGGAGTTCCCGAATATCCAGCTCACCATCTTCGAGGGGAACTCCCAGGAGACGGAGACTGCGTTGGACCGCGCCAAGATCGACCTTCTCATCGGCTATCCACCCTTGAGCAAAAACAGCATGCAGAGCATCCCCTTTTGGAAAGAGGAGACGGTTTTGGTGATTCCCTATCAGATCCTGGTCCGCTATTTCCCGGCGGAGTACAGGGACATCCTGTCCGGGAGCAGAAAAATGAACCTCAGGGATGTCCGGCACTGCCCTGTTCTTGCAATGGATGTGGAGACGCGGCTGGGCCGCAGGTTCTACGAGGCCTGCGGCGAACAGGGATTTTTGCCCAAGGTAGTCCTGAAGGCAAAGAGCCTCAGCGTATTGGTGCCGCTGTGCCTAAACGGGCTGGGCATCATGGTCTGCCCGGAGGTGTTTTTGCTGCCATACCGCAACCAGATCGGTTCAAGGGAGGACGGCCGTGTGTTCCTCTCCCCCATCAGCGATGTGTTCCCACCCAAGGACATGTGTGTGAACTACCTGAAGAGCAAGTATCTCTCCGCCACAGCCCGCGGATTTGTCCGTATCATTGAGCAGGAAAAAGCCCAGCTGGCGTGGAACCTCTATTGAGTGCCGAGGCATACCAGTGTTCCAGGTAAATCGAATGGATATTGGCAAAGGGCCACTGAAAGCGATGCTCTCAGTGGCCCTTTTATTGCCGCGCGGCCGCTTTGGTCAGAGGCACTCAATGCAGGTCGCATTGATCTGCGGGGGAATGCTTCTGGTCATCGTACCGTCGTAGTGGATGCAGACCCGCTGTCCCACGCGGAAGCAGCAGGCGCGGTCATAGTGGACGATCACTTCCTGCTGGGAACAGTGATCGCATACGCACAGGCAGCAGCGGTGGACTCTGCACACCGTTGCGCACATCGTAGTTTCTGCGGACATTTCCATATCGTACTTCTCCTTTCCAAGAAAGAACAGGATCATCTGTTGAATCGGCGTCCCTTGGGCTCAGCAGCACCGGGGCCCGCCCCATGGAAGCGCAGAGATGCTCTGCGCAAAGATCTGGGGCGGAATGCTGGTGGTCATGACGCCGTTGTATCGAATGCGGATCAGGTTCCCCTGCCGAAACCGGCATGCGCTGGGTGTGATGACAGCAATGCGCTGGCGTGTCTCCAGGTCCAGTACCATCAGCCGTCCAGGCTGTACGCCGGTCACGATGGCCCGCATGGTCATACTTGCCACCTCCAATCTCCGCACCACAGGATATGCCGCAGGGCAGCGATTGGTCCGCACCAGCTTTTGCGGGCCGCGTTTCCTCTTCATCCTTCAGAAAATTCTTTTCCTTTTTCCGCAACGATGGTACGCTGAAATACGAATATAAAAATAAAGGCGGTGAGCGGGTGGAACAAGAGAAAAAGTGGATCCGGGAGATTCAGCGCCGGGGCTCCCGGGCTGCGGCGGACCAGCTCATCCGCGCCTACTACGACGAGCTCTACCGGTTTGCCTACCGGCAGACCGGCAGCAAGGAAGACGCCATGGACCTGACCCAAACCATTTTCCTGGCCGTGCTGCGCGCCCTGCCCTCCTACCGCCCGGAGCGTTCGTCCTTCCGCACCTATCTTTACCGCATCGCCTCCAACAAGGCGATCGACGCCCGGCGCCGCCTAAGCCCCCAGATCGTTCCGCTGGAGGGGCTGCCCCTGGAAGAGCTGCCCCTGGAGGAGGACTTTGCCGCCCGGGTGCAGGATCGGGACCTTCTCTCCCGGATCGAGTCCTATGTCTCCGGACTGGACCCGCAGACCCAGGCCGTCTTCCGCCTGCGCCTGTACGGGGAGCAGACCTTCCCGGAGATCGCTGCGGCCCTGGAGCAGCCGGAAGCGGCGGTCAAGGCCCGTTACTACCGTCTGATGGGACGGCTGAGAAAGGAGTTTGACCCCTATGGATGAGCAAAACATCCCCATGCCCACGGAAGAGGAAAAAACCCTGGCCATCGCGCGGCTTCTCAGCGAGGGCCTGAGCGCCCCGCAGGGCCTGCGGCGGAGCCTGAGTGAAGTGCTTCATACCGTCGGGCTGCGGCCGCTCTTTTGGGGCGTGGGCGACTGCCTGTTCCTCTCGGCCCTGGCGCTGTCCCTTTGCCTCATTCCCATGGCCGCCGCGGCACAGCAGGGCCGTCTGGCCCCGGTGCTGTTTCTCCTCTCCCCCGCCCTCTACGCCTCCTTGCAGCTTTTCACCGCCTGGAAGGAGGGCCAGAGCGGCACCCTGGAGTGGAAACGGACCTGCCGTGTCTCCTTCCGGGCCATGACCGCGCTGCGGATGCTGGTGTTTGGCAGTATGTCAGTTGTGATCTGCGTGCCGGTGGACGGCCTTCTATGGGCCCTGACCCATGGCGCCCCCTCCCTTCTCTGGATGTTCGGCCTCTCCTGCTCCAGCCTGTTTCTCTACGGCGCCCTCTCCCTCCTCTTCCAGAGGCTGCGCCGTCTCCCGGGCCTGCTGGCCGCGCCGGCGGCCTGGGCCGTTCTTGGGGCGGTGCCCCTTTGCAGCGAGCGGGCCGCGGCCTGGCTCACCCAGCTTCCCACCGCGGTCTTTTTCCTGTTGGCCGCAGCCGGGCTGGCCCTCTACCTATTGGAGCTGCGCCGCTATTGCCTGCATCAAACGGAAGGAGGAAGCGCATATGCTTTCAGTTGAACATGTGACCAAGCGTTACGGCGATTTTACCGCCCTTGAGGACATCTCCCTGACCTTCTCCCCAGGGGTCTACGGGTTGCTGGCTCCCAACGGGGCGGGCAAAACCACCCTCATCAAGATGCTCACCACCCTGCTTTTCCCCACCCAGGGCCAGATCCTGTGGGACGGGGAGGATATCCTGAGCATGGGGGGAGACTACCGGGGCCTTTTGGGCTACCTCCCCCAGGAGTTCGGCTATTATCCCAACTATACGCCCAGGCAGTTTCTGCGCTATGCCGCCGCGCTGCAGTGTATCCCCCGCCAGGAGGCGGACCGGCGCATCGCCTCCCTCCTGGAGATGGTGGGGCTTTCCGACTCAATGGACACGAAGCTGAAAAAGTTTTCGGGTGGAATGTTACAGCGGGTGGGCATCGCCGTGGCCATGCTGAACGACCCAAAGCTTCTGATTTTGGACGAGCCCACCGCCGGGCTGGACCCGCGGGAGCGGGTGCGGTTCCGCAACCTCATCCATGGCTTTTCCAAGGACCGCATTGTCATCCTCTCCACCCACATCGTCTCCGACATTGAGACCATCGCCAGCCAGATCGTCCTGCTCCGGAATCACCGCCTTTTCTGCTGCGAAAGCCCCGCCGCCATCTGCGGCCGGTTCCTGGGCAAGGTCTTTGAGGTGCCGGCAGGCACGGACCTCACCGCCGGGCAGCACCTTCTCAGCGAGGCCCAGGGGGACGGCGGCACGGTGCTTCGGATCCTGAGCGATGCGCCGCCTCAAAACGCCGCACCGGTGACACCGGGGCTGGAAGACGCATTCCTTGCCATCTACCGGGAGGAGGGGCAGCTTTGAGACAGGCATCCTATGAGTGGAGAAAGCTCTTTTGCCTGCCGGCCCTGTGGGCGTTTTTGGCGCTCTGCCTTGCGTTCAATCTGCTCTTGGTTCTGGAACACTCCTATGGCCGGGACTTTTTCTGCGATGCGTCCAAAGTTGCAGGGGACTTGGGCCAGCAGGTGACCCCATCCTTTCTGGAGGGCCTTTCCCGGCGTCCCGCCGGTGAAAGCCGGGACATCCTGATCGCTTCCGCCGCCGGACTGGAGGACATTTTTGAGACCTACGATACGGGAGAGCTTTCGGAGTTCTACAAAGGGGTGGTTTCCTCCTCCCCCCTGGCCTCCCGGTGGATGGAGTGGAAATACGGCCTTCTCTCCAGCCGGACGGCGCACTTGGCGGAAAAAGACGCCGCGCTCACCCTGTATGCCGGCCCCATCACCCACGACAGCCATCAGTTTCTTTTCTCCACCCTGCTCCGCGCCGTGGTGGCGGAGGGGGCCATGCTCTCCATGCTGGCCACGCTGTACCTTCTGGGCTATGAGCGGATCTTCCGGACCGGAGGCCTGGCCTTCACTGCCCGGACAGGCAGGGCGCTGCGGCGGGTCAAGGTGCGCTCCGCTCTCAGCGCGTCTGTCGCGTTGTACGCGCTCCTAAGCATAGGCTCCCTGGGGCCCTACTTTGCCCTCTGGGACTACAGCGGCGTGTGGGGCGCCAGCGTGTCCAGTCAGTTCAACTACCTCACGGACATGCTCTACACCCGTCCCTTCCTCACCTGGGCCGACTTCACGGTGGCGGGGTACCTTGCCGCCGCGCTGGCCCTTGGCGCGGCTTTGTGTGCGGCATTTTCCCTGTTGGCGGCGGTGTGCGGCATCTTAATCCGGAACACCTATGGCGCGGCCCTGGCGCTGATCCTGCTGTGCGCCGGCGGGCTCAGCCTCACCGCCCTGCTGGCCCAGGTAAAGCTGTGGCCGCTCTACTTTCTCTCCTGCTTTCAGCCCACCAGCGTTTGGCTCTGCATGGGGGGTTGGTTTACAGAGTTGGGGCTCAGCGCCGCCGTGCCCTGGCAGGAGACGGTGGGCACGGTCTGCAGCCTGCTGCTTGCGGGGGCCGGGACGGCCTTGGCGCTGCGGCAAACCAACAGAAAGGACCTATTGTGATGGAACTTCTCAAATGGGAGCTTCAAAAAATCTGGCAGGGCGGCATTGTGGCCGCCATCGCTCTGTTGGGCGTCCTGTACTACTTCCTCTTTCCGGTCTTTTACATCGATTACTTCTGCAACGGCCCCTCCGCCCAGGCCCAGTTTGACCTATCCGCCGCCTGGGTGGAGCGGTTCGGTACCACCATCGAGCCGGAGGAGCTTCCGCAGATCAAAGAGCAGCTCACGGAGGAGATCGCCCTTTTTGAAACCCGGGCCGCGGCCATCCCGTCGGCCGCAGAGGCCGGCCTCACTGACTATAGCGCCTTCCTCTCCTTTCAGAGCAGCTATTACGATGCCGTTTCAGAGGACGGCGGCCAGGCCGACATGGATACGGAGCGGCTGATCCATCTGGTGATGAACAATACCAACTACTATACCATCACCTCACTGGAACAGTTCCTCCAGGGCTATGGCGATCAGACAGAACCCTCCCGCCAGGACCTATTGGACATTGGCTACACGGACTCCATGATCCGCCGCCTGGGCGCCCTCGCCCAGCCGGACCTGCGCTCCGGCTATCTGCCCATCGGGGTGATGTCCTCCACCAACGAGTACGCCAGGGATTTGGCGGTGTGGGCCGTTCTCAGCACGGTGCTGCTGCTCTCTCCCACTCTGGTTCGGGACCGGCTGCGGCGGACCCGGGCCCTGCAATGGACCTCCCGCCGGGGCAGGCGGGTTCTGACCGCCCAGATGGGAGCCGCCGCCCTGTCCGCCCTGATGCTCCTCGTGATCAACGCTGCGCTCTACGCCTTGCCGTTCCTCTCCAAGGGGCCGCTGGCCTTTCGTGATTGCAGGCTCTACAGCCTCTGGGGCGGAAGCGTGCCCTGGTTCAACTGGACTTATGGCACCTATCTCCTTGTCCTGATGGGGCTGATCCTTGCCCTTTCCATGACCGCCGCCGCCCTGACGGTGTTCCTCTCCCAATACAGCGCCAACTATGTGGCCATGCTGCTCAAGTCGCTGCCGCTCTTTGTGATCCTGGGTCCCCTGGCCGGCGCATGGATACTGGACGCACCTTTCTTCTTCCGCCCCCTCCGGAGGGAAATTGGGGGCGGCGTCTGGGTCTGCGCCGGAGGGGAGGCCGTCCTTATGGCTGCGCTTCTCTCCCTTGGCCTGGGGCTATGCATTCTGTCCTGCGCCAGGCAGCGGCGTCGTACGCTCTGACCCCCTCCATGCAAAGCGCCTGAGAGATCAAACGATCCCTCAGGCGCTTTTTACAGGAAAGAAGAGGTCGCAAAGAGCATCCGGAAGCAGGGTCTCTTCCATGGAGTTCAGGCAGTACCGTGCCAGCTCCGGATTGTCCGTGACAATGCCGTCCGCCCCGCATTCGATGATCTTTCGAATGGTCCGCTCCGTGTTGGCGGTCCAGGCAAACACCTGCTTGCCCTGATAGCGGGCCTGGAGCACCAGTTCCCGGGTCAGGGCGGTGGTCTCCACGCTGTAGGCATCCACGTACTCCAAGTCATAGGCCCGGGAGAGGAGCACTGCGGAGATATACACGGTGGCCATATTGGGGCAGAGCTTCTTCACCTCTTTGAGGTGGCGCAGGCTGGTGGAGGCAATGGCGCACTGGTCCTCCATATCCCACTTCTCCACCAGGCGCAGCGTCTCTTCCACCAATCCATCCTCCCGGCCATCGGCCTTGAGCTCAATCATCAGCCGGATGCGGCCCTTTGCCGTCTGAAGCAGCTCCTCCAGCGTGGGCACCGGCTCCCCCGCAAAGCGCGTGGAGAAGGAGGAGCCCGCGTCCAACTGCTCCACCCGCTGGTAATCCGCGTCCTTGACCGCCAGGTCCACACCCGCAGTGCGCCGGAAGTTTGCGTCGTGAACCACAACCAAGGTTCCGTCCTTCAGCTGCCGCACGTCGATTTCCGCCATATCCGCACCGGATGCAATGGCGCCCGCCAGCGCCGCGGACGTGTTTTCCGGCCCGAACGCGGCCCCGGCCCGGTGGGCCACCACCCAGGCTGTCTCACCTTCCGTGTACCAGGCGCGGCCTCCCATCTCCGACTCGCTGAACAAAAGAAGAGCTGCCAGCGTGCCAAGGGCGGCGGCCGTCCGCCGGGCCGCCACGAATCCGCTGGGACGCAGCGCCGCCCACTGGGGCCGGGCATCGCCCCGGTACTGGTGGAACAGCATCACAACCACTGCTGACAAAAGCGTGGAGAACAGCGCTCCTGCTGCAATGGGCCAGGCTTTTCCCAAGGAGAGGAGCCACGCCCGGAACTCCTCTCTTCCCGCC
Organism: Oscillibacter hominis; assembly: GCF_014334055.1. NCBI lineage: Bacteria > Bacillati > Bacillota > Clostridia > Eubacteriales > Oscillospiraceae > Oscillibacter > Oscillibacter hominis. The sequence continues at coordinate 2,156,094 of NZ_CP060490.1, forward strand.
TCCGTTCCCATGAAAAACCGCAGCCAAAGGGCCAAGATGGAAACAGCGGCGGCCGCGGCTCCCCACAGCGCCGTAAGGGAGAGCAGGGCATACCCAGCTACCCGCCCCGCGCTCCGCCATGCCCTGCCCCGCAGAAGGCGCAGGCTCTCCCGCCAGGAGTCCGGAAATGATCCCCCCTCCAGCAGAAGCACCGGAAACCCAAAGAGGTAAAAAAAGGCCGCAAGGTGAGTCCCCAGGATAAACAGCAGAAAAAGGCACAGCAGCAGCGGCTCTCCGGCGATGTATTCGGAGAGGAACTCCGGGATGCGCACCTTGCGCAGGTACCCGCTCTCCATCGCAAAAACCGATAGCATCATGGCCGGGAGCACCCCCAGCGCCATCACCCGCCTCGGGTGCAGCAGGGACGCAGTCCGGAGAACCGTCTCTTTCCAAAGTCCCCAGACCGTGAGTTTCTCCCTGCGCCACCCCCTGTCGCAGTAGAGGAACAGGGCGGCAAGCTCAAAGAAAATGAAAAGCCCGGCCAGAAATGCCACGCCCAGGAGTGCAAACAGGGCCTGGGGGCGCTCAAAGAGCCGCGATAAGTTCTCCTGGCTCAAAAAAGCCTCGCCCGCCAGGCCAGGCAGGCTGCCAAGGATGGCCCGGAGCAGAGGAAAGAGGAGGAGAAACCCAGCTCCCCGATACAGCATCTCAAAGCACAAAAGCACACTCCAATTGTAAAACGCCATCTCCCATACGGTCTGAATGCGCTCTTTCATCGATGCTCCCCCTTCCCAAGATGTGTAAAGACGCCTTTCGTGCTGTATACAGGCGCTCTTTCTTACAGCCTTTGCCGGTTTCTCCCCCTCTATGCACCGCCGCTTGCAAAAGCCTACCGTTTTTTGTCAGAGCCGTTCTTTTGGGGCCCTTTCTGCCGGTCAGCACAGGCTTTCAAGGGATGCGTACGGCTGCCGATTCTGCAAACATGTTGACAGGCCGTCAAAAAGGTTATATGGTTGACTTGCAGGCTGTACGTGAGGGGCGGACCGATCCGCCTCCATCGCCGCAGCAGATCGTTTGCGTGCCCAGCCGCGGCCGCGCTGGTTTTACGGCTCCAGGCGGGGAAACGCCCTCCTGCTTGTTGGTTGGGATGCACAGAAACACACAGGGCCTGAGGAGGTCATCGGATGAAAGCAATCATACTGTACGTGTCCACGCATCACGGCAACACGAAACGCCTTGCGGAGTGCATGGCGGATTCCATCGGCGCTGACCTTGTCGATCTCACAAAGGAGGATGCCCCCGACACCTCCGGCTACGATGTCATCGGCCTGACGTCCGGCATATACCACCAATCGTTCCATGACGCCCTGAAGGCGTATGTGAATGACACCGACTTTGCGCCCCACCAAAGGGTCTTTCTTGCGGACACCTGCGGCACCTCCTACCGTGACTACACCAGGGGCATGCGAAAGCTGCTGATGGAAAAGGGCGTATGCTGGGCGGGCAGCTTCCAGTGTCCGGGCTATGATACCTTTGGGGTATTTGGGAAAATTGGGGGAATTTCCAAGGGCCGTCCCAGCGAAAAGGACCTTCAGCGGGCCCGGGACTTCGTCCGGCGCATCACCCGGGAATAGCAGATTTTCACCGTCCACGCTTTTTTGATCAAGGAAAGGGCTGTCCCGGCGGGGCAGCCCTTTTGCTCTCAGCATTTTACTGCGCCGACTGCTGAAAACGCCTCAGTCCCCGGACGAAAGTCCGGGGACTGAGGCAAGGGAAACTATAAGAGAAAGGAGAGTGTAAGTTTTACTGCTTCCGGTACTTCTCCGGACAATACCCAAGGTCGGCGCTGTAGACATCGGTGCGCCGGTTGGCCAGGCGGCTGTTGGTGGGGTGGAAATACTTGCGGCGGCTGTCACACAGGTCCACGTCGGCGTAGAGAATCTCCTCCCGTTCATTGCCGGCCGGGCCTGCAATGGGCGCACCCCACTGGTCGGCAATGACGCTCTGGCCGGCAAACTTCACCGAGCCGGTCCTGCCCACCCGGTCCGTCCCCACCACCAGGACGTGGTTGGACAGGGCGTTTGCCATGCACAATGTGGAGGCCATGGTGTAATAGGGATCCGGCAGATGCCTGGACTCCTTCACATCGCCTGCGTTGAAGGGGACGCAGATGACATCCGCCCCCTGCATGGCCAGGATTCGGAAGGTCTCAGGGTAATACGCGTCCAGGCAGATCAAAAGGCCGATCCGCCCGATGGGGGTGTGGAATACCGGCAGGCCCAGGTTTCCGGGCTCGATCCAGTAGACCTCATCCTCGCAGGGATGCAGCTTGCGGAATTTGCCCACCAGTCCTTCCGGCCCGGCCAGCACGGCCGTATTGAAAAGGTCCGGCCCATCCTGCTCCACAAGGGAGGCGACAATGTATACGCCATGGGCCTTGGCCAGCTCCAGAAGGAGGGCTGTACTCTGCCCTCCGGGCACCGGTTCCGCCACGGCAAACACCTGGGCCCGGTTGTCAAAGACACAGCCTGTGTTGAACAGCTCAGGCAGCACCATCAGCGTGGCGCCCTGGGCGCAGGCCTCCTCGACCATCCTGCGCGCCGTGGCAAGATTCTGCTCCACCTGACCTTGCACAACATCCATCTGGACACAGGCCACCCGCGCCGGGGACTGATTTTTTTCCATGAAAGATCCTCCTTACAGCTCCTGATAAACGGGGTTTTTATGATCCAGCTTGCTGAACACGACCATGGCAACGCCGGAAGCGAGGCAGCCCCAGATGACATAGGGCACCACGGACTCAAACTGCATGGACACGGCGCAGACCACAATGCCTGCCACCATGCCGGCAATGACGCCGTTCTTGGTGATGATCCCTTTCTTGCGCAGGATGTAGCTGAGGAAGATGGGGCACACCAGCCCGGCGGCGGAATAGGAATAGGTCAAAACCAGCAGGCTCAGCACCTGGGGGAAGAACATGGCCAGCACAGCGGCGCAGATCAGCACCACCACGGACAGCACACGGGAGATCCGCACGGCCTTCTTCTCATCCACGTCGGGCTTGAGGACACGGTAGATGTCCCGGTTCAGGTTTACCACCACGGACTGAACGCCGGAGCTGATGGTGGAGAGAATGGTGCAGACAACCAGGCCCGAGAAGATGGCCACACACCAGATGGGCATCTCATTCATCAGCCAGCCGGTCGCCATTTCGCTCTCCAGGGAGGGGTTCATGGAGCGGACGCCCAGGCCCACGATCACAGCCCAAACATAGGCCAGCAGGGCGCAGCCGGCGGAGATCAGCAGGCTCTTTTTCACCTTATTGGTGTCCTTGCAGGCCAGGATGCGCTGGTAGTACATCTGGTTGGTCAAGCCGCCGGGCGTCAGGGAGAAAATCCACAAAACCGTGGTGGACAGGCCCACGCTGAAAAGAGAGCCGGGCAGCTCCACGATCTCGGGAGGCACAGTGGTCATGATGTGGTTCATGCCGCCGGCCATATTCACCGTGACGATGGCCACCGCAGTGCCCACGATCACCATCAGGCAGCCGAAGATAAAGTCCGTCCAGGCAACCGTCTTGAGGCCGGAAGGCAGCACAAACAGCAGGCACAGCGCCGCCATGACGCAGATCAGCACATTGATGGGGATGCCGGTGATGGTGGTGTACAGCTTGGCAAAGGCCGTCAGGTTGGAGCAGCACCAGCCAAAGGGCACCACGATGGTCATGATGCCGGCCAGAATACGCACCACTTTGCTGGGGCCTGTGTAGTGCAGCAGGATCTCCGGCACGGTGGCAAACTGGTGATCGCGCAGCCACTTGGCGATGAACATCAAAATGACAAAGGACAGCTGGCAGAGGATGCCGTAGAGCATGACGGAAAAGCCGTTGCTGAATCCGTTGCCCACCTGGCCCACCAGGATGCCGCCGCCCATGGCGGTGGCAAACTGGGTGCCCACCACCACGTACAGGGGAAGTTCACGCCCGCCGACTTCCCAGTCGTCTACACTGACGCTCTGGTCCTTTTCCTTTTTCCGGGTCAGCACCATGCTGAGTCCATAAGTAAGTGCCAGGGTAATGAGAATTGCGAGAATGATGATGACTGTCTGACTCATGATTTTCCTCCTTAATGTTTTGTCTCTCTATATCAAAGCGGGCCTCCCGCCGGAAAACTTAACCATATATTCACAATATTATTATCTTTTTATGATAAGATAATAATATTATTACCAATAGGGTAAAAAAAGAAGAACGCACAGGCTGTTGTTTTTGTAGAATTGCCACTTTTTTTGTACCCTAACTTTCGCTATACTGAAATTAGGAACATTCTGCCATACGGGAGGAAAGACTATGCAGCAGCTGCTTAAAACCATACAGAGTTCGTACAGCACCCTGCCCCAGGCTCAGAAGGCAGTGGCTGAGTATATTGTGGGCCATTATCAGGATATCCCTTTTTTGTCCGTGACCTCCATGGCCAAGGAAATCGGCGTCAGCGACACCACAATCATCAAGCACTGCATGCAGTTGGGTTTTTCCGGGTTTGGAGACTTTAAGCGCACGGTTACAGAGTATGTGCAGACCCAGTCCAACTGGCACGACCGCCTGGAGCAGCACCTCACCGAAATCGAGGATCAGGACGTGTATTCCAAGGTGTACCACTCTGAGATCGGGAACATCAAAAACACCTTGGAGAATTCCCTGAACCGGCAGAATTACGACCGGCTTCTCAACTCCCTGGACCAGGCGGAAAACATCTACATCATGGGGTTCCGTTCCTCCTCCATCCTGGCCAGGTTTCTCTCTCTCTCCCTGGGCCAATTGGGCTACCGGACCTATCCCATCACGCCGGAGGCTGGGGATTACTATGAACTGGCCTGTCGTATGACACCCAAAGACCTGCTGATCTCCATCTCTTTTTCCCGGTATATGTCGGATGCGGTGATCATCGCAGAGGCTGCAGCCAAAAAAGGCGTTCCCCATGTGGCCTTTGCCGACACCATGCTCAGTCCTGTCGCCGCCCACTCGGATTACTCCTTTATCTGCGCGGTGGAATCTTACAACAACGCACCCTCCCTGGCCGGCGGCTTTGTGCTGATCAGCACCATCCTCACCGGCTGCGCCCAGCGTCACCCGGAAGAAGCCAAATCCTATATGCTTCAAGTGGAGGAATTCTTAGGCGGCCATGGCCTGCTGTATCCTCTGCAGCCCCGGGAGCATTGAATTTCTTTTTATTTCTCTATTGCGCATAATATCATAATAATATTATTATTTCAATTGTTTTTATTTTATAATTAAATTATTATGCAAACTGTTTGATTTTCTCCTTCCAATTTGATCAAGTCGACGAAAATAGGCAGCGTTCGACCTCCCTCGTTTTCCTTTGTCCCGCGCCGCCGGCAAAGTCCATCGTGGGTTTTACAATCGGATATGCATTGGCGTTTCACCAAATATTCCGCTTTCTCCTTCCAATCTTATGGGAAACTAACCAATTATTTGCCTTTTTGAAAACTTTATTGCACATTTTGCAAAAAATGTGGTATACTAAACTATACAACGTGCGGTTTTGACAAACGTAAGTCCGATTGTTAAAGCCGCACGTCTCTATTTTATAAGGAGGAACGGTCATGTATGAGACGGGACAACTGGTTGTGTATGGTACCACCGGTGTATGCCGGGTAGAGGGGACCGGTACGCCGGATCTGAAGGGCGTCACCAAGCTTTACTATTTCCTGCGCCCCCTGTATCAGGACGGCGTGATCTACGCGCCTGTGGACAGTGAAAAAGTGCCCATACGCCCGGTGATCTCCCGGGAGGAGGCGGAGCGGCTGGTGGCCCTGATTCCCTCCCTCCATGTGCAGGCCTGCCACGGAAGGACCCTGCAGCAATTGGCTCAGCATTACCAGTCCATTGTCCAGACCAGCGACTGCCGCGAACTGATGGAGCTGACGATGTCCATTTATGCAAAGCGGCAGGAGGCGGAGCAGCAAAAGCACCGCCTGGGTATTGTGGATGAAAAATACATGCGTCAGGCGGAGCGCCTGCTTCACGGAGAGCTGTCCGCGGCCCTGGGCATTCCCTATGACCAGGTGCCGGACTTCATCGCCTCCCATGTAGGCAGGTCCGCTCAGCGGCCCGCTCAGTAAAAATCAGGCAGTCTTCACGAGACTGCCTGATTTTTTGTATTTTTCTGCGCTTTCATAAAGCTTTTATATGATTAAATATAATTTCTGTATTGGACTTGTCATGGAAATAGGAGTATTTTTTAGGTAGCAGAGAATCGAAAGAATTTTCCACATATATCCGGCATTTTTCCTCTGCATTCTTACATATGTCTGGAAATTGCAGGTAATTTTCAGCAAGTGGAGGCATGAAAAAAAGGCCGGTGCCAACAAAATTTTGAGGAGGTATAAACTATGATTATTGACTTTCACGTACACATCCGGAAAGACAAGGGAACCGTAGACAACTTCCTGCGGGGCATGGATGAGAACAACATCGACATCTCCGTTGTACATCCCATTGTCCCCGGCGGCACGCTGGGCCTCTCTGACAATGAGTTTGTCGGCCAGTTGTGCAAGGAGCATCCCGACCGTCTGATGGGCTTTGCCTGCGTTGTGCCCACCGAGCTGGGCGCTGCCGACGAGTTAAGGGCCGCTTTGGACAAGTACGGCTTCAAGGGCCTCAAGCTGCATCCTCCCATCCAGAACTTCTCCATGGCCGATCCCCGGATCGCGCCCTGCATCGAGGTGTGCATCGAATATGACGTGCCCATCCTCATCCACACCGGCGGCATCTACACCCAGGGTGCCCGCATGGCGCTGAGCGACTCCTCCATCATTGATGATCTGGCCATCCGCTATCCCAAGTGCAAGTTCATCATTGCCCACGGCAACCCCTTCACCTGGGACCCGGTCATCGTGGCCAAGAACCCCAACGTTTACATGGACACCTGCGGCACCATGGCCCGCTGGATGACCCTCTTCCCCCAGATCGGCCCCGCCACGCTGGCCCAGATGCGCACCAACGACCGCCTGCTGTACGGTTCCGACGCCAATGCGCTCAACACCGCGCGCTTCAAGGAGAACCTGCAGCCCATCCTTGACATGGATGTCTCCGACGAGATCAAGAACAAGATCCTGTGCGAGACCGCCAAGAAGCTGCTGAAGATCTGATTCCCTATGCGCGTTTAGGCGGCAGCGCCGCCTGTTTGGAAAGTTTAAAAAATTTTAGGAGGTTGTCACAATGTCTGAGGTAACAATCCAGGGCCACAAAGTTGCTGGCGGAACCCGCGCTTACTTCACCCTGCCTGTCAGCTACATGGCCAACGGCTCCATGATGGAGATTCCCGTCCATGTCGTCAACGGCGTCAAGCCCGGCCCCAAGCTGATGCTCACCGCTCTGTCCCACGGCGATGCCCCCACTGGCCTGGAGGTCATCCGTCAGGTACTGGAGAGCGTGGACATTGACCAGCTCAGCGGCACCATCATTGCCGTTCCCTGCCAGAACCCTGTCGCATTTGAGTGGAACCGCAGAAATACCCCCTTGGACTCCTACAACATGAACCGCACCTATCCCGGCAACCCCAAGGGCTGGTTCACTGAGCAGCTGGCCGCCACCATCTCCCCCCTGTGCGACGACGCCGATTATCTGATCGACTGGCACGGCGGTGAGTTCGGCATGGCCATCAACTATGTCCTGCTGAAGCTCAACGGCGGCGATTTCGTGGACGAAGGCGTCCAGATGGGCAAGGCCTTCGGCCTGGAGTACATGTACGGCGGTAAGCCCGCCGGTGCGCTGAACTCCTATGCCGGCAGCCTGACCGATTATATGCTGAGCCTGGGCAAGCCCGCCATCATTGCGGAGCAGGGCCACGGCATGCCTTTGGCCTTTGACCAGAACGCCCTCTCCGTCCAGGGTGTGTTCAACGTCCTCAAATACATCGGCGCATATCCCGGCAAGCCCATCCTGCCCAAGAAGCAGTACTTCCTGCAGGAGCGTCCTCTGATGCGCCCCCGCAACGGTGGTATGTTCTATCCGGAGTGCGGCATGGAATTGCTGAACAAGGTGGTTCCCAAGGGCACCCTGATGGCCACCATCCGCAACCCCCTGACGCTGCAGGTTGTCGAGCAGATGTACGCTCCCTGCGAGGAGACCGTCTTCCTGATGATGCGCGGCTGGATGAGCGTGGTCAACCCCGGCGGCTATGCCTACATCATGGGTGAGCGCAAGACTGCCAAAGTCTTTGAAAACGAATAAACTCCATCCACCCCATAAAAAGAACACGCCCTGCCTTTTTTGGCAGGGCGTATTCTTTTGCAGAAGCAGGTCCTGCGCCCAAGGCGCAGGACCTGCTCTTTCATCTCAGTGCTTCTCAAAATTGAGGGGCGCGGACTCCTCCACAAAGGAGATAAACTGCTTGGCGGCGCTGTTGTAAGCCCGCTCCGTGCTGTAGAGCATGCACACGCTGCGCTTGACCGGATAGTCGCTGATCCGCAGCAGCGAGATTTTGTCCAGGCTCAGCGTGGGCAGGCGGGGGGAGATGGTCACGCCCACTCCCGCCTCCACATAGGAGATCAGCGCCTCCGTATTGTTGACGGAAAACACGATCTTGGGGCTCACGTTCATGCTTTTGAAGTATTCGTCCGTCTGCCGCCGGAGCCCCTTCTCCGGGTTGATGGCCACATAGTTCTCGTCCTTGATCTCGTCGAACTTGACGCTGGTCCGCTTTGCCAGGCGGTGGGTCTTGGGCACCAGCAGGTAGAGTTCCTGCTCATAGACGGGATACATCACCAGGGGCGTGTCGATGTTGTTGCGGAAGGGCCCTGCGGCAAAGGCCACATCGATCTCCCTGGTGTTGATGCGTTCCATCATATCATCGATGACACAAGGCACAAAGTTGATGGGCTGGTCGTGGTGCCCTAAGTAGTTGTAATAAAGTTCAATCACCGGCGGCAGGAAGTCCAAACTGACGGAGAAAAGGTATCCCACGTTGATCTGCTCCGCCTGGGCGTCTTTTTTGTCACGCACCGCGGCAACGCCGTCGGCAAGGTCGGAAAGGACCCGCTTGGCGTAAGGATAGAACAGCTCTCCATACTCTGTGCGGCAGAACTGCTTCCCCTTTTTGGAAAACAGCTTGACCCCCATCTCCCGCTCCAACTCCCCGATGGCATAGCTGAGGCAGGGCTGCGAGACATGCATCTTGCTGGCAGCCTTGGTGTAATGCATCTCTTCACAAATGGCACAAAAATAGGTGATCTGTTGTAACGTCATGGTTTCTTCCTCCCACGTGCAAAGTTTCCTCTACAGCTGTCGGCCTTGTCTGCTTCCTTTCTATTATAGCGGGTTTCCCTTCCCATTGCAAAGCCAAATTGAACCACGCTGTCCCGACACGATATCTTCTCAGGAACAGATGATTTCCTCCAGGTCCTTGGGGAAGTAGGTCAGCTGCTCCACCCCGGTCTCCGTGATGTGCAGCGTGTCCGAGACGCGGAAGCCGCCCAGCCCCTCCACATAGAGGCCTGGCTCCACGGTCATGCACATTCCCGGCTGGAGCACCGTATCGTCCCCGATGTCAAAGAACGGGATTTCGTGGCCTTCAGTGCCGATGGCATGGCCGGTATGATGGCGCCAGCAGTCCTGCAGGCCGTTTTCCCGGTAGAACCGGCGCATCTCCCGGTCCACCTCGCTGCACCGAACGCCGGGCTTGATGACGCTGAAGGCGGTTTTCTGGGCCTCCAGGGCCAGGTTGTAGTATCGCAGCTGCTCCGGCGAGGGCTCACCCACAAAGAGCACCCGCTCCATCTCTGTAAAATAGCCCTGGATGTAGGCGTTGGTGCCCGTTACCAGGCCGTCGCCCTCTTTCAGCTTGGCGTTGATGACCACCGCGTGGGGAAGCGCGGCGTTTTTGCCCACCTGGCCCCGGAACACTGCCCGGACACCGTCTTTGTCCATGCCGCTCATGCGGTAGTGGGGCCCAAAGGCCTTGAGCATGGCGGAGGCGGTCTCCGAGGAGGCCCGCAGGCAGATTTCGATCTCTCCCAGGCCGGGCTTGCTGTACTCCTTCAGCAGCACGTGGGCCAGGTTGCTCCACTTGGAGCTCTCCCGCATCAGCATCAGCTCAAAGGGCGACTTGATCTTGCGCAGTTCCGGCACCAGGTGTGGGAAAAGCGTCAGCTTCATCTCCGGGCACAGTTCGCTGAGGGCCGGCCCCCGGTAGCCCCAGGCGCTGGAATAGCCGCCCGCGTCCGCCGCCACAAAGGCGCTGGTCAGATGCAGCTCCTCCAGCAGCTGGCGCAGACGCTCCATGGGGTGGACTTCGTCCGGGTACTCGGTGTAGCACACCGCCCGGCAGCCTTTGACCGTCTGCTCCACATGCTCCCGCTCCATGCGGGGGACAAAAAGGATGTTCTCCTTCCCCGGGATGTGGATCAGGACCACCGGACGCTCCGTCTGGCTCAGGGCGCAGCCGGTGAGATAGAAGATGGAGCGGGCGGAGAAGACCAGCATGGCCTCCGCGCCGTTCAGCGCCGCGTCCAACTTCTTCTGGCGGCTCTCAAATTCCTCCAGCGGAGGGATCAGGGGACTGGACAGGGAAACGTGGCTTACATCATTCATGGGTTGCTCCTTTCATCATTTGGACCGCAGGCCTTCCCGCGGTCCGCTTACGGTTCCCTCAGGCACGCAAAAACACCGGACAGGGCCTGCTTCCATGCTTCCTGTCCGGTGTATCAATTTCTATTTTTGCAGCTGCTCGCAGAAGTGGCATGCGGCAAAGTGCCCCGGGCAAACCTCCCGATATTCGGGCTCCTCCTGCTCGCAGATCTCTTTCCGGTAAGGACAGCGCGTATGGAAGCGGCAGCCATTCGGCGGATTCTTGGGGCTGGGCAGGTCTCCTTCCAGAACAATGCGGTTTTGCGCCTTGCCGGGGTCCGGCACAGGGATGGCCGACAGCAGCGCCTTGGTGTAGGGGTGCTGCGGATTCTCAAACAGTTCCTGGGTGGGGGCCAGCTCCACAATCTTGCCCAAATACATCACGCCCACGCGTTTGGAGACGTGACGGATCACATTCATGGCATGGGAGATGAAGATGTAGGTCAGGTTCAGCTCCTCCTGCAAATCGTTGAGCAGGTTCAGAATCTGGGACTGAATCGACACGTCCAGCGCGGAGACCGCCTCGTCGCACAGCACCAGCTTGGGCATCAGGATCAGGGAACGGGCGATGCTGATGCGCTGGCGCTGGCCGCCGGAGAACTCATGGGCATAACGGTCGTAGACATACTCCCGCAATCCCACCTTGGCCAGCATATCGATGGCCCGCTGGCGGCGCTCCTCCGGGTCTGTGACGCCGTTGACCAGCATGGGCTCCTCCACAATTTTTCCCACCGGCATGCGGGGGTCCAGGGAGGAGTAGGGGTCCTGAAAAATAATCTGAATGTTCTTGCGGATGGGGCGCAGCTGATCTTTACTCAGATGCGTGATGTCCTGCCCCATAAATTTAATGCTTCCCTCGGTGACATTCTCAATCCGGATGACGCTGCGTGCCAGGGTGCTCTTTCCGCAGCCGGACTCGCCGACCAAGCCCAGCGTCTCTTTGGGGTAGACGTCCAGGGAGACGCCGTCCACCGCGTGGACATTTCCCTTTTTATCCTTGCCAAAGCCGGTATTGAAGGGGAAATAAGTTTTTAAATCCCGAATTTCGAGCAAGGGCTCCCGATCAGCCATTTTCTTTGCTCCTTTCCGCCCGCTCCTCCGGCGTGAAATAGCAGGCATACTTGCCGCCATCCAGCTTGCGGAGCTTTGGCATCTCTACCTTACATTTGTCCTGGCAGTATACACAGCGGTTATGGAACCGGCAGCCCTCCGGGAAATTCTCCGGGTTGGGCACGTTGCCGCGAATGATGTCCAGGCGGTCTTTATCCATATCCACACGGGGAATACAGCGGAGCAAACCTTCGGTGTAGGGGTGCTTGGGATGGTAGAAGATCTCCTGGGGAGTCCCTTCCTCCACGATCTTTCCGGCATACATGACCACGATGTAGTCCGCGATCTCCGCCACAACGCCAAGATCGTGGGTGATGAACATGACGGCCATGCCCTTTTTTGCCTGCAGGTCCTTGATGATCTGCAGGATCTGGGCCTGGATGGTCACATCCAGCGCGGTGGTGGGCTCGTCCGCAATCAGCAGCTCCGGATCGCAGGCCATGGCCATGGCGATCATGACGCGCTGGCGCATACCGCCGGAGAGCTGGTGGGGATAGCACTTTGCAATCCGCTCCGGATCGGGCACGCCGACCAGCTTCAGCATTTCCACCGCCTTGGCCCAAGCCTCTTTCTTATCGTCCTTGGCATGGATTTTGTATGCCTCTCCAATCTGCTTGCCGACCTGGTGAACCGGGTTCAAAGAGGTCATGGGCTCCTGGAAAATCATCGAAATCTCCCTGCCGCGGATTTTCCGCATTTCATGAGGGGGTAAGGTCAGCAGGTCTTTGTCCTTGAACCAGACATTTCCGCCTGCAATTCCGTTGTCCGCCAAAAGATGGAGGATCGACAGGGCTGATGCGCTTTTCCCGCAGCCGGATTCGCCAACAACGCAAAGCGTTTCCCCTTTGTTGATCTTAAATGTGATCTCATCAACGGCAGTTACAACACCCCTGGGCGTATTAAACTGTACCTTTAGGTTCTGTACATCCAGTAAAGTGTCCATATTACTCCTCCGACATGGGTGTTTTGAGTCCCGCAGCTCATCCCTGCGTCCCTGATTCCGGCACGGAGGGGCAAATGCCCCTCCGGACCGGAAAAGTTGTTTTTTTTGTTTACTTGGCAGTCATATCCTTGCCCAGGACATACTGATCCAGACGAGGAGTCCAGTCGAGCTTCTCGCTGATGCCATAGATATCAACCTGCTGCCACAGGAAGATGTAGGGGCAGTCCTCATAGAGTTTGGCCTGGAGCTGCTGGGCCACACCGGCGCGCTCGTCCTCGGGAACGGCGCGCAGCTGAGCGATCAGGGCGTCGACCTCGCTGTTGCTGTAGTAGCTGGTGATACCGCCGGTCTCAATGGCGCCGGCCAGATGTCCGTCGGGAGTCTGAGGCTTGGAGCCCCAGTTCCAGCCGTAAATACCCTTCACAGCGTGGGCATCCTGGCCATTGATCAGCTGGGCACGCAGGGCGTTGTACTCCACCTCGGTGACATTGACGGTCAGGCCGATGTCCTCCAGATAGCCGGCAATGGCCAAGCAGGTCTCCTCGCACTTGAGGAACATCTGAGGCGTGTAGTACAGATCCAGGGTAAAGCCATCGGCATAGCCGGCTTCTGCCAGCAGATCCTTGGCCTTGGCGGGATCATAGGGATATGCACCCTCGGGGCCGGAGGTCTTCTCATCGTAGCCCACGTAGTCGGGACGCCAGATGGTGGCCAGCTTCTCAGCATTGCCCATATAGACGCTCTCGATGATGGTATCGCGGTCAATGGCATAGTTCAGCGCCTGACGGACGCGGACGTCCTGCAGCTCCTTGGGGCTGTCGGCATTGAGGGTGTCGATGCCGATATAGGCGACGCGCTTGCTCAGGGCGGACACAGCAGTGTAGCCCTCATAGCCGTTGACAGTCTCAATGTAGTCGGGGTTCAGGTCCAGAACGATGTCCACGCTGCCGGCCATCAGCTCGGCAAGACGGGTGGAGATCTCGGGGATGGTGCGGAAAGTCATCTTCTTGCAGTCGGGAGCGCCATCCCAGTAGTCTTCGTTAGCGACCAGCTCAATGTAGTCGTTGGTGGCCCACTTGCTCAGCTTATAGGGACCGCAGCCCACGGGCTGGGTGCCGAAGCCGTCGGCTCCCGCTTCCTCGCAGTACTTGGCAGGCAGGATCGCCATATCATAGAGACGGGTGGGCATATCGTTGCAGGGCTCTGCGGTGTGCAGGTCAACGGTATACTCGTCCACGGCGGTCCAGGAATCCAGCACCTTCAGGTTATAAGTGGTGCGGCCGGAATCGGGCTCAAAGATACGATCCAGGGTATAGGTCACACATTCGGCGTTGAAGGGCTCGCCGTTGGTGAAGGTGACGCCTTCTCTCAGTTTGAAGCGCCAGGTGTTGTCATCCGTCTGCTCCCAAGAGGTCGCCAGAGAGGGAAGCACCTCTTTACCATCGGGGCTCATACGAACCAGGAAATCAAAGATATTGTAGCTCATGTTGCCGCCGGCGGCCGCGCCGGACAACTGGGGATCCAGAGATTCAGGCTCAGCAGAAGCTGCAACAATCACCTCAAAGTTCTTGCTGGTTTCGCCGCTGCCGGAGCCAGAGGCGCTGCCGGAACCGGAAGCGCTGCCGCCGTTTCCTCCGCAGGCTACAAGCCCAAAGACCATGATGCCCGCCATCAGCAGGGTAAATAAGGACTTCGCTGTTCTTTTCATGTTTCCACACTCCTTGATCTTATATTTTCACTCGCTTCCACCCCTCATAGAAGCAAGGGCCGGGGACTTTCTTTTCATCAAATCTCACTGTCCGGCCTCATGGGCCAGTTTGGTCAAGTAGTAGAGGTACGCGGCGCAGGACATCTCATTTTCCCGCAGCCCTTTGACCGTGTGGTATTCATTGGGCGCGTGGATCCTGCCGCCCTGCCCCAGCCCGTAAGAGACAAAGGGTACACCGCAGCGCTGGGTAAAGAGATAGGCTGGGCCGGTGCCGGGGAAAATGGGCCATGCATAGCCTTGGTCATAGCCGCTGTTGTCCAGAGCCATCAGCGCCGCACGGCAGGCCAGCGCCTCAGGGTCGCTCTTGGACCAGGGGGAACTCTGACGGACCGTGATCTTCACGTCGTCATAGCCGTGCTTGTTAAGATGCTTTTTGATCTTTTCCAGCATCATGTCGGCGGTCAGCGGGGGAACCAGCCGGACGTCCACCTTGGCCTGCACCTTATAGGGGATCACCGTCTTGGTAGCCGGGCCGGTATACCCGCCCCAGATGCCGTCGATGTTCAGCGTGGGCGTCCACATCAGTTTACGGACCGCCTCTTCCCCATGCATATCGTGGAGGAACCGGGAGGCGTAGAGCCGCTCATTCAGGAACATCTCCTCATCAAAGACAGAGGCAAAGCGCCGTGTCAGCTGTTCATCCGCCTCGGACAGGGGCTTCAGGTCATCGTAAAATCCCTCAATGAGGATGTCGTCCCCCTGGCGCATGGTGGACAGGGCGTTGACCAGCCGCCAGGCCGGACTTCCCACCCAGGCGGCGTTCATGCTGTGCAGGTCGATCTTCTGGGGACCGCCCCATTCGCCGCCCGTGACCTCCAGGTCCAAATACAGCGTGCCCTTGTTGCCCAGCAGTACGGCCGGGCGGCCCTGTTCATCCTGACGGGCGCCGTTGAGGAATACGCCGTCCAGCTTGGCAATCTCCTCCTTGTGGGCCTCTACAAAGGGGATCATGCTCTCACTGCCCAGCTCCTCCTCGCCCTCCACTACAAAGAGGACGTTTACCGGCATATAGCCCAGCGTTTTCCGGATGGAGTCCACCGCGTTGAGGAAGCACACCAGCGGGCCCTTGGAGTTCATGATTCCGCGGGCCACGATGCACTCCCCGTAGTTCTCAAAGTCGATGCGGGCACCCTCATAGGGCGGGACAATCCACTCGTCGTAGGGCTCAGGCGGCTGTACGTCGTACATGCCGTACATGAGGATTCCGGGTGCGTTCTCCACATCGGCGTTCAGCCTGCCCACCACCACAGGGCTTTTCACATACTGCTCCAGGTGGACATCCACACACCCCACGGAGCGCAAGAGCTCCATCACCTTTTCCGCGCACTCGTCAATCCCCTCTCCGGTCCCGGCCACACTGGGCTGACGGACCAGGTCCAGAATTTTGGGCAGGTGCTCGGATTCAAAGGCTGCATTGATATGGGAATAGACTTCTTCCAGCCAATCTGCCTTTTCCACGGTTCCATTCCTCCAGTTCTATTGCCTCAAAAGGCTTACTTGCTGCCGCGCAGTCTGGGGTCGCGGGCGTCGCGGATCCAGTCTCCCACAAAGTTGATGGACAGGCTGACCAGGAAGATGGCAATGCCGGGGATCATCGTCAGCCACCAGGAGGTATAGATGTAGGACCGGCCCGAGGAGATCATCTGTCCCCAGGAGGGGATGGAGGCCGGCAGGCCCATGCCCAGGAAGGTCAGCGCCGCCTCAGAGAGGATGGTGTTGGCCATCTGCATCGTGGTGATCACGATGGCGGAGTCGATGACATTGGGCAGCACATGGGTGCGGATGACCCGCCACTTGCTGCAGCCCACGATTTCAGAGGAGATGATAAATTCCCGCTTGCGGATGGACAATACCTCCGCACGCACGGTTCTCGCATACGGGACCCAGCCTGTAATGCCTAACACCAAAATGATGTTTCCCAAACCTGAGCCCAGGGCCACCATGAAGCAAAGGGCCATGAACATGAACGGGAAGGCCAGCATCACGTCCACGATACGCATGCAGACCGTGTCCACCTTGCCGCCAAAATAACCGGCCACCAAACCGATGGTGGTGCCGATGACCATGGACAAAACACCGGCCACGATCGCAACAATCAAAGAGATACGGGAACCGTAAATCAGCCGGCTGAGGATATCCCGGCCCACCTCATCGGTGCCCAGCAAGTGGGCGCTGGACCCGCCTTCGCTGAACGAGGGCGGAATGAAGCTGTTTGCCACATCCACTTTTGTGGGGTTGTAGGGAGCCAGCAGCGGCGCGCAGATGGCCACGATGACCCACAGCACAATTACTACCATGCCGATCTTGGCCAAGAGGCCGGCTTCTTTGTAGAGCTCCCAGAAATTCTTCAATTTCTTTTTCATTTTCAGCCCTCCCCTTACTGCACGCTGATGCGCGGGTCGATGACGGTATAGAGAAGGTCAACCACCAGGTTAATCCCCACGAACAGGGCCGCCATTATTACGATGCTCGCCTGCACAACAGGATAGTCGTACACCAGGATGCCGGTCACCAGCACACGGCCGATGCCGGGATAGGAGAACACCGTCTCCACCACGATGGAGCCGCCCAACAGGTTGCCCACCTGCAGAGCGATCATGGTGATCACACCCACCAGGCTGTTGCGCAGACCATGGCCCACAAGCAGCTGCGTGGGCGAAACGCCCTTGGCTTTGGCAGTGGTCATGTAGTCCTGCCGGATCACCGAAAGCATGGAGTTTCGCGTCAGGCGGACCGTACTGGTGGCAAGGCCCATGGACAAGGTTATGGCTGGCAGGATCAGGTATTTGAATCCTCCCGAGCCGGATGGCGGCAGCCATTTGAGCACCACCGCAAATAAGTACATCAGTAATAGGCCCAACCAGAAGGTGGGCATGGAGCGGCCTGTGATCGTCAGCGCGGTCAGCAGGTTATCCAGCCACGAGTTTCTTTTGACTGCGGCAATGATACCCACCATCATCGCCAGCGGGATGGCCACCAGCATCGAGAGCCCCACCAGCTCCAGCGTATGCGGCAGCGCCTCACCGATCATATCAATAACCGGGCGCTTGTACCGGTAAGAGTTACCCAAGTCCAGCGTGACCATGTCTTTCAGGAAGTTCACATACTGTACCGGCAGCGGATCGTTCAGCCCCAGGTTTTCCTTCAGCTGTTCATACTCTTCTACGGTTGCGTTGGCGTCCAACATCAGTGTTGCGGGATCTCCCACGACACGCATGATGAAGAACACGGTCGTGGCCACTAAAAATAATACGATCAATGCGTGGAAACATCTCTTGACTACGTATCTACCCATACTTTCACATCCTTCTCTTACCACCGGGGCGGCAGTGAACCAAACAAATTACCTGCGGCCTCATCGGGCCTGCGATTGCAGCTTTTTTTCACTCTGTGCAAGAAACGGATAGCGGACCCCTCTCCACTCCGATCAGCCCTGCCAGCATCCCTCTTTCCTCTGCCGAACAGCTTTTGTTTTCACCGGCCCCGTGGCCCCGGGGGCCGGCTGATTTTAAAAGCGTCCCATATTGTGATTGAATTTATCCTAAGTTTAAGGGGATTTGCTTCTTCTGTCCAATACTCTTTTTTTATTGATTCATACAATGATTTTATATGTTGGCTGTGAATTTTAAGACAAATTGCTCACTTCTTTCTCCAATTGAGCCAAATTTCGGTCCATTTGCGATCAAACGCCTGAAAAAGCCAATCGTTTGGTGCTTTTCCCATAAGCATCCGCCTCCACCCCGCAGGAAACTGTGCAGGATTTCCCTCCTGTCGCCCCGTGACAGCTTCTGCTTTTTCCTGAATTGACATGCTTTGCGCCCCAATCCAGGGCTCCGCCGCCCAGCATGGGCGCTCCCTTTCCAGGCCGCCTGACAGTGGCAGGTTCATTTATACTATTATATATAAAGAGCGGTTATTGCCCCCTCCCTTGGGCTCCTTGGGCGTATTGACACGCCAAAAAATGCCTGATAGAATTCCATCGACCGGAGGACTATTCTTTTTCCGGTCTTTCGGCCCCATGTCCCCTTTGTCCCAAAATTCAGATTTAGGAGGAACATCAAAAATGGCAGAAACCGTCGTTTTAGGGAAAAAGTTAGGCAGCGGCGAGCGTGCATATATTACACTGCCGGTTACCACTATGGCCAGCGGATACCGTCTGGAGGTGCCGGTGCATGTGCTCAACGGCATGAAGCCCGGCCCAAAAATCTTCCTCAACGCCGTCTCTCACGGCGACGCCTATACCGGCATGCAGGTCATCAAGCGCGTACTGGAGACCGCCGACGTCAACGAACTCTGCGGCACCATCATCGCCGTGCCCTGCGCCAACCCCATCGCCTTTGAGTGGGATTCCCGCAACACCCCGGTGGATATGAACAACCTCAACCGCAACTTCCCCGGCAGCCCCAAGGGCTGGTTCACCGATCAGCTGGCCGATGTGGTCTGCTCCATCTGCTCCGAGGCCGACATGCTCATTGACTGGCACGGCGGCTCCTATGGCACGGCCATCAACTACATCCTGATGAAGAAGGCGGAGGGCGAGCTGTCCGACCGCATCCTGGAGTTGGGCCTGGCCTATGGACTGGAGATGTACTACAACGGCGCGCCTGCCGGCCCCGCCGCCAAGTACACCGGCACGCTGACCGACTACATGATCGGCCTGGGCAAGCCCTCCATTGTTGCCGAGATCGGCGCGGGCACCGATCTGCCCTTCGACCAGATTGCCCTCTCCGCCCAGGGCGTGTTCAACGTCATGCGCAAGATGGGCATGTATCCCGGCGATCCCATCGTCCCCAAGACCCAGTACCTCATCAAAAAACGCCCTCTGCTCCGTCCCAAGAACGGTGGTTTGTTTGTCCCCGCGGTGGGCTTTGACCACCTGAACAAGACCGTGCCCCAGGGTACGCTGCTGGCCCAGATCCTCAGCCCCCTCACCCTGGAAGTCATCGAGGAGATCGTGGCTCCCTGCGAGCAGACCGTCTTTTTGAACATGCGCGGCTATGCCACCAAGGTCCACCCCGGCGACTATGCCTACATCCTGGGCGACTTGGCCAGCGCGGAGCAGTTCCACAACTGATCTTGTCTCCTCCAAATTTTTCTTCAAGCCCCTCTATGCATAAAAGCGTTGACAGATCCCTGGTCTGTCAGCGCTTTTATGCTTTCTCTCTTCATGATTCAGTTTCTGGAGCATTTTTCCGCATCGATGGCCAGAACCACCATCAGCACACACAGCATGTCCTGCGTGTCGGCAACATCGATCACATATGTATCCGTCAGGTGAAAAAGTTCTTTGGAAATCCGGGCCACCTCCCGGCCTCCGGAATCGGTGATGGCGTAGTCCCACTCCATGAAGTCCCCGTCGATCTGCCAGCCTTTGCAGTCGATGTCAAACCTTGGATGGAACAGGGAAAATTCCTTTTCAATACATCCCACATAGGTTTCACCCAGATAGAGCTCAAATTTGGGCAGCAGCGTGAGCACCCGCTCCCGCACCGTGCCGACATGGGTCCCAATCCCGTCCAGCACATGCAGGCAGTGCCCCCAGGCCAGCTGCCCCTCCACGGTGAAGACCACCCGCCCCTGTTCATCGTAGATGTCGTAGCTGTCAAACCAGGAAAAAAACCGCTGGCGAAAAAGAAGCTTCATATGAATCCCCCCTGTGCGCTTGAACCCCTCCACTTTCCGGGCGAGAAAGAGCGACAGGCTCCGCGCAGTTTTAAACTGTATTGTACAGGTGCATGGAGCAAAACGCAAGCTCAAATTGGCCTGTATTGATAGCGTGGCCGGCTTGTCCCACAGCATGCCCCGCGCAGCTCCGGCGCGTCAATCTATAAAAAGCAATTGATTTTTTAGATCGTATCATATGCCTCAAGTTGTTGCAAGGAGAAAAAAGTCGGCTTTTTCTTCCGATTTGTCACAATCCCGCGGAAAGCTGTTGTGCTTTCCAAATCCGCGTGCTACAATTGGGTCGTCTCTTCTTCATACTTTATTCACATACAGGGGAGTTCGTCATGAAAATTATCATTGCCGGCGTAGGAAAGGTCGGCTCCATATTGACCAAAAAGCTGGCGGCGGAGAACCACGACGTCACCATCATCGACCAGAACCCGGATGTCATCTCCGAGCTTGTCAACGTGTGCGATGTGATGGGCGTGTGCGGCAACGGCGCCAGCTACAGCGTACAGCAGGAGGCCGGCTCCGAAGGTGCGGACCTGCTCATTGCCACTACCTCCGGTGACGAGGTGAACATCCTCGCCTGCCTGGTGGCCAAAAAACTGGGTGTGCGCCACACCATCGCCCGGGTCCGCAACCCCGAGTACGAAAAACAGCTGCGCTTTATGCGTGAAGAGCTGGGGCTGTCCATGGTCATCAATCCGGAAAAGGCCACCGCCCGGGAAATTTCCCGGGTGCTGCGTTTTCCCTCCGCCCTGAAGGTGGACACCTTCTCCAAGGGCCGCATCGAACTCGTGGAGTACCGCATCGGAGAGCAGTCCTCCCTGTCCGGCGTGCGCCTTACCGACCTCTATGAGAACACCCGGGCAAAGGTGCTGATCTGCGCCGTGGCCCGCGGAAACGAGGTGTTCATCCCCTCCGGCGAATTCCTGCTGCAGACCGGCGACAAGATCTATGTCACCGCCTCGCCCCAGGAGCTGGAGGCCTGCTTCCGCCACCTCGGCGTGTTCCGGGCCCAGGCCCGGGCCGTCATGATCGTGGGCGCCAGCAAAATCTGTTATTACCTGGCCTCTGAGCTTTGCAGCACCGGCATGTCCGTCAAGATCATCGACTCCGACGAGCAAAAGTGCGTGGCCATGAGCGAGCGCCTGCCCCAGGCCCTGCTGATCCAGGGCGACGGCACCGATGCAGAACTTCTGCACGAAGAGGGTGTGAGCCAGAGCGACGCCTTCGTCTCCCTCACCGGGTTGGACGAGGCTAATATCATCATGGCCATGTACGCCTCCAAGCAGGGCGTGGGCAAGGTGGTGGCCAAGGTCAACCGCCAGTCCTTTGTGGACCTGGTGGCCTCCGGCAGCATGACCGACAGCATCGTCTCCGCCGGCGGCATCACCTCGGAGCTGATCCTGCGCTATGTCCGGGCCATGCAGAACGGCATGGCCTCCCATGTGAAGACGCTGCACCGCATCGTGGGCGACCGGGTAGAGGCGCTGGAATTCGGTGTCCCCAAGGGCTCCCCCCTGGTGGGCGTTCCCTTTAAGGACCTGAATTTGAAAAATGACCTGCTGGTGGCCGGCATTGCCCGGTCCAACGGCAAGATCATCATCCCCTCCGGCCAGGACAGCCTGCACTGCGGCGACAGCGTCATCGTTGTGACCACCCACACTTCCCTCCGCGATCTTTCAGACATCCTGAAAAAATAAGGAGGCAGACGTGAATTACAGAATGGTCGGCTTTATTCTTGGCCGCATTTTACTGGTGGAGTCGGCGTTGATGCTCCTCCCCCTCGTGGTGACGTTGGCCTACGGCGAGAGCGCCGTGTTTGCCTTCTGCCTCCCCATTGTGCTTTCGGCACTGTGCGGCGCGGCGCTGGGTATCCGCACACCGAAAAATACCGCCATCTACGCCAAAGAGGGCCTCGTGATCGTGGCTCTTTCCTGGCTGGTGATGTCCCTGTTCGGCGCGCTGCCCTTTTATCTCTGCGGCTCCTTTTCCAGCTATGTGGACTGCTTTTTCGAGACTGTTTCCGGCTTCACCACCACCGGCGCCAGCATCCTGACGGAGGTCGAGTCCCTGGAGCACGGAATCCTCTTTTGGCGCAGCTTCACCCACTGGGTGGGCGGCATGGGCGTGCTGGTCTTTGTGATGGCCATTTTACCGCTGGCCGGAGGCCGCAGCGTCCATCTGCTGCGGGCGGAGGTGCCCGGTCCCTCTGTGGGCAAGCTGGTGAGCCGCCTGGGCAACACCGCCAAAATCCTCTATGGCATCTACATTGTGCTGACGCTGATCGAGGTTCTCCTTCTGCTCGCAGGAGGCATGTCCCTGTTTGATTCGCTGATCCACTCCTTCGGCTCGGCGGGCACCGGCGGCTTCTCCAACCGCAACCTCAGCGTGGGCGCCTACGACAACGCCTACTTCGATGTGGTCATCGGCACGTTTATGCTGCTTTTCGGCGTAAACTTCAACCTGTACTACTTCCTGCTGCTGCGCCGCTTCCAGGAGGTGTTCCGCTCCGAGGAGCTGAAGGTCTATCTTGGAATCGTCTTCGCCTCGGTGATGATGATTGCGGTCAATCTGCTGCGTTTTTACGACACCTTCCTCCAGTGCCTGCGCTATGCCTTCTTCCAGGTGTCGTCCATCATCACCACCACAGGCTACGCCACGGCGGACTTCGAGCAGTGGCCCTCTTTTTCCAAAACCATCCTGGTGATCCTGATGTTCATCGGCGCCTCGGCGGGCTCCACCGGCGGCGGCATCAAGGTGGCCCGGATTGTCATTCTCTGCAAATCCTCCTACCGGGACCTGCAGCGGATGCTCCACCCCCACGCCGTCACCACCGTCCGTTTTGAGGGCAAGCCCCTGGACGAAAAGACCCTGCGTGGTACTTATGTGTTCTTCTCCATCTACATGGGTATTTTTGCCCTGTCGATCCTCCTTTTGTCCCTGGAGCATTTTGACCTGATCACCACCTTCACCGCCGTGACCGCCTGCATCAACAACATCGGTCCCGGCCTCTCCCTGGTGGGGCCCATGGGGAACTACTCCGGCTTTTCCGACCTCGGAAAGCTCCTGCTCTCCTTTGACATGCTGGTGGGCCGACTGGAGATTTTCCCTGTGCTGATGCTGCTGGCGCCCTCGGTTTGGAAAAAGCCCCGGCGCTTTTCCCCAAGCAAAAAGCCCTGTCCCTATGAAATAGAGGAGGATGCCTGACGGCATCCTCCTCTATTTCATCCATTGAGTTTTTTGACGAAATTTCCGTCCACCGTCACGCCCTGGTTGATGATGAAAAAGGCGTGGGGGTCAATCTCATGCACCGCGTGGCGCAAGTCCTCGATCTCATACTTGGAAAGGCACACACACAGCACCCGGATCTCGTCCCCCGTATAGCCGCCGTGGCCCTCCCAATAGGTCACGCCCCTGCCCATGCGCTCCATAATAAACTGGGGCAGCTCCGGGTGCTCATCCTTGGTGAAAATCAGCACCTGAACGGTGATGTTCTGCTGGTGCATCCGATCCAGCACCATGGCGGAGAAGAAGTTATAAATCACTGAGTAAATCACGATGGTGGGCCGGAACAGCATAAGACATGCCCCATAGAGGAAAAAGTTAAAGGTC
Source organism: Oscillibacter hominis (assembly GCF_014334055.1). NCBI lineage: Bacteria > Bacillati > Bacillota > Clostridia > Eubacteriales > Oscillospiraceae > Oscillibacter > Oscillibacter hominis. The sequence continues at coordinate 2,179,827 of NZ_CP060490.1, forward strand.
AGGTTGAACTTGCCCACGGTAAAGCCCCGCTTCTTGGAGAGGTACAGCCCCACCACATCCAGCCCGCCGCCGGAATAGCCGCAGGTCAGCACGATGCCGTTGCCCACGCCGCCCAAGATGCCGCCCAGCAGGCAGGAGGTCAGCTTATCGTAGATCACCGGGGTCTCCGGCACCGGAATGACCGCGTAGAAGAGGGAGTAGGCCAGGGTGCAGATCAGGGTATTCACCGCCATCTCCTTGCCAAGGCTCTTGAAAGCCAGGAGCAAAATGGGGATGTTGGCCAGGAAATAGAGGATGCCGGCCAGGTCGCCGCCGGACAGTGAAACGCCTAAGCCCTCCTGCAGCAGCGTCCGGATCACCTGGCACAGCCCCAATAGGCCGCCTGTATAAAATCCATGGGGCACGATAAAAATATTGACCGCAAGCGATGCCACGACTGCGCCGCAAAGGGCCACCACGAGACGCAGCCAGCGATTGTGCATTGCACGATAAGCCAAGGCGGAGTCACCTCTTCTCTGGAACGTTCTAATGCGAATTATATGGGAACTTTCCAGAAAGTCAAGGGAAATCTGTAATTTGCAGACGCTGCAGTTCAAAGCCCGTATCGCAGGCAGCGGTACAGCCGCTTTTTGGCCCGGCAGATGGTCCGGGAAACCGTGGAGGTCACCACCCCCAGCTCCGCCGCAATCTCCGGCATGGTCTTTCCCTCGTCGTAGTACATGGCCAGCATCTGCCGCTGCCTGGGCGTCAGCTCCTGCTCCCTGGCCCGGCGGAGGTTCCGGCGCAGGCGGCTCAGCTGTTCTTCATTGTCCTCCTGCACGCTGCGCAGCCACACGCTCATATCGCCGGCAATCCCGCCGGCCCTGGAATCATAGGGTGTACTTTTCATTTCGATAGTAGCTCCTATCGTAGTAATGCGCCGTCAGCAGCGCCAGATCCCTGGCCTCCTGCAGCAGCGGCATCAGGTCCGTGATGCGCCGCTTCAGCCGCCAGCATTCCTCCGGATCCTCTTCCTGCACCAGCTGCACCCGCAGCTCCCGGATGCGCGCTCGGATGGCTGCCTCACTGTCCCGGTAGGATACGGACAGTTCCAAAAGCGTCATATCCTCTTCTCCCCTCCCCGAACCAGGCGGAACGGAGAAAACACCTCCCTGGCAAAGCCAGGAAAGCAGTCCTCGCAAATTTTACCGCCGTTGATGTACCAATACTGTTCCCCGCCGCCGATCTCCCGGCCGCAACGGCTGCAGACCGGGCCGCCGCATCGCAGGGCATAGCGCGGATACCGCAAATTAACCCCTCCAAATCTGAAAAAATCGTATTGACAAAACCGTCAGTTTCTGTTAAGATAATCCATGCTGTTGGAAATGCTGGTGTAGCTCAGCTGGTAGAGCAGCTGATTTGTAATCAGCAGGTCGGGGGTTCGAATCCGTCCACCAGCTCCAGTATTTTGAATATGGGGGAATTCCCGAGTGGCCAAAGGGGACAGACTGTAAATCTGCTGGCTTCGCCTTCGGTGGTTCGAATCCACCTTCCCCCACCAAAGTCCGCTGTGCCCGTCGGTGCAGCGGACTTTTTTGGACTTTTCTGCATGTTTAACCAGATAAAGTGTTTTGTTTGATGCATAATAACAAGAATCTTGTTTATACTGTAAGCATACCACACTTGTCCTGTGTTGTCAATCCCATTTTACAAGAATCTTGTTTTACGGAATTGACAACGTTACCTTTTCAGGTTAAGATAACAATGGCTACACAAGGAGGGGAGGATTTGCATGAATTTTGGTGAACGGCTGCGGGCCCGGCGGGAAGCGCTGCAGATGTCCCGAGACGGGTTAGCCGAGCTCTTAGGCGTATCCCGCTCTGCCATCGGAAATTACGAGACCGGAGTCAGCTTTCCAAAGGAAGAGGTCATGCTGAAGCTGTTTGACAGCTTGCATGTGGACGCCAACTATCTCTTTCAGGACAGCTTTTCCGCTCCGGAAACGGGATTTACCCACGCCGAACGCACCCTGCTGGAAAAATACAGGAGCCTCCCCCAGGTGGGCCGCCGGACGGTCCAGTCTGTGGTCAGTGCCCTGTGTGTCTATCGGGATGAGCTGGAGCAGGAACAGCCGGAGCCGGAGCTGCGTCAGATCCCGCTGTATTGCAGCCCTGCCGCCGCCGGCTATGCGGCGCCCGTCTTTGGGGAGGACTATGATCTGATCCCGGTGACGGAGGAGGTCCCTAAGGGCGCGGAGTACGCCATCCGGATCCAGGGTGACTCCATGACGCCCCAGATTGCGGACGGCTCGGTGGTCTATATCAACCGGGACCCCATTTCCAACGGAGACATCGGCATCTTCTGCGTGGATGGCGACATGCTGTGCAAGCAGTATTGCCGGGACGAGCGGCTGGGGATTGTATACCTATTTTCCCTCAACCGCCGCCGCTCCGACGCAGACGTTGTGCTGACCGCAAGCAGCGGCCGGACCCTGGTCTGTTTCGGACGCGTTATGATACACGCCTGCCCCCTGCCGGGACTGGACTAAAGGAACCAAAAAGAGTGCGCCGTAATCATACGGCGCACTCTTTTTTCAAACGTTCTAACGGGAGCTTTCTACCATGTACCGGCGCAGCTCGTCAAATCCGCCGTGGGGGTAGGCGGACAGATCCGCTCCTTGTTTGTTGATGAGGCAGTCGGTCAGCAGGAAGACCTCCATCCCCACCGCGCGGGCCACCATATCCTCCTCCACGTCATTTCCCACCATCAGGCACTCTCCGGGCTCACAGCGTAGCCTCTCCGCAATGTCCCGGTAGTAGGCCGGGTTGGGCTTGCAGTAGCCTGTATTTTCATAGGTGGTGTAGAGCGCAAAGTCCTGCGGCTCCAAACCTGCCCACCGGATCCTGCTCTCCGTGGCCACGGATGGGAAGATGGGGTTGGTTGCCAGCACAAGGCGATAGCCCCGGCCCTTCAGCTCCTCCACCGTCCGCTTGGCCTCCGGGTTGAAGCCGCAGACCTCCGCCACCTGCTGGAATTCCCGGCGGTAATACTCGTCAAATAGTGGGTAATCCCTTAGAACCCTCTCCCCAAAAATGCCGCGGAAGCACTTCCAAAAGGCCTCCTCATTGGTGCAGCTCCCGTCGTTTCGCACCATGGCCGCGGTGCCGGCCCAGATTCCGTCGATCAGCGCGTTCGGCTCATAGCCGTGAGGTGCCAGCTTGACGGCCAGCCGCTTGAAGTACGCCTTGGTAAACAGGTCCTGGTCCATGGGCAGCAGCGTGCCGTCCAGGTCGAATAAAATGGTTTTGATCATGGATATCCTCTCTCTATATGATTATACAATAAATCCGCCGTCGGCGGTGATGACCTGTCCCGTGATAAAGGACGCTTCATCGGAGGCCAGGAAGGCCACCAAACCGGCGATATCCGCCGGCGTGCCCAGGCGGCCCAGGGGAGTTTGTGCGGCCAGGTCCCGGCGGGTCTCCTCCGGCAGCACAGACAGCATGTCCGTGTCGATGACGCCGGGCGCCACGCAGTTGACCCGGATGTGGGAGGGGCCCAACTCCATGGCAAGGGAACGGGTCAGGCCGATGACGGCGGCCTTTGTAGCGGAGTAGACCACCTCGCAGGAGGCGCCCCGCTGGCCCCAGATGGAGGAGGTGTTGATGATGCATCCCTCCTTTTCGTGGATCATGTTGGGAAGCACCGCCTGGATGGTGTGAAAGGCCCCGTTGAGGTTTACGCCGAAATAGCGGTTCCACTGCTCTTCCGTTACATCCTGAAACAGCATCTGCCCAGCCACGCCCGCGTTGTTCACCAGCAGCGAAACCGGTCCAAATTCCTGCTCCACCGCGCGGACCATCCGGTCCACGTCCGCCCGGCTGGCCACATCGGCCTGCTCCACCATCACACGGCAGCCCTTGTCCTTCAGTTCCAATGCCAGGGCCTCCGCCTCTTCCCGGTGAACCAGATAATTGATGCACACCGCCCATCCGCTTTGGGCAAGACGGGCGGCGGTCTGCCGTCCTATGCCCCGGGCGGAACCGGTAACCAATGCAATCTTCTCCATAGTAACCTCCTGCTTTGATCTTTTGATCAGTATAGCAATTTTTTCGAATTTTTACAAGAAAACCGTTGACAAATTCCATTCTATACGGTAACATATATTCGTTCGCTTCGGACGATTAGCTCAGCTGGCTAGAGCACCTGCTTGACGTGCAGGGGGTCACAGGTTCGAGTCCTGTATCGTCCACCAAAAAAGAACCAGTCTTTGGACTGGTTCTTTTTTTCTTTGGCTGCTCAGCCGCTATTCCATCAGGGCTGATCCCCGCCAGGCAGATTCAGGGCACGTGAAAGGGCCCTGGCAAGGCAGGCGTGGTGCCGCTCCGCGTCGTAGCGGAGGTACGCGCTGCCCGCCGGGTCGCCGCAGTAGCCCTTGGGAATCAAATCCCGGTCCTCCCGGCTTCCCGTCCGCCACTTCCCGATCTGTTCTCCCTGGAGCCGCGTGGGCTTCAGGGAAGGGATCGGTGCCTCGCGCACCAGGTCTGGAATCAGCTCCCGCATGGCGGCTGTCTCAAAGGCCCCGGCGTGGACGTCGAACTCATCCGCTTCCTCCCGCTGAGCCGTATAAAAGTCCTTTTCCTCAAACTGCAGCACAATAGCAAAGCTCTCATCGCCCCGGAGCCCTCTGCGGGAGAGCTCGCTCTCATAAACCGGCCAGTAAGCCTTAAGGGGAAGCTCCTGATTGGCCGACTGGATGGCCTCCATCATGGCCTCCTGGTGAAAGTTGTCGCCATGTACGTTGAAGAATACGACCCGCTCAAAGCCCGCTCTGCTGAGGCTCTCCAAAATCTCCTTTACCGAGCGGACGATGGCCTCCCGGCTGGCCGTAAAGGAGCCTGGGAACTGGCGGGTCAGCGCCTGGATGCCGCCCCAGTAGAACGGCGGCGCCACCAGGGAAGGAATGCCCGCCTGCCTCCAGTCCTCCATGACCGCAAAGGCCTGGATAACGGACGTATAGATGTCGGTACCCAAGGGGAGGTGCGGCCCATGGGCCTCCACCACGCCTACTGGAAGCAGCACAACCGACCGCCGCCGGGCGGCCTCCTCCACCTCTTCCCAAGTCATTCCAAGCATGGTCTGCTCCAAAAATGTCTGACTCATCGCGTTCCCTCCTGAAGTAATTTTGGTCTTCGCAATCCAATCGGCGGCTGCCCAAACCGCTTGTCAGGATGTGGGCGGCCCCTTTCCGCAAACTGGAAGAACGGATTTGTTTTTATGATAGCACAGTTGCCCCCCATTTGCACGAATCCCTGTAAATGAAAGAGCCAAATGCAGCGGCTTGAAAGCAGTTTTTCTCCGGCGCAATACTGTAATGCATGCAGAGGGATTTTGATTGATTCGGCAGTTGGGCAGAAAAAAGGCCCGCGGCAGACATGTCTGCCGCGGGCTGTTTTTAAAGCGGAAGGAACACGGGCTGGTGTTTTTTATAGATGCAGTAGTACTTGAATCCCGCATCCTTCAAAATCTCACCGGCAATATCAAAGCACGCTCCGATCCGCTCCGGGAAGTGCGCGTCAGAGCCAAGGGTCACCAGTTCTCCGCCTAACTCCCGGTAGCGCTTGAATACCTCGGCGCCGGGGCTGGAGTCCCGCATGCCGACGACCAGGGATTTTGTGTTCAGCTCCAGGGCCTTGTTCTTCCGGATGGCCGTCTTCAGCAGCTCATCCAAAATATCCCCGTATTGGCTGTACGTGAAGCCTTCGTTCTTCCCGGGAATATCCCGCAGGACAAAGTCCAGGTGCCCAATGGAATCAAATCCATCCGTCAGTGTGATGTTATTGAGCTCCGTCTGGAAGTACTCCCGGACAGCCTCCTCCTTGGACCGCCCCTCATACAGGGTCTGGTCCTCCGTGTCCCGCCCGCTGAAGCAGTGGGTGGAACCAATGACATAGTCAAATGGATACTGGCCATACTCCCGATTGTGCCGCTCCACCAGGTGGGGCTGGAGCCCGAACTCAATGCCGATCAGCATTTCGATCCGGTCGGCATAGGCTGCCTGGACCTCCTGGAGCTTGTTCAGGTAACTGTCCACATCCCCGGTTTCGGACAGCAGATAAATGCTGTGCCAGGGTGGGTAGTCGTAGTCCTGATGGTCCGTGATGCAGATCTGCTTCATGCCCCGGCGTATGGCGCGCTCCACCTGGTCTTCTATGGGCGTGTTGGAGTCACTGGAAAATGAGGTGTGAATGTGAATATCAGAATACATGTTTGCTCTCCTTGATCAAAGTTCCGCGTTGGCCTTTTCAAGCTCCATGGCGGCAAGCTGCTTCTTGGTGGGAGTCTTGCGGAACCAGACCCCGGTGAAGGCATAGAACAGCGCAAGGATCCAGACGATCCAGCTAAAGAAGGAATAGCGCAGGAAGGTGAGGGTGCTGTCCTGGAACAGCACAGCTAAGTAAAGCATGCCCGACGACGTCCATGGGAAGAAGCCCGAACAGCCTGTCCCGAAGTGTTCCAGCGTGGCGGAGAGGTTGACGCGGTTGACGCCCATTTCGTCGTATTTCTCCTTGAACATGCTGCCGCCCAGGAGCAGGGCCACAGTGGAGCTGCCGCCCACCATGATGAGGACGACGACCATGATGCCGGTGGTGAGCACCAGGGAGCCAGGCCCCTTGATGAACACACCTGCGGTGTTGAGCAGCACCTCGAGGCAGCCGCACAGCTCCGCGATGCCCGCAAAATAGAAGCAGAAGATGGAGGCCACAAAGGTCTTGTTCATATCGACAATGCCGCCGCGCTCCAAGAGCGTCAATGTGGAACTGCTCAATGCCTCAATGTTGACCTCCGGATGGGCCGCCAGGCAGATGTTGGTATTGAACCCGTTGTAGAGGGCGTTGATGCCGTCCACCAGGCTGAAGCCCTGATAGACCACACCGATGATCAGGCCGATTGCGCCGGCTCCAAAGAGCACCAGCGAGGAGGGCTTGCCGGTGAGGGAGCCCCAGAGGATAAACACGATGGGCAGGATCAAAACCCAGCTGAATTTAAAGAGGCTCGCAATATCGCTCAGCATGGCCGCGGTCTCGGCGCTGGAGGTGGAGCCGGTGGTGTGGCTGGTGAGGCCGATGATCACATAGATCACCACGGTGATCAGGGCCGCGGGAACCACAGCTCTGGCCTGGTTGGCAATGTGGTCAAAGATGTCGACACCGGAGGTCAGGGAAGAGAGGACCGTGGTATCGGACAGCGGGGACAGTTTGTCGCCGAACTGGGAACCGGCGTAGCAGGCGCCGGCCACCAGGCCCAAGTTCACATTTTCCATGGCCATGGCCATGATCATAATGGCCATGCCTGCTGTGGAGGCGGAGCCGTTGGAGGTGCCGGTGGCTACAGAGAACACACAGCACAGCAAAAAGCCGCACAGGGCGATCCACTGGGGAGATACGATGTTCAGGCCGTAGTAAATGAACATGGGGATGACACCGGAGAACATCAGCCCCGCCAGCATGAAGCCGATGGCCAACAGCATGACCAGGACGGAGAAGGAGCTTCTCACGCGCTGCGCGACAGCTTCCTCCATCTCCTTCCAGCTGTAGCCGCAGCGCCAGCCCACAAAGGCCGCAAAGCCTCCCACCATAATCATCAAAGGCACATAGTTCAGCCCGAATACCGCGCCGGCGCCGAACGTGGCGAACAGCAGCAGAATCAGGATGACGGCCTCGGCCAGTGTTGCTTTGCGCTTTTCCCGCGGTTTCTTTGCCGGTTTCTCTTTCTTGTCTGACATTTGTTTTCCCTCCTGTAATAGAGTTTTTTATTACAACCTTCCGAAAACAGCGCAGCCGGCCAAACCACGGCCCGCTTTTACCGGAAAAATTGTACACACAAACAACTGCCGGCCACAACAGGCTTACCATTGTCTTCCATCAATAACAAGCAAACCTGGTGCCAAAAACCGCACATAATAAAATTTTATGTCTTTTGGTCAAAGTCCCTCAAACTTACTTATTCATTTTAGATAATCTAACCGTAACCAATCAAAATACGTAATATCAATTGTGGCTCATTATAAAAATTTATTGACAATATGTTCCACATGTTGTCATAATAATTGTCAAATATGACATTTTTGCGCAGACCAATCTTTCAATTTTGTGTAAAATTGCAAAGAATTGCGCTGGTTTTGTTAAAATTGTGTCAAGAATCCATGAAGCTCTGCCAACCCGGCCTGCAAAACCTCCGGATCAATGGCAAATCCCAGACGAAGGGACTTGGGCTCGTCGAAGCAGTCACCGGGCACCATAAAGGTTCCCGTCTCCTCCATCAGCCGGCGGCAGAAAGTGAACGAGTCGATGTCCATGTCGTAGTGCAGCAGCGCCGTAGTGCCCGCCTGGGGATAGAGGTAGGAGATGTGGGGCTCGTTCGCCACCCAGCGGTCCACGACCGGCAGGTTTTTTGCGATCAGCTCTAAATTTTTCTCCAGCAGCTTGTCCACATGACTGAGAGCCAGCGCCGCTACCGCCTCGTCAAAGAGGCCGCAGCTGATGAGCGTATATTCCCGGTGGGAGGCGCAGGCCTTCAGCAGCTCTTCATTTTTTGTGGCAATCCAGCCGATGCGCAGCCCGGCCAGGGAGTATGCTTTGGACATGCTGCAGGTGCTGGCGCCCTTTTCATAGAGGTCGGCGATGCAGTCGATTTCCACGCCCTTGGGCCGCATGGGCAGATACACCTCGTCGCTGAGCAGGTACGCGCCGCAGGAGCGGGCGATCTCAACCACCTCCCGGAGCATGGCGTTGTCCATCAGGGACCCAGTGGGGTTGTCCGGGTTGTTGATGCAGATCAGCTTGGTTTTCTCCGTCACCATGGACCGCAGCTCACAAAGGTCCGGCAGGTAGTTGTTCTCCCTGCGCAGGTGGAGGATGTCCACCTTGGCTCCAAGGGAGGCCGGGATGGAATAGAGCTGCTGATAGGTGGGCTTGACGGAGATCACATGGTCTCCTGGCTCCACAACGGCGGAGATCAGCAGATGGTTGGCCCCGGAGGTGCCGTGGGTGGGGATGATGTGCTTTGGGGAGAGGGTGCGGTAGAGCCCGCACACGCCGCGCAGGAAATCCGGGTTTCCCTCGATGTCCCCATAGGACAGCTTCCGCCGGGAAAAATCCCGCCAGAAGGCCTCCAAATCCTCCCCCATCATCTGAAACAGCCCCTCCAGTGTCACCGGCACGGCGCTGGTTTTGGTGATGTTGTACTTTACCTTTGTCTCGTAGGCGGTCAGCCACTGCTCCACCTGAAATGCGTCGATCTTCATGTCTTTTTCCTGCCTTCCAATTTTCTCTACAGCTCCGCTGTGATGCCGAGGCCCCGCTCCTTCGCCCTGTCCACCGCCACCTTGGACACCACCAGGTCCTGAAGTGCGATCCCGGAAGAGTCAAAGACCGTGATCTCCTCCTCGTCGGCCCGGCCGGGAAGGGCGCCGTCAATGAGCGCCCCGATCTCGCCCACAATCTCCTCCGGAGCCAGAAAGCCCTGGCGGATGGCCAGTTCACACTCGCCCACGGAAATTGCCTGGGCCAGGTCGTCCACGAAAATCCGGGCGTTACTGAGGATGGCTCCGTCCAGTTCCTGCTTGCCGGCCATATCCGCGCCCACACAGCTGAAGTGGGTGCCTGGCCTTACCCACTCCCGGCGGATCAGGGGCTGGTGGGACGGCGTGGCGGTGACAATCACGTCGCTGCGGCCCACGGCCTCCGCCAAGTCCTCCGCCGCCGCAATGGTATAGGGGGCCGTCCGCCCGCCGCCTAAAAGCCCCTCCACCGCCTGACGGATGGCACGGAGGCGGTCCGCGGCCCTGGACGGGCTGCGGGGGCTGCACAGCTCCACTGCGTCGATGCCCGGCATGGCCAGCAGCATGGCCGCGATCTGATAGGGAGCCTGGGCCCCCGCACCCACCATCAGCATCCGCCGGGACTCTTTCCGGGCCAGGTACTTTGCCCCCACGGCGCCCGCCGCTCCGGTGCGCATCCCGGTGACCGCCCCGGCGTTCAGCAGCGCCACCGGCGCACCGGTGGAATCGTCGAACAGCAGGGTGGTGCCGAACAGGGCCGGCAGGCCCTTTGCCTCATTGTCGCCGAACCAGGACACCAGCTTCAGGCCGTAGATGCCGCTTTTGGCCAGGTGGCCTGACTTGATGTCCAAATCCGCACGTTCCGGCTCAAACACATGGCACACCAGCGGAAAGAGGCTGCCGGCTCCGGTGGATTTCTGGCAGTAGGCCTCCTCCACGCCGCGGATGGCATCGGACATGGTGAGCACCCGGCCAATCGTCTCCTGGGAAAGAATCAAAACTTCAGACACAGCAAAATCCTCCCTCTTATAACTTGATACAGTCACAATAGCATAAAAATCCTGTGAGCGCAAATGATTGATCGCATTGCGCCTTCAGTTCAAAGCAGCTATAATGACTTCAAGAAAAGGAGGATGTTAGTATGATCCAGATTGACCGCGGCCTTTGTATTGAATGCGGCTTGTGCGCCGGCATCTGCGAGTTCCATGAAATCTCCATGTCAGCGGAGGGACCCGCCTTTCTCAACCAGAACTGCTGCGACTGTGGGCACTGCCTGGCCGTCTGCCCCCAGGGCGCCATCTCCATGCCCCAGTGCGACATGGGATCGGTCCGGGAGTACGACCCCAAAACCTTTGACGTGGAGCCGGAGCGTCTATTGAATATGATCCGCTTTCGCCGCAGCACCCGGAAGTTCCAGAACCGGTCCGTCCCCCAGGATGCGATCGTCCAGCTGCTTCAGGCCGGGCGCTACAGCCCCACCGCCTGCAACAACCAGGACGTGCGCTACGTGGTGGTGCATCAGGAGAAGGACATGGTGCTGGATAAGCTCTGGGAGGGCCTGTTGGCCCATGCCCGGACCATCGGCGACCAGGAGTTGGAGGAGCGCTGCCGCCAGTACCGCCAAACCGGGGTGGACACCCTGACCTATGGGTGCAGCCATCTCATTTTCATTCTCTCGGGCCGGCAGCTCAACGGAGGCATTGCGGCCTGTTCCATTGAACTGATGGCCCACGCCATGGGGCTTGGCGCTTTGTACTTGGGATACGGTGAGCGCGCCGTGGCGGCGTCGCCGGAGCTCCAGCGCTATCTGGGGCTGTCGGATGAGTGCCAGCTCTGCGCCATCCTGTGCGTCGGCTATCCGGCGGTGACCTGGCACCGCACTGTGCCCCGCAACGCTTTGCAGGTCTCCTGGCGCTGAGCGGCGGACAAGTAAGGGAGTGTGCGAATCCGCACACTCCCTTTTTAGAATCCGTTCACACGGTGCATAAGCCTAAGGGTTCAACCCCTCCGCCCCCGACAGCCCCCTGGTGTATCTGGCCATCAGAAAAACCACACCCACGGCCACCACCAGCTCAGTGATGGGCATGGCAAACCAGACGGCCCCAGGGCCAAGGAGCCAAGGCAGCGCATAGATCAGCGCCCCGCTCACCACCAGCCCCCGGGCCACGCTGACCGCAAAGGAGGCCATGGGCTTCATCAGCGACTGAAAGTAATAGGTGGAGAAAATGTTCAGCGGCAGGAGCAGGAAGGACAATCCGTAGCTTCTCAGGATGTATGGAGCAATGCGGAAGATGTCCTCTGTGGGCGCCATAAAGATGCGGATAAACCCATTGGGAAACGCAGAAATCACAGCTGTCCACGCGGCGCTGAAAAAGCAGGTGGACCACAGGGCATAGCGCAGCGTCTTTTTAATCCGGTCCCACTGTCCTGCCCCAAAGTTGATGGAGAAAAGGGGCTGGGCAGCCTGTCCCACACTGTAGGCGCAGCATTGGACAACGGTGCTGATGTTGACAATCACGCCGTAGACCGCCAGCTCGTCTGTGCCCAAATACCTCATGATCTGCCGGTTGAAAAAGGTGGTGAGGATTCCCATGGCCACGTCGATGAAGAAGGTGGAGAAGCCCGTCACCAGGACTTGTTTGAATTTTACGCCCAGGCGCCCGGGCCTGACCAGCTTCAGCGTGTTCCTTGGGGACAGGAAATGGGTCAGCATCACCAGCACTGTGATCACAGCCCCCATGGCTGTGGCCAGCCCCGCGCCCAGGATACCCAAATCCATGGTAAACACAAAAAAGTAGTCCCCCGCCACATTGAAGAGCCCTCCGGCCAGGGTGGCGCCCGTGGCCAGCCCCGGATGGTTGTCGTTCCTCAAAAAGGCGGCCAGCAGCTGGCTGAACAGGAAGACCGGCACAACGAATTGAATGGGCAGAAGATACTCCCGGGCCAGAGGCAGCAGCGTCTCCTCCGCGCCGAACAGGCGCAGCAGCCGGGTTTCAAAGCCGGCGATTGCCACCCAGCTGAGGAGGGCGAAAAACAGCGTGGCAATCACGGCCGTGGTGAAGTATTCATTCTCCCGCCCCTGGCTGTTTTTGCCCCGGGCCGTGCTGAACAGGACGGAGCCCCCGATGCCCGTCAGCAGGCCCAGGCTGTAGACGATATTCCAGACCGGAGCCACAACGGCCAGGGCCGCCGTACCCTCAGGGCCCTGGTACTGCCCCACCATAGCCATATCCACAATGCCGTAAATGGAGCTGATGAGCGCGCTGCCGAAGGCGGCGCTCAGATACTTGAAATAAAGAGTTTTCACAGGTCCATGCAGCAAGTCCATCTCAGTTCCCCCCTGAAACATAAAAAAGCCGGACAGGGAAACAGGCATTTCAGCCCGTCACCTTATCCAGCTTGCCATTTCTAAAGAATGGGTCGCCCTCCGAGTGAGCGTCATATAGTTTAATACATTGGGCGAAAAATGTCAAGACCGCCAAAATGGGCACGAAACATCGGGGGTGCTCATGGCCCCTTCCGCTCCACGGGGGCGAGCGGCCCGCCAGGCCAGAAAGGTGCCCTTGGAGATCGTTTTACAGGTCATTCTTCCCAGTCTCGCCCTACCCCAGCCCCAGCAGGCCGCACAGCAGATATCCCAGAATCGTCACAGCGGACAGGCCAAGGGCATAGGGCATCATGGTCCGGATGATGTCCATGTTGGGTACGCCGGTACCCGTCATGGTCATGAATACCGCATCGGCATAGAAGCACAGGCAATAGCCCAGACAAATCCCGCTCATCACTGCGGCCACCACCACAGTGGCGGAGGCCCCCACCGCCAGGGCAATGGGGAGGAAGACCGGGATAGCCACCGTCATCACCACCCAGCAGCCCCCCACGGCAAAAGTGGTCAGCCCCACTGTCACGAAGGCCACCACAGGCACCAGGACTGGGGGCAGGGCATACTGCGCCCCCTGGATCAGCAGGTCGAACAGGCCCAGCTCCCGGTTGGCCTGGCTGAGGACGAAGCTGAAACACACCACGATGGCCAGGGGCGTCATGGACTTTGCCCCTTCAAAGAAGCACTCGAAAAAAGCATCGATGCTCATGAGGCGCTGACCCACATACATCACCAGCTGGGCCAAAAGGGCCAGGACCAGGCCGTGGATCATGTCCTTGTCGCAGATCAGCACGCCCACCACCAGGGTCACCAGAGGGATCACCGCGTTCAGCGCGGAGGACTTCTCAACCTCCCCCTGGGGGGCCAGGTCCACCAGGGCAGGCCCGCTCTCCCCTTCCACCAGGACGGGGCCGCCGCCCTCCACCCGCTCATAAGCCCGCTTCAGCTGGCCCACCTTGGGGAACAGCCCCATCCCCAGCAGCAGGCACACCAGGATCATCAGCAGGGGGAAGAACATATAGGGGATCGCGGCGAGATAGTCCCCGAAGTCCATGCCCTGCTCGGACATCAGCCCCACGATGAAGGCCGTCCAGCTGGAGAAGGGGATCACCAGGCACAGACTGCAGGCCATCCCCTGGGCCTGGAAGGCCAGATGCTCCCGGGGGATGCGGTGCCGGTCGGCGAGATCCCGGACGGAGAAGGACACCGTCAGGGCATTGAGATACTCGTCCACGAACAGCAGTAGGGCCATGGCCCAGGCCAGGGCCATGGTGCGCTTGGGTCCTGCGGCCACTTTGAGGAGCTTGTCCCGAAAGCCCAGCAGGGCCCCGGACTTTTGCAGCAAGGTGATCATCCCTCCAAAGCCCATCATAATCAGCAGGACAAAATGATAGGAGGGGTCTGCCAGGGCATCATACAGATCTCCGATGGTCCCGCTGAGAAAATCCGTCCTGTGGAGCAGCACCATGGCCAGCAGAGCAGCCAGCACCATGGCCTCCGCCATCTTTTTGGTGCGCACCGCATAGACGATCAAAAAGGCCACCGGCAAAAAGGCCAGGATATTGTCCAACATCTCTCTATCCCCCCTGAGAAAACAATATATCCATTATACTTGTGGTGATGGCAAAAGTAAACATGTTTTCCCGGGCGGGGCCGCACCGCCTCAACTTGTGCCGGGGACAAAAAGGAGCGTTGCAGAACCTTTACATTCTGCAACGCTCCCAAATTTTTGGAGCGGGCGACGAGGCTCGAACTCGCTACCTCCACCTTGGCAAGGTGGCGCTCTACCAGATGAGCTACGCCCGCACAGCAAAAATGATTTTAGCAGACGTTTCTCAATTTGTCAAGATGGATTTTCAATTTCATCGGTCACTTCTTCGGTATTTACAGACGGAATCCCCTCTTCCGGCGCAAAAGAGCCGTCCAGCACGAACTCGATCAGCCCCACGTCCGTCTCGCTGGGATAGTAATAGGCGCCCCAGGGCGGGGCCTCCTCGCTCAGCCCCTGCTGGGATCGCAGTTCGGAGAGCATCCGCTCCACTGTGGCCTGCTCGCCGTTGAAATAGCCGATCCGCACCGCCAGCTCCGTCTTGCCCTCCTGGAGAGCGGCGTTTAAGAGTTCCGGCAGTGCCTCCGTGCTGGTGGCGTTGACCACCGACTGAATCTGCTCGGCCGTGCGGCGGTAGCGCACCGACACGGTGATCTCATAGTAACCCCGCTGGGCCTGGCTGGCGGAAGTGATGTACTCCACCGCATAGGCACCCATGGGCGTCTCCTGCTGGACCTCGCTGGAGGCCTGCTCCAGGGCCTCGGACACGGTCATGTCATCCTCATAGTCATAGAGGCGGATGACGGCGTTCTCCGTGTGCTGGCCCACCAACAGCAGCAAATCGTTCACCAGGTCCTGATAGTTCTCCGCCCGCAGCGTGTCGGCCTCGCTCTCCCAGTACCGGCTGTTATGGGGCTCCACAGAGCTAAAGTCCCGCTCCAGAAGGGAGCAGCCGCCCAGCAGCAGGCAAAGTGCTGTCAGCACCAGCATCCCCCGTGTCTTCACGGCTGTCCCTCCCTTGCTTTCTTCAGCAGCAGATCAATAGCCTAACTCCTCATCCACCAGCACGACCTCGGTCTCCATGCCGGTCATGGGTTCCCACAGCACCACCAGCGTCCGGCAGATCCGGCCGGGGCTGGCACAGTCGTAGCACCGGTCGCCCTTTGCGGCGCAAGGCGTCTTGGCCCCCAGGCGCTGGGCGTTCTTCGGCGCGGCGATGTTCCGCGCCCGCCACAGCGCCTCCTCATATGTAGGGGCGATCTTGTTCCGCCCCACCACCAGATAGACCTTCTCGTGGCCAAACAACGACCCGGCCACCCGGTTTCCGCTGCCGTCGATGTTGATGAGCTCCCCGGTCTCCGCCAAGCCGTTGACGGAGGTCAAATACACCTGGGTGGTCATGGCCTCCCTGCGCAGCTCCGGCCCGCCCTGCCAGTGCCAAACCACCTGGTTATGGCTGCCCAAGGTCTCGTAAAGGCCCATCTCCTGCAGCGTGACAGACCCGCCGAAACCCACCGTCTTGTTGTCGATGGATCGGTTCAGGTACTCCGCCGCCTCAGCCGCCGTACCAAACCGGCTCACCGCAAAGCCTCTGCTTTTCAGCGCCTCACTCACTTTATCAAACATCCTGTGCATCCCCTTTCCTTTTTACAGCAGCTCCAGCTGCTGTTCCTCCTGGTCTTCCTCCCGGAGCAGCGCCCCGGCCGCCGGAATCTGGCGCACCCGGTAGCGGCTGTGGTTGACGATATGGGTCTCCTCCGGCGCAGCCACCCGCTCCAGGCGGTACTTGGGCTTGAGCTTCATCACCGCCACGCCCTGGGTGGAGCGGGTGGTCTTGGGCACAAGCAGGGCGGTGGACACCATCAGTGCCCGGGGCTCCGAGGAGTAGAGCACCACCTCACAGTCCTCCTTCAGCTCCCGGACGGCCACCAGCGGGCTCTTGTCGGAATACGCGCCGGTGAGCTTCCGCCGGTTGGAGGCGGTGCGATAGGCGCTCAGTTCCACCCGGGCGGCCTTGCCGTTTTCAAAGAAGAACAGCACCTGGCCGGAGTAGTCGCCGGGGAGGCAGGCGTACACCACGTTCTCCCCCTCGTCCATGCCCAGTTTGCTGGGCAGGTAGTCGCCTAAGACGCTGGCCTTCGCATCGTCAAACTCGCTCAGGCGGGTCTTGTACACCTGGCAGCGGTCGGTGAAAAACATGATCTCCGCGCAGTTGGTGGACTCCATCTGGCGGCTGAGCCCGTCGCTGTCCTTGAACTTCTGTTCGCTGCTCATGCGCAGCGAGGCGGGGGTGATCTTTTTAAAGTATCCCTCCCGGGAGAGGAAGAGGTTGACGGGATAGTCCTCCACCTCGTCCTCCTCCGTGTACTCCTCCACCTCGTCGCCGTAGACCAGGGTGGTCCGGCGGTCCTCGCCGTACTTTTTCTCCACCTCGGCAAGCTCGTCGATGATGACCTTTTTCACCCGCTGAGGGCTCCCCAGCAGGTTTTCCAGGTCCTCGATCTCCTCCTGGAGGGCTTCGGTCTCCTTCACCCGCTTGAGGATATACTCCTTGTTGATGTTGCGCAGCTTGATCTCCGCCACATACTCCGCCTGGACCTGGTCAATGCCGAATCCGATCATCAGGTTGGGGATGACCTCGGACTCCTCCTCCGTCTCCCGGATGATTTTGATGGCCTTGTCAATGTCCAGCAGGATGCGCTTGAGGCCCTTGAGCAGGTGCAGCTTGTCCTTTTTCTTGTTCAGGACAAAGTAGACCCGGCGCCGGACGGACTCGGTGCGCCAGGCCGTCCATTCCTCCAAAATTTCCCGGACCCCGAGGACCTTGGGCTGTCCGGCGATGAGCACGTTGAAGTTGCAGCTGCAGCTGTCGGAGAGCGTGGTCAGCTTGAAAAGCTTGGCCATCAGCTTGTCCGGGTCCACGCCCCGCTTCAGATCGATGGCCAGCTTCAGCCCGGAGAGGTCCGTCTCATCCCGCATGTCGGCAATTTCCTTGGCCTTGCCCGCCTTGATGAGCTCTGCCACCTTGTCTAAGATCGCCTCCGTGGTGGTGGTGTAGGGAATCTCATAAATCTCAATGAGGTTCTCCTCTTTGACATAGCGGTACTTGGCCCGGACCCGGACGCTTCCCCGGCCCGTGCGGTATATCTCCTCCAGGGCCGCTGCGTTGTAAATCAGTTCGCCTCCGGTGGGAAAGTCCGGCGCCAGCAGGGTATCAGAGAGTGTGCACTCGGGATTTTTCAGGTAGGCGACGGCAGTCTGACAGACCTCCCGCAGGTTGAAGCCGCAGAACTGGGAGGCCATGCCCACGGCGATGCCGGAGTTGGCGGACACCAAGATGTTGGGGAAGGTGGTGGGCAGCAGGGCTGGCTCCTTCATGGTGTTGTCGTAGTTGTCCACAAAATCCACGGTATCGGAGTCAATGTCCCGGAAGAGCTCCGCGCAGATGGCGGAGAGCTTTGCCTCCGTATACCGACTGGCGGCGTAGGACATATCCCGGGAGTAGACCTTTCCGAAGTTGCCCTTGGAGTCCACAAAAGGTGCCAGCAGCGCGCCGTAGCCCTTGGAAAGGCGCACCATGGTCTCATAGATGGCCGCGTCGCCGTGGGGATTTAGCCGCATGGTCTGGCCCACGATGTTGGCGGACTTGGTGCGGCCGCCGGTGAGCAGGCCCATCTTGTACATGGTGTAGAGCAGCTTTCGGTGGGAGGGCTTGAAGCCGTCGATCTCCGGGATGGCCCGGGAGACGATGACGCTCATGGCATAGGGCATGTAGTTGACCTCCAGGGTGTCGGTGATGGGCTGTTCCACCACCGCCGCCTGGAGCCCCAGCACATTGGAGGGGACTACGGAGGTCTTTTTCGGGGTTTTGTCATTTTTCTTCATAGAGTACCTCTGGATTGAGCCGAACTGCGGTCGCACATCCGGATTTTTAAATTACATATTGGGGTATTATATCATTTTTTCCCGGGAATGGCAACAAACGCTGTCGAAAGGCTTCTCAATCCCTTTTCCGTATGAGTTTCCGGCATCAAGGCCCCGTCCGCAGAAGCGGACGGGGCCTTGTGGAATCGTTCCGTGAGCAGCGCTTTACAGGGTGGTCTCCTCTGCGGGCTGGGGCTCCTCGTCGTAGCCATAGGGGTTGATGACGTTGGCGTCGGCGGGCAGCTTGCCCGGGGCCTGCTGAGTCTCGCTGGTGGACGCGGTGTAGCGGATCTCCAGGTCCATGGTGTTTTTGATCTTCATCACCAGGTTCATGTTGACGCCGGTGGAGGACACCTTGCCGTCGGCGGTAATCAGCATCACCGGGAGGAAATAGCCCATATCCTGGCTCTGCATCTCCACCTTGAAGGTAGCCGCCCCGTCCCGTGCAATGCGCAGGTCCGCGTTGAGCTTGTCAAACTCATTGTAGTAGTCCGCGTCCTCGCCATAGGTCTCCTTTAGGTAGGCCTGATAGTCTTCCATACCGTAGTGGAGCACATCGTAGCCGCCCTCGCCCTGGAAGCAGCCGTCGCCCAGCAGCACGGCGGCCTCATCGGCATACTCCTGGATCTCCTGATAGAGGTACACCGCATTGTAGTAAACACCGCCCTCGTCAGCACCGCTGAGCCCTGTGGCGGAGGTGTAGATCAGGCCGCCCACACTGGAGGCGCCCTCATTCAAATCCAGCCCCAGGGCGGGGATGGCGACCCAGTCGTCCTCCGCGTACTCCGTCTCCGGCAGGTAGGCAAGCAGGGGCAGGTTCAGGTACATCATGCCCTCCTTGCCGTCGTAGATCAGTTTGAACTTCACATTGGCAAGCGCAGACTTCAGGCTGCTGAGCTGGGCGGAGGTCATGCCCGCGAAGAGCTGGTCGAACTCCTCCAGTTTGCCCAGGGCGGCCAAATCCAGCCGGCCGGTGACGCTGAAGGCATCGGCGCTCTGAACCACCTCCAGGGAGGCGTCCATGTTGTAGGTCTTATTGCCGTTGATGGAGTCCAGCAGCGTCAGGTCCGCGCCAAGGGAGGCAACGGTCTTGTAGTTCTTTGAGGGGTTGCGTGCCAGGGACTCCAGCAGCCGGTTGAGCACGGTGAACTTGCTGTCCACCTCCGCCACCAGGGCCTGGCGGTTCAGCAGAACGGCCGTTTCAAAAAGGGAGTCGTAAAATACGTCGCAGCCCAGGGTCTGGGCGAAAAAGCGGACGGGGATGTAGGTGCGGCCGTTTTTATAGTAGCACTTGGCGTCCATCTGCACCTTCAGCTCCTGGCCGCCCGTGCGGACGGTGACCACATCGCTGCCGGCCTTGAAATAGAGCGCCGCGTCTCCCTCCACCGTCTTTCCCCCGGCGGTGACCACGGTATCCTTGAACCGGCAGACCGCCATGCCGTCCTCATAGGAGACGGTTCCGCCCAGGGCCTCCAGCACCTGGCGGCAGGGCACCATGGTCCGGCCGTCCTTCAGCTCCGGCTGGGCGTCGAACTTCAAATAGCTGCCATCCAGCATCACGCCCAACTGGCCGGGCACACCGCCCAAGGCCTTCTTGCTTTCGGCAGCCTCTTTTGCCGTCTCATCGGCCCACCACAATTCCCAGAGGTAGTCGTCCAGCAGATACTCGTTGAACTCCTCCTCGCTTTCGAAGCCCATTTCCAGCATGTAGTCCTCTTTGCTCTGGTAATAGTCTCCGGCCCAGTATTCCTCGGCCCAGTACTTGTCCGGGTCAAAGGCCTGGATTTCGGCGGCATGGGCCTTTTTCCAGTTTTCATAGTCCACCTCATAGGAGATGTCCTCATAATAGGCCTCCAGGTCGCCGTCGTAGTAATACTCCACACACTCCTCCAGGGAGTCGAAGCCCCATTCCTGCCACTGGGGCGGGTCCGTGTCCTCATAGCCGTAAGCGGGCAGCGTCAGTGAAAGCGTCAAAAGCAGGCAGAGCAATGCGGAAATGATCCTTTTCATATGCAGTTCCTCTCTTTCAGGCCGGTTCGGCCAATATTCCCTGTGGATGAACCAGCGCCGGTTCTCCCTCCGGCCGCCGGGACAGGACTTTAAGGGACGCACCCCTACGAGATATCCGCCATTTCCAGGTACTTGTACCCGTTTTCGGCAATGTGGTCCTTTCTGCCAGGCAGGTTTTCCCCCAACAGCAGGTCAAACACCCGGGCCGTCTCCTCCACATCCTCCGGCATCACCCGGATCAGCCGCCTGGTCTCCGGGTTCATGGTGGTCAGCCACATCATGTCCGGGTCGTTCTCACCCAGCCCCTTGGACCGGTCCACCTTCACCTTTTTGCCCTCCAGCTCCTTGAGGATGCCCACCTTTTCCTGATCGGAGTAGGCAAACCAGGTCTTGTCTCCGCAGGTGATCTCAAAAAGCGGTGTCTCCGCGATGTAGACATAGCCCTCCCGGATCAGCGTGGGGGTCAGGCGGTAGAGCATGGTCAGGATCAGCGTCCGGATCTGGAAGCCGTCCACATCGCCATCCGTGCAGATGATGACCTTGTTCCACCGGAGGTTTCCCAGGTCAAAGGAGGCCATGTCCTTGACGTGCTTGTTCTGTACCTCCACCCCGCAGCCAAGGACCTTCACCAGGTCGGTGATGATTTCACTCTTGAAGATTTTGCCGTAGTCCGCCTTCAGGCAGTTGAGGATTTTGCCCCGGACCGGCATGATCCCTTGGTAATCCGCGTCCCGGCTGAGCTTGACGCTGCCTAAGGCGGAGTCGCCCTCCACGATGTAGATTTCCCGCTTGTCCACATCCCGGGACCGGCAGTCCACAAATTTCTGCACCCGGTTGGCAATGTCGATGCTGCCGGAGAGTTTCTTTTTGATGTTCAGCCGGGCCTTCTCCGCGCTCTCCCGGCTGCGCTTGTTGACGAGCACCTGCTCGGCGATCTTTTCCGCGTCAAAGCGGTTTTCAATAAAGTAGATCTCCAGGTTGCTGCGCAGGAAGTCGGTCATGGCCTCCTGGACGAACTTGTTGGTGATGGCCTTTTTGGTCTGGTTTTCGTACGAGGTGGCGGTGGAGAAGTTGGAGGACACCAGCACCAAACAGTCCTCCACGTCGGCCCAGGTGACCTTGGACTCGCTCTTCTGATACTTCCCGTTCTGCTTCAAATAGGCGTCGATGGCGCTGACAAAGGCGGACTTGGCCGCCTTCTCCGGGCTGCCGCCGTGCTCCAGCCAGGAGGAGTTGTGGTAGTGCTCGATGATATGCACCTTGTTGGAAAAGCAGCAGGCCACGCTGAGCTTCACCTTGTACTCCGGCTTGTCCGCTCGGTCGGAGCCCCGGCGCTCAGCCTGCCAGAAGACCGGCGCGGTGAGGCTGCCCTCTCCGGCCAGCTCCGCCACGTAGTCGCTGATGCCGTTTTCATAGAGGAACTCCGAAGTCTCAAACTTCCCCGGGCCAACCTCGTTCCGGAACCGGAAGGTGATGCCGGCGTTGACTACCGCCTGGCGCTTTAAAACGTCGGTGAAAAACTCCGCAGGGATGTCGATGTCCGTGAACACGTCCAGGTCCGGCAGCCACCGGTGGCGCGTGCCGGTCTTTTTCCGGCTCAGCGGCGTCTTGGACAGCTCCCCCACGATCTGGCCCCGCTCAAAGTGCAGGGCGTACTCAAACCCATCCCGCCAGACGGTGACATCCATATAGCGGGAGGCATACTGGGTGGCACATGCGCCCAGCCCGTTCAGGCCGAGGGAATACTCATAGTTGTCCCCTTCGTTGTTGTTGTATTTACCGCCGGCGTACAGCTCGCAGTACACCAGCTCCCAGTTATACCGGTTCTCCTTGGGGTTCCAGTCCACCGGGCAGCCCCGGCCGCAGTCCTCCACCTCCACGGAATGGTCGCCGTACCGGGTAACGGTGATGACCTTGCCGTGGCCCTCCCGGGCCTCGTCGATGGAGTTGGACAGGATCTCAAATACGGCGTGCTCGCATCCCTCCAGCCCATCGGAGCCAAAGATGACGCCGGGGCGCTTTCTGACCCGGTCCGCCCCCTTCAGTGAGGAGATGCTCTCATTGCCGTAGCTTTTTGCTTTGCCCATATATCCTCCAAAATCCATGGCACACAGCTTTGTGCCACTTCCTATTTGATCTACTTTATCATAACGTATTTTTCCCCCTCTGGCAAGGGTTGCCTTTGTGCCTTTCCTCCCGATTTTTCACTTTTCGTGCCGAACCGGCAGGAAGAAACAGGTGACATAAACAAGCTGTAATTTCTTGTAACACTTTGCAAGCAGGAGTTATGCACATTTTCCACATGGTTTTCCACACCATTATGTAAACTGCTCTTTCGGCAAAAAAATACCGCTTTTCCTCTTCTTCCCCCGGATCCCTTTTTGCCGGATTCGGTCGAAGGGAAAAAGCGCGCTGCCGCTCATCGCGGCAGCGCGCCTTACAGCTTACCAGGGGATGCGGTCCCCCTCCATCTGAGTGGGGATCAGGTGCTGGCGCTGCATGGCGGGCAGCAGCAGCTGGAAGAGCATGACCATCAGGAGAATCTGTACGGGGAGATACAGGATGTTTTTCACCAGGCTGGCAGTCATGTAATAGAGGTAGCCCTTGGAGTAAAGGATGGCGCTCCAGAGCGAGCCCAACAGCACGTTCTGGATATTGGTCAGCACCTTGGCCAGGATGATGCGCTTCACAGTGATTTTGGCGCGGTAGAAAAACAGGGCGTAGATGAAGCAGCCCATCATGGTGGTGAGCATATAGCCGGGGAAGTAGGGGTAGCCGCCGGAGCTGACAAAAAAGCTCAGCGTATCCTCGGCGGCGGCAAACACGAGGCAGCCCAACGGCCCGTAGACCAGGGAGCACAGTGCCCGGGCCAAAAACGTGATGCTGACGCTGAGGTTTTCGCCCATGGGGATCTTAAACCGGGAGAGCACGATGCACCCGGCAATCATCAGCGCCGCAAACAGCATGCACCTGAGGTCCCTCAGGCTGACAGCGGCCTCCGGCCAATAGCCCTTGGACAGGGGCGAGGCAAAGAGATGTTTTTCGCGAATGAGCATAAAAATACCTTCCTTCTGTGTCAATTTGGCAGTCCGGAATCCGGAAAACCGCACAGAGGAAGGCGCCACCACATCTCTCATATGCGGCAGCGGGATGCGGAAAGCATACTGCAGATCAAGTCTTTTCGTCCGGTGAACAACTCCCCGTCTCACCGGCACTGGTCCTTGTTGAGGACTTACACATGCTTTCCTACTCTGCCTTGTTGCAGTCTATTATAGCTCAGCGCCATCAAATTGCAACCCCCCGGACATAAAAAAAGCACCCGGCAGTAAGCCGGGTGCTTTTCAGGCAAACGATCAGGACTTGGCGGCAGGCGCTGCCGCCGCGGCAGCCTTTTCCGCCTGGGCCTTCTTGATGGCCTTGTACTTTTCCTTCTCCTCCGCAGTGGCGATGGGCAGTATGGCGTCCCGGGGGCAGACCTTGGTGCAGAGCTTGCAGCCCTTGCACTTGTCGTAATCGATGACCGCCACGCCGTTCACCACGTTGATGGCTCCGAATTTGCACTCCTTCTGGCACAGGCCGCAGCCGATGCAGGAGTTGGAGCAGACGCTCATGGCGGCCTTGCCCTTATCCTGGTTGGCGCAGGCCACATGGACCTTCTTGGAGGCGGGAACGGAGGTGATCAGCTTCCGGGGGCAGGCGGCGGCGCAGGCCATGCAGCCCGTGCACTTGTCGCTGTCCACCACAGCAGCCCCGTTCGGGCCGATGTGCATGGCGTCGAACTGGCAGGCAGCCACGCAGGAGCCAAAGCCCAGGCAGCCGAAATTGCACTCCAGAGGGCCGCCGGCCACCTTGGTGGCGGAGAGGCAGTCCTGCACGCCGCGGTACTCAAAGCGCTTCTTGGCGTTGGTTCCGCCGTTGCAGCGGACAAAGGCCACCTGGCGCTCCCCGGAGGGGGCCTCCTGGCCCATGATCTGGGCAATGGCCGCGGCGTTATCCGCACCGGCAGGGGCACAGGCCGTCACAGGGGCCTTGCCCTCCAGAATGGCGGCGGCACAGCCGGCACAGCCGGGGTAGCCGCAGCCGCCGCAGTTGGCGCCCGCCAGGTGTCCAAGGATTTCCTCCAGACGGGGGTCCTTTTTCACCTCAAACACCTTGGAGGCCACGGCCAGAACCAGGCCAAATACGGCGCCCAGGATGCCGAGCACCAAAATTGCAGCTAAAATATTCATCACGCGCCTCCTTACCAGACCTTCAGGCCGGAGAAGCCCATGAATGCCAGGGCCATCAGACCTGCGGTGATCAGGGCGATGGGAAAGCCCTCGAACGCCTTGGGATAGTCTGCGAACACCAGCCGCTCCCGGATGCTGGCAAAGAGCACGATGGCCAGCAGGAAGCCCAGGCCGCCGGTGATGCCGTAGACCACAGATTCAATGAAGGTGTAGTTGTTCTGGATGTTCAGCAGAGCAACGCCCAGCACCGCGCAGTTGGTGGTGATCAGGGGCAGATAGATGCCCAGGGCCGTATACAGCGCGGGCATGGACTTTTGCAGAAACATCTCAATGAACTGCACCAGGGCGGCAATGACCAGGATAAAGGCCACGGTCTGCATATACATCAGGTCAAAGCGCACCAGGATGAACTGGTTCACCGCCCAGGTGATGGCGGATGCAAGGCCCATGACGAAGGTCACGGCGATGCCCATGCCCACGGCGGTGTCCACTTTCTTAGACACGCCCAAAAACGGGCAGATACCCAGGAACTGGGAGAAGATAAAGTTATTGACCAGGATTGCTCCCAGTGTGATGGAAAGAAGTTTTTCCCATTCCATTACTTGCTTTCCTCCTTCTTTTTGGACTTGGCAAGCGCCCACTGCATGGCCGCGATCAGGCAGCCCAGCACCAGGAAGCCGCCCACAGGCATGGTCAGCATCCCGGCGGGGAACTGGGCGGGCAGGATTTGAATGCCCTTGGCCTCAGGCCCCAACAGGCCGGCGCCGAAGGTGCCGGCGCCCAACAGCTCGCGGACGACGCTCATAATCATCAGCACGGCAGTGTAGCCGATGCCCTGGCAGATGCCGTCCACCGCGGAGGCCAGCACGCCGTTTTTGTAGGAAAAGGACTCCGCGCGGCCCAGGATGATGCAGTTCACCACGATCAGGGGGATGAACACACCCAGGGAGTTTGCCACATCCGGCAAAAAGGCCTGGAGCAGCAGGTCCACGCAGGTGACGAATCCGGCGATGACCACGATGAACATGGCGATGCGGATTTTGTCTGGCACCACCTTGCGGATGGCGGAAATGACGATGTTGGAGAGCGTCAGGATGATGAGCACGCTGACGCCCATGCCCAGGCCGTTCATAAAGGACGTGGTGATGGCCATGGTGGAGCACATGCCCAGGACCTGGACCAGAACGGGGTTGTTGGTAATCAGACCCTCTTTGAACTGCTTTTTAAAATTCATGATTCCACTCCCCTTTCTCAGCCGATCCGGCCGGCCGCGGCCAGCGCGCCGTTGATGCCGGTGGTGACGCCCCTGCTGGACACGGTGGCGCCGGAGATGGCGTCCACGTTGACGCCCACTTCCAGCTGGCCGTCCGCTGCATTTTTCCCGGCGAACTGATCCAGGACGCCGTTTTCATTGTCCATGACCTTGCTGCCGATGCCGGAGGTCTCGGAGTGGTCCACAATGGAAACGCCTGTGACGGCGCCCTCGGTATCCACGCCGACCACCATCTCAATGTTGCCCTGGGAGCCGGAGGCCACCACCTTAAAGGCATGGCCGATCAGCGCGCCGCCGTCCTTGGCCTCATAGGCCTCCTTCAGCGTGGCGCCGGTGGCGGCAACCGCCTGGGCCATGTCGTCGGTGAGCTCCACCTTGGGGAACTCAGGGGCGGACGCGCTCTGGAACACAGAGGACAGCGCCGCGTTGGTCTTTGCCAGGTTGATCTGCTCGATGGGCCCCTCGGTCACGCTGTTGACCAAGCCCAGAAGGCCCGCCACGATGATGCAGGTGACCAGAAGCGTCACGGTCAGCTTAATGATGTACTTGGGGTCCATATCCACTTTTTCCTTGACTTGCGCACTCATTTTGCAGCCGCCTCCTTCTTCTTGTCGGATTTTACGACGCCGAAACGAGCGGGCTTGACGTTCTTGTCAATCAGGGCCACCAGCAGGTTCATAACCATAATGGAGTAGCAGACGCCTTCGTTGTAGGAGCCGAAATAACGGATAAACACGGTGAACAGTCCGCAGCCGATGCCGAAGATCAACTGGCCCTTGTGGGTGACAGGGGAGGTGGCGTAGTCGGTCGCCATAAAGAAGGCACCCAACATCAGTCCGCCGCCCAAAATGTTGTAGAGCATCCACTCCATGGCGCTGCCGCCCTTGGGGAAGAGATAGGTCAGCACGGCCACGGTGCCGATGTACGCCACGGGGGTGTGATAGGTGATGACCTTGCGGATGATCAGGTACACGCCGCCTAACAGCAGCATCAGCGCGGAGACCTCGCCAAGGGAGCCGCCGATGGTGCCGATGAACATGTCGTTGATGCTGACCCCGGCGGCCTTCAGGCCCTCCAGATCACCGCCGTGTAAATACTTCATGGGGGTGGCGGCGGTCACGGCATCTGCCGTGCTGCCCAAAATACCCAGCTTGGAGCCGGGGGCGATCCAGGTGGTCATGACGCTGGCATAACTGCCCAGCAAAAAGGCGCGGCCGGCCAGGGCGGGGTTGATGAAGTTTTTGCCGATGCCACCGAAAAGCTGCTTGACCACCACGATGGAGAAGAAGTCCCCAATGAGGATCATCCAATAGGGGGTGGTGGGGGGGCACACGAAGGCCAGCAGCATGCCGGTGACCACGGCGGACAGGTCGCCGATGGACTGGGGCTTCTTCAGCACCTTGCGGTAGGCCCACTCCCAGAACATGCAGCCGATCACGCTGATGACGGTCAGCGTCAGCGCACCCCAGCCGAAGTTGTAGACGGCAAAGGCCAGGGCGGGGATCATGGCGATGATTACATCCAGCATGATGGACTTGGTGTTCTCAGCGGAGCGGATGTGGGGAGAAGAAGTCGCAATCAGCTTCAAATTTTTGTAGTCTGTCATTTGTTACGCCTCCTTCTTCTCTTCCGCAGCCTTCTTGGCTGCCTCAGCGGCGGCACGCTCGGCGGCCGCCTTGTTCTTCACCAGCTGCTTGCCGGTTTTGAACATGTGGGTCAGGTGCATGCGGGCGGGGCAGACGTAGGCGCAGGCGCCGCACTCCATGCAATCCATGATGTTGGCCGCGTTCAGCTCATCCACCATGCCCTTGGCCGCGTACTGATACAAAAAGAGGGGCTCCAGGTGCACCGGGCAGGCGTCCACGCACTTGCCGCAGCGGATGCACTGGGGGTTCTCCACGGTCTGCTCCTCGTCCTCGCAAAAGGCCAGGACGGAGCCGGTGCCCTTGGCCACGGAGATGTCCGCGGTATACTGGGCCATGCCCATCATGGGGCCGCCGGCGATGATCTTGTAGGTGCCGTCCTTCAGCCCGCCGCAGGCGTCAAAGAGCTTGGATACCGGCGTGCCGATGGGGCACTCTAAGTTCTTGGGCTCCACCACGCCGGAGCCGGAAACGGTGACCACCTTCCTCACCACGGGCATGCCGGTGGTGATGGCCCGGTAGATGGCGCAGGTGGTGTTGATGTTGAACACGGCGCAGCCGATGTTGGAGGGCAGCCCTCCAGGGGGCACCTGCTTGCCGGTGATGGCCTGGCAGAGCTGTTTTTCACCGCCCTGGGGATAGCGGCAGCGCAGGGGCTCCACCACCACGGGGGCCTTTTTCTCCGCGATGACTTTGTTCATGGCGTCGATGCCGTTTTGCTTGTTGTCCTCCACGCCGATGACCACCTTGTCCACGCCGAACATCTTGGCCAGATAGGTGGCGCCGCCGATGATCTCCTCCGGCCGCTCCAGCATGGCCCGGTGGTCGCCGGTGATGTAGGGCTCGCACTCGGCGCCGTTGATGATGACGGTATCCACCTTGCCCAGGCCGCCGGAAATCTTGACATGGGTGGGGAAGGTTGCGCCGCCCATGCCCACGATGCCCGCGTTCTTGACGATCTCCACCATCTCGTCCACGCTGAGGGCCTCCGGGTCCGCCGGGGCCTGGACCTCTTCGCTGAGCTCGTCCTGGAAATCGTTCTCGATGATTACGGACGTGATGTTGCCGCCCATGGAATAGGGACGGGGCTCCACAGCCTTGACCGTGCCGGAAACGCTGGCATGGATCGGGGCGCCCAAACCGTGGAACTCACCGATCTTCTGGCCAACCTTCACGCGGTCTCCAGCCTTGACAAGCGGCGTGCACGGTGCACCAAAGTGCATCGACATGGGAATCACCACTTCTGCCGGCGGCGCCAGCTGTTCGATGGCCTTTTCATTGGTAGCGGCCTTCATGTCGTGGGGATGAACGCCGCCAAAGAAAGCTTGTGCCATTGTCTTCACCTCATTTTTCTCCTGGGCAGCCACGCTGCCCCATACTGTGCTAAATCATACACCAATTTCAGGTGGTTGTCCATACGTTTCCGGCGATTTCCTGACGAATTCGTGAAACTTTTGTCACATTTTTGGAGGGAGACAACCGTTTTCTTCCTCCACTTTTCCGGTAAGATTTCAAATTTTACCTTTTGAAAGACATCTTGCCATTTCCCACGATCTGTGGTACGCTACCATGAAACAGACACAGTTTGCGCGGCGCCGGAAACGTGCCGCCGCCGAAAAACAAATCTGCCCGCCGAGGGCACAGGAGGTTTTCATGTACATTGATCGTCGCCGGCTGAAAGAGGAAGCCAAATCCGTCCTGCAGGGAGCCAGCGTCTCCCCCATCGCCATCACGGCGCTGTATCTTGCGATCTGCCTGGGGCTGGACACACTGGACAGCGTGGTCTCCGGCGGAGCCGTGGCGGTGCTCTCCGGCGCCGGGATGCTGCCCACCTTCATCACCATTTTCGTCTATCTTGTGGAGCTGGTGCTGGGCATGGGGCTGACCGTCTACTGCCTCGGCGTGCGCCACAGCGTGCATATGGAACTCTCCACCCTTTTCGACGGGTTCTCCTTTGTGGGGAAGATCATCCTGCTGTTCCTTTTGGAGGGCGTCTTCATTTCACTGTGGTCCATGCTGTTTTTCTTCCCCGGAATCGTGGCCATGTACCGCTACCGCTTCGCCTTCTACAACCTCTGCGAGGACCCGTCCCTCAGTGCCTTTGACGCCCTGAACATGAGCAAGCGGCAAACCATGGGCTATAAGCTGTCCCTCCTGACTCTGGATTTTTCCTTCATTGGCTGGGGCTTTTTGATGACGCTGCCCTATACCGTGGTCAACAGCATGATCTTAAATGATGTGGCGCTGCCTCTGTCCCTGCCCGTGCTGACGGTAATCTGCGGCGTGCTCTCCGGACTGGTTGCCCTGTGGGTCCGCCCCTACCTGATTACCACCAACCTGGGCTACTTTGAGCTGGCCAAGGCCAGCAGCGGCGTGGGCCGGGGATTCGGCGGGGCCGATCCGCTCGGCGGCGGCTCTGGGGAGCCATGGGACAGCGATACCTTATAATATATTGGATTGTCCCCCGGGACATGCAAAAAAAGGAGCGGCCCTCTGGCCGCTCCTTTTCTATTTTGCCTTTCCTTTTCAAACCGGAACGGCCGCCAGGGGCAGGGGTAAGGGCGCGCTGCGATCCTCAAAACGATTCCGCCTGGGTTCTCCAGCGGCGGAGCAGCTCCTGGCCGGCGGTCTGCAAAAAGGTGCCCCGGCCGGTCACCGCATTCACAAGGCCCCGGTCCTTCAGCCGGCCCACCAGGCCCTTGACCTGGCTCTCGCTGAGTGCAAATCCATACTCCCGAGCCAGCTCCAGGGTCAGCTCCTTTCGGGAGAACCGGTAGGGCGGGCGGTCCAGCAGCTCCAGCACCGCCCGGACGGTCCGGGGGTCGTCCGACTCCTCCCGCGGCTCCTGCGTTCTCTGCTCTTCCTGCAGTTCCCGCGCCCCGCCTGAGTGGCCAGGCGGATGGAGCACACTGTGGAGCCGGTCCGGCCAATTGGGGTCAAAGCGCGCAAAGTTGGAGACATACTCCGCCACATTGCGCAGCTCCCGCACGTTTCCCGGCCAGGGGTACCCCTCGATTTCCGAACGGACCTGCTTGGAAAGCTCCCGGCTATCCACGTGAAACTCCTCCAGAAAGCGGCGGAAGAGGGGCAGGATATCCTCTCTCCTGCACCGCAGGGGCGGCAGATACAGCGGCAGCACATTGAGCCTGTAGTACAGGTCCTCCCGGAACTCCCGGCGCTCCACCAGCTTTCCCATATCCTGGTTGCTGGCGGCGATGATCCGCACGTCCACGGGGATCAGCTTGCTCCCTCCCACCGGGAGCACCTTCCGCTCCTGAATGACCCGGAGCAGCTTTTTTTGCAGCTCCAGCGGCGCGTCGCCGATCTCATCCAGAAAGATCGTGCCCTTGTGGGCCAGCTCAAAGAGCCCCTTCCTGCCGCCCCGCCGGGCGCCGGTAAAGGCACCGTCGGCGTAGCCGAACAGCTCTGACTCGCTGAGCGAAAGGGAGATGGAGGCGAAGTTCACCGCCACAAACGCACCGCTGCGCCTGGGGGAAGCGTTGTGGATGGCCTGGGCCAGCAGCTCTTTTCCGCTGCCCGACTCCCCATGGAGGAACACAGTGGACTCCCCCCGGGCAAATTCCCGGGCGGTCAGGATCAGCTCTTCCATGACCGCCGAGCGATAGATGATGTCTTTGAACTCATAGCTCGCCACCAGGCCCTTTTCCGTCAGGGCCCGCCGATAGCTGTTTTCAATGCGCTCAATCTTCCTTACGTCCCGCAGCATGACGATGGTGTTCCGCTCCCGGCCGCTGGAGGAGGAGATCCGCTCCACATAATAGCTGTCGCTTCCGGCGCGGTAAAAAAAGTGCTGTTCCGCGCTGTGGGCGCGCAGCTGCTCCACAAGGGCCGACAGACGCTCAGCCCCGGCCCCCATCATCTTCTCCGCCATGGGATTGATGAAGATTGGCCGCATCTGCTGGTCCAGCACCAGGACGCCGTCCTCCATCAGGCCGATGATTTTTTGTAAATCTTCGGAAGTATGGGCATACTTGAAATGAAGTTTCGCCAAATCCTGGGTCAGCCGGACCATCGGGCGGATGTTTCCTGCTGCCAGTTTTCCCCGCAGCTGCTCATAAAGCCCCAACTCCTTGGCAATGAGGACGCAGGCCTCCATGCTGAGCGCCCGGCTGTGGAGGTCCGTCACAGAGCGGTACTCCCCGGGCGGTACGGCATCCATCTCCCCGAAGGTGATCGCGTACGGGCAGTTTTTCCGGTAATCCCGGATCCCCGGGTAGTAGGGATGGTAACGCAGCCCCTCCACCTCGTAGAGCTCCAGCTGCTCGATGGCCTCCTCCGTCAGCTCCCGGGTGGTGTTCACCACCAGCACGTCGGAGTTGGCGGGGATCACGAACAGCTGCCGCACCTGGTCCGGGTTCACCGCCCGGTCCGCCACGATCACCCGGGTTCCGGGCCGGACATACCGGATCAGCTCCTCCATCCGGCGGGAAATCACCACCAGGTCGCCGTCCACCGAGCCCTCAGTTACTGCGGGCCCTGCCAGCACCACCTTCACTTTGGCTGCCTCGCCGAACATCTCCCGCAGCTGTTTTCCGGTGTGAACGGCGGTCCCGCGGTCCCGCAGCAGAATCGTCAGCAGTTTCATCTGCATCCCTCCCAGAAGATAGTATCACTTTTTGTCTAAGTTTGTCTATATCCAGCGAAAATAATCAAGACAATCTTTCGCAAACTTGCTGATTTTCGGCCATTTGCAACTTGGCATGCATTTTGCTAAATAGGAAAGGCGCCGCATGGAGCATGCGGCCTCAAGCTCTGATGATAGATCAATGAGAAAAGGAGATTAGCCATGAAAGAGAAAAAAGTCCGCCAGAAGCGGAAACCGACTTTATTGGAGGCACTGATTCCCATCATCGCCATGCTGGCGATCCTGTTTTACGGCAAGGGTTTGAAGGGCTGGGCAACCGAGCCCCTGCTGATTGTGGTAGCAGCCATCGCCGCCCTGGTCGCCGTCCGGGTGGGCTGCACCTGGGACGAGATGCTCAACGAGATTTCCAATAAAATTGCCAAGGGCATGCCCGCCATTTTGATTCTGATTTCCGTGGGCGCCCTCATCGGCACCTGGAAAGCCTCCGGCACCATCCCCATGATGATCTACTATGGCATCCAGATCGTCAATCCCAAGTTTTTGCTGGTCACGGCGTTTTTGATCTGCGCCCTGGTCTCCATCGTCACCGGAACCTCCTGGGGCTCTGTCGGCACCATGGGCGTGGCCCTGATGGGCATTGCCTCCGGCCTGAACGTGTCCCTGCCCGCCACCGCCGGCGCCGTCATCGCCGGCTCCTACTTCGGCGATAAGCTCTCCCCCCTCTCCGACACCACCAACTTGGCGCCCATTGCCGCCGGCAGTGAGCTCTACAGCCACATCAAGCACATGCTCTGGACCACGATCCCCGCCACCGTGGTCTCCCTGCTCGTCTACGCCATCGTGGGCTCCGGCACCGGTGTGGCCGCAGTGCCCAACCCCGAGACCGTGGAAACCATGCTCACCACCCTGGACACCATGTACAGCTGGAACATCCTCCTGCTGCTGCCCGCGGTCATCATCCTGGCCGGGTCTGTGCTGAAGCTGCCCACCATTCCCGTTATGCTGGGCTCCTCCGCCGTGGCGGGCGTCATGGCCTTCGCCTTCCAGCATATCTCCCTGGCCAATATCCTTGCCTCCACCGTGGGCGGCTTCGACGTCTCCATGGTCTCTGCGGAGGGCTTTGATCCCTCCGCCGTCATCTGGGAAGTCACCCGCCTCATCAACGGCGGCGGCATGACCAGCATCATGTCCACCACGCTGCTCGTCTTCTGTGCATTCTGCTTTGCCGGCATCATGAGCTGCGCCGGATGCCTGGATGTGGTGTTGGAGAACCTGCTGAGCGTGGTCAAGTCCACCGGCGGCCTGATTGCCAGCACCGTGGTGGCCTGCCTGACCATGGCCCTGACCACCGGCAACTCCTACCTGTCCATCCTGATCCCCGGCGAGATGTTCCGCGACGCCTACAAGAAGCGGGGCCTGGCCGCGGTCAACCTCTCCCGCACCCTGGAGGATGCCGGCACCGTGGTCGTGCCCATTGTCCCCTGGTCCGCGGCGGGCGCCTATATGACCGCCACCTTGGGCGTGGAGACCCTGGACTATCTGCCCTGGGCCGTGCTGTGCTACATCGGATTCCTGTTTGCCATCCTTTACGGCTTCACCGGCATCGGCATCAAGAAGCTGACGCCGGAGGAAATGGCAAAGGAGGACTGATCCATGCTCCTGATCCGTTCCGCAGACGTCTATGCGCCTGAGCACATCGGCGTCCGGGACCTGCTGATTGCCCAAGGCGCCATTTTGGCCATAGAGAAGCACATTGACCTCCGCTGCTCCGCCCTGAAGGCGGAGGAGATCGACGCCTCCGGGCTCATCGCCTGCCCCGGCCTGGTGGATCAGCACCTCCACGCCATCGGAGGCGGCGGGGAGGCAGGCCCCTACAGCCGCACCCCGGAGGTGCAGCTTTCCACCGTCGTGAGCTCCGGTGTCACCACGCTCATCGGCGTACTGGGCACCGACGGCACCTCCCGCCACAGCGAAAGCCTGCTGGCCAAGGTCCGGGCCCTGGAGACCGAGGGCATCAGCGCCTATATGCTCACCGGCTCCTACGAGCTGCCGGTACACACCATGACCGGCGACATCCGCCGGGACATCATCCTCATCGACAAGGTGTTAGGCGTGGGCGAGATTGCCCTATCGGATCACCGCAGCTCCCAGCCCACTCTCAGCGAGCTCAAGCGGCTGGTGACCCAGGCGCGCCTGGGCGGCATGCTCTCCGGCAAGGCCGGCGTGGTGCAGTTCCACATGGGCGTGGGCGAGGCGGGCCTGTCCATGCTCTTCCGCCTTCTGGATGAGACGGAGATCCCGGCCCGCCACCTGATCCCCACCCACATCAACCGCTCCGCCCGGCTGATGGAGGAGGGCATGGCCTTTGCCAAACGGGGCGGCTATATCGACCTGACCTCCGGTATCCGATCGTGCGACGGATTTGAAGGATGCGTCGGCCCTGCCGCGGCCATCCGGCTGTGCCTGGAAGGCGGCGTGCCCATGAACCATGTGACCATGAGCTCCGACGGCAACGGCTCCATGGCGGTCCACGACGAGGAGGGCCGTGTCCAGCGGCTGCTGGTGGTTCCCCAGTCCTCTTTGCTGGAGGAGCTGCGTGCCGCCGTCACGGAGCACGCCGTCCCTCTGGAGACGGCCCTTGGCGTGTGCACCCGGAATGCGGCTGAGGCCAATGGCCTGTACCCGGCCAAAGGCGCGCTGCGCCCCGGCTCCGACGCCGACCTTCTGCTGCTCAATCCCGATCTTACCCTCTCCACCGTGGTCGCCCGCGGGCGCGTTATGCTCCATCAAGGACGGCTTCTGGCCAGAGGCACATTTGAATAGGAGGAAATAAGCTTGAAACTGTTCCAAAATGCCGATGTTTACGCGCCCTCTCACCTTGGAAAGAAAGACATTCTGGTGGAGGGCGGCCGCATCGTGCGCATCGCCGACTCCATCACCGAATATGACAATGTCCCGGATGTGGAGCGCTTTGACCTGGGCGGGAACCGATTGGTGCCCGGCTATATCGACCTCCACGTCCATGTGACCGGCGGCGGCGGTGAGCAGGGCCCGGCCTCCCGGACGCCGGAGGCCTCCATCGCCACCTTGCTGGACTGCGGCGTCACCACCGTGGTGGGCCTTTTGGGGACTGACGGCGTCTCCCGCAGTCTGGAAAACCTGTTGGCCAAGACCCGGGCATTGACCGAGAAAGGGCTGAGCTGCTATATGCTCACCGGCTCCTATGGCTGGCCCACCACCACCCTCACCGGCAGCGTGGAGCGGGATATGGTGCTCATCCCCGAGATCATCGGCGCCAAGATCGCCGTATCCGATCACCGCAGTTCCAATCCCCAGGGCGAGGACCTGATCGCACTGGCCACCGCGGTCCGCAGGGCCGGGCTGCTGGCCCCCTGCTGCGGCCTGCTGACCATGCACATGGGCAGCGGCAAAGGCCGTCTGGACCCTGTGTTCTACGCACTGGACCACTCGGATGTGCCCGCCAGGACCTTCCTGCCCACCCACATGAACTTCCGCGGCAAAGAATTGATGGACGACGGCGTCCGTCTGGTAAAGATGGGCGGGAACATGGACTTCACCGCCGGCGGCACCATGGAGGAAAACGTCACCCTGGCCGGTCACATCCGCTACTGCCTGGAGCAGGGCATGCCCCTTTCCGGCCTCACCGTCTCCAGCGACGGCTACGGCAGCCAGCCTCGGTTCAATGAGAAGGGCGAGTGCGTCGGCCTGACCTACTCCACCCCCCATGGCCTCCACCAGCTGATCCAGGCCCTGGTACAGGAGGAGGTGCTGCCTCTGGAGGATGCTCTGGCCCTGGTAACCGCAAACCCCGCGCGTGTGCTGGACAAAGCCGGCATCAAAGGTGCCGTGGCTCCCGGAGCCGACGCGGATTTCGTAATCTACGGCCAGGATTTCTCCGTGGAGAGCGTGGTGGCCAAGGGAGAGCGGGCCGTCTGGAAAGGACAGCACTTAATCCGCGGCCGGTTTGAGGTGTAAGACAGGACGGGCGGCACAGCCTATTGTCGCCCCCATTTTCCCGTCTCCGCACCGTTCCTGTGCCCTTACAGCAAAAAGAGGCGTCCGGCTTAAGCCGGACGCCTCTTTTCTGAAGGGAAATCAATCAGCACTTCTCAAAAATCGTGGCAACACCCATGCCGCCGCCGATGCACAGCGTGGCCAGGCCCTTTTTGGCCTCGGGACGCTTCTGCATCTCGTGGAGCAGCGTGACAATGATGCGTGCGCCGGAGGCGCCCACAGGGTGGCCCAGGGAGATGGCGCCGCCGTTGACGTTGACCTTGCTCATGTCAAAGTGCAGCTCGCGGGCCACGGCAACGGACTGGGCCGCAAAGGCCTCGTTGGCCTCTACCAGGTCGATGTCCTCGATGGTCACGCCGGCCTTGGCCATGGCCTGACGGGAGGCGGGTACGGGGCCCACGCCCATGATCTTGGGATCCACGCCGCCCTGGCCCCAGCCAATCAGCTTGGCCATGGGCTTCAGGCCGTACTTCTTCACAGCCTCGCCGGAGGCCAGCACAATGGCGGCGGCGCCGTCGTTGATGCCGGAGGCGTTGGCGGCGGTGACGCGCTGGGTTCCCTTGTCGCCGGACTCCTGGAAGCCGGTGGGCTCAAAGGTGTGGACCACCTGGGGATTGGGGGACTCGGGGCCGATGGGGAAAGCGCCCTTCAGCTTGGCAATGCCCTCGGCGGTGACGCCGGCGCGGGGGAACTCATCCACCTTGAAGTCCACCATCTCCTTCTTGACCTTCACGGGGACGGGGACGATCTCATCATCAAACCGGCCGGACTTCTGGGCGGCCTCGGTCTTCTGCTGGGAGGAGGCGGCAAACTCGTCCAGCTCCTGGCGGGTGATGCCCCAAATGTCGCAGATGTTCTCAGCGGTGGTGCCCATGTGATAGTTGTTGTAAGCGTCCCACAGGCCGTCCTTGATCATGGTGTCCACCAGCTTCTTGTCACCCATGCGGGCGCCCCAGCGGGCGTCCATGGAGGCAAAGGGAGCGGCGCTCATGTTCTCGGTACCGCCGCAGACCACCACGTCGGAGTCGCCGGCCAGGATGGAGCGGGCACCCTCGATGACGGACTTCATGCCGGAGCCGCAGACCATGCCCACCGTGTAGGCGGGAACGCTGTAGGGGACGCCGGCCTTGATGGCCACCTGACGGGCCACGTTCTGTCCCTGGGCGGCAGTCAGGATGCAGCCGAACATCACCTCGTCCACCTGCTCGGGGCTGACGCCGGCGCGGTTCAGGGCTTCCTTCACCACAATGGCGCCCAGGTCGGCGGCAGGGGTGTTCTTCAATGCGCCGCCAAAGGAACCAATTGCGGTTCTGCAGCAGTTGACAACATACAGATCTTTCATGATTGTCCTCCATTTTCAAAAATTCGGTATCAAAGCGTACCATGCTATTAGAGCCAGTTTATCACAGTTGCCGTGTCGTTTCAAACCGTCTGACGGGAATTTCATGCTGTTTCTTGCGGTTTTCCTTTAGGTATACGTTTACTTTTGTTAAATTATTGTCAAACTCTGACAGTCGTTATTATACAGAAGAATCCCCCATCCGTCAAGAGGGGATTGGCCTGTTTCCAGATTTTTGTTAAATAATTGACAAATCCCTCCTGGTTTTCGTCGACTTGACGAAAACCAGGAGGGGCCTTTTACAGCTTCTCCCGCAGGGCAGTGACCTTTTCGTAGTAGGAAGCGGCGTCAATGGTGTCCCAGGTGTCGGCATAGGTGATCTCCGCCTCTGAAGCGGCACGGCTCAGGGCCTCATCGAAAAAGGCGCCTGCCGCAGCCGATTCTTCCAGGGGCTGGCGCAGCAGCACAAAGGCACCCTCCGACGTCTCCGCCGCCCCGCAGCTTCCCTCGGCGATCGCAACGGCCTGGGCGCAAAGCTCATCCTCCGGCGTCAGCGTGACGCTTTGGGCGCCGTCGCCTCCCAGGGCGGCGGTGGCCTCCGCAAAGGGCTTCCCGCCGTTGACCGACGCGGCGATCTCGTCAGCCCGGGCCCGTGCGCTTTTCCCCTCGGCGGCAGGTACGGCACACCAGCTGACGGTGGCGCAGCGGGCCTTGTACTCCTCCAGGCTGCTGCCCTCGGGGCAGAGCGGTGAGGTGGGGTAGGCCTCTTTCAGATGGCCGTAGAGGTAGTAGTCCGAGCTGAGGGCGTCGGCGCTCTCCCGATCCAGGCCCATGGAGGCCAGCTGGGCAAGGTACTGCTCCTCGCCTCCGTATTGCTGGGCGTTGGCCGCAAACTGGTTGTCGATGGCGGTCCTGTCCTCCGCCGTCAGCTCGCAGCCCGCCTGGCGGGCCCACTGTTCCACCACGGCGTAGAGGGTTGTGCGGCGCAGGGCCTCCTCTTTTACGTAGTCCGCCAGCGTGCCGCCCTCCCGCTCCTCACTCCAGTCCAGGCCGCCGCCCAGAGCCTGGGCCGCGTAGTCGCAGGTGTAGGTCAGCCAGTAAAAGTACCGCTGCGCCGCCACATCCTGCCCGTTGACCGTCAGCAGCACCGCATCGGGGCAGATTCCGGAGGCATCGTAGTAAAGCCCTTCTTTGACCGTACCGCCGCCGGAGGCCCCGCAGGCGCTCAGGCAAAGCACCGCCGCCAGTGCACACGCCAGAAATCGTTTCATGCTTGATTCCGCTCCTTCCAGATCGATCCGGCGCGGACTGGCCGCACTAAGACAGCGTCCGGACGCCGATCCAGGTATTCTTCGGCAGCAGGGACAGGCTCACCAGCGCCCTGGCCTGAATGGCAGACAAAGGAATATAGGGGTTGCCCCACCAGCGGCTGTCCAGGGAGCTCTCCCGGTTGTCGCCTAAGAGGAAGACGCAGCCCTCCGGCACGGTGAATTCCGCCCCGTCCACCGCAGGATAGGTCTGCACCCCATCGGCAAGATACTCCTCCTTGATCTTCTCTCCGTTGCGCACCACGGCGCCGCCGTCAAAGGCGATGGTATCGCCGGGCAGGCCGATCACCCGCTTGACCATGACCTCGTCAAGCTCTTCGCTGCGGAACATGACAATGTCCCCCCGCTCCGGCAGGGGATCGCCCACGATATAGGGCAGCCGCACGCCAAGGAACATGGAGCGGGTGGGCAGCGTGGGCTCCATGGAGCCGGTGGGCACATAGGCCAGCGCCAGGATCACCCGGAACAGCACGATGACCACAGCCGCAGTCACCACCAAATAGCCGTAGTTTTTCCACAGCCGGTGCAGGGTGCTCTCCTTCTTTACGGGTTCGTTCTTTTGTTCATCCATTTTCGTTCTCCTTTGTATCCGCCAAACGAAGCTCCTCCACCAGGTCCAGGGCACACTGCAGCACGTCGGCCTTTGGAGTGAGGCGGAGGCTGAGGGCCGGGGTCTCCCCGGCGGAGAGGGTCAGGCTGCGGCGGTATTTTGGCATGGAGCACACGGCGCTGATGGCCTCCGGCCGAAAGTTTGCAAGGGTCAGCACCAGACGCTCTCCCTTCTGGGAGATGTCGGCCACGCCGGCCCTGGCCGCGGCGGAGCGCAGCAGTGCCACGTCCAACAGCGCCAGCACCGGCTTGGGAGGATCGCCGTAGCGGTCCATCATCTCGTCCATAAGGTCCGATGAGTCCTCGGCACTGCGGATGGCCGCAATGCGCCGGTAGAGGTCCATCCGCTGCTCCGGCGAGGGCACATAGTACTCCGGGATGTTGGCGGAGATGGTCAGATCGGCGGAGCACTCGGTCTCGATGGCCTTCTCCCGGCCCTGCTCCTCCAGCACCGCCTCCTCCAGCAGCTTCAGGTACATGTCGTAGCCCACGCTCATCATATATCCGGACTGCTCCGGGCCCAGCAGATTGCCGGCGCCCCGGATCTCCAGGTCCCGCATGGCGATCTTAAAACCGGAGCCGAACTCCACGTATTCCCGGATGGCGCTGAGCCGCTTGGAGGCCGTCTCCGTCAGGATTTTGCCCCGGCGGTAGGTGAGATAGGCATAGGCCCGGCGGGAGCTGCGGCCGATTCGGCCGCGGATCTGGTGGAGCTGGGCCAGGCCCATCCGGTCCGCATCCTCTATCACAAGTGTATTCACGTTTGGGATATCAATGCCTGTTTCGATGATGGTGGTGCACACCAGAACGTCGGCGGACCCGTCCACCATCTGCTGCATCACGTCGGAGAGCTCCTGTTCGCTCATCTTCCCATGGCCCACCACCACCCGGGCGTCCTCACCCAACATCTTGCGGATGCGGGAGGCGGTGGCGTCGATGGACTCCACCCGGTTGTGGAGGTAATAGACCTGCCCGCCCCGGGCCAGCTCCCGGCGCATGGCGTCCTCCACCACCGCCCAGTCGTGTTCCAGCACATAGGTCTGCACCGGCTGGCGGTCCATGGGCGGCTCCTCAATGGTGCTCATGTCCCGGATGCCGGAGAGGGCCATGTTCAGCGTCCTGGGGATGGGCGTTGCCGTCAGGGTCAGCACGTCCACCTGCTTGCTCATCTCCTTGAGCCGCTCCTTGTGGGTGACGCCGAAGCGCTGCTCCTCGTCGATGATGAGGAGTCCCAAATCCTTGAAGGCGATGTTTTTCTGCAGCAGCCGGTGGGTCCCGATCAGAAGGTCCACGCTGCCGTCCCGGGCGTCCTGGAGGACCTGCTTGCTTACACGGCCGGTCTGGAACCGGGAGAGCACCTCGATTTTCACCGGGAAGTTGCGAAAGCGGCTGACCGCGGTGGCGTAGTGCTGCTGGGCCAGGACCGTTGTGGGCACCAGGATGGCGGCCTGTTTGCCGTCCAGGACACACTTCATCACCGCCCGCAGCGCCACCTCCGTCTTGCCGTAGCCCACATCGCCGCACAGCAGCCGGTCCATGGGCCGGGGGCGCTCCATGTCCGCCTTGATCTCCGCGATGCAGCGCAGCTGGTCGTCGGTCTCCGCGTAGTCGAAAGACTCCTCAAATTCCTGCTGCCAGGGGGAGTCGGGGGAGAAGGCGAACCCGGGCCGCTTCTGCCGCTCGGCATAGAGGGCGATGAGGCCCTTGGCCAGGTCCTTGGCCGCCGCCTTGGCCCTGCTCTTCTGCTTGGCCCACTCGGTACCGCCCAGCTTGTTGAGCTTCTGCCGCTCTGTATCCTCGCCGCCGCCGATGTACTTGCTCACCTGGTCCAGTTGGGTGGCCGGGACATAGAGGCAGTCTCCGCCGGCGTAGGCGATCTTGATATAGTCCTTCTCCACACCGTCCACAGGCATGCGCTGCATGCCCACGAACCGCCCCACGCCGTGGTGGACATGGACCACCAGGTCACCGGGGGAGAGGTCGGTGTAGGACTGGATTTTCTGGCGGTTGGAATCCTCCTTCTTCACCCGCTGCTTTTTCCGCGCCGGGGCCATCAGCTGGCCTTCCGTCAAAACGGCCAGCCGAAGCTGGGGGTACTCGGCGCCGGCAGAGAGGGCGCCCACGGTGATGCGCACCTGCCCCGGCTCCAGCGGCCCCGTCCCCTCCAGATCCAGCACCGAAGGGATTTCCCGCTCCTCCAGCAGCCTCTGAAGGTTTTTGCACCGGGTTTCGCTGCCGCAGAATACCAGTACGCCGCTGCCGGTGGAGCGGTAGTGAGCCATGTCGGACACAGCGGTCTCCAGGCTGCCGCCATAGGAGCTGAGCTGTTTCGCGGAGATGGACAAAAGGCCCCTGGGCCGCATGGGGTATCGGGAGGTGGGCAGCGCGTCCATCATCATGGTGGGGAACTCCTCCAGCTGGGTGAAGAGCTCCTCCGGGCTCAGATAGAGCTTGCTCCATTCCCCAGCCAGCACGCCGGCGGAAAGCAGCGTCTCCGTGTCCTGTTTGCACTGGAGCGCCCTGCCCTTGGCTGCCTCGTCCACCCGGGCGCTCTCGCTGATGCACACCAGCGCATCCGGCGGCAGGTAGTCCGCCCCCGACGTCATCTTCCCATACAGTGCCGTTAGATACCGGTCCGGCCCGTCGGGCATGGCGCCGGCGCCAAGGCGCTCCGCGTCGGCGCGGAGGGTCTGGGCCAGCTTCTCATGCTTTTTCTCCGACCTGGCCGCCAGGGCCTCCAGCGCCTTTGCCAGCGCCAAGACGCCCCCCTCCCCATAGGCGGGAAGAAATTCCGAGGCCGGGAGGATCAGGGCGGACTTCACATTTTTGATCCGGCGCTGGGTGGCTGTGTCAAACAGTCCGCAGGAGTCGATTTCGTCGTCGAAAAACTCGCAGCGTACCGGCCGTTCCATCATAGGGGAAAACACATCCAAAATGCCGCCCCGGAGGGCAAACTGGCCGACACCCTCCACCTGGTCGGAGCGGGTGTAGCCCGCCGCAGTCAGCTTCTCCGCCAGGGCCTGGGGGTCTGCCCGGCCGCCCACCTTCACCGTAAAAGCCGCGTCCAGGAGCACCTCGCGGGGGATAGAGCGCTGCATCAGGGCGTCCACCGTGGCCACCACCACGCTCTCCCTGCCCTTGGCAAGCGCGTAGAGTGCGGCCAGGCGCCGGTGCTCCCAGCTGCGGGAGAAGGCGGCGGAGGTAAGCTGGAAGTCGCGGCCAAGCAGCCGCAGCGGCTCTCGCCCCATCAGCGTCTTCAGGTCCAGGCACAGCCTGAGAGCCTCTTTTTCATCGCCGCAGACCATCACCAGCGGCCGGCTGAGGCGCT
The DNA here is from genome assembly GCF_014334055.1 of Oscillibacter hominis. Lineage (NCBI taxonomy): Bacteria > Bacillati > Bacillota > Clostridia > Eubacteriales > Oscillospiraceae > Oscillibacter > Oscillibacter hominis. The sequence continues at coordinate 2,222,404 of NZ_CP060490.1, forward strand.
GGGCAAGGGATGCGGAAATCTGGGAGCGGTGCACCGAGGCCGTGCCGGATACCGCCACAGGGCAGCGGCCGCCCTCAATCCGCCGGGCAAGCTCCTCGATCTCCGGTATGTTCAGCAGTGCGTTCGTCAGGGCCTCCATGTCGGCCTCCTTGTCATAATTTGTTAAAATTTGCCAGTTGTACGCATATGGGGGCGCACTCCGCCCCTTGCGGGGAGGGGTGTGCCTCCAAATTTATCCTGATTTATAGTATACGCCGGCTGTCAAGGCGAAGGGGCGCGCTTAGTTGAAGCGCCCCATGGCCTTGCGCAGCTCCTCGCCGGAGCAGATGGCCTCCGCCGCGTCGGCAGCCCGGGCAAAGGAGTTCAGGAGGATTTTACGGTCCTCCATGCTTGGCGTGCCTAAAACCCAGTCGGCCATGTCGTAATCGGGGTTGGATGGCGAACCCACGCCGATCTTGATCCGGGGGAACTGGTCGCTGCCCAAGTGGGCGATGATGTTTTTGATGCCGTTGTGGCCGCCGGCACTGCCGGAGGGCCGGATGCGGATCTTGCCCACCGGCAGATAGATGTCGTCGAAGATCACCAGCAGGTGGTCCAGGGGCACCTTGTAGAACTTCACCGCCTCCACGACCGCCTCGCCGGAGAGGTTCATATAGGTCTGGGGCTTCATCAGCAGCACCTTGGCGCCGCCGAAGGGGAAGATGTTGTAGGCGGACTTGAACTTGATCTTGTTGATCTTGACGTGCTCCCGCTCCGCGATCAGATCGGCGGTGAGGAAGCCCATGTTGTGGCGGGTGTTGGCGTACTCGCTGCCCGGGTTTCCGAGGCAGGCCACGATCCACTCCACGCCGGAGGGTTTTCCAAACATAACGTATCCCTTTCCAGAAAAGTGTAACGGCGGGGCGGGGAAAATCCCCGCCCCGCTTCCATCCATTTGTCTTAGCGGAACAGCTTGGAGATGGAAATCTCCTGGTAAGTACGCTCAATGGCCTCGGCAAACATGGGGGCCACGGTGAGGTACTTGATCTTGTCGCTGGCGCCCTCGGCAATGGGGGGGATGGTGTCCAGCAGGGCAAGCTCGGTGATCACGCTGTTGTTGATCCGCTCGATGGCGGGGCCGGAGAGGACGCCGTGGGAGGCGCAGGCATGGACGCTCTTGGCGTGGCCGATGTCGATCAGCGCCTTGGCGGCGTTGCAGAGGGATCCGCCGGTGTCCACCATGTCGTCGAAGATGATGCAGTCCTTGCCCTCCACGTCGCCGATGACGTTCATGACCTCGCAGGAGTTGGCCTTCTGGCGGCGCTTATCCACAATGGCCAGGGACATGTGGAGCTTTTGGGCAAAGGCGCGGGCGCGGGCCACGGAGCCCACGTCGGGGGAGACCACCATCATGTCCTCGCACTGGGAGCCGAACTTCTTGGCATAGTAGTCCACAAAAATGGGGTTGCCGGCCAGGTTGTCCACGGGGATATCGAAGAAGCCCTGGATCTGGGAGGCGTGCAGGTCCATGGTCAGCACACGGTCCGCGCCGGCGGCCGTGACCATGTTGGCCACCAGCTTGGCGGTGATGGGGTCCCGGGCCTTGGCCTTGCGGTCCTGGCGGGCGTAGCCGTAATAGGGCATCACCGCGGTGATGCGTCCGGCGCTGGCCCGCTTGAGCGCATCGATCATGATGAGCAGCTCCATCAGGTTCCGGTTCACAGGATTGCAGGTAGACTGGATGACGAACACGTCGGAGCCTCGGACAGTCTCATACAGCGAGACAAAAATCTCACCGTCGGAAAATGTCCCAACCTCAGACTCACCTAACTTGGTGCCCATGATTTTGCAGACTTCCTCCGCCAGTTTGTGGTTCGCATTGCCGCTGAACACTTTGATATCTTTGCCGTGTGCGATCATTTTAAGCGCCCTCTTTCTGTAATCTATCGTTATTATTTTATCGCTCCGCATTAAACCCCGCCACGGCGGCAGCCCGCCGGCGGCTTTGGTCCCAGATTCAGTCTTTCTTCTCCGCGTGGAGTGCCCGCCGCCGGGCGGCCCAGCCCTCCAGGTTCTTCTGCCGCGCCCTGGCCACCGCCAGCGCGTCGGCCGGCACCTCGTCTGTGATGGTGCTGCCCGCCGCGGTGTAGGCGCCGTCGCCCACCTTTACCGGTGCGATCAGGTTGGTGTTGCAGCCGATAAAGGCATGGTCGCCGATGGTGCAGCGGTATTTCTTGAACCCGTCGTAATTGGTGGTCACGGTGCCGCAGCCGAAGTTGACCTTTTGGCCCACATCGCTGTCTCCCACATAGGTCAGGTGGGAGATTTTGGTGCCGTCGCCGATGACGGAGTTCTTCACCTCCACAAAATCGCCCACCTTGATGTCATTGCCGATGGTGCAGCCCGGGCGGATATAGGCAAAGGGCCCGATCTTCACCCGGCTGCCGATGGTGCTCTCGTTGGCCTGGGATGCGTTGACCGTGGTCCCATCCCCCACTGTGCAGTCCCGGATCATGGCGTTGGGCCCGATCTCGCAGTCCCGGCCGATGGTCGTCTCTCCCCGCAAAATGGTGCCCGGCAGCACCACCGTGCCCGCTCCGATCTCCACCCGGGGGTCGATATATACAGAGGAACCGTCCAGGATGTGGACGCCGGCGGCCACATGGCGCCGTACAATCTCATCCCGGCAGGCAAGCTCCATTTCACGCAGGCGGGGAAGGTCGTATACAGCACTGAAGCCGGAAAGCTCCCGGGCGCCGGGGACGGCGTCGCTGCCATTTGTCCAGCTTTCGCGCAGGGCGGAGGCCTTTGCGGTATAGGCGTAGCTGCTCCCGCCGGGCAGCTCCAGAGGAAGCATCTCACAGGGGAAGACCGCCACCTCCCCCTCCTGGGATAAAAAGTCCATCAGCGCCTCACGGCTGCCGGAGACCAGAACATCCGCCTCCGCAGGGAAGCACCCGCGCAGCTCCGCAGCGTACTCCTCTTTGCCCCAGACAATAAAAAACCGCTGGATGCTGCGCGCCATCAATGTCTTGCCCACCCAGGTCAAAAGGGGACAAAATAAAACGGATTGCAGCATCAGCGGCCGGTCCACTCCCTCACAGGAGGCATCGTCAGGCAAAAAGAGAACTGCTCTTGTCTGATTCATCGGAAATCCCTCCCGTCGTCAAGTCTTACCCACATTATAACAAACAAAAAGGGAAAATCCAGAGGTTGCGGTAAAATAAATAATAGAATTTTCTACCTGGTTTTTGGACAGATTGAACGGTTTTTGAAACACAGTCCATCCTCTTCCAAATGGGAGACATGAAATTTTGTCATTTTATGTTGTTTTTTCAGGCAGAACTGTGAAATTGTTGTAGTTTCTTTCGAATTTCTGATAAAATTCTCACTTTGCGGTTGAATTTGCGATTCGAATGCATTACAATAGGGTGCGTTCATTTGGACGGAGGTTATTCTATGCTGCATATTGTCCTGGTGGAGCCGGAAATTCCGCAAAACTGCGGCAATATCGCCCGCACCTGCGCCGCCACCGGCAGCCACCTGCATCTCATTGAGCCCCTGGGCTTTGACATCTCCGAGCGGGCTGTGCGCCGGGCGGGCCTGGACTACTGGCACCTGGTGGATGTGTCGGTCTATGAAAACCTGGAGGCGCTGTTCCGGCTTCATCCGGAGGCGGCGGGCAATCTCTACCTCACCACCACCAAAGCGCCCCGTCCGTACAGCGAGGCCGTCTTTACCGACGGGTGCTGGCTGTTTTTCGGCAAGGAGACCGCAGGTCTTCCCAAGGACTTCCGGGAGGCATTTGCCGCCCGGTGCATTCGTCTGCCCATGCGCCCGGAGGCCCGGAGCCTGAACCTCGCCAACACAGTGGCCGTATGCGTCTATGAGGCGCTGCGCCAGATAGGCTTTCCCGGCCTTCTGGATCACGGGGAAATGGCCAGATAGCGGCTCAGGTTTTGGGAAATTTTTTGATTCTCCGGCCATACTATGCATATCCTGATTCCAAATCATCCAGTCGCATAAAGGAGATATCATCATATGAACTACAATAAAAAGACGGTCAGGGACGTGGATGTCCGCGGCAAGAAGGTGCTGCTGCGCTGCGACTTCAACGTGCCCATGGCCAAGGACGGCAGCGGCGTCATCACCGACGACAAGCGCATCCGGGCGGCTCTTCCCACCATCACCTACCTGCTGGACCAGGGCGCCGCGGTGATTGCCTGCTCCCACATGGGCAAGCCCAAGGGCGAGGTGAAGCCGGAGCTTTCCCTGAAGCCCGTGGCCGCCCGGCTCAGCGAACTGCTGGGCAGGGAGGTCATCATGGCCGGCGACGTGGTGGGCCCCGACGCCCAGGCCAAGGCCGCCGCGCTGCGGGGCGGGCAGATCATGCTCCTTGAAAACACACGCTTTGAACCCGGCGAAACCAAGAACGACCCGGCCCTTGCAAAGGCCATGGCCTCCCTTGCGGACCTCTATGTCTCCGACGCCTTCGGCGCCGTCCACCGGGCCCACGCCTCCACCGCCGGCGTGGCCGGGTTTCTGCCCGCCGTCTCCGGCTTTTTGATTGAAAAGGAGCTGGAGGTCATCGGCGGCGCCCTGAAGAGCCCCAAGCGTCCCCTGGTGGCCATCCTGGGCGGCAGCAAGGTGTCCTCCAAGATCGGGGTCATCAACAACCTGCTGGAACTGGCCGACACCATCATCATCGGCGGCGGCATGGCCTACACCTTCTCTGCCGCACAGGGCGGCAAGGTGGGCGACAGCCTGCTGGAGGCCGACTGGGAGGGATATGCCAACGAGATGGTGCAAAAGGCGGCGGACAAGGGCGTCCGGCTGCTGCTTCCTGTCGACACCGTCTGCGCCGACCAGTTCGCCCCGGACGCCAAGTGCCAGGTGGTGAAAGCCGGTGAAATCCCCGACGGCTGGCAGGGCCTGGACATCGGGCCCGAGACCATCGCCCTCTACTGCGCCGCCGTGGCCGACGCCGGCACCGTGATCTGGAACGGCCCCATGGGCGTCTTTGAGTTCCCCGCCTTTGCCAAAGGGACCGAGGCTGTGGCCGAGGCGCTGAGCAAGACCAGCGCTATTACCATCATCGGCGGCGGAGACAGTGCCGCCGCCGTGCAGCAGTTGGGCTATGCTGATAAAATGACCCACATCTCCACCGGCGGCGGAGCCAGCCTGGAGTTCATGGAGGGCAAGGAGCTTCCCGGCGTGGCCTGCCTGCTGGACAAGTAAGCACCGGTTCCCGCCGATCAGCGGGTCGCCCCCGGCCTGAACCAACCACTCATTTGTATCCTCTTAGCGGTTAGTGGGCCGCATCACATATTAGATAAGGGAGTATCAGAATTCATGAATCGCAGATATCGTAAAACAATCATCGCCGGCAACTGGAAGATGAATAAAACCGCCACGGAGACCAAGCAGTTCGCCGAAGAGCTTAAGCCCATCCTGCCCAAGGCCAAGTGGTGCGATGTGGTGGTCTGTGTGCCTGCCTGCAACATCTCCACGGCGGTCCGGGCCTTTAAGGATATGCGGGTGTCCATCGGCGCGGAAAACCTCTACTATGAAAAAAGCGGTGCCTACACCGGAGAGGTATCCGCCGACATGCTGAAGGATCTGGGCGTGAAATATGTCATCATCGGCCACTCCGAGCGGCGGCAGTATTTCGGCGAGACCGACGCCACCGTCAGCAAGAAGGTGCACGCCGCCCTGGACGCGGGCCTGCTGCCCATTATCTGCGTGGGCGAATCCCTGGAGCAGCGGGAGGCGGGCATCACCGCCGAGTGGATCGCCCTGCAGGTGAAATCCGCTCTGGTAGGCGTCAGCGCCGACAAGCTCCGCAAGTGCGTCATCGCCTATGAGCCCATCTGGGCCATCGGCACCGGCAAAACCGCCACCGCCGAGCAGGCGGCCGAGGTCTGCACCGCCATCCGCGCCACCATTCGCTCCCTCTATGGTGCCCGTGTGGCCCGCAGCGTCACCATCCAGTACGGCGGTTCCATGAATCCTTCCAACGCGGCGGAACTCCTGGCCCAGCCCGACGTGGACGGCGGCCTGATCGGCGGCGCCGCCCTGGTGCCCCAGAAGTTCGTGGATATCATCAACGCTGCAAACCAGGAGTAAGCAATCCAGTCTGAACGGAGCGGTCGGAAGAGCGCTCCCAACAAGTTCGATGGAGTCTGCCCTTTGCAGACAGAATGAGGATAGTGGAATCATGAATAAAACACCTACCGCATTGATTATTATGGATGGGTTCGGCCTGTCCGACGCCGTGGACGGCAATGCCATCCGCGCCGCCAAGACCCCCTGCCTGGATCAGCTGTTCGCCGAGTATGCCCACACCACCCTCTCCGCCTCCGGGCTGGATGTAGGACTGCCGGAAGGCCAGATGGGCAACAGCGAGGTGGGCCACACCAACATCGGCGGCGGCCGGGTGGTCTTTCAGGACCTGCCCCGCATCACCCGCTCCATTGAGGACGGCTCCTTTTTCCGGAACGAAGCCTATCTCCACGCCATGGACCAGTGCCTCAGCAAGGGCACCTCGCTCCACCTGTTCGGCCTCCTTTCCACCGGCGGCGTACATTCCCATCTGAACCACCTGTGGGCCCTTTTGAAGCTGGCCAAGGAGAAGGGGCTGGAGAAGGTCTATATCCACGCCTTTTTGGATGGACGGGACACCTCTCCCACCGCCGGCGCAGAATTTCTGGAGGAGTGCGTCGCCAAGTGTGGGGAAATCGGCGTGGGCAAGGTGGCCACTGTGATGGGCCGCTATTACGCCATGGACCGTGACAAGCGCTGGGAGCGGCTGGAGGCCGCCTATGACGCCATGGTTTACGGCGAGGGCGCCGTCACAAACCCCGATCCCGTGGCGGCTGTGAAGGCCTCCTATGAAAAGGGAGTCACCGACGAGTTTGTGGAGCCGGTGGTCTGCGACAGCGACGGCTGCGTGGGCGACAACGACAGCATCATTTTCTTCAACTTCCGCCCCGACCGTGCCCGCGAGATCACCCGTGCCTTTGTGGACCCGGAGTTTGACGGCTTTACCCACCAGTATTTCCCTGTGACCTTTGTGTGCAATACCGAGTACGACGCCTCCATGCCCAATGTGGAGGTTGCCTTCCCCCGCATCCGTGTGGAAAACGGCCTGGGCGAATATCTGAGCAAGCTGGGGCTGACCCAGCTGCGCATCGCCGAGACGGAAAAGTACGCCCATGTCACCTTCTTTTTCAACGGAGGCGTGGAAACCGTGTTTCCCGGAGAGGACCGGGTGCTGGTGCCCTCCCCCAAGGTGGCCACCTACGACATGCAGCCGGAGATGAGCGCCGTGGAGGTCTGTGACAAATGCGTGGAGCGGATCGAGTCCGGTGCCTATGACGTCATCATCCTCAATTTTGCCAACTGCGACATGGTGGGCCACACCGGTGTCTTTGACGCGGCTGTCAAGGCGGTGGAGACTGTGGATGAGTGTGTGGGCCGGGTGGTGAACGCCACTCTGAAGATGGGCGGCATCGCCATGGTCACTGCGGATCACGGAAATGCCGAGCAGATGAAGCAGCCCGACGGCAGCCCCATGACCGCCCATTCCATCAACCCGGTGCCCTTCATCCTCTGCGGCGCCGGCGCGGAACTGCGCAGTGGAAAGCTGGCCGACATCGCCCCCACCATCCTGGATGTGATGGGCCTTCAGTGCCCGCCGGAGATGGACGGTAAAACGTTGATTATCAAATAAAGCAGGAAATAGAAAAGGGACGGACACATAGTGTCCGTCCCTTTTTTACTTATATTTGCTCGTCTTTGCCATCAATGACGGCGGGCGGCTCCTCAGCAGCCTGATCGCCCTCCGATTTGGCCCCCTTTTTCCACGCAAGGAGCAGCACGGAAGCAAGCACACAGGCAATTCCAAGGCCCGAGCGCAGCGTCATCCCCTCATGGAGCAGCACAACGCCGGCCACCACACTGGTCAGCGGCTCAAAGGTGCTCAAGAGCGACGCATACTGGGGGCCGCACAGCTTGGTCCCCATCTGGAAGAATATGGTGGCCGTTGTGGTGCCGAAAGTGAAAAAGCAAATCAACACCCAGCCCAGCAGCGTCACGTGCACATGCAGCGCTCCCACGGCTGTGCTTACCACCAGAAGTGCCACAGCACCTGCCCCCTGGACGCAGAAAGTGAGCTGGTAGCGCCGCAGGACCATCTGCAATCCGGACTTGGCGAGAATGATGATGTAGAGGGCATAGGTGATCCCAGAGAGAAGCGCAATGCACACTCCAAATATGTTGCCGCTGTCGCCGGGCGTATAGAAGGACAGCACGCCCGCCATGCAAAGAGCGCAGCAGACCAGTTCCCTGCGGCCGATCTTCTCCCGGAAAAACAGCGCGCATCCCACCAGCACCAGCACCGGATAGACAAAGTGGAGCGTGGTGGATAGGCCGGAAGAAATGTAATTATAGGAGAGGAAGAGGAACGCGGGTGTGGCGGTAAAGCCGGCGGACAAAAGTATCAACTGCCCGATCTGGCGCCGGCTGAGGCGGGTCCGCCCCTCTATCCCGCAGCGGCGGCAGTCCATCCGATCCAGGAGGTATAGCGGTAAAAGGCTGAGCGAAAAGCGTACCAGCGTCAAAAAATAAGAATTTCCCCCGTTGGCGTAAATGACCTTGGCACCAATGGGCATCATGCCGAAAATCACCCCAGAGAGAATGATATAGAGGATTCCCTTCGCCTTCACACTCACCCTTCTTCCATGTTTCAAAAAGTCTATATTGCTCTCGCTAAGTGGTTCGCTCCAGTATATCAGATCATCCGGCACATTGTAAAGAACCATCGCGGAGGGCGTATGCGGAAAAAGCGGAGCAAAACGCTCCGCTTTTTCCAAAGCCTAAGAACCGATGCTGTATGCAGGTTGAATCAGCTGCAGCGGCCGCCGTCCACCACAAAGCTTCCGCCGGTGGCGTAGACGCTCATGTCGGTGGCCAGGAACAGGAAGGTGTAGGCGATCTGCTCGGCGGTGGCGATCCGGCGCAGCGGGCGATAGCTGCCGCAGGACTCCAGGAACTTCTCCATGGCCTCTTTCTCTTCGGGGGTCTTGGGATCGGCGGTGGTGATCTTGCCGGTCTGGATGCCCTCGCTGATGAGCATGGGGGTGATGATGTCGCCGGGGCAGACGCAGTTGACGCGGATGTTGTACTTGCCGAAGTCCACGGCCATGCCGCGGGTCAGGGCCGCCACGCCGCCCTTATAGGCATTGTATGGTGCGGAATCGGGCACGCCCTTGATGGCCGCGCCGGAGGCCGTGTTGACAATCACGCCGCCGCCCTGCTCGATCATGATGGGCACTGTGTGCTTGGAGAACAGGAATACGCCTTTCAGGCCGATATCCAGGCAGCGGTCCCACTCCTCTTCCGTGGTGTCCAGCACAGTCTTGCGCACGATGATACCGGCGTTGTTCACCAGAATATCAATCCGGCCAAACGCGGCCTTGACCGCTTCCACGGTGGCCTTGACGTCCGCTTCACTGGACACATTGCACTTAAAGAACTTGGCGGAATCGCCGATCTTGTCTGCCTCCTCCTGGCACTTGTCGCTGATGTCCACCATGGCTACCTTGGCGCCGTACTTGACATACAACTGGGAAACCGCCAGGCCGATGCCGGAGCCGGCACCGGTGATGATGGCCACCTTGCCTTCCAAAGACAGATACTTATCCTGAATTTCCATTGAGAGCCTCCAAAATGTCCCTAAGATAGGGAAAATAAATGTGACGACCGGTTAAAAAGTTCGCTTTAAACTTAGCCCAGGATGCCGATGCTGAGGACAGGAACAAAGGTCAGCAGCATCAGGACAATGAGCATCACGCCGATCATAGGCAAAATCTTCTTTGCGATATCTACCACGGAAACACCGGAAATCGCAGAGGCAAAGAACAGGTTGCAGCCATAGGGCGGGGTGATGAAACCGATTGCCAAGTTGACGGTCATGATGATACCAAACTGGACAGGGCTCATGCCGATGCCGAGGATAATCGGCAGCAGGATGGGGGTCAGAATGACCGTAGAGGAGATGTTGTCGATGAAGCAGCCCACGATCAGCAGGAACAGGTTGATGACCAGCAGAATCGCAATGGGGTTGCTGATGTTCAGGATGCCCTTGGCGATGGTGGTGGGCACCTGGGACATGGTCAGGAACCGGGCAAAGGACATGGAGATACCAACCAGGAACGTGGTCTGGCCATTGATCAGGACAGTATCACGGAAGGCCTCATAAAGGCTCTTCATATCCAGCTCACGGTAGACAAAGAGGCCGATGATGATGGAGTAAACAATGGCTGCAACGGCGGACTCGGTGGGGGTAAAAATACCGCCGTAGATGCCGCCCAAGATGATGACCGGCACCAGCAGCGCCCAAATGGAGCTCTTCAGAGTGTTCCACAGCGTCTTCAGAGCAAACTTCTTCTTGCTGCCGTAGTGGTTCTTCCTGGCGGTGAAATAGTTCACGGCCATCAGCACAACACCGATCATAATGCCGGGGATAACGCCGGCCAGGAACAAATCGGAGATGGAGCACTGGGCTGCCACACCGTAGATGACAAAAGGAATGCTGGGGGGAATGATGACGCCGATGGTGCCGGCGGCCGCGGTGATGGCGGTCGCATAGGCGGGGTCATAGCCCTCTCTCTTCATCTCGGGAATGGTGATGCCGCCGATGGCGGTCACCGTCGCGGGAGAAGAGCCGGAGAGAGCGGCAAAGAACATAGATGCCACAACCGTAACCATACCGGTGCTGCCAGTGATCCAACCCACCAGGGCATCGGCAAAGTCCAGTATCCTTCGTGAGATACCGCCGGACTTCATCAGGTTGCCGGCCAGCATAAAGAACGGGATTGCCATCAGCGGGAAGGAATCCAGGCCGCTGAAGCAGGCGGTCGCAATAGAGGTCAGACCAATGTTTGTGGTAGTCACCATCGTGGTGATAGTGGCAACGCCAAGGGATACTGCAATGGGAGCGCCGATGACCATCAGGAAAAACATGACGCCGAACAAAACAATAATCTTTAATGCCATCAGCACTCACCCTCTTCCTTTTTTGCTTTGGAGGCTTTGATGTCGTGATAGCAGTTTTGCAGCAGACGAATCAGCATCAGTGTCATACCGGTGGGAATGGAGGCGTAGGGAATCCACATGGGAATACCGCTGCCCACCGCGATCTGGCCGCCGCTGTACACGCTGCTGGTCAACTTAACGGAGATGAACACCATAACACACAAAAATGCGATCCACACGATGGTGGAGATGATGTTGCAGACTTTCTTGCCCATCTGGGGCAGTCTCTCATAAACCACGTCGATGCAAACGTGCTTACGCTCTTTGGTTGCATAGGAAGCGCCCACCCAGGTCAGCCACAGGAAAATGTAGCGGGCCAGTTCTTCGCTCCAAGGCAGGGGAATCTTCAGCAGGTAACGGGTAATGACCTGCATCGTAACGATGATTACGGCAGCCACCATCAGGATTACCAGGAAAACTTCCTCCAACCTTTCATTCAAAAACTTCAGGACTTTCATGAAAAGTGGAATCTCCTCTCTCTTATAGGGTGTCCTGCACAGGAAGCAGTCCCTGTGCAGGACACTCAGCCTTTACTGTTCAGGCGTTGGGAATCGCAGGATTACTTGTTGTGCGCAGCAGCCATGTCGATCAGATCCTGGCCGTATTCGGCGGCGGCAGTCTTGTAGACGCTGTCCTCGGCGACCTTCTGGAAGGCAGCCTTCTGATCGGCATCCAGGGTGATTACTTCGGTGCCGGCGGCCTCGATGTCGGTGACCAGGCTGGCGTTCTGTTCGGTGATCATTTCGCGCTGATACTCAACGGTGTTGGCAGCAGCCTCGGCGATCACAGCCTGATAGTCGGCGGGCAGGCTGTTGTAGAAGTCACCGGCGATGCAGAGGGGAGTGGAGGTCCAGACATGCTCGCTGACAGTCATGTACTTCTGAACCTCATAGATGGCGTTGTTGTAGATCATAGCGGTGGGGTTCTCCTGACCGTCCACGGTCTTCTGCTGCAAAGCGGTGAACAGCTCGGTAAAGGACATGGGGGTGGGAATGGCACCCAGAGCGTCGAAATACTCAACGTGCAGGGTGTTGGTCATGGTGCGGATCTTCAGACCTTTCAGATCATCAGGAGTGCTGACGGGCTTCTTGGAGTTGGTGATGTTGCGGAAACCCACGTCCAGATAACCCAGGTTGATGATGCCGGTCTGCTCTTTCAGCAGGTTGTTCAGATAGTCGCCGAAGTCGCCGTCCAGTGCCTCATGTACTGCGTCGATGGACGTCCACATAAAGGGCAGACCGATCAGGTTGAACTCGGGAACCGTGGCAGCCAGTGTGGCGTCGGTCAGGCCGGCCATCTCCAGGTCGCCGATACGCATGGACTCCATGTTCTCAGCCAGGGAACCGAGCTGGGAGTTAGGGTACAGCTCCACGGTGATGTTGCCGTTGCTGATGCCCTGCAGGGGCTCCTGGAACTTCTCCACAAAGGCCTTATGGGAGGGATGGGTGTCGGAGCAGTCATAAGCCAGGCGGATGGTGATCTTGTCGGTAGAGGTGACCTCGGTGGTCAGACCCCAGTCGGCGGGATTGGCAGAGTTGCCACCAGCGCTTCCGCTGGCGCTTCCGCCGGCGGAGCCGCTTCCGGAATCACCGCAGGCTACCAGGGAAAATGCCATAACGGCGCTCAGCAACAGACAAAACAGTTTCTTCATGAGTAGTGATCCTCCTTTAAATCGGTTTCCTTTTTATTTATCAAACGTGTCAACTCACGTTCAATACGCCTTACTTGCGGGAATAGATCTCTTTTCCGGAGAGATAGGTTTTCTCCACGCGGAGTTTGAGCAGCTCCGGCGCGGCCACGGAAAACACATCCTGGTCAAACACCGCAAAGTCTGCCAGTTTCCCTACTTCAATGGTACCCTTGCGCGTTTCTTCAAAGGATGCGTAGGCGGCATTTTTGGTGTAGAGGCAGACGGCCTCATACCGGCTCAGCCGCTCCTGGGGCTGCCAGCCCTCGGGCATATATCCGTCGTAGCCGCTGCGGGTCTCCACCGCGTAAACGCCCACCATAGGGTTCAGGTTTTCGCAGGGCAAGTCCGAAGAGCCGCAAAGGGTCTGGCCGGCGTTCATCAGTGTCTTCCAGGCAAAGAGGTACGGAGCCCTCTCCTTGCCCACCCGGTCGTCGCTCCAGTGGATGTTGGTGGAGACGTAGCCGGGCTGCATGTCGATGATCATGGGCATCTCCTTGAGCATCCCCAGAATCTTATCATTGATGAGGGAGCAGTGGGTCAGGCGGAAGCGGATCTGATCCCAGGGACGGGGATTGGCGTCATAGGCCCGCTTCAGGGCTGTCAGCGTCATCTCCACAGCCTTGTCTCCGATGGCGTGGACCGCGGTTTGGAGGTGGCGGTCATAGGCCGCCTTCACCATCTCGTCCAGCTGCTCCTGGTTGTAGTGGCAGGCGCCGGTTTCCGAGGGGCTGTCGTGATAGGGCCGGGTCATCAGAGCGGTGCGGCCACCCAAAGAACCGTCGGTGTATATCTTATAGAATCCGAAGCGGACCATCTCGTCGCCCAAGCCGCTGCGGATGGAGCAGCCGGTCAGTTCGTCGTCGCCCAGGCAGATGCGACAGGTGAGGCGCCCCTCGTCCCGCAGGTCCTGATAGAGATAGGTTTGTTCAAAGAGGTTGCAAAGCTTGCCCTGAATGGGATGGACCCCGGTGATGCCAAAAGAATTGGCCTGGTGCAGCGCGCCGCACACCGCGTCCTTCAGCTCTTCGTAAGAAAGGTCTGCGCCGTCGGTGATGGCGTTGACCAGTTCGGCGGCCTCCCGCTCCAGCATGCAGCCGGTGAGTTCCCCGTCTTCGCTGCGCTCAATCCCCTCCGGCAGCTCCATCTCCCGGCGGATGCCGCCCCGCTCCAGTGCCATGGAGTTGGCCACGTTCACGTGGAGGCAGTAGCGGGTGACGACCACCGGATTCTGCGGTGCAGCCGCGTCCAGGTCCCAGCGGGTAGGCAGGCGCTTTTCAGAAAATTTGGTCTGATCAAACCCACTGCCTAAAATCAGTTTCCCCGGACCGACCTTAGCGGCTTGGACACGGACCCTTTCCTTTACATCCTCAATGGAGCAGGCATCCGTTAAATCCACCTTCAGAAGGTTTCTTGCATAGGCCTGAACATGCTGGTGATCGTCGATGAATCCAGGCAACACGGTCTTTCCCTTCAGATCCACCACATTGCCCTTTGCCAGTTCAGCAGCCTTTTCATTGCTGCCGCAGTAGATGAATTTACCATCCCGGACGGCCACGGCCTGGCAGGTTTCGCCCTCTTCCCGCATGGTGTAGAACCGACCGTTGATGAAGGCAGTCACGCGGTTGTTGATTTGAACCATGGTTTCCCTCTCAGTTCTTGGCATACACAAGCTTTCCGCCCAAGTATGTCTTTTCCACAGTAATGTCCTTGATCTTCTCTGGCTCAATATGGAACACATCAGCGTCCAGAATCACAAAATCGGCCAGCTTGCCCGCCTCGATGGTGCCCTTGAGGTCCTCCTCATAGGAAACATAGGCGGCGTTGCGGGTATACATGGAGATAGCCTCGTAGACGCTGACCCGCTCCTCAGGGAACCAGCCGCCGTCGGGATAACCGTCCATGCCCTGGCGGGTGACAATGGCGTATGTGCCATGCATGGGGTCATAGGATTCGCAGGGGTTATCAGAGCCGGCAGAGAGTATCATACCATTGTCCAAGAGCTTACGCCAACAGTAATGGTATTTGGAGCGCTCGTGTCCCACACGGGTCTCGGACCAGCGGACATTGGTGGATACGAACATGGGCTGGATATCCACCACTACAGGCAGTTTGGCAATTCTGTCCACCACGTCCTGATTGAGAAGGGACATATGGATCATCCGGAAGCAGCGGGGATCGGTGTTGGGCCGATCGGCCCGGGCATGCTCAATGGCGGTGGTGAGCATCTCGGCGGCCTTGTCGCCGATGACGTGGGCGCCAACCTGGAGATTCATGTCATAGGCCTTTTTCACCTGGGCGTCCAGTTCTTCCTGGGTGTAGTTGGGAATGCCGCAGGTGCTGGGATCGTCCTCATAGGGCTCGGTCAAAAGCGCGGTGCGGCCGCCCATATTGCCATCCACATAGAGTTTGTAGAATCCGTACTTGACCATGTCGTTGCCCAGGCCTGTGCGGATGTTGCAGCCGGGAAAGCGGTCAAAGCCCAGATAGACGCGGGCGGTCAGGCGCCCCTCGTCCGCCAGGTCCTGATAGACGTCGGTGTACTCCGGCAGATTGCAGTGCAGTCCCTGGATGGCATGGACGCCGGTAAGGCCGTGGCGGTTGAGCTCGTGGCAGGCCGCCTCCACCGCGTCTTTCTTGCCCTCCTGGGTAGCCAAAGGGTCGGGAGCCAGGGCCACAATATCGGCGCCCGCGGCATCCCGCAGCGTTCCGGTGGGCTGGCCGTCGGGACCAAACTCCACAGTGCCGGGTACCTTGGGCTGGAAGCCGGGGCCGATGCCGCCGGCCTTCAGAGCCAGGGAGTTGGCCACATTGATATGTAAGCAGTAGCGGGTGATGATCAGGGGGTTGTTGGGGCAGACCCGATCCAGTTCCTCCTTGGTGGGCAACTCTTTGCGGTCGATAAAGCGCTCATGGTCAAAGCCCGCGCCCACGATCCACTGGCCGTCAGGCGTCTCCTCCGCCCGCTGGCGGATCATCTCCAGCAACTGCTCCAGGGATTCAGCCTTCTTCAGATTCAGCTTGAGGCGGTCCCGGGCATAGGCGAACAGGTGCTGATGGGTATCGATCATACCGGGCAGCACCGGAGCCTGGTGCAGGTCCACCACTTCTCCGCCTTCGGCGATCCGCTTGGCCTCCTCATCCGTGCCGCAGTAAAGGAATTTTCCATCCTCCACTACAATTGCGCTGCACAGATCGCCCTCGGCTTTCATGGTATAGATTTTTCCGTTGATATACGCTGTTGCCATTGGTAAAACCCCTTTCCTTACCATCCGCGTTTCACCGGACGGCATCTGCCAGTCCAATGAAACCGGCTGGCTTCCATTTCCCTTCAGTTTTTATGGGTTATACACAAATATCAAAGATGCAATTTGTACTACTTTCACATGCAAATAGCTTGCATTGCACTTTTATGCTAAATAATTTGACTGTATTTTGTAGAATCTAACAAAATCCTTGGAAAACAATCAATCGGCTTTCATCAAAAATACCACTGTTGTCGTTTTTTTGCCACAACCAATTTCTCGTCATCAAACCAACCAAGTTTCCTTAGTGAAACAGGCAGAAAATGTCTTTTATATAACTTTTCCAGTTTTTTAATTTTGGTTGGTTAGAATGTTTTTGTTTGGTTGTGTCAATATACACAAAATTGATCTATGATTAATTCAAATATTTGTGCCCCCCCCCCAAAGATTTTCTCATTTTTTGGAAATTTTGGTTTTTTTATCTGTTTTCCACATACTTAATAATTTCCAATTTTTCATCAGTTGATACGGGGAAATTATTTGGGGGGTGAGCATCGATGCAAGTTTTATGCATTGCTGAGTCATATGCAGGCAGGGGGGGGCCTGACAGGAGGGATGTACAGCTACCCCACGCAGAGTATTTCCGGCGCGAACATGGTTTTCACTTTTGTAAGAGAAGAGAAAGGGAAAGCATATGAAGTATCAGCCAATTGATTCTACCAAAGTACCAAGATTCGCAGATATTAAGACCTTTTTTCGGCTGCCCTATGTGAAAACAACAGAGAATATTGATTATGCGATAGTAGGAATTCCATTTGACACTGCTACTACCTATCGTCCCGGCGCACGATTTGGCCCGTCAGCCATTAGAGACATCTCTTCAACACTGAAGCCTTATCATTTTGTACATGATGTGCAGTTCATTGACCTCCTCTCCGGAGTAGACTACGGTGATGTTCCTGTCATTACCGGCTACATTGAAGACACGCTGAAAAACATAGAGGATACGTTTACTCCCTTGGCCCAAGCAGGTGTTGTCCCGATCGGCGTCGGTGGTGATCATAGCGTTACCTTAGGGGAACTCCGCGCCCTGGCCAAGGTACACGGCCCTCTTGCCCTCATTCACTTTGATGCCCACACGGATACCGGTGATTCGTATTACGGCAAAAAGTATATGCATGGGACGCCTTTTAAAAGAGCGCTGGACGAGGGCCTTATTGATCCTGCCTGCTCCATCCAGGCGGGTATGCGCTCAGCGTTCTATAATTCGGATGATATGAAAACCTCCCCGGATTTAGGGCTTGATATGGTCACGAACATGGATATTGAGGACATGGGTATTGACGCACTCATCGGACGCATCAAAAATCGTGTCGGAAACAGAAAAGTATTTCTTACCTTTGATATTGACTTTTTGGAGCCAGCATATGCTCCCGCGACGGGTACCCCGGAAATTGGCGGCTTCACATCAAGGGAGACTTTAAAAATACTGCGTGGGCTGCGGGATATCAATTTTGTAGGATACGACATTGTAGAGGTTGCACCACAGTATGACAACTCTCAAATTACAAGCCTTATGGCAGCAACTATTCTGTTTGAATGGGTTTCGATCATTGCATACCAAAAGCTGCACAAAAAAGGTTAAGGAAAGAGAAAGAGATCGGTTATTCAGCGGACTTCCATTGTTTTGAGCCCGCTGAAGGTAGGAGGAAGTTATGACAGCCTTAAAAAAGATTGTCAATGTATATAACAAAGTGGAAGAGACCCTGTTGGTCATTATGATCACAGCCAGTGTGCTGGTGCTGTTTATCAACGTAATCCTGCGCTATATTTTCAACAGCTCCCTTTACGGCGCTGACGAACTGGCCAGGGTGCTGTTCATCTGGATGTCCTGGCTGGGAATTTCTATCGGCGAACGGGAGAGCGAGCACATCAAGATCGACCTGCTGACAAGCCGGTTGAAAGGCATCTCCGAAAAGGTGATCAAAATCATTTCCAATCTGATCACGCTTACTATTTTGGCGTTGCTGGTCTGGTTCGGAATGGTCGTGGTGGGTAAGTATTACTCCATGAGCAACCGGACTCCCATGTACCACATCCCCCAGTGGTTCATCTATTCCTGCATTCCCATCAGCTGCACGGTAATGGGGCTTCGCGTTGTCGCAAAATTCTTTGAAATCTTCAAACCCGCTTCCGGAGAGGAGGTCAGTGCGGAATGATTGCCATTATTCTGTTTGCCCTGTTGTTTTTACTGATTACGCTTGGTGTCCCCGTTGGCTTTGCCTTGGGCGGCGCCACCATCGCCGCCATGGCCCTGTTTACCAATTTGGACTTATCCATGGTGGCTGCCTACGCTGTCTCGGGTATTGATTCCCTTCCGATGATGGCCATTCCGTTTTTCATCCTGTCCGGCGTTATCATGAGTGTGGGCGGCCTGGCCCGGCGCCTGGTGGACGTGGCCGCGTCCCTGGTGGGCTGGATGGTGGGTGGACTGGGAGCCGTGGTCTCCCTGGCCTCCATGTTTTTCGGCGCCATCTCCGGCTCTTCCATGGCCACTGTGTCCTGCATCGGCAGCATCATGGTCCCCCAGATGCAGGAAAAGGGCTACGACCTGGGCTACAGCGCGGTCTTCACCGCCTGCGCCGGCACCATAGGAGCGGTGATCCCGCCCAGCATCCCCCTCGTTGTCTACGGCGTATGCACCGGCACCTCCGTGGGCGATCTCTTTGTGGGCGGAATTCTGCCCGGTATCCTCATCGGCATCGGTCTCATCATCTCAAATTTTCTTGTCTGTAAGAAAAAAGGCTATAAAGGTGAGGAGCGCAAGTCTCTGCGCCAAATTCTCAAGGCGGTTTGGGAAGCCAAGTGGGCCCTCTTTGCCCCGGTCATTATCTTAGGCGGCATCTACAGCGGCATCTTCACCCCCACCGAGGCCTCCGTGGTGGCCGTGGTCTACTCCGCCGTGGTGGCCCTGTTGATCTATCGGGAGATCACCCTCAAGGACCTCTATCAGGCCATTGTCCGCACGGCTGTCACCAACGGTGTGACCACCTTCCTGCTGGGCCTGTCCACCGGCTTTGCGGCCCTGCTGTCCTTTGAGCAGGTCACGACCGCGCTGACCGCCGCCATCACCTCCTTTACGGACAACAAATACATCTTTTTGCTGCTGGTCAATATTGTCCTGCTGCTGGTTGGCTGTGTCATCGACAATATTCCTGCTACCACCATTCTGGCGCCTATGCTGCTGCCGGCCATGATGGCGTTCGGCGTGGATCCGGTCACTTTCGGTGTGTTCATGACCATCAACCTGCTGATCGGCCTGGTCACCCCGCCCTACGGCTGCTCTTTGTTCGTGGCCTCTGCGGTGTGCGGCGTAAAGATGGGAGAAATGCTCAAACACATCGCGGTTCCCCTGATTACGCTGATTATCTGCTTACTGCTGACTACATATGTCCCCTGGCTGACCATCTGGTTCAAATAAGTCAAGCCTGTCAACGTTCACAGCCGTCTTGAACGGTAAATATGAGGAGGATTACTTATGAAAAAGGTATTGGCATTCGTTCTGTCCCTTTGCATGCTTCTCCCCCTGGTTGCCTGCGGCAACAACGGCTCCGGCAACAGCGGCTCCGGCACCGCCGGCAACAACGGTGATGATATCACCGCCGAACATCCCATCACCATGGTAGTGGCGCACGATGAAGTGTTGGACAGCCCTCAGCAGAGGGCTATGGAGGCCTTCAAGGAATACGTGGAAGCGGAATCCGGCGGCCGTATTGTTGTGGAGCTTCACGCCAACGGTGAGTTGGGCGATGCAGCCACCATGGCCAATATGATCGGCATGGGCAGCGTCCAGGCCTCCAGCTTCTGCAGTGATATCCTGGCCACCTACAATGACAAGCTCTCCTTCCTGTGCCTGCCCTTCCTTTTTGATGATTACGAGCAGGCTGTAGATCTGGTATGGAACCCCGACGGAGAATTGCACAAGCTTTATCAGGAAGAGGCCAATAAGGCTGGGTATTATATTTTAGGCTTCCAGTATGACGGCCAGCGTGGATTCTCCAACAACGTTCGCGAGGTGCTGACCGCAGAAGACATGAAGGGTTTGAAAGTTCGTGTCATGCAGAGCGATATTTCCGTTGCTACATTCACCGCTTTGGGCTGCAATGTCACCCCCATGTCCTTCTCCGAGGTCTACACAGCCCTGCAGCAGAACGTGGTGGAGGGCCAGGACAACCCCGCCAGCTTGACCCTTGCCAACAAGTTCAACGAAGTTCAGAAATATTACAGCACCATCGGCCATAACATGAACGTCTCCATTTTTGTCACCAACAAAGACTGGCTGGAATCCCTGCCTGATGACCTGCGGGAAATCGTTCTCTATGCCGGTGAGGAATTCGGCGGCAAGCAGAAACGTGAAGAGACCCGCGCCTTGGAGGAAGCCGATCTGAAGGAGATCGACGAATCCGGCTGCAAGGTTACCCGCATCGAAGATAAGAGTTCCTTCATTGAGGCCACCCAGAGCGTGTACGACCAGTTCAGAGGCATCTACGGCGATGAGTTCATGGATACCGTCCTCAAGGCCGTGGGCAAGGCGTAAGCAGACTGCTTACAGCGCAAAAGAAATGAAAAGAGAGCTCCTGCCAGAAGGCAGGAGCTCTCTTTTTTATGCGTTCCGTCACCGGCAGGGCAGGGACAGGAAATATCCGTAGCCGCACAGGACGCTGTAAAATCCCTGCAGGGACTTGTTGACCTCCGGGTCGCCGCAGTCGATGTGCAGTGTATGGTTTTGAATGGAGAGGATCTTGGACTCCGGGGAGATCACCATGATCCGCTCCTTCCCCACCGCCCGAAGGACCCGGGCGCTGAACTGGTGGTTGCCCCGGCCGAACAGGAAGCCCTGGCCGCCGATGGGAGAAACAATGATGCGCATCGTGCCGTCTTTGGCATACTGCCAAAGCTGCTCCTCCGTCACGTCCCTGGCGATCAGCTTACCGTCCCCGATTACATCCACGCCCAGGAGCTCATAGGGAATCCCCAGCCGCTGGGAGATGCACTTGGCGGAAGAGCCGGAGCCGATGGCATAGGTGACGCCGGGTTCCAGATGCTCCTGCAGATAACCGGCGATAGCCGCCATCTGATCCGCCTCCGTGGAGAATCCGCTCTGCTTCATGGACTGGAGCTGCTCAGGCTGATCGGGCACCAGCATGGCGCCGTACAGCGTGGCGCTGACGTGGCCGGTGCGGTAGGCGTCCTCGTCCAGGTCTACCACCTCCCGGCGGCTGGAGCTCATGGGAATCCCGCGGGCCAGCGTGGCGGCCACCGTTCCGGCGGCCTCCGGGTTCAGGGCAAACACCGCGGACTGAATTTTCACGCCGGCGGGAATGCCCAACACGCTCACCCGCTCGCCCACAGCCTCGCAGATGTTGCGGGCCGTCCCGTCGCCGCCGGCGAACAGGAGGAGCTCCACGCCCTGGTCGGCAATGGCCCGGGCGGCCGCCATGGTGTCGGAGGGAGAGGTCTCCTCTCCCTCCGCACAGTAGACCACCCGGAAGGGAATGCCTAACTTCTCGCAAAGGCTCTGCCCCATGTCACCGGAAGCCGTCAGTACCTGGACGTTCTCCCGGAAGGGCAGCAGCATGTTCAGCGCCCGCTCCGCCTTGATTCCGGACTCGGGCCGGGCGCCCCGGGCCCGGGCGGCGGATAGCGTTGCGGCACCGTCGGTGCCCTTCAGCGCCACCTTGCCGCCCATGCCCGCAATGGGGTTGACGATCAGGCCAAAGGTCTTAAGCGAGGCCATTTTGCTTCTTATAAGCACGCCAGGTCACCGCCAGCTCGGAGACGTCGGTGATGTGGTCGCACTCCAGCTTGGAGATGGGGCCGTTGTAGGGCGCGCCCAACACCACCTCGGGAGTGGAGTAAGCCTCGTCGCTGATCTTCTTCAGGGCGCTCACATACTCGTCGATGTCCGCCTTGGAGTAGGACTCGGTGGGCTCGGGGGTGTAGGGCTCGGGAACGATCAGAGGATGGTGGCTGGGGAAGAAGCGCTGGAAGCCGAAGTCCAGCAGGTGCCGGTTCACATCCTCGGCACCCACACCGGTGTCCTTGAGCAGCTTTTCAAAGCTGTAGCGGACCTGCTCCAGGCGGTTGGGGGCCTCCTCGGCCCAGGACATGGAAATGCCCTTAACCTCGTTCAGGACGCGCTTCATCATGTAGTTGTTGTTCAAAATAGCGGTCTCTGCCACGGTCTCCAGACCGTCGCGGCCCAGGCTCATGACCCAGGCATAGGCGCGCATCACAGCGGCCAGGGAGCCCTGGAACTGACGGATTTTGCCCACGGAGGCGGGGCCGTCATAATCGGTGTAATAGCGCTTGCCGTCAAAGCGGACACGGGGACGGGGCAGGTACTTCTCCAGCTCCTCGGTGACGCACTGGGCGCCGCAGCCGGGGCCCATGCAGCCGTGGGGGGAGGAGAATGCCTTATGCAGGTTGAAATGGCACATATCGGCACCCAGTTCCTTGGCGCGGACCAGGCCAAAAAGGCCGTTGTAGTCGGCCATGTCGCAGATGGCCAGGCCGCCCGCCTCATGAACCACGTCCACGAACTCACGGACAATGGGGTTGAAGACGCCGGTGTCCTCGGGGTTGGTGATGAAGATGCCGGCGGTCTTCTCGCTGACCACGGCCTTCAGGTTTTCCAGGCTGGGATAGCCATTCTCGTTGGGGAAGAGGCTGATGACCTCAAAGCCCTTGGTGGCGGGAGCCGCGGAGTCCAGGGGGTGGGAGAGGATGGTGGTGATGATCTGGGTGCGCTGCTCCGCCTCGCCCTTTTCCTCAAAGTACTTCTTCAGCACGGCCGCGTTGGAGTAGATGCCCTGTCCGCCGCCGCCGGGCTGGAAGGACACGGCGTCCAGGCCGGAAATCTCCTTCATGATCTGCTCAAAGTCATAGATGATCTTCAGGATGCCCTGAGCGGTATCGTCGTCCTGATAGGGGTGCATCTCCGTGAACTTGGGGGAGCGGACGAACTGCTCGTTGATCTTGGGGCTGTATTTCATGGTGCAGGTGCCAAGGCCGATGTCGATGTTGATGTCCTGGCCAATGGTCTCCTGGGAAAGACGCAGGTAGTGGCGCAGCACCTGGGGCTGGGCCAGCTCCGGCAGGGCG
The DNA here is from genome assembly GCF_014334055.1 of Oscillibacter hominis. Taxonomy (NCBI): domain Bacteria; kingdom Bacillati; phylum Bacillota; class Clostridia; order Eubacteriales; family Oscillospiraceae; genus Oscillibacter; species Oscillibacter hominis. Next base: position 2,245,576 of record NZ_CP060490.1, read on the forward strand.
GGCTTCTCCTTGCGCTTGAGGTTCTTGGGCAGCAGGGTCTCCACCTTTCCGGTGACGCCCTTGACCTGCTCGGATACGTCGGGCACCAGCAGGCTGCGGCTGCCCGGTACGCTTTGTTCAAAAATCAGGGACTCATCCCACTGGGCTTCGTGGAAGTTCCGCAGTTTCGTATCAGACACGTTCGTTCCCTCCTTACAGAATGTTCTTCAGTGCATCAACCAGAGCGTCAATGTCGGAGAGCTCGGTCTTCTCAGTGACGCAGACCAGCATGGACTGGCCCTGCTCCGGCATCTGGCCGCTCAGGTCGTAACCGCCGAAGATGCCCTTGGCCAGCAGCGCCTTGTTGATCTCGGCCACGGTCTTGCCCGCAGCGTCGAAGTTCAGCACAAACTCCATGAAGCTGTGGCTGGCGCTGTAGGGCAGCTTGACGCCGGGCAGTGCGGAGAGCTTCTTCTGGGCGTAGTTGCTCTTGTAGAGGATGTTTTCACCCAGCTCACGCATGCCGTCGGGGCCCATGACGGCAAGATACGTGGCCGCGGTCACTGCCCACAAGCCCACGCAGGTGCCCAGGTACTCGATGGCCTTTTCACGGACATAGTAGCTGGTGCGCTCAGGCAGGGCGCGGGCATAGCCGAACTGACCCTTGGAGTTCTTGAAGATGTTGTAGAGGTGATGGGGATAGTTCATCACGTACTTCTCTTCCTGGCGGGTGGCCAGGTAGCCGCCCAGGCCGCCGCCGTAGCTCATGTGGATGCCAAGGGGCTGAATCTCGCCGCAGGCGATGTCCGCGCCGTAGTCGGCGGGGGGCTGGACAATGCCCAGGATGGAGGGGTCGGCGTAGACAATGTACTCCGCGCCCACGCTGTGGCAGAGCTTGCCGATCTCCTCGCCCTGCTCTTCAAAGAAGCCCAAAAACGCGGGGTTCTGGATGAAAACGCAGGCCACATCGTCTGTGAGCTTGCTCTTGAGGTCCTCCAGGTCCAGCTGGCCGTTGGGGCAGCTGGCCACGCCCACCAGGTTCATGCCCTCGCAGTAGCACTTGAGCTGGGAGAGCAGGCTGGGGTTCATGGCCGCGGGCACCAGAGCGGTGGACCGGCCGTTGATGCGGCGGGACATCATGATTGCCGTGGACGCGGCCTGGCCGCCGTCGTAGGTGGGGAAGCTGACCACGTCCATATCCAGCAGCTCGCCCATCATGCTGGTGAACTCAAAGAAGGTCTGGAGCTTGCCGTGGTCGGCATAGGTGTCGCCACTGTAGGCGGTGAGGAACTCACTGCGGCCGTTGATCTCGTCGCACACAGCGGGCACATAGTGGTTGTAGCAGCCGGCACCCAAGAAGCTGATGTTCTCGTCGCAGGTGCTGTCCTTGGCCAGGATGCCGTCCATGTGCCGTTTCAGGTCCATTTCGGACGTAAAGGCCTTGGGCAGGTCCAGGGGCCGTTTCATGCGCACCTCGTCGGGGATGAAAGAGTAAATCTCCTCAACAGACTTGGCGCCGATGAAATCCAGCATTTCCTTGCGGACAGCCTCGTTGCTGTTGGGGATGTAAGGATATTGCGTCATTTCGTTCGCCTCCTATGTAACATTCGCGGCATTGCCGCCAGTTGAACTTAATGCAGGAATAAAATCGCCAGAATGGGCAGTGACAGTGCGGAAAGAAGGGTAGAGACAAAGATGCTCCTGCTGATAAAGCCGCTGTCCCGCTTCATCTGCAGCGCCAGCATCAGCACCATGGACCCGGCCGGCATGGCGTTGCTTAAAACCGCCAGGTCGCCGAAGTAGGCGTTTACCTGAAGCAGGCGGCAGAGGAAAAAGGTGATGGCCGGCAGGATCAGCAGCTTTGCCCCGCAGTACACGTAGGACCAAGGGTCGGTGATGGACTGGAGGAAGGGATACATGGCCAGCGAGGAGCCCAGGATGATCATGGAGAGCGGTGTGGTCATGCTGCCCACCATATAGAGCATGTCGCTGACAATGGGCGGCGCGTCAAAGCTCACAAGGTACAGCACCACCGCCAGAAGGGTCATCACAAATCCCGGCGTCATCAGGTCTTTCAGGCGGAACTTCCGTTTTTCCCCGGTGTCCGGGGACAGCGTGCTGACGGCATAGGTGTTGTAGAAGAAGTAGTAGGCAAAGTTCAGCAGCGTCATCTGGAAGAAGGCCGCGTCCCCATACAGGGACTGGGCCAGGGGCGCGCCGATGAACCCTGTGTTGCCGAACACCATCAGGCACTCGAACTCCCGCCGCTTTTCCGGTGGGACCCGCAGCAGCCACCCTGCGGCCTTGCCGAAAAGGATCATGGCGATGTACATGCCGAAGCCCGCTCCCAACAGGGCCAGTGCCTCCAGCCTGTCCCCGGGCTGACCCATCATGGAGCACAGCAGCATCATGGGATAAACCGCTGTAACCACCATGGCGGAGAGCTTCCGGTTGACATGGTCATCCAGGATTTTTGCCTTTGCCAGCACAAATCCCAGGGCCATCATGCCGTAGAGCTGAATCAGCGTCCGGGCCAGCAGTCCGACGTCCACCTCTTATGCGTGGAGGATGTCGAAGGTCTCGGGCAGCGTGCTGCCGCCGTCGATGATCACTTCAGTGCCGGTGATGTACTTGGCGTCGTCAGAGGCCAGGAAGGCCACCAGGTCGCCGATCTCCTCAATGTTGCAAAGGCGCTTGAGGGGGATGAAGGACGCCATGTCCCGCAGAGCGCTCTCGGGATCCTCGGGGCGGCTGTCAGCGGCAACCTGCTCCACCTTGGGGGTGCGGACCCAGCCGGGGAGCACCGCGTTGACGGTGATGCCATGGGGACCGGCCTCATAGGCCAGAGCGCGGGTCAGGGCGGAAACGGCGCCCTTGGTCATGGAGTAAGTCGTCTGACCCTCGTCAACCACTTTTGTACCGGTGACGGAGGAGGTGTTGATGATGCGGCCGTAGCCCGCCTTCATCATATAGGGATACACGGCCTTGGCCATGTTCCACACGCCATAGATGTTGACGCCGAAAATAAAATTAAGGGTCTTGACATCCATGTCCTCGAACTTGACGCGGCGGTTGACGCCGGCGTTGTTGTGCAGGATATCGACCTTGCCGTACTGGGCGACGATATCGTCCACAACCTTCTGCACATCCTCCAGCTTGCTGACGTCCACCCGGCGGCTGTCGGCCTTCAGGCCCATCTTCCGGATTTCCTCCGCGGCATCTGCCACGGACTCCGCGAAGTCCACCAGGATGACAGTGGCGCCGTGTTTGGCCAGCACCTTGGCGCTGCCGTTGCCGATGCCCTGGGCAGCGCCGGTTACAATTGCGATTTTTCCATCCAGTTTACCCATTTTATCTTTTCTCCTTCAAAAGCCCTCCCGGTTCCGGGCAGGGCAGAATTGACTCCGATCTAACGGATGCCCTTATTATATCGACATTGATTTCATTTGTAACCAACCAAGCATCTGGAATTCAAACAACCAAATATTAGGTGGTTTTTTCCTTTCTTCGTTTATAAAAGGGGAGGGAACAGATTGAATCTGTTCCCTCCCCTTTTTCTATTTACTTTCGGTTCATATCCCGCAAGATTTCGGACAGGCGTCTCATGCCAAGCTCCATTTCTTCGGCCGATAGATAGCCGTATGTCAGCCGTAGGGAAGAGGAGTACCCCATGTCGTACACGCTGCCGGGCAGGATCAGCAGCCCCTCCTTCAGCGCCCGGTTGAAAAGCTGCTCCGACAGCACCCTGTTTTTCAGGCGGACCCAGATGAAGAACCCTCCTGCGGGCCGGTTCCACTCCGCAAGGTCGCCGAAATACTTCTCCAGCAGGCGCATCATCAGGTCCCGGCGCTCCCTGAGCTGCTGGCGGATGGTGTTGACTCCCGTGTAGTAGAGGCCGCTCCGGAAAAGCTCCTCCACCACCTGCTGGGTCAGCACACTGACGCCGTAATCCATCTGCATCTTCACATCGGCCAGCCGCTGCACCACCGACTCCGGGCCCACCAGCCACCCAAGCCGCAGCCCCGGAGAGAAGCACTTGGACAGGCTTCCGATATAGACCACACTGCCGCTCTGGTCGAGCGCCTTGATGGGTGGAGGCGGCATCTCGTCCAGCCACAGATCCCGGAATACATCGTCCTCGATCACCGGCATGTGGTTTTCCTTACAGTATTTCAGGACCTCCTTGCGGCGGCTCACCGGCATCACGCAGCCGGTGGGATTTTGAAAGGTGGGGATGGTGTAGAGCAGGGAATGGCAGCCGTTGGACTGGGGCTCCCGGATCATCCAGGGCAGTATTCCGCTGGCATCCAGGGGCACACCCTGGAGCTTTGCCCCCACAGACTGAAAGATATTCAGCGACCCCAGATAGGACGGCGACTCCACATAGACCGTGGATTTGGCCTGGACAATGCCCATGGAAATGAGCTGCAGGGCCTGCAATGCGCCGGAGACAATGAGGATGCAGGAAAGCGGCGCGTCAATCCCGATCTCCCTGAGATGGGCCTGGAGCGCGGCGCGCAGCCCGGGCATGCCCAGCGGGTCGGGGTAGTTCATAAAGAGGTCCCGGCTGGAAAGACTGCTCAGCACCTTTCGGGTCAGGTCCAGCTGCATCAGGTCCGGCGACAGCTCGCCGGTGCTCATCCGGGTGATCCCCTCTTCAAATTCCAGGTGGTTGATGATCTGCACCGTGGGTACGTTGGCCCGGAAGCCGCTGGCCTTGATATAGCTCTGCCAGTCCGGCGCCTTGTCCTGCATCAGCAGCGACCAGCTGTCGTTGGCGATGCGGGTTCCGCCGCCAAAGCCGCTTTCGATCATCCCCAGGGAGGCCAGTTCGTCCATGGCCTCCACAATGGTGCTGCGGTTGACCTCAAACAGTTCAGAGAGCTTTCTTTGAGAGGGCAGCACCTGGCCGCTCACCCAGTCGCCGGAGGAAATCTTCTCGCTGAAATAGCTGACGATCTGGCTGTATAGAGGGATTTTGGACTGTCGATCCGGCTTCCAGCTGATGGAAATGGCTTCTGTCCTCTTCTCCCCGTACTCTCCCATTGGCTCCCTCCTTTTGAAAGCAGCGGCCTCCGGCGCTTTCCCAGAGGCGACACTATATCTAATGATCTAAATTCTGCACACTTGTTTATTACTATATTCTGATTTTTCCCAATAGTCAACACTTCCCAGGGAAAAGGCGCCTGGCCCATTGGGAGCCAGGCGCCTTTTTTACTTCTTTAATGGGATGGATACGATGAACCGGGTGGAACGCTGGTCGCTCTCGGCCCGTATGGTGCCCTTGTGCTCGGAGGCAATGGCGGCGGCGATGGGCAGCCCCAGGCCGAATCCGGATTTTTCCCCCCGGGAGTCGTCGGCCCGGTAAAACCGCTCAAAGAGCCGCCGCAGCTGCTCAGGCGGGATAACCGGCCCCTGGTTGGAAACCTCCAGCCGCGCCCGCTTGTCGTCCCGGCTCAATAAGACGCGGATTGGCGCGTCCGACGCCCCGTACTTCACCGCGTTGTCCAACAGCACCCCCACCAAACGGCGCAGCTGGTCTCCGTCGCCCAGGATTATGATCTCCGGTGCGCATTCCCACTGAAGCTCCTTTCCATGCTCAAAGGCCACCGGCTCAAAGGACAGCGCACAGTCCGTCACCAGGGTGGACAGGTCCTGCTCCGTGAGGATCGCGATGCGGCTCATATTGTCCGACCGGGCCAGCGTCAGCATTTCTTCCACCAGCGTTTTCATCTGTCCGGCCTCGGAGTGGATGTTGTCGGCCCAGCGGGCGCTTCGGTCCTCCAGCTGGGCGGCGGAGAGCATCTCCGCGTTGGAGAGGATCACCGTCAGGGGCGTCTTCAGCTCATGGGATGCGTCGGAGAGGAACTGCTTTTGCTGTCTGATGGCCTGCTCCACCGGCCGGGTGGCCCACCAGGCCAGCAGGCAGCTGACGGCAAAGAGCACCAGCAGTGCGGCAATGCCGATTTGGAAGGAGGAGCGGAGCAGGTCCTCCATGATGGTCCGCTCAATGGACATGTCCGCAAAGGCCATGCGCTGATAAAACCCGTTGTCCTGAATGAGATAGCGGAGGGAATACTTGGCCACCACGCCGGTGGCGGCCCCGCCGCGCAGGGCAATGGTGATGATCTCCTGGAGCTCGGTGGTGTTCTCCAGGTCGCTGTAGGTGCCGCCGGTGATGTAAGCGGTGGAGCCCATGACGGCCACAGTGAAATAGGGCATCTGCACCGTGGGCCCGCCCGCTGAGGGCCGGCCCACGATGCCCTCCTGGTCGATCACCCGCTCCAGCACCTCCATGGTGTTGGAGCGGATGTTCTGTTCCGTGGCGGAGACCACGGAGAAAAAGACCGCCCCCAGGACCAGCGTCACCAGGGCCATGCAGATGGCCACAAACTTGATCCGGAGCTTGCGGATCATACTGTCCTGGCGCTTCATTCCCCGGTCTCCAGACAATAGCCCACCATCCGGATGGTCTTGATCTTCACACCGGAGCCCAAGTGGGCCAGCTTGCGGCGCAAAAAGGAGATGTAGACCTCCACGTTGTTGTCCTCAGCCTCGGACTCATAACCCCAGACCTTCAGCAGAAGCTTCTCCTTGGGCACCACTAACTTCTGATTCTGCATCAAAAGCTCCATGATGTCATATTCCTTGCGGGAGAGGCGGATGGACTGTCCGCCGCACAGCAGCGAAAAGGAGGACTGCTCTAACTTCAGGTCGCCGCAGGTCAATACGCCCTCCTCCCGCAGCTCCGGCTGACGGCGGCACAGCGCCCGGATGCAGGCCAGCAGCTCCCGGGGCTCAAAGGGCTTGGTGAGATAGTAGTCCGCCCCCGCGTCCAGGCCCTCCACCTTATCGGCCGTGTCGGACCGGGCGGTGAGCATCAAAACCGGGGTCGTGTCCCCCTCTGAGCGCATGCGCCGCAGCACGTCGAACCCACTCAGCCTGGGCAGCATCACGTCCAGCAAAATCACATCGTAAATACCGGAGAGGGCGTTGTCCGCCCCCGACTCACCGTCGTGACAGACGTCGGCGGTATAGCCGGCCATCTCCACAATGTCCTGGAGCGTGGCGGCCAGGCGGACTTCATCTTCCACAATCAGGATGCGCATAGGCGTTTCTCCTCTCAGTCTGGTCTTCCATGCGGGACAGCCCGTAAAAGAACCGCTCCCTCTCCCGTCTCAGCGAATATCCTCCGATGAAAATCGGGAAGGGATTCCCCTTCCCGATTGTATCACTGCCATCGCCCGCTTGCAATGCTCAGGCGGTCAGGCCGCCCGCGGCCAGGGCCAGCAGCGTCTCCACCGAGTCCTTGGCCACGCTGTAGATGGTGGTGTCTCCCTCCATCCGGGCATAGTAGCCCTCGCCGTCGGCGGTGGCGTTGCCCACGGACATCTTAAATGTGGTTTCAGCGCTTCCGTCAGGCACATAGTAAACCGTCATGGTCACCTGGGGGCTGCCCAGGCCGCACAGCGTCACCGCCTCATCGGTGGGCCGATAGTCCACGCAGGCCGTGAACCGGAGGCTGGCCAGCTCATCGGCCAGGGCGCTCACCGTCTCATGATCCGTCACGTCGGCATCGCCGAAAATCCAGGACGCGGCGCCGTCCTCCTCTCCCGCCTCCACGGAGAGCGTTAGGTCTTGGGTGGGCCCTTTCACACGCACAGTGCGCAGGTTCGCGCCGGTAAAGGTGGGAATATCGGGAATTTCCGCCATGTCGTAGATGCCTTTATTCATGCTCTCACGCAGCTCGCTGGACACCACGTACACCGTGTCGGAGTCCGCCAGCTTCATATAGTAGGACCCATCGGAGGTGGTCTTGCCGAACAGCAGCACCGTTTCCTTGCCGCCGTCCGCCGTGGCCTTCAGTGAGGCGGCGGGCTCCTCCAGGCCGTAAGCCTCCAGGGTATCCCCCTCGGTGATGGTCTGCATCGGGTGCAGGGCGATGACCTGCTTGGAGAGGCTCTCCAGGTAGTATCCGTTCAGGGGGAAGTCCGGATCGTCCACCCAGTACCACTCCCCGGCCTCGTCCCGGGCAAAGGACAGGTTCACCTGCCCGTTGTCGTAGGAGATGGCGCTGTAGGTCTGGTCCTCCTCGGTCTCCAGCACCCGGGTATCGGCCAGATTCTGCTGCTCCTCCTGCTGGCGCCGCTCCTCTTTTGCGTTGCAGGAGCGGAGAAGCCATGTCAAGGCCGCCAACACAACCAGTACTGCGGCCAGGGCCACCAGCGTCTTTTTCTGTCTCATGGGGGAATCCTCCTTGCCTTAGAGTTTGCGGCGGCGCATCCAATGCACAAAGCCCACCGCTACCACTGCCAGCGGGATGACGAAGACGAACAGCGCGCTCCAGATTCCGCCTGTGGTGATGGTGTTGCTGGGCACCTGGAGGCTCACCGGCTCGATGGAGAGGTTGGTGATGTCGTCAAAGCCCACAGTGGCCGCATTCAGGAAGAGGTCCAGGTTAGCGATGTTGGTGAAGCTTCCAGTGATCTGCTCGCTGATCATGTTGCTGCAGCCGAATACGGTCAGCCGGGCTGTGCCGCCATCGGTCTCCTCGGTGGCCACGGCGCCCACCACGTAGGTGCCCTGGGCCTGATCCGAATCATCCACCACGTTGACGCCGTGGTCGGAGGTGGTCAGGAAGGGGGAGACGGTGACGGTGTCCCGGGCGGGGGCGGTGAGCGTCATGCCCCGGGAGGAGAAGAGCAGCACCGTGGAATCGCCGGTGAGGCTCTGGGCCGCGTCCACGCTCAGGTCGACCTCCGGGAAGATCGCATAGGGATTATTTTGATAGTACCGCTGGGTGTCGGCGATGAGGCCGGTGGTGGGGGAGATGCCGTACTGGGAAAGGACCCTGTTCCAATTGGGCATCTCCGTCAGGTCCGCGCCCATCAGGTAGATCAGCTGTCCGCCGCCGGATAAATAGCTGAGGATCATCTCGGCCTCATCGTCGGCCAGATCGGACGCGGGGGCGTTGGAGATCAGAAGATCGCAGTCCTCCGGCACGCCGTCCATCAGCACATTGACCTCCTCCACGCTGAAGTGGCTCTTTTTCATCAGGTCCTCCACCGAGGCGGACAGGCCCTGCTCTCCATGGTCGTTGATGGTGTAAGCCCTGCGGGAGGATTCGGAAACCACCAGGTCCACCGCGGAGGTCAGCTGGCCCTCGCAGTCAAATGCGGTTTCGTTGCGCTGGCCGCTCATCATGTAGGTATAGATATCATACTCGATCAGATCGTCAATGGCAATGGTTTCTTGCCGTCCGGTGGCCTCGCAGGACACCACGATGGTATTGGCCTCCACGCCGTAGGCGGAGAGCACGGAGGGATAGGTGGTGGGGTTGGTGTACTCCACGCTCAGGCGGCCGCTGAGTTCCCCGTACTGATCCAAAAACCGGACGATCCGCTGGTCCATGGCGTCCTTGTTGGCCAGCACATGGATGGATACGTCCTCGCTTAAGGCCGCCATGTAGTCCACGGAGGTGTCTGTGATATGGTAGATGTTGTTGGGCGAGATGTCCAGCTGGGTGTAGCGTGTGGGGATCTGGGCCACCAGCAGGTTGAAGGCGATCACCACGGCCACGGCCAGCGCGGCCGCTCCGGCGGAAAACGCGCCCCGCCGGGAGGCCCGGCTCTCCGTTTTCTGAAGTTTCATCGTCCGCACCTCCTCAGCTCCAGCGCCGCTTCTGGACCACCTGAACCGTCAGGAAGACCATCAGTGCCGCAACGGAGACATACATGGCGAGGCCCGCCACGTCAAAGACCTGGTTGTTGACAAAATTGGTGAAGACCCCGCTCAGGCTGAACTTCCCCAGGGCGTTGGGCAGCAGTGATGCAAACGAGGAGGAGTCTTTCAGATAAAAGCCCACAATGGCCGCGGCTCCAACTGCCAGCACGGAGCCAGACACCTTGTAGCTGTTGGAGAGGGAGTGAAGCAGCAGGCAAATCAGGATCAGGATCACCAGAAGGCCCACAAGGGACCCGGAGGCGGTGACGGGCAGGTAGTCGATCAGCCCATCCCACAAATACAGCACCAGCAGCGCGCCGAAGGTGCCCACGGCGGCGATAATCTGGCTCTCCGTCAGGGCGGAGATGAACAGCCCCACCGAGATTTCCACCGCGCCGTAGAGGAAAAAGGCCAGCACAGCGCTGTAGTCCGCCTTCAGATAGGCCGTGCCGTTCATGGCGATGATCAGCGGGCACAGGCAGGAGACCAGCACGGGGATCAGGTACACGGTGAGCATAGCAAGATACTTGCCCATCACCACCTCCGTCACGCTGACCGGTGCGGTCAAAAGCAGCTGGTCCGTGCGGCTGTGGCGCTCCTCCGCCATGGAACGCATGGTCAGTATGGGCACAATAACCATGAAGATAAACAGGGTGGAGGCCAGGGAATAGGAGAAATAGGGATAACCGGAAAACAGGTTGTAGGCCATGAAGTAGACGCCGATGAAGGCCACCATCACCGCAATGCAGAGATAGCCGATCATGGAATTGAAATAGGAGCTCAGCTCCCGCTTGTAGATGGCTTTCACGCCTGACCGCCTCCTTCCTCATCCTGCGGGCGGACTTCCCCAGGCACACCGTCCGCGCTTTCCTCCCGGCCGCCCCGGGTCAGCTCCAGGAACACTTCCTCCAGCGAGGCGATGCGGGGCGTCAGCTCCAGCAGGGGGCAGTCCGCCGCCGCAAAGGCGCGGAACAGCTGCTCCCGCACATCCTGGGCGGCGGTGAGCTCTGCCGCCACGGTGGACTCCGTCTTGGGCGACACCGTCTTTCCGGTCAGGCTGGGAATCCCACTCAGGATCTCCTCCACCTGCTCACAGCTGCCCTTGGCCTCTATCTCCACCGTGTGGGCGCCGGACAGGTGCTCCTCCAGGTTTTCCGGCGTGTCGCAGGCCACCAATTTCCCCTTGTGGATGATGAGGATATGGTCGCACACGGCCCGCACCTCCGAGAGGATGTGGGAGGAGAGGATCACCGTGTGCTCGCGGGCCAGGCGGCGGATCAGGTCCCGGATTTCGATGATCTGCTTGGGGTCCAGGCCCACAGTGGGCTCATCCAGGATAATGATCTTGGGAAAGCCCAAAATGGCCTGGGCAAGGCCCAGGCGCTGGCGGTAGCCCTTGGAGAGGTTCCGGATCAGCCGTCCGGCCACCTCCTCCAGGTGGGTCAGCGCCACCACCTGGGCAATCTGGTTCTCTTGCTCCGCCTTGGGGATTTTTTTCAACTGGGCGCAGAAGTGCAGGTACTCCCGCACCGTCATCTCCGGATACACCGGCGGGATCTCCGGCAGGTACCCGATGCAGCGCCGGGCCTCCTCCGGCTCCTCTAAAACGTTGTGCCCCTCGATGAGCACCTCGCCCTCCGTGGCGGCCAGGTACCCGGTCATGATGTTCATGGTGGTGGATTTCCCGGCTCCGTTGGGCCCCAAAAAGCCGTAAATCTGGCCGTCGGCCACTGTAAAGCTCAGGTGATCCACCGCGCAGTGGTCCCCATATCGCTTTACCAGATTTTTCACTTCAATCAAACTACCATCCTCCTTCAGGCGCAGGCGCCCTATCGCTTGAGGATAGTATAGGCGTGCTTTCTTAAAGAAAGCTTAAGCTTGACTCCATACATTTTACCCGGAATAATCGTTTGCTCCCCAAAATTTAGTGAATTCTTTTAATTTGTTCATAATTTTTCAAGGTTATTTTCAGAATTCCCTGATATACTGTCCCCAACATCAGGAAGGGTTCTCCCCCCGCACCTGGTGCGGCAAAACTTTTTTCATTTCTTTTCTCTTGTTTCTCTCTGTGGTCTTGGGATTCTCCGCCCAGGCCGCAAAAAAGGAGGGCCCTCAAAGGGTCCTCCTTTTTTTGCTGAATTCCAGTTAAAAAAATGCAAACAGCAGGTTCAGCGCCACAGCAAACACCACCAGAAGCCCCGCCATCTGCTCCCGCTCCGGGCGGCAGAAGCGCAGCGTGACACCGGCGATGGCGGGCAGAAAGCAGATCCAGGCCCAGATGGCCTTGAAGCGCATATTGTCCGGCTGCGCACTGGCGTTGATCAGCGCCAGCAAAAACGCAATGAACACCGCCACCAAAAAAAGCGCCGTTCGCCAGCTCTGTCCCTTGAGTACAAACATCAAGCCACAGACCAAAACACTGACCAGCGCGAAAGAAATCAAGAAAATCCAAAGAACCGCGATACAAGCCACCTCCTGCTATCTTGATTCAGCGCAGAGTATTATATCAAATTCCAATGCATTGGGCAAGTGGCGCGCAGGAAAAACTCCCGCATTCCTAAGTTTGCTTTGATTTTCGTCTTTTTTTACGGCTTATTTTGTAAAAATACAGGGATTCCCTCTTGCAAACATGATGCATTTTGTTATAATCAGATTAACGTGAATGATTTCACAAAGATGCCGCCTGACCGGCCCAATTGCTGTTTGTCCGCCGTTGCATCCTTCGGGTCGCACCGATTCCACGCCGCGCGCGTCCACAGCAGCTTCCCTGCTTTGCTCACGCCACTTTCTGATGAATCAATGGAGGATACATTCGTGAGAGGAATTCACAGCGCGGTGGATGACATCCGCCGGAAGGTTTTCACAGAGGTCGCCCGCCTGGCCTATGAGGGCGGGGACTATTCCCGGATTGACCTGATCCCCTACAAAATTGTACCCGGCGAGGTGGGGAAGTTCCGCCACAACATCTTTTTGGAGCGGGCCATTGTCACCGAGCGGCTGCGGCTGGCCTGCGGGCTCCCTCTGCGCCCGGCCAGCGTCCACTCCCCGGCCAGCGACGGCATTGAGGAGGCCGCGCTGCCGGAGAAGTACTACGAGCCCCCCCTCATCAACATCATTTCCTTTGCCTGCAACGCCTGCCCGCCCAAGGAAATCCGCATCTCCAACAACTGCCAGGGCTGCATGTCCCACCCCTGCAAGGCGGTGTGTCCCAAGGACGCCGTGATCATCGGCAAGGACAACCGGTGCTCCATCGACCAGGAGAAGTGCATCAAGTGCGGCAAGTGCCAGCGCCAGTGCCCTTACAACGCCATCAGCAGGCTGGAGCGGCCCTGCGCCGCGGCCTGCGGCATGGATGCCATCGGCTCCGACGAGTACGGCCACGCCAAGATCGATTACGACAAGTGCGTCTCCTGCGGCATGTGCCTGGTGAACTGCCCCTTTGCCGCCATTGCCGACAAGAGCCAGATTTTCCAGCTGATCCACGCCATCAAGTCCGGCGCCGAGGTGGTTGCCTGCGTGGCGCCGGCCTTTGTGGGCCAGTTCGGCCCTGACGCCACCCCCTCCAAGCTGAAGGAGGCCATGCGCATCCTGGGCTTTTCGGAGACAGTGGAGGTGGCCATTGGCGCGGACCTGTGCACCATCGAGGAGGCCAACGACTTTTTGGAGAACGTCCCCGCCAACCAGCCCTTCATGGGCACCTCCTGCTGCCCGGCGTGGAGCGTGATGGCCAAAAAGCTGTTCCCGGAGTTTAAGGATTACATCTCCATGGCCCTGACGCCCATGGTGCTCACCGCCCGGCTGGTCAAACGCCGCAAGCCCAATGCCAAGATCGTCTTTGTGGGCCCCTGCGCGGCCAAAAAGTTGGAGGCCTCCCGCCAGAGCGTCCGCTCCTATGTGGATTTTGTGCTGACCTTTGAGGAGCTTCGGGGCATGTTCGACGCCAAGGATATCGACTTCAAGGAGATTGCGGGCGATCCTGACGAGGAGTTCACCGACGGCACTGGCTCCGGCCGCGGCTTTGCCGTGGGCGGCGGTGTGGCCCAGGCTGTGAAGGACGCCATCAACCGGATCGATCCGGGCCGAGAGGTGAAGATCGACTATGGTGACGGCCTTCGGGAGTGCCGGAAGATGCTGATGCTGGCCAAAGCCGGCAAACGGGACGGCTACCTCCTGGAGGGCATGGGCTGCCCCGGAGGCTGCGTGGCCGGGGCCGGCACCATCACCCCCGTGGCCACCGCCGCGCTCAACGTCCGCTCCTACAAGGAGCAGGCGGGCGAGCAGAACTCCCTGGACAGCAAGTATGCCGCACGGCTGAAAGAATACGAGAAATTTGAATCCCCCCAGTAGGGTTTTTCCACAAAGAGGGCGGCGGAGCATACTCCGCCGCCCTCTTTGATGGGTAGGGCTCAGCCAGCTGTATTCCAACGAACCAGCACCCCTGGTTTTACCGCCGGCAGCCTGCCCGGTGATTGCGCAGAGTTCTTGTCGGCCGATCTCCCTTACGGCCGCAGGGTGCAGTTTCGTGAGGACACTTTACTGAACCGGGTCCTTAACCTGATAGCCGCAGAAGCGGATCGCCGCCTTTGCCAGCTCCGCCGTGGGATCCACAAAGCGCTGAGGCAGCGCAAGTCCCTCGGCGGCGATGGGCAGTTCTGTGCAGCCCAGGATGAAGTAGTCCGCTCCGGACATGTGATTCAGAACCTCCTCCATGGGCCCGCGCACGCTCTCTATGGGCGCGCCCTTTTTGACGCCCTTGTAGATCACCTGCATCAGCCGGTCCCGGTCTTCCTCCTCCGGCAGCAGGTAGTCCACCCCCTCTGACTGGAGGGCACGCTCATATACGCCGGAGCTGAGAGTCCCCCGGGTGGCCAGCACGCCGGCGGTCTTTCCGGGAAACGCAGCGGCGCAGGCTTTTGCCGTGGCCTCCAACATGCTCAGAAAAGGGATTCCCGTCAGCGGGCGCAGCCGGGGCAGGAAATAGTGGGCGGTGTTGCAGGGCATAATGAGGCAGTCGGCGCCGCACTGCTCCAACTTGCGGATGGAGTCGGCCATGGCCTCCACCGGATCCGCTCCGCCGGAGAGGATGGCCAACGTGCGGTCGGGGATGGCCGTGTTGTCGTCGATGAAGATGCGGATGTGGTCGTTGTCGCTGGCCGCATCGGTCATCAGGACAATCTTGCGGAACAGGTCGGCCGTGGCCAGCGGGCCCATGCCGCCGATGATGCCGATGGTCTTTTTCATGGAATCCACTCCTTTTTCAATTCCTTGGAACTTTTTCATGAACAGGGAAAAAACAGGTGAAAACGCGCCTCAAACACGCTATTATGAAGACAGGCGCCGTGGGATGCTCACGGCAGCTTGCACGGTCAGCTGACCTGCGTTCGGCTTCCAGCACCATTCTACCCCATCAATGGGTACGGTACAACCTCCCTTGGGGTAGAACCGCCCCGGATTTCCCGGTAAACGCCAAACAAATCAGTCAGCAGAAAGGACTTATATGGAACTTAACATCAGACCCGAGCAGCCCTCAGATTACCGCGAGACGGAGGAGGTGACCCGGGAGGCATTTTGGAATCACTACGCCCCCGGCTGCTGTGAACACTATTTGCTGCATATCATGCGGGAATGCCCGGCATTTTTGCCTGAGCTGGCCCTTGTCGCCGTGCAGGAGGGCAGAATCGTAGGGGCTGTTGTCTCCCTGAAGGCTGCCATCTTTGGGGACGACGGACGCGAATACGAGGTGCTGACCCTGGGGCCCATCGCCGTTTTGCCCGGCTACCAGCGCCAGGGCATCGGAACCAGGCTGATCCAGCGGACCAAGGACGCCGCCCGCCGCCTTGGATACCGGGCCATCCTCCTCTGCGGGGATCCGGACTACTATTCCCGGCAGGGCTTTCTACCGGCGGAGCGGCTGAATATCCGCACGGCGGACAACCTGTACGCTGCGGCCCTTCAGTACTGCGAGCTGTGGGACGGCGCTCTCTCAGGTGCGGCGGGCCGGTATGTGGAGGATCCCATCTACGCAGTGGAGGATGCGGCTGTCGCAGCATTTGACAAGGGCTTTCCGCCGAAGGAGAAGATCAGCGGTACTGCGTCCCAGCAGCGGTTTCAGCAGCTTGCAGCCATGTGCAGGGCAGCGGACTGATCCCCACTCTCAAAATCCCGGCCCGAGCGGGCAAAAAAGCGGCGGCGCGGGGATTCCCGCGCCGCCGCAGCGGTTGCACATCTTTACAGCGACGACTTGATCTGCGCCGCGATTTTGTCCGCGGTCAGGCCATACTCCCGCAGCACGTCGGCCGCCTTGCCGGACTGGCCGAATTGATCCTCCACACCGATCTTGCGGAAGGTGCAGTTCACCTTGCCCATCAGCACGTCGGCCACAGCGTCGCCCAGGCCGCCGATCACGCTGTGCTCCTCCACGGTGACCACCTTGCCGCACCGCTCCGCATACCGGGTCACGCACTCGGCGTCAATGGGCTTGATGGTGTGGACGTTGATGACGGAGGCGCGGATGCCGTCCGCCTCCAAGAGCTTGGCGGCCTCCAGGGCCTCCGACACCATCAGGCCGCAGGCAAACACCGCCACATCGCCGCCTTCACGCAGCACATTGGCCTTGCCGATCTCAAAGGGGTAGTCCTCCTCAAACACAGGGCTGGCCAGCCGGGCCAGGCGCAGATAGGCGGGGCCGTTGAATTCCGCCAGGGCCATCACCGCCTTGCGGGCCTCCTTGGCGTCGGCGGGGACGATGACGGTCATGCCGGGGATCACCCGCATCAGGGCCAGGTCCTCAATACACTGGTGGCTGCCGCCGTCCTCACCCACGGACACTCCGGCGTGGGACATGCACAGCTTCACATTGAATTTGGGGTATGCGATGGAGTTGCGGACCTGCTCATAGGCCCGGCCGGCGCCGAACATGGCAAAGGTGGAGCAGAAGGGTACCAGCCCCATGGTGGAAAGGCCGGCGGCCATGTCCACCATATTGGCCTCGGCAATGCCGGCATTGAAGAACCGGTCGGGATAGGCCTGGGCAAATTTCAGTGTCATGGTGGCGTGGGCCAGGTCGGCGTCCAGCACCACCACCTTGTCGTTTTTCGCGCCCAGCTCCACAAGAGCGTCGCCATAGGCGGCGCGGGTTGCGATTTTTTCAGCCATTTCTTCAGTCCTCCAGTTCTTTCAGTGCCTGCCGGCGCTGCTCTTCGTTGGGCGCCTTGCCGTGCCAGCCCACCTGGCCCTCCATGAAGGAGACGCCCTTGCCCTTGATCGTGTGGGCCAGAATGCACTTGGGCTTTCCGGGCTCGGCGGGGGCATTCAGCGCCTCCACCACGGCGGCGATGTCGTTGCCGTCGGAAAGCTCGATCACCGTGAAGCCAAAGGCGCGCATCTTGGCGGCCAGATCGCCCAAGCTCATGACCTGGTCGTTGGAGCCGTCGATCTGCAGTCCGTTGTTATCCAGCATCACTGTCAGGTTGTCTAACTGATAGTGGGCCGCGGCCATAAAGGCCTCCCATACCTGGCCCTCCTGGCACTCGCCGTCGCCCAGGATGGTATAGACCTGGATGTCCTTGCCCTGATGCTTGGCGCCCAGGGCCATGCCCACTGCGATGGAGGCACCCTGGCCAAGAGAACCGGTGGAGGCGTCCACGCCCGGCACTTTCTTGGCGTCCGGATGGCCCTGGAGGATGCTGTGCAGCTGGCGGAAATTTTGGAATTCATCGCGGCTGATGAAGCCCTTTTCCGCAAGGACCCCGTAATAGCAGGGCGCCGCATGGCCCTTGCTCAGCACAAAGCGGTCCCGGTCGGGATTGCGGGGGTCTTTGGGGTCCACCCGCATTTTTTCAAAAAATGTGGCCACCATCAGCTCCACCGCGGACAGCGAGCCGCCGGGATGGCCGCTGCCGGCGTTGGCGGTCATATTGATAATATCCCGCCGCACCTGCGTGCAGATCCTGGAGAGTTCTTCCGTTTTCATGATGCTACCTCCTGATATCGTTGCTGCCCTGGGGCTGCAAGCGTCAAAACACTTATTCTAAAAAATATCACAGGATACCCCCTGTGTCAAGAAAGAGGCTGTCTCCTGCTCAGGTTTTGCAGGGGACAGCCTCTTTGCCTCAATCATTTTTTTGCGGAGCGCTGTTTGCCTTACGCTCAGGCTTCTCTATGTACAGTTCCTCTGAAATCTGTTGGGCGTGAATGAGTTCCTCGCGCAGTTTTTGCAAAGTTTCTTCTGCGGCGGTGATCGCGTTAAACAAAATGAGGTATTCTTTCGGGATCGTATCCATGTCTCTTTTATTCCTTTCTATATTTGCCTTCTCATCTCTCGCCTCGCTGGTCTTATGTTACCTTTTTCCGAGCGCAAATTTTGTCTGATTTTCGCGAATTTTTAAAAAATTCTCCAAATATGTGGAAATGTTATCAAAAGCAATCTGTTCCTCTCACTTTTGGGCTTATTGTGTCGTGGCATTGACTTACTATAAATTTACGGTATACTCTTTTTAGAGCTGCACAGCATGAATCACATGGGATTGGGCGATTTTTCACGCGGCCGTTTTGGGATTCGAAACCGTTTTTCCCATGGGAAGCGTCTTATAAAGGAGAGCATCTATGCTGCAAAAAGAATTGTATTTTGCCGCCATCGGCACAGGCTTTACCTGTCTTGCCACCGTGTTGGGCGCGGCCATGGTCTTTTTCTTCCGAAAGGAGATGCGGCCTGTCACCCAGAAGGTCTTCCTTGGCTTTGCCGCCGGAGTGATGATCGCTGCGGCCGTCTGGTCGCTGCTGATTCCGGCCATGGAGATGGCCGAATCAGCGGGGCAGAACGTTTTGCTGCACGTGGGCGGCGGGTTTTTGCTGGGCGGCGCATTTTTGATGCTGTTAGATATGCTGCTGCCCCACCTGCACATTGGAAGCGATGAAGCGGAGGGGCTTCCCTCCCGCTGGAGGCGCACCACCATGATCGTCCTGGCCGTGACGCTCCACAACATCCCCGAGGGCATGGCGGTGGGTCTGGCGTTTTCCGTTGCCGCCCAGGATGCCGGGAGCCTCTCCGGCGCGCTGGCGCTGGCGCTGGGCATGGGGCTTCAGAACTTTCCGGAGGGCGCCGCAGTATCCCTGCCCCTCAAGTCCCAGGGGGTGAGCGCGCCCAAGTCCTTTGCCTGCGGCGCAGCCTCCGGCGTGGTGGAGCCCATCTTTGGCCTCATCACCGTTCTCGTTGCCAGCAGCATCACCGGCCTCATGCCTGTGATCCTCTCCTTCGCCGCCGGGGCCATGCTCTATGTGGTGGTGGAGGAGCTGATTCCAGAGGCTCATCTGGGGGAGCATTCCCACAGCGGCACCATCAGCGTCATGGCTGGATTTCTGATGATGATGCTGCTTGACGTGATGTTGGGCTGATCCGCTCCATAGGCGCGTCGTGGTGTGAATTCACATCACGACGCGTTTTGATTTTTTCATATTGGAGTGAACCTTCCTCTTTCCGCGGGGGTATAAAGAGCAGAAGCGCGCATCTGAAAGGAGGCACACCGTGGAAGACTACATCTCCGATGCCCTGAAGGGGGACCACCGGGCCTTTTCTTATCTCTATGACCAGTTTGCCCCGGCGGCACTGCGGCTCAGCGCCGCCATCACCCGCAGACAGGACCTTGCGGAAGACGCTGTCCAGGAGGCTTTTCTCCGGGCCTACCGAAAAGGGCATCAATGCACGGACCCGGACCGGTTCCGGCCCTGGTTTTTCCGCATCGTCATCAATGAAAGCCGCCGCATCCTGCGGAAAAACTTAGGGGTGACGGCACTGGACGCCGATTTTCCAACCCCCTCGTTTGCCGAGGGCTCCGACCGGTCCCTGGCCATTGCCGAAGCGCTGGACCGTCTCTCCCCAGAGCACCGAAGCGTTTTGGTCCTGCGGTTTTTACTGGATCTGAGTGAACGGGAGATCAGCGAGATTCTGAAAAAGCCTGTGGGCACTGTAAAATCCCGCATCCACTATGCAAAAGAAGCACTGGCCCAACAGTTGAAAGAGGAGGAACGCCATGACCGATCTTGAACTGAAACAAGGTCTGTCCTTGTATACCGACCGCGCGCTCCAGCGCCAGGAGACGGTGAAAAAGGGCGTGATGCATGAGCTGAGTATGGAAAAAGCGCGAAGACGGCGCCCGGTCCGGCTGTTGGCCGCAGCCGCCTCTGTGGCTCTCATCCTGTCCTTTCTGTCCTTCACACCGTCCGGCAGAGCCCTGGCCCGCTCGATAGGGGAGAACCTCTCCGCCCTCTGGGAAACGCTGTTTCCCCCAAAGGAGCTCCCTGTCCTTCCGGAGGGTATGGAGGAACACCCCCTCCATACGCCTCAGGCAGAGGACAGCGCATCTCATCCCGGCTTTGTGCTCTATTCGGATGAATCCCGCTATACCGCAAGCTGGGAGGGTGAGCGCTATGTCATCCGCCCCATACCCATCACCTTTACCCGGGAGGATGCGGAGCGGGACCTGGCCAGCCAGTTGGATGCCCTGAGCCCTCCGGAAGCCCAGGAGCAGATCGACCTGTGGATCGCCCAGCGGGAGGAGGCGCTGTCCCTTCTTCCCCCGTGCCGGCTCGAACTCACCCATTGGGAGGGCGTGACCCCTCAGGAGGACGCGGAGGCCCTGCGGGCGGAGTTGCGGGACACCTACGAGACCGTCTCCGACATCGCTCCGTCCCAACTGTTGGAGGGCCTGTTCCTCCACGCCGGCAATGGGACGGCATGGGATGCAGAGCAGGTGGACTGCCATCTTGTGGACGACGGAAAGGGCGGGACCTACCGCATCTGCTCCTATCTTTATACAGAGGCTACGGAGGGGCACGGCACCCGGTTTGACGCCATGATCGCCACATTCCAGGTTTTGAACACGCCGGACCAAACATCCTGAATCTTTCCCCCAGGCGGGCCGGGCGTATCCTGGCAAGATGCGCCCGGCTTTTCCCGCGTCCCTTGATTCGCCGCCCCGTCTGCTGTACAATAGCTGTATTCTCAAGATGGGGAGGGCCTATGGACCGGATCAGCTTTCTTGTGAACTCCCTTCGGCGGGAGAGCAGTCCACACTGGGCGCCCATCCGCCGCGCGGTGGGCGTGTTCTGCCGCCATCTGGACCAGCCCGGACCGGAGCGGCCCCTGACGGCACTGTGGGAGCAGGAACTTTCCGCCCTCTACGGCGATCTCGGGCCGGTGCTGTGCCGGAACAACCGGGTGGACCCGGATGCCCTGGGCCGTCCCTACGGCGTCTCCTGCGGCGGCGGACTGACCCATCTGCTCCAGGGCATTCTGACCGCTTACGGTGTGATTGTCCGGCTGTTGGCCCTGGACTTCCTTGCCCCGGGCGCCCGGTATCCCTGGCGGCAATTGTTGGACGGCTCCTGCTTCCGGCGGCTGGGCCGGGGCTGCTGCGACGAGGAGGACTGGTGCTGCTGGCTCCTTGCCCGCTGGGACGCGGAGCTCTCGGACGCCTGCACCGGTCTGAGGGGCCTTTTGGAGGGGCTGCCCGGCTCCAAAGCCCCGGAGCGGCCGGAGGCCATCCAGGCGCTTTATCAGCAGCTGCTGCCCCAGCCCATCCGCCACGCCCTGGGGGAGTTCTACACACCGCCCTGGATGGCGGAGCTGATGGTGGAGGAAGCCCTCCGCCGCTGGCCCAGCCCCCGCCGCGTCCTGGACCCCACCTGCGGGGGCGGCGTTTTTCTCCTTGCCGCCCTCAGGGCCGCGCCAGGCTGCGATTTAACAGGCCTCGACATCAACGCCTTCGCGGTGTTGGGCGCCAGAACCGCCCTGCTCTTTGCCGGTGGCAACCCCCGCTCCGTGCTCCACTGCGACCTGCTGGCGCTGCCCCAATGGGAAGGCAATGTGCTTGTGGTGGAGGACGGTGCCGGCGGACGGCTCCAGCTGAGCCGCGAGGCCGTCGATGAGGTTTCGCGGCGTGGGCTGGACGCCCCTTTGGAGGACGTCTGCCGCCTGTGCGGCCTCCCCCCGCCGGAGGATACGGCGGACCGGGTACGGGCGCGGATGCTTCTAAATAGGGTGCTCTCCGCCGCCCTGGCTCCCGCGAACCTGCTGATCGGGAACTTCCCCTGGGTCAGCTGGGAGTACCTCTCTCCGGCGGAGCGGCAGCGGGCGCTGCCCCTGTGGCGGCGCTACGGCCTTTTTCCCCACCGGAAGATCGAGAAAAGCTTTGCCAACGAGGACATCTCCGCGCTGATGCTCTGCCTCTGTCTCGACCGCCTGGTGATCCCAGGCGGCGCGGCGGCTGTGGTGCTGCGCCAGGCCCTGTTCAAGTCCCAGCGAAACGGCGCCTCCTTCCGCCGCTTTCAGGCGGGAGACACGCCTTTTTGCGTGGTGCGCTTAGACGACTTTTCCGCCCTTCAGCCCTTCCGGGACGTGGCGGTGGCGGCGGCAGCCGCCTACCTTGAGACCGGGCGGCCCCAGCGCTACGACGTGCCCTGTTTTCTCTGGGGCGGGCAGGTGAACCGGCTGATGCACCGCCCTGGTGCCACCGCGGCGGAGGTGTCCGCCGCCGCTGAACGCACGCAGGCCCTGGCCCGGCCCAGTGAGGCCGCCGACCCCTGCTCCGGCTGGATCATTGTCCGGGCAGAGGAGGCGGACTCGCTCAGGGGCCTCCTGGGCTCCAACCCCTACCGGGCCCGCTCCGGCGTATTCACTGGCGGGGCCAACGGCGTCTACTGCCTGCGCATCCTGGGCCGCTCCCCGGGCGGAGTGCTGGTCCGCAATCTGAGCGGCCAAGGCAAGCGGCAGGCGGCGGAGGTGACCGCGGAGATAGAGCCGGACCATCTCTACCCCCTGGTGCGGGGCAGCGACCTTCACCAGTGGAGCGTCCGCCCCTCCTCCTATCTCCTGTGCCCCCACACGGCCCAGACCCGCCAGATGCCGGTGGATGGAGAGACGCTCCGGGCCCGCTCCCCGCTGACCTGGGCGTATCTGTGCCGCTTTCGGGAGGTGCTGGATCAGCGCAGGGGCTTTGCCGGGTGGGAAAAATTCATTCAGCAGCGCCAGTTTCATGCCATTTTGCGGGTGGGTGCCTACACGTTTTCCCCCTACAAGGTGGCCTGGCGGTACATCTCCAAGCGCTTTTTCTGCGCGGTGCTCTCCCCCTGGGACGACCCCTACCTGGGGCACACCATCCCCCTGCCCAACGAAAAGCTGATGTATCTCCCGGTGGAATGTGAGGAAGAGGCCTACTACCTCTGCGGCGTGCTCAGCTTTACGGCGGTGCGCCGGTGCGTGGAGGGTTACATGAACCCCACCAGCATCTCCGCCCACGTGGTGGAAAAGCTGGCCATACCGCCCTTTGACCCCGCCTCCCCCCTGCATGTGGAGATCGCCCGCCAGTGCCGCCTGGGCCACCTGGCCTCCACGGAGAAAGAGCGCCTCCTGGTCCAGCAGTGCCTGGACCAGCTGGCCCAGGCACTCTACCCTTAAACACGAAAGAGAAAGGAACGATCCCATGAACGACCTGATTGGCGAATTAGAGCGCTTCCAGCCCTGGAACGAGCAGGAGGAGCGGGACCGCTTGCTGCTGCTGCGGCTGCTGCGGACGGATGAGACTGTTTTCTCCCGTGAAAACGACGCCTACCACATGACGGCCTCCGCCTGGGTGGTCAGTCCCGACCGGACCCAGGTGCTGATGGCCTACCACAACATCTACCGCTCCTGGTCCTGGCTGGGCGGCCACGCCGACGGCGAACGGGACCTGCTGGCGGTGGCGGTGCGGGAGGTCCGGGAGGAGAGCGGCGTGCGCACGGTGCGGCCGGTCTCAAAGGAGCCCTTTTCCCTGGAGTCCCTCACCGTGGACGGCCACGAGAAGCGGGGCCGGTACGTATCCTCCCACCTGCACCTCAACGTCACCTATCTGTTGGAGGCGGACCCGGAGGAGCAAGTTGTCTCCAAGATCGACGAAAACAGCGCCGTGAGCTGGTTCCCCCTGCAAAAGGCCGTGGAGATGTCTTCCGAGCCCTGGTTCCGGGAGCGGATCTATCAAAAATTAAATGCGAAGCTTTTGGCCCGTTAATGTCCCATGCACCGGCGGAACGGTTCCGCCGGTGCACTTTTTTGCTCCGTTTTGGGCCTGCGGCCGCCCGCCATTCCACGCCCTGTTGCAATTGGCACTTGCCATACAGCATCTTGCGGTATATACTGGGAAAGCATCGCAAGATCACACTACATGTTGTAACGGTGAGAATGGAATCAGAGGGAGAATCCGCTTATGAAAGTACTGAAGAGAAACGGCACAGAGGTCGCCTTTGACATTGACAAGATCATCGCCGCCATCACCAAGGCCAACGCCGTTGTGGAGGAAGAGGCCCGGATGACGCCGGTGCAGATTCAGCGCATCGCCGAGTCTGTGGCGCTCAACTGTGAGAAGATGAACCGCTCGCCCTCAGTGGAGGAGATCCAGGACCTGGTGGAGCATCAGATCATGGCCCACGGCGCCTTTGAGGTGGCCAAGCGCTACATCACCTACCGGTACACCCGCTCCCTGGTCCGCCGCAGCAACACCACCGACGACAAAATCCTCAGCCTCATCGAATGCTGCAACGAGGAGGCCAAGCAGGAGAACTCCAACAAGAACCCGGTGGTCAACTCCACCCAGCGGGACTATATGGCCGGCGAGGTCTCCCGGGACATCTCCGAGCGCATCCTGCTGCCCGGCGACATCGTGGAGGCCCACCGGGAGGGCATCATCCACTTTCACGACACGGACTACTATGCCCAGCACATGCATAACTGCGACCTGGTGAACCTGGAGGACATGCTGCAAAACGGCACCGTCATCACCGGCACCATGATTGAGCGGCCCCACAGCTTCTCCACCGCCTGCAACATCGCCACCCAGATCATTGCCCAGGTGGCCTCCAACCAGTACGGCGGGCAGTCCATCTCCCTGGCCCATCTGGCGCCCTTTGTCCAGGTCAGCCGTGAGAAAATCCGCAGGATCGTGGAGCAGGAGATGGAGATCATCGGCGCGGCCCCCTCGGAGGAGACCCTCTCCAAGCTGGTGGAGGTGCGGCTGCGGGATGAGGTGCGCCGGGGCGTGCAGACCATCCAGTACCAGGTGCTGACGCTGCTCACCACCAACGGCCAGGCGCCCTTTGTCACTGTGTTCATGTACCTGGGCGAGGCCAAAAGCGAACAGGAGAAAAAGGACCTGGCCATGATCATCGAGGAAACTCTGGAGCAGCGCTGCCAGGGCGTGAAAAATGAGGAGGGCGTCTGGGTCACGCCGGCCTTCCCCAAGCTGATCTACGTCCTGGAGGAGGACAACATCCGCGACGACTCCCCTTACTACTATCTGACCCGCCTGGCCGCCAAGTGCACCGCCAAGCGCATGGTGCCAGACTACATCTCCGAGAAGAAGATGAAGGAGTTCAAGGAGGGCAACTGCTTCCCGGTGATGGGCTGCCGGTCCAACCTGTCCCCCTGGAAAAACGAGAGGGGTGAGTATCAGTTCTATGGCCGCTTCAACCAGGGCGTGGTGACGCTGAACCTGGTGGATGTGGCCCTCTCCTCCGGCGGAAACCAGGAGAAGTTCTGGCAGATTTTTGACGAGCGGCTGGAACTCTGCTACCGGGCCCTGATGTGCCGCCACAACCGGCTCAAGGGCACCCTCTCCGATGTGGCGCCCATCCTGTGGCAGTATGGCGCCTGCGCCCGGCTGAAAAAGGGTGAGACCATCGACAAGCTCCTGGTGGGCGGCTACTCCACCATCTCCCTTGGGTATGCCGGGCTCTATGAGTGCGTGAAGTACATGACCGGCAAGAGCCCCACCGACCCCACTGCCACGCCCTTTGCCCTGCGGGTAATGGAGCATATGAACGAGGCCTGTGCCAGGTGGAAGGAGGAGACCACCATCGGCTTCGGCATCTACGGCACGCCCCTGGAATCCACCACCTACAAATTCGCCAAGTGCCTCCAGCGCCGCTTCGGCGTCATCCCCGGCATCACCGACAAGGGCTATATCACCAACAGCTACCACGTCCATGTCTCCGAGGAGATCAACGCCTTTGACAAGCTGGCCTTTGAGGCCCAGTTCCAGCACCTGTCTACCGGCGGGGCCATCAGCTATGTGGAGGTGCCGGACATGCAGCAGAACCTGGAGGCGGTGCTCCAGGTGATGAAGTTCATCTACGAGCACATCATGTACGCCGAACTGAACACCAAGAGCGACTACTGCCAGGTCTGCGGCTGGGACGGCGAAATCCAGATCGTGGAGGAGGACGGGAAGCTGCTGTGGAAATGCCCCAAGTGCGGCAACACGGACCAGACCAAGATGAATGTGGCCCGGCGCACCTGCGGCTACATCGGCACCCAGTTCTGGAACCAGGGCCGCACCCAGGAAATCCGCGACCGGGTGCTCCACCTGTAAAGAAAAAGCGCTCCGCACAAGATTGTGCGGAGCGCTTTTTCTTGCCATAAGGGCGGGAGCCGGAAACGCAAAGCGCCTCCGGCTCCCAAATGAGGAGAAGAATGACAGCAATGTAAGTTTTCTGCCCATGCCTTCGGCGTCTTTCGCCGGTCCGGCGGCAGAGGCAAATGCCAAATAGCGCCCTTATTCCAGCACCGCGCCACGGGCCGCGGAGGACACAAGCTTGGCATAGCGGGCGAGATACCCGGTCTTGATCTTGGGCTCCGGGCAGACCCAGGCAGCCCTTCTGCGGGCCAGGGTCTCCTCATCCACCAGCAGCTCAATCCTGCAGTTGGGGATATCGATGCGGATCAGGTCCCCCTCTTCCACAAGGGCGATGGGACCGCCCTGGGCCGCCTCGGGGCACACGTGGCCGATGGAGGCGCCACGGGTGGCGCCGGAGAACCGGCCGTCGGTGATGAGGGCCACTTCCTTGTCCAGGCCCATGCCCGCGATGGCGGAGGTGGGGTTGAGCATCTCCCGCATGCCGGGGCCGCCCTTGGGGCCCTCGTAGCGGATGACCACCACGTCGCCGGAAACGATCCTGCCCTGGTAGATGGCCTCAATGGCCTCTTCCTCCGAATCAAACACCCGGGCGGGGCCCTGGTGGGCCATCATCTCCTCCGCCACGGCGGACTGCTTGACCACACAGCCCTCCGGGGCCAGGGAGCCCTTGAGCACGGCGATGCCGCCGTAGGAGGAGTAGGGGTTGTCGATGGGCCGGATCAGCTCTGGGTCTAAGTTTTCCACGCCCTCCAGGTTCTCCGCCAGGGTCTTTCCGGTGACGGTCATCACGGAGGTGTCCAAAAGGCCCTTCTTGTTGAGCTCTGCCATGACGGCCCACACGCCGCCGGCACGGTCCAAATCCTCCATGAAGGTGTCGCCGGCAGGGGCGAGGTGGCAGAGGTTGGGGGTGCGGCGGGAGATGTCGTTGGCGTACTCCAGGTCCAGCTCGATGCCGCACTCGTGGGCAATGGCCGGCAGGTGCAGCATGGAGTTGGTGGAGCAGCCCAGGGCCATATCCAGCGTCTCCGCGTTGTGGAAGGCCGCCTCGGTCATGATGTCCCGGGGACGGAGGTTCTGGCGCAGCAGCTCCATCACCTGCATGCCCGCGTGCTTTGCCAGCCGCAGCCGCGCGGAGTAGGGGGCCGGAATCGTGCCGTTGCCCCGCAGGGCAAGGCCCAGGCCCTCCGTCAGGCAGTTCATGGAGTTGGCGGTATACATGCCGGAGCAGGAGCCGCAGGAGGGGCAGGCGTTGAGCTCGTAATCCTCCACGCCGGACTCGTCGATCTTTCCGGCCTTATAGGCGCCCACCGCCTCAAACATATGGCTCAGGCAGGTGCGCCGCCCATCCTGCAAGCGGCCGGAGAGCATGGGCCCGCCGGAGCAGAAGATGGTGGGCACGTTCAGCCGGGCCGCGGCCATGAGGAGGCCGGGCACGTTCTTATCGCAGTTGGGCACCATCACCAGCGCATCGAACTGGTGGGCCAGGGCCATGGCCTCGGTGGAGTCGGCGATCAAATCCCGGGTCACCAAGGAGTATTTCATGCCCACGTGGCCCATGGCGATGCCGTCGCACACGGCGATGGCGGGGAACACCACCGGGGTGCCGCCGGCCATGCGCACGCCGGCCTTCACCGCCTCGGTGATCTTATCAAGGTGCATATGGCCGGGGACGATCTCATTGTAGGAACTGACCACGCCCACCAGGGGGCGCTCCAGCTCCTCTTTCGTATAGCCCAAGGCGTAGAAGAGGGACCGGTTGGGGGACCGCTCCACGCCTCTTGTCACATTATCGCTTCTCATAGATTACTTCTTCAGCCAGCTCATCATCTTGCGCAGCTCGGCGCCCACCTTCTCAATGGGATGGGCGGCGGCCATGCGACGCTGGGCCAGGAAGCGGGTTCTGCGGCCGCCGTTGGGGCTCATCTCGGTGAGGAACTCAGAGGCAAAGGTGCCGTCCTGGATCTCCCGCAGGACATTCTTCATCTCCTTGCGGGTCTCTTCGGTGATCAGCCGCTTGCCGGTGCGGTAGTCGCCGTATTCAGCGGTGTTGGAGATGGAGTAGCGCATCTTAGAGAAGCCGCCCTCGTTGATGAGGTCGATGATCAGCTTCATCTCGTGGCAGGTCTCAAAGTAAGCCATCTCGGGCTCGTAGCCGGCTTCCACCAGCGTGTCGAAGGCCGCGTGGATCAGTTCGCAGACGCCGCCGCAGAGCACGGCCTGCTCGCCGAAGAGGTCGGTCTCGGTCTCCTCCTTGAAGGTGGTCTCCAGAATGCCGGCGCGGCCGGCGCCGATGCCGGAGGCGTAGGCCAGGGCCGTGTCCTTTGCCTTGCCGGTATAGTCCTGCTCCACGCAGATCAGGCTGGGCACGCCCTTGCCCTCCACATACTGGCTGCGGACGGTGTGGCCCGGGCCCTTGGGGGCGACCATGATGACGTCCACATTGGCGGGGGGCACGATGGTCTTGAAGTGGATGTTGAAGCCATGGGCAAAGGCCAGGGTCTTGCCCTCGGTGATGTAGGGGGCCACCTGCTTGTTGTAGATGTCGGCGCACAGCTCATCGGGCACCAGCATCATCACCACATCGCCGGCCTTGGCCGCCTCTTCCACTTCCATCACCTTGAAATTGGGGCACTTGGCGGCGAAGGCGGCGGCCTTTTCCCAGTGGGAGGAGCCCTTGCGCAATCCCACCACCACGTTCACGCCGCTCTCAGCCAGGTTCTCCGAATGGGCATGGCCCTGGGAGCCGAAGCCGATGACGGCCACGGTCTTCCCGTCCAGCACGCCTAAGTTGCAGTCCTTGTCATAGTACTTGTTGATCATAATTCTTCTCCTTTACAAATTCCACTCTTCAAGAAGAGGGATGGATTTTTGAATCATACAGCGCTTACGCCCGGTGGTTCTCCGTGTGGTCGTAGGGCATCACCGCAGAGCCGCGGCCAATGGTGGTCATGCCGGTGCGGCACTGCTCGATGATGTCATAGGGCGACAGCACCTCCAAAAACGCGTCGATCTTGCCTGGCTTGCCCGTCAGCTCCACGATCAGGCTGTCCCGGGTCAAATCCACAATCTTCGCCTCGTAAATCTCGCAGATCTCCTTGATGCGGCTGCGCTGGTTCTCCGTGGTGCGCAGCTTCACCAGCAGCAGCTCCCGCTGAATGGCGGCTGAGGTGTCCTCCACCCGGATGGAGCGGACCTCAATGAGCTTTTTGGTCTGGAGCACGATCTGGTCGATGACCTTCTCCTCGCCGTGGGTGGCGATGGTGATGCGGGAGATGCCCGGGTCGTTGGTCTCCGAAACGGTGAGAGAGTCAATGTTGTAGCCGCGGCGGCCGAACATCATGGCCACCCGGGCCAGCACGCCGGTGTTGTTCTCCACCAACAGCGCCAGGGCCACTTTTTCCTGTGTCATTTTCTCTCCTCCTTACTCCAAGATGATATCCTGAACCGTCATGCCGGAGGGGATCATGGGCAGCACCCGCTCCTCCCGGTCGATGGGGCAGACGATCCAGCTGGGGCCTTCCGAGCGCAGCGCCTCATCCAAAGCCGCCCGGAACTGCTCCGGCGTCCCGGCCCGGAAGCCCCGGGCGCCGAAGCCCTCCGCGATCTTCACATAGTCGGACTTGCGCTCCGGCTCAGTGCACATGTAATGGCTGTCGTAAAAAGAGGTCTGCCACTGGCGGACCATGCCCAGGACCCTGTTGTCCATCAGCACGGTGATCACCTGGAGGTTGTTGGACACGGCGGTGCAGGCCTCGTTCATGTTCATGTGGAAGGACCCGTCGCCGGTGACGTGGATCACCTTGGCGCTCTCGCCCAGGGCCACCTTTGCACCGATGGCCGCGCCGTAGCCAAAGCCCATGGTGCCAAGGCCTCCGCTGGTGATGAAGCCCCGGGGCTTGGTCTTCTTGCAGTACTGGGCCGCCCAGATCTGGTGCTGGCCCACATCAGTGACCACCACCGCGTCCTCGCCGGCCTCCTGGCCGATGATCTCCATGATGGTGTGGGGGTGGAGGACGCCGGGCTCGGAGGTGGGATAGTAGTCCCGCTCGCGCCAGAGCTCGATCTTCTCCTGCCAGCCAGAGCGGTCCCGGGGTTCCACCAGGGGCAAAAGCCCGGTCAGCGCCGCCTTCAGGTCCCCGGCCACAGCCAGGGAGGAGGGGACGTTCTTATCAAACTCGCTGGGGTCGATGTCAAAGTGGACCACCTGCGCCTTGGGGGCGAAGGCATCGGTCTTCAGCGCCACCCGGTCGCTGAAGCGGGTGCCCACGGCCAGCAGCAGGTCCGCCTGGTCGATGGCCGTGTTGGCCACCATACTGCCGTGCATGCCGATCATCCCCAGGTCCAGCTCATCCCCAAAGCCGATGACACCGGTGCCCATGATGGTGTGGCAGGTGGGGATATGGGCCTTGCGGACAAACTCCACCAGCTCGCGGGAGGCGTTGGCGCTGATGACGCCGCCGCCAAAGCACAGCACCGGGCGGTGGCTCCTGGCCAGCAGGGCCGCGGCCTGGCGCAGCTGCTGCATGTCGGGCTGCATCGGTGCCTCCGGCGCTGCCGGCGGCTCCGGGGTATACTCGCACGTCGCGGCGGTGATGTCCTTAGGGATATCCACCAGCACAGGCCCCTTGCGGCCGCTGGAGGCGATGCGGAAGGCGGTGCGCAGGGTGTGGGCCAGGCGGGTGATGTCCCGCACGGCGTAGTTATGCTTGGTGATGGGCGTGGTGATGCCGGTGATGAACACCTCCTGGAAGCTGTCCTTGCCGATGAGCTCCGTGCCCACGTTTGCGGTGATGGCCACCATGGGGATGCTGTCCAAGTAGGCGGTGGCAATGCCGGTGACCAGGTTGGTGGCGCCGGGCCCGCTGGTGGCCAGGCACACGCCGGTCTTTCCGGTGGCGCGGGCGTAGCCGTCGGCGGCATGGGACGCACCCTGCTCGTGGGCGGTGAGATAGTGGGTGATCCGGTCCCGGCGCTGATACAGCGCATCGTAGATGTTCAGCGCCGCGCCGCCGGGATAGCCGAAGAGGTTTGTGACCCCCTGCTCAATGAGCACTTCCACAATGATCTCTGCCCCTGTCAATAACAATGTAATCTCCCCCTATGTTGTAATTCTCTTACGAGTAAAAAGCAAAAGACGCCTTTGTCTCTTTTTCATAGAAAAGAGACAAAGGCGTCAAAAACGTCTCTGCGGTACCACTCTCATTGCCCGCCTTCCGCGCTGCACTGCGGAAGGGCGAACCCCTCATGGACATCCATCAATGTCCGGCGCTTTAACGGGCGCGCCCGGTTCCACTTACGCAGGCAGGAGTTCTGTCCTTCGGCGGACTGCTCAGGGATGATCTTCCCGCTCCAAACGTCCACTGCCTCGCACCATCCGGCAGCTCTCTGATGTGGTCTGGAGGGTACTTGTTCCCCTCAACGCATTTTATATTTGAAATTACTTGCATTGTACGCTAAAACCCTTTTGTTCGTCAATCGTCAATTTACACAAGAACCAGGTCCGGACATGGCAATTTTATATTCAACATATTGCCGGGCCACCCGGGGCGAGCGTCCGCCGGAGCGGAGCGCAAAGGCCTCCGCCTCCTGGAAGAGCTGTTCCTCCGGCGCGTCCAGCCCCTCCCGCTCCGCCAACTGGGCCACCACGCTCAGATAGAGGTCCCGGCCGGGCTTTCCGAAGGTGATGACAATGCCGAACCGGGCGGAAAGGCTGGCCACCTCCTCCAGGGTGTCGCTGAGGTGGATCTCGTCGCCCTGGCGCTGCTGGAAGGTCTCCTGTACCAGATGGCGGCGGTTGCTGGTGGCAAAGACCACCGTGTTTCCGGAGCGGGCGGCCACGCTGCCCTCCAGCACGGTCTTCAGCGCCGTAAAGTCCCGGTCGTCAGAGGCAAAGGACAGGTCGTCGATGAACAGGATGAATTTCAAAGGAAGGCCGCTGAGGGTGTCCAACAGGGCGGGGATGTGGCGCAGGCGGCTCTTTTCCACCTGGATCAGCCGCAACCCCTGGTCCTGATAGGCGTTGGCCAGGGCCTTCACCGTGCTGGACTTCCCGGTGCCTGCGTCGCCGTAGAGCAGCACGTTGTTGGCCGGCAGGCCCTGGAGCAGGGCCTGGGTATTTTTGATGAGCTTCTCCCGCTCCGCCTCATATCCATAGAGCTCTGAAAGCTGCTGGGGATCAGGGTGCTCCACCGGCACCAGGAGGCCCTGGGGGGAGACGGAAAACACATGGTACTGGGCAAAGATGCCGAATCCGGACTGAGGCGAGCGCTCCAGCA
The DNA here is from genome assembly GCF_014334055.1 of Oscillibacter hominis. NCBI lineage: Bacteria > Bacillati > Bacillota > Clostridia > Eubacteriales > Oscillospiraceae > Oscillibacter > Oscillibacter hominis. Next base: position 2,277,995 of record NZ_CP060490.1, read on the forward strand.
TCCGGCGGTACACCCGGGTGAACCGCTCTCCCTCGGCGCTCCAGGCAGGCAGTTCCTCCGCATGTTCCTTCAGGTCAAACCGGGCGCAAAAGGCCTCGCTGGATAAGACCGCCTCCTCCAAAAGAGCCAGTTCCCGCTCCAGCCACCGTTCTGCCTGGGACCCCACCGTCCGTTGGGAGGCCGCCGCGCGGACATAGAAGTTGTCGTCCCGCAGCATCAGCGTCTCCACCGCCTGGTGCAGATCCGTACCCCGGGGATAGAGCTCCGCCGCCAGGTCGCACATCCGCGCGGCCGCGCTTTCCCGGTCCGCTTCCAAGAGGGCGGCCAGGGCCTCCATCAGCGGCTCTCCCCGAAGGTTCCGAAAGATGACAAGGTGGCGCAGGGTCTGCGCCGTCTGCCTCATATCCATGGTATCTCTCCTTTGTCAATCCAAACAAATTTGATGCGCACCGGCCGGGGCGGCTTTGCAAAAAGCCACAAGCCCGCCTAACCTTCCTTGAAAAGCGGGCCGGGCGCCCGGGCCTCCGCGCTCTCGGTTAAAACGTGAATTCAGGGACAAACCCGGCTCACATTCTCTTCTTTTTTCAGAAATCCGCGTCATTTCCGGACTTTTTCAAAAAATTACAGGTCGCGGCACGCCTTGCAGTATACACGGATGATCCGGGAGATGCAAGCCCAATTTCGCCAAAAATTAGACTTGACAACCGGAAAAATTTCCTGTATTCTTGCAGACAACAACACAACGAGCAGATACGATGACAGGGAGAAAGTCCCTCCGCGATGTTTCAGAGAGCCGCCGGTTGGTGAGAGGCGGTACGGAGCTGGGAGACGTCACTGGCCCTCGAGTATTCAAGCTGAGGCCCTGTGGGCTTAGGCGCGAACGGGTTTCCTCACCGTTACCAAAGAGGCAGGATTCGTCCATATTGGACTGATGCTGAAAGCGGGTATAGCAATATACCAACAAGAGTGGTACCGCGGAAGTGTTTGGGCTTTCGTCTCTTTCAAAAAGAGACGATGGCCTTTTTTATTTGTCGTTGTTCGTTGACGGTTTTCAGTTCAGCCACTGGCGGAAATGTAAGGAGGATCAGTTCTCATGAACAAAATCAAGGTATTTGACACGACGCTGCGGGATGGGGAGCAGTCTCCCGGTTGCAGCATGAACCTGTCGGAAAAGATCGAAATGGCCCGGCAGTTAGACGCCCTGGGCGTGGACATCATAGAGGCCGGCTTTGCCATCGCCTCTCCCATGGACTTCAAGAGCGTACAGACCATTGCGGAAGTCGTCACCAATTGCAAGGTCGCCAGTCTCGCCCGCTGCACAAAGGGCGATATTGACGCCGCCTGGGAAGCCGTGAAGGGCGCGAAGTACCCGCGCATCCACGTGTTCCTGGCCACCAGTGACATCCACATGGAATACAAGCTGCGCATGACCCGCGAGCAGGTGCTTGCCAGCATTGCCGAGAACGTGGCCTACGCCAAGTCTTACTGCGACGACATCGAATTCTCCGCCGAGGACGCCTCCCGTTCCGACCCCGCATTTTTGGCCAAGGCCTACTCCACGGCCATTGCCGCCGGGGCAACTGTCATCAATGTGCCCGACACCGTGGGCTACTCCACGCCCCAGGAGATGGGGGAGCTCATCTCGTATCTAAAAAAGCACGTGGAGGGCGTGGACCAGGTGGACATCTCCGTCCACTGCCACGATGACCTGGGCATGGCTGTGGCCAACACCCTGGCCTGCGTCCAGGCCGGCGCCACCCAGGTGGAATGCACCGTCAACGGCATCGGCGAACGGGCGGGCAACGCCAGCCTGGAGGAGATTGTCATGGCGCTGAAGACCCGCCAGGATTTTTACCAGGCCGACACCGGCGTCAACACCCGTCAGATCTACCGCTCCAGCAAGCTCTTGAGCAACATCACCGGCGTCAGCGTGGCCCCCAGCAAATCCATCGTGGGTGCCAACGCCTTTGCCCACGAGTCCGGCATCCACCAGCACGGCGTGCTGGCCAACGCCCAGACCTACGAGATCATGAAGTCCACCGACGTGGGCATTCCTCAGAACACCATGGTCCTGGGCAAGCACTCCGGCAAGCACGCCCTGCGGGAGAAGCTGGAGTCCATGGGCTACGAGGTCAGCGACGAGCGGCTGGACGAGATCTTCGTCCGCTTCAAGGCCCTGGCGGACAAGAAGAAAACCATCACCAGCTCCGATCTGGAGGCTCTGGTGCTGAATCAGCGCCGGGTGGACAACGTGACCTACGACTTTGTCAGCCACGTGGTTAACACGGGCCTCGATGTGCCCAACACCGCCTGCATCAAGGTGAAAAAGGACGACGAGACCATCGAGGAAGTGGCCATCGGCACCGGACCGCTGGACGCCTCCTTCAAGGCCATCAACCACATTGTGGGCATGGACGTGGCGCTCAGCAGCTTCAGCCTCAGCGCCGTTACCGACGGCGAGGACGCCATCGGTGAGGCCACGGTGAAGCTTGCCTACGGCGACAAGACCGTCACCGGCCGGGGCCTCTCCACAGACATCATCGAGTCCTCCATCCGGGCCTACATCAACGGCATCAATAAGATTATGGGGGTACAGTAACATGGGCATGACAATGACGCAGAAAATCCTGGCCAAACACGCCGGCCTCAGCGAGGTGCGCCCGGGCCAGCTCATCATGGCAAAGTTGGACCTGGTCCTGGGCAACGACATCACCTCTCCCGTGGCCATCAATGAATTTGAGGCCGCCGGGTTCGACCAGGTCTTTGACAAGAGCCGCATCGCCATGGTCATGGACCACTTTACCCCCAACAAGGACATCAAGGCCGCCACCCAGTGCAAGCAGTGCCGTGCCTTTGCCAAGCGCTTTGACCTGGACAACTACTACGACGTGGGCGCCATGGGCGTGGAGCACGCCCTGCTGCCGGAGCGGGGCCTGGTGGCCCCCGGCGAGGCCGTCATCGGCGCCGACTCCCACACCTGCACCTACGGCGCCCTGGGCGCCTTCTCTACCGGAGTGGGCTCCACCGATATGGGCGCAGCCATGGCCACGGGCCAGACCTGGTTCAAGGTCCCGGCCGCCATCCATGTCCACGTCACAGGTTCCTTCCGGCCCTATGTCTCCGGCAAGGATGCCATTTTACACCTCATCGGCCGGATCGGCGTGGACGGCGCGCTGTACCAGTCCCTGGAGTTCTCCGGCCCGGGGTTGAAGAGCCTGACCATCTACGACCGCCTGACCATGGCCAACATGGCCATTGAGGCCGGCGCCAAAAACGGCATTTTTGCCGTGGATGACGTGACCCGCGCCTATGTGGAGGGCAGGGTGAACCGGCCCTGGGAAGCCTTTGAGGCCGACGCAGACGCCGAATACGTCCGCACGGTGGAGCTGAATCTCAGTGAGATCGACTGCACCGTGGCCTATCCCCACCTGCCGGAAAACGCCCACAGTGCTGCTGAGAGCGGACACATCGCCATCGACCAGGTGGTGATCGGCTCGTGCACCAATGGCCAGAGCGCCGACATGGCGGCTGCCGCCGCGGTGCTCAAGGGCCGGCACATCGCCAAGGGCGTCCGGGCCATCGTCATCCCCGCCACCCAGCGGGTCTATCAGGAGTGCATCCGCCAGGGCTGGATGGACACCTTCCTGGAGGCGGGCTGCGCGGTCTCCACGCCCACCTGCGGCCCCTGCCTGGGCGGCCACATGGGCTGCCTCGCCGCAGGGGAGCGCTGTGTCTCCACCACCAACCGCAATTTCGTGGGCCGCATGGGCCACGTGGACAGTGAGGTCTATCTGGCCTCTCCCGCCGTGGCGGCGGCATCCGCCGTCACCGGAACAATCACCCATCCCAAGGAGGTCATGGACGCATGAGAGCACACGGTACAGTATTCAAATACGGCGACAACATAGACACCGACGTCATCATCCCCGCCCGGTACCTGGCCACCCAGGACCCCAGGGAGCTGGCCTCCCACTGCATGGAGGACATCGACGCCTCCTTTGTGGGGCGGGTCCAGCCCGGCGACATCATGGTGGGCGGCTTTAACTTCGGCTGCGGCTCCTCCCGGGAGCACGCGCCCATCGCCATCCGGGCAGCCGGAGTCAGCTGCGTCATCGCAAAGACCTTTGCCCGCATCTTTTACCGCAACGCCATCAACATCGGCCTTGCCATCCTGGAGTGCGAGGCCGCCAGCGACGGCATCCGGGACGGCGATGAGGTCAGCGTGGACTTTGATTCGGGCGTCATCACCAACCTGACCCGGGGCGAAACCTATCAGGCGGAGCCTTTCCCGCCGTTCATCCGGGACATGATCGATAAGGGCGGCCTGATGGCCTCCATCAAGAGGTGACGCCATGGAAAAGAAAATTGCTGTCATCCGGGGCGACGGCATCGGCCCGGAGATCGTAAACGAGGCAGTCGCCGTCCTGGACGCAGTGGCCGCTAAGTTCGGCCACACCTTCCGCTACAGCGACGTGCTCATGGGCGGGTGCGCCATCGACGAGTGCGGCGTCCCCCTGCCCCAGGCCACCGTGGACGCCTGCCTTGCCTCCGATGCCGTGCTCTTAGGCGCGGTGGGCGGCCCCAAGTGGGACGCCGTCCCCAAGGAGATCCGCCCTGAGCGGGGCCTTCTGGGCCTGCGGGGCGCATTGGGCCTCTATGCCAACATCCGCCCGGCCCGGCTCTTCCCCCAGCTTCGCCGCGCCTGCCCCCTGAGGCCGGAGATCGCGGACAAAGGCATCGACTTTTTGATGGTCCGGGAGCTGATCGGCGGCGTCTACTTCGGCGAGCACCGCTCCGAGCAGGCGGACGGCCAGGAAAAGGCCACCGACATCATGGCCTACAGCGAGGAGGAGATCCGCCGCATTGCCCACGTGGCCTTCCGCCTGGCGGAAAAGCGGCGCAAAAAGGTCACCTCTGTGGACAAGGCCAACGTGCTGGCCACCTCCCGGCTGTGGCGCCGTGTGGTCGCAGAGGTGGCCCAGGGCTACCCGGACGTGGAACTCAGCCACATGTATGTGGACAACTGCGCCATGCAGATCGTCCGGGACCCCTCTCAGTTCGACGTGATCGTTACGGAGAACCTCTTCGGCGACATCCTCTCCGACGAGGCCAGCATCATCACCGGCTCCATCGGCATGATCCCCTCCGCCTCCCTTGGAGGCGGCACCCTGGGCCTCTACGAACCCATCCACGGCTCCGCGCCGGACATCGCCGGCACCGATACCGCCGACCCCATCGGCACCATCCTGGCGGCGGCGGAGCTCCTGCGGGACTCCTTTGACCTAATGGAGGAGGCCAGGGCCGTGGAGGACGCGGTGAGCCGTGTTTTGGACGCGGGCTACCGCTGCGGCGACATCATGAGCGAGGGCTGCACCGCCGTGGGCTGCCGGGAGATGGGCCGGCTCATCCGCGAGGCCATCTGAACCGCATGCTTGGCCCGGCCGGGACTTCCGGCCGGGCCTTTTCTTTTGTATCGCGCTATGGTACAATGTCCTCAATCGCGATACTGCGCAGCGCGCCAGCCCAAACACTGCGGCCAAAACCAAACCGAATCATCAAGGAGTCCATATGTACTACGGAGAGATCAAAAACTGCGACATTGCCAACGGCGAGGGCGTCCGGGTGAGCCTGTTCGTCTCCGGCTGCACCAACCACTGTGAGCAGTGCTTCCAGCCCCAGACCTGGGCCTTTGACTACGGGCGGCCCTTCACCGCAAAGACCGAGGAGGAGCTGCTGAGCCTTCTGGCGCCGGACTACATCAGCGGACTGACGCTCTTGGGCGGAGAGCCCTTTGAGCCGGAAAACCAGCGGGCCCTGGTTCCGTTTTTGCACCGGGTGCGCCGGACGCTGCGGCGCAAGACCATCTGGAGCTTTTCCGGCTTCACCTATGAGGAGCTGCTCTCACCGGACAGCTATCCCCACTGCGAGGTGACGGAGGAGATGCTGGGCCTTTTGGATGTGCTGGTGGACGGACGGTATGTGGCGGCGCTTCACGACATCTCCCTGCGGTTTCGCGGCAGCTCCAACCAGCGGCTCATCGACTTGAACCAAAGCCGTAAAGCGGGCCGCATCGTCCTTTGGAACGGCTGAAAAAGGAACGCTTCCCTATTTGGGAAGCGTTCCTTTTTTGATCTTTACAGGGCGATCAGGTACTTGAAGGCCTCGTGGCGGCGGAGGCTGTCGTAGGCCCGGCCCAACTCCTTTAGGGGAACCGGGTGGTCCATGTCGTACCAGAGCGAGGCATCCAGCTGGCCACGGAGGATCATGGCCTGCACCTCCGCGTTGGTCTCCTCCTCATCGTAGCCGTCTGCATAGACCCGGAAGCTGTGTGCCGCCAGGAAGGGATTGAGCCCGTAGGCCGCCCGGTTGTTCCACCCGTAGACGCCCACAACCGCGTCCCGGCGCAGCACGCCCAGCACCCGGTTTACCACGTCGGAGCCGCCCACGCCGTCGATGAGCACGTCAAAACCGCCGCTGAATTCGGCCTGAAGCGCCTCCGGCAGGGCCTCATCTTTATAATTGAAGTACGCACGCAGCGGCAGAGTGCGGAATGCCTTCTCCTTGGAGAGGCTCCCAACCACCACCAGCTCCGCGCCTAAGTTGCACGCGTGGGCGGCAAAGGACAGCGCGTTGCCGCCGGAGCCGACCAGCAGCACCCGGCTTCCGCTGCCCACGCCAAGCCGCCTGATATAGGAGAGGGTCTCCCGCCAGGTGATGATCATGGGCGCAGTCTTCTCGTCAATGGAGGGATGGATGATCTGGTTCACCCGGCTGCGGTTCCAGAGGGACAAGTCCACACCGTCCTTTTTCATCTGCCAGTGGTCCCGGGCCACGCCATATTCGGCGAATCCGCCCCAGTTGGAGCCCAGGCCCGCTGCTCCCGGATAGCCCACACGGCTCACCAAATCACCCACGTGGAGGTTTTTCACCTTGGCTCCCACCTCCACCACCCGGCCCACGCTCTCGTGGCCCAGCACGGTGGGGAAGGAGACGGGGAAGGGGTGCTTTCCATCCATCAGGTGGATGTCCGTCCCGGCGCAGGTTGCGCCGTAGCACAGGGCGCACAGCGCGTCATAGGGGCCCAGCTCCGGCATGGGGACATCAAGGACCTCCAGCGTTCCGATTTTTGTGACTACAGCTGCTTTCATATTATGGTTCTCCTTTCCACAGGAGTTATAAAATTGCTCCTTGCTCCTTCAGTATACCACGCACGGCCGCCGTGGTAAACGTCCCGGCGGCGTACGCCGCCGCCATCACCCCGGCGGCGTGTCCCGTGGACATGCACGTCATGGAGATGCGGCAGGAGGCGTTGGCTTCAAAGGTGGCGCTGATGCAGCGGCCGGCCAGGAACAGATTCTCTGCCGACCGGGCCATCAGGCACTCCTGAGGGATGTGGTAGCCGGACACGATGCGCTCAAACTTCATGCCGTCGCCGCTCTGGTGGATGTCGATGGGGAAGGCTCCCATGGCCACATCCGTGGGACCGCTGCGGGCGGCCACGATATCGTCCCGGGTTAGGGTATACCTGCCCACAACCCGGCCGCTCTCCCGCACGCCCACATAGCCGGTCTGGACGATGTAGGAATCCGCAAAGGCGGGGATGGTGCGGCGGAACCAGCCGTGGAGCTCCCGCACCTGCTCCATGCCCTGGCACTGGGCATCCGAGAGGGCAAAGGGGTCCAGGGGATCCGCGTTGATGCGGGAGTAATTGGCTATGACCTCGCCGGGGCGGGTAGTCTGCATCATGTGGATTTCATGGCGCTTAAGGTTCAGCGCGCCGGAATCATGGCCCGCCTTCAGCGCCCCCGTAAAGCCCCACAGGTGGAGGTGCTCCGCCTGAAGGTTCAGCTCCTTCTGAAAGGTCTTGAACTCCTCGCTGTGAGCGGCCACATACTCCTTCAGCAGATCAATGTCCACGCCTGCGATGCGGCAGAGCACCGTTACCGGCTGGCTGCGGCCGGATTCATTCCCCACCGCCACGTCGTTGCCCGCCAGGTAGGAGGCGTAGCCGCCGCCGGTGGCGTCCACCACAGCGCCGCACTCCACCCGGACAGCCCCGGTCTTAGTCCGCAGGCGCAGCGCGGAAATGGATGCGCCGGAGCGCTCCACCTCCTCCAGCGTGGCTTCGGTCAATACGGTGACATCATAATGCTGCAGGAATTTCAGCAGTGCAAACTTCATGGTTTCCGCGTCATAGGGCACGATGGAGGCGCAGTAGCCGGTGGTGTCCTCCACCGCCCGGGCGCCGCTGTCCAGGGTGCGGAGGAAGTCCAAAAACTCCTTGGCCATGCCGGCAATCACGGTTCCGTTCGAATCCTCCGGGGTCATCAGCGCCTCCAGGGGGCCCATGGTCACCACGCCTCCTAAGAAGGTGGAGGACTCCGCCAACAGCGTCCGGGCTCCGCATTTCGCCGCGGCGGCCGCCGCCATCACGCCGGCGATGCCCCCACCCACCACCGCCACGCCGCAGCGGACGGTGCGGTCCAGAGGCCTGGCGGCTCGATTGATGTTCATATGCATTCCTCCCATTGGAAATCGCCCAAGTACTGTACTTGGGCGATTTTGCGGTTCAATTTAGCCCAGGCCGTAGATCAGATTGGGCAGCGTTGTGGAAATTTGCGGGATGAAGGTAATGGCCAGCAGCACTGCGATCATGACAGCGTAAAATGGCAGCATGGCCTTTGTCAGCTGTTCTATGGACCGCTTTGCAATGGCGCTGCACACAAAAAGCAGCACGCCCACCGGCGGGGTGATGAGGCCGATGCCAAGGTTCAAAATCATGATGACGCCCAGCTGGATGGGGCTCATTCCGATGGCGGTGACCACAGGCAGAATGATGGGGGTGATGATCAGGATGGAGCAGATCATATCCATCATGGTGCCCATAATCAAAAGCAGCAGGTTGATGATCAGCAGCAGGACAATCTTGTTGGAGGAGATACCCAGCAGCAGATTGGTCAGCTTGGTGGGGATCTGAAGGTAGGAGACCACCCACCCGAAAGCAGAGGAGATGCCGATCAGCGCCATGACCATGGCCAGGGTCTTGAGGCTGTTGCGCATGATGTTGAGGATCTCCTTCAGGGGAATCTCCCGGTACACCGCGAAGGTGACGATCAGCGCATAGATGCAGGCAATGGCCGCGGACTCGGTGGCGGTGAACACGCCGGTGACCACGCCCAGCACCACAATCAGAACAGTGCCAAGGCCCCAGATGCCCTCCCAAGTGGCCCGCAGCGTCCGTTTCAGAGAGAATTTGTCGCCCACGGGATAGTTCTTCTTCCGGGCCACGATATAGCAGTAGATCATCAGCGCCAGGCCCAGGAACAATCCCGGGATCAATCCGCCCATAAAGAGCTGGCCCACGCTGACGCCGCCGGCCGCCATGGCAAAGATGACCATATTGTGGCTGGGCGGGATCAGCAGGCCCTGGACGGAGCTGGCCATGGTGACGGCCGCGGAGAACTCGGTGTCATAACCGTTGTCCTCCATCACCGGGATCAGCATGGCGCCGATGGAGGATACGTCCGCAGTGGGGGAGCCGGAGATGCCGCCGAAAAAGGTGCTGGCCACAATGTTGACCATGCCCAGGCCGCAGCGCATCCAGCCCACCAGGGCATCCGCCAGCTTCACCAGCCGCCGGGTGATGCCGCCGGCGCCCATGATTTCGCCGGCCAGGATGAAGAAGGGGACCGCCATCAGCGAGAAAGAGTTGAGTCCCTTTACCGTCTGCTGGGCCACGGTTTGCAGGGGAATGCCTAAGTACAGCACCGTCAGCAGGGTGGACGCGCCGATGGAAAACAAAATATGGTTGCCCAGGAAGATCAGCAGGAAAAAGCTTCCCAGGAGAATGATCGTAGCAATTACTTCCGTTGACATAGCGTCCTCCCCAATTGGTACAAAAGCATGATGGTCATGGCAAGGCCCCCGATACAGACCGAGCCGTACAGCACGGAGGAGGGCAGGCCGCTGCCGGGCAACTTCGTGCGGGACGTCTGTTCGATCAGGTCCAGGCCCTTCCAGAAGAGTACGCCGCAGAAAAAGATATTCAAAAGCGCAAAGATCGTGTTGCGGATTTTCAGCCCCAATGGGCCGAACAGTTTGTCAAAAATGGTCATACGCACGTGGGTGTCATCTTTGACCGCCAGGGCGGCCGCCATCAGCGACATCCACACCATGAGGATTTTGGAGACTTCCTCCGCCCAGGAGGGCGTGTTGTTGAGCACGAACCGCCCAAAGACCGCCCAGGTGATCACCACCACCTGACCGGCCAGGCAGATCACGCAGATCCACTGGATCAAGCTGTAGAGGAGGTCGATGACCCGCTCCACCTTTGATTTTCCCAATTCATGTTCCATATATCAGATTCCTCTCTGAACCGTACCAAGGCAGGCGCGGTCCACCGCTCCTAAATTGGAAGCAGGGCCGCCGGTGCGTTTTACCGACGGCCCCGCATCACACGCAATCCGTCAGGATCAGTTACTGCATGTCCTGAATCTGCTGCAGCAGATCTTCATATCCAACGGAGAACTGGGCGTACATGGGCTGCACGGCATCCATCCACTCCTGGGGATTGTCGGGGGTGACGAAGGTCAGGCCCTTGCCCTCCAGAGCGGTGCGGTAGCCGTCCAGCTCAGCCTCAGCGATCTCTTTGTAGTAAGCTGCGCCCTCGTCCATGGCCTCCTGCAAAATGGCCTGGTCCTCCGCGCTCAGCTTATTCCAGAAGGATTCGCCCACCAGCATAATGCTGGCCTCGTACTGGTGCGCCATATCCAGGACATAGGAGCTGACCTCATAGAAGCTCATGTTCAAAATGCCCTTCAGGGGGTTGTCGGCGCCGTCCACAATGCCGGTCTGCAGGGAGCTGTAGAGCTCATTGTAGGCAATGGGGGTGGCGGAAGCGCCCAGGCTCTCCACCATGGAGGTGGCCAGGGAGTTGGTCGGGACGCGGATCTTCAATCCCTTGATGTCGTCCAGGCTGGAGACTTCCTTGTTCTTGAAGAAGAAATATCTGCCGGAGGGCTCCAGATAGCCCAGGCCGTAGACGCCCAGGCCCTTGTCCACGATCTCCTGGAGCATGGTGTCGCCCACTTCACTCTCCAGCACCTTGTTGGCGCTCTCCAAATCCTTGAACACGAAAGGCAGGGACAGCAGGTTCATGGACTCGGCGCCGGCATCGGCCAGCCAGGAGGGGTTGGTGCGGCACATCTCGATGGAGCCCATCTGCACGGAGCTGAGGATATCGGCCATCTCGCCCATCTGGCCGGCAGGATAGACCTGGACCTCGATGCGGCCGTTGCTCTTTTCGGAAACCAGCTCGGCAAACTTATACTCGAACTGGGTCTCCACGTCGTTCTCCGCCTGAACGTCCGCGAGACGGATGGTGATCTTCTCGCCGGAGGGCGCAGAAGAGCCGGAGGCACTGCCGGACGCACTGCCGCTGCCGGACGCGCTGCCGGAGCCGCTGCTGCCGCAGGCCGCCAGGGAAAGTGCCATTACAAGTGCCATTGCCAAAGACAGAAACTTTTTCATGGTTTTCCTCCTATTTGATTTCTTTTGTCATTTATCAACAGCTCAGTTGAGCTTGCCGATCTCCTTGAGGATGCCGAGGGTGACCTTCATCTCCTCCTCGGTGGCGGGAGCCAGGGGGCTGCGTGCCGGCCCAAGCTTGATGCCGGTCACGGCCTCAATGGCCGGGCGCAGGATGGAGTTGGGCAGGATGCGGCCGTTCTGGCCGGTGGACTTGCAGAAGCGGTAGATGGGCACGAACAGCTCCTTGGCCTTCTCGTTGTCCCCCTCCGCAAAGGCCTTGAAGATCGCGCGGATCTCATGGCCGAAGATGTGGGCTCCGCCGGACACCAGGCCCATGGCGCCCTGCACGATGGTGGGCAGCAGCATCACGTCGTCGCCGTTGTAGATGGCGAAGTCGGGATCCACGTCCGCCGTGGCCAGGAAGAAGTCCGTCACCTGGGTGGGGTTGATCCCCGCCTCGTCCTTGATGCCGATGATGTTGGGGATGGACGCCAGGCGCCGCACCGTCTCCGCCTCCAGGTTCACGCCCACAAAGATGGGGATGTTGTAGAGCATGATGTTGGCCTTGGTGCTCTCGGCCAGGGTCTTGAAGTGGTTATAGAGCCCCTCCTGGGTGGGCTTGTTGTAGAACGGGCACACCACCAGGCAGGTCTCAATGCCAAGCTCCACCGCCTTGTTGGTCAGCGCTACCGTCTCCTTGGTGGAGGCGCAGCCCGTGCCGGCGATGACCGGCTTGCGGCCGGCGGCGGCCTTCACCGCTGTTTCCATCAGCTTCACGCGCTCGTCAAAGGTCAGGAGGCTGGCCTCGCCCGTGGTGCCCGTCACGATCAGCGAATCGCACAGGTCCTTCTCGATCAGGTACTCGATCAGCTCAGCGTACTTGCCGTAATCCACGTCCTCGTTGGCGTCATACGGCGTGATCAGCGGCAGCAGTATCTGCCCGTACTTTGCTACAAACTTGTTCATGTAGGTCCCTTCCATCTCCATAAAATCTCACTATTTCCCATAACATCTGATTGTACGACGTCATGAAATCATATTGTCAATGTATCCGAATTTATATAACTTGTCAATGTTTTGCCAGGTAAAATATGCTTTTCCAACACAGAATTTATGTTTTCAACAAAATACCCATTCATTTTTTGTAAAGATTGTTTTTGACCTTCAAAAAACCTTAACAGCCGCTTAACAGAAAAAGGAGAGGCGCAAATACGCCTCTCCTTTTTGTGCAATGCTTGCTTATTTCTGCTCTTCCTGGGCCTCGATACTGGCCACTTCCGCGGCCACTTCCTCTGCCACCAGATCGCTCTTGCTCTTTTTGTTCTTGCTCTGCTTGCGCAGATTGGAGAACAGTGTGGCGGCGATGATGACAATGAAGAGGATGGAGATGGGCCGGGTAAACAGGATGGTATAGCTGCCGCCCGAGATCAGCAGTGCCCGGGACAGGTTCTGTTCCACGGTGGGCCCCAAGATGATACCCAAAAGCACCGGGGCAACCGGGTAGTCCGCCTTGGTCATAAAGTAGCCCGCGATGCCGGCCACCACGGTGGTAATCACATCAAATACATTGTTGCGCATGGCAAAGGAGCCGGTCAGCGCCAAAACAAAGATCACCACGGTGATCATGTTCTTCGGCAGGGACAGCACCTTGGCGAAGAGCCGGGCGCACAGCAGGCCGAAAATCACGATGAACAGATTGGAGGTGATAGTGGCGGCGAACACGGAATAGATGGTCTCCGGATGATCCCGGAACAGCAGCGGTCCCGGGGTCAGGCCCAGCACCATCAGTCCGCCCAGCAGCACCGCCGTACCGGCCTCGCCGGGGATGCCCAGGGTGAACATGGGGATCAGGGCGCCGTTGACGCAGGCATTGTTGCCGGACTCCGGAGCGGCAATGCCCTCGATGGCGCCCTTGCCGAACTCCTCCGGATGCTTGCTGGAGCGCTTGGCCTCGCCATAGGACAAGAAAGCGGCGATATCCGTGCCCGTGCCGGGCACGGCGCCCACAAAGGTGCCGATGAAGGCGGACTTCACCACGTGGGGCAGAATCCGGAGGAAGTCCTTGGCCGAGATGCCGATGTGCTCGATCTTCAGCTGCTTGGCCTGGGGCTGGTCATACTCTTCCACGCTGTTGAGCGCCTGGGCCATGGCAAAGAGGCCGATGAGCACCGCCTGCAGCGACACGCCGCTCAGCAGGTTCATGGAACCAAAGGTGAAACGGATGCTGCCGCTGATGGGGTCAATGCCGATGGTGGCCATCAGCAGGCCCACCAGGCCGGCGATGTAGCCCTTAATCAAGGACTTCCCGGAGACAAAGCTGATCATGGTCAGGCCGTACACAGCCAGCCAAATGTATTCAGGCGCGCCGAACTTCAGCGCGATTTTTGCAATGGTAGGAGCCAGGAAAGTCAGCACCAGGGCGCCGATCAGGCCGCCCATTGCCGAGGCGATGGTGGAAGTGGCCAGCGCCCTGCCGGCCTCGCCCCGTTTTGCCATGGGATAGCCGTCGATCAGCGTGGCGCCGGCGGCAGGGGTGCCGGGGGTGCGCAGCAAAATGGCGGAGATGGAGCCGCCGTAGATGGCGCCGGCAAAGATACCGATCAGCAGGGAAAGGCCCACGTCGGAGGGCAGGGAATAGGTGAAGGGCAAGAGAAGCGTCATGCCCATGGTGCCCGTCAGGCCGGGCAGGGAGCCGATGACCACGCCGGCGATCACACCGATCATCAGGTAGAGCCAGCCGCCGTTTTCGATCATCCGCACGAAACCGTCAATCAATAAACTCATGATACCCTCCTTTTAACCCAGGAACGCCAGCAGGCCCTTGGGCAGGGGGACCAGCAGCAGCATGTGGAAGAGATAGTAAGAGGCAAGTGTCGTCGCAAGGGGCAGAACAAGATAGACCCACACTTTTTTGACCCGGAACAGCTTCAGCAGGCAAACCATCAGGATCAGGGAGCACAGGATGTAACCCACCGGCTTGAGCAAAACGGCATAAAGGATGATCAGCCCGATGGCGATGATCACTTCCTTCTTGTTGGCTACCGTCACACTGGTGGTGAGCTTGCCCCGCAGGGCATTGGCCAGTTGCACAGTGGCTGCCACGCTCATCAGCACGCAGATGATGCGGGGCCATACGTCCGGGTTCAGGGAATTGTCGGCGGTTGCCTTGAAAGAGGCGCTGTAGACAAACACAAAGATGGTCACAGCATAGACGGCCAGTGATACGACAATATCAATCCAGTTCCTCTTTTTTGTTGATTCCATGGCCTTTTTTCCTTTCAGCTGTATAATCAGAAGGAGCTCCTGCTCCCGCCGCCCTGGTCAGTCCGGGGCGGCAAAAAGCAGGAGCTTTTCTTCAGGTTTTCGCGATTACTGAGACAGGCCCAGCAGTTCGCAGACGGACTTCATGCTGGCGGCGGTCTCGTCGCACAGCTGCTTGTACTCCTCGGTGGGCAGGTACTTGATGCCCAGGCCCATGTTGTCCATGGCCTCGATGAAGCTGGGCTCCTCGCTCATCTTGCCGAAGGCCTCGTCCAGAGCGGCAACCACTTCGGGATCCATGCCGGCCGGTCCGCCGATGCCGCGGAAGGTGGACAGGGTGATATCATAACCCTCGTCCTTCATGGTGGGGACATCGGTGCTGAAGATGGTCATGGGCTCGTCGGAGAAGGTGGCCAGGACGCGGATGTCGCCGGAGGCCTCCAGCGCGGTCTCCTCGGCGCCGGAGAAGGTGACGGCGTCAATGTCGCCGCCCATCAGGGCCGCGTTGCCGGTGGAAGAGCCGTCATAGGGGACATAGGTGACCTCGATGCCGGCAGCGTCGGCAAACAGGCCGCCGGCCAGGTGCCACAGGAAGCCGGTGCCGGAGTGGCCGATCTTCAGGGCGCCGGGGTTGGCCTTGGCATATTCCACCACGTCAGCCACGGACTGGAAGTCGGAGCTGGCGGAGACAGCCAGGGCGGCGGGGTCGGAGTTGATGTTGCAGATCTGGGTGAAGTCGCTGAAGTCAAAGGTGTAGACGCCCTGCTCCTTCAGGAAGGACAGCTCAACAGGCAGCAAAGCCAGGGTGTAGCCGTCGGGCTCCGCGGAGAGCAACTGGGCCAGGCCCACAGCGCCGCTGCCGCCGGTGACGTTCTCCACATTGATCTTTACGCCCAGATACTTCTCGGCGTTCTCAACCAGCTTTCTTGCAACGGTGTCGGTGCCGCCGCCGGCAGACCAGGGAACGATCATGGTGATGTCGTGGTCAAAGGTCACGCCGCCGGCCTCGCCGGAACCGGAACCGCTGGCACTGCCGCTGCCGGACGCGCTGCCGGAAGCAGAGCCGCCGCCGCTGTTGCCGCAGGCCACCAGAGAGAGGGCCAGCACAAGAGCCATGGCCAAAGACAAAAACTTCTTCATGGTAAATCCTCCATTTTTTCAGATGTATTTATCAACAGCTCAAATGAGCAGCCGATCAGAAACCGCCGCCGGATGTCCCAAATTCCACATCCGCAGCAAGAATTGCAGGGTCAGATGAGACCATCCACCCTTTACAGCTTCTTTTCACAATCATCATATTGTACGATGTCGCGCAGTTTATGTTAGATGACTTTGCCCCCAATGTCAATCTATTTTGGTCAGAAACCGCCGTGTTTTCACAATTCCTCCGTTTTAACTAAAAAGCCCGTTTGTTTTTTGTTAAATATTTGGAAGAAAATTTTTGCTATTTTTACAGCTTCTTTTTCCGCGTTTTTCACCAACTTGAAAGAAAAGCTTGACTTTTTTATAAAATGTATTATTGTTTTTTGTATGATGTCTGTTGGACCTGGGCTGCCGCGTGCGGACCGGAGACTTTGGCATGGGCGCCGTCTTCGCGGCACAATTTGAAATTCTAATAATTGGAAGGAGCATTCCTATGATTACAAGCAACGATCCTCTGTTCAGCGTAGAAAACAAGATCTGCATCGTCACCGGCGGCATGGGCCAGTTGGGCGCGCAGTTCAGCAAGGCCCTCTGGGAGCGGGGTGCACGGGTGGCCGTGTGGGGCCGCCACGTCCCCCAGGAGAAGATCGAAAAGATTTACACCAAGGAGCAGTACACCTCCGACCGCCTGAAGTTTTACACCGTGGACATCACCAGCAAGGAGAGCCTCAACAAGGCCCTGGACGAGATGGAACAGGCCTGGGGCGGCGCCCCCGACGTGCTGGTGAACAACGCCGGCATCGACACCCAGCCCTCCGCGCCCCCGGAGGTTTCCGGCCCCTTTGAGAACTTCCCCGAGGAGGTGTTCCGCGAGGTGGTGGATGTGAACCTGGTCGGCACCTTCCTGGCCTGCCAGGCGGTGGGCGCCCGGATGGTGAAGGCCAACAAGGGCGGCTCCATCATCAACATCGGCTCCATCTACGGCATGGTTTCCCCCATCCAGGACATCTATGCCTATAAAAAGGAGCAGACCAGCGTGCCCTTCATCAAGCCTGTGGCCTACTCCGCCGCCAAGTCCGGCATTTATAACCTGACCCGCTACCTGGCCACCTATTGGGGCAAGCAGGATATCCGGGTGAACACCCTGACGCCTGCCGGCGTGTGGAGGGACACCCAGGACGCCACCTTCCAGGGCAACTTCTGCGCCAGAATGCCCATGGGCCGCATGTCCCAGGAGGATGAGTACAACGGCGCCATCATCTTCCTGGCCTCCAAGGCGTCCTCCTTTATGACCGGCTCCAACCTGATCATCGACGGAGGCTGGACAGCATGGTAAATTCCGCCCATCCCGAACTGCAGAAGATTTTTTCCGCCCTCACCGTGCCCATGCACGCTGACGAGAGCGTCAACTATGAGGCCCTTGCCCAGATCGTGGAGGCTCAGATCGCCGACGGCGTGGAGGGCTTCTACTGCTGCGGCTCCTCCGGAGAGGGGCTGCTGCTGACGCTGGAGGAGCGGAAAAAGATTCTGGAGTGCACGCTGCGCCAGGTCTCCGGCCGGGTGCCGGTGGTGGCCCATGTGGGCACCATCCGCACCGCCGATGTCATCGACCTGGCCCGTCATGCCAAAAGCGCCGGCGCCGCGGCGGTGTCCATGATCCCGCCCTACTATTATAAGTTCTCCATGGCGGAGATCACCGGCTACTACAAAGCGGTGCTGGATGCCGTCCCCGGGCTGGAGGCCATCCTTTACAACATCCCCCAGTTCACCGGCGTGGAGTTCAGCAAGGACAATGCGGCGGAGCTGCTCAGCGACCCGCGGATCATCGGCATCAAGCACACCTCCCAGAACCTTTACAGCCTGGAGCGGATGTCCGTGGCCTATCCCGACAAGGTACTCATCAACGGCTTTGACGAGATGTTCTTAGGCGCGCTCTCCATGGGCGCCAGTTGCACCATCGGCACCACAGTGAACCTGTTTGCCCCCACCTTTTTAAAGGTGCGGGACCTCTACAATGCCGGGCGCATGGCCGAGGCATTTGCCCAGCAGAACCTCATCAACCACCGGGTGGAGGTCATGGTGAAGGCCGGAATCTTCAGCGCGGTGAAATACGGCTGGACGGTGCGCGGCATCGACTGCGGCGCCTGCCGCAGCCCCTTCGCGCCGCTGACGGAGGAGGCCAAGGCTTCCGTCCGGGAGCTGTTTGCCTGATCCCAACCAAATCTCAAAGGAGCACCCTATATGAATCAGGAAGTCCTGGCCACCGCCGTCTCTTCGGTCGTGCTGTTTCTGCTGTTGACCATCCCAGGTTTCCTCTTCGCAAGGAAAAACTGGATCAGCGGAGAGCAGATGGACGGCCTGTCCGCCATCGTGGTCAACTACCTCTCTCCGGCCACCATTCTCAATGCCCTGATCCACAACACCCTGACCCCCCAGCTGCTGATAGACGCCGGCACGGCGCTGGGCACCATGGCGGCCGGCATCGCGCTGGGTATTGCGGCCGGCTTCCTCTACATGAAGCTGCGCAGGACAGGGCCCAACCCCGGTTACATCACGCTGTTCCTCATGACCTTTTCCAACACCGGCTTCATCGGCATCCCATTGCTGCAAATGCTCCTGGGCACCGACGCGCTGTTGTTCGCCGCCTGCGGGGAGGTGATCAACGACCTGTGCATCTTCTCCTTTGGCATGATGATTGTCCAGGTTGGGTGCGGTCAGGCGCGGCGCATGAACCTGCGTGGCCTTCTGAACCCCTGCTTCCTCTGCGCGGTGGGCGGCGTGGCGATTTTGCTCAGCGGCATACAGCTGCCGGAGCTGGTGAACAAGCTGCTCTCCACCGCCGCCGGAGGCACCGTGCCCCTGGTGATGTTCCTCATCGGCGCCCAGTTGGGCAAGTGCGACCTCAAGTCCCTGTTTGGAGAGCGCCGCCTCTATGAAATCGTTGCGCTGAAGCTCATCGGCGTGCCTGGGCTCCTCTTCCTGCTGGTCTATGGGCTTTTGGGCGTGCGGACCTTTGCCGTGCGGGCCATCCTGCTGATGACCGCGATGCCCTCCGCCACCATCTGCGCCATACTGACCCGCAAGTACCACGGAGATGCCGACCTTGCCTCCCGGGCAGTGATGCTCTCCACCCTCCTTTCCGTCGTCACCATTCCTTTCTGGGTGGTGCTGACCGCCCTCTGAGCGATTCAAAGAAAAAAAGACAGCCGCTTATGCGGCTGTCTTTTTTTCTTGGCTGATTTACGCAGCGGCGCCGGTGGCGCCGGCCAGGGAGTTCATCATCGCATCCAGGCTGCCCAGGTCGACGATCTGAGCGGCGGCGGGGGGAACGGCGGCGGGCTTTTCCGTGGTGACCGCCATCTTCATGTCCATGGTGATCTTGGCGGTACCCATCTCACCCATATCCATGTTCATGGTGATGGTGGCGGAGTCCTTGGTCATGGTGCCGTCACCGGACACGCTGACGCTGCTGCCCTCCTGGGTCATACCCATCTTGAAGGTCATCTTCATGGAGCCGTCGCTGTTGGCCTTGATGGTCATGGACAGGTCGTCAAACAATGCCGCGGTCTCGCTGTCCAGCTTGGACTTGTCAAAGCTCCACTGATAGGAGGAGCCCACCTTGGTGTAGGCGCTGTCGCCCAGGAACGCACTGGCGGCAAGGGCATCGGCCTTCACGGCATCATAAAGCTGCGCGGGTGCATTGGCGTCCAGGCTGGCCGCCATCTTTTCCATCATATAGATAGTCTGGCCCACGGTGCTGGAATCCTTCATCCCGGAAAGATCGCCAAGGCCCAGGGTCATCTTGTACCAGGTCTCGCCGTTCACCGTGGTCTCCTCAGTGGCCATGGCATCCAGCAGGGGCATGTTCATGTAGATGACGTCGTTTTTGTAATCATAGATCATCTTCATGGTGATGTTGCTGAGCATCTGGCGCATGGCCTCGGCTTCCTCAGCGGTCATGGCGCCGCTCTTCACCGCGGCATCCAGATCCATCTCCTTCAGCAGGGAAGACATATCGATCTTAGCGTCCATCTCCAGGCTCTGCTGATCCTGGATCATGGTCATATCCATCTTCATGTCGAACTTGACCTCCGCGCCGGTCTCGTCCTTGGAGGTCATGGCGATGTTGGCGGTGGCAGTGGTCTTGTAGTTCTTGTTGGGATCGCTTGCCAGCTTGGCCAGGGCTTCGTTGAGCACGGTGAAGCTTTTGTCGATTTCCTCGATCAGCGCATCCTTGTCCACCAGGACCGCAGCGCGGTCGTCGCTGTCCCAGAACACGTCATAGCCCAGGGCCTGGGCAAAGAAGCGGACAGGCACATAGGTGCGGCCGGCCTTAATGTAGCAGGGGACATCCATCTGGATGCTCTCGGACTTGCCGTCGGCGCCGGTCTTGGTGACCACCTTGCCGCCGGCCTCAAAGCTCAGCGTGGTGTCGCCCAGCTTGCAGGTGATGGTGCCGCCGGTGACATACTCCACCTTACCGCCCAGGGTCTCCATCAGAGCGCGATAGGGCACCATGGTGCGGCCGGAGGTCAACTCAGGCTTTGCGTCGGGGAAGGCGACCGACTCGCCGTTGAGAACCACCTGGATGTCCTTCTGGGCAGTGGTCTCCGCAGCAAAGGAAGGTACCGCCAGCGCAAGGGCCAGTACCAGCGCCAATGCCAGAGATAAGATCTTTTTCATTGTTTTGTCCCTCTTTTTCAGATTTGATTCTCACCGCCGTATGGCGGATGAGCTTCTTGCATCCTATTTTATCGTTTATCGGCCCGATTGTCTATAGGGAAACAAAAAACAACGGCCCTCCGGCTGTTATTTTTTCGTTAAGATGTCCCTGCCGCAGAGGCGGAAAGGGGATTCCATCACTTTTTATATGATTGTTTTTTTCAATTTTACCAGTTCATTCAGTGCAAAATACAATCGTCAAATTATTGACTTTTTTTCTCGATTTTTGTATTATTTTACCCGTTGCAACGATACTTTGTTTATTTTTAAGGAGATTCGTTTCATGAAAAAAATGCTTTCTCTTGCCCTGGCTTGTATTGTGGTACTTTCCCTGAGCGCCTGCGGAAACGGCGGTGGCTCCGCCTCCTCCGGGAGCGCTTCCTCCGCCGGCGGCAGCGCCTCCTCCCAGCCTCAGACCATCCAGCTGGGCAGCGGCGGCACCTATGCGGACATGATTGAGGTCCTGGCTGAGCTGGTGGCCGACCAGGGATACAACGTGGAGGTAGTCCTCTTTGACTCCAACTCCGGCCCGGCCGACGCCTGCAGCGGCGGTGACATCGACGGGTTCATCTACAACCACGCCCCCTGGCTGGAGCAGTACAACCTGAACAACAACACAGACCTCACTCCGGTGAGCTCTTTGTACTATGGCCGCACCGCCCTCTACTCCGCCAAGTACACCTCTTTGGACGAGCTGCCCGACGGTGCTTCCATTGCCATTCCCAACGACTCCACCAACATGGAGAACACGCTGCTGTTTCTCCAGGATCTGGAGCTCATTGAGTTAGGGGAGAAGACCGAGAGCTTCTACACCACCCTGGACGTGGTCAGCAACCCCAAAAACATCAAGTTCGTGGAGACTGAAATTTCCTACACCGCCCGCAGCATCGAAGACTGCGATGCCGTGGTCTGCCCCGCCCAGTACATTCTGGACACCAACCTGGACCCCAATGTGTTTTTGGCGGAAAACACAGCCAAGCAGGGCTATCCCATCGGCCTGACCGTGCGCGCCGAGGACGCGGACAGCGAGTGGGTGAAGGCATTGGACGAGGCGCTGCACTCCGACGAGTTCCGCACCCGGTTCGACGAGTTATACAAAGGAACCCTGGTGCTGTATTGATACATCCATCTGGAAGGGGCGGCCGGAGCGCCGCCCCTTGCCATTGTGGGAGGAGGAGAGCCCTTGATAGAAATACGCGGTCTTTGCAAGCATTTTGACGACTTTTCCGCCCTGGAGGACATCCATATGACCATGGAGAGCGGAAAGGTCTACGGCCTTATCGGCCAGAGCGGCTCCGGGAAGTCCACGCTGCTTCGCTGCATCAACGGCCTCACCGGCTATGAAAGCGGCAGCCTGAAGGTGGACGGCGTGGAGGTGTCCACCCTATCCGGGCTGGAGGCCCGCCGGTTCCGCCGGGACATCGGCATGATCTTTCAGCAGTTTTCCCTGCTCAAGCGGCTGAGCGTCTACGACAACGTGGCACTGCCCATGCGGTGCTGGAAATACAGCAAAAGTGAGATCGACAAGCGGGTCACGGAGCTTTTGGAGCTGGTCCACATCGCCGATAAGCGGGACGCCCTGCCCACAGAGCTCTCCGGCGGCCAGAAGCAGCGGGTGGCCATTGCCCGGGCGCTGACGATGAATCCCAAATTCCTACTCTGCGACGAGGCCACCTCCGCCCTGGACCCCAACATTGCGGAAACCATTATGGACCTCCTTTCGGACATCAACCAGCAGTTAGGGATCACCATGATCGTCGTCACCCATCAGCTGTCCATCCTGAAGTCCTCCTGTGAGCAGGTTTATCTTTTGGAGCGGGGCCGCCTGGTGGCCCAAGGGGATATCACCTCCCTCTTCTCCACGCCTCCGGAGGCCCTGCGCCGCCTGATGGGCAGCCAGGAGGCCGTTGAACCCACCGGCGGCGGGACAGTGCTGCGCCTGCTGCCCACCCGTCAGCAGGCGGCCCAGCCCATCCTCTCCCGGATGGCCCGGGAGCTGGGCCAGGACTTCAGCGTCCTGAAGGCGGACAGGGAGCAGTACCGCCACGGCGCGGTCACCTACCTGATCATCGAGGTGCCCAATGGGCTCCTTCCCCAGGTCCGGGACTGGCTGAAGCTCCGGCAGATCGCATGGGTGACGGAGCCCGGCGGGCAGACTGGAAAGGAGTAGGAGACCCAATGGACGCAGAACTGATCGCAAGATTCAAGAAATACTTTTTCGGACTCATTGAACCGGCCATCTACGACACATTGGCCATGTTGGCCGCCACCATGGTGCTGGCCATTTTGTTCGGCTTTCTCATCAGCGTGGTGCTGGCCACCACCCGGCCCGGCGGGCTCAAGCCCAACAGGGCCGTCTACTCCGTGCTGAACTTCCTTGTGAACTTCATCCGCTCTTTTCCCATTATGATCCTCATCGTGGCCCTGCTGCCGGTGACCCGGGCCGTCATGGGCACCACCATGGGCATCCGGGGCGCCGTATTCCCCCTGACCGTGGCGGCCACGCCCTTCATGGCCCGGATCTTTGAAAACGCCATGGTGGAGGTGGACCCCCAGCTCATTGAGGCCGCCCGGTCCTTCGGCGCCTCCAACCTTCAGATCATCTTCCGGGTGATGCTGAAAGAGGCCGTCCCATCCATCGTTTCCGGCACCACCCTGGCCACGGTCACCTACCTGTCCGCCACCACCATCGCCGGCGCCATCGGTGCCGGCGGCCTGGGCTCCATTGCCATGAACTACGGATACCACCGCTTTGACGACATGGTGCTCTACACCGGCGTCGTCATATTGTGCATCCTGGTTCAGCTGATCCAGCTGATCGGCAACCAACTTTACAAGCGTCTATAAAGGAGAACGTGCATGAAAGAGTTTACTGTCAAAGAGCTTGCGGACCGGCTGAGCTGCGCCATTGACTGGCCCCGCCAGGCGGTCGGCGTCCGCTTCCTGTTCACCAAGCAGGAATTTGAGGACGCGCAGGCCATAGAGCTGACAAAGCCCATCAACTACTGCATGATGGTCAAATCCGCCACATTGGGCCATGCCGTAAAGGCGGATGCCTCCAGCCACCGGTGCGCTGCCGCGGCCCGTGCCCTGGGGCTGGAGCTTCCGGACGAATCCCACCGCAGCGGACGCAGGGGGCTCGCCTTCCGCCTGTACCATGATTTGGGCACCGCAAAGTACACCCGGGACCGCCAGACCCTCTGTGACCACAAGGCATACGGAGTCATGGTCAAGCCCCTCTCCCAGTACGCTGACTCTGAGGAGGCGCCCCACCTGGTCCTCCTCATCACCAGCCCCTATTACGCCATGCGTTTGATTCAGGGCTATACCTATTACTACGGCATCCAGACCAACTTCAAGATGTCCGGCCTTCAGGCGATCTGCTCCGAGTCCACCGCCTATCCCTATATGTCCAACAGCATCAATCTCTCCACGCTGTGCGGCGGAACCCGGCTGTACTGCAAATGGAGCGACAGCGAACTGGCGGTCTCCATCCCCTACAGCAAATTCCCGCTGAGCGTGGAGGGGCTTTTGCGCACCATGGACTTGCAGGACAGCAATGAGAAAAAGGCCGTCGCCCGGCAAAAGCTCAAAGCGAACGGCATGGAGGAGGAATTCCCGCTACAGGACGACTTCTCCTACTGCTACATAAGCTCCGCCTATGAATAAGAGAGGGGCCTTCCGGCTCCTCCCTTTTCTATTTGGGCAGCGGTTTCCCGTCTGCAATCTTTTCTGAAAAGTACTCCCTTGCCAGCTCCGCGAAGGCCACGCTGGCATTGCTCATCACACGGCCCTTCTTGCTGACCAGCCCCAAGTCCCAGGTGACGTCCGCGTCCGTCACGTCAAGGAGGCGGATGTTCTTATTGTCCACAGAGTCCCAGATGGGCTGGCCCATGAGGAACACACCCCAGTTGCGGCTCACCAGGGAGGCCAGGAAGTCGCAGTCCGTGGAGGACAGGGCGACATTCGGGGTAAAGCCTGCATTTTCGCAGTTTTTCATAAACTGGCGGTACAGGGAGTAATCGTCGCTGACCGTGAGGAAGGTCTCATTGCTCAGCTCCTGGAAGGAGACAGACCTGCGGGACGCCAGGCGGTGGCTCTTGTGGACCCCTAACTTCAGATTCTGGTTGACCATGGGGATGATGTCGTACTTGCTCTCGTCGATGGGCATCATCTTCATGGCAAAGTCCGCGTCCTGGGACTCCAGCAGCTCCAGCCCGCTGGTGCCGCACTTGCTCTCCACGTGGATGGTGACGCCGGGGTATTTCTCATGATAGATGGACAGCAGTTCCCCCAAGTACACCTTGCTCAGCACAGGCGCGGCCACAATGGACACATTGCCGATGATCTCCCGGCTGATGCTCCAGGACCCCTCCACCATACGGTTGTAAGCCGCAAGGAAATCCCGGGCATAGCTGTAAAACAGCTTGCCCTCACTGGTGAGGTTCATCTTTTTGGCGTTGTAATAAAAGAGGTTCAGCCCAAACTCTTTCTCCAGCTTCTGAATGGCCACGCTCAGCGTGGGCTGAGAAACATTGAGGGATTTTGCCGCCGCCGAATACCCCTCCCGGTCGGCGATCTCCACAAAGTAGATAATCTGCTTAATATCCACGCCCTTGCTCCTCATCCCCCTGCCCACATAGTTCTCCGTTCCCATGGCAGGGGCGGTCTTTGGCTGTTCGTTTATACTCTGGGTTGTCGTGTGCATATCTTCCATTCTACCTTTTCAATATAGTCTATCATAATCCCTTTGGAAAAAATATGCAAGCCGGAAAGCCCCATATCCTTTCCAAAAGGCCAGCAAAAAAAGGCAGAAACCATTGCTTCTGCCTTTTTTGCTGTATAGAGAGGGAGTATTAGTCTGCCATCAGGTCCGCGTCAAAGGGCAGGTCCTTGCTCAGCAGCTCGTAGCCGTCCTCGGTGACCAGGATGTTCTGCTCCATATGGGTGCCGCCCACCTCCGGACGGTCGAACATGGTGACCCGGGGCTCCACGGCCATGACCATGCCCGGACGCAGCACGTAATCCACGCCCTTGTTGATAGAGGGGGAGCCGTGGAGGCCGTAGCCCAGCTGGTGGCCGGTGGCGAACTTGTGCTCATACTTCTCAAAGCCCATCTCCCGGATGACCCGGCGGGCTGCTGCGTCCACATCGCCGCAGGTGTTGCCGGGCTTGACGGTGTTCAGCGCCTCCTGGAGGGCCAGGTAGTTGACCTTGTACATCTGCTTCTGGAGATCGGTGGGCTTGCCGGTGCACATGGAGCGGCCCACGTCGCCGGTATAGCCCCGGTACACGGAGCCCAGGTCGATGATGACCATCTCGTTTTCCTGGATAACCCGCTCCGTGGAAATGCGCTCAAAGATGGCGGAGTTGACGCCGGAGGCGATGTTGGTGACAAAGGGCGTCATCTCGCTGCCTAACTCACGCATCTTGTACTCGGCATAGGCGGCCACCTCGTACTCGGTCTTGCCGGGCTTGCAGAACTCCAGTGCGGCGTTGCAGCCCACCACAGCGATCTCAACGGCGCGGCGCAGGTGCTTGATCTCCTCGGGGTGCTTGACCACCGTCAGATCCACCCACATCTTGCTGATGTCCACAAACTCCATGGCGGGGAACTCCGCCTTCAGCTGCAGGTACATCTCAAAGGGCAGCAGCTCCACGCCCACGCGGCCGGAGGTAATGCCGTAGTCCCGGAAGATCTTGATGACCTCTTCGCCCCACTTGGAGAAGCCGGGCAGCTTGCGGTGGTCCTTGATGTCGGAGCGGATCTGAATGCGGTAGTTGTCGCTGCCGGAGGTGTGGCCCACCACGGTGTCCCGGCCCTTGGGGATCACGGCCAGGTACTCCGGCTCATAGAAGGGGCGGTACCCCTTGACATAGAAGTCCGTGGCATAGCGGACGGTCTCCGCCTTCAGCAGCAAGATGGCGTCCAGCCCGTTCTCCTCCATGGCCTTCTGGATTTTCTCCTTCTTGGCCTGATGCAGTACGTCCCCGCCGTAGTAGGAAGGGTCTTCTTTCCACAGTTCCATTTTGTTTCTCCTTTATATCAATTTAAACATTCTTTTTCTTCTTCAGCAGCGGCTGTACATAAGGCCACACCACGCTGAACACAATGACGATCACCAGCACCAGGGAGACCGGGCGGGTGAAGATGGCCTTGATGGTTTCCGAGCCGAAGAGCTGGTTGGCCCGGATCAGCTGGTTGTCCGCTATGCCGCCGAGGACGATGCCCAATACAATGCCTGGCAGCGAGAAGTCAAACTGCTTCATCAAGTAGCCCACCAGGCCGAAGGCAAACATCAAAAACACATCAAACATGGCGTTGCGGCAGGCAAAGGAGCCGGCAATGCAAAACACCATGATGCAGGGGGCTAAAATCTTGGTGGGGATATCCAGCAGGTTGGTGAGGCCAAAGCCCGCGCCGATGGCCATGACCAGCATCACCACCTGGGACAGGATGGCCGCCAGAATCAGCACGTACACCATGGGCATCTGATCCCGCACCAGGGTGGGACCCGGCGTCAGGCCCTGGATGCTGAGAGCCCCCAGCAAAATGGCGCAGGTGGAGCTGCCCGGGACGCCCAGAGCCAGGGTGGTCATCAGCGCGCCGCCGGTGCAGGCGTTGTTGGCGGCCTCCGGGGCCACCACGCCCTCGGGGCAGCCGGTTCCGAACCGGGGGCCGCACTTGGAGGACTTCTTGGTCATGCCGTAGGCGGTGAAGGCGGCCACGGTGCCGCCGGCGGCGGGGATGGCGCCGATGATCATACCTGTCACACCGCAGGTGATGATGGTCTTGGGATAACGCAGGGCCCAGTGCATGCCCTTTAATATCTTTCGGACACTGGTCTTGGTCTGAGCGTCCTTGTTGACGATAAACTCCTTGCCCACCATGCTGAATACCTCAGACATGGCAAAAAAACCGATGATGGCCGGCACCACCTGAACGCCCTCGGCCAGGTATATGGAGCCAAAGGTGGCCCGCCATTCGCCGGTGGGCGTCATGCCCATGGTGCCGATCAAAAGGCCCACAAAGCCGGAGAGCAGCGTCTTGGGCACGTTGGCGCTGGAGGAGAGCACCGCCAGGATGCTCACGCCCATCAGCGCGATGAGGAACATCTCCGTGGGCCCGATCTTCACCGCCATGCGGGCGATGGGCACCATGGCGAAGATCATAAAGACATAGCTGATGAGCCCGCCGCAGGCCGATGAACAGAAGGCCACGCCCAACGCCTCGCAGCCCTGTCCCTTCAGCGTCATCTGATAGCCGTCAAAGGTGGAGGCGGAGGATTCCGGCGCCCCCGGGGTATTGAGCAGGATGGCTGTGATGCTGCCGCCATAGATGGTGGCGATGTACACGGAAATCAAAAATACCAGCGCGTTCACCGGGGTCAGGGCAAAGGTGACAGGGAGCAGGATACCGGTGGCCATGCTGGAGGTGAACCCGGGGATGGCGCCCACGATGATGCCCATGAAGGTGCCGATGATGATCCACATCCAGGTGCTGCCGCTGGCAAGCTCACCCAGCGCGTTTCCCACATATGTTGCGATTTCTGCCATTTGCGTCTCTCCTTACTTCAGAAACGTCAGCAGACCAGCGGGCAGGGGAACCGCCAGCCACACTTTAAACACCAAATACACAAAGGTGACCATAACCACCGGCACAAGAATCAATGCCAGTTTGTTTTTGACTCCCAGAATGATCATGGAAACCAGCAGGAACAGGAAAACGGAAAGCACCGCGCCCAAGAAGTTGAAGCACAGCAGCGTGGCCAGCACCAGCAGCACAAAAGCCACTAACTTTCCGGTGACGCCGAATCCGATTTCCTCTCCATCCGCCTCCGCCGGGGATTCCCGGCGGAAGTGGATGGACTGCTTGATGCACAGAATGCTGAATATCAGGATGCCCGCCAGCAAAAAGCCGGGGAACATCAGCGACGCGGAGGACAGCCCCCGGGCCGCGATTGCATAGGCGGCGGCGAAGAGATCCATCAGCAGCACCACAACGATTTCCTTGGATATCTCCACCTGACCGGTTTTTGTCTTGATTCTAAACATGGGCAGTCCTTTCTTAAATTAGCTCTCAGCAAACAGAGGCGCGACCACGGTCTCCACCTCGTCGGCCATCTGCTCCATCTGCTGGGAGTAGGTGGCGCCGGAAGCCAGCACGGCGGAATCATAAACATTGGCGTCCTTCAGAGTCTGGATATACTCCTCGTTGGCGCAGGCCTTCTCAAAGGCGCTGATCAGCTTCTGATAACGGTCGGGGTACTGGTCCACAAAGTCCTTGGAAACCCAGTAGCAGCCCATTCTGGCCTGGAACTCGTCGGAGGGCATTTCCACGCTGTAAGCCTTCAGCTGCTCATTGAAGGAGACAGCGTCGGGCCAAGCGGTGTTGGCCTCTGCGGTGCCGATGCCCAGGGCCTTGGCCTCGGTGACCAGGTCCACACGGGCGTAGGCGTCGCCGAAGATCACGTCCACATGCCCGCCCAGAAGCGCCGCGGAGGCGTCGGAGCCGCCGTCATAGGAGACCAGTTTGATGTCCAAATCCAGGTTGTCTTTCAGCCACAAGGCGGTCGCCTGCTGGCCGCCGCCGGCCGCATAGCCCACGGAATACTTGCCGGGGTTGTCCTTGGCGCCCTCGATGAAGTCGCCAAGCGTGTTGAACTCACTGGCGTTGAGGGCCAGCATGACGATGGGATCGTAGGACTCCACCCACACGGGCACCAGGTCGCCGTAGTCATAGGTGGTATCCTGAAGGGCCACGGTGTAGAAAATGCCAGGGGCGTTGACCGCCAACAGGTTGTAGCCGTCGGGGTCTTTTCTCAGGAAGGACTCCGCGGCGATCTGGCCGCTGGCGCCGCCCTGGTTTTCCACCACCACGTTGACGCCCAACTCATCCTGGAGATAGGGCTGCACCATTCTGGCCAGCTTATCGCTGGAGCCGCCGGCGCTGTAGGCCACGGTGATGGTGATGGTGCCTTCGGGATACGCGTCGCCGCCGGTGGAGGACGCGTCGCCGCTGCCGGAGGCGGAGGAACCGCCGGAGGAGCTGCCGCCATTGCCGCAGGCGGCCAGCAGGGAAGCGCACATTGCGAGGGTCAGCAACAGAGCAAACAATCTTTTCATGACATTACCCACACTTTCTTTTTCTCATATTTTTCCGGGACCTCCCGGTTTTCTCAGATACGGGTGAATTCAGTCGATGCGTTTGATGCGTTGGTTGCAGCCTGTTCGCTCAGGTCAATGGGCCGCGCAGAAATTCCGGATGCGGACAATGGCCTCGTCAATGTCCTCATCGCTGATGCCGCGGTAGGTTACCAGACGGATGGAGTCGTCGGTGATGTAGTGGGCCCGCACATGGGCCTCCTCTTCCAGGGCCCGGAGCCAATCCTTTCCCTTGAGCGCGCCGTGAAGGTCCACCTTGACGATGTTGGTCTGGACTGTGGAGAGATCAATGGAGATGTCCTTGGCGTCCTGGATGCCCTCGGCCAGCTTCCGCGCCCGGGCGTTGTCGTGGGCCACACGCTCTGAAAGGTGCTGCACCGCGTACATACCGGCTCCGGCCAGCAGTCCCACCTGGCGCAGCTGGCCGCCCATCAGCTTGCGGGTGGCTCTGGCTTTCTCGATGAACTCCCTGCTGCCCACAAGGAACGAGCCGATGGGAGCGGAGAGGCCCTTGGACACGCAGAACTGGACACTGTCCACGCCCTCCGTCAGCTCCGCCACGCTGATGCCTAAGGCGCTGGCGGCGTTGAACACCCGGGCGCCGTCCATGTGAGTGGCCGCACCGTACTGTTTGCACAGCTTCAGGATTTTCTCTATGTCTTCCCGGGAGATCACGCAGCCGCCTTCAAAGTTGTAGGTGTTTTCCAGGCAGACCAGCTTGATGTCGCCGCCCTTGAGAGTCTTTTCCAGCTCCTTAAGGTCGTAGACGCCCTTGGTGTGGGGCAGACAGACCGGCACGATGCCGCACAGGTCCGGGCTGAAGATGCCCTTTTCCGCCTTGTACATGTGCATGTTGACGGCGGTGACCGCCTTCTCGCCGCGCTTGCAGTGGGTGGCGACGCAGACCATGTTGCCCATGCTGCCGGAGGGCACGTACAGTGCGTCCTCCTTGCCAAAGACCTTGGCCACATAGGCCTCGGCCTCCGCGGCGGTGGGGTCCTCGCCCTTGCTGCCCTTTGCCCGTCCATCGTCGCCCAGAGGCACGCTGATCATGTACTCCAGCATCTCCCGGGTGGGAAGCGTGACGGTGTCGCTTCTCAGATCAATCGTTTTCATTCGTTTCCCTCCAAATTTCGGCTGCGGTTGTTCATGCTGCCGCGTTTGAGGTTAATTTATCATTTCATATAGTTAATGTCAATACTAACTATAGTTTATTTTTATTGTTATAAGCATTTTTTCTGTTTTTTATCATTTTAATCACGTTTGTTTGTGCAATTTGCCCTCATTTTTGAAAAGGGCACAAAAAAGAGGACAGTCTTTTATCCAGACTGTCCTCTTTTTTTTAATCATATTATGCAGGATGACGAATTTATTGTGTGCCGGCGCCATCCGTTTATCCCTTGTTGGAAGACAAAAACGACTGATACCGTTCCGCCACCCACTGGCGCAGCGATTCCACGCCCTGTTCGTCCCGGGGGAACTCCCGCTCCTCCACGTCCTCAGCCTTTTCATAGCACAGACGGGTGTAGACGGCGGCGGACACAGTCTCCTTTTCCCGGCGGAAGCGGTAGCGGAACTCCCCCTCGGAGCCGGTGTACACGGTGGCCCGGTCGAACCACTTGGGCGTCAGCGCGGCCAAAATCTCTTCTATGTCAGACATACTGCCCCTCCTTCTGGATTCTGAATGCATTGTACCACAGCCTTTTTTCACCGGCTTACCACCCCTTCGGCATGCGTTTGCCGGCGCGCTACTTCAGCGGAATCCCGCAGGGGTGGGCCGCCCCCTCGTCACACCGGCGATCCGACATCACATAGGAGTAGAATCGGTAACCTCCGGAGAGGTGTGCGCATGCAAATCCGCTGCCGGTGAGGATACGGCAGGCAAGATAGCTGCGCAGCCCGCTGTGGCAGTTGACATAAATCTTCTTGTCGCGGTCCAGTTCCCCCAGCCGTTCCCGCAGGTCATCCAGGGGGATATTGACGGCGCCGGGAATGTGGCCTGAGCGGAACTCCCCAGGCGTACGCACATCTATCAGCGTGGCGCCGCCATCCCGGCACAGGGTGTCCACCTGGTCCCAGTGAAACTGGCGCACCAGGCCTGAGCGCAGGTTTTCGATGGTGAAGCCGGCCACGTTCACCGGATCCCGGGCAGAGGAGTAGGGCGGTGCATAGGCCAGCTCCAACTCGCTCAGATCCGCGGCGTTGAGGCCCTCCCGGACGGCGGCGGCCAGCACATCGATGCGCTTGTCCACTCCGCCGAAACCCACGATCTGGGCGCCTAAAATCCGGCCGCTCTCCGGGTCAAAAAGGGTCTTCAGCGTCAGGTTGGCTGCGCCGGGGTAGTAGCCGGCGTGGTCTGTGGAAAAGTTGACCACCTTTTCATAGGGGATGCCGGCGGCCTGGGCGCTCTTTTCATTGAGTCCCGTGGAGGCTGCGGTCATGCCAAAGAGCTTGATGACCGAAGAGCCCTGGGAGCCCCGGTAGCGCCCCTCCCGCCCGCAGATCCGGTCCGCCGCGATGCGGCCCTGCTTATTGGCTGGGCCGGCCAGGGAGATGAGGGCCGGGCGGCCGCTTACCAGGTGGCGCACCTGCACCGCATCGCCCACAGCGTAGATGTCCGGCAGGGAGGTCTCCATATACTCGTTCACCACGATGGAGCCCTTGCGCCCCAGCTCCAGCCCGGCGTCCCGGGCCAGTTTGGTGTCCGGCTCCACGCCGATGGCCAGGAGCACCAAGTCCGTCTTGAGGGGCGGCTTCTCCTTCAGCACCACCCTCAGACAGTCTCCGGCGTCCTCATACCCGGCGATGGGGGTATTGAGCCGCAGATCCAGCCCCCTGGTCCGGAGGTAGGAGTGGACCTGGCAGGCCATGTCGTAGTCCAGGGGCGGCAGCACCTGGGCGCTGCGCTGGAGCAGCGTGGTGGGGACGCCGGCCTCCATCAGGTTCTCCGCCATCTCCAGGCCGATAAACCCGCCGCCCACCACAGTGGCATGACGGGGCCGGCAGCGCTCCACATACTCCCGGATGCGGAAGGTGTCCTCCACGGTCCGAAGCGTCATGATCCGCCCATCGTCAATACCCGGCAGGTCCGGCCGCACGGCCCTGGCCCCGGGGGAGAGGATCAGCTTGTCGTAGGTCTCCTCATATTCCGTGCCGTCGGCTATGCTCCGCACCGTCACGCTCTTTCGTTCCGGATGAATTGCCGTGGCCTCATGCCCCACCCGCACGTCGATGCGGAAACGGCGGCGAAAGCTCTCCGGCGTCTGGAGGGTCAGGGCCTCTTTATCCGTGATCACGCCGCCCACATAATAAGGCAGGCCGCAGTTGGCGTAAGACACGTAGCCGGAGCGCTCCAGCACCACGATCTCCGCCTGTTCGTCCAGCCGCCGCAGCCGCGCCGCAGCGCTGGCTCCGCCCGCCACGCCGCCAATGATCAATACCTTCATTCGGGTCCTCCTGTTTTTTCTGATCTTGCAATATATGGGTCATTCCTCAATGATGCGGCAGGATATCTTCCCGCCGCTGATGCTCAGCCACCCGCATGTCCCCCGCGCGCCCACGGCGCCCGGGTTCATAATCCAAAGCCCGTCCTGCTGAAAACAGCAGGATTGGTGGGTGTGGCCGAAGAGCAGCACATTGGCTCCGGCGCGCCGGGCGGCGCCGATGGCGGCGCCGTACCCCATCTTCACCTGCCAGCGGTGGCCGTGGGACAGCAGCACCCGGCAGCCGTCCACCATCAGATTTTTGATGTCCGGCTCTTCCGTCCAGCCGTCGCAGTTGCCCGGAACCGCGGCCATGGGGACCTGGGGGCACTCCCGGCCCAGGGCCCTTGCATCCCGCAGCAGGTCTCCTAAGTGAAAGACCGCGTCGGGCCGGAGGGAACGGGTGAGACGGACCATGTTGTCCACATTACCGTGGGAGTCGGAAAAAACCAAAATGTTCATTGAGTCCCTCCCCTTGATTCCGGCAGGGCCGGTTGAGGGTATCTTAATCCATGGGGCCGGCCCTGTCAAGAAAGAACCCCTCCCGCCTTTCGGCGGGAGGGGGAATTGGATGAAATCACGCGCAGAAGGCCCGGTAGACGGCGGAGATGGCTTTTTCAAAGTCGGCCTCATCCACGCCGATGATGATATTCAGCTCGCTGGAGCCCTGGTCGATCATCCGGAGGTTCACGTCCGCCTCGGCAATGGCGGTGAACAGCCGGGCGGCCAGGCCCTTCCGGCGCACCATGCCCCGGCCCACCACGGCGATCATGGCCATGGCGTCCTCCACGGAGACGGCGTCAGGGTTGACAGTGGAGCAGATCTTCTGAACGATCTCCTGGCGGTGGGGCTCAAACTCCGCGGAGGCCATGACCACGGACAGCGTGTCAATCCCGCTGGGCATGTGCTCAAAGTTCACGCCGCACTCCTCCAGGGCGCTGAGCACCTTGCGGCCAAAGCCCACCTCGGAGTTCATCTGGTCCTTTTCAATGGTCAGCACCGTAAAGCCCTTGCGGCCCGCCACGCCCGTGATGCTGCCCTCGGGCTGCTCCTGGGCCTGGGGCACGATCAGCGTACCCGGGTCCTGGGGCCGGTTGGTGTTGCGGATGTTGATGGGGATGCCAGCCGTCTTCACCGGGAAGATGGCGTCCTCATGGAGGACGCTGGCGCCCATATAGGCCAGCTCCCGCAGCTCCGTGTAGGTGATGACGCCGATGGGCCTGGGGTCGGGGACGATCCGGGGGTCGGTGACCAGCATGCCGGACACGTCCGTCCAGTTCTCATAGACGTCGGACTGGGAGGCCCGGGCCACAATGGCGCCGGTGATGTCCGACCCGCCCCGGGAAAAGGTGCGGATGGAGCCGTCGGGCAGGGCACCGTAAAAGCCGGGAACCACGGCCCTGGGCAGTTCCTTCAGCTTTGCGCCCAGCACGCTGTTGGTCCGCTCCGCGTCAAAGGCGCCTTCGGCTGTAAAAAACACGCACTCCGCCGCGTCCAGGAAGGGCACGTCCAGATAGGCGGCCATCACCTTGGAATTTAAGTACTCGCCCCGGCTGGCCGCAAAGTCCCGCTGGGGATGCTCACGCAGCCGGGCCTCGATCTCATTAAGGTCCTGCTCCAGGGAGAAGTCCAGGCGGAGCCGGGTGATGATCTCGTCAAACCGGGCCCGGATCTCCGTGAAGGGGCCGGTAAAGTCCTGGCCTTGCAGGGCCAGGTCATAGCAGCAGTACAATAGGTCCGTGACCTTGATGTCGCCGGAAAAGCGCTTGCCAGGCGCGGAGGCCACCACATAGCATCGCTCCGGGTCCTGGCGGAGGATGGCCCCCACCTTTTCAAACTGGGCGGCGGTGGCCAGGGAGCTTCCGCCGAACTTGACTGTCTTCATTCCGTCCCTCCTGATTCGCCGATCATGGACTGCATGTCGTAAAGTCCCGCGGGCTTGCCCAGGAGGAACCGGGCGGCGGTGAGCGCCCCTTCTGCGAACAGCGCGCGGCTGTAAGCCTCATGCTTGAGCGTGATCGTCTGGGTCTCGGTGGTAATCATCACCTCGTGGGTGCCCACAACACCGCCCATCCGGATGGCGCTGATGCCGATTTCATCGCTTTCCCGTTTGCACTGGCCGCTCCGGCCGCAGTGGTTCTTCAGCTCCGGCCGCGCCTGGCGGACGGCATCGGCCAGCATCAACGCCGTGCCGCTGGGGGCGTCCGCCTTGCGGTTGTGATGGATTTCCACAATTTCAATGTCCGCGCCCTTCAGTACCGCGGCAGCCTGCCGGGCCAGGGAGCAAAGCAGTGCCACGCCCACCGACATGTTGGCGCTGAAAAACACAGGGATTTTGTTCGCCGCAGCAAAGATGAGCTCTCTCTCCTCCTCCGTGTGGCCGGTGGTGGCGATGACCACCGCAAGGCCCTTGCCGCAGGCGTAGGCCAGCAGCGGGCCCACGGCGGTGTGATGGGAAAAGTCAATGACCACATCCGCCTCGGGCGCACCGTGCAGGTCGGTGAGCACACCGTTCTCTTTTCCATAGGCGTCCACCGCGGCGGCAAGTTCGCCGCCCTGGTAGCCCTCCTTTACCAGCCGGACGATCTCCCGGCCCATGTGCCCACAGGCACCGTTCACAATGACCCTCATACCCGCAGCCCCTGCTCTCTCATGGCCTTCAGCAGGCGCTGGCGGTTGGGCTCCTCCATGGGCGTCATGGGCAGGCGGAGCTTCCCGCCGCACATGCCCATCGCGGCCAGGGCGGCCTTGACGGGGATGGGGTTCACCTCGCAGAACAGCGCGTGGATCAGCTCCAGGTACCGCAGCTGCAGCGCGGCGGCCCCGGCCACGTCGCCGGCAAAAAAGCGCTTGCAGATCTCCGTGGTCTCCCGGGGCAGCACATTGGACAGCACGCTGATGCAGCCGATGCCGCCCACGGACAAAATGGGCACGATCTGGTCGTCGTTGCCGGAATAGAGGTCCAGCTTGCCCTGGACCAGGGCGGCGGTCTCCACGATCCTGGAGATGTCACCATTGGCCTCCTTGATGGCCTGGATGCGCTCGTGCTCGGCCAGTTTCACATAGGTCTGGGGCTGGATTCCGCAGCCGGTGCGGGAGGGTACATTGTAGAGGATCAGAGGGATTTTGCTCTTGTCCGCAATGGCGGTGAAATGAGCCACCAAGCCGGCCTGGGTGGCCTTATTATAGTAAGGGGTCACCACAAGGGCGCCATCGGCGCCCACCTCGGAGGCGAACTCCGTCAGCTCAATGGCGCTCTCCGTGCAGTTGCTGCCTGTGCCCGCCACAAGGGGCACCCGGCCTGCCACACGCTCCACCGCAAAGCGGATGATCTCCTTGTGCTCCTCCACCGACAGCGTGGGGCTCTCGCCGCTGGTGCCGCAGGAGACCAGCGCGTCAATCCCGCTTTCGATCTGCCAGTCGATGAGCCGGCCATAGCTCTCATAATCCACACCTTTGTCGTTAAACGGGGTGATGAGCGCGGTTGCAATCCCTCTGAAAATTTCGTTTGACATGTCAATGCCCTCCCGTTTCTAAATTCATAAACTGACATCTGTTCATTCGCAAAAATAAAGAACAACCTTTGCGAAAAGGTTGTTCTTTACATGAACTCGTATAGCCGGGCCGCCGCGACAAGCGCCGCTGCCCCGATACAAACACTTGTAAAGATAGCTCTCCGCATCATGCGACAGCCCGGCTGCTGTTCGTTTACCGGGCCAGTACAGCCCCGCTGCACCCGGGTACTGCCTTCGGCGTCCCGCGCCTTTCCCCCGGCCAACGGCCTGCACTGCCTTGGCAGCCGGGTTACTCATCGCGCAACGCGCCTCTATCTCTATCTATTATGAGTGACATAATACCGTATCCGCGGCAAAATTGCAAGAGTGGAAGAATGTGCATAGTTCACGTATTTTTCGCTTATTTTTGCAAATGTGCTGTCACATTATTATAGTTTTACGCCAATGTCCCGATGAACTCCTCCAGCCGGTCCATCCCCAGGGCGATCTCCTCCATGGAATAGCAGAAAGAAAAGCGGACAAAGCCCTCCGCGCCGAAGCAGGTGCCCGGCACGCCGGCCACCTTCCCCTCCCGGACCATCCGCTGGCAGAACTCCTCAGTGTCAAGGCCGAACTTTTTCACACTGGGGAACATGTAGAACGCGCCCATGGGCTCCACCACGTCCAATCCCATGCCCCGCAGCCGATGGTACATATAGTCCCGGCGGGCCCGGTAGGTCTCCACCATGTCCGACACGTCGCAGCGCAGCGCGGCGGCACAGCCGTCCTGGATGAAGGCCGTGACGCTGACCACGTCGGCGGCATGGAGCAGCCTCAGCTTCTCCATCACCGGAGCATCGCCCATCAGATAGCCCACCCGCCAGCCGGTCATGGAATAGGGCTTGGAAAAGCTCTGCACCACCAGCAGGCGGTCCTTCAGTTCCCGGCAGGCGGCAAGGCGGGGGCAGGGCCCATAGGAAAGCCCGGTGTACACATCGTCCGAAAGCACAAAGAAGTTCCCCTCCATGGCAGCCCGGCGGACCACCTGGAGCGTCTCCGCGCTGTAAACGCAGCCGGTTGGGTTGTTGGGGGAGTTGAGCACCAGCAGCTTTGTCCGCTCCGTCAGCACGGAACGGAGCTTCTCCTCCGTGATCTGGAACCGGTCCTCGCTGGTGTCCAGCAGCACCGGCCTGGCTCCGGCCAGCACCGCAATGGATTCATAGAGGGAAAAGGCAGGGGTGGGGATGACCACCTCATCCCCGATGTTGAGCACGCCGGTCATGGCGGTGTAAATGGCCTCCGTGGCGCCGATGGTGAGGATCACTTCCTCCGGGCCGTAGCCGAGGCCGCTGTGCTTTTGTTCAAACTCCGCGATCTGGGTGCGCAGCGAAAGGCTGCCCACATTGGGAGGATAGTGGGTGTGGTTTTCATCCAGCCCCCGCTTGCAGGCCTCCTTGATGGGCTCCGGGGTGTTGAAGTCCGGCTCGCCGATGGTCAGTAGGGCACAGCCGGGAACGCTTTTGGCCAGGGTCGTGAAGCGGCGGATGCCGCTGGGCTCCAGCGTCAGCAGCCGTTGATTCATTCGTTCCAGCATACCGATCTTCCTCCATATCTCCGGGCGATGGATTCAAAGAGGTCGGCGCCCCGGCTCAAAACCGCCTCATCAAAGTTGAAGTCGTCTGCATGAAGGGCCGGCGAAGGGCCGGTGCCCAGAAAAAAGAACAGTCCCGGCAGGTGCTTTTGATACCAGGAAAAGTCCTCGGTGATCATGACCGGCCGGGGGAGCTCCTCAAACTCGATTCCGCAGTCTACGCGGATATAGTCATAGAGCTCCGGCGGATTGATGACGGCCGGGTAGCCGTCGGAGTTGGTGACGGCCACGCCGCAGCCCGTCTCCGCCTGGACATCCCGCCCGATGGCGCGGATGCCCTCGAGGAGGTCAAAAAACACCTCGTCCTGAAAGGCCCGCAGGCTGCCCTCCAGCCGCGCGTGGCCGCTGAGCGCGTTTCGGACCGTCCCGCTCTCCATACGGCCGAACCGGCACAGCCGGTAGACCTGGGGCGGCAGGGAGTCCACCAGCTCCCGCACCCGGCGGTAGAAGAGGACGGCCGCGTCCAAGGCGTCAATCCCCTCCTCCGCCCTGGCGATGTGGGCGGAGCGGCCCGTAAATTCCGCCGTCAACTCGCAGGAGCGGCTCATCATCTCCAGGCGGCGGCTGGCCACCGTCCCGGCCGGAAGGCCGGGCCAGAGGTGCAGCCCAAAGACCGCCTCCACACCGCAGCGCTCAAAGATTCCGCTCTCGCAGATCTTCCTGGCGCCGCCGGTGGTCTCCTCCGCCGGCTGGAACACCAGCAGCACATTTCGCTCCAGCTTCCTCCATCCGTTGAGCCGCCTGCCAAGCTCCAGCAGGATTGCCATGTGGCCGTCGTGGCCGCAGGCATGCATCCTCCCGGGATGGACGGAGGCAAAGGGGACACCGCTGCGCTCGGTGATGGGCAGGGCGTCGGCGTCGGAGCGGAAGGCAATTGCGCGGGGCGCTCCAAAGTCAAAATAGGCGCAAAGGGCGCTTTTACAGGGGGAGGAGAGGGCGCACCGGAGGCCGGAAAGTGCCTTTTCCAGATAGGCCATGGTCTCCGGCAGGTCACAGTCCAGCTCCGGGATGCGGTGCAGCGCCCGGCGGTCGTCGGCAAGGGACATGGATGCCACCTCTTTATACTGAAGAATTGACCTGAATCATAGCACGAGCAGCCAGCCGCGTCAACTTTTTCTCTCCGGCGGCGGAGAATTTCGCCGTTTTCTTTCATATTTGGAAAGGAAAATTGTCTATCCCTGTGAACTTTGTTTTCCCCTGCCCCTTTTCTTTCCCCATTTGCCGTGGTATGATAAGTACAACTTTTTTGAATCTTCCGGTAAAGGAGCAGGCCAGTTATGAACGCACAGGAGATTATTGAGTATATCCGCACCTCGGAAAAAAAGACCCCCGTCAAGGTCTATGTGAACGAAAAGAGCCCCGTGGACTACGGCAGTGCCACGGTCTTCACCGGCGGCGCCGGGGACGTGACCAGCAGGATCGTCTTCGGCGACTGGAAGGAGCTTGGCCCCATCCTGGAGGCCAACGCTGACCGGATCGCCGACTGCGTGGTGGAAAACGACCGCTGCAACTCCGGCGTGCCCCTTCTGGATCTGAAGGGCATCAAGGCCCGCATTGAGCCCGGCGCCGTGATCCGTGAGAAGGTGGAGATCGGGGAGAATGCGGTCATCATGATGGGAGCCATCATCAACATCGGCGCGGTCATCGGCGCGGGCACCATGATCGACATGGGCGCCGTATTGGGCGGCCGGGCCACGGTGGGTAAGCGCTGCCACATCGGCGCGGGCACCGTGCTGGCCGGCGTGGTGGAACCCGCCAGCGCCACTCCCGTCATCGTGGAGGACGACGTGCTCATCGGGGCCAACGCCGTGGTCATCGAGGGTGTGCATGTGGGCCGCGGGGCCGTGGTGGCCGCAGGTGCCGTGGTCATTGAAGACGTGCCGGACCACGCGGTGGTGGCCGGATGCCCCGCACGGATCGTCAAGACCAAGGACGCCAAGACCGAGGAGAAAACCGCGCTCATCGACGCCCTGCGGGAGCTGTAAGCAAGAAAAAGCAGCCGGCGTTATGCGCCGGCTGCTTTTTTGCGCCCGTTCAGAAAGGAGTTTTTTTATGCTGCACATCGGCTGTCACCTCTCTTCCACCAAGGGCTTTGCCGCTATGGGCCGTCAGGCCCTAAAGCTTCAGGCTGACACCTTTCAGTACTTCTCCCGCAATCCCCGGGGCAGCCGGGCTAAGGCCATGGACGCCGCCGATGCCGCGGCACTGATGGAGCTGCTGCGATCCAACCGGTTCGCCCCCATTGTGGCCCATGCCCCCTATACGTTGAACCTCTGCTCCAACGACCCGGAAAAACGCGCCTTTGCCGCCGAGACCATCGCCGACGACCTGTCCCGGATGGAGCTTCTGCCGGGCCAGCTCTACAACTTCCACCCCGGCAGTCACGTGGGCCAGGGCATCGACGTGGGCGTTGAGCAGATCGCCGACGGGCTCAACGCCGTCTTAAAGCCGGAGCAGTCCACCACTGTACTGCTGGAGACCATGGCGGGAAAGGGGAGCGAGGTGGGCGGCCGGTTTGAGGAGCTGCGTGCCATCCTTGACCGGGTGGAACTGAAGGACAAGATGGGCGTATGTCTGGACACCTGCCACGTCAGCGACGGCGGCTACGACATCATCCACAGCCTGGACGACGTGCTGCGCCAGTTCGATCAGGTGATCGGCCTCCGCTACCTGCGGGCCATCCACCTCAACGACAGCAAAAACCCGCCCGGCAGCCGCAAGGACCGCCATGCCAGGATCGGCGAGGGCTCCATCGGCACGGAGGCCCTGGTGCGCGTCGCCTCCCACCCCCTGCTGCGGGGGCTGCCCTTCTGCCTGGAGACGCCCAACGAGCTGCCCGGCTACGCCGAAGAGATTGCCCTTATGCGCAAAAAAACGGCAGAACAGGAGGAGCGGGTATGAAATCATTCTTTCTCCGCCTGACGGCTGCGGCGCTGTGCCTTGCCCTGCTGAGCGGCTGCTCCCTGCTCTTGACTCCCTCTGCGGCAGGCGGATCCAGTTCTTCCGCCGGCGGCTCCGAACCCGTTTTCTCCTCCTCCGGCCCCACCGCCTACGCCGACATGGCCTACCGCCGCTGCAGCGCCGAGAAGGGGGAGGCCCTCCTCTCAAAAATCCAAACCTATGCCAAGGAGGGGGGAAGCCAGGAGGACTTCAACCGTGACGACACTGCACTTGTGGACTACCTCTACACCGTGGCCACCATGCGGGAGCTCATCGACCTCCAGTGCGCCTCAGACCCAACCGACGAGCAGGCGGCGGAGGAGAGCCTTTACACCTCTCAGCTGTACCGGGAGCTGAACGAGGGATACTGGGACGCCATGCACGCCCTGTCGGTGACCGGCCACGGAAAGCTCTTGAAGGAGCACTATGACGCCCAGCAGATTCAGTGGTTCATCTCCTATGACGCCCAGAGCGCGGAAGAAGCCCTCTATGCCCGGGAGGACGCGCTGTGCCAGCGCTACCGCTCGCTGATGGCGGAGGAGAACGTGGACGAGGAGGCAGTGGCTGAGGTCTTCCTGGAGCTGGTGGAGCTGCGCCGGGAAATTGCCGCCCAGGCGGGCTGCGACTCCTATGCAGACTACGCCTATGCGTCCCTTTACATACGCAACTACACGCCAGAGGACAGCCAGGTCCTCTGGCGCTCCGCCCAGGAGTACTTTGCTCCGGCCGCCGACAGCCATGCCCAGGAGATCTATGAGCAGACGGAGTCCCTCTTCTCCACCGACCGCATTGACTGCAGCCCCGAGGCCATCCTGGAAGGCATGGAGCGCTGCCTCAGCGGCCTTTCCGGGGAGCTGTGCGAATCCCTGTCTTTTCTGCGCTCCAACGGCCTCTATGACATTGCCCCCAGCGCGACCAAGGCCGACACCGGCTATACCACCTATCTCTTTTCCTATGATGAGCCCTTTTTGTTCAACGCCCCCTCGGGCACCTACTACGACTACACCCAGTTCATCCACGAGTTCGGTCACTTCACCAACTACTACCTGACAGGCTGCGACCTGCTGTTCGGCATGGATGACAACGACCTGGGCGAGCTCCAATCCCAGGGGATGGAGGCGATGCTTCTGCCCCGGTATGAGGAGCTCTTCGGCGGCGTGGAGGGCGAGGCCATCCGCCGTGAAGTGCTTTTAAACCTCTTTTACAGCGTGGTGGACGGCGCCCTGTTCGACGAGTTTTTACAGCGCGTCTACGCGGAGGAGGAGCTGAGCCCGGAGCGGGTCAGTGCGCTCTATGCCCAGGTCTGCGAGTCCTATGGCTACGCCAGCGCGCCGGGTGGATGGATGTACCTGGAGCACAACTTCCTCTATCCCTTCTACTACATCAGCTACGCCGTATCCGCCATTTCCGCCCTGGAGCTTTACACCATGCTTCTGAGTGACCCGGACGAGGCGCTGAACGCCTACCTTACGGTGGAGGCCATGGACTGCTCCGAGTGGTATTTCACCGACGCGCTGAAAGAGGCCGGCCTCAGCGACGTCTTTGATCCGGAAAACTGCCGGCGCATCGCCGCCGGGGTGGACCTGTCCGCATAAACCGGTTTGCCGTAAAAGGCCGGGGAAAGCATGCTTTCCCCGGCCTTTTTTATCCGTCACTTTTCTTAACGCTTTATGGGAGAAGTTCCTCCATGGGCTTGGTCAGCGGCCTTCCGTCCTCATTGAGGCAGAAGAGCTTCCACCGGGCCGCCCCCTCGGGGAGGGCATACAGCTCCGCCTTTCCGCCCACTGCTTTTTGGAGGGTAAGCATGGCGCCGTCCCCATCATAGAGGGCCAGGTAGACCGCCGCCCCCTCCAGGCGCATCATCTCCGGCACCGTTACCGTGAGCGCCGGGTCTGCCCACTGGGCATACAGGGTGACGGCCCCATTCACCGTAATGGTTCCGTCCAGGGTTTGCCCCGTGCCGGCGGCTTCCGTGTTCCACCCCACAAAGCCCAAGCCATCGTTTCGCTCCGGGGTGGGCAGCGTTATCCTCGCGCCCAGGGCCACCGGGGTCTGCACCCGTTGCCCCTCCGCCACAGTGGTGACGGTGGCAAAAGGCGCGGAGGTGGGCTCCCAAATGGCGAATACCTGCCGGGGCGCCTTGGAAAGGCCCGCGTGGTTGTAGATCCGCGCGCCGGGAAGGTAGGACTGGCCGGTGCCATCGGCGCTGGTGTTCCACTCCCTGAGGGTATATCCCTCCCGGAAGACCATATCGCTGCCCGCAAGGCGCAGATCGCCAAGGGAGGCATAGGACACCATCAGCCGGAAGCCATCGGCGGTGACGCCGCCGTTGAGGTCCTGCACCGTCCTGGCGTGCTCGTCGGTGTTTTCCCCATCGTCCACCGCCCGGAAGCACGTGCGCAGCGTCCAGTTCTCCACCATGTCCCCCGGCGCAACAGCGCCCCTGGGATAAGCTCCGCCGTCGGTGTAAAAGCTTCCGAACCACCAGGCCAGAATCTGCCGCTCTCCCACCTGGGCGGGGAGGGTAAAGCCGGCGGGCAGAGTCTCGGACACCGTTTGGAAGGTCTTGCCGTCAAAGCCGCCCCGGCCCGCGGTCATCCAGACGGAGGGCTGGGTGGAATCCACGAAAAATGCGTAAAACTCCGCAGCGCTCT
The DNA here is from genome assembly GCF_014334055.1 of Oscillibacter hominis. Taxonomy (NCBI): domain Bacteria; kingdom Bacillati; phylum Bacillota; class Clostridia; order Eubacteriales; family Oscillospiraceae; genus Oscillibacter; species Oscillibacter hominis. The sequence goes on from NZ_CP060490.1 coordinate 2,322,036, forward strand.
CCTGAGCCGGGTCGATGACCGTGCCATAGGGGTACCATGTGCCTGAGCCGTCCGGCTTTGTGTTCCAGCCGTCAAAAGCGTCGGTATAGAAGGAGCGGGAGCGCCCGTAGGGCAGGGTGTAGGTGCCGTCGGCATTGGGCTTGAGCTCGGAGCAGTTGGTGGCGTTGTGGAGCCGCACCGTTACGGCGCTCCACAGCGCATACAGGTACACGGGCCCCCCCGCGGAGAGGGCCGCGTCGAACTCCGCCTGGGTGGCGGCGCTGCCGCCGCGTTGGAGCGCCCATCCCAGGAACTGATGCCCCGGGCGGGTGAAGCCATTTGCATCGGCGGGAAGGGAGTCCGTCTCCCTGGCAACGGCGCCGCCGCTCAGCGTGCCGCCGCCCCCCCAGCAGACGGCCCGGCTGTCCACCCAATGGGCATAGTAGGTCTTCAGGGTTTTATCATACTCAGAGCCGGGGGCGTAGGCCCGGCCGGTGCCGTCGGGAAACTCCGTCCACCAGCCTAAGGTCTGGCCTTCCCTCGCAAAAACAACACCCTCCATCTTGTCTGGAGTGGCGGCCTTGGCCACGGCGCCGCCCGAGGAGGTTATGCCGCCGTTTCCAAGGAACGTGTAATACGGTTCAGTGCCCCACACGGCATAGAGCCGCTGGCCGGGCACGAGGACATGGCGCTGGCCGCCCCATAGGAGGTCCGTCACCACACCGGAGGCGGGAAGGGCGTACTCCGCCTGACCCGTCCAGTCCGCTGTCTCCGGAAGCAGCGCCGCGCCGTCGTCCGCAAGAGCCACGGTGCACGCGCCCCGGCCATCGGCGGTGACGCTTCTGCCCCGGCCGTCCAGGATCACAAACCTGCCGCCGAAGTCGTCGCCCCAAATGGCGTACAAATCCCTGCCGCCCGAAAAATCAGGCGCCGCGCCGCCCTTTGTGTAATAGGCCTCGCTGAGGCCGCCGGCATCCGTGCTCCAGCCCAGGAAGGCATGGCCCTCCCATACCGGCTCCGGCGCGTTGAACAGTGCGCTGCCGTCGTACTCCGTCTCCAGTATCCCATCCGCCGTTGCGCCGTCCTGGAAGTGGAACGTAAACTCCGCCGCCGGGCGGCGAATCTCTATCTCCTGCTGCCCCTCATAGGACGCAACTGCCTCACCGCCGCTGTAGAGGCGGTTTTGATACCCGCTCTTGTCCGCGCCGGGGTTGGAGAGGCTCATTGTCCCTGCCGCCTCCAACGCCGATGCACCGCTGCCGCCCACGGCGTACAGCGCGCCAGGCATGCCGACCCACAGATTTCCCGCGTCGATGGCCGGCGCGCCGGCGGAGCCGGTGACGCGCAGGGAAGCGCCGGGCGCAAAATCCAGATACAGCGTGCCGCCCGCCCGTATGGCCGCGCCGGAGGCGGCGTTGACCCGAACCTGTCCGCTGATGTGCAGATTCAGGTCGAAGGCTGTCTCAATGGGCGCGCCGGAGTACTCCGCCGTCAGCGTCAAATCGGCGGCCTTGCCAGACCAGCCCGTCCCGGAGCTCTCCTGATAGGGGGAGAGGGAAGCGTCGACGGCCTCATCTCCCAGGCTGACCACGCCGGGGACAAGAGAGACCCTCTTCCCGGCGCTGGTGCCGGGGATGGTATTGCTGCTCTTCCACACGGCGTATAGGTCCGCCGCGCTGCCCTCGGGCACGGTGAAGGACTTAAGAGGCTCCCCGCCCGGCGTGAGGCTCCAGCCCTCAAAGCTATAATACCCGGTGGAAAAGCCCTGGCTTGTCAGGTCCACAGCAGTCCCGGGCGCGGCGGACACGGTGGTGACGGCCACCTTGCCGCTGCCTGCGGCCGCGACCGTGCCCCCGTTGCCGTGGTAGACCACGCCGGTCTCAGGCCGCTCCGCCCAGACCGCCTCAAATACCTCTTTGGTGCGGGAGAGCCTGATGGAAGCGGCCTGCCCCGGCTGATAGACTTTCCCCCCATTGCTCCAGCCCAGGAAAATGCCGCCGCTTTTCTCCGGCGCGCCGGCCATCCGGACGTCCGCCTCCCGGCCCAGGGGCAGGTTCTGCCGCTCCGCCACCGTTCCATCGGAGAGGAACAGCACCTCGCACTCCGTCAGCTCCCAGTAGACGTACTCCTGGCCGTCGTACTCCGTCACCGGCCGGGCCGTCTCCTCCGATGTCCCGGATCGCAGGATCACGTTTGTGCTCTGCTCATCATACCCCCTGGCCGTGGGCAGCATGAGGGTGGCGCAGCTCAGGGCCGGGACGCCCGCTCCGCCGCTTTGGATGCGCAGGGCCCCCTTGGGCTCGCTGCCAAATACCAGCATGTTGGCCGTGACGGCGCTCTGCCCCTCCGCTCCAGTGATGCTCACTCTGCAGGCGGGGTCGGTGAGGTTGAAGTCCACCCTGCCAGTGCTGGAGACCCCTGCCGCGGACACGCTCCCCTCCACCTGGATGGTAAGGGCGGTCAGCGTGGTGGAAACGGCCTCCCCGGTATAGCCGCTTTTCAAGGTGAGCGTGGTGACGCCGTTGTAGCTCCAGCCGGGGCCCTCCGCCTTCTCCCCGTAGCCCACGGTCCTGCCGCCCACGCGCAGCGTCTCGCCGGCGGCATCAAAGGCCTGTTGGAAGACGGGCTCCTCCGACGCGCCGCCCTCCGCCGCAAACACGGGCATTGGCAGCAGCGACCACAGCAGGATCAGCGCCAGATTGAGACAGATCAACTGCCTGCGTTCTTTCATTTCAACTCCTCCAGTCTTTGTTCCAAAAGCCCCCACATCAGCCACAGGGCCGGTGCGGTGATACAGCTGCTGATTCCGAAAAACGCCTGGATGCAGTAACACAGGATTCCGCCGCCCAGGACGGCTGCGGCTGCGTCGGACGCGGCCCGGCGGGCCCACCGCAGCGCCGAGGCGGCCAAGGCCCCCAGATAAGCCGCCAGAGCCAGCAGCCCCTGATTGGCCAGAAGGTTCAGATACTCATTGTGGGCCACGTCGATCAGCGAGCGCAACACCAGGCCCAGAGCCGGGTCATAGCGTTCAAAGTATCCCGCCACACGTATAGAAAGGGTGTCCGGCCCGCCGCCGAACCACAGGCGCTCCGGTACAATGGACAGGACCTCTTTCCAGATATAGACCCGGCCGGAGCCAAAGCTGTCCTCCACGCGGCCGTGGAGCAGGGCCGAAAGCTCCCCCGCCGTTGCCCCCAGCGCGTCCCCCGCGAAGTACGCGGCCGCCAGGCCCGCGCACAAAAGGGCACAGGAGAGCAGGGCCAACCATCCCCGCTTTTTCCGGCACAGCACCGGCGGCAGGATCAGCGCAGTCCCCAGCAGCGCCACATATCCGGCGGCCACCCGCATCCCCACCGCAAGCGCGGCGCACAGCGCAAGCGGGACCGTCAAAAGGAACCTCTCCCTCTCATGGCACCGGAGGAGCGCCAAAGCAAAGGCCGGAATCACCACACAGAGCAGCGCCGCCAGCAGGTCCACGTTTCCAATGGTGGTCAGGTACTGGCCGGAATAGGCACTCCCGGCGTCAAAGTAGCTGTAGCCGCCGGGGTAGAGTCCAAAGGGATTGGCCCCGGTGAGCTGGATCAATCCGACTATGGCGAGGGCGCTCATGGACGCGCCCAGGAGATAGAGCATCCACATCCGCGCCCGTCCGAACACGGACACCAGCAAAAAGGAGGCACAGTAGAGGGAGAGGGTGACCAGGCCCTCGTTTCGCGTCATGCCCCACACCGCCTCGCTCCGCCAGGGGGAGAACAGGGTGGAGGCCGCGCTCAGCAGCCAGAAGAGCACAATCAGCTTCTGGGGCAGCGCTGCCCCGTTCCACACCTGGCGCGGACCGGGGCAGCGCGCCTGGCCCAAAACGAGCATCTCCAACCCCAGCACCGCCATGGCCAGGACATATCCGCCGGTCAGGATCAGGAAGCACCGGAATTTCTGCGCGGAGATGGTCTGGTAGTCCCCGGTGACCCACAGCGGGTACACCAGAGCCATCAGACCCAGATACAGCGCGGTCAGCCGCTCCGGAAAGGGCGGCCTGGGTTTGGTTTGTTTCATGGGAACCTCAACAAGTCCCTGCGTCCAGGGAAAATTTTTCTAATTCCATCATAACTTGTTTCCTCCCCCTTTGCAATTGCCATTCCGGCAAAATACACTCCACAATTTTATTCCATTTCACAACTGCGGCCCCGGCCCCCTCATATCGTTATACAGGCAGGCTGTGGCTGCCAGCCTATTGCTCATTCTTTTCGGTGCAAAATCCCGCAGTTTGGGCAATGCCGCGCTTGCGCTTTACCTGCGCTCTCATCCGCAGCAGAGGCGCGCACTCCTTGCATTCTCCTCAAACCGGTAGTAGACTATTCAAAGAAAGCAAACCGTCCGCGCCAAACGGACAGCAGGGAAGGGAGCGATGAGATGGCCGGGCACGGCGCCGTGCTGATGACGGAGGGCCCCATTTGGAAGCGGGTGCTCTCCTTTGCGCTTCCCATCCTGTTGGGCAACCTCTTTCAGCAGCTCTACAATGTGGTGGACTCTTTGGTGGTGGGCAATTTCACTGGCAAGGCCGCGCTGGCGGCGGTCAGCTCCTCGTCCCACCTGATTTTACTGTTGGTGGGCCTGATCTCCGGCATCTTCATCGGCGCGGGCGTGGTCATTGCCCGCTATTACGGCGCCGGGGCCGAGGGGCAGGTCAGCACGGCCGTCCACACCACCGTGGCCTTTGCGCTGATCTCAGGCATTGCGCTGACCGTCTGCGGCGTCGGGCTCACCCCGTCTATTTTACGGCTGATGGGCACGCCGGAAAATGTGCTGCCCGACTCCATCCTGTATTTTCGCATCTACTTCTCCGGCGTGCTGTTCATGGCCCTGTACAATACGGTCAACGGCATCCTCCAGGCCATGGGGGACAGCCGCCACCCCCTCTACTACCTGATCACCGCAGCAGTGCTCAACGCCATTTTGGATATTTTGTTTGTGGCAGGCCTTAACTGGGGCGTGGCCGGGGCAGGGGCTGCCACCGTGATCGCCCAGGGGTTCAGCGCCTTTTTGGGGCTGCGGCACCTGATGCGGGTGGAGGGGGCACACCGGCTCATCCCGCGGAACATCCATTTGAACCGGCCCATGCTGCGGGAGATTTTGCAGATGGGGCTGCCCTCCGGGCTGCAAAGCTCCATCATCGCCCTGGCCAACACGGTGATGCAGTCTAACATCAACTCCTTTGGCGAGGACGCCATGGCCGGCTGCGGGTCCTACATGAAGATCGAGGGCTTTGCCTTCCTTCCGGTCACCACCTTTGCCCTGGCCATGACCACCTTCATCAGCCAGAACTTAGGCGCCCGCCAGTACGACCGGGCCAGGCGGGGGGCCCGGTTCGGCATGGCGGCCAGCATGCTCCTCTCAGAGCTGATCGGCATGCTCATTTACTTTTTATCCCCCTATCTCATCGCCCTGTTCAACTCTGACTCTGCGGTGGTGGCCGTTGGCGTGGCCCAGGCCAGGACCATGGCGCCTTTCTACTTCCTGCTGGCCTTTACCCACAGCATCTCCGGCACCCTGCGGGGCGCGGGGCTGGCGGTGGTCCCCATGGGCGTGATGGTGGTGTGCTGGTGCGTGATCCGGGTGAGCTACGTCACTTTGATCCTCCGCTTCTTCAACGACATCCGCTGCATTTTTTTGGGGTATCCCCTCACCTGGAGCCTCAGCTGCATCGTCCTTGCCATCTACTTTTGGAAGGCCGACTGGCTTCACCACTTTGACCGGCAGGCACATTCCGACGGCCCGCAGACTCCTCAAAAAAGGGACGGCTGAGCCGTCCCTTTCCTCTTTCTTATGGATTGCACTGGCCGCAGGGCGTGTACCCCTGGGCAATGAGGTCTTCCCGGCTTCCTGTGTAAGCCTGCTTGTTGCTCTCGCTCATGGAAGACACTCCGGAGCAGCCGGGGTTGTGGAACTTGTGGGAACTGGTGTTCAGAATGTAGGAGGCGCCGGCTGCATCCGCCCCCGCCTGATCTTCCAGGCAGCTTTCTCCGGTGGCATAGTCAATGCGCACCCCCGGCTGGCAGTTGTAGACATAGACGTTGAAGCAGACCCCATCGCCAGAGTCCTCCACAGACCAGCCCTCCATCTGAACGCCTTCGGCCACCAGGTCCTCCCCCTCAAAAACCGGGGTGACCCGGTAGAGGACGTGGTGCTCCGTCTCCTTTACGTAGTCGGCCACCAGGTTTTCAAAGGGCAGCATCCCGTCCACATTCATATAGCGGGTGCCGGTGATGAGGTTTTGCTCATTGGCATTTTCCCCTGACAGCTGATAGCCGATCAGGTGGCAGCGGTTATAGAGGTACTTTCCGTCCACGCAGTCGTACTTCACCGTCTGCCAGCCGCTGGGCTTCACGGAGCCGATGCTGCCCCGCTCCTCTGTGGGCATCAGGTCCGTCCCGACACAGGCAAACGCCGCGCCGCACCGGCCCAGCGCGTCCAGATCGCTGTAGGTTTCAAAGGAGTCGGAGGTGATCTCCTCCTCCGTAAAGTCCGGCTCATTGTCGTTGAGGATCACATAGGGCTCGCCGGAGAACTCCGGGATGTCCTTCAGGGAAAACGACGGCTCTCGGGGCCCGGCGGCGCAGCCGGTCAGCACAAGCAGCGCCAGGAAAAGGGTCAGCATGCTTTTCTTCATCGCACGTATACCTCCTCTGTGATATGCTGGTGGGAAGAGCCTTTAAATTCCTCCCTGTGGGAAAGGCTCCAGCCGTCCAGGGAAAGGCTGAAATATACATCCGCGGGATAGACCCGGTTCCACCGGTAGAGGATCACCTGCTCCACCCGGTCCGCAGCGGGCCGAACATCCTGATTCTCCACAAAGCAGAACTCCCCTTTCTCTGCAAGGGACAAACAGGCCTCATGGACCGAAATCTCCGCTTTAAGCGGGAACTGGCTGCGGGAATACGCGTTCATCCAAAGCCGTCTTCCGGCGCAGTGCCGGAGAATCCGCTCCGCCAGCAAGCGGTCCCGGCTCTGCCGCCGGCCGTGGAACAGCATGCCGTTGTTATCGTCCACGCAGACAATCAAAATCATCTCTTCACACTCCTCCGGCCGGTGCGCCGGCCAAAGGATACTATAGCACATCCCAATCCCGCAGAAAAGATGCCGGGTTCCAAAAAGACAGCCGCCCCTAAGGGGGGCGGCGGCATTGCTGGTGGTTTGATTCCTGGTGTTGCGGGTTCTCCTTTTCCTTGGGAAAATGGGTAGTTGACATTACGGAGATTGGAGAATAACCATGTGGAATTTAGGGCGGAACAAGAAAACTCCAGAAGCCTCTGAATTTTTATTTCCGTCCAAGAAAGAATTCTGGCCGATCTGCGGAGAGTTTTGGGACTGGTCGACAGGCCGAAACAAGCTGGATACTACGGCCTCTGCAGTTGTTCTACAGATTCTATTTGTCCGCCAGAAGGAGGCTCCTGCCAGAAGTGGTTTTACCAACATTGCATGACGAAAGACATCCCTCAAACTGCTCCTTCGGTTGTGCTGATTGAGGATATTTCCCGTTCGGATGGCTGGGGAAAAACAAAAAAGTTTTAAAGCCGCTGCTTCTTTTTGCGAGTTCTCCATCGCTGAAATAAAACAAAAAAACGACCCCAAATATTCTGATTGATGATACGTATCCGGTCCTAATTTTGAAGCTTACCCCAAATGGCGCAATTGAACATGTAACAGATATGCTTGCATCCTCCTGTAAACAAGAAGGGTGGACGTTGTTTGTAAAATAACTCCCTGATTCCCAAAAGTGGACAGGAAAATTTGACCCATCATTCCATAAGTGATGAAAAAATGCCAAAGCACTGGCCGGACATGCTAAATTGTCCATCCGGTGCTTTCTGTCACGATTCCCGTATGGGTCAAGGCTTTGTCAGGTCCCCAGGGAACCCGGAGGTTACAAAAGTATCTTTTGAGCCGAAAAGCAAAGAAAAAGTCCTGAAATCTTGCGATTTCAGGACTTTTATGGTTGCGGAGACAGGACTTGAACCTGCGACCTCCGGGTTATGAGCTTCCTTAGTGAGCGCTTCTAACCCGGAGGTCATTTTTCATTTATCGCAGTCATATCAAGGGTTTCCAACGTTAAATGCAAACCAACCCGTTCCAAAAAGGCGTTTGCATCAACGTAGGACAAGGTATGCCAAAATCCCTTAAGTTTTGCCAATTCTTGATTTGACTGCAAACAAACTGCAAATGGTGATCCTGCCTAACCGCAATGAATTGCCGAAATCCCTAACTCGAAATTTCATAGGAAATAGAAAGAAGTATATCATATGGGAAAAATATTATCAATAACGAACTCTAAAGGCGGTGTGGGCAAGACCACCACCACCTTAAATCTCGGCGCTGCATTGGCCGATGAAGGCCAACGCGTTCTGTTGATTGACAATGATCCTCAAGGAAATTTAACCGCGGCCCTGGGCTATACCCCTACCGAGCAGAAGCAGACACTCTCGAAGCTTTTGCTGGCAGTCGTAGATGCCCCAGAGGATCTGGAATTGCATATCCCCCGTTCGATTCTCCATACCGGCATCGGCGTTGACCTGATTGCGGCAAACCGCCGCCTTGCCGACGCCGCCGCGCGCCTGCAGGTCATGCAGCTTTCCCAATACAATTCAGTTGGTGATGCTGATCGCACCTGCGAAAAGATGACAGACAGCATCACCGCCCTGCTGCGCGACAGCTACGACTTCATCATTATCGACTGCGGCCTGAAATATGAACTGCTGACGGTCAATGCACTGGCCGCCTCTGACTACTGTATAATTCCCGTGCAATCACACTTCCTCGCCAGCGAGGGAATTCCTGATGTACTGGACATGGTACGCTCTGTGAAAAGCAAATTCAATCCCCGACTTGAAATCGCGGGAATTTTGCTGACCATGTATCAATCACGTCCTCAGCTCTGCCACAGTGTCCGATCCAGCGTCGGCGAGGTCTACGGCGACAACTGCCATGTCTTTGAACGGCCTATTGAGTATTCCATCAAAGTGGCGGAGTGTCCGGCTGCAGGTCAAAGCATTCTCTCCTATGAGCCGAAAAATCCGGCAGCCGCGTCCTATCGCAGTTTGGCGGAGGAGGTGCGGCGGCTTGGCTAAAACCAATGTATCCGATATGCTCAAGCGCCGCATGAGCGCAACGCAGCAGGCATCAGAACTTGAAATTGGCAATGACGCATACGAGAAAATCTTTCAACCCAGCGCATCAGCAAAGCAGCCGGTCATCCGAGATCTTCCAATGGACAAGCTGGTATCCTTTTTCACGGCCGACATTGGTTTTAAGCCCTACCCACCTGCGCGCTTGAAAGCCTTCGCCGCACAGCTTGCCGAGGAAGGACTGTTTGAGCGCATTATCGTGCGGCCAATCTCCGGGAGTGACCGCTATGAAATCATCGCTGGAGAAAACCGCACAAGGGCAGGCCGCTTAAACGGATGGCCGGCAATGCCGGCAGAGATCATCGAGGCCGACGACGCCCGCGCGACCTCTATCGCCATTGCCACCAATCTGCTTCGCCGGCCAAAACTGACAATCATTGAGCGTGGCAAGGCATATAAGGCGTTACTGGACATTGAGCGAAAACAGGGGTTCCGAAGTGACCTATCAACTTCTGGTGATTCTCGCCAGAGGTTCCTCGCCCGTGAAGTTGTCGCAGAATTTTTCGGCGTCACCGAATACGAAATCCGCAAGGCTGTCAAGCTGACGCAGTTGATTCCCGCGCTGGCGGAGATTCTCGAAAACACACCGAAGCAATTGAATCTGGCCTGCGCTGAGCTGATTGCCGACTATGACAGCGGTACGCAGGAGGCATTTACAGAGATGTGCAACATAGATGGGTACGCTTTGAACAAGTCAGCCGTCAAACACATCATCAGCAAATGCCCGCCGCCCTGTGCCGAGAAGCAGCAGATTTTCGCCGCCTGGCGGGAAAGCCGGGCGGCAGCGGAAAAACGCGCAATGGCACCGCCAAAAAAAATCAGCTTTGATCGCAAGAAATTCGCCCCCTATCTCAAAGAGCTGTCCAACGATAAGGAACTTGAGCGACTTTTTTTAGAATTTCTAAAAGAAAGGCTTTCATGAGGAGGACTGTACGATGCGAGAAAACACATGTAAAAATGCAGATAGCACCGTCACCGAGAAAAAGCGCCATCGTCGAGCAGCAGTCGTATGGGTTTTAGATGAAACCGGGTACCATGCCATTCCGGAGGAGGAATATGAAGCAAGACAAATGGCCGAAATCGGTCCAGAGCAGTTAGAAGCACAACAAGAAATTAAAGGTGCTCCCTCTGATACCTCATCAGACTCCGCCATGCAGGCTCCGAAAAAAGGAGCTCTGGAGAAAGTCGTTCCACCGTCAAGGCTTTCCGATAATGTTTCGGAAAGCAATTCGCAGGAGTCTGTAGAAGTAATGGAACCGCTTCCCGAAACTTATACCGTTGAGGATATTATGACAATCCTTCGGCTCGGCCGAAATGCAGCATATAACCTTGTGCATAGCAAGGCATTTCCAGTGATTAGAATTGGAAACCTATTGAGGATTCCGAAGTCTTCGTTTCATGAATGGCTAAACAGCTCTCCTGTGGTTTTCATGTGAGAAATCGATATCGGTTTACAATCAGCAAAGAGGTTGCACAAAATGTACTCCTTGAAATGAAACCGTGACAGCTTTGTCACGGTTTCATTTTTGAAGAGGCTATAGCTGCAACAGGCCCCCAGCACATTATCATACAAACAAGCCAAGCTTGGCGCCGCAATATGCGGCGCCGGGCTTTTTTATTGCCCAAATGAAAGGAGATTTTCAGATGGAGTCTATTTCGGCCGCCAAATTCCGCGTTGCCCCTTTCGACGCAGCGGCCTGCGTGTGGAGAAAGCGCATGGGGCTTCTTACCTCCGATGAAGAACCGGACGCAAGCGCGGTGAATGTAATCGCGCGTATGTATGCCAGCTTGCTCTATGGACATCTTTGTGAAACGCTGCCAGGCCAGGATGTCGCCTGTCGGGAATTGATCGCCCGTGCAGCTAAACAGGATGCGCCTCAAAAGATGCTGACACTCTGTTCCGTGTACGACGCGATCTATCTCAGTCTGCCGGAGCCAATTTGGTGGATCAGCGGTGACTTAAAGCTGGCCTCCGCTTTTGTGGACAGTTTCTTCGCATGGCTCTCGGTATTTACCGGCGAAATGGAGGTGATATAACCTATGCGTGAAATTAAAATCTACTGCCCTCCGGGAACACGCGGGCCGCTGATGGATTTTTTAGCGGGGCTGAAAGAAAAACTGAGGGATAAGCTGCTCTGGCAGATTTTTCGACTATCTCAGATCCCCCTGTGCGATTTGAAAGAACCGCATTTCAAACACTTCGTCTTGGAGAAATACAACCAGCTTTATGAGCTGCGGGAGAAAAATAAGATTCTGGTCCGAATCATTTTCACAATTCAGGATGGCAATATCATTTTGTTGGTACCCTTTGTCAAACGCCAGCCTCGAGATGCCATGCGGGCGCTCGACTTATCCCTTAAAATGCTCGCGGACATCCGGGAGCACCCGGAGTACGCAGTAGAATTCAACTTTCAAGAGGAGGATAGTACATGAAAAGAGCGTTACTCACCAGCATCACCGCAGCGGCGGCCGTCGCACTCGTTGCGGCGGGGCTCATATTTTTAACGAAATGGAGGAGCACAACCCTATGAAAAAATTAGCAGCATCCGGCATTGCCCTGATAATAGCCCTTTTCTGCTCTGTCAACGCCTTTGCTATGGAGGTTCCGACAGGTACAACGGTCCAGACACTCAATGGCGTTCAGCAGTATATCAAGACATATACTGTGGCGCCGGACACCGATCCGCAATCCTTGATTGAGGAGCCATTTGACTACGAAGGCTATACCTACACCTTTTCCTCGATTACAAAAGAGACGACACCCTTTGAGGACAGCAAAGGACATACCGAAATCATCACGGTGGAGACCGAGAAAAAAGACCTGTCTGCCGTTTTGGCAGTGCTGTCACCTACCATGGAATTCAACGATGGGGAGTACAGCGGTACATTAAGCCTGGATCATACTACCATCCAGACAGAGGCGGCAGGATACACGACCAAAAGCTACACCGTCAGCGAAACAAAGGAAATCGGTAATCTCGACAGCAACGACATGTCCTATGTTCCCGCAAGCACCGTAAAGGATGGCAAAACCATTCAGCTCCAGTCTGTCGATTGGCAGGTGCAGGGTACGACTTTGGTGGACGATGTGCTTGTTCCATCCCAGTATAAAGCAGTTGCCACCTATTCCGGTCAGGCCTATTACAATGCCGCTACCGGATATATCACCACTGCAGAATATGTGGGAGAGGTTTCCTGCAGCGGAATTGAAAACATTGCCTATACCGTAACCTACACGGGAGAGCCGACGCTCATCCCGGAAAGCGATGAGGGCGGTTGGGTGGCTGCCTTTTTCAAAGGCTATGTTCCCATCCTGATCAGCGGGCTTGGCATTGCGGCCATTGTCGTTCTTGCCGGCCTGTTGATTCATTCCAGAAAGCAGGTCCGCACGCTGCAGGAACAAATTATTGAGATACCTGAAGATGAGGAGGAACCAGAGGATGAAGCTTAAACATACGGCCTTGAGTCTGGGGGCGGCGCTTTGCCTGTCGCTTTCCATGACCGTCGGTGCCAGTGCGCTGGAGTACAATATCGACGCTGTGGAAGAAACGGAATATTATCGTTCCACCAATTATGAATCTGCTTATCGGTCGGAATACAATTACGGCGGTCCGAATGCGATCGACTATGACATTCCGGAGCTGCCATATGGTATCTCCAGCAATGCCTCTATTGGCCCGATGGAGAAGGTTCCCCTTCCTGGCTTAAATGTGTCTCCCAACGGAGGTGCAGAATCAGTAGGAGCTATCGGAAACAGCGACAGCGGACTCTATGTTCCGGTGATTCCGGAAAATCCGTCCTTGCCCGTTTATCAGCAGCCTGCCTACACCAGCACCGCAGACATGGTGCGTAAAGACGGGAGCATAGGTACTCTCAAAATTCCCACGCTGGACATCAATATGAAAGTCTGGGAGGGCGAAACCAATGCCAGCATGGCCAAGGGGCTGGGGCATTACAGCAGCACCTCCGGCTGGGATGGAAATATAGGCGTCTGTGGACACAACCGCGGGGCGAAGTACACCATTGGCGATATCAAAGATTTGGAGATCGGCGACACCATCACCTACACCACCGTTTACGGCACTAGGACATATAAAGTGGTATTCGTCGGTACCATCTCCAGTACCGATTGGTCTTGCAGGCAACCGCCGACAACCGAATCACACTGACAACCTGCCTTGCCAACCGGCCCAATTTCAGGGTCTGCGTGCAGGCCGTCGCCGTGAAATAGCCTATCGCCGCAAAGCCTTGCGGCATCAGGAGTTTTGGTGGCAAAAGCATTTCAAATAATCCTTTGACAAGCGGCAAAAGCTGTATTATGCTCTAATCCCGGGAACCTATAAAACTACTTAAAATAGGAGGGTCAGTTATGCAGCAATTCAGCCGCCGACCAAAGGAAAAATCCGTTTGTATCCGCATGGATATCACTGTTGACCTTCCGGAAGAGCTGGCAAACGAAGCAGAGCGTCTTGGCATCTGCCGCTTTGATGAATGTATCTATGATGAAAAGACAAAGCGAATGACGGCAAGCGTAACAACAAAATTCTATCAAATACGGAAGGGGGCGTGATACGATGAAAAAGATGAAGCGTCTTCTGGCATTCCTGCTCGCGGCCGCTCTGCTGCTGAGTGGTACGGCGCTGGCCGCGGAGCCGGAAAGCGAGGTGCAGACGGCTGCCGCGCATCTTAAAGAACAAGGTATCCTTCTCGGTAATGAGAGGGGTGACTTGATGCTGGACAGCGGCCTGACCCGCGCGCAGCTTGCAGCTCTGCTCACCCGCCTGCATGGCGAAGGCGAAGTGGACCCAGCCATGTATGAATGGGCCTGCTATTTCACCGATGTTCCGGCGTGGGCCAGGCCCTATGTGGGTTACTGCGTTGCCATGCTGCTGATGAACGGCTACAACAGCGCCCAATTCGGTCCAAGCGACATGGTCAGCCCGGAAATGGCCTGTACGGTAATGCTTCGCACTTACGGATATGCAAACAGCGAAGGCAGCGCATGGAATTACAATACCGCCTGCGCCTATGCCGCAGCGCAAGGGCTTCTGGACGAGGCCGCGGCGCAAGGAAGTGTAATCACCCGCGGCGACATGGCAGTCTTGATCTGCCGCGCGCTGCAAAAGGAGGCTGAGCAGACACCGAATCCGCAGGGCGATGCCGTTTTGAAAAATCCGGATGGCTCTATCACCATCACGCAGGAATCCTGGAGCCGCGAGGATTTTTCCCAGCAGGCCAACCCCGCCATCTTCACCGGAGCCTATACCCGGAAGCTCTACAACACCTTCCGTCAGACGATCGTGGATTTCGGTACGGATAAGAGTGCGGGTGATCGGTGCGCCTATACCATGGTCAGCGTCGAAGACTACAGCATTGCCGTGAACCTAATGGGGCGAATGGACGGCGTCCTTCGGTATGAACACTATGTACCCGCAAACTTACGCAATTACTATGAATATCTGGACTACTTTGCCGTGTCGGCAGCCATGCCGGAAAACTATCAGGATGCTTACGATTTCGTTCAGCCTGTTCTCGAAAAAGTGAACCAGATGGATTCTGACAGGGATAAGGTCACATATCTCAATGACTATCTCTGTACGCTGCTGACCTATGAGGAAGGGGCGGCACCAGGTATTACGCAGACTTTTTCAGATAACGGCCGTGAGATTGAAGCGGCCTGCGGTACTTACACCCGTGCATTCAGTTTTTTATGTTCTGCGGCTAAAATACCGTGTATAAAGATTCATTCCGCTAATCACGGCTGGAATCTGGTGTATTTAGATTCTCAATGGCTCCATGTGGATGTAACCAACAATGACTGTTCTGCAAATACACACAACCTGCTTCTCAGCAAGACCTCGCTTGGCTACATTGATGAAGCACCTGAGATG
The DNA here is from genome assembly GCF_014334055.1 of Oscillibacter hominis. NCBI lineage: Bacteria > Bacillati > Bacillota > Clostridia > Eubacteriales > Oscillospiraceae > Oscillibacter > Oscillibacter hominis. Next base: position 2,337,085 of record NZ_CP060490.1, read on the forward strand.
ACCGCGTTCCTCAAAGAATTAATTATTCCTGGTTCAACTTCAGTAAATTAGCGATATGTCAAGCGCATTCATCGCGTTTATGAACGGCGCGGCAGACTATCCGCGCCTATTCAGATAAGATAGTTTCATGCCCTATAAAAAGCAGACTGTTCACGCTATAGTGCGTGAATAGCCTGCTTTTTCTATACCCACTTTTCGCTGAAAGGAGTTTCGCTATGAAACACAAACATTTCTCAAGGCTACTTTCTATCCTGCTGGCTGTTATAACGCTGATCAGCGTACTTTCCGTGTCTGCGGGAGCGGTCTCTATTGTAAACAGCAATACTGCAAATATACAGGTTGCCGGCCGCTCTGAAATTCTGAAAAAGACAGGCAACACTACCATGGGTGCAAATAGCTGGTCATACAAGACCAACGACGGCATCACCGGAACGGCCTATTGCGTCAACTGAGGGCTTAAAAATGTATCTCCCAATAAGGCGTTGACGCTGCAGCCATATAGCCGCAATCCTCAAACGATGGGGGCTTTCGCCAACGGCTATCCCATGCGAACGCTGGAGCAATTTAAGCAGCTGCATCCAAACGATGTGCGCGGCATTGCCAATTTGACGACAGCGGAGTATGAGTATGCCACACAGCTTGCGATATGGGCTACCTGCGGCCAGGTTGCCGTACCCGGTACAGCCTACACTGCCGGCCGATCCTCTTTGATCGTTCCGACCTCCGACGCACAACAGATCTGCGTTTTCGACAGCGTCAAGGCCATCTTGGCGCTATCAACCCACTGGACGAAAAATCTCTACTGCGGTATGTATGTGCGCAGCGAGTTGAATCGGGATATGAAAACCGTGGAGATTGTTCATGATCTCGGACTGGAGGGTGCCGCAAACGAAAACATCGGTGGCATCAAAAAAGAAATCATCGGCGGTGAGGAGTACTATACCCGCCTGATGTACGTAGCCTCCGCCACCTCTACCTGGATCGACGGCTACACCACCAAGGTCTATTCCACAGACGCGCCGGCCGGTACGATTTTTGTGGCGGAAAACAACAGCTCTCTGACTACGGAGACAAGCGGCGGTACGACCTATTACAAAGTAGATACCAGTAAATCCCGCGTTACCAACCTTAATGCAAACGGAATGGAGTATTACGGCGCATTTAAGGTTTGCATTCCCGTGGACAATGCGGCGGATGAGGGTTCCTTCAAGATCAAGGCCGTGGGCGGCGTTGCACAGTTCAATCTATACCTCGCGCTAAACCCCACTTCTACGGAACAGTCCTACATTATTTCAGACCCCGGCTATACCACCTGTAATGCAATCGGAACAATTAAATGGCTTGCTGAAGGAACACAGAAATCTGCCAACCTCCAGGTCTTCAAGGTGGATGGCACCGGCAACGCTCTGGAGGGCGCGAAGTTTATCCTGAGCGGAAACAAGGGTACCTCTTTGACCGGAACCAGCGACCGTAACGGCCAGATCACCTGGATTGGTCTCGACCCGGAAGAGTCTTTCACATTGCGGGAAATCGAGGCGCCGGAAGGTTTCACGTTGGTCGACCCGGTCAGCGTCACGCTTTCTGCCGGACGAACCGCTTACGTGACCGTCCGCAACAGCAACGAAAAATCGTTCCAGGTTAAGAAAATCGACGCCCAGAACAAGTCCTCTCTGCAGGGCGCGGTTTTTCTCTTTGAGCAGATTGATGGATCCTATAAAACCACCGGCATCACCGGCTTTGACGGCGTGGTTGAGTTTCTTGGCGACGATTTGCCCTACGGCAGCTATCGTGTGATGGAGCAGTCCGCGCCGACTGGTTACCTCAAGGACACCAGCGTGCAGACTGTGGAATGGACCGGTACCAAGGACATTGTCTTGACTTTTGAGAACGTCCGCGAGCCCAGCCTGACCATCATCAAGGCGGACGCGCAGACCGGGGTGTCTCTCCCCGGCGCTTCCTTTGACGTCTATGCGGACGGGAAGTTTATCACATCCGTGACCACCAATGACGCGGGTGAAGCCTATGTGACCGGCATTACACAGGAAGCCTACATTGAAGTGGTGGAAACCGCAGCGCCTTCCGGCTATGTTCTGGACTCCACAAAGCACGGTATCCACATTGACCCCTATAATCCGGCGCTCGAGGATGACCCGATTCTTGTTATCACAAACAAAGCACAGCCGGCTTTGCGCATCGTAAAGTATGACGCGCAGACCAATACGCCGCTGTCCGGCGTCACTTTTGAAGTGTACCGAGACACCACGCTCATCGGCAGCTATACCACCGATGACAGCGGAGAAATTTTCCTGTATGATCTCGAACCCGGCACTTATCTCGTAAAAGAGGTCGCAGGTCCAGACTCTCATGTAATCAACTCGACGCCGCAGGAAATCGAGCTGGAGGCAGGTCAGACGGCGACACAAACTCTGATTTTCTTTAACCAGCTCAAGCCCGGTATCCATCTTGTAAAGGTGGATAGCCAGACCATGAAATCCCTACCCAATGTCCGATTTGAGTTTAAGCTGATTGGCGGCAGTTACCGGCAGGAGTTTACCTCTGATATCAATGGCGAAATCGACCTCTCGAAGTTGGAACCCGGAGCCTATGAAGTGCGTGAACTGGCAGCGCCGGATGGCTACCTCATCGACGATGCCGTGCGCGTGGTGCAGATCAATCCGGATGAAAATGCCAATTTTGTCTTCACCAACACCAAAAAGCCTTCTATGGTCATTGTAAAATACGATCCGAATACCGGCGAATATCTGGCGGGTGCGACCTTCCGTATTGCCAAAATCGAAGACGGCAGCCATTATCTTGACCGTGTATCCGGAACAGATGGCCGAATCGTGCTGGAAAACTTGGAACCGGGCGTTTACTCTGTTTTGGAAATGTCAGCGCCGGAGGGCTACATCCGAAATGAAACGGAATACCATGTGGAACTGTTCCCCGGGCAGACATCTCAGCTTGTCGTGAACAACGATGCCAAGCCGGATCTGCTGATTGTCAAAACAGATGCCGTCAGCGGCAAGCCGGTTTCCGGCGTTACATTTACCATTCAGAAAGCAGATGGCAGCACCATCACCACCGAGGCCACCAATGAAAAAGGCGAGGTTTTCGTCGAAGATTTGGAGCCGGGTGTTTATGAAATCTGGGAGCAGTCCGTACCCGACGAATACCTCATTGACAAAAATCATCAGCACATTACCCTCGTGCCCAACCGGACAGGCACGGTCCGCTTTCAGAATTATCCGAAGCCTTCACTGACCATCAACAAGGTGGACAGCATTACTGGCGACCCGATTCAAGGTGCAAAGTTTCAGATCACCTATGCCTCCAACGATACCTTTAGCGGAGAGATCAATGACCTGGGCACCTACTACAGCGATGAAAACGGCCAGATCAAACTCTATAAGCTCAAAGATGGCTGGTACCGTGTAACGGAACTGGAACCGGCGCCGGGGTATTCTATCACGGAACCAGCCACACAGGATTTCCACTTAAATGCCGGCACCGGCAAAGAGATAACCTTTGAAAACACGCCGCTCTCCGCTCTCGTCGTCTACAAATACGACAGCGTGACCGGCGAAGCGGTAGAAGGCGCGGTTTTTCAGGTGAAATACCTCTCCGGCACTTCCGGAACTGGTGGCACAGTGATAGGCACCTATAAAACCAGCGCCAACGGTAGTTTCACGGTGACGGGACTGAAAGCTGGCACCTATATTGTAGAGGAATTGGCCAGTGACAGCTCTCATGTGATTGATACAGCTCCGCAGACTGTCTATATTTCCGGGAAAGAGCAGGATGTCGTGCAGCTCTATTTTGGAAACAGTCCGAAGGGCGCGCTTTTGATCAAGAAGATCGACAGCGTCACCCATAAGCCGCTTTCTGATGTGCAGTTTTTTATAACCACCTCAGACGGCACAGTCGTGGGCAATAACAACGGCTACTTTACAACCGACAGCGCAGGAACTATTCTCATCGAGAACATCGCCCCCGGAACAACGCTGGTTGCAAAGGAAACGCGCGCGAAAGACGGCTATTTGCTGGACGACACGCCGCAGACCATCAAGATTAAAGCTGGGGAAACTGTCACGCTGGAGTTTCGGAATCAGCCCAAGGGTGGATTGATTATCAACAAACTGGACAGCGTGACAAAGAAGCCTCTGGAAGGCGTCACCTTCAAAATCACCTATGCCGACGGTAGTTATGTGGATGCAGAGGGCGGAAAGCTCTCTTCTAAAGGACTGTATTATACGGACAAAAACGGCCAGATCATCCTTTCCGGCATCACTGGAACCGTGGTTGTCACAGAGGAAAAAACAATTTCCGGCTATGTTATCGACGAAAGCACCCGCTCTCAGACGGTCGTTATCAATCCGGATGATACGCAGATTCTGACCTTCTACAACCGCCCTGTTTCGGGGATCCTCATTCATAAAACCGACGCCAACACCGGCAAAGGAATCTACGGTGTATCTTTTATTATCTACGATTCCGGCCGCAATCCAGTGGATCAGATTACAACTGACCAAAATGGCTATGCCTATTCCGAAGCGGAGTTGAGTCCAGGAAAATACTATATCCGCGAGCTGGAAAACGAGGGCTATGTCGTCGATACCCAGTACAAGACCGTTTATGTCAGGGCCGGTCAGACCACCACGGTGGAATGGGAAAACACCCCGATTACCGGCCAAATCCAAGTCACAAAGTACGCTGCCACCAACAATGCTGTCACCGGGCAGGCTGCCGGAACCACGCTTAAGGGCGCCGTTTTTGAAATTGTACGCGAGCGCAGCGGCAAGGTGGTGGGCTATATCACAACGGATGCCCGGGGCGTCGCCGCTTCCGATCCGCTTCCGCTTGGCCGCTATATTATTCGAGAGGTCACAGCGCCGGCCTATTGGCAGCTATCCATTCAGCGTTTTGATGTGACGCTGGAGTACCCCGGCCAGATTATCAAGCTGGCGGCATTCAACCAGCCGGCTGAACTTGGCGTATCTATCGTAAAAACCGGCATTAAGGAGGTGCTGGCGGGCGATAAGATTTCCTACAGCATCAAGGTCGCCAACACCTCCAATGTGGCGCTGGAGAATTTCTTCTGGCATGACCGTCTGCCGACGGATATTGCCTCCGCATCTTCGCTGACCACCGGCACATATAGCCACCGTTTGACCTACCGCGTTCTTTACAAGACCAACTACAACGATTACCGGGTGCTGGCAAGCAACCTGCTCAGCACCAACAATTATTCCTTTGCGCTCAATGCGCTTCCGCTGATGGCGGGTGAAGCCGTGACGGATATTTATTTTGACTTTGGCACGGTTCCTGCAGGTTTCCAAAGCAGCACCAAGGCCACGCTCACGATAGCTGTCAGTCCCAAAGCCGCGAACGGATATTATGTGATAAACCGAGCCGACGCCGGCGGGAAATACCAAGGTGTCTGGCAGACCGCCAACAGCAGTTGGATTACCATTGTACGCAACCTCACTCCCCCGACCAAACCCCAGCTCCCGAAAACCGGATATTAAGCCAAATGGGGTGGCCCAGCAAACTGGGCCACCCCATTTCATAAAACTCAGCGGTCTTTTGCGATCTCACAAATAAGGTCACTCATGATGCTAATGAAGTCGTCGTTCTGATTCAGTGCTTCCACAATCGAAGTTTCCGGATCCTCGCTGACCGGAACGGACGCTGGATAGACAAAATGCTTGGTCTTCGCTCCTTTTTCCCTCGCCCACACGTTTGCCTGATATTGCTTTTCATCTTCCGACTTCCAATACTCCGCACTCAGCTCCAGAAGCATATCGTCACGATAACCAAACGACGTAACAGGAAGAAGAAAAGTGAAATATGACATGTGATTGTTTATTACAACTTCACAGAAATCTGGGAACAAATCCATGTTGTGCTGGTCTTTCGTCACTTTGAAGTCCTCCATATCCTTCTGCATAGCCAAGCATCGTTCAAACTCCGCTTGCTCATCTGGTTCAGCCGGGCGAACTGCATATTTTCCACAGTCCGGGCATTGCTCCGGCTGTTGTGACCGGCTAAATAAAAAGTGACAGTGTTCACACACAAAAACCATGTTTCTCACCTGCATTATATTATATGTCTCATCATATCATACAGGCATTTTCTTTACAAGGGAGTGATCCTATCTTTACCGATTCAATCAATTGTACGGCGGATTGTTCGCCGCTTTCTTTCTTATTGTATGCCCGCGATCATACGCCGCATTTCAGTACGCTTGTCCATTCCATCATGCAATGGGTTTGGGAATATGGAATGCTGGGCGAAATGACACGGGAAGATGCCGCACTGGCCGCGGATATGGCGCTCCTGCACGACGCCGGAAAACATTTGCTTCCTGCGTCGATCCTGGAAAAGGCTGACCGGCTGACACCGGAAGAATTTCACATTGTCCAAAAGCACCCCATCTGGGGCGAGGCCCTGCTTTCCTGTAGCTTGCGGGAACGGCGTGATACATCTGCATTTACTTACGCCATAGAAATATGTCTGCACCACCACGAACGCTGGGATGGCGCCGGATACCCGGACGGGCTCAAAGGCATGGAAATTCCCATGTACGTGCAGGTAGTCAGCCTTTCCGATGTCTATGACGCGCTTGTGGCGCAGCGTAGCTATAGGCCGCCCATGGGTCACCGGTCGGCGGCAAATCTAATACTCTCCGGCGGATGCGGCGCGTTCTCTCCGGTCCTGCGCAGTATTCTGGCCAAACGCGCCCAACAAATTGAAGCATTGATTTACAAGGAGGCTCCTCATGAATAAAAAGCTGTATAAAACCTATCTCTCCTGCCTGTCGCTGCTCCTGATCATGGGATTTATGACGACTTCTGCATTGGCAGTAAACGATATGTGGACTGTGGCCAACGATCTGATTGTCGACGTCTATACCCACATCGCCGGCATCAGTACAGTGCTCGCAGGATTGATGTCGGCAGTAGCCGTTGTCGGCGCGAAGATGTCCAACAATCAGCACAAAGTGGACCAGGCCTGGGATTGGCTGCGGCGCATCTGGATTGCGTGGGCGGTTATCAACGGCATTGGCGCTTTCATCGCTTACATCGCTCCGCACTTCTCCGGCCTTGCCACGTTGAATCCGTAAAACGGAAAGACTCCGGCGGACGGAGGTGATGACTTTTGCTGGAGCTTATTTTTCAAGGTTTTGTCGAGTGGTGTTATGGCTTGGTACTGGAATGCTGGGAGTATTTCTCCTCAGCTTTGCTCGACATTATGAGCATGGACTTTGCCTATCTGAAAGAGCACATGCCCATCATTGATACCATTATGAATCTCTTGCTGGCGGTCGGCTGGGCGCTGCTCATCGGCAACCTGATATTCCAAGCCATTAAGACTATGCTTTCCGGAATTGGCTTTGAGGGAGAATATCCCAAACTTCTTTTTACCCGCACCTTTGTGTTCGCTTTTCTGCTTTTGGCAAGCCCGCAAATCTGCAATCTCTGCCTGAATTTCACCTCAGCGGTCATAGATCTTTTGGAAGTACCGGATGCGGTGAATATTACCTTTGCTGAGGAGGCGACTTTTGGCGGGCTTGCCGCAGCGTGGATTTTGGTGGTCATCTGCGGCATCATCGTCATGTTCCAGTCTTTCAAGCTGATTTTTGAAATGGCGGAGCGATATCTCATTCTTGCTGTGCTGACCATCACCGCGCCGCTGGCTTTCGGTATGGGAGGCAGCAGAAATACTTCCGACATTTTTTCCGGTTGGTGCCGGATGTACGGCTCCATGTGCCTACTTATGGTCATGAATGTGGTATTCATTAAAATGCTGTTATCTGTCCTTTCCTATTGCCCCAGCGGTCTGGATGTGCTTCCCTGGATGATTCTTGTACTTTCAACCGTCAAGGTGGCAAAAAAAATTGATGGCATCATTACACGCATTGGCCTCAACCCGGCAATCACCGGCGATTCTTTAGGCCGCACCTTCCCAGGCATGTTGACCTATATGGTCGCGCGCACGGCGATGTCACAGGTCACAAAGACGATTGGGAAGTCCTCCGGCGGCAATGCGCCAGGGAGAGGTCATACGCCCAGCACGCCCCCAGGCGGAGCTGGCGGACCACGCAGTGGCGGCCCGGCAGGAAGCGGCCAAGTTGCCAGTACATCTTACAGCCAGCGAACCGGTCAGCAGAGCGCGGCCTACCAGAGCAGCACACAGCAGAGCGCAACGGTACAAGGCGGTCCTTCGCAGACTTCCACGCAGGAACAGTCCACCGGCCCCGCTTTCAATGCCAGCACACAGTTCAATCAGTCCGGTCCGGCGGGGACCAAGAAAACGTCTGTGCCTCCGGGCGCAAGGCACACGACTTCACATATCAAGAGCGGCGTGGGCAGTTCTGTAATTCCCGGCGCTCCCGGCAGAGTGCGCCCATCCGCTTCCGGCGTTTCTTCCGCGCAGGGTGCTGCTGTTGCCGCTGACGGCGCCGCTCCGCGCCCCGGCACGGCAGGAAGCGCAGCACAGGAAGCGGCCCGCGCAGACATTCCGGCGCAGCATGCGGCCGCACCACCTTCGGAAAGCCGCTTTACCCACAGGGAAGCCTCTGTACAGCTCACTCCAGAAGGTCGTCCTCAAACTGCTCAGGCTCTCCGCACAGGGCAAGCTGCGGTTTCACAGCCCGGTACAGCAGGAATGGGCGGAACGGTGCGTGAAGCAGTGCCATCCAGATCGCCGCAGTCCGGGAGCGGTTCTGTATCTTCTACCGCCGCACCACGCACTGCTGCAGGGCAGCACAGTCCGGCACGGCAGGAACCGGCCAAGCCGCCTCGCACACCGGCAGCAGCCGGCAGCGACACAGGCCCGGTGATAAAGCCCGGTACGGCAGGAACCGCGCGGGATACGGCTCGAGCGTCGCAGGGGCGTGATACGGCCCGCCGAAGCGGTGCGCGGGCAAAATCCACCCCAATGGCAGATGACGGTGCCGGCAGTTCGCGGAGTGCGTCCATCGCATCTCATGCACAAAAGAACCTGACGCCAAATCCTACGAGTCCACCGGACAGGCCCCCCAGAGGTGATCGAGATGGGCGAAAGAAATAACGCATCCCGCTCCGGTGCGCAGCTGGCGATAGACGCTGCACGGCTCATCAAAGCGGCTGTCCGCATTGCGCGAGCGGCGATTGCTGCCGGGCTTCACGGCGCGGCCGTCGCGGCAGTCAAAGAAGCACTCCCGTTTCTCATCAAATTGGCGATTGGTATTTTGGTTGTCATCGTTGTACTCCCTATGGTCGTTTTCACTGCAATCCCCAATATCTTTTTTGGTTTCGACAATTCTACCACTCAGCCTGTCATGGATATGACAACCAAGGCACTGGAGATTGGCGGCGCCTACATGAGCGTGGAGGACTTTGAGAAGACACAGATGGACGCCATCGTGACCAGCCTTGCCGCCCAATATGAGAAGGACGGCGTGAGCATCGACAACATTGAGGTGACCAGCGACTTTGATGAGGACGACCTCGTTTGGCTGATCGCCATCAATTCGGTGGCCCATGAACAGGATCTTGACACCATGAGTACAGAGGACATCCGAAATCTAAACATCTCCAGCCTGACCTACACGCCTTCTTTGGTATCGCAAATCACCGGTTCAGGAGAGAGCGTCACGACGGTCACCACCCTCAAGGTAGACTTCTCAAAGTTTGATCCGGACAAAGTGATGGATGAGCTTGGTTTTGACGAAGATGCGAAGACCTGGACGGGCGCATTTTTTGAAGTACTCTTTGAAAGCGACGCCCTTGAGGAGTATGCAGATCAGTTTGAAGACGCCCGCCCCGACTACAGCGGCGACAGCTCCTACGACGGTTCGTATGAGAGGAGCGACAGCTACGGTAACGACATAGACATTTCTGGCTTCGTCAGCCCACATACTAAAAACAATCTGGATCTTGTCGTTTATGCAAAGCAGGCCTATGAAAACGGCTGGGGCTATGTCTGGGGTACTTACGGCAATGTCCTGACGGAATCCCTGTTTGCATATAAGCTGGACCAGTACCCGGACGGTGTAGGGAATTATGAGGACTTTATCCGCGAGAACTGGCTCGGCCGCCGCACGACGGATTGCTGCGGGCTTATTAAAGGGTATTCATGGCTGAATCCGGATACGCTGTCCATTGAGTATGCCACAAACGGGATGCCGGACTATGGTGCAAATCAGATGTACGCTTCCGCGGAAGAGTACGGCACAGACTACGGCTCCATGGATTCCATGCCGGATATCCCCGGCCTTGCGCTATGGAAAAGCGGGCATATCGGCGTCTATATCGGCGACGGAATGGCGATAGAAGCGATGGGTACCAAGTATGGCGTTGTCCTGACAGAGGTAGACGGCCGCGGCTGGCAGGGGTGGTGCAAAATCCCCTTTATTACATACGTCGAGGAGGATGAGTAAAGTGCCTCAAGTGACCTATCTGCGGCAGCTCCGTCTCCGGTACAACATCAGCCTGCCCGAATTGGCAAAGAAGGCCGGCGTTTCTGCCCAGCAGCTCAGCCGTCTGGAGCTGCAGCAGGTGCCATGCACACGAGAACAGGAAGAAAAAGTGTGCCGTGCCGTGGAGGCATGGATCTCTGACAGCAGAGCGCGGCTGAACAACGTGGAAGCAGCGTATTTTCGCTGCAAAGGCAAACTCCTGACTCTTATGGAGGAGAACGAAAATGAATTATGAAACCTATTATATTCCCGCAAACTTCACGGACGCTGGGCGGGTACTGGGCTTATTCGCGCCGCGGAATCTGGTGGAAACACTGATTGTAACGCTGCCCGCCCTTTATCTTTGCATCATGTTCCTTCCATTGGCTCTGACGCCCAAAATCATTGTCACGCTGGCCATCATCGTGCCGCTGGGCGGATTTGCGCTCGTTGGTATCAGCGACGACAGCCTGAGCCGCTGGTTGAGCGCATGGTGGCACTGGAGGCGCAGCCGGCGCCTCATTCTATTTCGAGGGGAGGTTAAACGATGAATCTGAAAGAATTGATTTTTGGCGCTGGTGTCAAAGACTCCGGCGCCAATGTGGGCGTCTACCGCGACAGCACACAGGCCTGGCTTCCTATCAAAAACATCATGGGAGGGGTTGTCATTACCAAGGACAACCGCTTCATCAAGATTTTAGAGGTGCTTCCGGTGAACATTTATCTCAAGCCGGCGGCGGATCGTCAGAATATCATTGCCTCGTTTGCGGCTTACTTGAAAATTGGGCCGGACGACCTGCAGTTTGAAGTCCGCACGCTGCCTTCAGACACCTCCGAATATGTGGAGCGCATGAAGCAGTATGCGGAAAAAGAGGAGAACGAAAACTGCCGGGAGATGATCGAGGACAACATCCAGGAAATCGGTCTGGGCATTGCACAGGATACCATCCGACACCGTTTCTTCCTCATCTTCCAGTATGAAGCACGGATGAAGGCCAAACGCAACACCGTCAAAGGCATCATTCAGCGGCTCAATGAGGAAGCGGATACCGCGCGGCGCTATCTGGATGTGTGCGAGCTGGAGGTGCTCGAGCCCCGCTATTCAGACAACTATACGCTGGAGCTGCTCTACTCCATCATCAACAAGCATACCAGCCGCCGCGTCCAGCTGCCGGAAGGCGTCTTTGATATGACCACGACAGTCCATGGTATCTATGAGGAGGAGTAACCGATGCTAAAGAAGAAAGCCAAGAAAACATCAAAGCCGGCGCCGCAGCCCGAAAAAGGACAGGAAGCAACCGAAGTCAAGCAGCCGTTTTTGAAGCGCCTTATTTTCGGAGAGGAACGCCCGGACTTAACAGAGCTGGAAGCCGGCGCTACTACGGTTCTCGACATTTTATCCACCACTCTCGCTGATACCAACAGCCGTGACTACATTGTAGTGGACGGCGTTTTTCATGCCTATCTCTATGTGACGGGCTACGGATATTCCACCACCGTAGGATCCTGCTGGCTCTCGCCGCTGGTGGAGGCCGGTGAAGGCGTCAGCCTCAGCTTTATTTTCAACCGGCAGTCCAGAGAGAAGATTCTTTCGAAGATCTCCCAGGTTACGATGGTCAATCGTTCGAGAATGAGAGATGTGGGCGATACCCGTCAGGATTATGAGGAACTGGACAGCGCCATCAATTCCGGGCTGTATCTCAAGGATGTGATGAACCGTCAGGGGGAGGATTTCTACTACATGCACACCTTGATCGAGGTTGTGGCTGACGATCCGGAGACGCTGGAACAGCGGGTAACGGCCGTGGAGAAGCTGTGCGTGTCGGTGGATATGATCGCCCGGCGCTGCGACCACAAACAGGAGCAGGCATTTTTGTCCATGCTGCCGCTTTTGTCGCTGGACGCGGATGTGGAGCGCAAGTCCAGGCGCAATGCCCTGACCCGAAGCGTCGCGGCGGCGTTTCCTTTTGCCTCCTACGAACTCAGTGACCGCAACGGCGTCTTTCTCGGTCTGAACCTGTATAACCGATCCCCGGTATTCCTCGACCCTTATGACGATTACAAGTACACCAACGGCAACATCTGGATCGGTGGTTCGTCCGGCGCCGGCAAGACCTTTACGCTGCAATGCATGGGCGGCAGGCTGCGGCAGCAGGGCAAGCGCATCATTTTCATCATCCCGAAAAAGGGGCATGAGTTTCGTCCGCTGTGTGAGCAGCTTGGGGGCCTGTATCTCAGGATGTCTCCATCCTCCAAGGACTGCCCGAACATCATGGCAATTCGGCGAAAAAACCTGGACGCCTATGCGGGCTTTCGAGATATGGATGCCCGCGATGACTCCGTTTTGGCGGACAAAATCTCCCGCCTCATCATCTGGTACTCGCTGCAAAAGCGCGACCTCTCCGACGAGGACAAAAACCATCTGGATTCCTCGCTGGTGGAATGCTACGCACGCTATGGGATTACCTTTGATAACGCATCCCTGGTAGACGAAGACGGAGCGTTCCGGACCATGCCTATCATCGCCGACTGGTATCAGGTCTTATCTGAAAATCCGGATACCAAACATCTGGCGGTTGTCCTCGCGCGGTATGTCACCGGCTCTGCCGCAGCCATGGGCGGACGTAACGACATTGATCTTGACAACAAATACATTGTGCTGGACACTTCTGGGATGCCGGACGATCTGCTGCTGCCCGGCATCTTTTGGGCAACCGACATCGCAAACGACCTGATTATCGGCAACGGCACAGATTTGTCCGCGCTGATTGCAGACGAGTTGTGGAGCCTGGTCGGAGCCAATTCCAATCCGCTTGCCGCAGGCTTTGTTCAGGAGATGGTAAAGACCATCCGCGGCCTGGGCGGCATTGCCGTCACCTCAACGCAGGGCATGCAGGATCTGTTCAGTCTGGACGGCGGTAAATACGGCAAAGGTATTCTGGATTCCAGCCGCATTAAACTGGTGATGCAAATGGAGGAACAGGAAGCGCGGCTCATTCAGGGTGTGCTCAATCTCTCGGAAGATGAGGTGCGGCAGATCACCCGGTTCCGGCGCGGCGAGGGGCTTCTCTGTATCGGCTACAATCATGTACCGATTGCTTTTCATGCCACACAGCGAGAGTATGATGCCATTACCACATCCCCAACCGACCTGCGCGGCCGGAAAACGGAGGATGCTGTATGACGGATTTCAAGCAGGATATGACAAGGATACAGGAATTGGTGGGCAACTCTTTTGCGGAAACCGGGAAGTTGGTGGCCCTTGCAGACGGCGGCCAGATGAATCCGGAGCGGCTGCAGCGGACGCTGGAGGAAACCGCCGGACAGTTTGAGGCCGCCGTGTTGGAGCTGCGCAGGCTGTGCGAGCAGTATTCCCCCGGTTCCGGCGGCTATGGAAAAAGGTCTCGGCTGCCGCAGAAGGAGATTTCCGGACGTGTAGAAAAGCTCGGTTACACCGGGCTCCACATTCGCCTCAACACGCTGCTGCCGCACTGCCGTTTCCAATCGCCCGCGTGGCTGACGGATACGATTCGGCGCCTGCTGGACGACTACGAAGCCCAGGGTACGGAGCTGCCGCACTACCGGCGTGCCATGTTGGTGATTGATGAGCATAGCAGCATTGCGGACCGCCATGTATACGACCAGGACAACAAGGGCTGGAAAGCCATCAGCAATGCCATCAAGGGTAGGCTCATTCCCGACGACGACCAATATACGCTCGCGGTTTGTCTGCTCTCCACCCAGAGCACGGAAAATGTCTGCCATATCACGCTTCTCGACATGGCTGACGCCGCCGATTTTCTCTCCCTTCACTCTGGAGATTGTGCGCTGCCAAACGTATATGGACGCTGGTGACCTCATCGGCTGCGCCTGATTCAAAGGCGCGCGAAAACGGCGCGGAGCAATCCGTGGAACCGATGGGGTATCTGCCACGGGAAACGCTTGGAAAACCAAAAGTTTTCCACATGCCCTGTGCGTTGTGCCGGGCAGGGCAGCCGACTTCTACGGAGAGTCATCGGTTCTGTGCTGAAAAAGGCCAAACAGAAGCGCCGAAATTGCCTTTGTGCCGGTACGGCACAAAGGCGGTTTCGGCGCCTGTCAGGAAATTAGGAAAGGGGGTGGTCGATTCTGTGGTGTTCAGTGAACGGGACATTGATCTTTTACGGATACTGCGGTGGTGCCGCTGCATATTCCGGGAAGATGCTGTCCGGTATTTTTCAGAGGACATCGTTTCCAACTTGACGGCGCTGTCCTATCTCAAGCTGTATCAGGAAAGCGGCGCTCTGATTTTGACTGCCGGTGGCAATCGCTTTCTTGAAAGCGTCTTTTCTGATTTGCCCAGCGGTATTCCGCTGGCCTATCGAGAGCCCGACACAAGGCGAAGGCTCCGGCTATCCAAATTGGTGCTGACCACATATCGCGCGGGGCTGAATATCTTTACTACAACAACAGAGGAGCTGATACCAGCGCCGGCCCTCTTTCTTCCGGCCATCATGCGCGGCCGAGGGCGCAATCCCTGGGGCAACACCCGAACCGCCGCCATAGTCCATCTGGAAGGGCTCTCCTGTGCTGTCCATTTCGTTTGTCCGGGAATCGGCAAGCTGATGCTGATGGATGAACTCAATGCATTTGCCAACAACACCGGCGCTTTGAAAGATGTGCGGCAGTCGATAGTTTTTGCTGGCTCCAGCTATCCGGAAATTCTTTCAGAATTAGAACAGCTGGACAACTCCGGGGAGAGCCGTCTGATTACCTACGGCGAAGCATACCGGCAAATGACCATGCCGGTGCATCTGCTCTCCTGCGACGATACCGGCGCCAAGCAGCTGCGCATCATGAACGTGCCGGACTACCGCAAAAAATTTTCAATGGCCGCGCTGAAAGCGCACTATGAGCCGCCGCCAAAAAACGCACCTGCCTGGGATGCGCTTTATGGCGATATTCCCTTTGTCATGGCGGCGGATATGAACCTGCGGCGCGTGGACGCCGCTATTACAACTGCACAGGAGAGGGGGTATTCTCAGATTGCCCTGGCAGCCTTGGAGGAGCAGGCCGAGGCCGTTTTTTTTACCCGGTATCGAGATGCTGGGCTGGCAAGGGTATTTACCCTGACCGATGCTGCGCTTTCCGAGCTGGACTGCGATGCAGTGTCGCTCCATTCCCCCTCCCGGCGGCAGTTTCTGACCGCGAAAGGAGATGTCGTGGATGCCCCGCTTATCCAAACTCATCGAAAAACTGGAAGAAAAGGCTGAGGGCCGATTTGGAAAATGGTACGACCGGCACAAAGCGAAACTGCCGCTGTACATCCCATTGGTACTGGCGGCATGGTACGTCTACGGAATGCTTCTCAATTCTCTGAAGCTTGGAACGGCCGCCACCTTTCACACCACCGGTGAAGCTGTCGAGAGCATCTGGGTATTCAATCCGTTTAAGAACTGGCTTGTTGTTTTTACCCCCTTTGGGCTGGGTACAACAGCGGTCATCGTGCTGCTGATCTGTCTTATCACAAAAAAAGGCTACATCTGGTTTTCCGGCTACAAGTACACCCGCGACCCGCGCGGCTTCGATATCCTGCCGGATGGCACCCACGGTTCCTCCGGGTTCCTGTCCAAAAAAGAGATGAAAGAATTTCTGGAGATGGGTACGGCGCCGGAAATTCAGGGTATGATGCTCGGAAAGGTGAAAGATCATCCGGACGACAGCGACAAATACTCCGTCTATGTCGCTCACCACATGAAGCCAGGGAACAACAACAATCTCCTCTGCATCGGCGCACCGGGAAGCGGAAAATCCAGGGGGTTCATTCTCCCGTTTCTGATGGGATGCGCCCAACGGAGCAGTCACGGACACCCGGAATCCGTTATCGCCACCGACCCAAAGGGAGAGCTGTTTGAAAAGATGGCCCCGTACTTTCGAGAGAAAGGCTTTTATGTCAAAGCCGTCAACTTCCTCGACATGGCCCATTCGGACGGCTGGAACTGTTTGTACCGCTTGGATGAGGAGCGCGACCTGGTGCAGACGGTGGCCAACTGCATCATCCAGAACACCTCTGGCCCACGAGAGGCCGACGACTTCTGGAGCCGCGCGGAGCTCAACCTTTTGATGGCGCTGATTCACTATGTCTGCAATCTGAAGGATGAAAACGGCAAGCTACTGCCCATTGAGCAGCGCGGTCTCGGAGACGTCTACCGGATCCTCGCCAACGAAAGCATTTCCCAGATCAACCGCACGCTGGCAGCTCTGCCGCCGGACCATCCGGCAAAGGGGCATCATGGTCTGTTCCTGAAAGCTCGAGAAAACCTGTGGGGCAATATCACCATCGGCCTTGGCAATCGACTGGCCATCTTCCAGAATCAGCTGGTAGACAAAATTACCCGCAACAACGATGTGGATCTTCTCCTGCCGGGGCAGAAGCCCTGCGCCTACTTTGTCATCATCTCCGCCCAAGACAGCGCCTACCGCTTTTTGAGCTCTCTGTTCTTTTCGCTGGCCTTTCCCCGTCTTTCCGACCACGCCCGGCTTCACGGCGAAAACGGACGTCTGCCGGTACTGGTCAACTTCTGTCTGGATGAGTACTGCAATATTGGCTACATGGAGGGCATCAGCGACACCCTCAACAGCGTCCGCGGTTTTAATATGAGCGTGCAGGCGGTGGTGCAAAGTCTCAGTCAGTGGCAAGAAAAATACCCGGACAAGCAGTGGGAGAACCAACTCGCCACCTTTGACCAGGTACTCTATATGGGCTGCAACGATCTGACCTCTGCCAAGTACATCAGCGAGAAATGCGGCAAAGTGACGATCTCCGTCACCAACAATCAGATGCCTCTTATGCCGCTGTTCTCACCGGTGTATACCTCCACCCGCCCTTATTCCCAGACGCGAAGCAATACACAACGGGATCTTATGCAGCCCGACGAAGTGCTGCGTCTGGATAACCGCAAGTGCATCGCGCTGTTCCGATCTCAGAAGCCGGCTCTGCTCTATAAGCTGGCCCCGGAGGAGATGACAGATTTCGGAACGCTGAAATCCTGTCGTATCATTGACTACATTCCAGCGTGGCGCCAAAAGGAGATGGAACAGGCCGCCAAAGACATGGCATCAAAAAAGCGAAAGTCTGAACCCCAAAGGACAAAGACTGACGCCGAAGACGATGCTCCAAAAGCGGAACCAGTCCATCAGGCTACCGTCTCGCCGGACCGGCAGTATACGCTCATCCACCCGCAGAGTGCCGCCGGTACACCCAACGGCAAATCCGACCTTGGCATGGTGGAACATCCGGGCAGCGTGGTGGAGACTTCTCCAGATGCCGTTTGCGGCGGGAATGATGAGGATGAAGATGACTTGGAGCTAGAGTGCAAAGGTCGATAACAAAATTTTATCATCGTACCTGTTGTCAACACAATGCGTTCATTTTGAAGCACATGCACGTAACTTTTTCTGATGAAAAAGCCGTTGCTTGACAGCAGCGGCTTCTCATGTCCTTATTTCTTGATACGGAACCAATCGTCGGAAGGTGTATTGGTCCGCGGGGCTTTGGCAAGCCTGTCTGCCTCAGCAAGCATTCGCTCCACAGCCGATCGCACCCTGTTTCTCTACAGCAACTGCACTGTTCTTCGGGCGAGATAAAGTGGCAGATTTGTAATCTTGCCGTTTTGCAGGTAGCCGCGCTTGGAGAACCGAATGGCATGCTCCGGCTCTTTTTCTGTGACATACCGTTTGAATGACGGCGCGGATTTATCCTCGCCGCCTTTGACTTCCACGGGAATGATTCCGACGCCGTTTTGCAGGACAAAGTCAATCTCCCCGTTTTTATCAGCATAGTACCTTGGTTCAACGGGGAATTGTCCGCGGAGCTGTTGGAGGACATAGTTTTCGGTCAAGGGGCCTTTGAACTGATAGTCCGTTTTCAGAAGAATCGCGCTGTTGTCAATACCGGCCATATGCTTGAGCAGGCCAGTATCAAACAGAAATAGCTTAAAGCAGTCCAGACGGTCAAAAGCGGACAGCGGGTGCTCCGCCTTTGAAACATTGTATACACGGCTGAGCATCCCCGCGGAAACCAGCCATTCAATGGCTTCCTCAAAATCCCTTGCCCGACCGCCTTCCCGCACGGCGCCGTACATGAACTTTTCATTTGGTTTTGACAGCTGTGAAACAATGCTGCGGAATACCATAAGGATTCGGCCGCTGTTGACCTTCCCGTTATGTTTGGAGAAGTCGTTTTCATATATCTCCACCAGCTCATGCTGGATCTGGGAAACCTTTTTCGGGTCTTTGTATTTGCACCAGGATACCACACATTCTGGCATTCCTCCAATAATGAGATAATGGCTGTATGCTTCCAAAAGTCGGTTGTGGAAGATTTCCTCGATGTGCTGTCCTTTTTCAATGCCCGCATAGTAGGCATACAGGGGTTCGTCTGTGGCTTGAAGAAATTCATCAAAGGTCAGCGGGTAAATGTCCAGGAGATTGACCATACCCACTGGAAAAGACTTTGGCTGTGCCAACAGCGTTCCGAGCAGGCTCCCCGCCGCCATGATATGATACTCGTTTGCTTTTTCCCTAAAATATTTCAGCGTATTCAAAGCTTCGGGGCACTCTTGAACTTCATCAAAGATAACGAGTGTCTTCTCCGGAAGAATCTTTTCTCCGGCAATCAGGGAGAGTAATTCAATGATCCTCTGGGGGTTCTTGTTTGTCTCAAAGATCGACTTCAACTCATCTTCTTCATCAAAGTTAAAATAAACAACACTGTCGTAGTAACTGCGGCCAAACTCTTTCATCAACCAGGTTTTCCCGACCTGCCGGGCGCCCCGTAAAATCAAAGGCTTTCGGTCTGCATCCTGTTTCCATGCGCACAGCGATTGTACCGCGTTTCGTTCCATTATCATCACCGTCCTATATGAGAATTGGAGACTGCAATAAGCATAACACATTTTTTGATATATTCAAATCAATTTTTTCACATTTTTCCGACAATTATCTTCTTGAAGGCGCACATTTTTCTAAACCTGTTCTGACAACCATACCCCCTGTGCTTAAACTTCGGAAATATGATGCTCTCCGAAGTTTTTGGGGCAACTAAATCATTTTGGAGGAGGTGGTCACTATGAGGGCGGCCAAATTGAAAGAGCACCCCGGTTTCACGCTGATGAAGCAGACCGACATTCAGAATCTCTATTATATGCAGATGCCTCTGTGGCTGTTCTACGATCCGCGCTACTGCGAGCTGAGTCTGGACGCGAAAGTAACCTATACCTTTCTCCTAAACCGCTTCCAGCTCTCCCGCAAAAACGGCTGGGTGAATGACGATGGTGAGGTCTTCGTGATTTTCCCCCGCAAGGCTTTGGCTAATGAACTTCGCGTGTGCGAGCAACGCGTCACGGCGGCCTTTAAGGCATTGGTGGAGCTAAAGTTGGTCTGGGAAAAACGGTGCGGTCGGGGTGAGGCCAATCAAATCTATTTGGCCGCAGTGGAGCCGGTAGCCGATCCGGGGTACGAGTGTGCGCCATTCTGCGCGCAGGACAGCCCGGATGACTGCGGTTCAAGAACTGCGGATTCTGCGGCTCTTGATGGCAGCGGGTGCAGTATGCCGTATCAAGAAGCACAGAATCTGCGGCTCAAGAATCACGAAATCCGCGTGTCAAGAACCGCGGATTTTGCGTCTGTAGAACCGCAGGATACGCGCCCAAAAAAGATAGAAGAAAGAAAAAAAGAACAAAGTCATTTAGAAGTCAGTCAGTCCGTATGGCCGGAGGCCACAGACAGACCGACAGACGATGAGCAGGAACTCTTGGATATTTTGGAGTCCTGCGAACTCTACTGCTTCGAGCCAGAGATCGCCAGGGTGTTTGAAAACGCGGTAGAGCGGCTTTATTACTCGGAGAGCTTCCGCCTGGGCAACGCAATATTGCCTCAAAGCAGGATCCGGGCCAAGCTGCGCCTGCTGGACGGTGTCATTCTGCAAAGCGCCGAGAGCAAACTCCACGCGAACCTGGAGCGAGATGTCAAAAACTCCACCGCCTATACCATGGTCACAATTTTAAACTGCATCGCGGAGAGCGAGAGCGATCTGATGGTAGATCCCTACCTCAACAGCCTGCGCGCGCCGCCGGGAAGGAGGTGACCGGAATATGCTCTTATCCGTTCAGCAGCGGTACATTCTCATCCTGTTGCGCCAGATAAAATGTTTGCGCCGCAGGCAGCTCTACCGTTTGACCAAAAGCCATTTCCCGCGCTCTGATGGCCGGGAATTGTCTGAAGGCGCTGTGGACGCCATGCTGCGTCAGCTGCGGCACTGTACCGGAGATGTGATTTTGGACGGAGACCTCGTTCACCTCATGGGCGTAAAGCCCAATGAACGCATTCTGGAGGCCATCGACGTCATGCTGGAGCTGACAGGCGGCAACGCACAGGATATATCCATCAAACAGGAGACGCCGGCGCTGCTTCGCTTCGTACTGGAGGGAGAGCGCCCGCGGCTTTTTACCGTGGCAGATTTGGACGGTATGCTGCCCCAGGCGCTCTCATCCGTCCAGCGTCAGCGGTCGGAGCGGATCGTCTGGATCAGCGAGAGCAGCTGCGCGCCGGAACGGCTTGTTTTGCCGCCAAAGCAGTTTTTTGCAGCCCGTCAAAACGATGGCTCACACCGCTTTTACAGCGGTGATGATTCATGAACACAAACACGAAGGAGGAACTCATTATGGCAAGAAAGAAAGCAGCCCCCATCCCCAAAGAATTGGAGCAGGACATGAATTCCCTACAGCAGGAAGAAACCATTAAGCAGAAAGAACCAGCCCCTCTGTCCGCACCTGAATCCACCGAAGACGAGATCCCTGGAGCCATCGCAGCGGATTTCCCTCTTGAGGAGGAGAGTCCTTTTGACGAAGCGGGGGCGGCCACGGAGGCCAGCGCGGAACAACAAGCTCCTGCGGTACCGCCGCAGGCTGAGAAACCGCAGGAGGAAACCTCAGAGCAGACGGAACCGGATAAATCGGCAGGCGCCGACCAGATTGATAAGGCAATGGAAGCACTGCCGGATGATGCGCACACGCTCGAACGTGAAATCATGGATATCGACTTTTCGGCCGGAGTGGAGACTCTGGCGCCAGCGCCGCCGGATGATGAGGAGCCGGTGGAAGAAGATCTCCCGGCAGTAGAAGCGGAGCCGGTTCTGTCGGAAGAAGATGCGGAACCTGTCCTGGCTGAAGAAGGCCCGGCGGAGCCGGCCAAGAGTGACCGTCAAATGTTCTTTGAATTGGACTTCCGGGAACTGGATCGACGCCTGACCCCGGAGGAACGCCAGGAATGGAACTCCATCTACGCATCCTACCGCGGCCGCAGCGCCCTGAACGGTACCATCATCGGTGTAGACCGGCTCTCTCTCATGGTTTACAATGCCGAAACCGACGAGATGGAACGTGAGGATATGTACTGCGCCATTGTGGTACCTTATCGCGTGCGCATTGTCATTCCCGCCACGGAGATGTGGGATGATGGCCAGGCCCGCCCGGATTTCGTTCTGCAGAACATGGTTGGATCGCATATCAGCTTCATTGTCATCAAGGTGGACCGCGAGGGCGGCTTTGCCATTGCCTCCCGCAAACGGGCTTCCCGGGTGCGCCGGCTCTACTTCTCCCGGCGACCCGCGCTGCAGGGCGTCGGCGCGCGCATTCAGTGCAATGTGCTCTCCGTCGGCCCCCGGCGCTGCCTTGTGGAATGCTATGGCCATGACATTGGACTGACGCAGCGGGAAATGCGCTATACGGCAATCTCCGACCTGCGGACAGAGTACCACCCCGGCCAGACGCTGGACTGTGTGGTAAAGGCATATGACAAGGAAAATGATAAGCTGGAGATCTCTATCAAGGAGATTGAGTCCAACCCCTTCGACGGACGGAGCAGCGCCATCCGGTCGGCGCCCGGCGCCTGGCGGTCATTGCCGGCAAGTATGGCGGCGGCGTATTTTGCAACTTGCCCGATGGTACGGTCTGTATGTGTAACTATTCCTATCAGCATGAGGACTCCGATTTCATGGCGGGGGATCAGGTCATGCTGGTGGTACAGCGGTTTGAGCCGTCCAAGCGGCAAATGTACGGAAAGATCCTCTCCAAGTGGTAATCGTCTACAACGCGAAGAATCCCACATCCTTTCGGGTGTGGGATTCTTTTTAGCATAATGGTTTTGATTCCCTCATAATTTCCTCCCGCGAACGCATCTGTCGTCAGGACATATTTGGGATAGTTGTCGTGAAGACCAAGCATTCGCTCATACTCCCGCTTTTCAGCCTTTTCGGATTTGATTTCCTGCGTGACCTGAACATAGAGCTTTTCATTCTGCCTGGACGCCACAAAATCGATCTCACCGTCTGCCGTCTTTCCGATCTGCGTGGTATATCCTCTGCGGCACAGCTCGAGATATACTACATTTTCAAGTCTTGATGCTACGCTGTCGGAATTGTAGCCGAGAACACTGTAGCGAAGCGCCGTATCCGCAAGATAAAACTTTTCCTGTGTTTTGAGGATTTCCTTTCCCTGCAAGTCGTTTCGGGAACACCGATGAAGCAGATACGCTTTTTCCAGATTCTCAAGATAATTGTAAACCGTCTCGTTGTCAATCGCACGTTTCTCTGCTTTCATATAATCAGAGATGGATTTTGCCGAGAAAGTATTGCCTACATTATTAAAGGTGTATTTCACTACACGCTCCAGCTGATCTATCTTTCTTACTTGATTGCGCTTTACAATACCTGAAAAGAGAGTTGAATTGTAGATATCTCGGACAATCGTGTAGATTTCTTCTTGAGAAAATTGTTGAAGATGCGTCGCGGGAAATCCGCCAAGTCGTACATAGTCGGCAAGCTCTGCCTTGGGAGCTACGTCCTTTTGCTTTGCTTATCAAGAGAAACCGCTTGCATTGCACTTTAGACGCATACTACGGGTTCCTTATTGCATTATGTGACAAAAAATGATAGTATAAATTTATCTATACATGGACAAGGTTAGCAAAATTGACTTAAGCCTGGTAAGGGGATGGAGAAGAAGTATGAAAATTTCGACAAAGGCCAGGCGAATGAAATTGCGTTCGATGTGTATTTTAGCCGGGATCATTTTCCTGATTCTGGCGTCTGTCGCTGTTTTTTTGTATTCTTACCAGCAGCTAAGCCGAAATATTCAACAGGAGCGAAGAGCCTATGTCAGTGAAATCAGCGGGCAGCTTGATTCAAACATCTCCACGACACGCTCCGTCAATATGCGGCTCTCGACCTTACTCGCAGACGTCCTTTCCGCTTCTCAACCCGATACGTTTGAAGCCTGCTGTATGCTTTTGCAAAGCTATTCCCAAGACAGCAGCGGAGAAATATTTTTTGCAACGTCCGATGGTCTTGTTTTGACCTTTGATGGGACAGCGGTTACAATCGAAAATCGGGATTATGTCAGCCGGATTCTGCGGCAGGACAATTACCCCGCTTTTGAGCGGATCGGCGTGGAGAATGAATACTGGCTTTTTTCCTCGCTGCTGGAGCGGCCCTGTATGATGGACGGTCAAGAGATTCAGGCGGTGATCCTGGCCTGGGATAAAGAATCCTATTCTAAAAATATGACCATCTCAATATTTGACGGGCTGGGTTATTCTTTCCTGATCAAACCGGATGGTGTGATCACGGTGTCTCCGGAAGCTGTGGATCAAGGTGAGATCGGTTTTAATATTTTGACATCCCTGCAGGAGCAAGGGATCGAAGCCTCCATTTACGATCAGCTTCAGTCAGACCTGGAAAACGGCACAGACAACGCCCTTGTCTGTGAGCTGTCCGGTATCCAGTGGCTGCTGCAATATCATCGTCTGGAGGAGGGCAGCTTTACATTTATCATGCTCCCGTTGGCGCTGACGGCAGCCGGGACCTATCAAGGCTTGACCGCCACCCTGCTTTCAGCTTTGGGCGTGTTCTTTTCCTTGTTCCTGCTGGTGTTTTATGTGATTCTCATGAGCACAAGAAAAGAAAAACAGCGCCAGAAAGAACTGTACGAGTTCCGCCTCGCCCAAAAAGCGATGGAGGCGAAAAACGATTTCCTCGCCAAAATGTCTCATGACATCAGGACCCCGCTGAACGGCATTATCGGCATGAATTACCTCACGGTTCCCAAGATCGGCACAGACGACAAGGGCGCTCTGGAGAATCTGAAAAAAATGGAGAACACCTCCAAGTACCTGCTCAACCTCATCAACGATATTTTGGATATGAGCAAAATCGAAAGCGGGAAAATGGAGATTGCAAGCAAAGCCTTCTCCATGGAGGACTTGCTCCAAAATATTAAGAATATGCTTGAGATCACCGCCGCGGAGAAAAATCTGGAGTTCAAGACAGTTTTCCATATCAGCAGCAAATATGGGTATCTGGGCGACGCGCTCCGGATCAACCAGGTTTTGATGAACCTGCTTTCCAACGCTTTCAAGTTTACGCGGCAAGGGGGCGTCAGCCTGGAGGTATCCACTGAGAGGGCAGACGACCGATATGACCGGATCACAGTTGTGATCGCAGATACAGGCGTGGGCATGTCGCCGGAATATCTGAAGAATATCTTTACGCCGTTCCTGCAGGAAAGCAACGAGACCGCGGAAACCTATGGCGGCAGCGGCCTGGGCCTTTCCATTGTAAAAAGCCTCCTGGATCTGATGGGGGGAACCATCTCAGTACATAGCGAAAAAGGAGTCGGAACAAAATTTGTGGTCTGTCTGCCTTTGGAGCGTACAGACATCCAGACACGGGAAATTGATGAGGATACGCCAGGCAAGGTGGACACCCTGGCGGGAAAACGGGTTTTGGTTGCCGAGGACAACGAACTCAACGCGGAGATCACCATCGAAGTCCTGCGGATGAAGGGGCTGGAGGTGGACTGGGCCAAGACGGGCAAGGAAGCGGTGGAGCGTTTCCTGTCGGCCGAACCGGGCTGGTATTCGCTCATTCTCATGGATATCCACATGCCGGAAATGGACGGCCTGACCGCCGCGAAAACCATTCGGGCATCCGGCCACCCGGACGCGGCCACCATCCCGATCTGCGCGCTTTCCGCCAACGCTTTTGAAGACGACGCAGCAGCATCCCGGGAAGCCGGGATGAACGACCACTTAAAAAAGCCGCTGGAGCTGGATCAGCTGTACGCGGCCCTTGTAAAGTATATAAAATAAACGGGGGAACTGTTGAATGAAACACAAAAAATCAATTTCGCTGCTGCTGGCAGCCGCGTTGAGTGTGGGTGCATTGAGCGGCTGCGGGGCGCGGGACGCAAAGCAAGATCTGCCCGTGGGCGCGGCGGAAAACGAGATCATCGCTTATCAGCCTGTGGAGGACGGCAAAATGCTGATCACCATCCGCGCCGAGTACAATGGGATGCCGGAAAACTTGGAAGAGGTCATTGAAACCAAGTTTCCCGATGTGGATATAGTGATCCGCCTTCATGCCAGCCCTAACGGCGGCGATGAAATAGGCGCCTGTCTGGAGCATCAGGATTTTGAGGATATGGTTTTCTCCTGGGGGATCTCCACGGCAGACGGCGAGCGCCTGGCGGACAACTTTGCGGATTTGTCCTCAAAAGGCTTTGTCAGCAATTACTATACCTCAGTTCTCAACAGCTGCGCGTATAATGGCCGCTTATATTTCCTCCCCGGCCCAAGCAAGATCCAGGGGCTCGTATATGACCAAACACTGTTTGAGGAGCACGGCTGGCAAGTTCCGGCCAGCCTGGATGAATATCTGGCTCTCTGTAAAACGATCCAGGAGGAAACCGACCTGCTTCCGGCGGACTTTACCTTTAAGTGGGCCAGCGGGCTGTCCGTCGTTTTGAATACATGGGCCTATGGAGAGGTGCTGGCCGGCGACGCCAATTATCAGTGGCTGCAGAAGTACGCGGCGGGTGAGGAAAGCATGATCGGTCATATGGAGCCCATGTTTGAGCTGTTCCAAAAGCTGTTGGACGCCGGCGCCATCACCGAGGGCACCTTTACCCGTGAGCCGGGGAACCGCAGCAAGGCCCTGTACTCCGAGCACACCACCGCCATGACCAGCGAGACCCAGATGGCGCCCATTTACGCCCAGAAGCTGAACTCCGACCACCAGTACGCCATGATGCCTTTCTGGGGCGGCAACGACCCAGACTCGGATTATCTGGGCGTGGAGAGCACCTACAACATTGCGGTGAACAAGGCGCTGGAAGCCGAGGGCAGCGAGGAAAAGTATGATAAGGTCATGGAAATCATGGCGTGGCTCAGCACTCCGGAGGGCCAGCTGGCCATGATCGATGGGATGGGCATGACCATCAGCAGCGTAAAAGACGTCCCCATGGTCAGTACTGACTTTACCCGAAATATAGAGGCGACCATTGCGAAAGGGCACCTGGTGCCCAAGACGTATTACACCCGCGCCTCCGATTCCAAAGCGTTTTACGAAACGTTCCAACAGGGCTTTTGGAATATCGCCAAGGGCACCCAGACGCCGGAAGAAGTGATGCGTGACTGCGACGCCAAGGTGCTGGAGCTGCTCCAAACCACACCGGAAGAGAAGCCGGCGGCGCTGTACACCGCCGCCGCGGAGGACTTTTCCCGTCTGGAAACCGGGCTCTACATCGCGGATGCCCTGCGCCGCGCAACGGATACCGACCTGAGCATCATTCTGGTTGGGAAAGCCGATTGCGGCACGCTCGCGAGGATCTACCAGGGCGATGTGACCGAAATCGATTTGATCAACATCGGCTTGAACACCTTTGATGCCGAGGACCCGGACTACAATAAATTTGCGGTGACCACCATGACTGGGGCGCAGATCATGGAGATTTTGCGGTACTCCTTTGAGGACGATCCCGCGCAGCAGCGCTCCTTTACCTGTTTTGTTACCTCTGGGTTGAAGGTGGAATACGCCCCGTGGGCCGCCTCCGGGGAACATCTGGTCAAGGTGACAAACGATGACGGCAGCGAGTTTGATTTGAATAAAACCTATTCCGTCAGCTACTGCAACGGCTCCTTTACCACGCCGGGCAGCTCCGGCACCGAGATTACAGATCCGATCATCCCCGGCCTGGAACCGGAGAAGATCTACCAGGAGACCTTTGTGGAGCTGTTGGGCCCGGTGATGCGGGCGGACGGTGAGATCAAACCCTTTACCGATGGGCGTCTGGTGCTGAATTGGGATGTTGTCGAAGAATAAAACCGAAAAGCTCCAGGGACAATCCCTGGAGCTTTTTGGTTTTCTCTTGAACCATGTGTGCTGCGGTGATGCTATTTTCCTTTTATCTGATAGTTATATACGAAAAGCGTCATATCTTCTTTTTCGCCTTTGCATCTATTTATTTGTTTTTTCTCACATCGTCTTGTCCTTCGCTTTAATTCCCGCCTGCTTGCTTAGACGCTGTTTCATATATTGTTTCCGCATCCTCTTTTGAAGTTGTCCGCTCCATTATAAACGCAAACGCCAAAAGGATGATTGCAATTAAATTTAATCCAAAACGGCTGAGCGCAAATATGCTTCCCAACTGCGTAATCTCGAATAACATCATCGGGATTTTCGTCGTTGACCATGCGCCCACAAAAATGAAAACATTTCCCAGTGATATACCCTTTTTCAAAAATACCGCGGCAATCGGGAATGAAGCATATAAAGGGCCGGATGAAAAAGAGCCTAAAACAAAAGCAAAAACGCTGCCTTTTATTCCAGCGTCTTTGCCCATGTATTTCATAATAGTTTCTTTCGGCACCCACACATCCATCAGCCCCAAAAGTAAAAAGATCGGGGGGATTACAGATAACATTTCCATAAAACAATCCAGCGAAAGCTTGGCAACTTTTTGCCCGAGTCTTGGTTGGAGCATCAGCAGTAAAACATTTATCAGCACTAAAAGCAAAAAGAACTTATACCGCTTAATAAAATTCTTTATTTGAGCGATCACATAATCACTCCTATCACACACGATGTAATACTTGCAAAGAGTAAGGATAAAACATTCCTTTTTATTGCGGCACGCTTTCCAAAATATCGAATCTCTAACGGTAATGTAGCGATTCCAACCATCATCAGTGTTGAAATAAAAATGGCGATTTGTGCATATCCGGCTCCGGCGGCAAGAAGCGAAGCGGCAAGCGGTAAAGCCACAAAACCCGGAATTAGAGTGATACAGCCCACAACAGCGGCGATGATCATTCCCATAATACCAGAGTCAGTTCCGAGAAGCGTAGAGATTGTCTGCACATCTAATAAAGTCAGGATAAATCCGATTAAAAGCAAAACTGCCAGTACAGACGGAAGAATATTTTCAAAAGACCGCCACGCTTTTTTTAATGCAAGTTTCGTTTTCTCTTTATCCTTGATAAAGGAAATGAAGAACCATAATAACGCGATTCCATATAAAATCTTTGTAAACACCGGTGTCTCACATCCCTAAACATATTGCTCAACTCCGTTTTTGGAGAAAATTTGCGGTATGTTCAATCTTCGCGCCCACCTCGCGCAGCAATTCCATATACCCCTGGGCAAATAGATCTGAATCTTCCGCATCAATCGCTCGAGTCAGCTTCTCAATCGGTGCGGATGGCCCGGCGCCCATTGTACTCTGCTGCTCCGACAGGAACGGATAGGTGAAAAGCAAAAACTCCAGCAATTTGCCGTAGGTCTCAAAGAAAGCCGTAACCGGATGAAGGACCAGGATATATTCCGTTACCAAAACAATGGCTTCCAGCCCGCAAAGGCCCTTGCTGTCTGCCAGGAGGTTTTTCAGATCGCGGGTTCGCGTCTCATCGAGTCTCAGCAGATCCCTGCTGATGATTTCCTCGGCAGTGAGCAAAAGGAGCTCAATGCTCTCCTTTGCCATCAGGACATTTTTTTGTATGGACGGCCGCCGCAGTTTTTCCCAGTTTGGGGCGGAGAACTGTACTTGATTTCCCACGCCGTTTATAGAGTGGATCAAGCCCATATCCCGCAACAGTCCCACCGTGCGCCGGGCGGTGTTTACAGAAACGGCGAACTCCAGAGCCATATTTTCATAGGACGGAAGCATCTCCCCCTCTGCGTATTTTCCTTTTATAAGACCGTAAATGATTCTCGCGGCCAGGGTATGGCAGTGCTGCGGCCTGTCCCGATAGGTCTGCCAGTGAAAGGAGATTTGATCCGGCACTGCCGCGGTTTGGGAAGTGTCGTCAATAAACCCCTGTAAAACCTGTTGAGTTATCGACTGTAACCCCATGAACGCCCGGAATACGCCGCCGCGGTCAAGAGCTTCGCAGCTTGCTATCAGATTCCTGTGGCATTCCTGATATTCTTCACTGGTCTCCTCATCAAAGGATGTAATATAGGGGAACTGAAAAAAGGAAACCATATCTGCAAAAAGAGATCTTATCAGCTGATTTTGGACGGCGTTTAGCATCCTGTTGCAGCAGAACATAGAGATGGACACGATGCCCGCGTTTTTTTGCCTGCATACCCGCAAAATCTCGTGCAGCTCATAGTCAGTGAGTTTTTGAGCCCCCGCGCGGAACACAGGCGTTAAAAGCAGATCGGTCACTTGATAAACGGTGCCGATGGCCTCTTTGCGGGCCAGATAATATTGCCGCGTGACCTGGAGCGTCTCTTCCGGAGTGGTCTCATGCACCACCAGGGTATGGCGGCCGGGAGAAACATCGATCAAATGGTCCTGCTGCAATTTTCTCAAAGCGTTCCGTACAGTTTGAGGCGCTACCTGGAATGTGCCGCCGATCTGTTCTATGGTGGGCAGAAATTCGCCCTTGCGCAGATGTCCGAACAGAATGTGACATTTATAATACTCGTAAATCAAGTTGTACTTTCCACGTTCCAAAATCGTCTCTCCTCTGGTTTTTAGAAAATCGCACCGGGCACCTCGTGTTGGATTAATATTCATTATACACTTTTTTAGCCGGATTGCGAGAAGAAAGTAATATTCTGTTGATTTATGCAATTGAAGTTGGTACAATAAAATCATATATACATACATGGACAAGGACGGCACTGTAATTTTCACGCAGCATGGGCCTGGGCCGGAGAAAATGATAAGGAGTTCACGGATGTTCTCCCGCACTGTGAAAAAGTCATAAAACTGACGTCTGTGACACTTTAAACCTTATTAATTGTATTTTTGCAAATTCTACCATAAGATTATCGGCACAATCTGCGTCCAATATGAACAGAATAGTCAGCTTTTGTAATCAACAAACTTTACGAAAGAAAGGGCGGTTCATCTCCCTTCTTTCTATGCCGGAATCGTGAGAGAAAAGAGGAGATTTTCGTATGCTCGAGCGAAAATGTATATTGGTTGTGGAGGATAACGAAATCAACCGGGCGACCCTTTGCGGGCTGTTAGCCTCTCAATATCAAATCCTGGAAGCAGAAAACGGACAGGTAGCGTTGGATATCCTAAAAGAAAAGAAGGATGATATCTCTCTAGTTCTGCTGGATATCACCATGCCCGTCATGGATGGATACACCTTTCTTTCCATCGTCAAAAAGGATTCGGATCTATCTGCAATTCCTGTCATTGTAACCACCCAAAACGACAGCGACGCCGATGAGGTGGCCGCGCTGACTCACGGCGCCGAGGATTTTGTCACAAAGCCCTACAAAGCTGAAATCCTTTTGAACCGCATTTCCAGCACCATTCGCTTTCGGGAAACCGCAGCCATGATCAATCAGTTTCAGCATGACCACTTGACAGGCCTTTACAGCAAGACGTTCTTCTGCCAGCGCACCAAAGAACTGCTGATGCGGCATCCGGAACGGGACTTTGATATCATCTGTTCCGATGTTGAAAATTTCAAGCTCATCAACGATGTGCTGGGCAACAGGGCTGGGGACGATCTACTGCGGGAAATTGCCGATTGCTGCCGCGCGTATACCGGAACGGACGGCATATGCGGGCGGCTGAATTCAGACCGTTTTGTCTGCTTGGTAGAGCGCGAAAGAACTTACAGCGATGAGGTCTTCCTCGAACTCAGCAAAAAGATTAGTATCCTGTCCAACAACAAAAGCGTCGATATCAAATGGGGTATCTATGCCATTGAGGAACGGGACCTGCCCGTGGAGCAGATGTGCGACCGGGCGATGCTGGCGGTGCAGAGCATCAAAGGGAAATACGGCTGTTATTTTGCGTTCTATAACAACAGCCTCCGGGATAAATTGCTGCGTCAACAGGCCATCATTGACAGTATGGAATCCGCGCTCAGGGACGGACAGTTCCAAGTTTATTTTCAGCCCAAGTACCGAATCCGGGACGATCATCTGGCCGGCGCAGAGGCGTTGGTGCGCTGGACGCACCCCCAGTGGGGAATGCTGTCCCCCGCGGAGTTTATCCTTCTGTTTGAGAAGAATGGCTTTATTACCAAGCTGGATCAGTTCGTTTGGGAAGAGGTATGCAGGAAACTGAAGGCTTGGGAAAAAAGAGGATACGCCCACTTCCCTGTGTCCGTCAATGTGTCCCGGGCGGATATCTACAGCGTGGATATTGCGGACCTTTTGATCGGCATTATGGAAAAATATGAGCTGGCGCCGGAACGGCTCCATCTGGAGATCACGGAAAGCGCGTACACAGAAAATTCGAAACAGCTGATCGAGGTGGTCAGCCAGCTGCGGGAGCTTGGATTTATCATCGAGATGGACGATTTCGGAAGCGGGTATTCCTCCCTCAATATGATCAACCAGATGCCAATCGACGTTTTGAAGCTGGATATGAAGTTTATACAAAGTGAAACGGCGAAGCCGCTTGAGCATGGGATATTGCAGTTTGTAATAGACCTGGCCCGCCGGATGCATCTCAGCGTGGTGGCCGAGGGCGTTGAAACACGGGAGCAGCTGAACCGGTTGATGGAAGTGGACTGCGACTATGTGCAGGGGTATTATTTTGCCCGGCCCATGCCGCCGGAGGACTTTGAGCAGTTTCTGGAGAAGGAAAAGCTGCGCGGCATGCTGGGAACCCCCCCACCTTCCAATGATGAGGGTCAATCCGAATCTCACAAGCAGATACTCTTCATCGCGGATGAGGACGGGCAGTACATAGAGCAGGTGCGGGCAAATTTTTCGGCTCTGTTTCACGTCATCGCCGCAACAAATGTCAATGCGGCGATGAATCTTGTCGCAGAGCAAGGCGACCGGATCGCCCTTGTGCTGCTCAGCTATAGCCTTTCCAAAGACGGCGCCTTTGCGGTGCTGGAGCTGATCCGGCAGAACAGAGATCTGTGGAAGATTCCTGTCATTATTACGGGACCGGCAGACAGGGATCTTGAGAGAAAAGCACTGGAGGCGGGCGCCTTGGATTACGCAGCCAAGCCCCACTGGCCGGAAAGCCTCACAAAGCGGGTTGCCCATGCCATCCGGCTGAACACCTCCCGGATGCGGGAAGAAACATTGCGGGAAGAAGCGTTCCGGGATCCTATGACCGGCGCGCTGAACCGGCGCGGCTGGCAGGCTGCGGCGGGCGCGCTTCACAAAGGGGACGCCCCCATGGCCGTGTGCTTTTTTGACCTGGATAACCTCAAAAAAATAAATGATATTCATGGGCATGGCGAGGGTGACCGGCTGATCGTTGCGTTCAGCAAGGTGATTCAGGAAAATATTCGCGACACGGACATCGTGGCCCGCTTGGGCGGCGACGAGTTCATGGTGGTGATGAAACGAATGCAGTCCCCGGAAATCGCGCTGAAGAAATGCCAGGAGATTTGCAATGTGTTCCGGGAAGCGCCTATCATTGAGAGAATGCCGGCCACCGCCTCCGCCGGAATCGTGATGTGGAACGCGGAGTGTTCCCTGGAGGATATCGTCGAACAGGTGGACACAGCCCTCTACCATGCTAAGACAACCCATGATGGCCAGTGCGTCATATTGTAAAACCGGCGAACCTGCGGGGCCGCAGAAACCGCTAACAGAAAGGGAACGGATTATGGATCATTTTAAGAAAATCTTTGCGGCGTATGGCGTGGATTATGACGCCACGCTGAGGCGTTTCGCCGGGAACATGGCTTTATATCTGCGCGTGCTGGGGATGCTGCCAAAGGATAAAAGCCTGGAAAAACTCGGCGCCGCCATCGACAGCGGGGATCTGGACAGCGCTTTTGAGGCCGCGCACACGCTGAAAGGCGTCGCGGGAAACCTGGGCCTGACCCCATTATTTGAAGCGGTCCACGCCATTGTGGAGCCGCTGCGCGCGAGGGAAGAGCGCGGCGACTATGCGCAGCTCTACACGGCGGTTCAAGCGGAATATCAAAAGGCGGAGGACTTTGCGGAAGCGTTAAAACGCGTTCATACGCTCTAAAAGTACTGCCGCACACATGAAGCATCAACTCACAAGCGCCTTTTAGACGTTTCCGCATAGAAAGGAAATCGATATGATGCAGACGAATCACCTCTCCGCCGAACTGCAGGCCGCACTCAATCAGCTTCCCAGTGGGCTGGCAATTTATCAGCTTAATAACGGACAACTCTGCTCTATATTCCGCAACCCGGCTTTTTACCGGGTGATGGGATATGGAGAGGAACATATTGCCCAGAGCGAAGCCGGGCAGCTCTTTATCAATATCATTGAGGAGGACCGGTCCGCCCTTTTGGAAAGGACCATGGAAGCGCTGGAAAGCGATGAAGAGATGGTCTATACCCTGCGGGTCTTCAACGACCGGCTCCAAAGCCGCCGCTGGATCCATTTGGAGGGTTCCCGCCAAATCCAGGCGGACGGCTCAACACTTCTGTATATCACCTACACGGACGTCACGGAAGAAAGACATGTAGAGTCGGAATTGGCGGCCGCCAATGAGAAAATGCAGGATATTGTCAACGCGATCCCCGGCGGCGTGGCCATCTATAAAATGACGAATATCTTTGAAACCGTCTATTTTTCCGACGGCATCCCCAAGCTGACCGGCTACACGGCGGAGGAATACCGCGAGCTGTGTAAGCGCGACGCGGCGGAAATGACCTATCCGGAGGATACTCCCGCCGTCATAGAGAAATTGCAGGAGGCCGTCCGGAACCATACGACTGCAAAATTTGAATTCCGCAAGCGGCATCGTGACGGCCATATCGTGTGGGTGCGCATTCAGGCCAGACAAATCGGCGAAGCGGACGGGGCGCCGCTGATCCACTGCGTTTTCCATGATATCTCCGAGCTGAAAGAGACCCAGCAAGAGATGAGCCATCTGCTGGACTCCATCCCCGGCGGCGTCGCCAGCTACCGGGTTGAGGACGGCAAATTTATCCCCGTCTTTTATTCGGAAGGGGTTTCCGCCCTCTCGGGCCACACCCCGGCAGAATTTGACGCAATGATCGCCGGGGATGCCTACAACGCCATCTACCCGGGCGATCTCGACCGGGTGATCCGGGCGGCGGAGGAAGCCCTGCGCATTGGGAACATCCTGGATATCTCCTACCGGACGCGGCATAAAAACGGAAGCCTGGTATGGGTCCATTTCAACGGCCGCAGAATCGGGCCTCTCACGGCGTCCACGCGGTTTTACGCCTCTATTACCGGCCTGTCCTCGGAGTCCCGCATGTACCAGGAACTGGCCGAAGAATTGGCGGATTCCATCTATGTTATCAGCCAGGAAAACTATGAGCTGCTCTATTCCTACGAGACAAAGAAGCTGCTCCCAGACGCAGAGAACTGCATTGGGAAGAAGTGTTACGAGGCCTTGCAGGGCCGCACGACCCCTTGCTCTTTCTGCAATTTTCTAAAAGGCAATCCCGGTGAGAATATCCAGGCCGTCTCGCACCGGAACAACCGAACTTACAGCATGCATTACCGGAAGACCGTTTGGAACGGGATTCCCGCCTATATCCAATATCTGCGGGACGCTACGGAAGAGATTGAAATTCAGCGGGAAAAAGAGCGTCTGGAGCAGTACTTTCAGACGCTGGTGGAAACGCTGCCCGGCGGGGTCGTTGTGGTGCGGGGCAAAACGGGTGAAGCTCTCGCGGCAGAGTTTATATCGGCGGGCTTTGCCGCCATGGTCGGCGTCACGGTGGAAAGGGCATGGGAAATTTACGGAGAGGACACTATGGCTTCAGTCCATCCGAAAGACCGGCCAATCCTGATCGGACAGCTTGATGCGTTGTTCTCCCAGCAGAGTACCCGCGGAGAGCTGTCCTATCGGCTGAAGAATGGAAAAGGAAGCTATCTCTGGATCAAAAACACGCTCTCCATTATAACCGGCAAGGATGGAAACCGGCGGCTGTATATGTTTTTGCAGGATATCACGGAAGAACATGAGAAACAAAGGCGGATACGCGAGCAATATAAAGAAATGCTGCTGCAGCATTACCGGACGCCCGGCCCAAACGCGCTGATCGTGGGCCATTGCAACGTCACCCGGGATTTGATCCTGGAGATCAACGACTATACCGTCTCTCAGGCCACAAGGTCATTCGGCCCAAACCGGGAGGGGTTCTTTACTGCGCTGGCCGGCCTGATCGTCGATCCCCAAGAGCGGCAGAAGTTTCTGGACACCTATCTCAACGAGCCGCTTCTGGCGGCCTACCGCCGCGAGAACACCGAGCAGGTCCGCTCCTGTTTTATCCGGATCCCCGGCGAAGAAACGGGGCGGTATGCCCGGTGTCAGGTCAATCTGGTGAAGGAGCCCGACACCGGCGATATCACCGGCATTTTGACTGTAACGGACATCACGGAACAGGCCGTCTCCGAACGGGTCCTTCACCGGCTCTCCAACACTGGGTACGACCATATTGTGACCGTTGACCTGATCCGCGACCGGTACAAGATCTTCACCAGCGACGCCAGCGCCTGCTGTGTGCCGCTCCCCGACGGCGGCTCCCACTCCGGTTGGATGGAGTATATGCTGGAGAACTGGGTCGTTCCAAAAGACCAGGAAAATTACAAGAAATATCTGGACGCCGCTTATATGGCCGAACGGCTGGCCAAAAGTGGGACCTACACCTTCGACTATTCCGTGGCGGATGAGGATGGGAGCATCCGGGTAAAGCGGATGACCGTTTTTTCCATCGACCCGCGGCTGGGGCTGGCGTGTCTGGCCCGAACGGATGTGACGGAGTCGGTACGGGAGCAGCAGGGTCTGCTGAACATGCTGGCCTATACGTTTGAGCTGGCCAGCTTTGTCAATGTGGCAACAGGCCGGATGGTGATGTATACCCGCCAGACGGTACTGGAGGATCTGTCGCCGTATATTATGGAGGACTATGGCGCGCAAATCGCGGAAGCGATAAATCATTATGGAAACACGCAGCAGGAGCGGGAGAAGCTCCACGGTCAGTTCAAATTGAGCACCATACTGGACCAACTGGAAAAGAAGCCCCTGGGCTATGATTTTGTGTGCCCCTATCATGAAGAGGGAGGGCTTCGATACAAAAAAATCAATATCCTGTGGGGCGACCGGAACCATCAGACTGTTTGCGTTGTACGCGCGGATGTGACCGAAATGCTGACGGCCGAACGGAAAACCAAGGAGGAGCTGGAACACGCCCTTGAGCTGGCGGAACAGGCCAATCAGGCCAAGACCGCATTCCTCTCCTCCATGAGCCACGATATCCGCACCCCCATGAACGCCATCATGGGGATGACGACACTCGCAAACGCCCATATGGACGACCGGTCCTATGTGGAAGACTGCCTGGGGAAGATCTCAGTCTCCTCCCGGCACCTGCTGAACCTCATCAACGATATTCTGGAGATGAGCAAGATCGAGCGGGCGGATGTGGAGCTGAAGCGGGAACGGGTTTCCCTGCGGGAGCTGGCGGAGCAGGTCTCCACGATGATCCGCCCCCAGGTGGAAGAAAAAAAACTGCAGTTCCGGACCAGGGCCGATTCCATTGCCCATGCGTATTTTTATGGCGACCCCCTGCGGCTCAATCAGATCCTCATCAACATACTGGGCAACGCGGTCAAATTCACCCCCGAGGGCGGCATCGTGGACTTTTTGGCAGAGGAATGCCCGGCGGCGGCAGCGGATTGCGTTCGTTACCGTTTCTCTATTCAGGACACAGGGGTTGGCATGTCCGAGCAAGTGTTATCCCATGTTTTTGAACCTTTCACCCGTGGCGAGAATGTGGGGCGTATTGAGGGAACCGGTCTTGGTCTGAGCATTACCAAGGGGCTGGTGGACCGGATGGGAGGAAGCATTTCCGCAGAAAGCCGGGAGGGCGCGGGTTCCCTGTTCCGGGTCGAACTGGAATTTGAGCTCTGCCATGAGCCGGAAGAGATGTCCATGTCAAAGGCGCGGGAACTTCCCGGCCCCGGCGATGACAGCGCCTTGGCCGGGCGGCGGTTTTTGATCGCGGAGGATAACGAGATCAACGCGGAGATTCTCACCAGCCTGCTGGAGATGTTTGGCTGCACCGCGCTGGTGAAGACCGACGGCGCCCAGGCGGTACAGGAGTTCACCATGTCCCCGGCGGGAACCTATGACGCGATTTTGATGGACATTCAGATGCCGGTGATGACCGGCTATGAGGCGGCAAAAGCCATCCGGGCGCTGCCCCGGGAGGATGCCGGCACGATCCCCATCATCGCCATGACGGCCAACGCCTTTGCCGAGGATGTGCAGGCCGCGTTAAAAGCAGGGATGACCGCCCATGTGGCCAAGCCCATCGATCTGAATGTGCTGAAAACGACTTTAAAAAACGCGATATTACAAAATCTGAGGCTCAAGGAACGCCAACACAAGAGGTGACTATATGAAACAGCAAATACATAGAGGGATCCACCGCCTTGCCGCGGCATTTCTGTCGACACTTCTGGCAGTATCTCTTTTCTTTCCCTGCGCGGCCGCGGCGGCGCCAGAGGAAGTTGTTCTGCGGGTAGCATTCCCCAATGCGGAGGGGTACACCTCTCTTTCAGAGGATGGTTCACCCGTCGGTGTGGTGGTGGATTATCTCAACGAGATTTCCAAATACACCGGCTGGAAATACGAATATGTCCCTACGAGCAACGCGGTGGGAGACTTCCAGGATGGAAAATTTGATTTAATGGGCGGGACCTTTTACAACGAAGGCCTGGAAGACATGTTTGGCTACCCGGACTATAACTGCGGTTACACAGAAGCAAAGCTGATGGCCAGGAAGGATGACGCCTCCATCCGCAGCTATGACACGGGGACGCTGAACGGCAAAACCATCGGCGTGTATGACCGGTCCACCGAAAACATCCAACGTCTCAAAGATTGGCTGACCATTCAGGCTCTGGACTGCGAGCTCCGCTATTACAGCCGTGAGGACCTTGAAAATGGGAATCTATATAACCGGTTAGAGAGCGGAGAGGTGGACCTGCTGCTGGGCTATGGTACGGACATGCCGGACACCCTATACGCGGCGAAGTCCTTCGGCGGCCAGGCCCATTACATTGTCACCCAGCCGGGTGACAATGTAATATTGGACCAGCTCAATATGGCGCTGGAGCAGATCTATGCCGCGGACCCGGAATTTTCGGAAAAAGAGCAAGAGAAGAATTTCGCGGACAACATGACCGGGTATGCGGTTTTGACAGAGGGGGAACTATCGTACATCGCGGAGAAAGGCACGGTTACCGTTGCGGTCCCGGATAATTGGCACCCCCTGTATTGCGTGGACATCGACGATTATCATGAGGGCTTTGTGCCGGACGTATTGAAAAAAGTGACCGAGTATTCCGGCCTGCAATTCACTTATCTTCTCTGCGACTCCTATATGGACTCGATCATTATGGTACAAGAGGGAAAAGCCGATATGCTGGGCTTTTTCCTGGGTCCTGAAGCGCGCGCGTCCGATCATGAGTTGGCCAGAACGACAGCCTATGCCGGTCTTTCTCCGATTTTGGTCCGAAATAAAAATGTCACCTATCCCTCGGAGGGCCGGGTATGCGGCGTGATGAACGGCCGAATCAAATCAGAGTCTATTGTCGCGGACGAGATAATATATTACGACAGCGTCGAAGAGGGATTAAGCGACGTCAACCGGGGAAAGATTGATTTCTTCTATGGGTTAGGCGCCCACATAGAAAACATCATCCGCACGGAGAATTTCACCAACGTGGTTCAGGTGAGCCTGCCCAATAACAACACCGAGATCAGTTTTGCGGTCTCCAAGCCGGTGGACTCGCCGCTGTTCTCTATCTTGAATAAGGCCGTCAACAATCTGTCGGAATCCGAAAAAGAAGCCATCAGCAGCTTGAATATGGTCTCCATTGGGGACACGCATATCACGCTGTCCAGCATCATTGCCTCCAATCCCCAACTGGCGATCACGGTGGTGATCCTGTTTTTGGCGCTGACCATACTATTGGTGAGCCTTTATTTTTACTTCCGGCTGCGGTCCGCTAAAATGCGGTTGGGATTGGAAAAAGCGGAGGCGGACAGCAGGGCAAAAAGTGAATTCCTGTCCCGCATGAGCCATGAGATCCGCACGCCCATGAACGCGATCGTAGGCCTGGCGGATCTGACCGAGCGGGATCCGGAGCTGTCGGAGAAATCCCGGAACAATCTGAATAAAATAAAATCCTCATCCCACTATCTGCTGAGCCTGATCAACGACATTTTGGATATGAGCCGCATTGAGAGCGGGAAAATGGAATTGGAGCATACCGCGTTTTCCATGGATACGCTGTTGTGCGACATAGAGAGTATGCTGACCACCGACGCGGAGCGCCGGCAGATCCATTTCCAAGTGGATAGTGATCTGCGCGGTGAGGTCTACCTGGGAGACAATATCCGGCTGCGGCAGGTGATCTTAAACCTTCTGTCCAACGCGTTCAAGTTCACCCCAGAAGGCGGCACGGTGCGCCTCTGCGTTGAGGGGGATTCCGACACAGATACAGAGCGGACATTGACCGTCAAGGTGATCGACACCGGCGTGGGAGTATCCGCTGAGAATCAGCAGCGCATCTTCCGCAGCTTTGAACAGGTCGGGACCAGTACCTCCAAGAGCCAGGGAACCGGGCTGGGACTTGCCATCAGCCGGAGTATTGTGCGCTTGATGGGCGGCGACCTGCTCCTGGAAAGCGAGCCGGGCAAAGGCAGCGTCTTTTATTTTACAATCACGCTCGAGAAAGGGACTCTGGAAGAGCCGACGATTGAAATGTCGGCCGGAGAACGGACGTTTGCGGGCGCCAATATCCTGCTGGCGGAAGATAACGATCTGAACGCCGAAATTGCGGTAGAGTTGCTGCGGTGCCAGGGAGCCATGGTGCAGCGGGTGGAAAACGGCAGGCTCGCGGTGGAGCTGTTTCAAGACAAGGGGCCGGGCGCTTTCCAGGCGATCTTAATGGATATCCAGATGCCGGAGATGAATGGATTGGAGGCCACTGCGGCCATCCGGGCGCTGGACCGGCCGGACGCCAAAACCATTCCCATCATCGCCATGACCGCAAACACCTTTAAGGAAGATGTGGAGGCGGCAATGGCGGCCGGGATGACAAGCTTCATTTCAAAACCGGTGGATGTTGAAACGCTTTATAACGAACTTCACGCCGCTGTTCATAAAAACATTAACTAAAACATGAGAGGCTGGCTGCACAGGCCCGGATTCTTCCGCACTGAGTCTGCGTCCCATTTAGGAGGAAGCAAAAGTGAATTCTAAAGAGCAAATATGTCATGAGGCGGAAGCCCTGGCCCGCAGGATACTGACCAGCTATTTCTGCAATTCCGACGTTGAATGCTTGATCTCTACCCTGGCGCCCGATGTTTTATGGCTGGGCGGCGGGAAAGAAATGCGGGCGCGCGGGCGCGAGGCCGTGACCGCCGCTTTCCGAAATGGCGGCGAGATGATCGCCTACGACCTGACGGAAGAACACTACGATACCTTGGATATGGGCGGCGGCACTTATCTGTGCCAGGGGATCGGCTGGATCACCAGCAAACCGGGGCAGCAGATGTATGTGCGTTATCACCAGCGCTGTACCTTCGTCTTCCGCGAAACGCCCCACGGGCTGGAAACGGCGTATATCCACAACTCCATGTCCATGCGGGAAGACTTTGGGGAGGGAGAGCTGTTCCCCATCCAGGAAGCCCGCGACGGTTATGAGCGGCTGAAGGGCATCCTCTCCCAGCGGGAGCAGCAAATTGAGCTGATGCTCTCTCAGCTGCCCGGCGGGATGCTTACCTGCCGGGCGGACGACGATTTTACCATTGAGTGGGTCAGTGATGGCTTATGTGAGCTGCTGGATTACGCCGATACCAACGAACTGTATCGGGCTTCCGGCGGTACCGTCCGTGGTTTCGTGGTTCCGGAAGATTACGGCGCGATGCTGGCGCAGACAAAGGCCGCGCTGTTGAAGAAAGACGCCTACAGCACGGAATACCGGGTGCGGAAAAAAGATGGCGGGA
The DNA here is from genome assembly GCF_014334055.1 of Oscillibacter hominis. Classification (NCBI taxonomy): domain Bacteria; kingdom Bacillati; phylum Bacillota; class Clostridia; order Eubacteriales; family Oscillospiraceae; genus Oscillibacter; species Oscillibacter hominis. The sequence goes on from NZ_CP060490.1 coordinate 2,378,831, forward strand.
CGCTGTGGGTGGCGGATTTCGGAAAACGGGTCGTCTCCGCGCAGGGAACGGCGCTGATCTACTGCTTTATCTCTGACATCTCGGAAAAAAAGGCTCGGGAACAACAGATCATGGAGTCCAACCAGGAGGCGGCGCAGCAGGCACACTTTCTGACCCAGCTGTACAATACGGTCCCCTGCGGGATCCTGCAGTTTGAACCAGAGCCCCCTTATGCCATCGTGAGCGTGAACCGAATGGTCTGGGAATTTTACGGATATGAGAGCGAGGCGGCTTACCGCGCGGCGGTGCTCGATCCGTTCCAGCTTGTCCTGGAGCAAGAGCGCGCGCATATCCGCAGTGTGGCGGACGGCCTTGCCCTAAACGGCAGCCCGGCTACCTATACCCGGGAAAGCGTCCGGCAGGACGGAACCCAAGTGTGGATTAACGTGGTGATGGAGCGGCTCTTAAACGCCAACGGGCAGGACGTTATCCAGGCGGTATTCACCGATGTGACCAACCTCCACCTGCTTCAGCAGGAACGGGAGCAGGCACAGCTTCTGGAGAACCGCTTGCTCCAGACGGCCATCCAGACCACCTATCCGTTGATCGTCAGCGTGAATCTGACCCAGGATACCTATCAATGCATTGTAGAAAACGGCAGAGAAAGCACACTGCCGGCGGGCGGAATTTATTCCAAACTGGTCCGGGAAACAAATGAGAATCTTGCTCCCTCTTTCCAGCAGAATTATACCGCGACATTTGACCGGCAAACCGTGCTGAATCGCTTTGCCGGTGGTGAGAAGGAGCTCTATATCGAAATACAGGCAAAAGACGCAAATGGCTTAGAGCATTGGATATCCCTCTGTTTGATCTCCGTGGAAAATCCGTTTGGCAGCGATGAGCTGTGCATCATGCTGGTCAAGGTGCTGGATGATCAGCACGCGGAACAGGCCCGGCAGGAACAGCTGCTTCGGGATGCGCTGGCGGCGGCCAACGCGGCAAGCCATGCAAAAAGCGATTTTCTGTCCCGTATGAGCCACGATATCCGAACTCCCATGAACGCCATCATCGGGATGAGCACCATCGGCCAACTCAAAGCTGACGACCATCAGCGGACCCAGGACTGCTTCCAAAAGATCGACGCTTCCTCCCGTTACCTTTTGAGCCTTATCAACGATGTACTGGATATGAGCAAAATTGAGACAGGAAAAATGACGATTGAGAGAAAGCCCTTTGATTTTTCTGAGCTGATACAGGAGCTCACCACAATTTTGTATCCCCAGTTTGCCGAGCATGGAATTTTCTTTGAAATCACCCATGAGGAACCGCTGGACCGGATCTATGTGGGGGATGCCCTGCGGCTCAATCAGATTCTGATGAATCTGCTGTCCAATGCGCTCAAGTTTACCCGCCGAAGCGGCAGGGTCTCCCTTCATATGAAGGAAAGCAGCCGGACCAACGGCTATTCCTACCTGACCTTCACTGTTTCGGACACCGGAATTGGAATGTCCAGGGAATTTTTAGAGCGGATTTTCCAGCCCTTTGAGCAGGAAGATTCCAGCTTTGCCCGCAACAAGGTGGGCAGCGGTCTCGGCCTTTCTATTGTGCATAACCTGGTCCAGCTCATGGGCGGCACCGTGGAGATCAGCAGCGTCAAGGGCAGAGGTTCCACATTTACCATTTCCATTCCGCTGGGCCGTGTGGAGGACGACCAGGAAGTGGAACGGCGGCGGAAGAACGCCTCTTTGATGCAGGGCATCGAAGTTCTGGTGGTAGATGACGATAAACTGGTGGGAGAACAAAGCGCCGCGATTTTGGATCAGATTGGCGCCCATACCGTATGGGTGGATTCCGGCCGGAAGGCAGTGGAGGAGGTCCGTGCCGTGGCCGCCCGGGGCCGGCACTATGACATCGCCATGATCGACTGGAAAATGCCGGATATGGACGGCATTGAGACCACACGCCAGATCAGGACGATTGTGGGGCCGGAAACCACAATTATCGTCATCTCCGCTTACGATTGGAGAAGCATTGAGGATGAGGCAAGGGCGGCCGGGGCCGACAGTTTTATTTCCAAACCCCTGTTTTTCTCCACGATCTGCGATACCTTCTCCGCGCTGCGCTTTGGCAGTCAATCCCTTGAACAGACCGCGCAGGCGAATCCGTTGGTCGGACACAGAATTTTGCTGGTCGAGGATAATGCGCTGAATATGGAGATCGCCAAGTCAATTTTGGAAATCTACGGCATGGAAGTCGTTACCGCCGAGGATGGTCAGCAGGCGGTGGACCTTTTCGCCGCGGCGCCGGTGAATCATTTTCTGGCGGTGCTGATGGATATCCGCATGCCGGTCATGGACGGACTGGCTGCCACACAGGCCATCCGGGAACTTCCCCGGCCGGACGCTAACAGCGTTCCTATCCTTGCCATGAGCGCCAACGCCTTTGAGGAGGATAAGAAACTGGCCTGCGCGGCAGGGATGAACGGCTATATTGTAAAGCCGCTGGATATTCAAACCCTTCTTCTGGAGCTGGATAAGCTGACTGATGCAACCTGAGTCCGCAACATATAGGAACATTTCAAGAAATAAGGCGCTTGAATGCAGATTCAATGCCGGCCTTGGAGTTTTTCAGTTTCTCTGCCTTCTCGGTGGCATACAGCAGCTGGCTCCAGCCGTCTGCGGGGTTTTCACGCCGCACCAAATAACCCTTGGCCTCCAGATGGGCGGCCCGCCGGGCAGCGGCGCCCTTATCGATCTTCAGAGCTTCCCGCAGTTCTGCCTGGGTGATGCCGGGATAATGACGAACCAGATGGATGAAGTCAAACTCTGCTGTTCCCCCCTCCGCGCGCATAGTCTGCAGCGTTAGCTTCGCGGCTTCTCTGGTTATTTTAGTAGTCTGTCGTTCTGTCTTATCCATTCGACTGCCTCCAAGAAAGATGTAGTTACAACCAAACTATATGACAGTACATCTTTCTCCGTTTTGCAATATTTACTTTTCAATAAATCTGTTCCGGTGTCCCTGGCTGAAACAGCAGAAGCAAAATGAAGCCACAGAAGTGGGCATCGGTTTTTCTTTAAATGAGGTTATAGATCACATTTTACCGCTATAAACACAGGGCAGGATGGAACTCCATCCTGCCCTGACTGTTTGAATATAAGTTTACTTCTTGTTTTCGCAGAACCGCATGAGGATCATGGCGGCCTGCGCGCGGGTGGCGTTGCCCTGGGGATCCAGGATATTGTCGCCCACACCGTTAATCAGCTTCTGGCCTATAGCCCAATTCATCGCCTGGACCGCATAGCCGGAGATCTTCTCGTGGTCGGAAAAGCCGATGAGGTTTTCCTCCAGCGACACAGCCGTCATGCCCTTGTACTGCGCATAGCGGTACAGTATGGCCGCAAGCTGCTCTCTGGTAATATCATCGTTCGGTCCGAACATTCCATTGCCGTAGCCACCCACAATGCCGTTTTCAGCAGCCCACGCCACGGCGTCAGCATAGTACTGATTAGAGGGAACGTCAAGGAAAGCAGAGTGTTCCTTGCTTGGGGGGTACCCCTCAAGCCGATGAAGGATTGTCACGACCATACCGCGCGAGAGCGTGTCATTGGGGCCAAACTTGCTGTTGCCATAGCCAGACATCAAACCGCAGGTAATCACGTAGTCTAGGGCTTCATGATACCAGGCGGAGGTATTCACATCGGTAAATACCGCGCTGGGGCAGTCTGCACCGCCGTCACAGGCGGCAGGCCGGAAGGTCACTGTAATATTCACCTTGCTGTCGGGCTGGGTGAAGCTGTAGGTACCGCCGCCGTTATCTGTGACCTCGACGGGCTTGCCGTCCTCATCAATGACGGTGATCTTGTCAACGATCCTGCCGTTCTCAGGCTTGAGGGTCACAGTGACCTTGTCGCCCCGCGCCGGGCGTTTGGGGAAAACGCTCACATCGCCGCCGACGGGTTCGATGATAACGGGCGGATAGGTGGGTTGAGTGGACGAGCCGCCAGTGGTGGGAGTGCTGTTCTTCGTCCACTGAGCGTAAATGGTCTGATCGCCTGCAAATACAGTTTCAGTTGTTATCTGTGTCCCGCCGCTTGTCGTCGTGTACCAGCCGTTAAAGGCATAGCCGCTGCGGGTAGGTGTAGGCAAATTGGCCAGTTTCTTGTCTGTGCCGGTGACAAGGGTAGTATCGCTGACTGTACCGCCGTTGACATCAAGGGTCACGGTGTAGGTTGCGGGAGCGGGGGCGTAGATCTTCACCAGCTTGGCGGCGTTTGTATATTCCTCACTGTCAAAGCTGTCACCAGTATAAGGAATCTGCATTCCTTGAATGTCAGCGAATTTTACATCTTCCAGTTCGGTGGCGGAAATGTTGGTGCTGCCCACGCAGGTCATTCCGTCAACGTCCAATTCGTTGACGGAGATTGCAAAGGTAGGCGCGGAAGCGATCAATGTGCCGCCCGTGACAGCCAGTTTGCCCGTGGTTTGTTCGCCAGCACAAAAAACTCCATAATACAACGCACCCTTTGCGTTCACCGTACCGCTCTTCAGCGTCAGAGTCCCATTCGGGCAGAAAATACCGGTGGTATACCCTTCCGCCGTCAGGCTGCCGGTGCCTTTCACGGTCGCGGAACAATCGGAGATATGGATGCCCATTGAGCCGTCAAAGCTCTCGCTGTCAATCGTAGGCGTGATGACCTCGTTCTCGCCTGCCAGCTCAATTTCACAGTCTTTACCTACCCACAAGCCGGTGACCATGTCGTGGCATTCAGAGGGTTCTTTGGCGGTCAAATGGAAATCGGTCAGGGTCAGGGTATTAGTATTCTTGTCATAGGTGATGGTGCCGCTCTCGCTGTCCAGATACTGCGTATCCTTCGCAAGAGTTCCATTGGGGGTTAGAACATAGGCGGCAACAGGGAGCAGGATCAAGTTGCCGTTCTCGGCCACCAGGGTGCGGGGCGTGCCGTTGTAATCCGTCACCATAAATTTGTCGGGGTCGCTGGCGTTGCAGACAATGGTTTCCCATGTGGTCTCCGCAGCTCCATCCAGTACAAGCGTGATGGGGGCACTACCCACCCAGTCTTTCGCGTCGATGCTATTGGAACGCCCCACATAGATGCTGTTCAGAGTGGTGTTTCCCTTGAGGAAAATTGTCTTCTCAAGGTCTCCCGTAGTGATGGAGATATCCTGAGTTTGCCCCTCCACCTTGCCTCCATACAGATAGGCTTTGCCATAGCCTTGCATCGAGATTGCAAAAGCCCGCATTGCTTTCAGCGTGCCGCCATACAGGTTGAGTGTCGCGTTCACGCTCTCCGTGTCGGAGCCGACCCAGATAACATTTCCGATACTGGTCGCGGTGATGGCACCCTTTTCCCCTTCGGAACAGTCGTAAACATTCAGCGTTCCGCCAGGGCGAATCTCGATGGTAGAAACAGCATCTTCGACATTCGGCCCGGCCAGGGTGTGGCCGTTGAGGCAGAGGCTGACCGTCACATTGGCGGGAATCACCAGAGTGTCGGTCAGGGTCACGTCGCCGGTCAGATAGTAGCTGCCCGATGCCAGTTCCCCGCCGGTGGCGGCAAACGGCTGGGCACCGGTGACGCCGTGGTCCTGGCCCGCGCAGGTATGGGCTTCACTGGGGGCATCAGTGATCGTGTCCATCCCACCGATGACCACGCCATTTTCTCCGATGATGATGGTCTTGGTCACGGCTTCGGTCAGGGCGCCGGCGGTGTTGCTGACCCAGAAGGTAAAGGTATAGGTCCCGGGTTCATATCCGCTGCTGGTGTTGATGGTCTGGGCCAACTCCTTCATGGTGTCGTCCGCGACCACACTGACCAGGTTCACATCTTCCTTGTCGGTCAGATAGATCCCTTCGCTGTCCTGGACGCTGTAATGGAGGGTGTTGGTCTGGCCGGCGGCATCCTTCACCAGGGCCTTTACCTGGAAGGAAGTCGCATTTTCGCCTACGCTCAGGGCCACCACGGGAACGGGCTCACCGCCCTCCACGGGGTAGGTACCCCACTGGGGCGGGTCGGACTTCTCACCCACGCCGATGACCACGGAGAAGGTCTTGGACTCGTTGGCGGCAAGGTCGATGCCCTGCCAGGAGAAGGCGATGCCGCTGTCCTTATTTGAGAAAGAATGGATCCCTGTCGCGGCATAGTCGGTATTATAGTAGCTCGCATAGCTGCTGTTGATGGTTTCCGCACCGATTTGTGTAAAGTAATTATAAGTACCTGAAACAGAATTTTTATCGTCACGGTTGCTATAGTATCCAAACCAATAGGTATCGGCTGGGGTCACGCCGCCAGTGCCGCCGAAGTAGAGGTTGAACTGGGCATCTTGCGAGGCACAGCCATTGGTGTGGGTGTCCACCATCCGCAGACCGATGGCCTTTCCGGCGCGGTCTTTGATCACTTCTACCGTAGCAGCATCGTTGTCACCGATCTGCACATCGGCGTGAACAGCCAGCTTGCCGCCGGAAACGGCGCTGTTTCCAGCTGTTACGGTATAATTAAGCTGAATATATTTACCGTCGTTCAGGAAAGCAGGTTTCACCGTCACCGCCATAGATTCGCTGTCTGTCTGCGTTTCTGTTCTGTATCCATTATTAGAATAAGTTGTTTGTATCCATTTCCCCTTATAACAGCCTACGATATCAAGGCTCCCATCACCTTGGCCAATGGCCATGACACCATTGTCGTCCGTGGTATAGCCCATAGGGCTTACATGACAGGCACTGGTATTGTTACCTGTCAGTATCACCGAGGAATCAACCGTACCGACCAGCGCCTGATAGCCGTAGTCGCTCCCCTGAACGGTGCCGGATACGGTGCAGTTTGCGATGTCGGCATAACTGGCGTACCCCGCCAACATACCCACATTGGATGAACCGCTCACGGAACCGCTTACAGTCACATTTTGAATTTTGGTATGGATGGAGTAGTCACCATACACGTAACCAAACAGGCCGCAATAACTATTTGTACCGGTGATCTTCAGATTGGAAACGGTGTGCTCGCCGCCGTCAAAGTTGGCCTGGAACGCACAGCTGGAATTCTTGCCAATGGGCGTCCACTCCTCGTTGTTCAGGTCAATGCTCCCCGTCAGCTTGTACCAAACATCCCTATTGTTATAGGTGGTATTGCCGCTGTTGGCGATGGTGGCCAGCGTTTTCAAATCTTCCGTGCTGTCGATCTCATAGGGTTCGGCTATTGTTCCGCTACCGGGCATGGCGGCCACCGCATCGGCCTGGAAGGTCATCGCGCCGGTGATCCGCTGGGAGGAGCTGGCATAGTTGCTGTTAAATTCGCCGTTGTCCACCTTGTACTTCCATCCAAGGAAAACCTGATTGTCCGCAGAATAAGTGGGCGGAGAGATGCTCTCTCCATACTCCTCAATCGTGGGATAGCTGTCGCCGGTCAGCGTTGTTGTGCCGTCCCGGTCGAGCCAGGTCAGATTGCAGGCCACGCCCTTGTAGACCAGCGCAGTCGGATCGCCCTCATCAGGATTCAAGGTATAATTGATATTAAAGGAAGTGAAGCTCGACTTGTTGTTTTCGTTCACTCCGCATACCGCCGCTTCGCCGTTGGGGTAGGAAGACCTACGCTGAACCGTAATCGCTTCGCCCGTATAATAGGCGGGAGCGTCCGTGCTTCCGTCGTTGGCGTAAACCGTGCCACTGTAAATATCCGCATAGTTCTCACCAGAGGTCAGGGTAGGCGTATTGCTCAAATACACTTTTTCACTGCTGTAATCATTATAGATCGCCGCCGAGCCGCCCGTGATGGAGCCGCCGGAGATTTTGGCCTCAGTAGAGCCAGAATTGAAAAGGCCACATCCGCTCATCGATGATACCTCGCCGCCGGTCAGGTAGAACGTTCCAGCGTTATAGACCGCTTGGCTTCCGGAATATGAGTATGTGTTTTCCACCTTGCCGCTTTCCAGCGTCAGGATACCGTAATTCTGCACGGTACCTGACCAGTTACTTCCCGTCACATAGCCGCCGGTACTGCAGTCGCAGATGGTCAGACTTGCTCCGCTGGACACCTCAATATAGTAGTTGCCGCAGTCCAGCGTCTGCCCATTCAGGCAGAGGGTGACCGCACCGCTGATGGTCAAATTGCCGGTCAGGGTCAATGAGGTTTCGGGGGCTGCGGATTCTGCGGGTACCGCAAGGTAGTAGCTCCCCTCCTCCAGTGTTCCGCTCGTGGTAGTCAACGCTTTCCAGTCGCCGGTGTTGTGGTCATGCTCCGCCGCCATCGCGCTGACCGGCAGCAAGCTCAGACACATACACATCGCTAGGAATGCACTGAATATCCGTTTCTTCATCTCTCGGTTCCTCCCTTTTCTCCAAGGTGTTCGTTTTCACTGCCCGGGATGATGTCCACGCGGTTATCCGGGCAGTGGCAGATGCTTTGCGTCAACATCACATCCGTGCGTTTGCGAAAATCCGCGTACCTGCAATACCAGCAGGTAGGAAAGTCCAGCGTTGGATTTTTGCCGGGGATGAAATACGCACAGCTGTGGTCTGGCAGCACAATGGGCTCCCCGCTATCCGTTAGGCCGATAATCCGGTCTGCGTTTAACATTCGGACATCCCTCCCTCAAGATGAGATGACATGGGGACTTGACAATTTCTCCTGTTTATCATAGCAAAAAAGCGCCCCCTTGTGGGGCGCTTGCGAAAACTGCCGGTATAATTACGAAAACGGCACTCATTTGCATCCAAAAAGCAAAAATGTAACCATTGGTTCAATCCCTCAGCACTGCCTGGAGGGTAAATATGCCGCTCTCCGCCTGGACGCCGCACCAGCCGCCGTAGCGCTCCGCCGTCTGGCGAATGCTGGCCAGGCCCAAGCCGTGACCGGGTTCCTGTTTATTGGTCTCGGGCAGACCGTCCGGCCTCAGCTGGAGTTCTCCGGAGAAAGGATTTTCCACAGAAAGGACCAGTTTATCCCCGGTCTTGGCGCCCCGGACACGAAGATACCGCTCTGCCGACTGTGGCAGGTGACCGATGGCCTCCAGAGCGTTTTGCAGGGCGTTGCCGAAAATGAGGCACAGGTGCAGAGGGTCTACCTTCTCCAGGGGCGGCAGCCGCAGGTCGCAGGAAAATTCGATGCCAGCCTCCCGGCACAGGGCGTCGTAATAGGCCAGGAGGGCATTCACCGGACTGCTGGCGCAGTACTGCCGCACCTCCGCCGGTGGCGTCATGGTCTCCATGCTGGCCACATAGACTCGGATGCCCTCCAGGTCACCCTCCCGGCACAGGCCGCCCAGGGTGTTGATGTGGTGGCGCAGGTCGTGGACCTGCATCCGGTTTTGTTGGAGTTGGGTGGTGAGATCGGTGTAGTATCGCTCGGAGAGGGCCAACTGGCCCTCCAGCACCCCAGCCCGCTCGGAAGCGGCCCGGCTCTCGTCCGCCGCCAGCTTCACCCGATTCAGGGAGATGACCAGCATGGACAGCACCACTCCGCTGCCCACGCAGACACCCAGCAGGTTGAACCGCTCCTCCGGACGCAGGAAGATCAGGGCCGGAGAGGTGCTCATGACCATGATCATCACCTCCATCATGCCCACGGCCAGGGCCAGGGAACCCCAGGGTACGCCCTTGGTGTCCATCAGATTCTTGAATTTAGGTATCAGGAAGAAGACGGCGTACACCGTTCCCAGGACTACGCCCCCGGTGCGGAAAATCAGCATCCCCAGGTTCGCCTGGTTATAGGAGAAGAACAGGGAGCCCAGGGTATAAGCCCCCGTGGAACACAGGACGGAGGACACGTCGCAGGCGAAGAAAATGCACCAGAAACGCCCCTTCCGGTACCTGGAGATGAACAGTCCGGCGGCGATCTGGGGGAATACGTACAGCTCGCCGAAGATGGCGATGGCGGTCTCCGCGTCCAACAGGACGGAAAGCAGGGCACACAACCCCAGCAGCACCGCACCCACCAGATTCATAAACAGGAAAGTCTTCTTCCGGGAGAAGCGGGAGGGCAAGGCGGCCGCCATGGTGTTGAGCTGGCAGAAAATGAGTACGGTGCTGTAGATCAGATTGTTCCCTGTCATGGTCATGGCAATTCTCTCCTTACAGCGCGCTCAGGGTATGGGTAACAAAGAAGCGGTAATAGGCGTCGGCGATCTCCCGGCGCTCCCTGGTGCGGATGGGGACCCGGCGGCCGTCTTTCAGGATGAAGTCCTCCACCACGTCGGCCACATGGGCCATGTTAACCAGATAGCTCTGATGGCAGCGGAGGAAGCGGCCGTCCAGCCGGGCGGCCAGGTCGCTGAGCTTTTCCGAGCAGGGCAGGATCTCTCCGCCGGACAGATGGATGGCCAGGCTGTGGTTGTCGCTCTCCGCGAACAGGATATCATCCAGAAAGACATACCGGCGGCGCCGACCGGACTGGATACAGACCCGAGGGCGCTCTACGGAAGTAAGGAGATGGCTAATCAGGGCCGACAGCTTCTCCAGTTGAATCGGCTTGAGCAGATAGCCGGCAGCGTTCACCTCGTAACTCTCCACGGCGAAGTCCGGCGAGGTGGTGAGGAAGATCACCGGAGCGGAAGCGCCTAACTGCCGCAGCTCTTTTGCGGTGTCCATTCCGGTTATGCCGCCCATGTAAATGTCCAGAAAAATGAGGTCGAAAACGGCACCGTTATCTTCGGTCTCCATTAAAAGGGCCTCACCGCTGACATACTCCCGAACCTCTGTCGCTGTTCCAGCGAAGAGCGCGGGGATGCTGTTCAGAGCTGCCCGGAGTGAGGCTCGATCAGCTTCCAGGTCGTCACAGATAGCAATACGCATGGTGCTTCGCCTCCCTATCCGCTTAAGATCTTGTCTGGTATCAGATGTGAACGAAAGGGGGTATCCCCTTGCTATACAGCCTCATCATATCATGTTTTTTCGGGGCACGCAATATAGCATGCATTGCCGCATCCCGTCTTTTATCAAGCTCAACACGTATAAAATGTAATCTCCTCATGCGTTAAAAGAATATCTTTTTAAGTAAAATTGCCGTCTGCCCATTTCGCGTGGGCAGACGGCGATTTTCACTTTGCGGATCAATTCAAGTTTCTTTACAGATTCCACGCAGGCACGTACAACAGGGGTCTGTACGCCGTTCGCCGCTATCGCTTCGGTAATTCTCTGCGTAAGTTCAAAATAGACATCCCAGTAATCTTCGCTCTTGCACCATGCGCGAACGGTAAACTCCATCGTCACTTTGGGAGCGGGACTCCCTTTACCACGCCATCGACGCCAGCGGCGGAAACGAGGTCGCCCATCCGGAAAGGTGCAGCGTAGGCGTTCGCTGATCTATGTGAAAGATCTTCACCTGTACAGTGTATAAGGCGCATGGTAGAATGAGGGTGTATTTCAGGGCGGAGTAAGTAGGGCGGAGTATGCAGGGTGGATCGGCGAAAACAAGGGGGCAGTCTGCCCCTTCGTTCCACAGAAAAGCATCTGAAAGAATATAATAATGGATCTGAAAAACCGTAATTGCCCGCAAAGGCAGTTGCGGTCTTTTTTTGTCCAAAAACGAAAGGAGAATCGGTATGAATGCCAGAAACTAAGCTGATGGAGCTGGGCTACTATGACCCACAGGCAGAGGTGCGTCTGAATGTCTATGCGGACACCCTGATGTTTGACACGGTGAGGAAGGAGAAAACTCTCAGCGCAGTCCGGTTCGGCGGTTACCCGGAGTCGGTACAGGCAATAGCCGACGTCATTTTTTCCGGAGGAACCATTGAGACAAGGCTGGACGGCAAAACGCAGCTACTCAAATGTATGCCGCGCGGCTACCGCAGGCAGCTTGCACACGATGGCGTGTACGCCACAGCGACGCTGATGGCAAACGACGATACACAGACGGCCGCCACAGACGAGGAGGACGAAGAAAATCTTCAAGAGGAGCTGCAGCCGCGCACCTGCTATCTGTTCTGCCCTGCGGGAGACAAGGACAGGCTTTATGAGGAGCTTGACCGAAAGACAGCCGCGCCGCTGATCCCCGCATTCCGCGACTATGTCCTGGATGCGCTGATTGCCCGCGGCGATCTGCGGCAGATGACGGTGCTTTCCCTGCGGGAGCGTATGGACGCATGGGTGCTCCAGCTGCTGCCGGAGGACCGGAATGTAATCGAGGTGCTGGAGAGAGGAGTGCGCGGCTGTTATCAGCGCCATGGTGGACATGATCGCTCGAGAACTCCAGCAGGACGAGCAGATCCGCCTGATCGGCTTCGGCACTTTTGAAGTCCGGCACCGGAATGCACGGATTGGGCGCAATCCCCAAACAAAAAAGAACGTGGAGATTCCTCCTGCGAATGTGCCGGTATTTCGGCCCGGGAAAGCTCTTAAAGACAGCGTGAACGCTGACTGACTTCGCTGATCGTCAATTCCGTACAAGGGGATATGCAGTGAAAATGCGCTGCGGTAAAAGCACCATCCAATCAAAACGGAGGGGCGCCGGGTTAATGCCCAGCTCCCCTCCGTTTGTTTTTCAACACTTCTTTTTTCTGTACGGCGGAGCTCCACCCAACACGTTCTCTGGGTCTTTGCGGATACCACAACAAGATAGTAGGTATTTTGTAAAGGGAATGAATGATCCAGACGGCAGGGAACTGAAAAAGGCAAAAGAAAAAGCGAAACCGAATCATATCATCAGGTTCCGCTTTAACCCTCTGTGTCCTTTTTACTCATCTGTTCTATCTGCCTGCATAAGCTGATATATTTGGCAGACTCTTCTGGCGTTCTGCTGGCAAAGAAATTGAGTACTTCCGCGCTGACGGCATTCGGCTTGTCTGTGCTGGCAAATAGAATCGCATCCAGACTGATATCCAATTCATCCGCAATCAGGAATACCGTTTCCGCTTTTGGATTGCTGCGCCCCACTTCAAAATCCATGATTGTATGTGGGTTCATATTCAATTTGTGCGCCAAATCCATCTGGGATAAGCCTCTGGCTTCCCTTGTCTTGCGGATTGTTTGCGCCAAAATATCGAGCGGCGTTTTTGTCATCACATCACTTTAAATATCATTCTATCGTGTATTCTGCTACACTTAAATCAGCATATAAGGCACCGACATGGTGTAGTACAACTGACATCCGGGAGGAGCATATGAAAATCAAGAGAAAAGAAAGGATGTTACACTAAAGTCTGCCTTCAGAGCATTTGACAGAGCGGCGATACACCGATTCTGTCAAAATGAGTGTTTACCTCCAGCCCGCTATTATCGCTCTGTAAGTGGAGCTGACTACACCACAAAGGTACGTTCTGGTATTTATGTTGTTCCTTTCCCGATGGGCTTATGCCTGTCGGGAAATTTTTTTGTTCCTTTTTATCGAAAACGCAAAAAATCGGCTCTCCAAATGGGGATAGAGAGCGAAGGGGGAAGTAAGCCGACCTCTCGGCGCATGAGAGGAGGTGAAATCTCTTGACGCTCACACGATCTGAAATGGAGACGATACGGCGCCAATTTGACAGCAGATGCCGGAAGATTCTGCGAGAGGAAAGCTACAGCATTCGAAAGCGGCTTGCCCGGAGAGCAGAAAAGGAAGTCAGCCTTTCGTGGCTATCTGAAAAAGAGCTGAATCGTTTTTATGTGATTGACGAATACCCGTCAGACCTCTTTTTTTTTGATGCAGCGGAATATCGCATACCGGTTAGAGATGAAAAGCTTGCAAGCGCCCTCGCCGCTCTCCCGGACAAAAAGCGCGATGTGATCCTTCTGGCCTTTTTCCTGGATATGAAAGATACGGAGATCGCAGCAAAACTCAAGGTGGTCGGCTCCACCATCCATCGCAGGAGAACCAGCAGCCTTGAGGAATTAAGGAGTAGACTGGAGGTGTTTGAAAATGAGCGGAATAAGAAATAACAGACACGCGCTGCTGCCGTTCTCTGTGATTGAGGCGGCATCAAGCGGAGACATCATCGCCATCAATGCCGTGCTGAAGCACTACGAGGGGTATATTGCCGCACTCTCCATGCGGAAATTATACGATGAAAACGGCGTGTCCTACATGGCGGCAGATGATGAGATGCGCAAAATGCTTGAGATCAAGCTGATTGCAAAGATTCTTGACTTTAAGCTCATCAGAAAAGCATAGCCCCCTTGCCCATATCCGGCGGCGTGTACCCATTTCCACGCCGCTGCAGTTTCTCCCCTTGGTCAAGATAGAAAAGTCCGTCTGCGGGCTCTTACGGCCCTACAGGGCTATTGTGTACGCTCAGCCTGCCTTTTGGCCGTACATAGCGTCCAAAAGATGCCGGGATGAACTGACAGAGGTATTTTACATGACATATACAAGAGAAGAAATTGAACAGAAGCTAAAGGATTATCCGGGGATAAAAAAGAAAATCTCTTTGTTAGAGTACGAACAGGCGTACCCTGTCCATGTGTCCGAGCGCGAAATACTGGACGCCATGAATTATGCCAAAGGAGATGGGAGCGGAAGCGCATCCGGCCATATTTCCAATAAAACCATGTACATCGCCCTGAATTACCAGCAGGTCATAGAACGCATGAATCAGGAAACCAGGGACGACATTGCGTGCCACCTGGAGCTGCTGAAACGGGAAGCCGCACGCATCGAGTTCTATGTTTCGCTCCTGGATCAGCGCCAGGAAGAAGTGATCCGGTATTCTTATTTTGAGCAGCTGACAAATGAGGAAGCCGGAACAAAAATGCATCTCGCGGCCAGAACGATAAAGGACATCAAAAAACGCGCGATTGACGCTCTGACAGAGATGTATAACTATATCTCTGAGCTTCAGAAATAGGATTGCACGCTTTATGCCCTGCATCTGCACAACATATGTCCGAAATCCGCCCGGGTTGGGTGCTTGTGCCTGCCCTTGAGATTGTGCTATGATTAGGCTGTCAAATCAGAGGAATGCTCCCCGGCGCTTTGCGCCGAGGAGCATTTTTCTGCCACTTTGAAATAGTGGCAAAAGTATTTAAAAATAAAGTGGCCGGGAGAATGGTACATCTATTGAAACGCCCGAAGAGTTATAATAAAATAGCTTTACGAGTTAGCGGATGTACCTTGACAAATACACTCTCGGCACGCAGCTTGCGAAGGAGGCCAGCTATGAGTGAACAGTTAAAATGCACCCAGATGGAAAATGGGCAATTGCCCGAAACGCTGACCGTTCAGGAAGTGCAAAAAATCCTGAAGCTCGGCAGGAATGCAGTTTACAACCTGATCCACAGTCATTCGTTCCCGGTGATCAGGGTCGGAAATCTTCTTCGGATTCCCAGGGAACCGTTCTACGCATGGTTGGCAACATCGCATGTTGTGCGTTATTAGGCAGGATCTCCAATCATCTATTCTGATTATTGGAGGTATGTTATTATGGCCGCAAAAAGAAGATCCAACGGAGAAGGTTCCTTCTGGCAGTTGGAGGACAAAACATGGGTTTATCAGGTTACTGTGGGCCGCAAAGAGGATGGCTCTCTCAAAAGGAAATCCTTTAAGGGGCGCACAAAGGCAATCTGTAAGCAACGCAAAGAGGAATGGGAAGCGGAGCAGCAGGCGTTAAAGCAAAGTGAAGAAGCAAAGATACAGCAGCAAGATGATGTGGAAGAACAGCGTCGAATGCTGGGACACTCCATAGAATCTGAGGCGCTGTTTGCTGAGACCTTTATGGCCTGGCTCAAGCTGTATAAATCCCCGCCTACGCGAAAGCCCTCCACATACGCCAGTTATATCGACACCTACAATACCCACTTTGCGGAATTCTTTGGTCCGATGCCACTGTACGCCATTACACAGGATGTCGTACAGGACTACTATCAAAAGAAGCAGCTCAACGGCGCCCGCAAGGACGGAAAAAAAGGCGGACTGTCACCAAAGACAATCCGCAATCATCATATGATCTTAAAAGACTTTTTCAGCTATGCCCAGAAAAAGTACAAGCTGGATGAAAACCCGACACTTGAAACAACACGGCCCGAGGTCGTTACGCCGGAGATGCGCGTACTGAGCCCTTCTGAAATGGAGATTTTCATGGAAGAAGTTCTGCGGGAAACACAGCGGATCGCAATCCTAACCGATTTGTTTGTAGGCTTTCGCGTCGGGGAATTATTGGCGCTGAATATCTCAGACTTCAATCTGGAGCGGCAGACATTAACGGTCAATAAAAATCTTATCCGGGTTGATACGATTGCACTGTCGCTGGACAACCCGAACATCAGGATTTTAAACTACAACCCCGACAAGAAAACCCATCTGATTGTCCAAAGTACACCGAAAACGAAAAGCTCAAACCGGGAAATTTCCATATCTGACGGTTTGTGCGAGCTGTTGATCCGGCATATTTTTACGCTGGCAAATTCGGTCTGGCCCAATCCGGAAAACCTGTTGTTCCCGTCCACAAAGGGTACCTACATTGATCCCAAAAGCTTTGAGATTCGTCTGACTGCTGTTTCCAAACGCTGCGAGATCCGCAAAGTCAATCCTCACGCATTGCGCCACACCATGGCAACAAGGCTGGCGGAAGAACGGGTACCTCTTAACATTGTGCAGGGAATCCTGGGTCACGCCTCGCTGGAAACAACCAAAAAGTATCTTCATAAAAATGAAGATGTGGAGCGCGAAGCCATTGAAACAATGTCCGATTATCTCGACATGAACAAATTGGCAGCGGCACCAAAACTCAGCGGCACGAAAAAAAGAGGAAAATTTTCTGGCATCGTTCTCCCAGATTTCTCAAAAGAGCAAAAGAACATCCCGCCAGAATCCGCCTAAGTTTAAGGGGTTTCCGTTGATATTGCCTACTTTATTGCAAATAAAAAAAGAAAACGGCAAAAGAACCGTTTTCTCAAAATTATTCGGAGGAAGTTATTATGAGGGAATAAAATATGAAAAAAAGCTGAGCAGGCTCCTTGGGCAAATCAATTGCAAATTGCAACAGGGCAAAGGAAAAGTCCTGAAACCATTGAGATTTCAGGACTTTGTGGTTGCGGGGACAGGATTTGAACCTGCGACCTCCGGGTTATGAGCCCGACGAGCTACCAACTGCTCTACCCCGCGTTATTCAGTTTTCGCGGCTCCCGGTACTGCCCCGGGAACGCCGGTCGCTACTCGGGTTATGAGCCCGACGAGCTACCAACTGCTCTACTCCGCGATATTCAATTGCAACCTCCGCCAGGTCCGAATGGTGCCGGTGACCGGGCTCGAACCGGTACGGTATTGCTACCAAGGGATTTTAAGTCCCTCGTGTCTACCAATTCCACCACACCGGCAGATATCGGCAACAATTAGATTACCACGATGTGCTCCTATCTGTCAAGGTTTTTTCCAAAAAACTTTTCGACATGATTCGCTTGCACAATTCCATGCAACTTTCCCGTCCATCGCACATATACTGCTTAGATACAGAAAGGAGGTACACTATGAACAAGCAGTATTGCGGCGATTTGGACGATATGATCTTTCAGGACGAATGGATTCCCAGCGACCGTTAGACGATCGTTCCTCCGCCCACAACTTTTTCGCCGTCGTAGAGCACCACGGCCTGGCCAGCGGTAATCGCCCGTTGGGGCCTTTCAAACCGCACACGGATTCTGCCGTCGGCAAGCTCTTCCACGGTGGCGGCCGCCTCGCTCTGGCTGTAGCGGGTTTTGGCCGTCACCTCCATGGGCGCGTCCAGACCGGGCACCGAGATCCAGTTCACCCGCTCCGCAACCAATGTGTCGGTAAAAAGCTCCTCGTCCCGGCCCAGCAGCACCGTCCCGGCCTTCAGGTCCTTGCCCAACACGTAAAGCGGCTCCGCGGCGCTGACTCCCAGGCCCTTTCGCTGGCCGGTGGTATAGCGCTCCAGGCCCTTGTGACGGCCCAGCACCCGGCCCTGCCGGTCTACAAAGTCGCCCGGCTCCGGCACCAAGCCGCCGAAGCGCTCCAAAAACTTCATGTAGTCGCCATTGGGCACAAAGCAGATGTCCTGGCTGTCGGGCTTATGGGCATTGGCCAGCCCGCAGCCCTCCGCCATGGCCCGGATGGCCGGCTTTTCATATTCCCCCACCGGCAGCAGCAGGTGGGCCAGCTGGCGCTGTGTCAGCTGATAGAGCACATAACTCTGATCCTTTTTCCGGTCCAGGCCCCGTAGCAGCAGCCACCGGCCGGCGGACTCATCGTAGCCCACCCGGGCGTAGTGGCCTGTGGCCAGATAATCAGCCCCCTCCGCCATGGCCGCGTCAAAGAGCGCGCCGAACTTGATCTCCCGGTTGCAGTCAATGCAGGGATTGGGCGTATGCCCGGCGCGGTACTCCTCCACAAAGCGCTCCATCACCTGCCCGCGAAACTGCTCCGTCAGGTCCATCACCCGGTGGGGGAAACCCAGCGCCGCCGCCACCGCGGCGGCGTCTTCTATGTCGTCGGCCGAGCCGCAGATGCCGGGCCGGTCCTTATATCCATGGAGGCGCAGCGTCACGCCGGTGACGTCATAGCCCGCCCGCTGGAGCAGCATGGCGGCGGCAGCGCTGTCCACGCCGCCGCTCATGGCTACATATACCCTCTTCATCCTGTTTCCTTTCTGTTTGTCCTTCGCTTCAATCCATATTGCGGAAGCAAAACGCCGACGCAGGCAGCGCGTCCGCCAGTTCCAAAAGCGTCGGGTTCAGCCCGCCGGTATAATCCGCCCTTGTATCAGATACCTCAGTGCTCACCCGCCTGTCCGGGAAGGAGCAGGTGACCTTTGTGCCCAAGCCCTCTTTGGACTCCACCAACAGGCTGCCGCCCAGGCTCCTGGCAATCCGGCGGCAGATGGGAAGCCCCAGGCCCATCCCATGGGGGTGGGGCTCCATGCGTTCGATATCCGTATAGCGCCAAAAGAGAGTCTCCATGCGCTCTTCACTGATGCCTACGCCATTGTCCGCGATAGAGAGAATCCCCATCTTCCGGACAAATTTCAGATCCATCACCACTGTCCCGCCCCTGGGGGTAAATTTAAAGGCGTTGGACAGCAGATTCAAGACCATCCGGTTCAATTCCCGCTGGTTCGTGGCGACCACATGAGGTGCTTCCTGGCAGGTGAACTGGACATCCAGCCCAAGGAGTTCCGCCTGAGGCTTTGCACGCCAATAGAGCTCCTGCAGCATCCCTACAATTTCGTAATTTTTTAGCGGCGGCTGATCCGCTACCTCCACGGAGTCCGCGAGGGACAAGTTGTTCACCAACCGCGCAAGACGATAGTACGCCTGATACAATTTGGCGGCATCCGCGTCAAGTGCGGGATTTTGCGCACGCAGCTCAGGTGGGGCAATGCTTGCCAGCGCGCTCCCCATGCTCACCATAGCGTTGCGGAGCTGCACCACCACCTCCGGCAGCAATTCGGTCAGCAGCTTCTCTTCCATATACTGAATCCTCTTTTCGGCTCATCATTCCAATAGGTTTTGCAACAATGCCTCACTCAATCATGGAAAACATCCCCTGCCCGTGCAGTCCACTGATTCCATCAGCCTTTTCTTTCCCTAAGGATAGCAAAATCAGGAAGAAAACTCAAGAGACTTTTCGATTTCTGTCGAACAGATTTTCGCACATGACAGTTCCGCATTCCTTTTCATACGGTTTTTCACTGTGCAATCATCACAATAAACCTTACGCAATTTTCTACGTAATTTTGCGTAAAAGCTAAAGACAAATCAAAGAGTTCTGTTATAATGGACGTAAGCATAATTTGCTTTTGCCTAAAACACATGGGCGGCTGACAAAAAACAGGATGGAAGGGATTTGATTACAATGGGAATCCAAGTGGGCATCAATGGGTTCGGGCGCATTGGCAGAAACGTTCTGCGTATTTTGATGGAGCGCGGGGACCAGTTTGACTTAAGAGGCATCAACCTGCGCAACGCGGACCTGGATTACATGGTCTATATGATCAAATACGACTCTGTGTTCCGGGCCTTTGCGGGCACCGTGGAGCACAAGGGCGGCTACCTCTACGTCAACGGGAACAAAATCAAGGTGTTTTCCGAAAGTGACGCGGCCATGATCCCCTGGCACGAGTGCGGCGCCGAGTACATCATCGAGTCCACCGGCGCATACAACTCCACGGAAAAAGCCTCCCGCCATTTTATGGGCGGCGCGAAAAAGGTGCTCATCACCGCCCCGGACAAGGACGGCGTCACCCCCACCTTTGTCATGGGCGTCAACCACTCGGAATACCGCAAGGAGATGAACGTGGTCTCCAACGCCTCCTGCACCACCAACTGCCTGGCCCCGCTGACCAAGGTGGTCAACGACGCCTTCGGCATTGAGCAGGCCCTCATGTCCACCATCCACTCCGCCACCGCCAAGCAGAAGGCTGTGGACTCCCGGGCCGGCCGCGACTGGCGGACCGGACGCTCCATTTTAGGCAACATCATCCCCTCCACCACCGGCGCTGCCAAGGCCGTGGGCCGCGTCATCCCCTCCCTCAACGGCAAGATGACCGGCATGAGCTTCCGGGTCCCCACCAACGATGTGTCCGTGGTGGACCTCACCGCCCGGCTGAAAACCAGCGCCACCTATGCCGACGTGTGCCACGCCATCAAGCGGGCCTCCGAGGGGCCCATGAAGGGCATCGTGGACTATGTATCCGAGCAGGTGGTCTCCTGCGACCTGATCGGCAACCCCAACACCTGTATCTTTGACGAGACGGCCGGCATCATGCTGGAGGACAACTTTGTCAAGCTCATCGCCTGGTACGACAACGAGTGGGGTTATTCCAGCAAGGTACTGGACCTGCTGGCCCACATGTATGAGGTGGACAACGCCGAATAAGTATAAAAAGAGGGCCGGGAAAGCAAGTGCTTCCCCGGCCCTCTTTTCTTTTTTTCAGCTCCAGAGCTGCCCGGCCACATCATAGCCGGAGTAATCTGCCACGGAGTTCACATCGCTGAGCATCACGGAGGTGACGCCGAAGAAGCGGGCCAGCTGAAGCCGGGCCGATACGGCGTCTTCATCGTTGTACCAGACGGTGGTCTGGCCGGCGCCAGTGCCGGAGACGGCATAGGCACTGGCGTAGCGGCCGGCATGGTATCCGTTGCCATATTTAAGCAGTTCCTCGATCTGGGCCGCAGTCCGGCTGCCGTCCGGGCGGATTTGGTCGCCCTCGCCCTTCCAGGCGGAGCCGGTGGTGGTCAGCAGCACGGTGGTCTTCCATGCGGGCACCTTGCCCTGAAGCCCGGCAAGGGCGTAGTACAGTTCCTCCAGCGGCTCCAGAGGCGCGATGGGGAAGCCGCTCTCCGTCTGCTCATAGGAGGCCACCCGGAGGATCATCCGGTCCGCCGTCTTTCCCAACGCCTCATAGTCATAGCCTCCCGGCGCTTCGTCGTTCCAGGCGGGCGCGTCCACCATTACATAGAGGAGCTTTCCCTTTGTCATGCGGCCCTTGATCTCCTCCGCCAGTTTGACCAGCTTTTCCTTTCCAGCGGAGGTCAATCCCGGCACATCCAGCAAGATCCCGTCATACCCAAAGAGCTCCATATTGTCCGCCAGCGTCCAGGCCACCGCCTGCATGCCGCTCATGGTGTCTTCCTCCACCACCTCTTTGCCGCACGCGGCGTACATCAGCGCCTTGGCCCCGGTGCCGCGGACCAGGTCCCGGACGGCGGGGTCCCCTTCAAACGTGGCGTCGATGCCCTCCAGCCTGGCCATCTCCACCGCCACGGCATTCATCCTGACGGGCAGGGCCTTGGTTTCCTGGCTGGCCAGGCCGCCCACAAAGGTGGTGTTCAGATGATACTTGTCATATACGCGCATCAGCAGCACCGCCGCCTGTTCCCGGGTGGCCTTCTGGCTGGGGGAAAAGGTAGTGGGCGAGGTTCCGTTGACCAGCCCCAAGTTGTAGGCCACGGCAATATACCCGCTGTTGGTGGTCAGGTCGGTGAAGGGGGAGGGGAGCTGCTGCACCAGCCCGGCCAGCGCTTCATAGTCCAGCGCCCGGACGATCATCACCGCCATCTCCTCCCGGGTAATGGGATCGCCGGGGCGGAAGCGCTCGCTTTGCAGCGTAATGGCCCCATGGGCATAGGCGGCCTCCACAGAGCCGTAATACCAGGCCGCCGTGTCCTTCACATCGGAAAAGGTGGGCGCGGCGGGGCGCACCTCCGTCCAGCCGAACAGCCGGACCAGCGCGGTTGCAAAGGCGGCCCGGGACATCCGGTGGCCGTAGCCGAAGCGGGCGCTGTCATAGCCGGAGAGGATTCCGGCCTCCACCGCCCGGGCAATACTCTCCTCCGCCCAGCTGCCGTCGGGCACGTCGCCGAAGCGCACCGCGCCCGCAGCGCTCACGCTCAGGGCCGATACGGTCAGGGCAAGCGTCAGGGCAAGGGATAAAATCCGTTTCTTCATGGTTTATTCTCCTTTCGCAAAGTGGCTTTTGGAGATAGTCTGTCCCACATTTTAGCAAATTATGGCCTGTTCGTCAAATTTTGGTGCAAAGATGAGCAGTTTTCCCTTTACGTGTGATACAAAATTTGCTATACTTATTTAGTTATTGTGGAGTAATAGACTGCTTTGAGAGGGGAGGCGGCGGACAATGAAGTACGAGCGCTGGAATGTGGCCGGGGCCTGCGACGGCCTGGCCGCGGAGCGCCTGGTGGAAAACGGATACCCGTATCTGCTGTCGCTGGTGCTGGCCTCCCGGGGCGTGGACACGGTGGAGCAGGCCGCCGCCCATTTGGAGCGGGAGCGCCACCTGAGCCACTCCCCCATGCTGATGCGGGACATGGGCAAAGCCGTGGAGCGGATTCAGCGGGCCATTTCCGCGGGCGAACTCATCGCGGTCTACGGAGACTACGACGTGGACGGCATCACCTCCACCTGCCTGGTCATCGACTATTTGAAAAACGCGGGCGGGCGGTGTCTGCGCTATATCCCCCGGCGCATAGAGGACGGCTACGGCCTCAGCTGCGACGCCATCGCCTCCCTGCACAGCCAGGGGGCCACGCTGCTCATCACCGTGGACTGCGGCATCACCGGCGTGGAGGAGGCGGCCTTTGCCAGGAAGTTAGGCATGGATGTGGTCATCACCGACCACCACGAGTGTAAGGATGTGCTGCCAGACGCCGTGGCCGTGGTGGATCCCCACCGCAGCGACTGCCCCTACCCGTTCAAATCCCTGGCCGGCGTGGGCGTGGCGCTGAAGCTGGTGCTGGCCCTGGGCGGGGAAAACCGGGAGGACGCCCTCTTTGCCCGCTACTCCACCCTGGCCGCCATCGGCACTGTGGCCGATGTGATGCGCATGGAGGGGGAGAACCGCACCATCGTCTACCGGGGGCTGGAGGCGCTGCCCCACACGGATTTTGTGGGCATTCACGCCCTTTTGAAGGAGGCGGGCCTGGCGGGAAAGGCCGTCACCTCCATCCAGATCGGGTTTGTCCTGTCCCCGCGGATCAACGCCGCAGGGCGCATGGGGGCCGCCGACCTGGCTGCCGAGCTGCTGATGACCGACGACCCCGCCCGGGCCGAGGAGCTGGCCCGCCAGCTGTGTGAGCTGAACCGGGAACGCCAGGCGGTCGAGCAGAGCATCTGTACCGAAGCCATCGAGAAAATCCAGGCCCTGCCCGAGAGCGAGCGCAGCGCCCTGGTCCTGGCCAGCGAGGACTGGCATCAGGGTGTGGTGGGCATCGTGGCCTCCCGCCTCAGTGAGAAGTACTCCTGCCCCAGCTTTATGATCCATCTGCAGGACGGGTGCGGGAAAGGCTCCTGCCGCAGCTACGGCGGGTTCAACCTCTTCGCCGCCCTGGAGTTCTGCTCCGACCTGCTGGAGGGCTTCGGAGGCCACGAGCTGGCCGCCGGCTTCACCATCCGGGAGGAGAACATCCCCGCCTTCCGCCAGCGGATGAACGACTATGTGCGTCACTCCTGGGGCGGGAAGCTGCCGGTCTCCTCTTTGGAGGTGGACGCGGTGATCGCCCATCCGGGCCGGCTCAGCACCGCGGAGGTGGAAGCCCTCTCCCAGCTGGAGCCCTACGGCTCCGGCAACGCCCGGCCGGTGTTCGCCCTCTTCGGCGCGGTGGTGGACTCCATGCAGAGCGTGGGCCAGGGCAAACATCTCAAGCTGCGCCTGAGCAAGGGCTGCCAGAAGTTTGAAGCCATCTTTTTCTCCGCCACGGCGGAGCAGTGCGGCATATGCGCCGGGCAGAGGGTGGACGCCGCTTTCCACCTTCAGCTCAACACCTTCCGGGGCGTCACCAACCTCCAGCTTCAGATGATCGACATCCGGCCTTCCCGCTACCCCAGCCGCAGCGAATCGGAATCCGCCGCCCTGGTGCGCCGCCTGGTGGAGGATGGGCCCATTTCCGCCCAGGAAGCCTCACGGATGTTAGGCAGCCGGGAGCAGTTTGTTCGGCTGTGGCGCTCCCTTGCCCAGCGTGTGGGCGATGGGGACCTGGAGGCCCCGGCCCTGCCGCTGCTGCGGGCGCTGGCCTCCGACCTCTCCGGCTGCGAATCCTTCCTGCGGGCCTCCCTGGGCCTGGCGGTCTTCTCCGAGCGGGGCCTTTTGTCCGTCCGGCAGAAAGAGGAATACCTGCTGCTGCGGCTAACCGACCGCGGCGTCAAAGTCGACTTGTATGCCTGTCCCTATCTGGACCGGCTTTCTTCCATACTCACTCCCCGAAACTGAGGTGAATCAACCCGATGACCGTGTATGAACAATATGAACGGCTGGAAAAAACCGTGGCCGCCTATAACCCCGGCGCTGACTTCCAGCAGATACGCGCCGCCTTTGAGTTCGCGGAAAAGGCCCACACCGGGCAGAAGCGCAAAAGCGGCGAGCCCTATATCATCCATCCGCTGGCCGTGGCCCAGATCGTGGCGGAGGAGCTGCACCTGGACTCGGAGTCCATCATTGCCGCGCTGCTCCACGACGTCATTGAGGACACGGCCGCCAACCATGAACAGGTCTCCAAGCTCTTTTCCCCCACTGTGGCCGACCTGGTGGAGGGCGTCAGCAAGCTGACCCGCATCCAGTACGCCACCAAAGAGGATGAGCAGATGGAGAACCTGCGCAAGATGCTCATCGCCATGTCCAAGGACATCCGGGTCATCCTCATCAAGATCGCCGACCGGCTGCACAACATGCGGACCATGGAGTACCAGACCGCGCCCAAGCAGAAGCAAAAGTCCCTTGAGACCATGGAGATCTATGCCCCCATCGCCCACCGGCTGGGCATGCAGCGGGTGAAGTGGGAGCTGGAGGATCTGTCCTTAAAATACCTGGACCCGGTGGCCTACACAGAGATCGTCACCACCATTGGCGCCAAGGAGACCGAGTACAACGCCTTCATGCAGCGCACCCAGGACCAGATCCACCAGCGCCTGGAGGAGCTGAACATCCCCCACAAGGTCTACGGCCGCATCAAACATCCCTACAGCATCTACCGCAAGATGTTCAACCAGAACAAGCAGCTTGACGAGATTTTCGACCTCTTTGCCTTCCGGGTGATTGTGGATTCGGTGGGGGACTGCTACAACGTCCTGGGCGTGGTCCACGACATCTATAAGCCCATTTTGGGCCGGTTCAAGGACTATATCGGCACCCCGAAGCCCAACGGCTACCAGTCCCTCCACACCACCGTGGTGGGGGAGTCCGGCATCCCCTTTGAGGTGCAGATCCGCACCCAGGAGATGCACGAGATCGCCGAGTACGGTGTGGCCGCCCACTGGAAGTACAAGCAGAACGGCCAGGGCGGCGGCACCGAAGGCCGTTATGAGTGGGTGCGGCGGCTGCTGGAGAACCAGGAGGGCGCCGACGCCGAGGACTATATCCACTCTTTGAAAATCGACATGTTTTCCGACGAGGTCTTTGTGTTCACGCCCAACGGGGACGTGCAGAACCTGCCCGCCGGGGCGACGCCCATCGACTTCGCCTACGCCATCCACTCCGCCGTGGGCAACCACATGGTGGGGGCCAAGGTCAACGGCCGCATCGTCACC
This sequence comes from Oscillibacter hominis, assembly GCF_014334055.1. Lineage (NCBI taxonomy): Bacteria > Bacillati > Bacillota > Clostridia > Eubacteriales > Oscillospiraceae > Oscillibacter > Oscillibacter hominis. The sequence goes on from NZ_CP060490.1 coordinate 2,404,729, forward strand.
TTTGACTATCCGCTGAAAAACGGCGACATTGTGGAGGTCATCACCTCCAAGAGCGCCAAGGGCCCCAGCCGGGACTGGATGAAGATTGCCAAAAGCTCCGAGGCCCGCAGCAAAATCCGCCAGTGGTTCAAAAAGGAGAAGCGGGACGAGAACATTGTCAACGGCCGCGCCGCTTTTGAGGCGGAGCTGAAGCACTGCAACATCCCGCTGAAGGACGTGCTGGATCCGGAGAATCTGCCCGGGCTTTTGAAACGGGTCTCCTTCGGCTCCCTGGACGAGCTGTACGCCGCCATCGGCTACGGCGGCTTCACCGCCCAAAAGGCGGTGAACCGGATGCAGGGCGAGCTGCAGCGCATCTCCAAGCAGCACCAGCTGGACAAGGCCTCCACCGTCCCGGTGGACGGCAAGCCCGAGGTGGTGCGCCCGGTGGTGCCCCGCCGCGCCAAGAGCGAGCAGGGCATTGTGGTGGAAGGCCTCTCCAACTGCCTCGTGAAGTTCTCCAAGTGCTGCACCCCTGTCCCCGGCGATGAGATCATCGGCTTCATCACCAGGGGCTACGGCGTGTCCGTGCACCGCTGCGACTGCCCCAACGCCTCGCTGGAGCGGCGCAGCGCTCCGGATCAGCAGGGCCGCTGGATCAAGGTTTCCTGGGGCTCGGACACCCGGGAGAGTTATCCCACCTCTTTGGAAATTTTCTCCAAGGACCGCAACAACCTGGTGTTAGACATCTCCGCGGCCCTGTCCACGACCCAGACCCGGGTCTCCTCCATGAACTGCCGCACCACAGAGGACAATTTTGCCGTCATCAGCCTGGAGATCGACGTCCGGGACGGCGAGCAGCTTCAGACCGTGATGCGCAAGCTGAACCAGATTTCCGGCGTCATGCAGGTGACGCGGCCCGCCGGATAACGGCGTCGCAAGCTTCACATCCCTCACCTCCGCCTGCCGGCGGAAGCTCACTCGTTCCGCTGCTCCGCCTATTCGGGACAAAGGCCCTGCCTTTGCCCCGAGAAACGGGGGTGAGTGCGCAAGCTTCACATCCCTCACCTCCGCCTGCCGGCGGGTTCTGCGGACGTTTTCCACAAGTTCAACAAACTTTTTCACATCATACAAGAGAGGTTTTTTCTATGCGCGCAGTGGTTACCAAAGTACAGCACGCCTCTGTGGTCATCGACGGAGAGGTGCGGGGCAAAATCGGCCAGGGATTCCTGATCCTCTTGGGCGTCACTCATGAGGACACGGAGGTCCAGGCCAAAAAGCTCTGCGACAAAGTCTGCTCTTTGCGGATTTTTGACGATGAAAACGGAAAGATCAACAAGGGGCTGGAAGATGTGGACGGGGAACTGCTGATCATCTCCCAGTTTACCCTTTACGGCAACTGCCGGCACGGCCGCCGGCCCGACTTCCTGGCCGCTGCCCGGCCGGAGACGGCCATCCCCCTGTACGAAACCTTCATCCGGCTGTGCCGGGACAAGGGCTATCACGTGGAGACCGGCGAGTTCGGCGCCCACATGGAGGTCACCTCCCTCAACGACGGGCCCTTTACCCTTGTCATCGACACCGATCAGCTGGCATAAGAAAGGGAGGGACGGATATGAAACTTGAGACGCTTCAGGTGATGCCCCTGGGCACCAACTGCTATCTCCTTTGCGACGAGGAATCGGGCAAGTGCGCCGTGGTGGATCCCGGCGCCGAGCCGGAGCGCATCCTCCGCAAGGTGGCCGAGAGCGGCTGCGCCCTCCAGTGCATCTTTTTGACCCACGGCCACTACGACCACACCGGCGGCGTGGCCGGCATTCAAGAGGCCTACCCAGGCATCCCGGTATACCTCAGCAGCAAGGACCGCTACGAGGATACAGCCGATCCCCGGATCAAAATGCTCTATCCCGCCCTCTCCGGCAATCTGGTGGACTGGAAGGAGGGCGACCAGGTGATGCTGGGCTCCCTCACCGTCACGGTGCTGGAGACGCCGGGCCACTCCAAGGGATCGGTGACGCTCCAGTGCGGCGACATCCTGCTGTGCGGCGACACGCTGTTCGCCGGCTCCTGCGGCCGCTCCGACCTGGCCGGCGGCGACACCTGTGAGCTTTTATCCTCGCTGCGCCGGCTGGGCCGGCTGGAGGGCAACTATGCTGTGCTCCCCGGCCACATGGACCCTTCGGACTTAGACCGCGAGCGCGAGACCAACCCCTATCTCCGCCAGGCCCTTCGGGACTGACCTCATCTCCCTCCGCCCCAGCGGAAGAAAGAACCGGCTATGAAGCTACAATTTCAAGGACACGATTACCAATACGCAGTGGAGCAGAGCCTGCTGGCCCTGTTCCCACAAGAGCGCCCCCTCTATGACCCCATTGCGCCGGAGGACCGCAGCTGGGCCCAGGTCAGCCTCATTCAGGAGGGCCCTGTGTGGACGGCCCGCACCCTTCTGCGCCACGGCGAAAAGGAGGCGGAGGGCGTCTCCGGCGAGACCATTCCGGAGGACTGCGGCGTCTATGAGGCGGAGCGGGAGAAGCAGAAGATCGTCAAGCTCAGCTTCTTCCAGGCCGCCCGGGCCGTCACCGGCGTCACGCCGCCCTGGGGCGCCCTGACCGGCATCCGCCCCGGAAAGCTGGCCGCCCGCTTTTTGGAGGAGGGAAGGTCGGAACAGGAAACCGACCGGATTCTGAGGGACACCTATTTCGTCTCCCCCCAGAGGCGGCGGATGTGCATTGAGACCGCCCGGCAGGGGCTCAGCGCCGCGGCCGCCCTCTCTCCCCGGGACATCGCCCTCTATATCGGCATCCCATTTTGCCCCACCCGCTGCGCCTACTGCAGCTTTGTCAGCAACAGCGTGGAAAAATCCTTTGCCCTGGTGGAGCCGTACCTCCAGTCCCTGCTGTCGGAGGTCCGTTCGGCCGGGGAGATGGCGGCGCGGTTAGGGCTGCGGGTCCGGGCCTTTTATATGGGCGGCGGTACGCCGACCACCCTGACGGCGGAGCAGATGGACCGCCTGCTCACGGAGGTGGAGCGCTCCTTCGATCTCTCCGGCTGTCTGGAGATCACCATTGAGGCTGGACGGCCCGACACCATTTCCCCGGAAAAGCTTGGCGTGCTTAAGGCCCACGGCACCACCCGGGTCTCCGTCAATCCCCAGACCATGGAGGACCGGGTGCTGCAGGCCATCGGCCGCCGGCACAGCGCGGAGGACATCCTCCGGGCCATGGAGGACGTCCGGGCGGCCCGGTTTGACCACGTGAACATGGATCTGATCGCAGGGCTTCCCGAGGACAGCGCGGAGGGCTTTTGCCGCACGCTGAACACTGTGCTCACCCTGGGCGCCGACAACATCACCGTCCACACCCTGAGCCTCAAAAAGGGCAGCCGCATCACCCTGGAGAACCGGGCCATCCCCTCGCCGGAGGAGGTGGGGAGGATGCTGGACTACTCCATCGACCGGCTGCGCAACGCGGGGCTGGCCCCCTACTACCTCTACCGCCAGAAATACATGTCCGGCAGTTTTGAGAACACCGGCTGGTGCGTTCCCGGAGCAGAGGGGCTGTACAACATCTATATTATGGAGGAGCTCTGCTCCATCCTTTCCCTTGGGGCCGGCGGTTCCACCAAGATGGTGGACGCCCGCCGGGGCCGCATTGAGCGGGTCTTTAATCTGAAGTACCCCAAGGAGTATATCGAGCGCCCGGAGAAAATCCAGGCCAATCAGGCGGCGTTTGCCGCGTTTTACGGTGGGGCGGGGGAGTGCTCCGCCCGCTGAAAGGAGCTGTTTTTATGGCCTATTCCCTGAAAGAAATCAACGAGGCAATCCGCAGCGACCCGGCGGCCTTTGTGGCTGAATGCGACGCCGCCTATCAGAAGAAAATTGAAAGCGCCGCTAAAAAAATCGCTGATCACCGGACCGAGTCCCACATCATCCTGCTCTCCGGCCCCTCCGGCTCCGGCAAGACCACCACAGCCATGAAGATCGAGGAGGTGCTGGACAACTCCGGCGTGGAGACCCACACCATCTCCATGGACGACTACTTTTTGTCCGTGGACCCGGAGACCGCGCCCCGGAACCGGGAGGGCGGCATCGACTACGAGTCGCCCTTCTGCCTGGACATCGACCTTTTGAACCGCCATTTTGCCATGCTGGACCGGGGCGAAACCATCCATGTGCCCAAGTATGAGTTTGCCCGCCAGATCCGCAGCGCCACCATGACCCACCCGCTTCAGTTAGGCCAGGATGAGCTGGCCATCTTTGAGGGCATCCACGCCCTCAACGACGTGATAACGGGTAAGAACCCCAAAGCCTTCAAGCTCTATATCGCCGCCCGGTCCAACGTGGTGGACGAGGAGGGCGGCGTGGTCTTCCAGCACGCCTGGCTCAGGTTGGTGCGCCGCATCGTCCGGGACGCCAAGTTCCGCGGCAGCGACGCAGCCTTCACCATCAAGCTCTGGCCCAACGTCCGCCGGGGTGAGAAGCTCTATATCTCCCCCTACAAGGAAAATGCCAACCTGATGTTCGATTCCTCGCTTCCCTATGAGCTCTCGGTGCTCAAGCCGTTCGTGGTGCCCATGCTGGAGGAGCTGCCCCGGGGCAAGTACGACGTGGCGGACGACATGCTCCGCGCCTTTGACCGCATCGAGCCTCTGGACGAATCCTATGTTGCCCCCCGCTCCCTGGTCCGGGAGTTCATCGGCGGCAGCGACTACGCATATTAAGCCCGGGTTTCCGGCGCTTTTGGAAAGGAGCTATCTTATGGACGAAAAGTTACAGGAACTGCTGTATAAGGTACAGATGGCCGCCGTGGACATCGGCAACACCGCCGCCGCGCTGGCCACCTCCGCCGTCCGCGGCGCGGAGGAGCTGGTGGAGACCGGCCGGCAGAAGGCCCGCCTCATCGACCTGAAGGCGGAGGTGAACCTCCGGCTCCGGGAGATCGGGGAGTTGGTCTACGGCACCCACACCGGCGAGCCCGCCGATTCGGAGGTCCTCTTCGCCAAGCTGCGGGAGATCGACGAGCTGAAATCGGAGATCGCCCAGATCTCCGGCACCGCCGCCCAGGGGGAAGAGGGGGAAGGCGTACAGGCCGAGATCTGCTGCCCCAACTGCGGCGCCGCCGCACAGGCGGGCGATATCTACTGCCGCGGCTGCGGCGCCCGGCTGTAGGGCGCATAATCCGCCGCAGGAAAAATAGGATAGGAGCAGGAAGCGGGAGGCCGTGCGGTTTGGCCTCTTTGCGGCAAATATGAATAAGAGGTTCCTCACATGGCAAAAAAAGAAACAAAGCAGAATTTCTTAGGCGGCGCGGCCATACTGGCGGCGGCGGTGGCGGTGGTGAAGCTCATCGGCGCCATCTTCAAAATCCCGCTGACCAACATCATCGGCGCGGAGGGCATGACCCACTTCAACACCTCCTACAAAATCTACAACCTGCTGCTGACCATCTCCACCGCGGGGCTGCCGCTGGCCCTCAGCCGCCTGGTGTCCGAGGCCAACGCCCTGGGCCGGGAAAATGAGAAGCGGCGGATCTTCCATGTGGCGCTGGGGCTTTTCTTCCTGCTGGGCCTGTCCGGCTCGCTGATCATGTTTTTCGGCACGGAGCCCCTGGCGGAACTGATGAACAATTCGCTGGCCTTTTACGCCATCCGGGCGCTGAGCCCGGCGGTGTTCTGCGTGTGCCTCATGTCCGCCATGCGGGGCTATACCCAGGGGCAGGGCAACATGAAGCCTACCGCCGTCTCCCAGATCCTGGAGGCCCTGTGCAAGCTGGTGGTGGGATTGACGCTGGCCGTGGTGCTGCTGCGCCAGGGCTGCGGCGTGGAGGTGGGCGCCGCCGGAGGCATCTTCGGCGTCACCGTCGGCACCGCCGCGTCGCTGATCTTTCTTTCCCTCTACCTGCTGCGCCGCCGCAGCCATACGCCGGGCGCGGACATTGCCCCTTCCTCCGGCCGTCTTTTGAAGCGGCTGCTGGTCATCGGCATCCCCATCACCCTGGGCTCCTCCGGCATGAGCCTCATCTCCCTCATTGACCAGAGCGTGGCCATGGGGCGGCTTCAGGATGCCCTGGGCATGAGCGAAAAGGCCGCCGCGGCCCTCTATGGGCAGTATACCTTCAGCGAAAACCTCTTTAACCTGCCCTCTTCCTTTGTCTATCCCGTCACCATGAGCCTGATCCCCGCTGTGGCCGCCGCGCTGGCCCAACAGGACCACAGCCGGGTCAGCAAGCTGGTAAGTTCCTCCTTCCGCCTGATCGCCACCCTGGTGATCCCCGCAGGCGTGGGCCTCTCCGTGCTGGCCGGGCCCATATTGCTGATGCTCTACCCCTCCCAGCACGCGGACGCCGTGGCCGCCACCTATCATCTTCAGCTTTTAGGCGTGGCCTGCATCTTTGTGTGCCTGATGGTGCTGACCAACGCCATTTTGCAGTCCCACGGCCGGGAGAGGATTCCCATCTTCACCATCATCGCCGGCGGGCTGGTGAAAATCTCCATGAACTATGTTCTCATCGGCAACCCAGACATCAACATCAAAGGTGCTCCCATCTCCACGCTGTGCTGCTATGTGGTCATCGCCGGGCTGAACCTCTTTTTCGTCTACCGGACGCTGGAGGAAAAGCCAAGCTACTGGGGCCTTTTCTTCAAGCCCGCCCTGGCCTCGGTCATCATGGGCCTGGGCGCACGGATCAGCTACCTATTCTGCAACGGCGCCCTGAGCAGCCGGATGGGCGAATATGCCGGCAACGCCCTGGCCACCCTGGCTGGTGTGGGCGTGGGCGTGGCGGTCTACGTGATCCTGATCCCGCTGCTGGGAATTCTCACCGCCGACGACCTGAAGAATCTCCGGGGCGGTGACAAGATTTCCAGGATTTTGCATTTAAAATGATTTTTGACACGTTTGGATAGGAATTTGCGGAAATTGCTTGCAATAGGGAGGCCTTTATGATAGATTTTGAATATCGGAAAACTTACGGTTACAAGGATTTGCTCGATATTCTGCGGATTCTCCGCGCCCCGGGGGGCTGCCCCTGGGACCGGGAGCAGACCCACGAGTCCCTGAAACGGAACTTTCTGGAGGAAACATACGAGGCTGTGGACGCCATCGACAGCGGCGACCCCCACGCGCTCTGCGAGGAGTTGGGGGATGTGCTGATGCAGGTGGTGCTCCACGCCCAGATTGAGCAGGAGCAGGGCGGCTTCACCATGGACGACGTGGTGGACGGCGTGTGCAAAAAGCTGGTCTACCGGCACCCCCACGTATTCGGTGAGGGTGTACAGGCGGAGGACAGCGAAGCCGTGCTGGTCAACTGGGAGGCCCTGAAGCGGGCTGAGAAGGGACAAGCCTCCACCGCCGATGCCATGGACTCCGTGGCCCACGCGCTACCCGCCCTGTGGCGGGCGGAAAAGATTCAGTCCAAGGCCGCAAAAGCCGGTTTTGAATGGCCCACTGACGCCGGTGCGGCGGACAAGCTGTGGGAGGAGGCGCAGGAGCTGCGCCGCGCCCAGGAGGAGTCTCTGGCCCCCGACGGGCCTCACGGCGCAAGGGAAGAAGCCGGCGATCTGCTGTTTGCCGCGGTCAACCTGGTGCGCAGGGCCGGAGTGGACCCGGAGGAGGCGCTGCACGGCGCCTGCGAAAAGTTTTCCCGGCGGTTCCGGGCGATGGAGTCCCAGGCGGGCCGCCCTCTGGACCAGATGAGCAACGAAGACCTGTCCGCGCTGTGGCAGCGGGCCAAAGAACAGTCTTAACACGGGATACCCGTTTTAGGAAATTTAGAGAGAGATCACGTTATGTGCAAATAAACTTTTACAGGAGGAATCCCAATGAACAAAGCAGAACTCATCAGTGCTGTCGCTGAAAAGGCTGAACTGTCCAAAAAGGACACCGAGGCCGTCATCTCCGCTATGCTGGACACCATTGCCGCTTCTTTAAAGGACGGTGACAAGGTACAGCTGGTTGGCTTTGGTTCTTTTGAGGTGAAGAAGAGAGCCGAGCGCATCGGCCGCAACCCCAAGACCAAGGAATCCATCAAGATTCCCGCCTCCCAGGTTCCTGTTTTCAAGGCCGGCAAGGCCCTGAAGGACACGGTGGCCAAGTAAGGAAGCGCTCTGAACTGCCGGTGTGGAATTGCACCGGCAGTTTTTCTGTCCCGGCTTCGCCGGGAGGGATAGAAGGGCGGAGCCTCTTCTGTCCGGCATTCTGCCCGTGGCCCCGGGCGCGCCCTATGCGGCGCAGCGGGCTGTGCATCGCCGGAGCGGCGGGCCGGTACCCGTCAGGATGGCCGGGTGAATTTTTCGATTTGTGAGGGATTATCATGCGACTGGATAAATACCTGAAGGTTTCCCGCCTGATCAAGCGGCGCACCGTGGCCAACGAGGCCTGCGACAATGGGCTTGTGAGCGTCAACGGCAAGCCCCAGCGGGCCTCTTACGATGTAAAGGTGGGGGATCAGATCTCCCTGCGCTTCGGCGTGCGCACCGTCAGCGTGGAGGTGGTCAGCGTGGCCGACAGCGTCAAAAGCGCCGACGCAGCCGCCATGTACCGAGAACTCTGATTGCGCATATTTGTCCGCCTCCTCCCATATGATGGAACAGGAAAAAAAGGAGGCGGTTTTTTATGCCATACGACTCTGCCATGCCCCATCACCTGGAGCTGCGGGGCCGGGAAAGCCTGGTGGTCTCCGGTGTGGAGGATGTGGAGCGGTTTGACGAGACCGGCATCGTTATGGAGACCTCGGCCGGGACGCTGGTTATTACCGGCGACGGCCTCCACATCGGGCAGCTGTCGCTGGACGGCGGGGAGCTTCACGTGGACGGCCGGATCGATTCCCTTTCCTATGAGGAGGAGGGCCGCGGCGGGGGCGGCTTTTTCCGCCGGCTGTTCGGATAAATGGAAATCACCATCACCGGCCAGCTGCAGCTGTTCCTTGTGTCCATCGGGCTGGGGCTGTCCATCGGGCTGCTGTATGACCTGTTCCGGGCGGTCCGGCTCCGTTTTCCCCGGACCACCCGCCCCCTGGACGCCCTGATGTGCCTCCTGGCGGCGGTGGCCGTATTCCTCTTCTGCCTCTCCTCCGGCGGGGAGCTGCGGCTATACCTGCTCTTGGGCATTTCCGGCGGGGCGGTGCTTTACTTCTGCCTTCTGTCCGAACTTCTGCGGCCCATCTGGTCGTTTTGGGTGGACAATATGGTGGATTTGGTCAAATTGACCGCCATTCCTTTGCATATTGCCAAAACTTTCTTCAAAAAAATGCTCCGTCATGGAAAAAATCTCTTTCATTTTGTGTTAAAATGGGATACAATATGGAATTACAAATGGACGTTGCTCTGGGTGCGACGAAAGGGAGGCGGGCGCGTTGGCCGCAAGGGGAAAGAAACAGAAAAAGGCAGGCGCGGGAATTCTCACCAAGCTGGTGATCCTGGTGCTGCTGCTGGCCGTGGGCTTCCAGCTCTACCGCCTCCAGGGGCAGATTACGGAAGCGGAGACAAACCGGGCACAGCTGGCCGCTCAGGTGGCGGCAAAGCAGCAGGAGAACGCCGCTCTGGCAAAAGACATCGAGAACGGAAACGACCCCGAGACGCTGGAAGAGATCGCCCGCAATGAGCTGGGAATGGTCAACCCAGGGGAGAAGGTCTTTTACGACGTGAGCAACTGACCGGCCTTTTGTGTGTGGGCCGGCGCGTACCGAAGAGATTTGGAAGGGAGAAAATACGTAGTATATGGAGCCTGAGGTTGGGAGCATTCTGGAAGGCAAAGTCACCACCATCACAAAGTTTGGCGCATTCGTGGCACTGGAGGGCGGCAAGTCCGGCCTGATACATATTTCGGAAATTGCAAACTCCTTTGTCAACGACGTTCACGACTTCCTGCAGGAGGGGCAGAGCGTCAAGGTCAAGGTGCTGTCCACGGAGAATGGGAAAATCAATCTCTCCATCAAGCGGCTGCAGCCTCCCGCACCCCGTCCCGCCGCCGGGATCCGTCCGGCTGCGACACGGAGCGCGGCGCCCCGGCCGGTACACAGCGGCCCCAGGCCGGAGGGCCGGCCGTTTCAGCAGCCTCTGGCCCCTACCGCAGACTCCTCCTTTGAGGACAAGCTGAAACAGTTTATGTCCGCCTCGGAGGGCAAACTCTCCGACCTCAACCGCAACATGGACGGCAAGCGGGGCGGCGGACGGCGCAAGCGGTAAAATAAAACGGCGGACCAATTGGTCCGCCGTTTTTCTTGCATTTTGCCGGTTCATGTGATAGGCTCTTTTTCACATCCAAGTGAGAGGAGGCAGGGGCATGTTTCCAACCCTTCCCCTGTCCCGGCCGGTGGGCAGGGACTGTTTCTTTGACGGAGCATGCTTTCGTTTCCTCTGCATCGATGAGGAGCCCGGCGGCCCCGTGTTGTGGTTTGCCGCCCATTATCCCATCCCGCCCCAGTGGACGAGGCCCTGCGCCACCTACCGGCAGCAGGTGGTTTTGGAGCAGGAGATCGCCAGGCAGCTGAACCTGGAGGCCCTGCCCCGCCTTTTGGTGGCGGGGGACACCCGGTTCTCCCTGCGCACGATGTGCAGCAGCTACACCGATCCCCGGGCGGGTGATCCCGCGGCCGCCGCCTTTGGGGAACAGCTGGCCGCCGGCCTTTTGCCGCAGCAATGGCGCTGTGACGAACTGCTGCTGCTCCGCCTGGGGCTGCGGGGGAACGGTCCGCTGCCGGAGGGACCGATCACCTTCTTTTTCCGGCCCATACGGCGCACCGCCCTAATTGAGCGGCCTTTCTCCCTGGAACTGAATCCTCCCTCCGCCATCGTGCTCTTCCCCCTAAGGGGCCGTTCCTGCGCCCTGGAGGTGGTCCAGGCGGAGTTGGCGGAGCTTCCGTGGGAAGGGGAAGCCTCTTCCCGGCGGAGGCTGCTGCTGAGCTGCCGCATCCATGCCGACTGTGAGCTGCGGCCCCAAGTCTATTTGAAGCAGGATCTGGATGGGCCCCAGGCCCCTGAATCCTCCGGCGCGGGCTTCATTTACCCCGTGAAACGGAAGTCCATCTCTGTAGAGGCAGGCGACATTACCCTGCCCATCGATGGCCCGCTGGAGCTGGAGCTGTTCTCCGTCAGCTGGGAAGAGCCGCCCCAGCCGCCTTTGATTCTCTAAACCCCATTTGAGCATGGACATCTACAGATAAAGTGCACAGCCCTTTCTGACGGAGCACTCCTTCCTGAGCTTCAGGGCTGCCGCCGAGGCAAGCAACTTGTTCACGCTGCGGCTGTCGTTGGGGCAGATGGACACACAGCGCATACAGGAGATGCACCGCTTTTCATCGGTTGACGCCGGGCTCTCCTCGGGGATTGCGCCCACGGGGCACTTTTCGGCGCACAGCCCGCAGCCTGTACAGCCCTTGCCCGCCTTCGGCTTGATGGGAACCCCGCCAAACTCCCGGTAAGGCCTGTTCCCTGGAAGGCTCAGCTCCCTGGACCGGTCTCCGGCCTCCAGTTTGCAATGGACCTCCTCTGCAAACCCAGTCAGCACTTTCCGGTCTTCTTCATCCGGGCGGCCAGCGGCAAACTCGCGTAGGATGGAATGCTCCGCAATGGCGGCAATCCCCGCCGCACACCAAAACCCGGCTTCTGTCAGGGTGTCCTGCAGCTCTATCAAGGTGTCCTCAAAGGCGCGGTTGCCATAGACGGCAATCAGCACCGCCGCCGCGCCGCCGCCCGTCATCTGCTTCAGCCGGCTGAGCGCGCTCTCCGGTGCCCTTCCGCCGTAGGAGGGAACCGCCACGATGCACACGTCCTCCTGTGTAAAGCGAAACGAGCCGAAGTCCAATTGCCTGTCCGTCAAATCCACCAGGGTGGCTTCTTGGGCAAGTGGCCCCGTAACCAGGTCGGAAACCCGGCCCACGCCCCCCGTGGGGCTGAATGTAAGCTGATATGTACCCACTTTGACTCCTCCTTCTTTTTGTGCAGGTTTTGATCCCAGCGGCTGCGGGAGTATACGGAAAAAGAGACGGCGCCCGTGGCGCCGTCTCTTTTTGATCCATCTAAATAGGGCGGAGCGCTATCTCTTCAGGACGGGTTCAGTCCGCGTCGTTGGTCTCGATCAGGCCATAGCCGCCGCTCTTGCGCTGATATACAATGGAGATCGCGCCGTCCTCCGCATTGCGGAATACAAAGAAGTCGTGATCCAGCAGGTTCATCTGCAAAATGGCTTCCTCGGCGCTCATGGGCTTGACGGAGAAGCGCTTGGTCCGGACGATATCGAACTCCTTCTCCTCCGCCACATCAAAGGCGTCCGCAACGGCCGCCTCCGGGAACGCGCCCTCCCGCAGGCGTTTTTCCAGGCGGGTCTTGTTCTTGCGGATCTGGCGGTTGATATAGCTCTGGGCCTCGTCAATGGCGGCACGCATGTCGCCGTCGGGGGCCTCCGTCTGGGCACGGAACAGTGTATTGCCTCCGCGGATGGTGATCTCTACCACGCAGCGGTGGTCCTTCTCAACAGAGAAGGTGATGTGGGCATCCGCCTCCTCCTTAAAATAGCGGTCCAGCTTGGAGAATTTCTTGGTAGCGTACTCCTTGATCGAGTCGTTCAGCGTGACTTTCTTGCATGCAAATGTGAACTTCATAGTACCGCTCCTTTCGTTCCTTAGGAGAACTCTCCTGGTCTAAGCAGTATAACACGTTTGTCCGCTTTTGAAAAGGGACTAAGGCGTTTTGTAACAGTTTGTTTTCCTTTTCCTTCCAAATAAGGCCATATCGGCCGCCCCCGTGGAAAGCCGCCCTATGCACTCGACAGGTTTCGGCAAAAGCAGTGCTTTTTCCACAAAGGTTCCTATGGACAAACCGGGTGGGACGGGTTTAAGATAATCAAGGAAGCTTTCCAATATCCCACCCGCTTGGGCCGCGCAGCCGCGTGCTGTGCGGCTCCTTTTTATGCCTGTCCCCGGTCGCTGGGTAAAAAGAGCGGGGAGGAACACTCCTCCCCGCATAAATCCGTCTTTACAGATACTTCAGCATCCCGTCGGTGGCGGTGCTGGCGTCGGCGCTGATGGTACAGGTGAACTTCATGTTGTTCTTCTCGCCGAACTGGTCCAGCCAGGCCAGGAACTGCTCCGTCTCATGGCCGCAGTCGTCGCCCACGATCTTGCACAAATTGTCGATAAAGACATGGGAGATATCGTAATTTCCGGCATACAAGCCGCTGATAAACCCACGGAACACCTCATAGGAGTCGATCTTATACTCCACCGCGTCGATCAGCCGGATGTGATAATGGATGTCATAGGTCATGATGGTGCCCGCTTCGATGCAGACCACGTTGCCCGGCTCGTCCTTTGCCGCCGCATTGACCAGCTCGATCAGCTGCTTCGTTTTGCCTGAGCCCTTCACGCCCATAATAAGTCTGACCATAGTAAATCACTCCTGTTCATCAATTGCTGGGTATTTATTGTGGACTAAGCATAGCATAAACCCGCGTAAAAAACAACGCAGAAATCGGATTTAATTATTTGTTCATATTGTGCATTGACGGCAAATCCTTCCATATTCTGTTGTGCCAAGCCTTCACTGGTGTTGTTACTGGTTTTCCAGCCTGGCCTTCAGCTGGCCGGCCAGCTCCTCATACCCAGGTTTGCCCAAAAGTGCAAACATATTCTTCTTATAGGATTCCACCCCCGGCTGGTCAAAGGGATTGACCCCCAAAAGATACCCGGACAGGCCGCAGGCATATTCAAAGAAGTAGATCAGCTGTCCCAGGCTGCGGGGAGATTTGTCCTCCGTCTCCACAATGAGGTTGGGCACGCCGCCCTCGCTGTGGGCCAGCAGCGTCCCTTCCATGGCCCGGTCCCGGATAAAGTCCATGTCCCGGCCGGCCAGGAAGTTGAGCCCGTCGCCGTCGGATTCGTCACGGGGGACGGCCATCGGATGCCCGGAGGGCCCCATGCGGACCACCGTCTCAAAGAGGATGCGCTCCCCCTGCTGGATGTACTGGCCCATGGAGTGCAGGTCCGCGGTAAACTCCACGCTGGCGGGGAAGATGCCCTTGCCCTCCTTGCCCTCGCTCTCGCCGTAGAGCTGCTTCCACCACTCGGCCATAAAGCGGAAGGAAGGATCAAAGGAGCCCAGGATCTCCACCTTTTTTCCGGTGTGGTAGAGCTGGAACCGGGCGGCGGCATAGCGCCAGGCTGGGCAGTCGCTGCCGCCCCGGCGGCACACCTCCATCATCTCCGCAGCGCCGGCCATCAGCCCGGAAATGTCCACGCCGCACACAGCGATGGGCAGCAGGCCCACCGCGGTCAGCACGCTGTAGCGGCCGCCCACCTCGTCCGGCACCACAAAGGTCTCCCACCCCTGCCGGTCGGCCAGGGACTTCAGGGCACCCCGGGCTTTGTCCGTGGTGGCGTAAATCCTCCGGTCCGCACCGGCGGCGCCGTACTTTTCCACCAGACGCTCCCGGAAAAAGCGGAAGGCCACCGCGGGCTCCGTGGTGGTGCCGGACTTGGAGATCACGTTGACGGAGAAGTCCTGGCCGCCGATGAGCTCCATCACCTCGTAAAGTGCATCGCCGGAAAGGCCGTTGCCCACGAAATACACGTTGGGCGTGTCCTTCTTTTTCAGATTGTAGTTGGGGGAGCACAAACACTCGATCACGCCCCGGGCTCCCAGGTAGGACCCGCCGATGCCGATGACCACCAGCGCCTTTGAATCGGACTGTATTTTCTTTGCCGCAGCGCGGATGCGGTCAAATTCCTCCCGGTCATAGTCCCGGGGCAGGTTCACCCAGCCGGTGAATTCGCCGCCTTTGCCGCTTCCGCTCTGGAGCCACTGGTCGGCAATTTTCAGCCGGGGCGCCAAAGCCTCCTCGTATGGCATGGGGATGAAGGACTTCATTTGAAATAGACGCACGTTCAGCATGGCAGCTACCCCTTTCAGTTTTGTTGAGGAAAGTATAGCATCTTTCCAAAGCATCAACAAGAGAAAAAGCAGGGGAATCCCCTGCTTTTCCCGCGAATCTTGTCACCGGCTCACAAAAGGCAGGCGCAGCAGCTCCAGCAGCATGCCGCCCCAGCTCATCCGCTCCACCGCTTCGCCGGCCACCAAAGGCACCGTTGCCACTGTCTCCCCCTCGGAGGTGACGGTCAGTTCACCCAGGCTCTGGCCCTGCTCCACCGGGGCCTCCACCTGATCCAGAAGCTGCACGGTCTTTTCCAGCCCGGCCGCCTGCTCCTTGGGCAGCAGCAGCGCGCTGGACCCGGAGAGCACCGGCTGCACCGCGCTCTGGCGGCCCAGCGTGACCGGCACTGTGGGCAGCACTTCATCCAGCGTCACGTGGACCAGCGTATAGGCGCCGAAGCCATAATTCAGCATGGCCTTGGCGTCTTCAAAGCGTTGGGCGGAGGTTGGGGCCTTCATGATGGTGGCGATCAGCTCCATGCCCTCCCGCTCCGCCGTGGCACTGAGGCAGTAGAGGGCGGAATCGGTGGAGCCGGTCTTGAGGCCCGTGGCACCGTCATAAAACCGCACCAGCTTATTGGTATTCACCAGGGAGGAAGTGCCGTCCCGCAGGGTATCCATCCAGATGGTGGTGAACTGGCGGATATCCGGGTGGTTCAAAATCAGCTCGCGGGACATCAGGGCGATGTCCCAGGCGGAGGTGACATGGCCCGCCGCGGGCAGTCCGGTGGCATTTTTAAATGTGGTGTCGTTCATTCCCAGCTCCTGGGCCCGCTGGTTCATTTTCTCCACAAAGGCCTCCTCGCTGCCGCATAAGTGCTCGCCCAGGGCCACGGCGCAGTCGTTGGCCGACACCACGCACACCGCCTTGAGCATATCCCGGACGCTCAGCTGCTCGTTCTCCTTCAGCCAAATCTGGGAACCGCCCATGGAACAGGCGTGGGCGCTGCCGGTGACCATGTCGTCATAGCTGAGACGGCCGGAGTCGATGGCCTCCATCACCAGCAGCAGCGTCATCACCTTGGTCACGCTGGCGGGCTCCAGCTTGGCGTGCTCATCCTTTGCATAGAGAACCGTACCCGTCTCCTTTTCCATCAGCACAGCGGACGGGGCGGACAGGTTCAGCTCTGTAGCGTGGGCTGCCGTGGTCATCAGCAGCGCCGCGCAGACAAAAGCCATGATTCGTTTCATTGGACATCCCTCCTGTTTCTTTGGTACAGGATATGAGGGAAGTCCTCTGATTAGACTTCGGCCTGCAATCTGGCGGGACGACATTTTTCAAGTTGCAATCTGAAATAGGATCTGTTATAATACCTTTGTCCTGCGGGCGTAGTTCATCGGTAGAACGGCAGCTTCCCAAGCTGCATAGGTGGGTTCGACTCCCATCGTCCGCTCCAAAATGACCAGTCTTTGGACTGGTCATTTCCTTTGGGCTCCTTTGGCGGCTCCACCCAAGGGGATTTGACATCCTCGGTCGGCAAAGCCTCCCTGCGGGAACTCGGCTGCGCCGGGATTCACGCTGCACTCGCGGCGCGCGCCAGAAGGCGTGTGTGAGTCCTCGTCCCCCATCTTTACCGCAAAAACACGCTGGAGTTCAAACCGGGCTCACCTCACAACGATCAGAACGCAGGTTGTCAAAAGACAACCTGCGTTCTGATTTTAATAAATTGAAAACGTTATGAACCTATTACATTGTTTCGTGCACTATTTTCTGATTGCTACGCCTTCTATGAAGTAAATTTTTAGGAGGCGTACGGATGAGTAGAGAAGCAACAGGCGAAAACGGCGCAGTTTTAGGCAACAGCGAATATTGGAATCGTGAGCCGATCCACCTTTTTCGGTGGACAGCTGCGGCGGTCGTCGGAGACAAACTACCACGACGCTTTGCGGGAAATCGGTGGTCGAGCGGGGGATGCAGTGGAGGAAATCTACGATGATCTGCAAAACCACAAAAAACAGCTCCCTTCGATCGACTCGGGTCGGAGAAATCAGCTTGCATAGCAGGTGCGGGGGCTGTATGATGTGTGCAGGATGGCTGGCTCCTTCTGCTCTCACAGCAGCGACTGTATTTCGATGCTGAATCTCTCCGGCAACAATTGGTACGGCGATTGGCGGTATCGCGGGCGGACTGGTGCTGGGTGTAGCTGGTTCCTATGCCGGCTCGTCTTTGGGCGAATGGATTGTTGACATTACGGAAATTGAGGAGTGAAAACGACCGTGAAGGAAAAGAAAATCGCGGCATATAGTCCTGCTCCGGGGGAGTTTTTGTTGATTCCCGGCAGTTTCCGCCAAGAGGAGTCTATTCCACATATGTTAAGCTATTATGGATTCTCTTCTTTTTTTACAGAGGCAAAAATACCAGATGGGGGAACGGAGCAGAATCGTTTTTACAGAGTTGTCCGCCGTACAATTCAATCTGTGTTTGACCGCTGTGCCTTTACAGTGACGGTTCACGATTTCACACGAGGCGCAGTCCATGCATGGAACAATCAACTTTTGCAATTACAGATGCTTGCATCTGTGCAAGGCGGAAAGATAACGAAAGACCATACGCTAAATTGCAATATCTATCGTTTTATTTTCAAAGAGTTTTGCTGTGAATTCTTTGAAAAAATTAGCAAGGTTGTAGATGTAGACTGTCGCTATGAGAGTATTTACGTTACCTATTTAGGGATGGAATTAAACGCTTGTGATGCCAGCGACAGAAAGAAAGAGGGAATGCGTCCCTCCATTCTGTTCTGGATTGATGAAGAACATCCGGTTTTGAGCGTTCAGATGGATTTCGCATATCCGTTGGAAAAACTAACGAATGCCCTTGACAAAGCCTGCCAATGGGAAGGGTGGAAGCTAATCGTCCGAAGCACTGTGGAAAATATCTAAAGTGTTTGGGCGTACCAAAAGGAAAAGGCAACTGCGGCGGTTGATTGGACATGCAGGACAACCCCGGCGGTTTTCTTGCATACATTCTTCTCCTCCAAAATCCGAAACTGAAAATATCTATATTACCCGTGTGAGACAGTTTGCCGCAAGCGACAAAGCGCTTGCGGCAAATTTTTCTTTTTTATAGCAACCCACCCATTCTCTGCAAATGAAGCCTGCCGCGCTGGGCCTTGATCATCAGAGGCCGCCACTAAAAATAGTCCGTTTTTCACATTTAAGCATAGCCGGACACCAATGCTGATACAAAACGTATCTTGATTGGTGTCCGGTTTCTTTTTGTAAAATCCCTCTTTGCAAGAACTGTTATACCAATATTTAATATACCGTTTTCATTCACAAAGTCGAACCATTTCTTTGGATCTGGCAGCCGCAGGGGTCCAGTCCACAGGCGGCGGGAGGGGCATAGCAATATTTTTAAAATAGTTGCACAAACACATGCACTTCTCCCCGGCACGCGTCCAGTATCAGAGGCCTCAAATCCACCGCAGCGGTGATATATTGACCACGGAATAAGAGGAACGTTTCATGACAATCGGCGGAAAAATTCTCGCGGCATTGGAGCCGCTGGGCTATCCTGTGGTGCCAGACCGATACACCGGCAGCGAATCCACATATCTGACCTTCAACTACAGCGCAAACGGCGGACTGTTTGCGGACGACCGGCCCCTTTTTGATCTCTATTTGATCCAGGTGCATCTGTTCGCACCCTTTGGCTGGGACGGCGGCCTTCTGCGCAAGCAAATCAAGCAGCGCCTGTTTGCAGAGGGATTCACGTGGCCTGCGGAAACGGATGTCGGCAACGAGGACTTCTCTGCGGCCTCCCAGGGGCAGCATATCGTGTTTGCCTGTCAAATGGAGGAGTCCACAGAGGAGGAACCGGCCCAATAGAAACCCCTTTCCAACCCGGATGGTGTCTTTGGCAATTCCTAAAACCAAAAATTTCTAACGGAGGTAATTCAATGAGCAAGGTAAAAATGGGCGCAAAGTATCCCAGATTCGCACCGATCAAGAGCGAGGCGGCCAATGCGCTGCCCACCTATGACACGGTCAAGGTGACCATCGGTGAGCTCATCGCCGCCAACATGACGGTGAACCTGGCCAGCGGCGAGCTGTATTCCGACGATGCCCTGAACATCAAGGTATCCGAGTTTTCCAGCGCCACAGTCGCCATGGAAATCGACGGCCTGGAGGATGACGTGGCAAAGGCCCTGTACGGCGCCACGGTGGAGTCCGACGGAGCCCTGGTGACCTACAATGTGGGCGACGTCGCTCCCAATGGAGGCCTGGCCTACTATGTGCAGATGCGCGATAAGGCCGGAAAAGCCTATTTCAAGGGCTACTACTTCCCCAAGGTCCAGGCGGCCATGGGCACCGACAACGCCGCCACCAAGGGAAGTTCCGTCAGCTTCCAGACCGCAAACACCACCTTTACGGTGATGAAGGCGGAAAACGGGGACTGGATGCAGACTGAGCTCCACGATACCGAGGCAGCAGCCAAGGCGTGGGTGGACTCCGTGCTGACCTCCACCGCCCCCGACGTGTAATCCATTCTGGGAGAGGGCAGGCGCCCTCTCCCAATCCATCTGAGGTGAAGGTATGAAAGCAATCAAACTCACGCTGGGCGGGCAAGACTACTATCTCGCGTTCAATGGGGCGGCCATGTTCGCCTTTGAAGACGCGTTCGGCGGCAGCGCCGCCTATCTGGAAAAGGCCGCCGCCATGGGACGGGAGGCCTTTGAGGCAATTTGCGAGGCTGTTGCGATTCTGGCGGAGCAGGGCGAGCTGGCCCGACGCGCCATGGGCTATGACCAGGGCCCCATCCCCGACCGGGAGCTGTTGATGGCCTGCACAATGCCGTCGGACATGATCCGTCTGCGGCAGGCCGTGCTCAACGCCATTGTGACCGGATACGGACGCCAGGTGGAGAGCCAGGAGGACGTGGATCTTGGCCTTGTGGAGTTGGAGCAAAAAAAAACGAAAAGCTGACCCCGGCGCAGTACCTGCGCATGGGGTCAGCTTTGGGGTATAGTGCCCGGGAGACTATGGGGATGCCTCCAGGTTTGCTTTTTGACCTGTGGGAGCTGCTGGTGCGGGAACGGTCAAGTGACTGACCGGCCCTAAGCCCTGTTGAAGCGGAGCTGCGCCGATCAGGCCCTGATGGTTCCTGTTTTTATCATTTATATCTATATAAAGGGGTGAAGCGAATGGCAGCCAAAGTGATTTCACTTGCCATTGAGGGCGAGCGGGAATATCTGCAGTCCATTTCCCAAATCAACAGCGCTCTGGACGCGCTGAAAGCCCAGCTTGCTCAGGTGGAGGATCAAGTCCTCAGCAGCGCCGACAGCATAGAGGCCCTGTCTGCAAAAAACGACCTTTTACTGAGCATCCAGACGGAGCTGCAAAAGAAGTTGGAGGCAAGCCGGAAGGCCCTGGAGCGTGCCCAGGCGGCCCAGCAGAAATACATGGACAGCGCCTCGGCGCTGGGCGCAGAGGTCGCCTCCGCCGAAAAGCGCCTTGACGGGCTCAAAACCAGCACCACCGGCCTTTCAGCGGAGCAGTCGTTGCTGAATGAAGCGCTGAGACGCTACCGCGAGGCGCAAGCCGATGCCCAGGCGTATCAGGATGCCGCCCAAAAAGGCGTGGAGCGCTGGCAGGACACGGTCAGCGGCGCCCAGAAGGACTTAGAGCGGCTGAATGTCCAGTTGGCGGACAACGCAACGCGCTTGGAGGAGGCGAAAAAATCCGCCGACAAGCATGCAACAGCCACGAGTCAATACGCAAAACAATCCAAGGAAGCCGCCCGTGAAGCGGATGCCTCCGCAGACGCCATCGGCACACTGGCGTCCGCCCTCAAGGACGCCGGCATCCCCGAGGGCCTGGAACAGATCAAAGCGGCGCTTCAAGCCTGCGTGGATGCCTCTGTCTCCTTTGAAAGCGCCATGGCCGACGTATCCGGCTCGGTGGGAGGCACAGACGCACAACTGAAGGACCTCTCGGACGGCATCAAGCAAATGTCCACCGAAATGCCGGCCTCGGCTGAGGAAATTGCAGCGCTTGCCCAAACTGCCGGACAGTTGGGCATTGCCGCGGAGGATGTGCTGGACTTTTCCCGGGTGATGCTGGGTTTGGGGGAATGCACCGACATGAGTGCGGAGGAAGCCACCTCCGCCTTCGCAAAGCTCTCTGCCATGACCGGCACTTCGGCGGCGGACTATGAGCGCCTGGGCTCCGTCATTGTGGAGCTGGACAACCACTTTGCCGCCACAGGACAGGAAATCATCCAGCTTGCCGCAGAGTTTGCCGCCGCCGGCGTACAGGCGGGACTTACAGAGCCGGAGATCATGGCCCTGGCCGCCGCCATGGCCAGCGTGGCTGCCGAGTCGGGAACAGGAGGGGCCGCTCTGAACGAAGCCCTAACCGCCATGGAATCCGCGGTTTCCTCCGGCGGCGCCGCTTTGGAAACCTTCGCCCGGGTCTCGGGGCTCTCTGCAGCCGAGTTTTCAGCGGCCTTTCAGGACAACGCCGTCACGGCCATCCAGGCCTTTTTCTCCGGGCTGGGAGAACTGGAGAAACAGGGTCAAAGTGCCGCAACGGTGCTGGAGGAGCTGGGGCTTTCCTCCGCCGATCAGGCAGGCCTGCTTACCTCCCTGGCCACGTCGTCGGACAACCTCAGCAGCGCGCTGGCCCTCTCCGGCCAGGCCTGGAAAGAGAACACAGCTTTAAGCGATGAGGCCGGCATACACTATGAGACCACCGAGGGCAAGCTTGCAATGTGCGAAAACGCCCTCACCAATGTCAAGGCAGCCATAGGAGACGTCCTGGCTCCGGCGCTCCAGGACGCCGCAAGCTTTGGAACCGAAGCCTTCTCCTGGGCGGCGGACTTCATCGAGCAGAATCCCTGGCTGATAGAAGCGCTGACCGGCGTGGCCGCCGCGGTGGGCACCCTTGTGACCGGCGTCACCGCACTTGGGGCAGTAAACACCGTGCTCTCCGCCATCGGTTCGTCCCTATCGGTCCTGGCGGGGACGGCCATGCCCATCGTAGGCATCGTATCCGCGTTTGTTGGGCTGGCCGCCGCCATCGGAACCGCGGCGGCATCAGCCTCAAGCGCGGTACCGTCCGTCCAAGAGCTGACAACCGCCGCTCAGGCCTCAGCCGATGCCATGGCCGGAGCAAAGGACCGCTACAGCGACACCCTGGCCGCCACGGAGGCGGCCGCCAACGTGGCGGACACGTATATAGATAAATTGGAATCCATGAAGGCCGCCGGGCTCCAGACGGACGAGCAGGCCAAGGAATACCACGACACCCTGGCCACGCTGTGCCAGGTGGTGCCGGAGCTGGCCTCCTCCATCGACCTGGAGACCGATTCCATCAAGGGCGGGACGGAGGCCCTGCGGGACAACGTAGATGCCTGGAAAGCCAACGCCGAGCAGCAGGCCTATCAGGACTACTACAACTCCCTCTATGCAAATTACTCCGCCGTTCTGATCGAAGCGGAAAAAAACAGCATCAAGCTTAGCGAAGCCCAGGCTGCGGCCGATGTGGCTGCCGCTGGGATGGATTCCTCCTATGAAAAGCTTCTGGCCACCCTGGGGATGACCGACGAGCAGTTCAGAAGCACGTACAACACGGTGGAGGACATCCCTTATCGGTCCGTTTCAGAGGATGTGGCGAACCTGCGCGGCCAGTACCTCTCCTTTAAGGGACAGCTGGAGGACAGTAATGCATCTGTGGTCAGCTTTCAGTCCGCCATCGAGGAAAATGAAGAAGCCGTCGCCGATGCGGAGGCAGAACTGGAGCTGGCTGAACAGGCGCTGGCCAACCTATCCGGAACTGCGGAAAGCGGCGGAGATCAGATACAGTCGCTAACCGCGGCCCAGGACACGCTGACCGCGGCCCTTCAGGAGCAGGAGGACCAGGGCCAGCTCAGCGCGGCAACCACGCAGAAGCTGATTGACGCCGGGTATGAGTCTGCGCTTGTCATAGACCAGGAGACAGGCGCAGTTCATTTGAACAAGGAAGCGTTCATCCAGGCCGCAAGGGCTAAGATCGATGAACGGATTGAAACCCTGCAGACAAAAAAGGCCAGCGTGGAGGCAAGGATCGCGCTGATAGAGGAAGCGCGGGCGGCAAACGACGCTGCCATCGCCCACTACAATAAGGCGAAGGCCGTCCGAAACAGCAAGCGAGAATCCAGGGACGGCCTTGAAGCTTCCGTTTCCGCCTATGACAAAGAGATAGCAGCCCTGCAGCAGTCCAAGAAGAATCTTGACAGCTATGCCACCGCTTCTTCTGGAGCCGCCAAAACCTCCGCATCCACCTCCAAAAAAATCCAGACCCAGGCGGAGAAGGACTTGGCCAAATTCAAAGAGCTGCGCTCCACCCTGGATCACGCTCTTGCCATGGGCGAGATCACGGAGGAGGAGTACTATAAGGCTCTCGAGGGCTACCGGGACCAGTACCTGACCGATAGAGGCAACCTCTCTGAGTATCGGAAAATCAACGAGGAACTCTACAAGTATGATCAGAAGCTGGCGGAGGATGAAAAGAAGCTCTGGGCGGAACAGACGGGCGCCCTGGTCAGCGAGTTGGAAAGCCGCTTTGACGCCATCATGGACAAGCAGAGTGATATGGCGAAAAAGCTGGCCGGGTACGGCGACCTGTTTACCGTCGAGGGCGATAAAATGTCCCTCGAGAGCATCCAGCGCCAGACCGACGCCATCCGGGACTACGGCGATACCCTACGGCAGCTGAAGGACAGCGGCGTTACAGGCGATCTTCTTGGCGAGATTACCCGCATGGATGTGGACGACGCCACGCAGTACGGCAACTTGCTGCTGGGCATGTCGGAGGACGACCTGGCGGCCTATATTGAAGCCTGGGACGAGAAGCAAACTGAGGCAAAACGGATTGCGGAGGAGTTCTACAGCGACGAACTGAAGACCCTGGAAACAGAGTTCAAGGATAAACTGGACGGCGCGCTCGACCCCGCACTCTTATCAGCCTTTGCAAACGGCCAGGAAATCGACCAGGCAATTATCGACGGGCTGAGCGACAAGGAGGCGGAGATTTATGAAAAGGTCTCCGGCAATGCAAGAGAGATGGAACGCATCCTTTCCTCCGCCGCCTTCAGCGCGGATATCGTGGACGGCTCCCACGCGGCAGGGCTGCCCTATGTGCCCTTTGACGGCTATCTTGCTCAGCTGCATCAGGGTGAGCGGGTGCTGACAAAAGAAGCGGCCCAAGCCTACATCACCCGCTCCATGCCTAAAAATTTCAGCATTCCCGCGTCGAACCATCAGCAGGACGTGAGTTCCCTGCTTACCCAGGCGGTGAACGCCATTTCTATGAACCAAGGAACTGTGGCCAGCGGAGACTTGATTGTTGAGATCCCGGTGGATGGAGAAAAGTTCTACCGGGCCACCATCAGGGATTTCCGCAGGGTCAGCCGAGCCAATCCGGAGGTGCGCGCATGACACAGCTTATTTTGAACGGGCTCTATCTGCCGGAAACCAGCAAGGACAAATATCAATGCCACCCCAGCGAACTGTCCGTCTCCCTGGACATGATCTCCGGGCGGCGGATCAAGGAGATCAGAGGCTGCGTTCAGGTGATCACCTATTCCTACGACTATCTGGGAAACGACCTGTGCCGCCAGGTTCTCTTGGTGCTGCGGTCCGGCAAGCCCTTCCCCGTGACCTATCTGCCGGATGACTCCGACACCATGCAGACCGGCACGTTCCTGCTGGAAAGCCTGACGCCGCCCACCTTTGCTTTCTCCAAAGGCGGAACGGGGCTCTGGCACAATCTGTCCTTTACCCTGCGGGAGGTGAGGCCCCATGATTGAGTCGTCGGCGGGATACCAAAGCGCAATCGTGGCGGACGCGCGGCGCATCCTCATCGAGGCAGTCGTAGACATTATAGACCCGGATATCTCCTATGGGGACGCATTGAGCGACAGCCGGGCGGCGTTCGCCTCGGGCGACCAGCTGCACGACAAGGTCTTCACTCTGGCGCCCTACGCGACGCCGGAAAAAAACCGTTGGCTCCTGGACGGCTCCTTTGCCGTACTGCCGGACAGCAACGACGCGATTACTGGCCAGGCAGGCTTTGTTGGCGGAACCCTTTCCGGCGCGGACGGCACCTTTGATACACCGACATGGGTGGAGATGCGCTTTTCCAACGTCTCCATCCTCCAGGCCTGCTCCGTATACTTCCCCTCAGCGGGCCACGACGGCGTGCCGGTGGACTTCACCGTGGAAGTCAGGCAGGGCGGTACGGCCTATTACAGCAAAGCCTTCACGGGGAACCGGGAAGACCACGTCTCCTTAGACGGCTTTACTGTCCACAACCCGGACGCCATCCGCGTCACCGTGACCAGGTGGTCCCTCCCATACCGCAGGATGCGCCTCGCGGAGATCCTCCCCGGCGTCTACGAGCGCTGGGACGAGGACATCATCGCGGAGCTGAACATCCAGCACCAGGGGAATTTCGCCTGTCTGGCGCTGCCCTACGGCACCTGCACGCTGAAGATGGACAACCTGGACCGCCGCTTTGAGCCCCGCAGCAAAAATGGCCTCTTCCAGTCCATTGAGGAGCGGCAGGGCGTGGATGTGAAGCTTGGGGTCCGCCTTGCGGACGGGACGGACGAGTACCGGCGGGTGGGGGTTTTCTATCAATACTCAGGCGGCTGGAAGACCGGCGACAACGGACTGACCATGCAGTGGTATCTGGTGGACATCATCGGGCTCCTGGCGGACCGGGACTATCTGGTCCCCGCCGCACTGCCGACGACGCTGGAGGGGTGGATCGCGTCCCTGACGGCCCAGCTTGGCAAAAACTTTGAGAAATTGTATTCGGTGGACCCCGACTATGCCGACTTGCCCGTCACCGCCAACAGCGCGGACGATGTCACGGGGAAAACCTGCGGAGACATCCTGCGCTTTGCCTGCATGGCCGCACTCACATGGCCCCGGGCGGACGCAGAGACCGGGAAGCTGACCGTGGAACCTTTCTGGAACCAGGGAAACCGCCTGGACCTGGACAACCTTTCAAGTTATCCGGTCATGCGGGCCAACGACGATCTGGCGGCCATCACGTTCAAGCTATACGACGAGGCCAAAACGGAGTATGTGGTCTCCGGCAACTCCACCGCCTCCAGCGCCACGGTCAGCGTGGACAACCCCTTCCTCCACACGAAGGAGGACGCATTGTCTGCCGCCAGGCTAATCCTCTCCTCCTATGGCGGAAACCAGCTGGAGACCACGGGAAGAGGGGACATGTCCTCTGAAATCGGCGATGTGGACACGGTATGGCTCAACGAGTCCTCCGCCACCACGGCGCGCAGGATGCACCAGTCCTTTGATTTTACCGGAGGCGTGCTGCAGGGCTGCCGCAGCGTCCTTTTGCAGGCGGACGGCTCTTTCCTCTTTCAGAGCCGGGCGGTCCTCACCGAGGGCGGGTCCTGGACCGCGCCTGCCGGCGTTTCCAAGCTGCGCCTGATCCTGGTGGGCAGGGGCGGCGACGGCACGGACGGTACGGACGGAACCTGGGGCATGGCCGGCGAGGACGGCGTGGAAGGCGCCGGCGGCAAGGTTTGGGCCGGGACGGTGGACATCAACCCGGAACAGACCTTCTCCGTTTCCATCGGGCGCGACGCCGTCTTTGGCCAGTACTCCAGCGCAAATGGGCAGCTCTTCCCCCTGGGCTACACGGACGTGGCCTCCGGCGACTCCTTTGCCCGTTCCGGAGTCAAGGTGCCCCTTCCCGGCACCGGGGACGGCGGGGCAAAGGGTGTTGGCGGTGTCAAGGGCAACCGCCACTATGAGACTGTCAGCGGCACGGACAAGGACGGGAACCACTGGACCACCACCTATGAGGTGGTGGACAACTATCCAGGCAAGGGCACTAAGGGCGTTGGCGGCGCCGACGGCTGCGTGGTGATCTACTGGGACAAGGAGGATGCATGAGCACGATAGACAGCCTGGTTACCGACCGGGCGCAGGAGGATGTAGACCGGGCGGTATACTTAAACGGCCTGTGGGTTTATGACGAGGCCGCCGGAGCCCTGAACTGGTCCGGCACATCCGCCGAGCTGGCGGAGTGGGCAAATGGCTCCAAGGGCGCTTACAACGCGGAGGATCTAAACCGGGTGGGCGCCGCCGTGGAGTATGTGGCGGGTCGCTTTGCCGCCTATGGATACGCGGTCAGCGTAAGCCCGAAACAGGACTGGGCTATGGGGGACATCCCACGGGAGGCCGACATGGTGAAGTACCTGGCTGAGGTGGAGCAGCTACGGAGTCTGATATCCGTGATGCCCACTACGCCGGAGACGCCGGGGGACATGGCGAACCTCTGGTGGTGGGAAGCCAACGACATTGAGCAGATTTTAAAGGACCTGGATTTTCTGCTGGGCAATATGGCCGCCGCGTGGACGTACAGCGGCGAGATTGATGCAGGGGAGTGTTGAATATGAAAGACCGTGTGCCTCTTCACCCTGGACGGGTAAAGCTGACTCCGGTATCCGGGCAGGCCAACACCTATGACATGGTGCGGGCGGATCAGCCCACCCAGGAGGGCACGCCGCTGGGAAAGGCGGCGCTGTTTAACTCCAACGCGGAGCAGGCGGTATTTGGAGAAGCCGCAGGAGATCACACGCCGGCGGAGGCGTTTGCCGCATTGCCGAACAGGATTGAGCCGATCGGAACCATAAAGACTACGGTGAGGACTGATCTGGGAGACAAGTGGCTTCTTTGCAATGGGGAAACGGTAAATCAGATGGAATATCCAGAGCTTTATAACATGCTCCCTGAGACACCTTTAAGCTTAGATGCTCATGACTTTATGAATCCTGAGCTTCAAAGCACTGTTGGGAGCAGACAGTACCTGATGTCGCGGCGATTGCGCAAGGTAATTCGCGTTGGAGACTACTATATAGCGTGTTTTGGAAATGCCCCATCTTATTCAGAGAAGGACGGGTGTATTTTATATTCCCAAGGCATCAATGGCCCCTGGTCGCTGGCTACTGGCACCAATCCATCTGATTACACATGGGAAGATATTGCTTTTTACAATGGGACTATTGCGGCCTGTGGCTACAACGCCAATAACCAGCTTTATATAGTTTACACAACTGACATTACTGGTACGTGGACAACAAAAAGGATCGGTACTGGATATGACCAGGGCCATTGTATTACCTACGGAGGAGGATATTGGGTCATTGGTGCCGGAGAAGGCGGCGGTTCGTATTCCAACACTTCCTCATTATGGTATGCAAGCGATTTAACCGGGACGTGGAAAGAAAAAAGCCTCCGAACCAGCAATACTGGGCCAATTAAAAGCATTGTGTAAGAAAATGGAGTATTCGTAATAGAGGACGGGTCGTATGCCGATGCAATTTGGGTTGGAAGCTCACCTACAACCATGGCATATACGTCGGTGAAATATTCTGATGCAAGTGATCCGAGTCATTTCTTTGGGGTTACGTATACCAACGGAATGTGGATTTTGTATGGATTCAAAGGAACGATAAACTCTTCTTCCAGAAGTAGAAAGCCATGTATATGGGTTTGTCGAGACGCAATGCCATCAAGTGATTCAATATGGGATGCTCATTTTATTTCCTCCAACCTTGGTTATATTTCTGATATAGCTTATGGCGGAGGATATTGGGCTGCCGTGGCCACACAAGACGGATCCCCAAGCGCTTATCATCTTTATATAACGCAAAACTTGAGTTCAGGTTGGATTGATGTCCCCGATTATGAAGAAATTGCATCGGTCGACTATATAGATACCACATGGATAACTGGCAGCAAAAATGGAATTTATTATACCTCGTCAGCAGGAAAGCTACCCGCAGTGAGTGGTGAATATGGATTTACCTACATCAAAGCAAAGGAGGGCTTTTCGACACCGGCAGTAACTCCGGCGATAGCGTTAACCCTGACTGTAACTCTCTATGTTATGCCATCGTTTAATGGGCTAACTGTTACTTGCCCGGATGGGACAACCCTGCATGCCGACAGCGACAAGGTGGATCAGACCGTTACCTTTACCTTCACAGTCAACCAGTACGGAACCTACACCGCAGAGGCCGGCAACGGCAAAGAGGGCAACAGTACAGGCTCCACGACCTTTAACGAAGGAGGAGCCACAACACAGAGCATTAGCCTGTAAAAAGGAGGGTTAACCAATGCCAATCACAAAACCGATTCTCCCCCCGAAAGCCGGGTACGTTGAGATCGTCAGCGCCGACGGCCTCCATATCTACAAGCCCACACCTGAAACAGCACGCAAGCTGGCGGAAGCGGAGGCCAATCAGGCAGCTGGGGACATCACCCTTGACCTTATGGCCGAACACGAGGAGCGCCTTTGCATGCTGGAACTCACCGCCGGATAAAGAAAGGAGAAAACAATGACAACTGTATTCAATCTCTGCAAGCTCCTCATCCAGAA
Source organism: Oscillibacter hominis (assembly GCF_014334055.1). Lineage (NCBI taxonomy): Bacteria > Bacillati > Bacillota > Clostridia > Eubacteriales > Oscillospiraceae > Oscillibacter > Oscillibacter hominis. The sequence goes on from NZ_CP060490.1 coordinate 2,434,033, forward strand.
GGGCCGCACGGACGGCCTTCAGGAAAAGATGGACGTATACCTTGCCGCTGACCGCCTGACCGCGGAGGAGTATCGCGACCTGACCACTCTTCTGACCGCGGCGTAACGCGCGGAAGTAGGAAGCGCCGCATACGGAAATTTAGAGCCATGAGCCTACATGCCCGAAACGCTGATCCGCGCAAAAAAGTTTTCCAAAGGTGCAACATTTGCGCTGCCCCGCCTGTATATAAGACGTCACAGCAAATAACGGATCCCTGCGATCACGAAAGGACGATTCTTATGAAAAAAACAGTGGTTAGCGCATCTTTGTCCCTGGCCCTGGCAGCAGTGATGGGCCTCTCCGCCCTTGCGGCGGACGCCGGCCTGATCTCGCCCGCCGCCGGCAATTCAGCCGACACGGCGCCTGAACGCACCTACACCATCCAGGTCAACGGGGAGGACACCGGCATCCAGGCCTGCGTGATGGTTCCCCTGAGGGCCATTGCAGAGAAACTGGGGTTCCAGGTCACCTGGAGCAACGGCACCGTCCTGGTGGACAACGGAGTGATGCACACCACGGTGACCATCGGCAAGGACAGTTACATTGTCACCACCAGCAACCCCGACTTGGTGGGCATGAGCGCCCCCTTCTCCCTGGGCGCCGCCCCCTATGTGACGGACGGCGTCACCTATGTGCCCCTTGGCCTGTTTGACGCCCTCCTGGGCAGCAAAGAGGGAACCATCGCCGTTGAGGGCAGCAAAATCCTCATTCATACCGACTCCGGCAGCACGGAGCTTGCCAACCCCTTTACCGACTGCACCACGCTGAAAGAGGCCCAGGACCTGGCCGGTTTCTCCATCACTGTCCCTGAGGCCTCTTCCGCCTGCAAGGAAACCCGGATCCGCGTCATCAAGGGCTCCCTCATTGAGGTGGTCTACGCCAATGGGGAAGAGGAGCTGTGCATCCGCAAAGGCAGCGGCAGCGGTGACGTCAGCGGCGACTACAATTTCTACGCGCAGACCAAGTCCGTCACGGTGGATGGCCTTCAGGTGACCATGAAGGGCGCTGACGGTGAAATTCGCCTTGCAACCTGGAGCAGCGGAGGGTATACTTTTGCTGTAAGCTCCAGCCAGGGCGTCTCTGCAAGTGAGATGACCAATTTCATCCAGGCTGTGAAGTAACCTGCAGGCGGCAGGCCATACGCTTTTTTGTATGGCCTGCCGCCTGACGATACAGAGGAGATGGTATGGTGGAAGTCTGTCTGACCCGGCGCTGGCCCGGCGCCGCCCGTTTGGATCGTGCGCTCTCCCTCATAAGCCGCTGTTCACGGGCGCTGTTCCTGTCGGAAGACCTGGATTCTTCCCGGGAAGGGGCGTCTGCGGAGGAGGGGGTCAACCAGCGGGCGGAGCGGATTCTGACCGACCACGGAAACAGCATCCTGCGCCTTGCCTACTCCTATCTCCACAACAAAAGCGACGCGGAAGAGGTGCTCCAGGATACGCTGATCCAATTTTTGAAAACAGCCCCGGTTTTTGAGAACCAGCGCCACGAGAAGGCCTGGCTCATGCGGGTCTGCTCCAATCTGAGCAAAAACCGGATTGACTACAACAAGGTGCGCGGCGCGGATGAGCTGAACGAGGAACTGGCGGCGCAGAACAGGGAGGACCTGTCCTTTGTCTGGGACGCGGTCAAGCAGCTGCCGGTCCCATACCGGGAGGTCATCCACCTTTTTTATCAGGAGGGATACCCCACGGTGCAGATTGCGGAAATCCTGAAGCGAAAGGAATCCACCGTCCGCTCGGACCTTCGCCGGGGGCGGGCGAAGCTGAAGCAAGTTTTGAAGGAGGCGTATGACTTCGATGGGACAGTATGAGCAGATCATGGAGCGGATCGAAGTGACCGGCGAAATGCGCTCACGCATCCTCCGCAGCATCCAGAGCGCGGACCTGACGCCCACGGGGAAGAGCGTTCGGTTCCCCCGCCGCTGGCGGTCCCTGTCCATTGCGGCCTGCCTTGCACTCCTGATTTTGGGGGCGGTTGCTCTCCCGGACCTGATGAGCGCCCAGCCTGACCCTCCCCTCCTGGTCACCCCCAACCTGGTGGAGTGCACCTCCCTTGCGGCATTGGAGGAGCAGGTTGGCTTCCCTGTATCCGATGTCCAGGGCCTTCCCTTTGACGTGGAGTCCAGCGAGTATCTTGCCTATGGCAGCGAGCTGGCCCAAATCACGTACAGCGGGGAGGGGCAGACGGCGGTTTTTCGAAAATCTGCCGGAAGCAAGGATAATTCCGGGGACTACACCATATATGACACCCAGACCAGCCTGAAGGCCGGCAGCCTCACCGCTTCCCTGAAGGGCAGCGGCGGCTCCTACTGCCTGGCCCTCTGGGCCGACCAGGGATACGCCTACTCCCTGCGCCTTTCTGACGGCTTGACGGAGGCGGAGTGGACCGCTCTTTTGTCTGCGGATTGACAGCCGCGCTCCGTCTCGTTTTGTGCTGATCTCAAAACTCGCTCATATACTGTTTCTGAAAGCGGGAGGAGGCGGTTTTTTGAAAGAAGGCGACAGCGGGTTTCTATGCCAGGCGCTCTCCACGCTGAATCAGTCCCAGCACTATCTGACCTTCATCATCGCAGCCGTCTTCCTCTCCTATGGCGTCCTCTCCGAGCAAAAGCGCCAGCTCATCTGCCGGGAAAGCGACCCCCAGTCCCTCTTCCCTTGGCAGGCCCTGTCCAGCATCCTGACGATCTGCGCCCTGGTGTTCTTCTTTCGCCTGTCGGAGCAGTCCAATGCCCAGCAAACGGGTCTGGAGCGAAAGCTCTCAGAGGTAAACCGGGTCGCCAGCAGCCTGGTGTTGGCCGCCGCGCTCATGCGCTTCTGGACGCTGCTGCAAAGCAGTCAACTGAGCGGCTCCGCCGGGATCACCGACGAGGAAGTGGAGTCCTCTCCGGCCTGAAGGCCAAAAGGCCGGCACGCAGCAGCGTGCCGGCCTTTTTTATGTCTCCATGGCCTGTATCTTCCGATACCGGGCAGTGACATCATCGATGAACTCCCGCTCCGACTGCGTCAGCTCCCCGCCCTTGCGGGTGATCAGGCCAAACGTCAACCGCTCGGTGCAGTTTTCAATGGGTACGGAGATGATTTGATACATGGAGTCCTGCGTCAGAAAGCTCTGGATGCCGATGGTGTAGAAGTTGCTGTGGGCGATCAGATGTAGCAGCGCCGCCCGGCCGTAGACATAGATGATCTTCGGTGAACCGTTGAGGTCCAACTGCCGGCTGTCGGTGGAGATATTGTAGATAAAATCCTCGTACTGGCCGAAGTAGCGCACAAAGCCATAGTCCCGCAGCGACTCCAGCGTCACCGGCGCGCCCTGGCGTACCAGCTGGTGGTTGCGGGAGATGACGATGTGGGGCGTCAAGTCCGCCAGGGGCTGAAACTCAAGGTTTTTCTCCTTCAGCATGGAGAGCAGCCTCTCCTGCGCATGCTGGGCCACATGGATGACGCCCACATCCGCCACGCCGCCGCACACGTCGTCCACCACGTCGATGGCGGTTCCCTCGTTCAGGCTGTAGGAGAAGCGCTGGGTCTGCTGGTTGCGTACGCATACGTCGTTGAAGCTCTCCATGGTGTGGGAGAACTTAGTCATGGACACGCTGAGCCGGTCCTTGTCGGGCTGCGGCCGCCGGGAAAACTGCTTAAGGTTCTCCATCTCCTGCAAAATCACCCTGGCGTGCTCCAAAAACCGCTGGCCCTCCGGCGTCAGCGACACGCCCTGCTTGGACCGCTCCAACAGGGCAAAGCCCACATCCTCCTCCAGATCCCGGATGATGTGGCTCAGATGAGGCTGGGAGATATACAGCGCCTGGGCGGCTTTGTTGATGGACCCGTACTGCGCCACGGCACAGAAAAACTCCAGGTGTTTGACATTCAAGTAAAAGGCCTCCTTGCTGCCGCCGCGGCATTGTACTATTTTCCAATATGCGGTTTCTTTTTGTTTTTTTCTATTATATACTATTTTGGAAAATACCGGGGATTTGGTTTCTCCCTTTTTGGATTTTTGTTTACTTTACACAAAAACCCCGGAATTCAACTGCGCATTTTCCCTATATCAGAAACCAATAAGGTTATTTTAATCCCAGATGAGCGCATTGCACAGTTTTGTGGTACAATGGAAACAGAAAACAGGTCAGTTTGCCGAAAGGCTGCTTGACGAGAGGGAGTGTCCTTCCATGATTTCCATTGAACAGGCCATTGACGAGGCCATGCGCTATGCCCGCACCTTCCTTCCCGAGGGGAAGGTGGCCACGTACATACCGGAGCTGGCCCACGGCGACCCCGGCCAGCTCGGCGTCTGCCTGATCACCAAAGACGGCACCGTCTACCACGATGGGGACTGGCAGCAGGAGTTCACCATCCAGAGCATTTCCAAGACCATATGCCTGATTTTTGCCCTCCAGACCGCAGGGTATGAAAAGGTGTTCAGCAAGGTGGGCGTGGAACCCACCGGCGACGCCTTCAACTCCATTGTGAAGCTGGAGACCAAGACGCTGCACCCGCTCAACCCCATGATCAATGCCGGGGCCATTGCCACGGCCAGCTGCTGCATGGATTTGGAGGACCCCTTCGGCGCCTTCATGGACCTGACGCGGCGGCTCTGCGGGCGGGAGAGTATCCAGCTCAATGAATCCGTATACCTTTCGGAGAAAAAATCCGGTATGCGCAACCGCTCCATGGCTTATCTCATGCAGAGCGACAACATCCTGGAGTGCGACGCGGAGCTGGCGCTGGACCTCTATTTCCGCATGTGCTCGGTCAGCGTCACCACGGAGGATCTGGCCCGATACGCGGTGGTGCTGGCCAACGACGGCGTCGACCCCGCCACGGGGGAGAGGCTGGTGGAGAACTGGATCGTCCGCATCGTCAAGACGCTGATGGTGACCTGCGGCATGTACGACGGCTCCGGTGAGTTTGCCATGAAGGTGGGCATCCCCGCAAAAAGCGGCGTGGGCGGCGGCATCATGGCATCGGTGGAGGACCGGATGGGCATTGCCGCTTTCGGCCCCGCCCTGGATGCCAAGGGCAACAGCGTGGGTGCCTACCGGGTGCTGGAATATCTGTCCCAGGCCCTGCGGCTGCACTATTTTGCGGGCAAGGACCTGTAGATCGGAAAAGCGCGCGCAATTGCGCTTTGATAAAAAGGGAGAGCCTCTTTCCCTGCCGGACGAGCGGCGGGGAGGCGCCGGGAGAGGGACGGCGCCGGAGCGGGCCGCAGTGCCTGTATATTTTTGAGAAGAGAGAGTGAGAACGTATGGAAGCATTTTTGAACTCCGTAACCAAAGCCCTGGTATCCATTGACGACTTTTTGTACTATCCCGTCCTGATCATTGTCCTGCTGGCGGCAGGCCTTTATTTCTCCTTTAAGACCCGCTTTGTCCAGCTGCGCATGTTCGGCGAGTCCATCCGCGTGGTGTCGGAGAAGCCCTCCAAGGAGGGAGCCATCTCCTCCTTCCAGGCGCTGATGGTCTCCACCGCTTCCCGGGTGGGCACCGGCAACATCGTGGGCGTGTCCACCGCCATCTGCCTGGGCGGGTTCGGCGCGGCCTTCTGGATGTGGATCATCGCCCTCATCGGCGGCGCATCCGCCTTTATTGAGAGCACCCTGGCCCAGATTTACAAGCGCCGCAACCCCGAGACCGGCGACAGCTACGGCGGCCCCGCCTACTACATAGAGACCGCCCTGCACAACCGCGCCCTGGCGGTGGTGTTTGCCGTCTCGCTGATCCTGACTTATGCAGGCGGCTTCAACATGCTGGCCTCCTACAACCTTCAGGACACCTTTAAGGCCTACGGCTTCTACAATCCCTCTGTCACCCCCTGGATCATCGGCGTCATCCTTGCGATCCTGGTGGGCTGGTGTGTCATGGGCGGCGGCCGGAACATCGTGAAGGTCACCAGCACCCTGGTGCCCATCATGGGCCTTTTGTACGTGGCCGTATCCCTGATCATCATTGTATTCCACATCAAGCTGGTTCCCGCCGTCTTTGTCCAGATTTTCCAGCAGGCCTTTGACTTCCAGGCCATCTTCGGCGGCATCGCAGGCTCCTGCATGATGTACGGCATCAAGCGGGGCCTCTATTCCAACGAGGCGGGCGTGGGCTCCGCCCCCAACGCCGCCGCGGCCGCCGACGTGTCCCACCCGGTGAAGCAGGGCCTGGTCCAGATGCTCTCCGTATTCATCGACACCCTGCTCATCTGCACCGCCACGGCCCTGATGTGCATGTGCTCCGGCGTGACCCCCACCGCGGACATCGCCGGCGCCCCCTATGTGCAGCAGTCCATTTCCACCGTGTTCGGCGGCTTTGGCCCCGTGTTCGTCACCATCGCCATGGTGCTCTTCGCCTTCACCACGCTGCTCGGCAACCTCTACTATGTGGACAACTGCCTTGCCTTCATAAACCGCAAGATGCCCTCCAGGGCTTTCATGACCTTCTTCCGGGTGCTGTGCGCCGCGGTGATCCTCCTGGGCGCCGGGCTGAGCATGGACGCCGCATGGGCCATTGCCGACATCCTCATGGCCGTGATGTGCCTCATCAACCTGCCCGCCTGTGTGGCGCTGGGCGGCGTGGCCATCCGGGCCTGCAAAGACTATGAAAAGCAGAAAGCGGAGGAAAAGAACCCCGTCTTCCGCGCCAAGGACATCGGCTTGGACGACTCCAACCTGGAATATTGGAAATAATCCCCGGACCCGGCCCCCTGTGGGCCGGGTTTTTTTGCCTGTTTCCATAGTTTTTGCTGTCCGGTCTTGCAAAACTCCGTCATTTTCTTCCGCTTCCCTTTGTCAAGCAAGAAAAATCGTGCTATACTGGGAATACTTAGTTCCGGACCTCCGCGGCCCGGGGGACGGAGGGCATCATGAACGCTTTTACCCTGGCGCTGAACGCCGTTTTGCCAATGGTCCTGCTGATCGCGCTTGGATATGTGCTCAAGCGGACCGGGTATCTATCGGCGGAGTTTTTCAACAAGGCCAACCAGCTGTGCTTTCAGATCCTGCTGCCGGTCAGCCTTTTCAACTCCAGCCGGTCCAGCCAGTTTTCCTCCGGCGACACGGAGGCCATCGTATTCGGCCTGAGCGCCACGGCGGCAGTGTTCCTTGCCGCTTTTTTCCTGGTCCCCCGCTTTGAGCCGGACAACCGCCGCCGGCCGGTCTGGATTCAGGCCATGTACCGGGGCAATTTCGTCATCTACGGCATGTCTGTCTGCGTCCGCCTGCTGGGGGAGGAGTGCTCTTCGCTGACGGCCATTCTGGCCGGGTTTTTGGTGCCGCTCTACAACTTCCTGGCGGCGGTGGCGCTGGAGTACTTTGTGAGCCAGGAGGGCGGCAGCCGGACGCCGCTGCTCAAGACCCTGCCCCGGGTGTTCAAAAACCCCCTGCTCATCGGGCCGCTGCTGGGCCTTTTGTGCAACTTCCTTGGCCTGCATTTCCCCACGGCCATCGACACGGCGTTCAACGACTTGGGGAAGATCGCCACGCCCTTCGCCCTCATCGCCCTGGGCGGTAAGTTCGACTTCACCTATGCCCGCAAGTACCTGGGGCAGGTGGCCCTGGGCAACCTGCTGCGTCAGGCGGTGATCCCCGCCGTGATGACGGCCCTTGCTGCGGCACTGGGGTTCCGGGGCTATCAGTTGGGCGTCATCATGTGCATGTTCTGCACGCCCATGGCCGTGTCCGCCTTTGCCATGAGCCGGATGATGGGTGCCGACGACAAACTGGCCAGCTCCCTGATCGTGACCACCACCTGCGTTTCCTGCCTGTCCATTTTCGTGGGGGCGGTTACGCTGACCCACCTGGGGCTGATCTGATTCCCTGCGCTGGCGAAGGAGGCTTTTATGGACGAGAAGCAGGAGGCAAAATTCATACGCATGACCCAGACGCCAATCCCCACCCTGGTCTGCTCCATGGCGGCGCCCTGCATCATCAGCATGCTGGTCACCTCCTTTTACAACATGGCGGACACTTTTTTTGTGGGCATGCTCAACAGCAACAGCGCCACAGGCGCCGTCGGCGTGGTGTTCTCCATCATGAGCATCATCCAGGCGGTGGGGTTTTTCTGCGGCCACGGCTCCGGCAACTATGTCTCCCGGGAAATGGGGAAGCAGAACATTGAGGAGGCCTCCCGCATGGCGGCCAACGGCTTTGTGTGCGCTTTGGCCCTGGGTGCCGTCATCCTGACGGCCGGCCTTTTGTTCCTGCGGCCCCTTGCGGTTTTGTTGGGCTCCACAGACACCATATTGCCCTATGCCATGAGCTACATGCGCATCATCCTCATCGGCGCGCCCCACATGTGCGCCTCCCTGGTGCTCAACAACCTCCTGCGCTTCCAGGGCAGCGCGATTTACGGCATGGTGGGCATCACCGCAGGAGCGGTGCTGAACATCCTGCTGGACCCACTGCTCATTTTTACTCTGGATATGGGCGTGTCCGGCGCGGCGCTGGCCACCATCATCAGCCAGCTGGTCAGCTTCCTTGTGCTGCTGTTCCAGTGCTCCCGGGGCGGCAACCTGCGCATTTCCCTCCGCAATGTCAAGCTGACGCCCTTTTACCTCAAGGAGATCATCCGGGGCGGGCTTCCCTCCCTGGCCCGGCAGGGGCTGGGAGGGCTCTCCACCGTGTGTCTCAACTGGGGGGCCGGCCCCTACGGCGACGCGGCCATCGCCGCAATGGGCGTGGTGGCCCGGGTGATGCAGTTCGCCAACTCCGCCCTCATCGGCTTCGGCCAGGGCCTCCAGCCGGTGTGCGGCTTCAACTTCGGCGCCAGGCTCTACCGCCGGGTGAAGGAGTCCTACTGGTTCTGCGTGAAAACCTCCCTTGGGTTTCTGCTGGCCATTGCGGCCGTTGGCCTCTTCTTTGCCCCCACGGTCATCGGGGTGTTCCGGGACGATCCCACCGTGGTGGCCTACGGTACCACGGCCCTGCGGCTCCAGTGTTTGACACTGTGCGTCAACAGCTGGGTGGTGATGGGGAACATGGTGCTCCAGGTGGTCAACCGCACTGTCCCGGCCACGTTCCTGGCCATGTCCCGGCAGGGGATTTTCTTCATCCCCGCGGTTTTGATTTTCCCCGCATTTTGGGGAATGTTGGGCGTGCAGCTGGCCCAGCCGGTGTCCGACGTGCTGTCGGCGGTCATTGCCGCCGTCATGATGCGCGGATTTCTGCGGGAGCTGGACGGAATGGACGCGGCCCAGTAAATGGATTTTTTCTAAAAAGTTCGTAAATTTGCTTTACAAGGCCGCATTAGTCCGATATAATTTAAATTTGCGAACGATTCTGATAAACGGAGAAATCAACTATGATCGAATACGACGAATATAAACAAAAACTCACCGCTTTGGGCCCGGTCATCACTGACCTGTCCGCGGCGCTGGATCTGGACGGCGCCCGCGCCGAGATCGCCAGACTGGAGGAGGAGACGGCCCAGGACGGCTTCTGGAACGACCTGGAGCGCTCCCAAAAGGTGCAGCAGCGGCTCAAGCAGCTCAAGAACAAAGTGGGGCGCCAGGAAAAGCTCATCGGCGAGTGGGAGGACTTGAAAACCCTGGTGGAAATGGCTTTGGAGGAGGACGACGAGTCCCTTCTTCCCGAGCTGACCGACGGCTACGCCAAGCTGGAGACCAAGGTAGAGGAAGCCCGGCTGGAGACGCTGCTCTCCGGCGAATACGACTCCAACAACGCCATCTTGACCCTTCACGCGGGCGCGGGCGGCACCGAGGCCCAGGACTGGACGGAGATGCTCTACCGCATGTACACCCGCTGGGCCGAGCGCCACGGCTTCTCCTACCAGACGCTGGACTACGAGGCCGGGGACGAGGCGGGCATCAAGTCCGCCACCATCTCCATCGAGGGGGAGAATGCCTACGGCTTTTTGAAGAGCGAAAACGGCGTCCACCGGCTGGTCCGCGTGTCCCCGTTCGACGCCAACTCCCGCCGCCAGACCTCCTTTTCCGCGGTGGAGGTCATGCCGGAAATCCCCGATGACAACACCATTGAAATCCGGCCCGAGGAAATTGAGATGCAGGTCTTCCGCTCCTCCGGCGCAGGCGGCCAGCACGTGAACAAGACCTCCTCCGCCGTGCGGCTGATCCACATCCCCACCGGCGTGGTGGTGGCCTGCCAGACGGAGCGCAGCCAGTTCCAGAACCGGGACAACTGCATGAAAATGCTCCGCGCCAAGCTGATGGAGCTCAAGGCCCAGCAGCACGCGGAGAAGATCTCCGACATCAAGGGCGTGCAGATGAAGATCGAGTGGGGCAGCCAGATCCGTTCCTATGTGTTCATGCCCTACACCTTGGCCAAGGACACCCGCACGGGCTATGAGATGGGCAACATCAACGCGGTGATGGACGGCGACATCGACGGCTTCATCAACGCCTACCTGACCGCCCAGGCCACCGGCGAACTGAAAAAGTAGCAGAAAAAGAAGAGGGCATCGGCTCCCTCTTCTTTTTTTACCCCGGCCGGAAGAGTGACTCTTTTTTCACTCTTCCCTGGAAACCGACCGCCCCTTTTGCTTTGCAAAGCGCCCGCCCACTCCTTTGGAGTGGGCGGGCGCTTTCATTGCTTAATCCGTGAGGCCGTAGATGGAATAGTACTTGTTCTTCATGTAGTCGATGTAGTACTTGCTGGTGATCTTCTCGCCGGAGGCCCGCTCCATCACCGCCATGGTGGGATAGGTGAAGCCGAACTGGTGGACCTTGTCGTGCATCCAGTTGTGGATGTCCTCGAACCGGCCGCTGGCCACCTGGGCATGGAAGTCGGGGATGTCCCGCAGCACGCCCTGGAGCAGCTGGCCGTCAAAGATATTGCCCATGGCGTAGGACTGGAACTTGCCGAAGTCCTCGGTCCAGTGGATATCCTGGAGGCAGCCCTCCAGGTCGTTGGTGGGACGGATGCCCAGGGACTCCTCATACTTGTCGTTCCAGGCCTCGCTCAGGCGGTCGAAGCTCAGCTTGCCCTCGAAGAGGTCACGCTCCAGCTCAAAGCGGATAACGGGGTGGAGGTTGTAGGTCAGCTCGTCGGCGCTGGTGCGCTTGAACTGGGGATTGACCTTAATGAGGGTCTTGAAGAAATCCTTGGCATTCCAGCTGCGCAGCTCCGGGAAGCGCTCCTGGAAGAAGGGGAAGAAGAACTCCCAGTACTCGGGGGAGCGGCCGATGATGTTTTCATAGAAGCGGGACTGGGACTCGTGGGCGCTGCCCTTCATGCCGCCCCAGACGCCGGCCTCCACCACCTCGTCGTTGGAACCCAGGCTGTAGAGGGAGTGGCCCATCTCATGGATGTAGGTGAAGAAATTGTCGATGCCCGTGTCGGACTTGCTGACGGTCACCCGGGAGTCCCGGGGGCTGAGCATGGCGGACCAGCCGTGCACCACCTTGGCGAAGGAGGCCTTGTCGGCGGTGTAGCCGAAGCGGTGGCAGGCGTAGGCGCTGAGTTCGTCGATGTCCTTTTCCCGGTGATAGAAGATGTTGAGGATGGAGTCGTCCACGTCGCGGGAGGCGGGGAGCACCTTGAACATAAGCTTGCTCATTTCCGTCTTCAGCTCTCCTAAAAGGCGGCTGCACTCGTCCACGGTCAGGTCCTCGTCATAGAAGTTCATCAGGACCTGGAGGGGGTGCTTGTTGGGGTCGGCGATCTGCGCGGCCTTGTACTTGAGATCAAAATATTTCTTCAGCACCGGCTTCCAGATGGAGTAATCGTTCTGGCGGCGGGCCTCCAGCCAGGCTGCGTCGTTTTCAAACTGCACCCGTGTGATCTCCGACTGCAGCTCCGCCGGGGTGCCGTTGGCGTTGTTGAAGTTGAAGAGGAACCGGCGGGCGACGGCCCGCTCCAAGTCTGTCTCATAGTCGGAGGCATCCAGGGAGCGGAATTTATCCGCCAGTTCATGGCACTCCTTTGTGGAAAACAGCTCAACCCGCTTGTCGGAAAAATACACGCTGGTATTCGCTCGGTAGGCCCGGCCAGTGCTGGGCATGTATGTAATCCTGTCCCACTTCATCAGGTCAATGATGTGGTCATACATCCTGCTCTGGCGCAGAAGGTCCTTGGCGCGCTCCAGCGCCTCCCGGGTGGTCAGTGTCGTCATTTCCATACTCCTTTCAAGTTTGCGGCGGATCCGGAGGAATCTGCGCGCAGCTTTCGCAAGTGTTCTTGCATTCATTATACACACTCTTTGCCCAATAGTAAATAAACGGCGGACAATTCCGCAAGAAAACTCTGCCGGAGCCGGACAGCTTGCAAAAATGATAAATTTTGCGGCCTGCGCGATGCCGCGTCACTTGTTTTTGGCCTCCAGCACCTGGATAAACTGCTCCGTAAAGAGCCGCGCGGCCAAAAGCGCCTCATCCAGGGAGTTGCCGGCGGCGCCCATCTCCACCAGCATGGAGCCGGTGGTGACGTGCTGGTTGTAGCGGGAGTTGCGCAGCACCACAGGGCGCATCAGCGTGGGATACGCGTTGACGATGTTCTGCTGCACCGCCACCGCGAGCTTCAGGTTTTCCATCCAGCGGTCGTGGGGAAGGCCTGAGCCGTCGCTGCCCATCACGATGGACACCTGGGCCGCCGTACCCACGTTGTCCACCACCGACACCACCTTGTACTGGTTGCCGTCGCTGTCTTCGATGGCGTCCCGGTGCACATCCAATATGAAGCGGATGGAGGGATACTGGGCCATGTAGGCGTCAATGGCCGTCAGCGCCCGTCCATAGGCGCCGGAGTACTCCGGGTAGTCGTACAGCGTCCGGTCGTGAAGCACGGAAATGCCCGCCTCGGCGAATACGTCGGCCATCTCATCCCCCACCCGCACCACATTGTACTTGGTGTCGGTGGTGCGGTGGTTTCCGGAGGGCTCGTAGCTCTGCCCGGGGGGCAGGGTGTAAGCTTCGCTGCCGTGGGTATGCAGGATCAGGATCTGGGGCTCTTCGTCGGTGAGGGATGCGTCAAAGGTCCCGCTGCCCAGGGCCGCCGTGTCCAGGACGTGGTCGGTGGAGTTGCTGATGTACACGCCGCCCACCACCGTGTAGCCTGCCGGCGAGGAGGGGATCAGGGTGCGGGCGGGGATGCCGTTGTCCACGCCCGGCGGCGTCTCCGGCTCTACGGGTTCCTCTGCCACCGGCTCGGTGTCCGTGTCGGAGGGCTGGGACTGCTCACTTAAGTCGCTCTCCTGGCGGCGGAGGATCTGCTCCCGGGCGGAGAGGAGCAGCGGCGACTCGGCAATGGCCAGAACCGTTGCGGGGGAGAGGTCGCTCAGGGTGAAAAAGTCCCCTAACTCCCACCGCAGCGCCTGCACCGGCCCCTGGGTGCGCAGGGCGGTGACCGCGCCCAAAAGGGATTCGCTGTTGGCCGTGACCGCCGCGGTCCAGAGCGTGACGGCGCACGCCCCGATGGCCAGGATTCTTCGGATACGCTGCGTGTTCTTCGGTCTTCTGCTGTTCATGGGATCACCTCTGAGGGAAGCCTATGCGGCCTGTCCCATCTACAGAACAGAAAAATTTTTGGGGATTGTATAAATTTCCCTCCCCCGGGCCATACTGACGGAAGAACAACGAAAGGAGAACACTATGGGAAAACGCAGCGTAAAATCCGTGTTTGGCGGAGCGGGCTTTTACATAGCCCTGCTCCTGTGCGTGGCCGCAGTTGGTGTGGCGGGCTATTTTGTCCTGTTTTCCGGAAACAGCGAAGAGCCGGTGGAACCGGTGGGCCATCCGGAGCCGGTAGAGGTCAACGATCCGGAGCCGGTGGACCTGGAACCGTCTGGCCAGGAGGCGCCGCCCCCCGACCCGGTGGAGGAACCGGACGTGGTCACTGTGGCGCAGATGCCGGAGGTGGATATCCCCGCGGAGCAGCCCAGGCTGACGGTGAAGCCTGTCTCCGGCGAGACTGTGGCAGCCTTCTCCATGGAGGACCTTCAGTATGATAAAACCATGGAGGACTGGCGCACCCACAACGGCATGGACATCGAGGCGGACAAGGGCACCCAGGTGATGGCCGCCACCGCAGGCACGGTGGATTCCGTCTACGATGATCCCCTGTTGGGCACCACTGTGGTCCTCTCCCACAGTGGCGGTTATCAGACCATCTACGCCTGCCTCCAGGGCCAGCCCACCGTCAGCGCCGGAGACAGCGTGACCACCGGCCAGGTCATCGGCTGTGTGGGCGAGAGCGCCATCGCCGAGGCGGGAGCGCACCTCCATTTCGGCGTCACCCGGGAAGGCGTCCCCATCGATCCAGAGGAGTTTTTGAACCAGTAGAAAAAAAGGACTGCGGTCATTCCGCAGTCCTTTTTTCCATGCAGCAAAGGGCTTCTGCACCCACGTGCACGATCAATCGGGGATGTAGGCCCGGACCCGCAGCGTGGCGCCCAGGGACTCAGCCAGTGCCCGGCACTTCTCGATGTCCTCCGGCGTCTTGTCCTTGTCCACGATGGTCATGACCACGTGGGGCACCTGGGCCGCGGCCTTCCGGGTGAAGTCCAGCATGGCGTCCCAGCCCGCCTTCCCGCTCTGGGGCCGGGTGACGGCCAGATACTCCTCCTCGTCGGCCCCGTTGAGGGAGATGGAGACCGTGTCCATGCGGCCGTGGAGGTCCGGCGTCACGTCGCGGCCGTTGATCAAATTGGCGTGACCGTTGGTGTTGATGCGGGTGGGGGGCAGGCCCGGCACCTTTGCGTGCAGCTGGTCGATGAGCCAGCAGATGTCATCCATGCGGTAGCTGGGCTCGCCGAATCCGCAGAAGACGATTTCCCGGTATTTGGTCAGGTCGCCCCAGGTGAAGAAGCTCTCAAGGGCCTCCTCCCGGCTGGGCTCGTGCTCCAGCCACAGGTCATCGGCGTAGATGCTGCCGTCGTGGCCGTTGTGGCGCAGGCAGAAGACGCAGGCGCAGTCGCACCGGTTGGTCAGGTTGACATACAGCGCGCCCTCGTACTCATAGGTGATGGTCATTGCTTTTTTCATCTCAACTCACTCGATTCCATAGAATTTTTTTGCATTGCGCGTGGTGGCCTCCTCCACCGCTTCCACGGTAAGGCCCTTCCACCCGGCAATTTTCTCCGCCACATAGGGGAGGTACCCGGAGTCGTTCCGCCTGCCCCGGAAGGGCACCGGCGTCAGGTAGGGACAGTCCGTCTCGATGAGGATGCGCTCCAGCGGCGCCCAGGTCACCACCTCCGGCGCCTTGCGGGCGTTTTGGAAGGTGATGGCCCCGTTGAAGCCCAGGTACCACCCTGCCTTCACCAGCTCCCTGGCGTCCTCCAGGCTTCCGGAGTAGCAGTGAAACACGCCCCGCACTCTGGGAAACTCCCGGACAATGGCCAGCGCGTCGCCGTGGGCGTCCCGGTCGTGGACGATCACCGGCAGCCCCGCCTCCTCGGCCAGGGCCAGCTGGCGGCGGAACACCTGGCGCTGGAACTCCCGGGGCGGGTTTTCCTTCCAGTAGTAGTCCAGCCCGATCTCGCCCACCGCCACCACCTTGGGATGGCGGAGCAGGGCACGGATCTGTTCAAAGTCCTCCTCTCCGGCCCCGGCGCAGTTTTCCGGGTGGATGCCCGCAGCGGCATAGACGTGGCCGTAGCGCTCCGCCAATGCGGCCGCCGCCCGGGAGGACGATACGGTGCAGCCCGGGTTCACCACATGGGTGACGCCCCGGCCCGCCAGGCCGGACAGCACCTGGTCCCGGTCCTCGTCAAAGGCTTCGTCGTCATAGTGTGCATGTGAATCAAACAGGCGGCATTCCTCCTCTTTCACGGCGCGGCATACTCATCGCGCACTTGTTTGGATCAGTATAATCCAAATCCCTTGGCGGCGCAAGGCGCAAAAAGAGCGGCTGGCCCCAACCAACCGCTCTTTTTTTGACCGCTGATCCGATCAGGCTTTTTCCCCAGCGGTGAAATACACGAAATACAGGTCTCCCACCGTCTCGTCCTCGAAATACTCCTCAAAGCTGATGGAGTAGTCCTTGCTGTCTGCGGGCACCTCAAAGAACAGAAGGCCGCTGCGTTCTTTGTTGATGCCGATCTCGTACTCACCGGGCAGCTGGTTATCGTCCAGGGCCTCAGCGGCCTGGGGCTGATGCTCCCAGGGCTCCTCGTCCGTGGTGATGGGCCAGCCGTAATCCTCTTCGTTCTCGCTGCCCCACTGGATCTGGAAGTCGGTGTCAAACATGGGCAGGCTGGAGACGCCGGTGTTCAAAATGGAGACGGAGACCACCAGCACCTTGTTGCCCTCGGCGGGGGTGTAGCTGCCATAGGTGGGGCAGGTGTAGGCGTCGGTAATGGCAAAGTTCATAAACGCGGTGTGCATCACATCGCCCAGATACCCACTGGCGCCGCCCTCTTCATACTCCACGCCGTCCCGCAGGTCCACCTGGGTGCCGTTCCCCGAGGAGCCCGCGCTGCCGGCGGAGCCAGCGCTCCCGGAAGAACCGGAGCCGCCGCAGCCGGCAAGGGAGATGGCAAGGGACAATGCAAGCAAGGTGAGTACAATACGCTGTTTCATGATAAAACCCTTCCTTTTTTATATTCTCTTCTCTTTTTCTCTTTTCAGCAGAGCTTTGCTCCGGCGGGGATTTTGTCGTCCACGATCATCAGGTTCAGACACTCCTCCCCATGCTCGGTGTGGACGGCGGAGAGCAGCATGCCGCAGGACTCCAGGCCCATCATCTTGCGGGGCGGCAGGTTTACGATGGCCACCAGCGTCTTGCCCACCAGCTGCTCCGGCTCATACCACTTGTGGATGCCGGAGAGGATCTGGCGGTCCGTGCCGGTGCCGTCGTCTAAGGTAAAGCGCAGCAGCTTGGAGGACTTGGGCACCGCCTCGCAGGCCTTCACCTTCACCGCCCGGAAATCGCTTTTGCAGAAGGTGTCAAAGTCCACGTTCTCCCCGGCAAGGGGCTCAATCTCCAGTGCGGGCTTGGAGGCGGCCTCCGCCTCCGCTTTTTTCTGCTCTTCCAGTTCTTCCAATGCCTTCAGCTCCTTTTCCATGTCGATGCGGGGGAACAGGGCCTCGCCCTTGCGGACGGAGGCGTCCTTGGGCAGCTTGCCCCAGCTTCCGGCGGACTGCCAGGTGGTCAGCCTCTCACCGGCGCCGATCTGCTCAAAGACCTTGGCCATGGACTCCGGCATGAAGGGAGTCAGCAGCACGGCGCAGATGCGGATGGTCTCCAGCAGATTGTACATGACCATGGCCAGGCGGGGGTTGTTGTCCTCGTCCTTGGCCAACACCCAGGGCGCGGTCTCATCAATATACTTATTGGCCCGGGCCACCACGGAGAACACCTCGCTGAGGGCGGACTGGAAGGCAAACTTCTCCATCTGCTCCTCGTAGCGCTGGCGGAGGGACCCGGCCATCTCCATCAGCTCGTGGTCCATGGGCTCCATCTTGTGTTCGGTGGGCAGGTTCCCAGCAAAGTACTTTTCCACCATGGCGGTGGTGCGGGAGACCAGATTGCCCAGGTCATTGGCCAGGTCCGTGTTGATGGTGGAGATCAGCAGTTCGTTGGAGAAGGTTCCGTCGGAGCCAAAGGGGAACGAGCGCAGCAGGAAATAGCGCAGCGCGTCCACGCCGTAGCGCTGTGCCAGCATATAGGGGTCCACCACGTTGCCCTTGGACTTGCTCATCTTTCCGCCCTCCAGCAGGAGCCACCCGTGGCCGTAGACGTGCTTTGGAAGCGGCATGCCCATGCTCATGAGCATGGCGGGCCAGATGATGGAGTGGAAGCGGACGATCTCCTTGCCCACAAAGTGGACGTCCGCGGGCCAGTACTTGTCGTAATCGTGGTACGCATCGTTCAAAAAGCCCAGGGCGGTGGTGTAGTTGAACAGGGCGTCCACCCACACGTAGACCACGTGGCCCGGGTCAAAGTCCACGGGAATGCCCCAGGTGAAGCTGGTGCGGGAGACGCACAGGTCCTCCAGTCCGGGGTCGATGAAGTTCTTCACCATCTCGTTGACGCGGCTGTGGGGCTGAAGGAAGTCGGTGTTCTCCAGCAGGTCACGGACCCGGCCGGCGTACTTGGACAGGCGGAAGAAGTAGGCCTCCTCCTCGGCGTCCACCACCTCCCGGCCGCAGTCGGGGCACTTGCCGTCCACCAGCTGGGACTCGGTCCAGAAGGACTCGCAGGGCTTGCAGTATTTGCCCACGTACTTGCCCTTGTAGATGTCGCCGTTGTCGTACATCTTCTTGAAAATCTTCTGGATGGCGGACACGTGGTAGCTGTCGGTGGTGCGGATGAAGCGGTCGTTGGAGATGTTCATCAGCTTCCACAGGTCCAGCACGCCGCCGCTGCCCTCCACGATTGCGTCCACAAACTCCTTGGGCGTGACGCCGGCGGCCTTGGCCCGGTCCTCGATCTTCTGGCCGTGCTCGTCGGTGCCGGTGAGGAACATCACGTCATAGCCCTGGAGCCGCTTGTAGCGGGCCATGGCATCGGTGGCCACGGTGCAGTAGGTGTGGCCGATGTGAAGCTTGTCCGACGGGTAGTAAATGGGGGTGGTGATATAGAATGTTTTTTTCTCTTCCATGCGCTTCTCCTTTTTCACGGCGCTCCGAATGGAAGAGCGCCGGTAATGACTCAGGTAACTATGTATTATATCACAAATGCTTCCAATTTTGCAACTTGCTTTCCGCCGGATGGCGGAATGGCGGGAGCCGCCCTCACTCTTTCTCTTCCGGGACGTATTCCATGATATCTTCGACCTGACAGCTTAAAATCTGACAAAGACGGTCTAAAATAACGGTCTTCACAACCATGTCCTTCCTCAATCGGTGCAACTGTGCTTTATCAATGCCATAGTCCTTCACCAGTTTATACTGGCTGATTCCCTTCTTGTTCATGGTGGCCCACAGTCGGTCGTACCGGATCATACCGCACCTCCTTTTTCCACATTGTATACAAAACGCCTCTGAGCCGCAAGCTCAGAGGCGTCTATATTTTTTCAAGCGAGGAAAGTATGCTTTCAAGGAGCTCCAATGCCTGCTTTCTCCTGGTGATATCAAGGACATACAATCGTTTCAGCAGTTCATTGCTCTTTGGCTCATAACCTTGCGCCGCAAGGAATCCTGTGATACTATACCGTTAGGCCCGCACAGCCGGGCCAAAGAAGAAGGAGACGCCTTATGAACATCCGCTTTCGTTCGGAGCTTGCCGCAAACCGGGAGGTTTGCAGGCGATAAGCTCCCGCCAAGCCTCCCGAAGATGCGTTTGGAGCAAACGATCTTTTAGGAGGATTCCCTTGAATACCACAGAAAACCACTTTGTCTGCCGCGTCTGCGGCGGCACAGCGGCGCCCACGGGCGCCGGAACCGCGCACCGCAACCACTGCCCCCACTGCCTATGCAGCATCCACCTGGACGAGACGCCGGGCGACCGGGCCTCCCGCTGCGGCGGCGTGATGGACCCCATCTGCGTCTGGGTGCGCAGAGGCGGGGAGTGGGCCATCATCCACCGGTGCCGCCGGTGCGGCGTGCTCCACTCCAACCGGGTGGCGGCGGACGACAACTCGTTCCGCCTTCTGTCCATTGCCGTCCAGCCGCTGGCCAATCCGCCCTTCCCCCTGGACTATCTGAGCCGGATGGAAGACAAGTAAAAAAGCAGGCCGCTGCATGCAGCGGCCTGCTTTTTCCTTAGTTCGAAGGCTTGTAGCGGATGGGCTGATCGTAGCCGAAGGTCCGCTTCCCGTTGACCTCCATGGTCTCGGACACCTCCAGCTCCCGGTCTGAAAACCGCTCCCAGAGGGTGAACTTCAGCACCGGGGAGAACATGCTGACGCTGCCGCCCTCCCAGACGCCGCCGTTGCAGGTGTAGAGGGCAGGGGTGAACTTCTCCGACGGCTTCAGCTCCGCGTAGTCCACGGTGCCCATCTGCTCATAGGTGAACGTATCCTTGCCGTATCCGGCGGGAATCTCATAGGAGGTGAGCTTCACGCCCTCCGCCTCCTCCGTAAAGAGGAAGAGGTGAGGCGAGGCGTGGGTCTTCCCCTCCGTCGTGTAGTAGCTCTCCTCCACCACAAAGACGCCCGAAAAGCCCTCCGGCAGGTGGACGATCTTGTGGTTGCACGGGGTGTTTACGTGCCGGGCAAAGGGAACGCCCGGCGTTTGCCTGCACTGCTCCGAATTGTCGAACCGCCCGGTGAGCAGGCGGACCAGTTCCTCTGCTTTGCTCATGTGCGCTCCCTCCTCCTGTTATCTTCTGCCCTTGGGAAACCGGTTCTTGGGCAGGCGCTCCTTGAACATCTTGCGAAGCGCCGCGGCCTCCCGGCCCTCCAGCACCCGCTTGGGGATCATGGTGTAGACGGAGCGGCTCTCCGCAAGGAAGAAGGCCTCGTCCGTCTCCAGCCAGGTGACGAATTTCTCCCAGGGCGTGGAGGTGACATAGCCCTCGGTCCGGTAGTCCACCCCGTCCTCGTTGAAGTCCAGGACGTGGGGCAGGTCAAAGCCCGGGGTCTTTTCGTAAATCCGGTAGGGCTGGCGGAAGTATAAAAACCCGAACATGCCCACCACGGCCACGCACAGGATGCACAGCGACACGCTCTTCCAGGCAGCGCCGAAATACACGAGATACGCCGCGCACATCACGCTCAGCACTGCCGCCAGCCACAGCTCGACCTGGGTCAGGGTCCTGGAGAGGAAGAGGTACCTGCGGTGGCAGCGCACCCACTCCTCCTTGGTATACTGAAACGAAACGACCATCCTTTTTCCCTCCTAAGACGCAAGGCTGCCGTGGCGTTTCCACCGGCCGGCAAAATAATAGATCACAGACACCGCAAAGCCCACGGCCCAGCCCACGCCGAATCCGTAGAACATCATCTCCCGGCCCGCGTGTTCCGCCAGCAGGTACACCGCCGGCACCCGGACCAGGATCAGGGAAAACACCACGCAGATCAGGGGGAACATGCTCTCACCGGCGCCCCGCATGGCGTTGTTGAGGCAGAACATCACTGCGAACAGGGGGTAGAAGGGGAGGATGGACTTGAGGTACACGGCTCCGGCGGAGACCACCTCCGCGCTGGGGGAGAAGAAGCCCACCAGTTCATTGCGGAAGGGCATGAGCAGCGCCAGCATGGCCAGGCACCAGCCCACGCCCATGGCCACCGTGACCCGGATGCCCTGATGGACCCGGCCCTCGGACGCGCCGGCGCCGATGTTCTGGCCCACGTAGGCCGTGACGGCGTTGGACAGGCTCTGCACCGGCAAAAAGGCCACCGCGTCCAGCTTATTGCCCACGTTGTACCCGGCGGTGAATGCCTTGCCGTAGGTGTTGACCTTGCCCATCACCAGCATCATGCCCACGGACACCATGGCCATCTGGACCCCGGCGGGCAGGCCGATGCGCATCACATCCCCAAAGAGCTGCCGGTCGAACCGGAAGCAGAAGGGGTGAATGCCGATCTGGGGATAGACCCGGTTGATGTAGAGCACGCCGAAGATCCAGGAGAAGGCCTGGGAGAAGATGGTGGCCACCGCCACGCCCATGACCCCCCAGTGGAAGATCAGCACAAGGGCCAGGTCCAGCACAATGTTCATCACCGCCGCGATGGCCAAAAACAGCAGCGGCGTGCGGCTGTTGCCCAGGCCCTGCAAAATGCCGGCGTTGGTGTTGTAGCCGATGGTGCCAACCAGCCCGCCGCAGACGATCATCAGGTAGAGCCACGCCTCATCGTAGGCCGCCGGGTCCACCTGCAAAAGGCTCAGCAGCGGCTTGACCAGCGCAAGGGCCAGCAGCGTCAGCGGTATGGCGGACACCACAAAGGTGGTGTAAACCGTGTCCACCGCGTCCCGGACCCGGTCCATCTTCCCGGCGCCGTAAAACTGGGAGATGACCACCGTGCCGCCGTTGGCCATGCCGGTGAACAGTGAGGTGAACATGAAGATCACGGGGAAGCCGATGCCCACCGCGGCCAGGGCGGCGTCGCCCACATAGTTGCCCACCACCCAGCTGTCCACCATGTTGTAGAGCTGCTGGAGGAGGCTTCCCAGGAACATGGGGAGGGCAAAGAAGAAGATATGCCGCGCCGGGCTGCCCTCCGTCATGTTCCGCATTCCGGATTGTTCCATGAAAACGCCCTTTCTCTTTCCAATGTACAAATTCCCCTATAGTGTACTCTTCTTTTTCCCGTTGGGCAAGGGAGGAACTATTGTTTTTTGAGCCGCTTTCGGGTAAAATGAAGAAAACGCTATGGGAGGACCTGCATGAAACTGATCTCCTGGAATGTGAACGGCCTGCGCGCCTGCCTGGGCAAGGGCTTTTTGGACTTCTGCACCCTGTCGGACCCGGATGTGATCTGCCTCCAGGAGACGAAGATGCAGGAGGGGCAGGCGGAGTTCGACCTGCCCGGCTACCACCGCTACTGGAACAGCGCCGACAAAAAGGGCTACTCCGGTACCGCCATCTTCACCAAAACCGAGCCCCTGCGCGTCACCCGGGACTTTGGAGAGGACCTCCACCGCCACGAAGGGCGCGTCCTCACGGCCGAGTACCCCTCGTTCCACCTGGTGTGCTGCTACACGCCCAACTCCCAGGATGGGCTCAAGCGGCTGGACTACCGGATGCAGTGGGAGGACGACCTGCGCTCGTACCTCATGGAGCTGGACCGGGAAAAGCCGGTCATCTACTGCGGGGATTTGAATGTGGCCCATCAGGAAATCGATATCAAAAACCCGGCGGCCAACCGCCGCAATGCCGGCTTTTCCGACGAAGAGCGCGCCAAGATGACGGAACTGCTCTCCTCCGGGTTTGTGGACACCTTCCGCACCCTGTGGCCCGACCGGGTGGCCTACTCCTGGTGGAGCTACCGCTTCCGGGCAAGGGAGCGGAACGCAGGCTGGCGCATCGACTACTTTCTTGTGTCCCAGCGCCTGATGGAGCGGGTGAAGTCCGCGGAGATCTATGCCGAAATCGGCGGCAGCGACCACTGCCCCGTGGCGCTGGAGATCGACGCGCCGCTGTAAAAAAAGCCGGGCGGGAGCTTTTGCTCCCGCCCGGTTGGTTCGCCTTCAGCTCAGAAGGGAGTTGACGTCCTCGATCTCCAGGTCCTGCAGCGCCCAGTTCAGGGCATAGCCGGCTACCTTGCTCAGCTCCCGGACCCGGCTGTCGATCTCCTGGGGCGTGACCATCAGCGGCGCTCCCTGTTTCCCCAGGGCGGGCAGGGCCGCCGTGTCGCCTCCTGCCTCCTCCACCAGGTCTTCAGCCAGGGTGGCCGCGTCCACCACCGTGGGGATGCCGATGGCGAACACCGGCACGCCCAGGGTCTTTTTGCTCAGCTCAGAGCGGCTGTTGCCCACGCCGGAGCCGGGGACGATGCCCGTGTCGCTGAGCTGGATGGTGGCGCAGACCCGCTTTAAGCGGCGGGAAGCCAGCGCGTCCACCGCCACCACAAAGTCCGGCTTGATCCGCTCCGCCGCGCCGCAGACCATCTCCGCCGACTCCAGCCCCGTGGTGCCCAACACCCCAGTCCGCAGCACCGACACGGACCGGAAGCCGGAAAACTGCTTGGGCATGGAGCGCAGCAGGTGCCGCGTCACCAGGATGCTGTCCAGGGTCTGGGGCCCCACCGCGTCCGGCGTCATGGCCGCGTTGCCAAGGCCCACCACCAGCACCGACCCCTCCGGCGGCAGCAGCGCCTTCAGCTCCTCGCCCACGGCCCGGACGGCCCGCTCGAAAAAGCCGGCCTTCCTGCTCCAAAATTTCTCCAGGTCCACGGTCACATAGGTGCCCGCAGGCTTGCCCAGGGCCTTCTCCCCCCGCTCATCCAATATCTCCACCCGGGTCACGCCATATCCCTCCCGGCGGCTGTCGCGGGCCTTTACGCCCTGGAGCCGGGTGGTTTTTTCCGCGCTCTCCTGCCAAATCTCCCTGGCCTCCATGGCCAGGTCTGTCCGTTTCGTCCCCATGATTTGTGTTTAAGGCTCCTTCCTTCCACTAAATCTTGTAGATTGTTCTTATTTTTGTCCGCAGTGGGGGAAATATGCAAAAATCTGAGGGGAATTGCGAAAAAAGGCTTGCAATTTTCAGGTTTTGATGCTAAAATACTAATCTGCATGGTGGAAAGTTGTTTCACCAAAATTAGATTATCGCCTAAGGGAGGTGTATGGTTTGCCGAACATTAAGTCTGCCAAGAAGCGCGTTCTGGTGGCAGAGATGAGAAACGCCCGCAACCGGGCCGAGAAGTCCGCGCTGAAGACCGCCATCAAGAAATTCGAGGCTGCTGCCGAAGAAGGCAATCGCACCGAGGCCGATGGCGCTTTCAAAGTTGCAGTGAAAAAGGTCGATCAGGCTGTTGCGAAGGGCGTTCTGCACAAGAACAACGCTGCTCACAAAAAGAGCGCTATGGCCCTCAAGCTCAACCAGATCGGTTGATCGAGCCAAACGAAAAGGACATCCAACTTTGGATGTCCTTTTTTCTTTTACGCCTGACGGCAGACGCCTGGCTTTTCTGACCAACGGGCCGTCCAGGCCCTGGCGGGCAGCAGCTCCGCTACCGCCCCGCACCCTCCGCGGCGCGTGCCCGGTAGCCCCGGCACACCAGGATCATGGAGGCTGCCGCGCTGACGGTGAGCAGTATGTAGGTGGGCACGTAGCTGCCCAGCCAGTCTGCCAAGACGCCGGGCATGGGGCTGAAGGCGATGGCGCCCACCATTCCCGCGATCTGGTACTCCCGCAGCGTGGCGGCGTAGGTGTCGGGCCGGGACATGTCCTTGGCAAAGACGGACACGCCCACGTTGGTCAGCGGCAGGCTGAACCCCTGGAGCAGCATGGATGCAACCGCAACGGGCAAACTTTTCGTCACCGCCAGGCAGGTCAGAGCCTGGGCCGCCACCAGCACGCAGAAAAAGAGCCGGGCTGCCGGGTAGGAACCCATATGATCCGTGGCCATGCCGTATAAACATTTGCAGATCAACAGCGACGCGCCAAGAAGAGAGATGAGCAGCGCCACTGTGGCGCTGTCAAACCCTTCGCTGCGGTAGAGCAGCGTAAAGGTGGCATAGCCCGGCACGCCCATGGTCCCTAACAGGAGGGAGGCTGTCAGCATGCCCCAGTCCCGCTTTGGCCGGACGGCTGTTGGGACTGCGGCGTGTTCCAGCTCCTCTGCCGGACGGTCCCGCATGAAGATCAGAATCAATATGGCCGCGCAGCCCCCAAAGGCGGCCTCCGCCAAAAAAGCGGCCTTGAGCGACACGCGCTCGATTACATAGGTGAGCACCGGCGGCGCCACCACGGAGGCGAGGCCCGTGCCCGCGGCGCAGATGCTGATGGCCGTGGCGGAGCGCTCCCGGAACCAGCGGGTGAGCACCAATGACGCCGGCACCATCCCGCCCAGGCTGTGGGCAAAGCCGCCGATACAGGTGGCCGCCACATAGGAGGGATATCCGCCGCCAAAGGCGAACATGGCCCGGCAGGAGGCCATGAGCAGCAGCGCAAGGGTGGTGCCCAGCCGGATGCCTACCTTCTGATAGTAGAACTGGATAAAGAACAGGCCGCTCAGCGATGCCACACAGCGCAGCGTCACCAGCATGGAGCACTGGGTATTGCTGATCCCCTTCTGTGTGATCAGATACGGCTGGTACACCGTAAAGGAATTGGCCGTCAGCCCAATGCAGCAAAACAGCAGCAGAAAGCTTGCGGCGCAGACCACCCACCGGTACCGCGACGATTTCACGCCACCGCCTCCCTTCACGCTCAGCATAACAGACTCTACTCCATTTGTAAACAAATGATTCCAATAATTAATTTATAGGAAGATTTTAATTTTTCCTCGATACTGAGAGCTTAACAGTAGAATCCATTTTATACAGCAATCCTGGGGGGAGGAGGCCAATCACTTCAAATTGGTCACTGGATGAAATCTGGGTTGTTCCACAGTTTATGCACCGCATGACATGTAAAAAAATGATTGGACAGACGCCATGTTTGGCGTCTGTCCAATTTGCCGCCGCACCAGAGCGCGGTCCATTTTCTATTCCAGCGTTTTGAGTTCCGCCTCCCAGAGCGTCCACTTGGCGTCGGACGGCATGCGCCAGTCGCCCCGGGGGGAGAAGGCCACGGAACCCACCTTGGGCCCGTCGGGCAGGCAGTTGCGCTTGAACTGCTGGGCAAAGAAGCGGCGGTAGAAGTTGTTCAGCCATTTGAGGATTGTCTCCCGGTCGTAGGTCTTGCCCAAGGCGTACTGGGCGAGGCGGTAGACCTTCCGGGGCGGGAACCCCCAGCGGACGATATAGTAGAGGAAGAAATCGTGGAGCTCATAGGGCCCCACCAGATCCTCGGTCTTTTGGGCGATCTTCCCCTCAATGGCGGGCAGCAGCTCCGGAGACACGGGCGTGGCCAAAATGTCCTCCAGCACATCCGCCAGGGCCTCGTCCTTATCGGAGTTGTCCTTGGCCACATAGGCCACCAGGTGCCGCACCAGGGTCTTGGGGATGGAGGCGTTGACGCCGTACATGCTCATGTGGTCCCCATTGTAGGTGGCCCAGCCCAGGGCCAGCTCGCTGAGGTCGCCGGTGCCGATGACGATGCCGCCGGTCTTGTTGGCAATGTCCATCAGCACCTGGGTCCGCTCCCGGGCCTGGGCGTTCTCAAAGGTGACGCTGTGATCCGCCATGTCGTGGCCGATGTCCCGGAAATGGCTGCGCACCGTGTCGGAGATGTCCACCGTCTGGAGCGTGGCCCCAAGCTGCTCCGCCAGCACCTGGGCATTGGTCCGGGTGCGCTTGGTGGTGCCGAAGCAGGGCATGGTCACCGCCACCACGTCGGAGGTGGGGCGGTCCAGCATCTTCATGGCGATCATGGTGATGAGCATGGCCAGAGTGGAGTCCAGCCCACCGGAGAGGCCCACCACCGCCGTCTTGGCGGCCGTGTGCTCCAGCCGCTGCTTTAAGCCAAGGGCGGCGATGAGCAGTATCTCCTGGCACCGCTCGTCCCGGTCCTCCCGGCTCTCCGGCACAAAGGGCTGGGGCGCCACATACCGGCTCAGTTTGGTCTTTTCCAGCGTCAGGGTGAAGGGGATGGTGGAATAGCGTCCATGGGGCGCGCTGTCCAGCATCTGGGTGCGGCGCCGCTCGGCGGCAAGGCGCTGCACGTCCACCTCGGAAATCTTAAGGCCTGTCTCGAACCGGCCCTCGTTGAGGATGGTCCCGTTCTCCGCGACGATGTCATGTCCGCTGAACACCAGGTCCGAGGAGGATTCCCCCTCGCCGGCGCTGGCGTAGATATAGCCGCAGATCAGCTTGGCGCTCTGGGCGGCCACCAGCTGGCGGCGGTAGCTGTCCTTGGACGCCTGCTCGTCGCTGGCGGAGAGGTTGCCAATGATGGTGGCGCCGGCCTGGCACAGCCCCACGGACGGCGAGCAGGGCGCCCACAGATCCTCGCAGACCTCAAAGCCCAGCGTCAAATCCGGCACAGTTTCGCACCGGAACAGGAGGTGGGTCCCGAAGGGCACGTCCCTCTGGCCGCACAGCTCCGGCAGCAGGCTGTCCTCCTCCGGGGCCGGGGCAAAGTGCCGCTTTTCATAAAACTCCCCGTAATTGGGGATGTGGGTCTTGGGAACAACACCTAAAATCGATCCTTTTTGTATAATAGCAGCGCAATTATACAATTTGTTATTCTTTTGCAGAGGCAGTCCCACCGCCGTCACCACCTCCAGGTTCCGGGTGGCGGTCAGGATGGTGGCAAGTGCCTCCCGCGCCCCCTCCAGCAGGGCGCTCTGGTTGAAGAGATCGCCGCAGGTGTACCCGGTGAGCCCTAACTCCGGCAGCACCAGCACCTTCACGCCAGCCTTGGCCGCCGTTCGCATGAGGGTGAAGCTCTGCTCCGCATTGTAATCGCAGTCTGTCAGGCGCAGCTTGGGCGTGCCGCAGGCCACGGAAATGAATCCGTCT
The DNA here is from genome assembly GCF_014334055.1 of Oscillibacter hominis. Lineage (NCBI taxonomy): Bacteria > Bacillati > Bacillota > Clostridia > Eubacteriales > Oscillospiraceae > Oscillibacter > Oscillibacter hominis. Next base: position 2,461,930 of record NZ_CP060490.1, read on the forward strand.
TTCATGGACGATTCCTCCTCATTTACATGATATTTGGGTTTATTTTACAGGATTAATTTTACATTCGGGTTTATTTTACACCAGAGACCCCTGTTTTACAAGGAACGTCCTTGCAAGTTTTTTCACAATTTGGTAAGCTGAAAAAAGACGATTCATTTTGCCGACTACATATAGGAGGATTGAGTCCATGTCCTTTTCGCTGCGCGGCTATACGCCGCCGGATTTCACAGCCCTGAACACGGCCCCGGAGGCCGTCCTGCAGGGCGCGCCCAAGGACGGCGTTGCGCCCGCGGGCTTTCACGCCATGAGCATTTTCCCCGAGTACTTCCATATCGAGGGCCAGTGGCGCCTCGCAAAAGAGAGCCGCATGGACTGCGTGGCCGTTTGGGAAAACGGCGAGATCGCGGTCCGGGAGTTCCGCCGTCTGAAGGCCGGGGACCTGGTGGTCCTGGGCCGCACGGAGCGGGGGGAGGAGGGCATCTTTGTCCACGGCACCGGCTTCCACGAGCCGGGGCAGCACCAGGACCTCTTTGCCTTCCGCCAGGGCCGCTCCCGGGAGACCGCATTTTCCCGGGACTATGACGAGCTCTACGAGCTGCTGCGCTATGAAAAGGACCACGGGAAGATCGTCTGGGTCATGGGGCCCGCCTTCTCCTTTGACAGCGACGCCCGCAGCGCCTTTGCCAGGCTGATCGCCGGCGGCTACGTCCACGCCGTTTTGGCCGGAAATGCCTTAGCCACCCACGACCTGGAGGCCGCCTACCTGAACACGGCCCTGGGCCAGAACATCTACACCCAGCAGAGCCAGCCCAACGGCCACTACAACCACCTGGATACCATCAACGCCGTCCGTTACCACGGCTCCGTGGCCGCCTTTTTGCGGGAAGAGCGAATCGACAACGGCATCATCCACGCCTGCGAAACCCATCATGTGCCCTATGTGCTGGCGGGCTCCATCCGGGACGACGGCCCGCTGCCCCCGGTATACGGCGACGTGTACCAGGCCCAGGACGCCATGCGGGACCAGGTGCGTGACGCCACCACGGTGATCTGCATGGCCACCACCCTCCACACCATTGCCACGGGCAACATGACCCCCTCCTACCGGGTGCTCTCCGACGGCACGGTCCGGCAGGTGTATTTCTACTGCGTGGATATCTCCGAGTTCACGGTCAACAAGCTCAGCGACCGGGGAAGCCTTTCCGCCAAGGGCATCGTCACCAACGCCCAGGACTTCATCGTCAACCTCCGCAAAGGGCTGGGGCTGTAAAGCGGTGGGCTCCCGGCGCACAGCATATGGACTGTGGGCCCGGAAGCAGTCAGCACATATAGAAGACACAGAAGGAGCCGCCAAATTGGCGGCTCCTTCTGTGTGTGTTTGTGTGTGTTTAGGAGGGAGAAAAATCGCATCGGGTTGTGGTTCCCTTTGCTGATTCTTAAGATACCCCCAAATCATGGCAGAATTATGATTTTGGTGTGAACAGTTTGTAAACTCGTTGGTCAAACCTGAACTCTGGAAGTTTTTGTAATCTGCCCCTTGTGCTCAGCGGAACTTTCTGCTCTCTGCCACCGCCAGTTCGTCGCAGCGGTTGTTTTCGGGCGTATCCGCGTGTCCCTTGACCCAATGGTAGTGGAGGCTGTGGCGGTCGGTCAGCTCCAGCAGCCTTTCCCACAGGTCCGGGTTCAGGGCTGGCTTCTTGTCGGACTTCACCCAGCCCCGCTTTTGCCAGCCCCTGGCCCAGCCTTTGGAGAGGCCGTCGATCACATATTTGGAATCCGACCACAGCTCCACCTCACAGGGCTCCTTCAAAAGGGCCAGTGCGGAGATCACGGCCGTCAGCTCCATGCGGTTGTTGGTGGTGTTGGCCTCTCCGCCGGAGAGCTCCCGCCGGTGTTCGCCATAGAGCAGCACCGCGCCCCAGCCTCCCGGACCGGGGTTGCCGCTGCACGCGCCGTCGGTATAAATGGTCACTGTCTTCATAGTTCCTTCAGAATCTCCCGGCGTTTTTCCTCGTACTCCTCCTCAGTGATGAGGCTGCGGTCGTAAAGGCTGCGCAGCTCCTGAAGCCGCTGCTCCGTACTGCCGCCGGCGGAAGGGGAGGCGGACTCGTCCACAATCTCCACGCCATAGAGCCCGGATCCATCCTTGCTGCGGAGGGTACGCACCAGGTTATAAATGCCGAACACGGCAAAACACAGCGCCATGCCCGTCCACAGCACTCCGAACAAGCCCGCGCCGCTGGGGATCACCTGCGTGACGCCGATGACGACAAACACGCAGGCAACCACGATATATAAAATGCTGAAGGCGATGCCAAAGGGGCGCATTTCCTTTGTGGGCCGGATGTGATAGCGTCTCATGTTCTGCCTCCCTTTTGATCTCATTCGTTTTCGTCGGTGGGCGTTTCCTCAGACTCCTCTTTTTCCGCCCGGGCCAGGGAGATGACCTTGGCCCCCTCCGCAACACGCATGACGCGGACGCCCTGGGCCGTGCGGCCATAGATGTTCACGTCCTCGCAGGCCATGCGGATGATGGTGCCGTCGTCGGAGATGAGCAGGATGTCCTCATCCCCATCCACCACCTTGGCTCCGGCAATTTTGCCGGTCTTCTCCGTGATCTGATAGCCCTTCATGCCGTAGCCGCCCCGCTTCTGGGGGCCGGCGTCCTCGCCGCCGCGCATGTACTCGCCCACGCTGGTCCGCTTGCCGAACCCGTTCTCCGTGATGGCCAGCAGCGTGCCCTCGCCGTGGAGGCGGCAGGCGGAGACCACATAGTCGCCCTCGCGCAGGCGGATGCCCCGGACGCCCACGGCGTCCCGGCCCATGCAGCGCACGTCGGTTTCACTGAAGCAGATGGCCATGCCGTCGTGAGTCATCAGGAGGATGTTCTGCTCGCCGTCGGTGATGCGCACGCTGATGAGCTCGTCGCCCTCATCCAGCGTGATGGCCCGGATGCCCGCCTTTCTGGCGGTGTGGATGGACTCCAGGGTGATGCGCTTCACGGTGCCGTTGCGGGTGGTCATGACCAGGAAGGCGTCCTCTTCCATGCTCTTGACGTGGAGCATGGCGGTGACCTTCTCCCCAGGCTCCACGGGCAGCACGTTGACGATGTTGGTGCCCTTGGCGGTGCGGCCTGCCTCGGGGATCAGATAGCCCTTCTTCCGGTGGACCCGGCCGGTGTTGGTGAAAAAGAGGATATAGTCGTGGGTGGAGGCGGTGAACACCGTTTCCACGCAGTCCTCCTCCCGCAGGCTCTGGGCCGCAATGCCCTTTCCGCCCCGGTGCTGGGAGCGGTAGGTGGAGGCGGGCAGGCGCTTGATGTATCCGGCCTGGGTCATGGTGTAGACGCACTGCTCCTCCTCGATGAGGTCCTCGATGTCGATCTCGTCCTCCACGTCCTGAATCTCAGTGCAGCGCTCGTCGCCAAACTTGTCGGCAATGGCCTGAAGCTCCTCCTTCAGCACCTGGCGCAGCAGCTCGTCGGAGGCAAGGAGCTTGTTGTAATAGGCGATGCGTTCCTCCAACTCCTTGTACTCGCCCTCCAATTTCTCCCGATCCAATCCCTGAAGCCGCTTGAGCTGCATATCCAAAATGGCCTGGGCCTGGATATCGTCCAGTCCAAAGCGCTCGCACAGGCGCTGCTTTGCGTCGTCGTAGCTGGTGCGGATGATGCGGATGACCTCGTCGATGTTATCCTGGGCGATGAGCAAGCCCTCCAGCAGATGGGCACGCTCCTGGGCCTTTCGCAGGTCATAGCGGGTGCGGCGGAGGATGATCTCCTCCTGGAAGCGGAGGTACTCGTCGATGATGTGGCGCAGTGACAAAATCTTGGGCTGGGACTGGTTCTGGACCAGGGCCAGCATGTTGATGGCAAAGGTGGTCTGCAGCTGGGTCTGGGCAAAGAGGCGGTTTAAGACCACCTGGCAGTTGGCATCCTTTTTCAGCTCAATGACGATGCGCATGCCGTTGCGGTCCGTCTCGTCCCGGATGTCGCTGATGCCCTCGAGCCGCTTATCCTCCACCTGGTCGGCCATGTTCTTGATGAGCATGCGCTTGTTGACCTGATAGGGGATTTCGGTGATGACGATACGGGTGCGGCCGTTTCCAAACTCCTCCAGCTCGTGGCGGGCCCGGATCACCAGGCGGCCCCGGCCGGTGGCGTAGGCGGCGCGGATGCCGGCGCGGCCCATGATGATGCCCTTGGTGGGGAAGTCCGGGCCTTTCACATGCTCCATCAGGTCGCTGAGCTCCGCCTCCGGATTCTCCAGCACGCAGATGCACGCGCCGATGACCTCCCGCAGGTTGTGGGGCGGGATATTGGTGGCCATGCCCACGGCGATGCCGGAGGAGCCGTTGACCAGCAGATTGGGGAAGCGGCAGGGGAGGACCCGGGGCTCTTTGCGGGTCTCGTCAAAGTTGGGGTCCCAGTCCACCGTGTCCTTGTCGATGTCCCGCAGCAGCTCGTCGGAGAGCCTGGCCATGCGGGCCTCGGTGTAACGGTAGGCGGCGGGGGGGTCTCCATCCACGGAGCCGAAGTTCCCGTGGCCGTCTACCAGCGGGTAGCGCATGGAGAAGTCCTGGGCCAGCCGGACCAGGGCGTCGTAGACGCTGGCGTCGCCGTGGGGGTGGTAGCGGCCCAGCACGTCGCCCACACAGGTGGCGGACTTCTTGTAGGGCCGGTCAGAGGTCAGATTGTCCTCGTACATGGCGTAGAGGATGCGCCGGTGGACGGGCTTCAATCCGTCCCGCACATCGGGCAGGGCACGGCCCACGATGACGCTCATGGCGTACTCGATGTAGGACTGCTCCATCTCCGGCACCAGGGGAGACACCACGATCTTCTGGTCGGGGTAGCGGATCTCCTCGGGATCGTATTGGGGTTTTTTTGACATGTATCAATGTCCTCCTTGTATAGAGGTTTCTATCTTCCAGATAAAAATGCGGGTTTTGCCGCCTCCGCGCCGGGCGGTACAATCAATAATCCAGATTCACCGCGTACTTGGCGTTGCGCTCGATGAACTCCTTCCGGGGCTCCACCTTTTCGCCCATGAGGACGGTGAAGGTCTCGTCTGCCTGGACGGCGTCGTCCAGCTCAATGCGCTTTAAGGTGCGGGTCTCCGGGTTCATGGTGGTTTCCCACAGCTCGTGGGGGTTCATCTCGCCCAGGCCCTTAAAGCGGCTGATGTCCACCTTGGCGTTGGGGTTGTCGCCCCGAAGCTCGGCGCTGACCGCGTCCCGCTCCTCATCGGAGAAGGCCACGCGGGTGGTCTTGCCCCGGCTCAGCTTATAGAGGGGCGGCACGGCGGCGTAAACGTAGCCCTGCTCGATCAAGGGCCGCATAAAGCGGAAGAAGAAGGTCAGCAGCAGCGTGCGGATATGGGAGCCGTCCACATCGGCATCGGCCATGATGATGACCTTGTGGTAGCGCAGCTTGGCAGGGTCAAAGTCCTCGCCGATGCCGGCGCCCAGGGCGGTGATCACCGGGGTCAGCTTGTCATTGCCGTAGACCTTATCCGCCCGGGCCTTCTCCACGTTGAGCATCTTGCCCCACAGCGGCAAGATCGCCTGGAACCGGGAATCCCGCCCCTGGGTGGCGGAGCCGCCGGCGCTGTCACCCTCAACGATATAAAGTTCCGTGAGTTCTGGGTTATTTTCGTTGCAGTCGCGAAGCTTGTCGGGCATGGCCGCGCCGCCTAAGGCGGTCTTGCGGCGGATGGACTCCCGCGCCCGCTTGGCCGCCTCCCTGGCCCGGTTGGCCGTCAGGGCCTTATCCAGGATCATGCGGCCGGCCTGGGGATTCTCCTCCAGGAAAATCTCTAACTTCTCCGCCACCACGTTGTTCACCAGGGTGCGGATTTCGCTGTTACCCAGCTTGGCCTTGGTCTGGCCCTCAAACTGGGCGTCGGTGAGCTTCACGGAGATGACGCAGGTCAAGCCCTCGCGGCAGTCCTCACCGGAGATTTTCTCATCGTCCTTGAGCATCCTGATCTTTCGGCCGTAGGCATTGAGGGCCGTGGTCAGCGCCCGCTTAAAGCCCTCCTCATGCATGCCGCCCTCCGGGGTGTGGACGTTGTTGGCAAAGGAGAGGATGGTCTCGTTGTAGCTGGAGTTATACTGCATGGCCACTTCCGCCATGGAGTCGCCCTTCATGCCGGACATGTAGATCATGCCCTCGTGGAGGGGGTCCTTGTTCTTGTTCAGCCAGGCAACAAACTCCCGGATGCCGCCGGCGTAGCACATCTCATCGCTCTTCTCCAGGCCGGGGCGCTTGTCGATGGTGCGGATGCGCAGCCCCGCGTTGAGAAAAGCCTCCTCCCGCATGCGGGTGTGGAGGGTATCATAATTGTACACCGTATCCTCAAACATCTCCGGGTCCGGCTTAAAGGTGACGGTGGTGCCGGTGCGGTCGGTTTCGCCCACCACAGTGATCTCCTGGGTGATGTGGCCCCGGGAAAAGCGCATCTCATGGATTTTACCCTCCTTGTGGACCTGGACCACCAGCCACTCGGACAGGGCGTTCACCACGCTGGCGCCCACGCCGTGGAGGCCGCCGGAGACCTTATACCCTCCGCCGCCGAACTTTCCGCCGGCGTGAAGCACGCTGAATACCACCTCCAGGGCGGGCCGGCCCGTCTGGGCCTGGATGTCCACGGGGATGCCGCGGCCATTGTCCACCACCGTGATGGTGTTGTCCTCGTTGATCTGCACGGTGATCTCCGTGCAAAAGCCCGCCAGCGCCTCGTCGATGGAGTTGTCCACGATCTCGTAGACCAGATGGTGGAGGCCTGAAGAGGAGGTGGACCCGATGTACATGCCCGGGCGCTTGCGCACCGCCTCCAGCCCCTCCAACACCTGGATTTCCGAAGCGTCATACTCCTGCGGGCTCGTCAGGTTTTCGATTTCTGCCATGATCTTCCTTCCTTCCGTTGACAGGGCCAAAGCGCCAATGGCGTTCCGCCCGGACGATATCCATATCTGAACTCCCGGCCCGGGTTTCCTGCGGCCGGTTCGTCTTCCCTATTCATGTTCCCACGCTTACGCCAGAGCGGTATTCACCGGCGGCCCCGTGGGACTGCTGTGCAAAGAAATGCTCGTTCACTCCTCCAGCGCTCCGCTCTCCGCCCTCTTTTGCAGCGTGGCGGTGCTCAGCTGGCTCAAATAAACGATCTGCCGGTGATAGGGGTGGTCGCAGACCACAAAGGATTTGGGGATGTCCTCGCCCACGTCCAGCACCACGCCCTCTTCCTCCGCCCGGCTCAAATACTCCCGGCCCCGTTTGCCATAGGAGACCTGATCCAGGTCAAAGATGCCGATGACGCTGTGCTCCGGCACGATCTCGTCTTTTCCAAGATGCAGATACATAGTCCCTCCGTCAGCGGATGATCCCCCGTTCCACGTGAAACACCCGCCCGCCCAAGAGCTCCTCCAGCCGGTCGTCCTCGCAGCAGGTGATGAACACCTGGCCGCCGGAGATGCGGTTGAGCACATATTCCTGCCGCCGCTCATCCAGCTCGGAGAGCACGTCGTCCAACAGCAGCACCGGATACTCTCCAGTGACATTTTGATAAATCTCCCGCTCGGCAAGCTTCAGGGCCAGGGCGGCCGTCCTGGTCTGGCCCTGGGAGGAGTAGGTCCTGGCGCTGCGCCCGCCGATAAAGACCTCAATGTCGTCCTTATGCGGCCCGGAAAGGCAAAGGCCCGCGGCCCGCTCGGCGCTCTCATGGGACCGCTGATGGGACCGCAGCTGTTCCGCGATATCGCCCACGCTGCCAAGGGGGTCCTCCACAGTGCTGACGGTCTGATAGGTGAGGCGCAGTTCCTCCCGTCCGCCGGAGCACTCCCCATGGGCGGCTGCCGCATACTCCCCCAGGCGCTGGCACAGCTGCGCCCTGTAGTGGATCACCACCGCGCCGGTCACGGCCATCTGCTCGTTGAACTCCGGCAGCGCCTCCAGCAGGGAGGGCTTCTCCCCGCAGTCCCGGAGTATCCGGGTCTTGTGCTCATAGACCTTGTGATAGCTTGTTAGGGCCGCCGCATAGCGGGGCCGCAGCTGGCAGAGGCAGCCGTCCAAAAATTTCCTCCTGGCGGCGGCGCCGTCCCGGATGAGGTATAGGTCCTCCGGGCAGAAAAACACTGTGTTGAACACAGCGGAGAGCTCCGCCGCCGTTTTGGCCGCAACCTGGTTTACCCGCATCCTCCGCCGCCGTCCCCGGTAGAGCTCCACCTCCATGGCGAACTCCCGGTCCCGGGCAAAGACCCTGGCGCCGATCCTGGCGTCCTGCTCCTCAAAGCCAATCATCTCCCGGTCGGACCGCGCCCGGGGGGAGCGTCCGCTGGAGAGATAGGCGATGGCCTCCAGCAGATTGGTCTTGCCCTGGGCATTTTCCCCATAGATCACGTTGCACCGGGGGTCGAACTCCGCGCGCTCACAGGCGTAGTTGCGAAACCGCTCCAGAGTCAGCTCGTCAATCCGCATAGCTGAGGCCGAACTCCTGTCCGTCCGCCGAGACCACGTCCCCGGGACGCAGCTTTTTGCCGCGCATGGTGCAGACCTCTCCATTGACCAGGATTTCCCCCTCCTGGATGCGCTGCTTGGCCTCGCCGCCGGTTTCCGTGACGGCGGCAAACTTTAAAAGGTCCTGAAGCTTGATATATTCCGTTGTAATGGAAATGATTTTCATATTGCTCCGATCCGCGGCAATCACCGCTCCTTTATTCCGCGGCCTTCAGCCGCACCGGCAGCACCATATAGAGGAAGCTCTCCCCGCCGTCCGTGGGCACGATCACGGCCGGGGAAACGCCGGTATTCAGCTCGATCTGGACGGCCTCGGCCGGCGCATAGCGCAGCGCGTCCATGAGATAGCGGTTGTTGAAGCCGATCTCCAGGCCGCCGCCGTCGCCGGAGAGGGGGCACACGTCCTTGGATTCGCCGTTGCCCGTCTTGGCGGAGAGCATCACCTTTTCGTGGTCAAAGACACAGCGCACCGGGCTTTTCAGCTTGTCGGAAATCACCACGCTGACCCGGTCGATGCTCTCGATCAGCGCCTTTGTGTCGGCGATCAGCCGGATGGGGTTGTTGCGGGGGATGGCGTTCTTATAATCCAGGAACTCTCCCTCCAGCCGGCGGCAGATCAGCTCCGTGTCGCCCACTTCAAAGAGGATGTGGCGGTTGCCCAGGGTGACGCAGGCCAAATCCTCCACGTCCTCACAGATTTTCTCCACCTCGGAGAGGGCCGCCCCCGGCGCAACGAAGGAAAAGGCGCCGCCGTCAATCTTCTCCAGAGGCTCACGGCGCACCGCCAGGCGGAACCCGTCCACGGACACGATGGTCAGCCCCTTGTCGTTGATCTCAAAAAGGGAGCCGGTGTGGACCGGACGGCTCTCGTTGGTGGAGACAGCGAACAACGTCTGGCCGATCATCTCCCGCAGCACCTTTTGCTGAATGGAGATGGAAAACTCATCCTCCACCGCCGGCAGCTCCGGATAATCGGCGGCACTGAGGCCTAAGATGTCGAAGGCCGCGTCGCCGCAGCTCAAATGGACCATAAAGCGGTCGTCGGACGCAAAGGTGACCACATCGTCGGGCATTTTGCGGATGATGTCGCCGAAGAGGCGGGCGTTGAGGACGATTTCGCCGCCCTCGGTGATGTCGGCACTGACTTTGGCGCGGATGCCGGTCTGCATGTTGTAGCCGGAGATGGTCAGGATATCGCCCGCCTGGAGGAGGAGCCCTTCCAGCGCGGGGATGGAGCTCTTAGTGGAAACGGCCCGGGAGGTAGTGGCGATTACGCTCTGGAGGAGGGCCTTCTCACAGGAGAATTTCATGTAGATCCTTCCTTTCGAAAAAAAGTTTGCAAAGGATGCATATCATCAGCAAGAAAAGCATAGGATATGAAGTTAGTAACAGTAGCAGCAGGGGGCCTTTTGTGTGGAAAAGGCGGGAAACGTCGATTTCCGTAAGGGTTGTCCATCCACAGGGGATGTGGACAAATTGCGCTGTTTTTCCACATCAGAAAATTGGGGCATCTTTTCCACATTGGAGTTTTCCTTTTCCACAGCAAATTGTGGAAAGGATGCCTACTTTTTGGAGTTGATGTTGGTGGTCAGTTCCTTGATGATTTCGGCAAAGGCGGGGTCACTGCGGATCTGCTTCTCCACCTTTTCAATGGAGTGCTTCACCGTGGCGTGGTCCCGGTTGCCAAACTCCCGGCCGATGTCCACCAAAGAGAGGTTGGTCATGCGGCGGATCAGGTACATGGCGATCTGGCGGCCCTGGACGGCGTCCTTCACCCGCTGCTGGCCCCGGATGATGTTTTCCTCCATATTGTAGAAGCGGCAGACGTATCCGATGATCATCTCCGGCGTGGGGATAATTTCCCCGCTCTTGGAGAGGATGTCCCGGATGGCACGCTTCACAGCCTCCTCGTCCACGTTGTTGCCCAAAAGGTCTTTGTAGGCCAGAATCTTGTTGATGGTGCCCTCAAGCTGGCGCACGTTGGCCGTAACCTTCTCGGCAATAAAGCCGGCGATGGAATCTGGGAGTTCCATACCCAGCATGGCGGCTTTGTTTTTGATGATGGCCATCCGTGTCTCAAAGTCCGGCGGCGCAACGTCCGCCAGAAGTCCCCACTCAAAACGGGTGCGCAGACGGTCGTCCAGCAGCGTCATCTCAGAGGGGGGACGGTCGGAGGTGAGGACAATCTGCTTGCCCGATTCATAGAGGGTGTTGAAGGTGTGGAAGAATTCGTTCTGCACCTGCTCCTTACCGGCCACAAACTGCACGTCGTCCACCAACAGCAGGTCCGCCTCCCGGTACCGGGCGCGGAACTCGCTGCCCCGGCCCGCCCGGATCAGTTCGATGAATTGGTTGATGAAGTCGTCGCCCTTCACATAGGCGATTTTGGCCTTGGCGTTATTTTTGCGGATCAGGTGGGCAATGGCGTAGAGGAGATGGGTCTTGCCAAGGCCCGAGTCGCCGTAGATCAGCAGCGGGTTGTAGTTGGCGGCGGGCCGCTCCGCCACGGACCGGGCGGCGGCGTAGGCCAGCTTGTTGGACGGGCCCACCACAAAGGTCTCAAAGGTAAAGTCGTCCGATTCAAAGAGGCTGCGTGTTTTTTTCGCACTCTCCGGCGACTCAAACGCAGCGTATTCCTCCTCATCCAGGATTTTCACTTCAAACTCGTGGGAAAAGATGTCCTGGAGTGCGGCGCGGATATTGTCCAGGAACAAAGATTCGATGTAGCCTTTTTTAAAGTCGTTGGGACAGCGGAAGTAAAAGGTAAACTCCCGGATGTCCACCGGTTCCAGCTCGTCGAACCAGGTGGAGATGGTGGTTTCGGACAGCTCGCTTTGCAGCTTCTGCAAAACGGTGGTCCAGATGTCTGCCACGGAATTCAACGCGTTACGCCCCTTTCTGAACAGGCAAAATGCAGCAAAATAATACTGTACCAGTATACCAAAAAAGGGCTCTGGTGTCCATACATATTCTAATAAATAAGAAGTGAAACTGCACAAGAAAATGGTTCCCATACTCTTCCATTTCTATACACAAGATGTAGCGCGGTGTGATAGTTGTCCCACTATATTTTGAAAGGACTGGAAAAAGTGCGCAAAGTATGGGAAAACAAGAGTTTTTTTACCGGTTTATGTATTGACACCTTTTGAAAAAGTCTGTATACTATTCGGTGCGTCACAATTGGTTGACGCACGAATGGATTACTGCGGCGGAAGGCTTGCCGTCTGTCGTCGAGTAAGTGCGGGAAGGGATTCCCCGGCCCGCCGGAATTATAACAGGAGGTGTCTTAAGATGGCAACGAAACGTACCTATCAGCCCAAGAAACTGCACGGCCAGAAGGTCCACGGCTTCCGCAAGAGAATGGCGAGCGCCAACGGCCGCAAGGTTTTGTCCCGCCGCCGCGCAAAGGGCCGCGCACAGCTGTCCTACTAAGAGGACTTGGACACCCGGTCAGAATCAAATTATTTTAAGGGGCGGTAGAGGAACATTCTGCCGTCCCTAAAAAGCTGTATGCCTGGTTGTCCAGGCCTGACCGGATGAGGAGGACGCATGAAAAAAGCCGTCACGCTGAAAAAAAACTATGAGTTCCAGAGGATGTACCGCAAGGCAAAGTCGGCGGTGAGTCCCTGCGTGGTGGTCTACTGCCGGAACAATCGCCTGGACCACAACCGCATCGGCATCACTGTATCCACCAAGCTTGGAAAGGCCGTGGTGCGAAACCGTGCCCGGCGCCGCCTGCGGGAGGCCTATCGCCTGCACTCTGCCCACATCCGGCCGGGCTGCGACTTTGTGATGGTGGCCCGGGGGCGGCTGCTCAGCGCGCCCTGGCACCAGGTGTGCGCCCAGCTGCGCCAATGCATGGATAAGCTTGGCGTGTGGAAGGAAGAGGGATGAAGCGGCTGCTTATTGCGCTGGTGCGATTTTACCGCAGGGAGATCTCGCCGGCTTTCCCGCCGCGCTGCCGCTATATCCCCACCTGCTCCCAGTACGCCCTGGAGGCCATTGAAAAATACGGCGCGCTCAAAGGCTCCTATCTTGCGTTCCGCCGCGTTCTGCGCTGCAACCCCTTCCACAAGGGCGGGTATGACCCTGTCCCGTAGCGAACCCCATTTTTTGAACAAAAATCGGAGGAAACCACATGTTTGCAACGCTTGGATACTATATTTGTATCCCATTCGCCGCGCTGCTGCGCCTGTTTTACAATGTGACGGGCTCTTACGGCGTGTCGCTGATCCTGTTTACCCTGGTGATCAAGCTGGTGATGCTGCCCTTCCAGATGAAGTCCAAAAAGGGAATGATGCGCATGTCCCGGATGAGCGGCAAGCTGAAGGACCTGCAGACCCGGTATAAGAACAATCAGCAGAAGTATGCCGAGGAAGTGCAGAAGCTCTATGCCGAGGAGGGTGTCAGCCCCATGGGCGGCTGCCTCTGGAGCTTTTTGCCCCTGCCCATCCTGATCGCCCTGTACTCCATCATCCGCAGCCCCATTACCCACTTCATGAACCTGGGCGGCCTGGCCGCCGGCAGCGGCATGCTCACCGCTGCCAAGGAAGCCATCTCCGCGGCAGGGCTGCAGCTGACCAGCAGCGTAGCCTATGAGCAGATCGAGATCGTAAAGGTCATCGGCTCCAACGCCGACAAGGCACCCATTGCCAATTTCCTCTCCCAGCACACCAGCTGGATCTATATGGACTACAACTTCCTGGGGCTGGATATGAGCGCCACCCCCGGCCAGCACATGGGAGACTTCTCCAACGGCATCAGCTGGGGGCTGATCGGCCTGATGCTGATCCCCATCCTCTCCGGCGCGCTGAGCTTCCTGCAGAGCCGGATCACCATGTCTTCCCAGCCCGCGGCAGACCCCGCCGCCGCCCGCTCCACCAAGATGATGACTTGGATGATGCCCTTGATGAGCGTATACATCGGCTTCATTATGCCGGCCGCCCTGGGCGTGTACTGGATCGCCCAGAGCCTGTTCTCCATTGTGCAGGAGTACTTCCTCAGCAGGTTCTACAACCAGAAGTTAGAGGAAGAAGAAGCGGTCAGGGAAGCCCAGCGGGCGGAAGTACGCCGCCAGCATCAGGAGGAGGCCAAGAGGCAGGCCCAGCTCCAGCGGGAGATCAACGCCTCCAACCAGGCGAAAAAGAAGATTGCCGCAAAGCGGGCGGAGAAGCTGGAAAAGAAGTCCAAGGAAAAACCCAGGACCAACGAGAACGGCCGCGTGGGCGACCGTCCCTATGCCCGGGGCCGCACCTTCAGCGAGGATCATTATAAAGACTAAGGAGCAACTGCCATGAGTTATATTGAAGTAACCGGCAAGAATGAGGACGAGGCCATTGCCAAGGCGCTGGCCCAGCTCAAGCTTGACCGCGATGATGTATCTGTGGAAATCTTAGAGCGCTCCAAGCCCGGCTTCTTAGGGATCGGCGCGGTGGCGGCCAAGGTCCGCGTCAGCTATGAGGGACCGGAACAGAGTGATTGGAAAGAGGAACTGAAGGCCGAGCCGGTGAAGGAGACTCCGGTAAAAGCAGCGCCAAAAGTTACTCCCGTCCCCAAGAGTGTGCCGAAGGCGGTGGAAAAGCCGGCGGTGGAAAAGGCTGCGCCGATTGCCCCAAAGACGGAGCAGTTCCAAGTGGAAAGCGAAGAGTTGGGGGAGCCCTGCGACGATGAAAAGGCCCAGCAGATCAAGGCCTTTTTGAACGGCCTCCTGGAGCAGATGGAGAGCCCCGCCGAGGTGAAGGTCTACCAGCCGGAGAAGGGCCGCTACAAGGTCTTTTTGGAGGGCGACAAATTGGGCGCGCTGATCGGGCGCCGGGGAGAAACATTGGATGCCATCCAGCAGCTCACCAATTACGCCGTCAACCGGGGTTCCGGCAGCCGGGTGCGGATTCACCTGGACGCGGAGAATTACCGTAAGAAGCGGGAGCAGAGCCTCCAGCGCCTGGCCGTCAAGGTGGCGGGGAAGGTGACCAAGTACCGCCGCAACGTGACGTTGGAGCCTATGAACGCCTATGAGCGCCATGTGATCCACACCGCTCTCCAGGAAACGCCCAACATCACCACTTACTCCACCGGCACCGAGCCCAACCGCCGGGTCATCGTGGCCTACGACAGAAACAAACAGTGAGGAAAAACCGTCTGGCTTCAGCCGGACGGTTTTTTTCTGCACGCTGTGACAAATCGCCTCCATGGATCGTTTTATGGGTGAATGCATTCAAAGTAAGGAAACCGGAAGTAAGGAAACCGGCGCCGCTTGCTCCGGCGCCGGCAGGTGAAACGCGATGGAACAAAATAGCTTTCTTGACGCAGTGGAGCTCCACCGGGACATGGTGTTTCGGATTGCGCTCCATCAGTGCGGCAACCCGCACGACGCGGACGACGCGGTGCAGGAGGTCTTCCTGCGGCTCTATGGGGAGAAAAAGCCCTTTGAGGGGCCGGAGCATCTGCGCCGCTGGCTGATCCGGGTGACGATCAATCTGTGCAGGGACATGCTGCGCAGCCCCTGGCGCAGGCGCAGGGTGTCCCTGGACGCTTTGCCGCCTGCCTTTGAAACGCCGGAGCAGGAGTCTCTCTACCAGTCGGTGATGGCGCTTCCGGAGAAATACCGGACCGTGCTGGACCTCTTTTACTATGAGGGATTTTCCGTGCAGGAGATCGCGGAGCTGCTCCACGTGAGCGTGACCTCCGTGACCACCCGGCTTTCCCGGGCAAGGAAGCTTTTGAAGCAGCAGCTGACGGAGGTGTAACATGGAACTCAAAGATTTATATCGGGAAACTTTTTCCCAGGTACACGCTTCCGCAGACATTCGATGGGAGGTTATGGAAATGAGACGGCAAAAACGGCGCAGAAGGCATGTGGCCTTAACGGCCGCGGTGCTCTGCCTCTTGGCGGCGCTGACATGTACGGCCGTGGCAACGGACTTTTTCGGCCTGCGGCAGTGGCTGATGCCGGAAAAGGCCACCGTGCAGATGCCGGACGGTGAGGGCGGCCTGCAGGGGGTTCAGATGGACAGCATTACGCTCTCCGGCTATGCGGACACACCGGAGAGCCGGGCCACGGCGGAGTGGCAGATCTTTTTAGAGGGCTACGACCCGGACGGCTCCATTTTGAAGGAGATCGGCAACAGCCCCACGGGCCTGGAGGAGCGCTACAACTTTTATCAGGCCTACAACCGGGAGATGGCGGACAAGCTGGACGAGATCACGGAGCGCTACGGCCTTGCCCTGCATACCGCCATACAGGATGTGCTGAGCCGGGAGGACCTCTTCTCCCGGGCGGGCGGGGCATTCCTTGCACCGACCCACACGCCCTTCAGCGCCTATCTCTATGAGGACGGCACCCTCCACTACGACGGGGAGGCGGATATAGACGGGTACGGCATCTTGGACTATCAGTTCATGCGCTGCGTCAAGGGGAGCTTCACCGACGTGATGCTGGCCGTGGGGAATGTGTCATCCTACCGGGAGTGGGGTTATACCACCTCCTGCGGGCAGGAGGTGCGGCTGGGGCTGGGGCCGGGCAAGGCGCTGGTCCTGGCGGAACTGAAGGAGAGCTTTGTCACCCTCAACGTCCTTGCCGGCAGCAGCGACAGATTGACCAACGAAGAGGTGGAAGAGCTGGCAGACGGGATCGATTACACCCTCCTGAACCTGGACAGGGCGGAGCTGGCCCGGCTGGCAACCCTTCCGGCGGAAGAGGAGAAGCGCGATGGGGAGGATGTCCTCTACGCCCAGACCGGCATAGAGGAGCAGGCGGCCCAGGCGTTTTACAGGGAGTTTGTCCAGGCGTTGGAGGACGGCCGCAGACGGGACGCGGCGGAAAAAATCCACTGGCCCGCGGAGGTGACGACGGCGGACGGAACCGTGACGGTGGAGACGGCGGCGGATTTTTTGGATGCCTACGACAGCATTGTGACGGAGCCGCTGCTGCAAGCCATCCATGAAAACCAGTACGATGAAAACCGCTCGGACCTCTTTGCCGCCGACGGGATGGTGGGCGCCGCCGGGGGCGCCATCTGGTTTGCCCAGATGGAAGACGGTACCCTTGCGGTGATGACGGTGCAGAGCCCGGAGGGCTGGGCCGTCCGCCCTGCCCGGGCAGAGGTGAGTGCAGGATAATCCGAGCCTTGGCGGCCGTTCTCTTTCACTGGCTTCCTCAAAACAGCAGGGACAGTCTCAGCAATGAGGCTGTCCCTGAAAATTGGAGGCTGCGAGGGAAAGAAGCAAATTATGTCAATGTAAGTTCTGCCGCATCCAAAAGCGCTTTCGTCCGCGGTGTGTCACGCTCCAAGGGGATTTCCATAATCCTCCACGTCATACCGGTTTCGTCCGGGTCAAAATCAGGGTGGTAGTATAGGAGATCAACATGATCCAAGGGGAGCAGCGGCTCTATCTGCGTGATGCAGTCAAGCGCTATGGGGGAAAGGAGTTCTTTTATTTTCGCCTCACTGGGAAGAGAAGGGCTTTCAAAGTCCCCATAATCAAATCGCAGACTGGTGATCGGGGTCATTGGGTCGTGATAGTTCCAATAGACGGCACAGGAGAGAAATCGATAGTACCGTCCTTGAACATAGGTGCGAAACAGTTTGGAGACCACCTCTGATACTCCGGTTTCCTGCAAAAGCAATTTTTCCCGGTACGGGTTGCCGACCGTATCTTGATTGGGGTTGGTGCGGATATAGAACCGCTCCTCTCCCAAATAAACCACGGTTTCATAGGAGCTGCTGACGGGATTGAATACAGTCTTTCCGAGCGCAGCTTGTGGGTAGACGATGCTGCAATACTCCTTTGATATCCCACGGGCCATCAGTTTGCCAAAGCCCAATGGGAAGCCGAGCAGGGCAGACAGACATGTATATAGAGCAAAGAGGCTCAGGATGAGTAAAAGCGGTTTTTGTTTCCTTGTGAGATGAAGATGCATCCCTATCCACCCCAATTTATAAATGATCCCGCTGTTCCTATTGTTATCTTCATTTTATCATATGGGCGACTGGGGTTCAATGAAAAGTGAAATAAACGCACCGCGCGCAAAATGGGGAAATGGTGCTCTTCTCTTTTCCTTGACAGATGTGGAAAAACGTGGTACAGTACACCCAATATCAGACTGCGATGAAGGGAAGGAGTATCCCTGATTCCCTGGGTTCAGAGAGAGGGCGGCCGGTGCGAGCCCTTGCCGGGAGAGGGAGAAGGCGTCCCGGAGCTGCGGCGCTGAAGCGGAAAGCAGGCGCTGCCGGTCCCCGCCGTTACCGGGCTTAAGTGTACGTGCAAACGTAAATTCAGGTGGAACCACGGACTGCATACAGTTCGCCCTGAGCCGATTTCGGCTCAGGGCGTTTTCTTTTGCGGGAATGAACCGGACGGCGAATGGGAATCACAACAAGGGATGAAAAGGAGAGAAGAACATGAACAACGACAGCAAAACTATGGAGAAGATCGTGGCGCTGTGCAAAAGCCGGGGCTTTGTTTTCCCCGGCAGCGAGATTTACGGCGGCCTTGCCAACAGCTGGGACTACGGCCCTTTGGGCGTGGAGCTGAAGAACAACGTGAAGCGGGCCTGGTGGAAGAAGTTCGTCCAGGAGAACCCCTACAACGTGGGGCTGGACTCCGCCATTTTGATGAATCCCGAGGTGTGGGTGGCCTCCGGCCATGTGGCCACCTTCAACGACCCCCTCATCGACTGCAAGGCCTGCAAGATGCGCCACCGGGCCGACAAGTTGGTGGAGGCCTACAACGCGGAGCAGGGCATTGACGACGTGAACGTGGAGGCCATGGACGGCGAGGCGCTGGTATCCTATATCCGGGAAAAGCAGATCCCCTGCCCCGGCTGCGGCAAGTCCGACTTCACCGATATCCGCAAGTTCAACCTGATGTTCAAGACCCATCAGGGCGTCACCGAGGACACGGCCAACGAGGTGTACCTGCGGCCTGAGACCGCCCAGGGCATTTTTGTCAACTTTCCCGCCATCGCCCGCACCACCCGCCGCAAGCTGCCCTTCGGCGTGTGCCAGATCGGAAAGAGCTTCCGCAACGAGATCACCCCGGGCAACTTCATCTTCCGCATCCGGGAGTTTGAGCAGATGGAGCTGGAGTTCTTCTGCAAGCCGGACACGGACCTGGAGTGGTTCTCCTATTGGCGCAGCTACTGCCACCAGTGGTTGAAGGACCTGGGCGTCCGGGAGGAGAACCTGCGCCTGCGTGACCATGAGAAGGAGGAGCTGAGCTTTTACTCCAAGGCCACCACCGACTTTGAGTATAAGTTCCCCTTCGGTTGGGGCGAGCTCTGGGGCGTGGCGGACCGGACCAACTATGACCTCAAGCAGCATCAGGAGCACTCCGGCCAGGACCTGACCTATTTTGACCAGGAGAAGAATGAGCGCTATATCCCCTATGTCATCGAGCCCTCCCTGGGCGCGGACCGCATGACCCTTGCCTTTTTGGTGGAGGCATACGACGAGGAGGTCGTGGACCCGGAGAAGAACGACAGCCGCGTTGTGATGCATTTCCATCCGGCCCTGGCCCCCTTCAAGGCGGCGGTTCTGCCGCTTTCCAAGAAGCTTGGCGAAAAGGCCCAGGAGATTCAGCGCGAGCTGAGCAAGTACTATATGGTGGACTACGACGATACCGGCTCCATCGGCAAGCGCTACCGCAGGGAGGACGAGATCGGCACCCCCTATTGCATCACCGTGGACTTCCAGACCGTGGGCGACGAGAAGACTCCCGCCGACCACTGCGTCACCGTCCGGGACCGGGACACCATGGAGCAGGTGCGTCTGCCCATCGACAAGCTGAAGGCCTATCTGGACGAGAAGCTGACCTATTGAGGCTGAACCATTAAAAAGGCCGCCCCTTTTGGGGCGGCCTTTTTGATGATGTACGTTGACCGTTGTTGCGGGGAACGTGGGATAGAAAAGTGCCTGCGGCGGAAAAATACAGCATCCCCTTGTTTTTCCCCGGGAAAACGGGTATGATGTCACAATAGGATTTTTGGACGCGGTTTACCGCATGGAGTTTAAAAAAGAGGGTTTCCTAAGTGAAAACATTCTGGTTATTTCAAAAAAGCGGCGCTGGCCTCACTGCGGGAAAGCGGGTTGGGTTCTGGGTGTGGAATGCGCTGTGGGTGCTGCTGTCCGGGATTTGCCTGGGGGCGCTGTCCCTGCTGTTCGCCTATGGAAAGTATACGGACCTCCTGTTTTTCAGCTATTTTGCCAATTGGCGGATCGCCGCGCTGAACATCGTTCCGGCGGCGGCATTGGCCCTGATCCTCTATCTTCTGATCGGGCGGGCATGGCTGTCCTTTCTGCTCTCGGCCTTTTTGACCTTAGGCGCCTCCTTTGCCAACTATTTTTTGCTCCTGTTCCGGGACGACCCGCTGATGTTTGACGACCTGCGCTACATCCGGGAGGCGGCGGGCATTACAAAGACCGCGGGCTACGACCTCTCTCCGGACGGCCGGATCTGGTTTGGCATCGCCTGCGCCCTGGCAGGGACGGCGGTCCTCTTTTTCATTGCCCGGGGCCGCCCCCCGGCAAAGGTGCGTCTGCCCCTGGCCCTTGCGGCCGCCCTTGCCTGCATCTCCCTGAAGGGGGTCTACGGCGACAGCGTGACCTATAAGGTCCGCACCGCCAATACGGAGCACATCAACCAGTGGAGCTCCACCCAGGTCTATCTCTCCAAGGGGTTTCTCTACCCCTTCCTCCACAGCATGACCACCGGCCGGATCAAGCCGCCGGAGGGCTATGACGAGGCCGCCGCGGCCGCGCTGCTGGCTCAGTATGAGGACCAGCCCATCAAGGAGGCGGTGGACCTTATCACCATCCAGTTAGAGGCCTTTGCCGACTTTTCCACATTGGGCATCGAGGGTGTGGATTTCTCCCTTTATGACGACTACCATGCCCTGGAGCAGGAAGGTGTGGCAGGGCCCCTGATCACCAACATCTTTGCCGGCGGTACGGTGGACACGGAGCGGTGTTTCCTCACGGGGCTGTGCACGCTGCCCAACTTCCGTGCCAACACCAACTCCTACGCCTGGTACCTGAGGGAACAGGGCTACACGGCGGAGGGCAGCCACTCCAGCTTTGAGTGGTTTTACAACCGCCAGAATGTGAACCGGTACCTGGGCATCCCCACCTACTACTTTTATGAAAACCACTTCAGCCAGCTCTCCGAGGCCATTGCGGCGGATCAGCTGCTGCTGCCGGAGATTTTGTCGCTCTACCGGGAAAACCGGACCGACAGCCCCTACTTCTCCTTCAATGTCACCTATCAGGGCCACGGGCCCTACGACACCCAGAGCGTCTGGCGGGGAAACCACTACACCGACGGCCGGTATTCTGAGGAAACCGCCAACATCCTGGACAACTACCTGGGCTCTGTGGAGGACACCATCCATCAGCTGACGGGCTTTGTGGATCAGCTCCGCCGGGAGGAGCGGCCGGTGGTGCTGGTGATCTATGGCGACCATAAGCCCTGGCTGGGCGACGGGAACTCCGCCTACAGCGAGTTGGGCGTCAATCTGGATGTGGCCACTGACGAGGGGTTTCGGAATTACTACGGCACCAGTTACCTGATCTGGGCCAACGGCGCGGCCAAAGAGCTGCTGCACCGGCCGTTTGAGGGCCGGGGGCCGGAGCTCTCCTCCTGCTTTTTGATGAACGAGGTCTTTCACCAGTGCGGCTACCTGGGCAGCGCCTATCTCCAGGCCACGGAGCAGGTGCGCCGGGTGCTGCCGGTCATCACCTCTGTGGAAAAGTATATAGATGCCGATGGCACAGTGCGCGGCGGCCTGTCCCCTGAGGAAGAGGAGGCGCTGTCCACCTTCCGCGGCCTGGAGTATTACTGGGCCAGCCACTTTGCCTATGGCGGCGCATAAAAGAACTACCGGAAGAGCTCAGCCCTCTTCCGGTAGTTCTTTCAGAACCTGGGTTTCCGCCTCCTGCTGCGCCTGAATCAGCAGTTCTTTGGCTTGGATCAGGTCACCTTTGTCCATCGCGCTTGTGGCCTTGGCCATACAGTGCAGGAGATGGTAATATTGCTCACGATAGGAATCCATGTAAGTCACCTCCATATACTATATCTATAGTAACGATGTAAACAGGAATTGTCAATCAGTTACTTAACAGATAGGGTAAACTTGAGGTGATAAAGTGATAACAAATCAAACGATTTTATCCGTCCGTGAGTACGGAAAGGTCTCCCTGCGGCTGAGCCAGTTGATGGACCAGCGGGGAATGACCAGAAATGAGCTGGCCAAATCAATCCACACACGCTTTGAAGTGGTGGACAAGTGGTACCGGGGCGATGTATCCAAAATCGACCTGGATATCCTGGCCAGAATCTGTTATGTCATGGGATGCACGGTAGAGGAACTGCTGGTCTACGAGGCACCATGAGAAATTAGAAGAAAGAAAGGCGCCGGCATAGAGCTTGCCGGCGCCTTTTTGCTCAGGATCAGGGCAAGGGCTGCGCATCCTGGGCCAGGAACTCTTCGATCGCCGCCCGGTCGGCGGCAACGCTGCCCTGGGCGAAGCCGTCCCGTCCGCCGCCCCGGCCCTGAAGGGCGCTGTTGAGGGCCTTGACAAACTCCCGGATGTCTTTGCCCGGGGAGAGGATGGCATAGGCATAGTGCCCGTCCCCGCCGGAGAAGACCATGCAGCGGCCGCCGCAGGCCTGGGCCACGGCATCACAGAGGCAGCGCACCGCATCGGGCCGCATGGGCTCCTCCCAGAGCACCACGTCGCCCGCTCCCCGGTACTGCTCGGCCAGGGAGGCGAACACGCTCTCCTCCAGATGGGCCGTCCGGGCCTTGGCGGAAGAGAGCTCACCTAAGAGGCGCTCCACCGCGGCGGCGGTCTCCGTGGGCTTGGCGGAGGTGGCCTGGGCCACCGCCCGGTTCTGCTCAAAAACCGCGCTCAGGTGATGCAGGGCCCGGCGGCCGCAGAGAATCTCCAGCCGGACGCCCTGGCGGAACTTCTGACAGGAAAGGACCTTGATGAGGCCCACCTGCCCGGCGCGGAGCACATGGGTGCCGCAGCAGGCGCAGCAGTCCGCCTCCGGGAAGGAGACGATCCGCACCTGGCCCGTCAGCTCCTTTTTGGAGCGGTAGTCGATGGAGGCAAGCTCCTTGGGGGAGGGGTAGGCGACCTCCACCGCGGCGTCGGCCCAGATCACCTCATTGGCCCTGCGCTCCGCCTCCACCACCTGCTCCCAGGTCAGCTCTGTGTTGTAGTCGATGGTGACCGTGTCGGCGCCCAAGTGGAAGCCCACGTTGTCGCAGTGGTAGAGGCTGCACAGAAGGCCGCTGATGATGTGCTCGCCAGAGTGCTGCTGCATGTGGTCAAAGCGGCGCTCCCAGTCCACCGTGCCCTCCACGCTGCCGCCCGCCTTCAGGGGGCTTGAGCAGGTGTGGACGATCACGCCGTCCTTTTCGTGGACGTCGGTGACGGAGGCTGTGCCCAGGGTGCCGTGATCCGCCGGCTGGCCGCCTCCCTCGGGGTAGAAGGCGGTGCGGTCCAGCGTGACCGCAAAGCCGCCCTTTACCTCCTCACAGGAGAGGACGGAGGCGGTGAAGCGGCAGAGGAAGGGGTCGGAGTAATACAGCTTTTCGGTTTCCATGGCGAATGATCCTTTCAGCAGCAGAATTGTTACCGCTCAGCACAGCGCGGAGAGGGCGTTCCAGACCGGATAGGCCAGAAGCCAGGTCGCGGCGGCGGAGCAGAGGTTGGCCGTGAAGCCGTAGGCGGTAGCCCGCCCCCGGGAGGCCCCGGTGAGAAGGCGGCGGTAGAGAAGCGTCTCCACCGCGACCACCACCACCTCCACCAGGAGAAACAGCAGATAGTAGCCAAGGCCCACGCCCTCCCGCAGCGCGGTGAGCCCCAGGGAGCAGAACACGCCGACCTGGGTCACCAGGTTGACCAGCAGAAAGACCCTCCAGTTCTTCTTGGAGGAGAGGCCGAAGAGGAGCAGCACCGCGCCTTCAATGACCAGCGTGGGGAGGAAGGTGGCAAGGAACTGGAGCGCGTAGGCCAGCCACACCGGCGGCGTGGAGACGGTCTTGTCCGCCCAGTCCACGGAGACGGAGGACTGGAGGACCGGCCGGGTCATGGGGTCGGAGAGCCAGCTCTCGCCGCCCTTGGTGACGATCAGGATGCGGTAAGTGTCGGGCACGCCCACATAGCGGAAGACGTGGAGGCCGTCCTGGCCGGAGAGCTTTCCCCACATGGGCGCCCCGGTGCCCTGGGCCAGGCAGGCGTGATACCCCTCGGGCACCGCGTCCAAAAGGGACTGAAGGAGCCCCTCGTCCAGCTCCGCCCGGTCCTCATCGGTAAGGTTGGAGCGGCCCTCCTCAAAGTCGCCCTCGGCAACCAGGTCCAGGTAGTAGGGCTCCTCCGGGGCGTTTTCCACGCGGACGCGCAGTTCGGGCTTGGGCCCCATGTCCGCAAGGGCGGTGGTGGTGAGCAGGGCCAGTGCGGCCATCAGCAAAAGACAGGTGCGAAGAAACTTCTCTTTCATACAAAACCTCCTTGTTCCTGTCGCCGCGCCTCTTCCAAAAAGCGCGGCCATACCAGTTAGACGGATTTGCCTCAGGTAAAGTTCAAAAGCCCAAGGGAGCATTTCCAACGCAGCACCCGGCGGCAGGCGTCCTCCACCGCCGAGCGGCCCAGTTCGCCCTGCTCCACCGCCTCGATGACCTTGGGGATCTGGGTGCGGTAGTCGGTGGTCACCACCATGTCGTTGCCCGCCTGAAGGGCCATCACCGCCACGGCGCCGCCGGGGGAGTAGGCGGCCACCGCATCCATGGCCAAATCGTCGGTCATGGCCACGCCTGTGAAGCCCAAGTCCCGCAGGGCCTGGTGCGCGGCGGGGGAGAGGGAGGCGGGCAGGGTATCGTCCAGGCAGGTGACGATGTTGTGGCACACCAGAACGGCCCCCGCCCCGGCGTCAAAGCCGGAGGAGAAGGGCAAAAAGTCGGCGCTCCGGAAGGCCTCCAGGGGCCGCTGGTCCACGGCGATGCCGGTGTGGGTGTCGGCGTTGTTCCCGTAGCCGGGGAAGTGTTTTAAGACGCAGCCCATGCCGTCGGACCGCATCTGGGAGACCACCGCGGCCACATAGTCCGCCGTGGCCGAAGCGTCCTGTCCGAAGGAGCGGTCATGGATGAAGTCGCCGGGGGTTAAGGACACGTCGGCCACCGGGGAGAAGTTCACGTTGATCCCAAGGGCGGAAAGGAGCAAATCCTTTTCGCGGGTGCCGGCCGTCACGGCCTCCATGCCGCCGGAAGCGTAGAGCTTCTGGGGGGAGGGGAATTTGGAGGGCCGCAGGTGGGGGTTGGAGCTGACGCGCACCACGGTGCCGCCCTCCTCATCCACACCGATGAGCAGGGGGATCGCGGCCGCGTCCTGATAGGCGGCGATGGCCTGGATTACGTCGTTTGCGGTCTTGTCCTGGAAATCCCGGCCAAAGAGAAGGTAGCCGCCCAGGTGGTAGGCGGACACGTCCGCCACGGCGTCCTCCGCCGGGCAGCGGACGAAAAAGAGCTGGCCCACCTGCTCCTCCAAAGTCATGGAGGAGAGCAGCTCCTCCAGCTGCTGCGCCTCCAATTCCTCCGCCGTGGGCGGCGGGGGAGGGGGCGGCTCCTCTGAATGGGAGGCGGAGGACTGGGGCGGCGCGGAGGAGACGCTTCCCCCACAGCCGGCGCAGGTGATCAGTAACAGTGCCGACAGCGCGGCGCAGAAAAGACGCTTCATGGGGCCTCCTTGCTCCGGACGTACCGGATGGTTCTGAGGGTAGTCTACCACAACGGAGGGAAAAAGGGAACCATCATGGGGATGAATGTGGGGCGCATTCCCCGAGAGAACCTCGCGGAAATCTCTTGTTATACGCATAATTTGCGTAAATTACAGAATATTCAAAAAACAGTAGTATATTATTGCTGTGATTCTTTAATCAAAGTCTTTGTTAAATAGGAGTGAAGGATTGAGATGTATCCGAGGAAGCCGCTGAAGGTGAAACTCAGTGTTACGCTGGATGAAGACGTAGTAGAGCGGCTGCGAAAGCTGGCGGACGAGGATGACCGGCAGCTTTCAAGCTATATGAATCGGGTGCTGCGCGAGGTTCTTTGGAAAATAGACCGATCATAAAAGTCCCCCGGCTGCAAGGTACAGCCGGGGGAACCGTTTTATTCTTCCGCCTTCACCAGCGCAATGTGCAGTTCTTGGAGCTGCTTTTCGCTGACCTCGGAGGGCGCGCCCATCATCACGTCCTGGGCGTTCTTGTTCATGGGGAAGGGGATGATCTCCCGGATGGAGTCCTCGCCCGCCAGCAGCATGACCATGCGGTCCACGCCGGGGGCGATGCCCGCGTGGGGCGGCGCGCCGTAGCAGAAGGCGTTATACATGGCGGGGAACTTGGCCTTCACGTCGTCCTCACCCAGGCGCACCAGCTCAAAGGCTTTAATCATGATCTCCGGGTCGTGGTTGCGCACCGCGCCGGAGGAGAGCTCCACGCCGTTGCACACCAGGTCGTACTGGTCGGCGGTGATGGCGAGGGGGTCGATCTCGCCCGCCTCTGCCTTTAAGAGCACATCCAGGCCGCCGGAGGGCATGGAGAACGGGTTGTGGCAGAACTCCAGCTCGCCGGATTCGTCGCCGATCTCGTACATGGGGAAGTCCACAATCCAGCAGAAGGCGTACTGCTCCTTGTCCATGTGGCCGGGCACGGCGGCGCCAAGGGTCTTGACCAGCACGCCGGCGGTCTTCAGGGCCGCGTCCCGCTTGCCGGCGGAGAGGGCCACGAAATCCCCGGCCTTCAGCCCCAGGGCGGACACCACCTGCTCGCGGATGGGGGCGACGAACTTGGAGATGCCGCCCACCAACTCGCCGCTTTCATCCAGGCGGAACCAGTAGGCCTTGTTGCCGGACTGGGTCTCCACGGCGGCAAGGGTCTTGTCGATGAACTTGCGGGTCTCCTGGAAGCCGCTGACCACCACTGCTTTCACAAGGCCGTCGGCGAACGGCTCGAAGCCGCAGCCGCCCAAGACGGCGGTCACGTCCTGCACCTGGAGGTCAATGCGCAGGTCCGGCTTGTCGGAGCCGTATTTCTCCATGGCCTCGGTGTAGGGGATGCGGACAAAGGGCGCGGAGGAGGCCCGGTTGTAAAGCCCGTACTCGGCAAAGATGGGGGGCAGCACGTCCTCCAGTACGGCGAACACGTCGTCCTGGGTGGCGAAGGCCATCTCCATGTCCAACTGGTAGAACTCGCCCGGGGAGCGGTCCGCCCGGGCGTCCTCGTCCCGGAAGCAGGGGGCGATCTGGAAGTAGCGGTCAAAGCCGGAGGTCATCAGCAGCTGCTTGAACTGCTGGGGCGCCTGGGGCAGGGCGTAGAACTTGCCGGGGTGGTTCCGGGCGGGCACCAGGTAGTCCCGGGCGCCCTCCGGGGAGGAGGCGGTCAGGATGGGGGTGGTGATCTCCAAAAAGCCGTGGTCGGTCATGGCCTTGCGCAGCGCGGCCACCACCTGGCAGCGGAGGATGATGTTCTTCTTCACCTCCGGGTTTCTCAGGTCCAGATAGCGGTATTTCAGGCGCACCGCCTCGTCGGCCTGGCGGCTGTGGTTGATCTGGAAGGGCAGCTCGTTGTAGCGGCAGCGGCCCAGGATTTCGATCTTCTCGGGCACCACCTCGATCTCACCGGTGGGCAGCTTTGGGTTTTTGCTGGAGCGCTCCCGGACCGTGCCCTTCACGCTGATGGTGGATTCCTTGTTGATGGCGTGGAGCTCTTTGACCATCTCGGCGCTCTGGGCCACCACCTGGGTGGTGCCGTAGAAGTCACGGATCACGGCAAAGGCCAGCTCCGCGCCCACCTCACGGACGTTTTCCAGCCAGCCGACGATCTTCACCTGCTTGCCCGCATCGCCAAGGCGCAGCTCGCCGCAGGTATGGGTTCTGGATTGCATCATAACAAAAGTTCCTTTCTTATTGTTCATCCACAAATAAATAACTATACAGGTAGCGCAGGGGGGAATCGGCCGCCCGCTGATAGACCGTTTCCGCGTCCAGGGCCTTCAGCGCGTCGGTGGACTGGGCGGTGAGGGAGGACTCCAGGGTGAAAAGGTCGTCGTTCAAACGGTCAAAAGAGCTCTTATCCTCAGAGGAGGCGTAGTGGGCATAGTAGTAGTCGCTCAGGGCGGTCAGGAGCATGTAATTCTGGTTTTCCTGGGTCCATCCGGCCTGGCTGACGCCCATGTAGCCGGCCATCAGCCGGCCGTCTTCCTTGGCCGAGTTCAACTCCGCGGCGCTGAGGGAGACGGATTTCTGCCGGGCCAGCAGCTCAAGGGAGGCCTCATAGCAGGCGTATCCCTCGGCAAGTGAAGAAAGGGACGGGAGGAAGCCGTCGTTCAATTTTGCAGCAATCAGATTGTTGACAACGCCGTAGGCAAGCTGATCGGCGGTGTAGCGCAAGTCCTTCACCGTGACCAGCACCGTGTCGCCCTTCACGCCCAGCACGTCCCTGGAAAGGTCGAAGGGCGTCACGGTGAAGGTGAGGCGCTGGGCCGGGTCGATGACCCGGGCAAGCATGGCGGCGGCCTCGCCCCGGGTCAGGGTGCCGTACTCGTCAAAGGTGCCGTACTTATCCTTGCCGTTTACGATTCCCGCTTCATAAAAGTTCAGGATGCTCGGGTCCGTCGAGTCGGGCAGTACCGCGACCTGGTTCAGCGTGGGCAGCGTCACGTCCGCGCTGTAAAGCACGTCGCTCAGGGCCCAGACAAAGGCGTACCGGGGGCAGGGCTCCTCCGGCGGATAGAGTTCGACCATCAGATCCGCGGCGGTGAAGGCTCCGCCGAAAGACACGCTGGCAAAGTAGTCGTAATAGGCGGAGTACCACTTCTCCCCCGCGGCCCAGGTGTCGCCTCCGCCGGTGAGCAGCTTGTGGAGCCGGGCGCTGATGACCACGATCTGGCCGTTGGTCAGCTGGCTGCGGGAGTCGAAGGCGGCGGCGGTTTTGCCCTGCATCAGCCCGGCCTCGTAGACCGTCTGGACGTAGGACTCGCACCAGGTGCCCTTCACATCGGCGAAGGGCTTGTCATAGGTCTGCTGCTTGGGCAGCAGCGCGTTGGAGGGATAGGCAAAAGTGCTGATCGTGCTCATGGCCAGGGCCAGCGCCAAAACCAGCGCGGCGAGACGTGCTTTTTTCATACAGTCACTCTCCAAATCGTAATATATTGATTTGATATTACTATACGCAATCGTTTTTGGGAAAATCAACCCTTGGAAGGATCAAATCCCGCGCTGGAACAGGTTCTCCACATAGGGAGTAGTCTTGGCTCTTTGGCCGATGGCGGCCCAGTCCAGTCCCTCCATCACACCGGCGGACTGGATGGTGACGTCCACCGCCTCCAGATCCTCCATGAGGCGGCTCCGGCCGTCGGGCTCGTCGGAGTGGAGGAGGGGGCTGTTGCAGCCATAGGTTTGGTCGTAGTAGGATTCCACCGCGTCGTCAAGCGCATCCTGGAGCTCACAGGAAAGCCAGGCCTCCTCGTCCAGCCCCGCGAAGCCTGCTTTGGCCCTGGCATTGGCTTCGGCCGTGGCCTTTGCCGCGGCGGAGAGGGTGATGCCGTGGGCCTCGGCCAGGGCCGAGAGGGCGGCCTCCCTTCGGAGGTCCATCAGGGCGTAGGTGACGGCGTCGGGCACCGCGGCCCCGGCAAAGGTGATGTCCTGCAGGTGGGCGCCGACGAAAAAGTTCCGGGCCAGCAGGGGAGCAAACTCCCCCATGGTCAGCTCCCTGCCGTTGACCGAGTACACCACCGTCTCACGCTCCACGCCCATCAGGTCCTTTAAGAAGTCGAAAGGCACCGGGGAGAAGCGGAGGCGCTGGGCCGGGTCGATGAGCCGGGCCAGCATGGCGGCGGCCTCACCCCGGGTCAGGCTGCTCAGGGGCCGGAAGGTGCCGTAGGCGTCGCTGCCGTTCAGGATGCCGGCGTTGTAAAAGGCCAGGGTGTTGGCATGCCCATCCAGGGCCTCTATGGGGTTCAGGTCCGGGATGGCCGTCACCTCATTGGCCACGGGCAGCTCCACCCCCGCGGCCTTCAGCACGACAGACAGGAGGTTGACAAAGCTGATCCGGGAGCAGGCTTCCGTTGGGGGCCAGACGCCCATGTCTAACATCTGGCTGCCGCTCTCATAGCCCAGCAGGGGGGCCATGTTGTTGTAGTAGGTCAGGTACCAGCTGGCGTCGGCGATCAGGGGGATTTCCCCGTCGCCGCCAGTGAGCAGGTCATAGAGCCGGGCACCGATGGTGATGATCTGGGCGTTGGTCAAAGGCGACCGGGAATCGAAAGAGGTCTTGGTCTTGCCCTCCATGAGGCTGGACTCGTAGACCGTTTGGACGTAGGTCTCGCACCAGGCGCCCTTCACGTCGGGGAAGCCCTGTCCATAGGGTTCCTGATAGGGGACCAGGGCATCCTGCGAATAGGCCAGAGCCGGCGTGATCCCCAGGAGCAGGGCCAGGAACAGGGTGGCTAACCGGGTGAATTTCACAGAAAACCACTCCTTATTGTATAATTTGCAGAATATATAACTTGTCGTATTCACGGCGTACAGCGACGATGCTGCGCTCAGCCTAAGATCACCGCGCCGCTGTTTTTTTCCGCCAGGCCGGCACGGATGAGGGTGATGGCGTCGGCGGGGGAGAGCTTGGACTGCTCCCCGGTGGCCATGTCCTTGCAGGCCACGATGCCGCCTGCGATTTCATCCTCGCCTAAGAAGATGACGTAGGGGATGCCCAACTTGTCGGCGTAGCTGATCTTCTGCTTGAACTTTTTCTGCTCACAGTGGAGCTGAGTGCGGATACCCGCCTCCCGGAAGGAGGTGGCCAGGGCGATGGCCGCCGACAGGTCCTCGGTCATGGGCAGGATGAGCACGTCGGCAGGCGCGGTGGGCAAGTCCGGGTTGAGCATCTTCTGCTCGCCCAGCACGTAAAAAAGACGGGTCAGGCCGATGGAGATGCCCACGCCGGGCAGCTTTTTATCGGTGTAGAACTCGGCTAAATTGTCGTAGCGGCCGCCGGAGCAGACGGAGCCGATCTCCGGGTGGTCCAGAAGGGTGGTCTCGTAGACCGTGCCCGTGTAGTAGTCCAGGCCCCGGGCAATGGTGAGGTCCACGGCGAAGTGCTCAGCCGGCACGCCGAAGGCCGTCAGGGAGGAGGACACGGAGTTCAGCTCGCTGAGGCCCTCGTCGAAGAGGGGGCTGCGGCCCGCATAGCCGGAGAGGGCGGAGAGCACCTGGTCGTTGCTGCCGCTGATGGAGATGAAGCGCAGGATTTCGTCGGACTGCTCCCTGGAAAGGCCCAGGTCGTCCACCAAGATGGCGCCCACCTTGTCCGCGCCGATTTTGTCCAACTTGTCCACCGTGCGCATGATGTCGCCGGAGCGCTCCGATAGGCCTTGCATCTCGTAGAACCCATTCAGGATCTTGCGGTTGTTGACCCGGATCTGGAAGCGCCTGAGCCCCAGGGTGGAGAAGGTCTTATAGATGATGGCGGGAATCTCCGCCTCGTTGAGGATGGAGAGCTGCCCGTCGCCGATGACGTCGATGTCTGCCTGATAGAACTCCCGGAACCGGCCCCGCTGGGCCCGCTCCCCCCGGTAGACCTTGCCGATCTGGTAGCGGCGGAAGGGGAAGGTCAGGTCGTTGTAGTGCAGCGCCACGTACTTGGCCAGGGGGACAGTGAGGTCAAAGCGCAGGCTCAGATCTGCGTCGCCCTTGGTGAAGCGGTAGATCTGCTTCTCCGTCTCGCCGCCGCCCTTGGCCAGCAGCACCTCCGAGGATTCGATGACAGGGGTGTCCAGGGGCGTGAAGCCGTATAGGGAATAGGTGCGCCGCAGCACCTCCATCATGCGCTCCATCTGCTGCTGGGCGGGGGGAAGCAGCTCCATAAAGCCGGAGAGGGTTCGTGGTGTCTGTTTCGACATAGTGATGCTCCTTTAGTTGTAATGAGGCCGGCGGTCTGTCGGCGCGGAGGGTTGTCCCAAATGCGCGCGGAACAATAAAAAAACGCTCTCGTCCCGGCAGTTTGGGACGAGAGCGAGCGGTCGCTTCGTGGTGCCACCCAAATTCGAAGCAGGCTTTCCCTGCTTCCTTTTGGCTCCTGGTACGGGGAGCGGGCCGTGGGCGTCTCCGCCCCTGCTCCGCCGCTGTCTTTCCAATCTCCTGCCGCGGGGCGCTTCCAGCAAAGCGCGCCCCTCTCTGGCTGCGGCGGTGGGACTGTACTCCTGCGGCTTCCACGCAGTATACTCTTTCATTTTAGGCAGTTTGACGCCAAAAGTCAAGGCTCAGATGTTCAGCGGCTTTGTCACGGGATTGACGATGGTGCGCCAGTCCAGATCGCCCCGGGCCAGGCCCAGCACCAGCATTTCCGCGGTGGCGATGTTGCTGGCAAAGGGGATGTTGTTCTGATCGCACAGGCGGGAAATATAGGATACATCCTCCGCCATGACGTCGCTGTTGGGGTCGTTGAAAAACAGCACCATATCAAATTCGTTGTAGGCAATGCGGGCCCCGATCTGCTGGCTTCCGCCGTGGGCGTAGGAGAGGAAACAATGGATATTCAACCCTGTGGATTCGGAGACCATGTTGCCTGTGGTGCTGGTGGCGTACAGGCTGTGCTGGGACAGGATTCCGGCGTAGGCGGTGCAGAATTGAACCATGAGCTCTTTTTTGTTGTCATGGGACATGATGGCGATATTCATAGGATGGTACGCTCCTTTCTATTTGATCCGCATCAGCGGCACCCGCGCTCCGGTGATGCGTTTTGCAATGTTTCGATAGGCCACTGCCGCCAAAGAGGAGTCGGAGAGCATCAGGGGGATGCCCCGGCCCAGGCAGATGGGCAGGGCGTCGTCCTCCGGCACCACGCCAAGAAGGGGAAGGCCTGCGGTGTCGATGGCGTCGTCAATGGTGGCATGAAGCCCCTTGAGCAGCTTTTTCCGCACCCGGTTTACCACCAGGTGCAGACGGTTCTGGGGAAACTGCCCGTCCAGCAGCATGACCGTGTGCTGGGCGTCCCGGAGGCTGGTGGCGTCGGTGGTGGTGACCACCACGGCCCGGTCCGCGGCGCAGGAGGCCAGGCGGAATCCGGACCCCAGCCCGGCGGGGGCGTCGATGAGGCAGTAGTCAAAGGTTTTGTTGATCCTGGAGATCAGGCGGTACATGTCCGCGCCGGTCAGCGCCTGCCGCCCCATCCCCATGGGCGCGGTCAGCAGGTAGAGGTTCGGCATCCGGGGATGCTGGACCACCGCTTCCTCCAGGGTGCAGCGGCCCAGGGCCACGTCGGTAAAGTCCATCAGCGCCCGGTCGGTGAGGCCCAGCGCCAGGTCCAGGTTCCGCAGCCCGATGTCGCAGTCCAGGCACAATACCCGCTTTCCCAGCAAAGACAGCGCGGAGCCCACGCTGGCGGTAAATGAGGTTTTCCCGGTGCCGCCCTTGCCGGACACCACAACAATACTTTCTCCCATTTTATGCGAAAACTCCCTTCTTTGCAACAGGAAATCGATTGCGAATGAAAATTTTTCTTATTTATGTCCCTGCCGGAGGGAGTGAAGCCGTCAAGAGGCGGTCATAGAGGGGCTTTTTTGATCTTGGCGAAGGCCCTGGGGTATTTGGCCGGAGTGGGGCGGACCTTCCGGATGGAGATCAGCCGGTGGGTGACAGCGGCGCCGGGCACCTCATAGTCCCGGACCTCCTCCACCTCGCCCCCCAGGACCTCAATGGCTTTGGCAGCGGCGGAGAGCTCCTGGCCGCAGTCCACGGATTTCATGGCCAAAAAGGCGCCGCCCGGGCGCACCAACGGCAGGCACAGCTCACAGAGCATGGGCAATGACGCCACAGCCCGGGAGGCGGCCAGGTCAAAGGATTCCCGATGGCCGGCGGCAAACTCCTCGGCCCGGCCGTGGACGCAGGCCACATCCTCCAGGCCCAGGGCGTCGCAGACCTCCTGCAAAAAGGTGACCCGCTTGCCCAGGGAGTCCAGCAGCGTCAAGCGGATGTCCGGCCGGCAAATCCGCAGGGGAAGGCCGGGGAATCCGGCGCCGGTCCCCACGTCCACCAGGGACTTGCCGCAAAAATCCGTCAGGTTCAAAAGGGCCAGGCTGTCCAAAAAGTGGAGCCGGGCCACATCATCAGGGGCAGTGATGGCGGTGAGGTTCATCACCTCGTTCTTCTTCAGCAGCAGTTCCCCATAGCGCTCCAGCTGGGGAACGCAGTCTTCGGAAAGGCCCAGCGTCCGGAGGCCCTGCAGCAGTGGTTCCCTCATCTGGATGCTTTCAGCAGGTCCCGGATTTCCGTCAGCAGCTTCTCCTCAGCGGAGGGCTCCGGCGGAGCGGGAGGGGCGGCCTCTTCCTTTTTCCGGTGGAACTTGTTGATGGCCCGGATCAGGCAAAACACGGCAAAGGCGATGATCAAAAAGTCCAGGATGGTGGAGAGGAACGAGCCGTAGTTGATGGAGACCGCGGCGGCGATCTCCTCGCCGTTTTCCACCACCGCCTGCTTCAGCACGATCTTCCACTGGCTGAAGTCCACTCCGCCGGTGAGCATGGATACGGCGGGCATGATGATGTCATTCACCAGCGATGTGGAGATTTTGCCGAATGCGCCGCCGATGATAACGCCGACGGCCATGTCCAGGACGTTGCCCCGGGCAATGAACTGTTTGAATTCAGCGACAAATCCGCTGTTTTTTGCCATAAGTAAATCCCTCCTGTAATATTAAGGAATAAAATTACGATATGGAATCAGATGCGATTGTGGAAATCCGCAGACCCGGGTCCAACACCCGGGCCAGCATAACGGCGGCCTGAGCGCGGGTCAAGGGAGCGGTTCCGTGGAAGGCGCCGGTGGCGTCCGTTCCGTTGAGGATACCGGCCCGGTAAAGGGAAAAGATGGCGTCGGCCTGCTCCTCGTCATAGCGCACACCGGGCACGTCGGGCAGGGAGTCCACCGTGCACCGCTGCTCCATTTCACCGCCCACGGAGCAGAGCCACATGGCGAAATCCTCCCGCCAGGCGGTCTCGCCGAAGGAGCTGGCCAGCCAGTGGGGGCTGTAGAGGATGTCCAGGGTTTCGCGATAGTCGATGTAGAAGGAGGCGGGGAACCACCACTGCTCCCATGCCCCGGCCGCTTGGGCGTTCCGCCAGGAACGGCTGTAGGCATTCAGCTTAAAGGCCACAAACTCCGCATCCGGATTCAGGACGAATGAGACGCTTTTGCCGTCCGTCCCGGTATTGCCGCTGCCGCTGAACCGGAAGCCGTCTCCGTCAAAGCCGATTTCAATGCGCAGGGGGAAGCAGGGGGAACGGGCCTCCTGAAACTCCCCTGTCAGTATGGAGCCGCTGCCCTGCCAGCTGTAGGACAGGACCTGGCCCAGATTGGCCACCTGGGTGCCAGTGAGGTCGTAAAACCGCACGTATTCCCGGGGCTCCTGTGGCGCCGGGGGCAGCACCCCGTCGCCGCCCTTGCGCAGATCGTACAGCCGGGCGGAAAGCACCATCAGCTGCTCCATGGCCAGGGGTGAGTCGGGGGAGAAGGTCTTGGCCGAGGTGCCGTTGAGCAGTCCGGTCTCATAGCAGAGCTTGACCGCGTCATAGCACCACGCATCTTTTGCCACGTCGGAAAAGCCCTGGTACTCCCTTGTTTTTGGAAAGGCTGTATCCGCTGCGGCCCAAGGGATACAGGATGTGGAAAGGAATAGAGCCAATAAAAATGCCAAAAGTGAACGCCGCATCGTTTCAAACCCTCCTGTCGTCTGCAAACCGCTCAAAAAATATACATAAAGTAATCAAAAAACGCAGGTAATATACAAATGGTATTTTACTTCTTTTTGGGAATCAGCAGCTCCTTGCCGCCCATATAGGGGCGCAGCGCTTCGGGCACCCGGACGGAGCCGTCTGCATTAAGGTTATTTTCCAGGAAGGCGATGAGCATCCGGGGCGGTGCCACCACCGTGTTGTTCAGCGTGTGAGGCAGATATTTTTTCCCATCCTGCCCGGTGACGCGGATTTTCAGCCGCCGCGCCTGGGCGTCGCCCAGGTTGGAGCAGGAGCCCACCTCGAAGTACTTCTGCTGCCGGGGGGACCAAGCCTCCACATCAAGGGAGCGGCACTTCAAATCCGCCAGATCCCCGGAGCAGCACTCCAGCGTCCGGACGGGGATATCCAGGCTGCGGAACAATTCCACCGTGTTCTGCCACAGCTTGTCAAACCAGACAGGGGACTCCTCGGGCCTGCAGACCACGATCATCTCCTGCTTTTCAAACTGGTGGATGCGGTAGACGCCGCGCTCTTCTATGCCGTGAGCACCCTTTTCCTTGCGGAAGCAGGGGGAGTAGGAAGTCAGCGTCTGGGGGAGGGACTCCTCCGGAAGAATTTGGTCGATGAACTTTCCAATCATGGAGTGCTCACTGGTGCCAATGAGATAGAGGTCCTCGCCCTCGATCTTGTACATCATGGCGTCCATTTCCGCAAAGCTCATCACGCCATCCACCACGCCCTGGCGAATCATGAAGGGCGGCACGCAGTAGGTGAAGCCCCGGTCGATCATGAAATCCCGGGCATAGGAGAGGACGGCGGAGTGGAGCCGCGCCATATCGCCCATGAGATAGTAGAAGCCGTTTCCAGCCACCCGGCGGGCGGCGTCCAGGTCCAGCCCGTCAAAGGACTCCATAATCTCCGCATGGTAGGGGATCTCAAAGGGGGGAGTCACGGGCTCGCCGAAGCGCGCCACCTCCACATTTTCCGAATCGTCTTTGCCGATGGGCACTTTTTCGTCCAAAAGCTGGGGGATCACCAGCATCCGTTTGCGGATTTCCCCCTCCAACTCCGCTTCCCGCTCTTCCAACTCCCTGAGCCGCTCGGCGTTGGCCGTGACCTGGGCCTTGACGGCTTCCGCCTCCGATAGCTTGGACGGGTCCTTTTTGGCCTGCCCCATCAGCATGCCGATCTGCTTGCTGAGGGCGTTGCGGGAGGCCCGGAGCTCGCTGCCCTCCGTGACGGCGGCCCGGAACTCCTCATCCAACTTCAGCACCTCGTCCACCAGGGGGAGTTTGCTGTCCTGAAATTTATTTCTGATGTTCTGGCGCACCAGGTCGGGATTTTCCCGGATCAGTTTGATATCAAGCACGATTGTTCACCTCATTACAAATTGCGCCGCGTGGCGGCATAGACTGTTTCACGTGAAACAAGCTTATTCGGCTGCCTCAGCCATCTTCTGGGCCACGCCCTCTTTCAGCTGCTGATAGCGCTGAAGCGGGGAGACCACCGCGGCATCCGTGGACTCTGTGGGCAGGGCATCCACCACGCCGCTCTCCTCATACTGGTCGATGACCTCCTCACATTTGGCGTAATCGCCGGCGGCATAGAGCTGCTGGAGGGAGTAGAGGGAGAGGAGGGCGGCGGACTCATCCTCTTCGCTCTTTCGCAGGGCCTGTTCACGCTCCAACTGCTCCGATGCACTGCTCAGCTCCTTCTGGGTTTTTGCCAGCTCCTTTTGAAGCCGCAGGTTTTCATCCAGGGCGTCCTGCAGCTCCTCAATGGCGTTGACGTTGTTGTGAAGTTCCCCCAAAACCTGCTGGTTGCTGCGCTGGTGCATCACGAAGGAGACCAGGATCAGGATGAAGGCCACGGTAAAAAGTATGATGATATAGATGAATACGGGCTTTTGACGGCCGGAAACAGCTTCCTCCGGGGCTGGGGCTGAATCCTGGGCGCCGTCGCCCCGCTTTTTGAACTTCATGGTTAGTTTGACATCCTTTCCATTATTCATGCGTCCCTGTGCTTCAGGGCGGACAGGGCCTCCAGCAGGTCGTTCAGGTCGTCGAGGCCGTAGTACTCCAGCTCAATGCGGCCCTTTTTCCGGCCGCTGACAATGCGGCAGCCCCGGCCAAGCCGGGAGCTGAGCTCCTTTTGGGCCTCCTCCGTATAGTTGACGCTGACGCCGCTTTTTGGCGCGGGGCCGTTCGGCTTGGACTCGGTCAGCTTTTTGACCAGCGTCTCCGTCTGCCGGACGGAGAGGTCGCCGTCCACCACTGCGGCGGCGGCTTTTTGCTGGGCCTCTGCCCCCAAGGGCAGCAGGGCCCGGGCGTGGCCGGAGGAGAGAGAACCCTCCTCCACCAGCTTGCGGACCGGCGGACAGAGCCCAAGGAGCCGCAGGGAGTTGGCCACGGCGCTGCGGGACTTGCCCACTGCGGCGGCGGCCTCTTCCTGGGTCATGTGGTAGGTGTCGATGAGGGACTGGAAGCCGGAGGCCTCCTCCATGGGGTTCAGGTCCTCCCGCTGGAGGTTTTCGATCATGGCCAGTTCCGCGGCCTTTCGGTCGTCGGCCTCAATGACGATGACCGGCACCTCCTGCAGCCCGGCCAGCCGCGCGGCCCGCCAGCGGCGCTCTCCGGCGATGATCTGATAGTAGCCGGAGGAGAGACGGCGCACCGTCAAAGGCTGGATAATGCCGTGCTGACGGATGGAATCCGCCAGGTCTGCCAGCGAGGCGTCGTCAAAAATCTTGCGGGGCTGGTTGGAGCAGCTCTCCACCTGGGAAATGGGGAGGGAGAGGGCGCTTCCCGTGTCGCCCTTCAGCGCCTCCTCGCCCAAAAGGGCCCCCAGTCCCCGGCCCAGGCCCTTTGCTTTATTTGTTGCCATAGCGATCTCCCTTCAAAAGGAAAAGTAAGTAAAGTTATTGGTTGTTCTTCCTGAGAAACTCCTTGGCCAGGGCGGTGTAGCTCTCCGCGCCCCGGGAACTGCGGTCGTAGGTGGTAATGGGCTTTCCGTGGCTTGGGGCCTCGCTGAGCCGCACGTTCCTTGGAATCACCGTGGAGTAGACCTTGCCCGGGAAAAAGCGTTTGACCTCCTCTGCCACCTGGAGGGCCAAATTGGTACGGCCGTCGAACATGGTCAGCAGCACGCCCTCCAGCTCCAGCCGGGGGTTCAGCGACCGGCGCACGATGCGCACGGTGCTCATCAGGTCTGAAAGGCCCTCCAGCGCGAAATATTCCCCCTGCACCGGAACCAGCAGCGTGTTCGCCGCGCAGAGGGCGTTGAGGGTCAGAAGTTCCAGGGAAGGGGGGCAGTCGATGAAAATGAAGTCATAGTCCTCCTGGAGCTGATTCAGGGCATTTCGCAGCAGGAACTCCCGGGAGTCCATGGAAATCAGCTCAATGCCGGCGCCGGCCAGCGCCTTGTTGGAGGGCAGCACGTCGCCGTAGCGGGTGGA
The DNA here is from genome assembly GCF_014334055.1 of Oscillibacter hominis. Lineage (NCBI taxonomy): Bacteria > Bacillati > Bacillota > Clostridia > Eubacteriales > Oscillospiraceae > Oscillibacter > Oscillibacter hominis. Next base: position 2,500,687 of record NZ_CP060490.1, read on the forward strand.
GACCACCGCCTCCCGCACCGGGGCGTCGCCCACCATCACCTGGTAGACGCCCTGGGACAGGGATTTGTCCACGCCCATGCCGGATGTGGAATTGGCCTGGGGGTCAAAGTCACACAGCAGCACCCGCTTGCCCAGCTCGTGAAGGGCGGCGGTCAGATTGACGCAGGTGGTCGTCTTGCCCACGCCGCCTTTTTGATTGACAATTGCGATGATTTTAGCCAAAAGGGCACCTGCTTTCTCAATGGTTGAGTGAAAACCAGTACAAAATACAGTATAGCAAGCTTGTCCCTTCATTTCAAGAAAAAGGGAGAAAAAACAATGAATAAAGTTTCACGTGAAACATGCTGGCAAAGGGAACAGGGTACTGTTTCACGTGAAACAGTACCCTGAAAGCCAAAGTGTCAGACAATCAGCAATCCATCCAGGGAGGGCAGCGTCAGTTCCAATTCCCCGTCCAAAACGGCAAACTGCTGTCCAGTGAGAAGGTCCGTGGCCAGGTCGCCCGGGTAGGGAAGGGCCAGGCTGCGCTCTTGCGGACCGCTGTTGAACACTGCCCAGGTGGTCTCATCGCCCGCCTGCCGGGAAAAGGCCAGCAGGCCGTCCTGGGCAATGTGGTAGCGGATGGCCCCCTTTTGCAAGGAGGGGCGCTGGGTGCGGATGCGGCCCAGCAGGCGGTAGAGCTCCAGAAGCTCCCGGTTCTCATGGCCCCAGGGGAAGGTGCCCCGGTTGAAGGGGTCCTCAAACCCCTGCATCCCCGCCTCGTCGCCGTAAAAAATGGTGGGGGAGCCGGGGAAGGCGTAGAGCAGCAGTGCCGCCAGCCGCAGCCGCCGCACCCCCCGACGGAGCTCCTCCTCAGAGAGGCGGTAGGCCCGGCGTTCGGCCCGGTCGGAGATGGGGGCGGGCTGGCCCAAGAGGGTGAGAATTCGGGGCGTATCATGGGTGCCCAAAAAATTCATGGCAGAGTAAAAGGCAGGGGCAGGGTAATTCTCCCGGATGCTCTCCATGGCCTCATAAAAGGCCTCGGCCGGCCCGCCCAGAAGATAGGCCAGTGCGGCGTTGCGGAAGGGGTAGTTCATCAGGGCGTGGGTCTCATCCCCCAGGAGGTAGCGGCGGCGCTGGGAATAGGCGATCTTGTTGGAGCCGTCCTCCCACACCTCGCCCAACAAGATGGCGTCGGGATCCGTCTCCTCCATGGCGAGGCGGATGTCCCGGATGAAGGCGTCGGGCAGCTCGTCAGCCACATCCAGCCGCCAGCCGGAGGCGCCCAGGCGGAGCCAGCGGCGGATCACCGAATCCTTTCCCGTCACCATATAGGCCCGGTAGTCCGGATTGTCCTCCTGGACCGCGGGCAGGGTGCGGATGCCCCACCAGGCGTCGTACTGATCCGGCCAGTGGGAAAAGCGGTACCAACCGGCATAGGGCGAATCCAGGCTCTGGGCCGCACCCACGGAGGGATAAAAGCCCTCCTGGTTGAAGTAGACGCTGTTGGAGCCGGTGTGGTTGAACACGCCGTCCAGCACCACCCGGATGCCATATTTGCGCCCTTCACTGCAAAGGTGCGCAAAGTCCTCCTCCGTGCCCAAAAAGGGATCGATCTTCCGGTAGTCCGCCGTGTTGTAGCGGTGGTTGGAGGCGGATTCAAAGATGGGGCAGAGATACAGCGTGGAGACCCCAAGGCTCTGAAGATAGGGCAGCTTGGAGGAGATGCCCAAGAGGGACCCGCCATAGAAGTCCCGGCTGCGCACCTCGCCGTCCGGATCCGGCAGGTAGTCCATGGGTTCGCTCCAATCCTTGTGTACCACCCGGTTGCCCACCACGCCGTCGGTGGCTGGCAGGGAGAGGCGGCAGAAACGGTCTGGAAAAATTTGGTAGGTAATGCCCCGGCCAAACCAGTCCGGGGTGGGTTGGCGCTCAGAGTAGACCGTCAACTGCCAGCGGTGGTCGTCGGCGTTTTTCCCCCAGCCGCTGCGGGTGAGGCAGCTGCTGGAGCCGTCGGCGCGGGAAAAGCGGAAGGCGTACCACACCAGCTCCGGCTGGGCGGGGGCGGAAAAGGTGATGGTGAAGGCGCCCTCCGCCGTGGGCGAGAGAGGAAGTACCTCCTCTGAGGCGGCAAATTCGTGGTAGGCAAGCAGCTCACAGCGGGGAAAACCCTCCGCGCCGTCCGGGCGGAGGGTGAGCGTCACAGGTGTGGAGGTGGGGACCGCGCCGTAAGGGGTCTTGCAGCGGGGGTCCCGGGAGTCAAAGCAAGGGGACATAGCTCCAGTCCTTTCGGATGATAATATAGAACAAATGCGCCTTATTGCAGCAGCTGGTCCTCGCCGATGAGCGCCGCGCCGATCTCGTCGGTGGAGAAATAGGCGTTGAGGATCTCCACGGCGGTGGAGGCCAGGGCCGAACCGGAGCCGCCCTCCTCAATGACGATGGCCACGGCGATCTCCGGCTCTTCATAGGGGGCGAAGCATACGAACACGCCGTTGTTGGTGAAGTTGCCGCCGCGCTGGGCGGTGCCGGTTTTGGCGCCAGCCTCCACCACGCAGTTTTTGAAATAAGGGGCCAGCGATCCGGCGGTGGTCAGGTCGTACATACCCTTTTTCACCGCCTGGAGAGAGGAGTCATGGATGTCAATGGTGTTGACGGGGGCGGTGTCCCCAGCTGCCAGCACCTGGGAATTGTCGTAAGACTTCACGGATTTGAGCAGGTGGGCCTCGCAGTGTTTGCCTCCGGAAACCAGCGTGGCTACGGCGTTGCAGAGCTGGACCGGCGTGTATACCTGGTTGGCCTGGCCGTAGGCCGCCCAGGGGGACAGGTTCTGGCCCTCGGGGTTTTCCGGCAGGGAGCCCGGCTTGTCGCCGATTTCAATGCCCGTGCTCTGCCCCAGGCCAAAGGCGGTGAGGTACTCCCGCAGGGTATCCATGCCCATGCGGTAGCCCATTTCTGCAAAAAAGTAGTTGCAGGAGTTGGTGATGGCCCCGGAGACGTTCAAAAGGCCGTGGCCCGCGTGGTTCCAGCACCAGGTGTAGCTGTCCGGAAAGCCGGGGTAGACCCACTTGCCGGTGTCCCGGACCTTTTCCTGGACCGTGACGGCCCCAGACTCCAGGGCTGCGATGGCGGTGAAGGGCTTCAGGGTGGAGCCGGGGGGGAAGGTGCCCTGGGTGGCCCGGTTCACCAGGGGCCTGCCGGGGGTTTGCTCCGGGTCGTTCAGAAGGTTGAACTCCTGGCGGTAGGTGGAGAGGTCAAAGGTTGGATAGGAGGCCAGGGCCAGCACCTCTCCGGTGCCCACCTGTTCCACCACGGCGGCGGCGCCGCGGGAAGTATGGCCGTCCTCCTTGTTCATGGAGGTGACGGTGGCTGCGAGGGCGGCCTCCACCGCCTCCTGGAAGGGCAGGTCGATGGTCAGCGACACGGTGCTCCCGGGCTGGGGGGCCTTGGTGTAGAGCTCGCTGGTGGTCTTGCCCTCGCTGTTTTTCGACACCACCCGGGTGCCGTCGGTGCCGTGGAGGTACTCTTCAAAGGCCAGTTCCACGCCGAACTTGCCCACCAGGTCGTCCAGGGCGTAGCCCTGGTCCTTCAGCTCCTCGTACTCGTCCTCCATGCGCCCCACGGTACCCAGGATGTGGGCCGCGGCAGTGGTCTGGTAATCCCGGACAGAGGAGGAGCCCACCTTGACGCCGGGGTAATCCCCATCGGTGATCTCGGAGATCAGCTTCGTGCTCACGTCCTCGGCAAAGATATAGGCTGTGGTATTCACCAGTTTACGCACAGCCAGCTCGTACTGCACCCCCATGACGGAGCGGGCCTGGGCGTCGGTGTAGGAGGCGGGCACGTTCAAGAGGGAACGCATGTTGGCAAGGAGCGCGTCCGCGCTCAGGCCGCTCTCCTTCAGGTAGGCGGCAAGCTGTTCCTGCCGGGTCATCCCCTCCGTGTTGTAGGAGGCGGGCAGGGAGTCCGCCACCCACTTGTTGGCCTGGAGGTATTTGAGGAAACGGGTGCTCTGGGTGGAATCCAGGCCTTCCAGGGCAAAGGCAAAGGGCGCCTGGGAGGTGATGGGCAGGTTCTCCACCCACTCCACGCCGTAGCGCCGGCAGAGCTGGATCAGCTTCCAGATGGATTCCGCCTCGCTTTCCCCCTCCCCCAAAAGGGAGCTGTCAAAGGTCAGCGTATAGCTCAAACGGTTGGACACCAAGGTTTTCCCGTTGCGGTCGGTGAGAATGCCCCGGGAGGCCTCCACCGTCTCGCGCTGGGTGATGGTGCGCACCGACTGCTCCAGGTAGTCCTGGCCGTGGACGATCTGGGTGGAGTAGAGCACACCCACAAAGGCCGTAAGGCAGGCGCTTAGAAACAGAACAATCACAGAGATGCGGATGTGAAAATAGTTGCGCTCCTCCATGGAAACTCCTTTCAATCGATGTCGCGGCACTTGCGGTGGATGGCGGCAAAGAGCAGGTGCACCGGCAGGACAAAGACCAGCGTCAGGGCCGTCTCCTGGAGCGAGAGCATCAGCGCCCGGGAGACATCGTCCAGGCCGCTGAGCAGCAAGAGGAGGATCCGTGCCCCGTCCACCAACACAAAGGCCGCCGCCGTGGCCGCCAGGGAGCAGAGGAACCCGGCGGAGACCAGCCCCTCGGCAATGAGGCCGGCGAGCAGGCCCACCAGTGGGAAAAGCAGGGTGTAAAAGCAGGGCAGGGGACCATCGACGGTCAGATCACAGACCAGGCCAGCCACCAGGCCGAAGGCGGTGCCGGAAAACGGCCCCTCCTGGGCGGCCAGCACCGCCACCACAGCCGGGTAGAGGAAGGGGAAAACGCCCCGCAGGAGGATGTGCTGCATCACAAGGCCCTGGATTAGGCAGCAGAGGAGGAAGGCCAGGCTGTAGAGCAGCCAGCGGACCACCGTAACATTTCGAAAAGGCAAACGCAGCGCCTCCTTTCCTTACTCCACAATGTCGAAGTCCTTGATGATGAACACCTGGCTCAACTCATCAAAGTCCACCATGGGGGCGATTACCGCATACTGGGTCAGGCCGGAGTCGTCTAACTTGACCTCCTCCACGGAGCCGATGACCAAACCCGTGGGATAGTAGCCGCCCACGCCGGAGGTGACGACAAGATCGCCGTTGAGCAGCGTGGAGTCGGCGGGCAGATAGCTGAGCTTGAGGCGCTTTTCACCCATCAGGTTGAAGTCGCCGCTGGCCACGCCGATCTCATCGGTGCGGAAGACCATGGCGCCCAACTGGGTGTCCGTGTCGATGGTGGTGAGGACCGTGCACCAGTTCAGCCCTACCTCGGAAACCACGCCAACCAGATAGTGCTGCTCGTTGACCACGCAGTCCCCCACGGCCACGCCGTGGTCCGTGCCGCGGTTCAGCGTCAGGGAGGAGGTCCAGTTGGAGGTGTTGCGGGCGGTGATGTGGGCGGATTCAAAGTCAAACTCCTTGCGCTGTTCCCGCAGGTTCAAAAGGGAGCGGAACCGGGCGTTTTCCTCGCTGTCCGCCTCGCTCTGGCGCACCGCCTCCTCCATCTCCGCAATCCGGTTGCGCAGCTCCGCGTTCTCCGCCTCCAGCGCCTTGTAGTCGGCGTAGTAGGCCTGCTTGTCGTTGAACCACTCCGCCACTGCGGTAAAGGCACTGCGGAAGGGAGAGGTGATGACTCCGGCCAGGTTGGTCAGCGGGGCGGAGGTGTTGGTGAAAACGGACATGACGGAAAGGGCCACTGCGATGACCGCCGCGGCAAAGAGAATCCACAGTCCGTGTTTTTTCAAAAAGTGTTTCAAAGGGCGCCTCCTCCTGCGTTACAAACCCTCGTCCAAAAACGTCACGCCGAACCGGGCCAGCATCCGGGAAAGACGCAGCAGCGGCAGCCCCATCACGTTGTAAAAGTCACCGCAGATGCCCTCCACCAACAGCGCGCCCAGGCCCTGGACGCCGTAGGCGCCCGCCTTGTCCATGGGCTCGCCGCTCCGGATGTAGGAGCGCAGCTCCCGCTCGGAGGCAGGACGGAAGGTGACGGCGGTGGATTCCGATTCGGTCAAAAACCGATCTCCCCGGCGCAGGGTGACGCCGGTGCAGACGGTGTGGGTGCGTCCCTGAAGGGACAAGAGCATCTTCAGCGCGTGCTCCTCGTCCCGTGGCTTGCCCAGCCGCTCCTCGTCCAAAAACACCATGGTGTCCGCGGTGATGACGATCTCCTCCGGTGTGCACCGGACAGCCTCCGCCTTCTCCCGGGAGATGTACTCCACCACCTGGGGCGGCGTCAGGCCCCCGGGGTACCACTCCTCCACCTCCGGAACGCGGATGTCAAACTCCCGGATGCCGATCCGGGCCAAAAGCTCCTGCCGCCGGGGTGAGCCGGAGGCCAATACAATCTGTGCCATGTTCCTCCAAGCGCCATAGGCGCATCGTTCAAAGTTTGCAGGCAAACACGCCTGCCGCATGAAGTGACAAGTATAATTACTTACCAGTTGAACCAAAGCCGCCCCGGTCGGACTCCTCCAGGGAGGTGCAGGTTTCGAACACCAGGCGGGGCTGGTGGGCCATGATCCGGAACTGGCAGATCCGGCTGCCCTTGGGGATGGATGTGTTGCGGGTGGCATAGACCGGCATCCGCCACTCATCGCCGCTGCCCCGGTAGGACCAGTCCACCACACCCATGGAGTTGGCCTGCAAAATGCCGTAGTTCTTAAAGGTGGAGCTGCGGGGCACGATGTGGGCCTCGTAGCCCTCCGGCAGGGCCACGGCGATCCCCAGGGGGATCAGCCGGAACTCCCCGGCGGAAAGGGTCACATCCTCCGCCGCGGAAAGGTCGATCCAGTCGGATTTCCCCTCCACATAGCAAAGCCGGGGAGAGTCGTCTGAAAAATATTTGACGCGAATGGTCTCCATAAAGTTTCTCCTTGTATCAGAAAGCTCAGACCAATTCTGCAAAAATGCAGAAAAATCTGATGAAATTGATTGCAAAAAGTATTATAACAACAATAATATACTAAAAGTTTTACAAATGCATCGCAGGAAGGCCGTTCACTCTGGCCTGTGGCGCGCCGGTCAATCCACACCCTTGTAGAAAAGACCCCGGGTAAAGAGGGCCGGGGGCTCCCCGGTGCGGCGGTAGGCCCGGAAGACCTGGGCGCACTCCTCGGCGGATTCGGTGGTGAAGCGGAGCCGGGCGTATGATAAACCGATGTCCTTCCAGTCCTCCCGGTCCGCCAGCCAAAGCACGCGGCTGTTTTGCAGCTCGCTGCGGCAGCCGTAGGCGGGGAGGATGGGGAAGGAGGCGTTGGTGCGGTCCCGGAGGACGGCCGTGCCGTCACAGGGGCAGCCGCCGTCGTTTTGCACCAGGCAGTTTTCCGTGATCTGAAGAGGCAGGCGGCCGTAGACCGCCGCCTCCACGCTGAGGAATTTTTGAAGGTCCCGGATCTGCTCCCGGCGCAGCTCAAAGGAGACTGCGGCGGAGGAAAGCCCCCGCTGGTGCAAAAAGAGCAGGGAGCGGGAGTTGAAGACGTTGAGCCCAAAGTCCCCCGCAAGAGTCATGCCGGACTCCCGGGCCAGGGGAAAGTGGCCCAGGTTGGAAAGGCCCAGGCCGGTGACGCCGCTGTCCCGGGCGGTGAGCAGCAGCGAGCGGAGCTCCGATTCGTCCGTATCCCGCCAGACCCGGGGGAACAGGGCGTAAAACTCGGTCCTCCCAAGATAAGGGGCCAGGTCAAATTCGCCGATCCGCTCCAGGGGCAGGTAGATCCGGGCCGGGCCTTGGTCCACAAGCTCCTCGCTGAGCTGGCTGCCGCGGCTCAGCGAACAGGTGAGGCGGGGCGGCCCCTCGCAGCTCCCAAGGGCCGGAGGCAGGGGCTGGGGCTCCAGGCTCCGTCGTTTGGGCGGGCGGACGCGCTCCGTGGTCAGCTCCTCCAGCGCCTGGCGGCGCAGGGCATTGATGGATGCGGCGCTTAAAGAGAGGCCCTCGTCCACCACAGCGGTGGCTCCGGTGCAGTGAAAGGCGGTACCGCCGGTCTTTTTGAGCCGCTCCTCCACCTCGCTGGCGGTGACGGCCCGGCTGCGGGCGGCCTCGGGCACCGGCCCTGTGACGGAGACGATGTGGTCGCGGTCGTCGGTGGCGGTGAGCACCACGGGCACGCCCACGCCTACGCGGCAGAAAAAGGAGACGCCCACGGTGCGCAGCGTGCCGCTTTCATAGGAGGAGCGGATCTGGGCAAAAAGCTCCCGGGGCTCCTGGGCGCCCTCGGGGCGGGTGCCGAACATGCCGGCACCCCGTTTGCCGTGGTAATACCAGTCTGTAAAGCCGCTGCGGGAAAAGGCGTCGGAGAGCTGTTGAGCCTCCTCAGCCGTGGGAGTGCGGCGCTCCCTGAGGAGCCGGGCGTAAATGGATGTAACCACCGCCACATACTCCGGCCGCTTCATCCGGCCCTCCAGTTTCAGGCAGGCCACGCCCATCTTCCGCAGCTCCTCCAGGTGATCGGCCATGGAGCTGTCCTTGAGGCTCAGGGGATGGCCGGGTTTGGCCGTCCGGCCGTCACGCTCCAGCCGGTAGGGAAGGCGGCAGGGCTGGGCGCAGGTGCCCCGGTTGCCGCTGCGGCCGCCCAAAAAGGCGCTCATGGAGCACTGGCCGCTGTAGCTCATGCACAGGGCGCCGTGGGCAAAGACCTCGATCTCGGCACCGCTGGCGCGGATGATGCGGGCGATGTCCTCTCCGCTCAGCTCCCGGGCCACCACCACCCGGGTGCAGCCCATGCGGGAGGCCTCCAGCGCGCCGCCGGAGGTGAAGATGCTCATCTGGGTGCTGGCGTGGAGGGGCAGGTCCGGCAGCGTCTGGCGCAGCAACTCAAAAAGGCCCCAGTCCTGTACCAGCACCGCGTCCACGCCGGCCTGGGAGGCCATGCGGGCGGTCTGAAGGGCCTGGGGCAGCTCCCGATCCGTGAGCAGGGTGTTCAGCGTCAGATAGACCTTGACGCCCAACAGGTGGCAGTAGGACAGGGCCTGAAGGAAGTCCTCTTCGGAGAAGTTTTTGGCGCCCCGCCGGGCGTTGAAGCTGCCCACGCCCAGGTAAACGGCGTCTGCTCCGCACTGGACGGCGGCGCGCAGCGCCTCCGGAGAGCCGGCGGGAGAGAGGAGTTCGGGCCTACCGGTCATGCTTGTTCCCGTTCTGGAGACGGAAGATCTCCCGCTTGAGCTCGGACGCCTCGGCCTTGGCCCGGCCGGCTTCCTCCACATACTCCTTCAGCTGGCGGCGGAGGTTCTCCGCGTCCTCCTGCGCCTTGAACAGTTCGTCGGTGATGTTGGCGGCGGTGAGCACCGCCGCGTCGGTGCGGCCCACATGGGCCCCCTTGAGCACCTCCGTCATCTTTGCGTCCACATAGCTGCCCACCCGCTGCATGTAGGAGGGTGCCTCCTGGGCTACAAAGTTGTATTCCTCGCCGCAGATACTGACGACAACATGGTTTTCCATCCAAATGGCCTCCCTTTTCTTTCGTAACACAATCGAACCGGCCCGTGCCGGTCCGCTGTTTTCATGATCTGCCAAATTGATCCCACAACACTCATATGCAGTTATTATACCATAAAAACAGGCCCGGTAAAGAGAATTTGTCCAATTTGCAAGAAGAGCCGCTTTTCAAAAAGTTGCTGTTGTCCTTGAAGGAGATTTCGTGTAGAATAGGGAAGAAATCTGAACGGAACCAAGAGAAAGGAGGCGGCGTATGGCAAGCTGTCTGCTGCCTGTGGACGGGGACGAGAGCGTCCTGGTGTCCGGGCCCGTGCTGCGCCGCCTCATCGGAAGCGGCAGCGGCGACGCGGCCCTTTTGTACCTCTGCCTGCTGCGCCGCCGGGGCGAGATCTCCACGGAGCAGGCCGGCCGGGAACTGAAGTGGGACCGGATGCGGCTTCAGACCGCCGAGGACGAGCTCCGGGCCATGAACCTGCTTGGGGCGGGAGAGCAACGGGAGGCCGCGCCCAGCCCGCCGCCCGCCTACGAGCGGGAGGACGTGCTGAACTGCCTGGAGCACAGCGAGGAGTTCCGCTGCCTGACGGCGGAGGTGGAGCGGAAGTTAGGGAAGAAGCTGTCCACCCCGGACCTCGGCACCCTTTTGGGGCTGTATGACTATTTGGGACTGCCGGCGGACGTGATCTACCTGCTGGTGTGCCACTGCATGGAGCGCTCTGCGGCGCGCTACGGGCCGGGCCGAAGGCCCTCGCTGCGCCGGATTGAGCAGGAGGGCTATGCCTGGGCGGCCCGGGGCATCGACACCCAGGAGCGGGCGGCAGCCTACCTCAAGCAGTACGCCCTCCGCCAGGGCATGCTGCCCCGGTACATGGAGGCGCTTCAGCTGGGGGACCGGCCCCCTGCGCCCTCGGAGGAGAAGTACCTTGCCGCCTGGGCCGACATGGGCTTTTCCCCGGAGGCGGTGGCCCTGGCCTATGACAGGACCATGCTGCGCTGCCACAAGCTGAAGATGAACTACCTGGACGGCATCTTGAAAAAGTGGGATGAGAAGGGGCTTCACACGGTGGATGAGATCCAGTCCGGCGACGGGCCCCGCCCCGCCCCCGTGCCGGCCGCTGCCCAGGGAAGCCGCCGGAGCGCGGCGGAGCTGAAAAAGTATTTGAAGTGATGGAGGAGGACGCTCTGTGGCAGTGGATGGAAAGGTGATGCGCCGGGCGCTGAGCCGCTATGAGGCGGACAAGCAGAGGCGCACCGACGAGTTTGCCGCCCGCCGGGCGGCGGTCTATGCCAGGATTCCGGAGATATCGGCCATTGACCGGGAGCTGGCCGGCACCATGCGCCAGATCATCGCCCAGGCACTGCGCCAGGGCCAGGACCCGTCGGAGGCCATCGGCCGGATCCGGGACCAGAACCTGGGCCTTCAGGAGGAGAAGCGGCGCCTGCTCATGAGCCGGGGCTACGCCGCCGACTTTTTGGACGAGACGCCGGCGTGTCCCCTGTGCGGCGACAGCGGGTACCGGGACGGGCGGATGTGCCGGTGCCTGCAGCGCTACTACGCTGAGGAGCAGATGAAGGAGTTGTCCAGGCTGCTGGACCTGGGCAGCCAGAGCTTCGACACGTTCTCCCTGGACTGGTACGACCAGAACGTCTGGCCGGAGATGGGGCGTTCGCCCCGGTCCCATATGGAGACTGTATACGAGGCCTGTGTCCACTATGCCCGCAGCTTTGGAAAAAAGAGCGCCAACCTGCTGATGACCGGGGCACCGGGCTTGGGGAAGACCTTCCTCTCCGCCTGTATCGCCCGGGAGGTCAGCGGCCGGGGCTTTTCCGTGGTCTATGACACGGCGGGCAGCATCTTCTCCCGGTTTGAAGACCAGAAGTTCGGCCGGGAAGGGGACGAGGAGGTCCGCCGGGTGCTGAACTGCGACCTGCTGATTTTGGACGACCTGGGCACGGAGATGACCACCTCCTTCATCCAGAGCGCCCTGTACCAGATCGTGAACACGCGCATGATGACGGACAAGTCCACCATCCTCAACACCAACCTGACCCCGGACGAGCTGCGGCGGCGCTACACGCCCCAGATCGCCTCCCGGATTGAGGGGGAGTACGAGGTGCTGGTGTTTTTCGGCGACGACATCCGGAAATTGAAACGGGAGCGGCAGTGAGCCGCTCCCGTTTTTTTATCATCTTACCCCTGGCGGGCCTGAAGCAAGTCCCGGATCACCTGGGCCAGGATCTGGATGCCCTGCTCGATCTTCTCGTCTGTGCAGTTGGAGTAGTTCAGCCGCATGGTGGCCACGCCCCGGTCCTTCTCATAGAAGGGGTCGCCGGCGGTGACCAGCACGCCCCGCTTCACCGCTTCGTTCTGCACCTCCACGGCGGAGAGGCCGTCGGGCATGGTGGCCCAGATGAACATGCCGCCCTCCGGCTTGGTGTAGCGCACGCCCTCGGGCATATAGCGGGCGATGCAGTCCATCATCACGTCCGCCTGATGCTGGTAGAGATTCTTGATCTTGGTCATGTGGGCGTCCAGGTCGTTGTCCTGCAAGTACTGGGCCAGCACCATCTGGCAGAAGATGTTGGTGTGCAGGTCCATGACCTGCTTGTAGCCCAGGAGTTTTTCCATCAGCGCCCGGTTGGGGCAGGCGATCCAGCCGATGCGCATGCCCGGGGACACGGTCTTGGAGAAGGTGCCCAACATGCAGCACTGCTCGCCTAAGTACCGGCCGAAGGATTCGCCGCCCTCGCCCCGGAAGCGCAGTTCGCCGTAGGGGTTGTCCTCCACCATCAGCATGTTGGTGGAGGCGACCAGGGTGGCCACCCGCTCCCGGACCTCCTTGGAGTAGGTGAGGCCCGTGGGGTTCTGGAAGTTGGGGATGGCGTAGAAGAACTTGGGGGAGTGGTGCTTGAGCAGCTCCTCCAGCTCATCGCAGTCCGCGCCGCTCTCGGTCAGGCCCACGGTGAGGACTTCGGGGTCGTACAGGTGGAAGGTCTGCAGGGCTGCCAGATAGCTGGGCCGCTCAACCAGCACCTCGTCGCCGGGGTCCACCAGCACCGCGCTGAGCATGTCCAGCGCCTGCTGGGAGCCGTTGGTGATGATGATGTCGTCGGCGCTGAGGGTCACGCCGAAGCGGGCGTAACGCTTGGCAATGAAGCTGCGCAAAGGTCCGTAGCCCGCGGTGGAGCTGTACTGGAGGGCCTGGACGCCGTTTTCCTGGAGCACCTTGTTGACCGCCGCCTCAATGTCTTCCACCGGGAAGGAGATGGGGTTGGGCAGCCCGCCGCCGAAGGAGATCAAATCCGGGGCCGTGGCGGCTTTGAGCATGGCGTCCACAAACTCGCCCTGGAAATCAGGCTTTGACATTCTCTTTGAAATCTGAATCTGCATAGTTTAACTCCTTTATCTGTTGTACGGGCCGCTGCGTTTGCCTGGCCCATAGGCTTGAATTAGTCATTTAAACCATTATAGTACGAAACCTCCGGGAAGGGAAGCAAATTTTTCCTGAGGGGAGTTACACAAAAACCGGACTCCGCCCGGAGCGCAGGAAAACTGGGAAGGCGCTGTTACCCGCCAACCGCGGCCTGTCAAATATGCCCCGGAGCCAGCCTGGCTCCGGGGCATGTCTTGTTTTGAGACTATGCCTCCCGGGGATCGGGGTCGCCCTCCAGCGTCACAAAGTAACTGTAGTAGGGGGCCAGGAAATCGTAGCCCTGGATCAGCCGGTCCAGCAGCTGCCGGTGGAACAGCTCTTCCGACAGCTTTTCGTTGTGGCTGATGGAAAAGTTTTTCTTCCGGTACCAGGGCGCAAGCAGCGGCGAGGGCGCCTGGGCCCTGGGCTTTTTGTACTCCTCGCCCTCCAGCTGGAACTCACTCTGGCGGTTGAGCGAGCGGGTCAGCTTCTCCATGGGGGCCGGGTTGGCGTCCATGCGGGCGCGGAGCTTCATCATGGTCACCGGCTGGGCCGAATAATAGCCCAGGCCGTAGCCCCAGGCCTCCGGCCCAAGTTCAAACCAGAAGCAGGGCTGCACGCTCCACGCGCCGCCGGGACGCTCCACGGAAAACCACAGGTGGTCCTTGTAGGGGCCGCGGCCAAAGAGGCGGCGGGCATCCCGGTAGATGCGGGAGACCCGGCAGATCAGGCCGTAGTCCGGGCACTTTTCCGAAAGGTGGGCGTAGACCTCATCCGCCAGCTGGCGCATGGGGGTGTAAAAGTGATCCAGATAGGCCTGCTTGTTGGCCTCGAACCACGGCTTTTCATTGTTGAAGCGGATTCCCCACATGAAATCCACGGTTGCGTCGTCAAATCCCTGAAACATATCCTACTCCTTGTCTTCCTGGCTTGGGGGGCAGCCGATACTGGCGCCGTGATGGCCATCCCACGCTGTTCCATGGTGCCCGCCCCGCCATTTCATCCGGTCAGGACGGCCTACCGCCTGGAGCGCAGCGCGCGCAGCTGGGCCTGAAACTCTTCGGGCAGGGGACAGCTCAGCTCCACCGCCTCCCCGGTGCGGGGGTGGATGAACCGCAGCCCCACGGCGTGGAGGCACTGGCCCTGGAGACCCGGCACCGCCTTTTTGGCCCCGTAGACCGTGTCGCCAAGGATCGGGTGGCCGATATAGGCCATGTGCACCCGGATCTGATGGGTGCGGCCGGTCTCCAGGCGGCAGCGGACGTGGGTGCAGCCCGGGTAGCGCCCGATGACCTCCCAGTGGGTGACCGCCTCCTTGCCGCCGCTGACCACCGCCATCTTCTTGCGGTCGGTTTTGTGGCGTCCGATGGGCGCGTCCACCGTGCCCCGGTCCTCCTTCAGATTGCCTGTCACCAGGCACTCGTAGGTCCGCGCCAGGGTGTGGTCCTGGAGCTGGGATGAGAGGGAGAGGTGGGCCGCGTCGTTTTTGGCCGCGATGATGAGCCCCGAGGTGTCCCGGTCGATGCGGTGGACGATGCCGGGGCGCAGCACGCCCCCGATGCCGGAGAGGCTTCCGGCGCAGTGGTGGAGCAGCGCGTTGACCAGCGTGCCGTCGCTGTGGCCCGGGGCCGGGTGCACCACCAGCCCCTTGGGCTTGTTCACCACGATCACATCCCCATCCTCGTAGACCACGTCCAGGGGGATGTCCTGGGCTTTCACATCCAGCGCCTCCGGCTCCGGAAGGTCTGCCTCCACCACCTCGCCGCCCGCCAGGCGCAGATTTTTGGCCGCGGCCCTGCCGCCGCAGAGCACACGTCCCTCTTCCAACAGCCGCGCGGCTGCGGAGCGGCTCAGGCCCTCTGCCGAGGCGGCCAAAAAGGCGTCGATGCGGCTCCCCGCGGCCTCCGGCGGGACCTCAAGCGTGATCCTTGCCATGGGGCCGCTCCTGTTTGTCGTGGGCTTCATAGAACCAAAGATAGTAAATTGCCGCCAGAATGGCTCCCGTGACCACGCAGATGTCCGCCACGTTGAACACGGGATAGCGCATGAACTGGAAGTTGAACATGTCCACCACATATCCAAGCCGCACCCGGTCGATGATGTTGCCCAGGCCTCCGGAGACAATCAGGGCGCAGGCGGTCAGGCCCAGGGGGTGGCGGACGATCCGCCGCGCCGCCAGATAGGCCACCGCCGCCACAATGGCGCTGGTCACCAGCACAAGCAGCCACCGCATGCCGGAAAAGCTGGACCAGGCGGCGCCGTAGTTGTGAACCAGCTGCAGCTCCACAAAGCCGGGGATCAGGGCCTGGGTCCCGCCCAGGATCAGATTGGTGGTGACATAGTGCTTGACCCACTGGTCCGCGGCCAGCGCCGCCGCGGCCAGGGCAATATAGGGCAAAGAATGCATAAATACAATTCCTCTCATTGGTTTGAATCGCGCCTACAGCGCCTTCCGATAGGTCAGCCAGTCGTCCACCCGTTGGGCGCCGAGCCGGCTGTAAAAGGCCTGGGCCCTGGTGTTCCGGAGGAAGCATTTCCACTCCAGGCCCGCGCAGCCGCTGTCCGCTGCCAGGCGCTCCAGGCAGTTGAAAAAGCCGCGGCCATACCCCTTGCCCCGAACGGACTCCTCCACGTACAGGTCCTCGATGTAGAGGATCTTTTGGCCGGAAAAGGTGGACACCATGTAGAAGTAGGTGGCCATGCCCACGTCCCGGCCGTCCTCTTTCAAAAGGACGGCCTCCATGGGCCCCTCCAACAGCGCGCGGATGTCCGCCTCCGTGGCGGTCAGCTCCGATTCCTTGCCCAGGTAAGCGGCCAGCTTGGCCACCATTTCGTATAGGCGGCCGGCGCCCTCCGGCCCGATTTTATAAAAGTCCACAGGTCTCACTCCTCCAATCGAATCATCAGATCAGCCAGCGGTTGACCAGGGGGATGTGGCGGAGCACCTCATATACCAGGCAGCCGCAGCCCAAAAGCAGCAGCGTCATCATGGGGACGGTCAAAATCGCCGGGCCCACCAGCGCGGTCACGCCGAAATGGGCAAAGGCTTTTAAAAAGAAAATGTGCACCAAAAATACACAGAAGGAGGCCTTGGAGATGTACTCCAGAACGGAGGCAGCGGCCTCCGGAATGCGGACGGACAGGCAGAGGCCGTAGACGCCCACGGCGATGAGGCACATCCCCACCCCCATGCCCTCAATGAAGTGGGTGTCCAACTTCCCGGCGGCGGAGGACGCGGCCCAGCTGCCGCAGAAGGCGGTCAAAAAGCCCGCGAGGGCTGTGATCGCCCAGGGCCACCGCCGGTGAGCGCCGCTGTGATAGGCCGAGAGATAGCGGCCCAGGAGCGTATAGCCGATGGAAGCGTAGGTCATGTTCATCAGCCACTGCTTGGGGATGCCCACCAGGAGGGTGAAGGGCCAGAAGGTTTTGACTGTGGGGTACAGGATCCCCAGCAAAAACCACAGCCCCAAGAGGTAGGAGAGCTGGCGCCTGTCCGCGTGGGCGGCCACAAGCTGGGTGATGGGCAAAAAGGCGTACACCAACAGCATGATGTGCAGGTAATAGAGATGCTCCTCATGGCGGAAGAGCACCACCTCCTTCAGGGCCTGGATCAGCGCGGGCGCCGTCAGCTGAGAGAAGGCCAGAAGGGAGAAGACCTTGTAGCACACGGCCCAGAACAGCAGCGCCACCAGCAGGCGGGGGAAATTTTTGGTATAGAGCTTTTTCAGCGTCATGGGCCGGTCGGGGTTCAGCAGCAGCGTGCCGCTGGCCATGAGGAACAGGGATACGCTCACATGGGAGACGCAGGCCCAGAATAGCGCGCACAGCCAGGCCGGCGTGCCCACCGCGTCCGCCGCAAAGGCGGGCACCGCCACATGGCTGATGAGCACGTCCAAAATCGCCACGGTCTTGACAAGGTCCACCGCGCTGCTGCGCCTGCGCACGGGAAGCGTTTTTTCCATAGAAGCCCCTTTCATCTCATCAAGGCGGAAAATAAGGGAAGAGCGGGGCAGCTTGCCCCGCTCTCCAGTTTAATCGTTTTTCGGGAAATATGCAACCAAAACCGTGCGCCCTTAGAACTGGGGCAGCTTGCGGACCACGTTGGCGCAGCGCGGGCACAGGCCCGGGTGGTTGGGGTCCTCGCCCACCTGGAGGGAGTGCATCCAGCAGCGCTGGCACTTCTCGCCCGCGGCCTCGGAGACCTCCACGCTCAGGCCCGGGAAGTTTGTGCCCTGGCCCACCACGGAGTCTGACGCGGCCTCGGCGGAGGTGATGGTGCACTCGGAGACGATGAACAGCTCCGCCAGGTTCAGCGCGGCCACCTGGGCCAGGGCGCTCATGGCGTCGCCGTCCGCAGCGTGGAGGGTCACATGGGCCTCCAGGGCCTTGCCGATCTTCTTCTGGGCACGGGCGGCCTCCAGCACCGAGTTGACATCGCTGCGCAGCCGGATCACCGTGTCCCACTTGGCCATCGCCTTGTCGCTGAGGGCGTAGTCGGAGAACACGCCGTTCATCTGGTTGAGCACCACATTGCGCGGATCGTCGCCCTCCCGGTGGGGCATGGCCTGCCAGATCTCGTCGCAGGTGAAGGCCAGAATGGGGGCCATCAGTTTGGTCATGGTGTCCAAAATCAGGTACAGGGCAGTCTGGGCGCTGCGGCGCAGCGCGCCGTCCTTCTCCTCGCAGTAGAGGCGGTCTTTGATGATGTCCAGGTAGAAGCTGGAGAGGTCCACCACGCAGAAGTCGTTGACCAGGTGGGTCAGCACGTGGAACTCATAGTTGTCGTAGGCCTTCAGACCGGCCTCCACCAGGCCGTTCAGCCGGGTCACCGCCCAGCGGTCCAGCTCCTCCATATCCTCGGGGGCCACCAGGTCGTTGGGGTCAAAGCCGTCCAAATTGCCCAGGCAGTAGCGGGCGGTGTTGCGGAACTTCAGGTAGTTTTGGGAGAGCTGCTTGAAAATCTCCTTGGAGCAGCGCACGTCAGCGTGGTAGTCGGCGCTGGCGGCCCAGAGGCGCAGCAGGTCCGCGCCGAAATCCCGGAAGATTTCCGCCGGGTCCATGCCGTTGCCCAAGGACTTGTGCATGGCCTTGCCCTCGCCGTCCACGGTCCAGCCGTGGGTCAGGCACTCCTGGAAGGGCGCACCCTTGCCCAGGGCGCCCACGGCGGTCAGCAGCGCGGACTGGAACCACCCGCGGTACTGGTCCAGACCCTCCAGATACATGGTGGAGGGCCAGAAGCCCTGTTCCTTGCGCATGGCGGCCACGTGGGAGGAGCCGGAGTCAAACCATCCGTCCAGGGTGTCCTCCTCCTTGGTAAAGCCGTGGTCCGCGCCGCAGTGGGGGCAGGTAAAGCCCTTGGGCAGGATGTCCTCCGCCTCTTTGGCGAACCAGGCGTTGGAGCCCTCCCGCTCAAAGAGGCCGGCCACGGCGGCGATGGTCTCGTCGTTGCAGATGGGCTTTCCGCACTCGGGGCAGTAGAACACGGGGATGGGCAGGCCCCACTTGCGCTGGCGGCTGATGCACCAGTCGTTGCGCTCCCGGATCATGGAGATCATCCGCTCCTTGCCCCAGGCGGGGACCCAGCGCACGTCGTCGCAGGCAGCCACTGCCTCGTCCTTAAAGGACTCCACGGAGCAGAACCACTGGGGCGTGGCCCGGAAGATGATGGGGCCCTTGCAGCGCCAGCAGTGGGGATAGGAGTGGACGATGTCCTCGCTTGCAAAGAGGGCGCCGCTCTCCTTCATATCGCTGAGGATAATGGGGTTGGACTCGTCGGTCTTCATGCCGGCGTACTTGCCGGCGTAGTCGGTGTGGCGGCCCTGGTCGTCCACGGGCACCACCATGTCCATGCCGTAGCGCTTGCAGGTCTCGTAGTCGTCGGCGCCGAAGCCCGGGGCGGTGTGGACGCAGCCGGTGCCGGAATCCATGGTGACGTAGTCTGCCAACAGCACCCGGGAGGTCTTGGGCAGGAAGGGGTGGTCGGCCAGCATGTTCTCAAAGAAGGCGCCGGGGTGGGTCTCCACGACCTCGTAGCCCTCCACGCCGCCGACCTTCATCACTTTCTCCACCAGGGCCTCGGCCATGATATAGACCTCGCCGCCCGGGGCCTTGACCAGGGCGTAGGGCTCCTCCGGGTGCAGGGCGATGCCCAGGTTGCCGGGCAGCGTCCAGATGGTGGTGGTCCAGATCACGAAAAAGAGCTTCTTGGGGTCGTAGGCGCCCAGCTTGCCCAAATCGTCGTGCATGGGGAACTTCACATACACCGTGGTGCAGGGGTCGTCCTGATACTCGATCTCCGCCTCGGCCAGGGCAGTCTCGTCCTTGGGGCACCAGTACACGGGCTTGAGGCCCTTGTAGATATAGCCCTTTTTGAACATCTCGCCGAAGACCTTGACTTCCTCCGCCTCAAAGCGGGGGTCCATGGTCTTGTAGGGGTGCTCCCAGTCGGCCAGCACGCCCATGCGCTTGAAGCCCTCCATCTGCACGTCAATATAGTGCTGGGCAAAGTCGTGGCAGGCGGAGCGGAACTCCGGAACGCTCATGGCCTTGCGGTTGAGCTTGTTCTTCTTGATGATGGCGGACTCGATGGGCATACCGTGGTTGTCCCAGCCGGGGATATAGGGGGTGTAGTAGCCCCGCATGGCATAGGAGCGGGTGATGAAGTCCTTCAGCGCCTTATTCAGCGCGTGGCCCATGTGCAGATCGCCGTTGGAGAAGGGAGGGCCGTCGTGGAGGCTGAAGAGGGGTTTGCCCTCGTTCTTTTTCAGCATCTCGTTGTAAAGGTCCGACTCCTCCCAGCGCCTCAGCATGTCCGGCTCCCGCTTGGGCAGGCCCGCCCGCATGGGGAACTCGGTCTGGGGCAGGTTGATGGTCTTGTTGTAGTCCATGTCTTGTGTTTCCTCCTATTGTTGGCGGCGTTTGCCTTTTTCAATCAGCTTGCAGGGAAAAGTGACCAGCCCGCAGTCCCGGCAGAGCATGGCGCCGGGAAAGGTGGGGAAGGGATCGCGGGTGAACATCGAGGCGTCGTCATCGTCCAGGGGCCCGAGGTCCACCTGGTCGGTGGGGCCGCGGAACAAGCGCAGCTCCTGCTGGGTCCAGAAGGGATATTTTTGGGTGTGCAGGTCGCCGGATTCCATCTCTTTCCCGCATTTGGGGCAGTTCATCTCGCAGCCTCCTAACAAAAAAATAAAACGCCCCCGTCTCCTAAGAGACAGGGGCGAAGCCTCTGCGGTACCACTCTTGGTTGCCGCATTGCTTGCGCAAAGCGGCCGCTCATCCCCCAATTGCTTGGGGCGACGGATAACGCCCGTCCTGCGTCCGCGCTTACTGCTTTCTTCAGCGGGAGGCTCCAAGGTGATTTTCCTCCGGTTCCGCCCTCCGCCTTTCACCAAACGGCGGCTCTCTTTGCGGCTTTCCCGGGCTACTCTTCCTCTTCCACGCCTTACTTCTGTTCAATTACTCTGGTATGATACCCGTTTTGATCCTTTTTGTCAACCGAACAGACGGTATTTTTTCCTGTTTTCTCCGATTTCCCGCATTTATCCCCTCTGAGCCTCACAGCCTGCCGCGACGCCGCCACAGCCCGTAGGCCGCCACAGCCGCCGCCGTGGTGGCCGCCATGACCCCAAGGGCGATCAGGAACTGGGGGGAGCCGGGCTCCTCTATGGCGTCTCCCATCAGGGTGAAGCAGATGGTCTGGGGGGCGAAGCCCAGCACCGAGCCCAGCACATAGGGCCGGTAGCGCAGCCCGGAGGCCCCCATGTACATGCTGACGATGTCGCAGGAGAATAGGCCCACGACCCGGACCAAAAAGGCGTAGATAAAGTCGTTTCCCACCCGGAAGTCCCGGAGCGCATGGAGCTTTGGATGCTTTTCCATCAGGCGCTCCACGCTCTGGCCCGCGGAGAACCGGGCGGTGAAAAAGGGCACGGAGCAGGCCACCCCCACTCCCAAGAGGTTGAGGGCAAGGGCCGCCGGGAGGGGGAAGACCAGCGTGGCCGCTACCTCGAACAGGGCCAGCGGCAGCAGCACGGACAGGCTCTTGACCGCATAGAGCAGCAAAAGGAGCAGCGCCGCCAGCAGCTGGTTTTCCGGCGTGTGATCCAGCAGGGCCTCCACGGTGAGGTCCCGGTCCGTCCCCAGGACCCAGATCACCAGGGCAATGGTCACGGCCATAGGCGCCAGCCGCAAAAGCCGCTTTCCCAAAGGCTCCTTTTTTTCCAAAGTCCCGCTCCTTTCCCTGTGATTGGGCCTGCGCCCCTCCGGCCGTTGCATTGGCCACTCTGCCGCCTGCTGAGCCGGATGAAAGCGCAAGATTTTGAACCTGCAGTTTATCTTATTATCATACCGCCGCAGGGCCGGAATGTAAATCATAAAATGACGCCGTGCCGGGATACTCCGGCACGGCGTTATTTTTTTAGGTACCGCCCTGCTGGGTGCCGCCCTGTCCGGCGCTGGAGGCGCTTCCATCCTCCGGCACAGGCCAGTTGATGGCGCCGTCCGGATTTTCCGGCGCGGAGGTGCCGCCTTCCGTCTCCGGGGTGGTGGGCGTGCCGCCGCCCTCCGGGGTCTCCGGCGTCACGGGCGTGGAGCCTCCACCCTCCGGCACCTCCGGCGTCACCGGATCGGTGACCTCCGGAGTTACGGGTTTCACAACAGGCGTATCCGGGACCTCCTTGGTGCCCCGCAGGATCACCTTGTTGCGGACCTTGTAGTCGCTGGAGGCCTCGAACGTGCTGGAGATCAGCTTGCCGCTGGCGTCGTATACATTGCGGTAGGTGCGGACCTTGTAGCCTATGTAGGGTGTGGTCTTCACCTTCTCCGTGCCCGTCGGCAGCGTGGGATCGTCCTCGTAGACCACCTCAAAGGGCGTGGTGCTCAAGTCCTCCTTGGTCATCTTCACGTATTTTCCCGTCAGGTTGGTGCCGTAGATGGTGACGGTCAGGAAATTTTTGGAGTAAACAGCGACAATTTTAATGGGATAGTCCGTGTTGTTGGCAAAGCGGAACTCCGGCCCGCCCCAGGACACGGTGGCGTCCATGCCCTTTGTGATGTAGGACGGCGCATAGCGGTGGGCCGCCCGGGTGACGATCTCCAGATCGGAGAGCAGCGCCGCCATATAGAGGGTGGAGGAGGTCTGGCAGATGCCGCCGCCGATCTCGTCCACGGTTTCGCCCTTCACATAGGCCGGGGCCGGCAGGTACCCCCGGGCCGCGGTGCGCTCACCCACCACGTCGTTGTAGGAAAAGACGTCGCCGCTGTTGAGCACAAAGCCGCTGATTGCTGCCGCGGACTTTTTCACATTGCCGATGCGGTTGGAGCTTCCGCTCACGTGGGTCTTGTAAGTGCCCAGCACATCCCGGAACAAAAGCGGCCGGAGCTCATCTGCCGTCACGGCGGGATACTCCACCACCGCCGGGATCTCCACGGTTTCACCGGGCTCCGCCTCGTCCAACAGCCGCTGGGCCTCCTCCTGGTCAAACTCAGCGCCCACCACGGCCTCGTAGATGCTGCCGGTCTTTGCGTCGTACCCGGCGTTTTTCACCTCCCGGGCCGCGGCGGTGTGGACCGCCTGGGCGGTGAGGACCGTGCCCTGCACCACCGTGTAGGGGATGGAGACGGACTCGTAGTCACACTTGCCCAGCGCCTCGCTCAGCACCTGGACCAGCGTGTCCGGGTCCAGGGAATAGCCGTCCTTGGCCTTGGTGATGTAGACGGCTTCCGACCCCATGGTGTAGGCGCCGTTCACCGGCTCGCGGCTCAGTTTTTTTGCAAGGGCGGGGGAGAGCTCCTCCAGCTTCTCGGCCTGGAGGACCGCGTCCACGCCGCCGCCGCTCAGCATCCCGCTGAGGTAGTGCCAGCCGGAGGCAAGGAAGCTTGCGCTGTGGCAGTAGTCGTAAGCCGCCCGGGCCGTGGCGGCGCTGTCCATGGTCACGCCGCCCAGGTCACCGAAGGTCAGGGGCACCTCGGCGCCGGAGTAATCGTCCCCGGACTCAGCCAGCGTCAAACCGACAGCCGTGTCGTCCGTCCAGGCGCCCTGGTGGGCCTCTAACTGAGCCTCCGCCTGGGCGATGGTCATCCCGCCCACCTCCCAGGTGTCCGCCACGCGGATGCCGGGGAAGATGGTGGTGCTGCGGCTGGCCGCGAAGCACAGGGCTATGTAACACAAGAGCAGGATGCCCGCGGCAACGGCGGCGATGGCCAGGCCCCGCTTATTCCATTTTTTCCCTGCCTCCATGTGTTTTCCTTCCATGTATGCCCTCCTATGGAACAATTGAATCAACTGCGGACAACCACACCCTATGCAACCGGCGGGCGGGTTATCACCACGTGACCCATTTTACCACAGAAATCGGGGGAAAAGCATTACAATCCCGTAACAACTGCTTTACCGTCCGCTCTGCTTGGGGATGCGGATGGTCAGCAGGATTTCGCTGTCCGTGTCCCGGCGGTCCCACCCTGCGTCCACGCCGGCCCGGCGCATCACGCCGAGGCCCCGCTCCACGCTGTTGAGGAACAGCCGCACGTCCTTGAGGATGAAGGTGGCCCGGCGCTGGGGCGGCGCGGTCTGGAGATGGGCGAGGCGCTGGTCGATGTAGGTTTCACTCTGGGCCACGTTGAGGCCGTGGTCGATGATGTAGCGCAGGGCCGCCGTCCGCTCGCCCTCCTCCTCCAGCCGCAGCAGCGCCCGGGCGTGGCGCTCGCTTAAGTTCGCCTGGCGCAGCAGCGCCCGGTCCGCCTCGCTCAGCCGCAGCAGCCGGAGCTTGTTGGCCACGGCGCTCTGGGACTTGCCCAGCCGGCGGCCAACCTCCTCCTGGCTGAGCCCGTAGTCCCCGATGAGTTTGGCCATGGCCTCGGCCTCCTCAAAATAGTGGAGGTCCTGGCGCTGGAGGTTTTCCACCAGGGCCAGGGCGGCGGAGTCCTCATCGCCCATGGCCGCCACAATACAGGGCACCTCCCGCAGCCCGGCCAGCGCCGAGGCACGGAGCCTGCGCTCACCGGCCACCAGTTCAAACTCGTCCCCCTTGCGCCGCACCGTCAGGGGCTGGAGCACCCCGTAGCGGCGGATGCTCTCCGACAGCTCCGAGAGCGCGCGCTCCTCAAAGTGGCGGCGGGGCTGGGCCGGGTTGGGGCGGATTTTCTCCAGGGGGATGCGGAGCACGGACCCCGCCTTACGGTAAAACTGCATGAAAAGACTCCTTTCCCGGAAATACTCTTCTTTCTATCCTACGGATTTTCATTCGACTTTACCTGAAAAAACCGTCGAAGGGGTGGGAAAATTTCAAATGATTTGCTATACTGGTTCAATTCGGAGGAATCCGCAAGGTTTTGAATGAGTTTGTGAGAAAAAGAGGTGCACCATGGAACCCATTGCTGCCATTGCCACCGCCCTGGCCCCCTCGGCCATCGGCGTGATCCGCGTCAGCGGCGAAGGAGCCGCCGCCCTGGCCAGCCGCGTTTTTTCCCCTGCCGCGGGAAAGCCGCTGGATAAATGTCCCCCCAGAACCATGCACTACGGCACCATGTCAGATCGGCGCCGCCGCACGGTGGACCGGGGGATGGCCGTCTGGTTCCCCGCCGGCCGCAGCTACACCGGCGAGGAGTCGGCGGAGCTCTACTGCCACGGCTCCCCGGTGGCCATGGGAGAGGTGCTGGAAGCCCTCTTTGAAGCCGGGGCCAGGCAGGCCGGGCCGGGGGAGTTCACCCGCCGCGCCTTTTTGAACGGCCGTATGGACCTGACCTCGGCGGAGGCTGTGATGGACCTCATCGACGCGGAGACAGCGGAAGCGGCCCGCCTGGCCGCCTCTCAGAGCGGCGGCGCCCTGGGCCGCACGGCCCAGGCGGTCTATGACGGCCTGCTGGACCTCTCCGCCCGGTTTTCAGCGGTGGTGGATTACCCGGACGAGGATTTGGAGGACGTCCGCCCTGATGAGATCCGCGCCGCGCTGGATCGGGCGGAGGAGACGCTCTCCGCCCTGCTTTCCACGGCCGGCAGGGGGGCGGTCATGAGGACCGGTGTGCCCACCGCCCTCATCGGACGGCCCAACGCTGGCAAATCGTCCCTGCTCAACGCCCTGGCCGGGACAGAGCGGGTGATCGTCACCGCCCGGCCCGGCACCACCCGGGACACGGTGGAGGAGCCGGTACGGCTGGGGGACGTGACGCTGCGGCTCATCGACACCGCCGGTATCCGGGACGCGGAGGAGGAGGCGGAGCGATTGGGCGTGGAGCGCTCCCGCCGGGCCGCTGCCCAGGCGGAGCTGGCCATTTTGGTGCTGGATGGGTCCGCCCCCTGGTCCGGGGAGGATGAGCAGGCGCTGGAGGCCGCCTCCGCCGCAAAGCGCCTGCTGGTGGTGCGGTCCAAGGCGGACCTGCCCCAGGAGCCGGGCCTTGCGGAGCGCTTTCCCCAGGCCCTTTCGGTCAGCGCAAAGACCGGCCGGGGCATAGAGGACATAGTGCGGGCGGTCGGCGGACTCTTCCCGTCGCCGGAGGCCGCCTTCACCCTGACCAACCAGCGCCAGCAGGACGCGGTGCGCCGGGCCTTGGAGGCCGTGAAGCGCTCCCGCCAGGCCCTGGAGCTGACGCCGGACGCGGCCCTCACCGATGTGGAGGAGGCCATGGCTGCCCTGGGGGAGCTCCTGGGCGCCACGCCGAGGGAAGACATTGTGGAGCAGGTGTTCGCCCGGTTCTGCGTGGGAAAATAGCGAAAACCGGCAGGAGCGCGTTTTTTGCATGAAAAGCGATATTGAATCAGCCGTTAAATGATTTACAAAACCAGATTTTTGTGGTATGCTATGTCTGTTTCTATGGAGTTTCAAAAGAAGGAGGCAAGGAAATGGACGAGCTGCACGCGCTGCAGGAGGTGCTGCGCGGCCAACGGCCGGTGGAGTGGGATCAGCTGCCCGACATCCCGCTGTATATGGATCAGGTGCTCTCTTACATGGACCGGCAGAGCATCCGCGTGGATGAGAGCGACGCGCTGACCTCCGCCATGGTGAACAACTACACCAAAAGCGGACTGGTGCCCCGGGCCGAGGGGAAGAAGTACGGCCGGGAGCATCTGGCCTATCTGACGGCCATCTGCGCCCTCAAGCAGGTGATGTCCGCCCGGGACATGGCGCTCATCATCGGCAAGGAGACGGAGGGGAGCCACTCGGTGGAGGAGATGTATCAGCGTTTTCGCACCAGCCTGGACCAGGCGCTGGAGCATGCCGCCGGGGAGATGGACCCCTATCTGGACGAGGAGAAGCTGGCTGACGGCGCCGTCCACTTTGCCCTGTTGAGCTATGCCGCCGGCGTGGCCAGCCGGCGCTACGTGAACGTGCTGCGGTCTCTGGAGCCGGAGAGCAAGAGGAAAAAATAAGCCGGCGGCGCCGGTTTTCTGAAGGAGAGAGGAACTATGAGAGAGTTTGTCATTATGACCGACAGCTGCTGCGACATGACCGCAAAAATGGCGGCGGATTTGGAGCTGGAGGTGCTGCCCCTGTCGCTGCACATGGGTGCTCAGGAGTACCGCAACCTGTTGGACGGCAGCGAGATCGGCTTCCAGGACTTCTACAACCGCATCCGCTCCGGGGAGGAGGCCACCACCTCTGCCATCAGCGTCGGCGCGTTTGAGGAGCGGATGCGCCCCATCCTCCGCCAGGGAAGAGATATCCTGTGCATCAATTTTTCCTCGGCCCTGTCCACGACCTACCAGTCCGCGGCCATTGCGGCCGAGGATATGCGCGCGGAGTTCCCCGAGGCCAAGGTCCTGGTAGTGGACAGCCTGTGCGCCTCATTGGGCCAGGGGCTGCTGGTCTATCTCTGCGCCCAGGAGAAAAAGCGGGGCGCGACCATCGACGAGGTCCACGCCTTCGCCGAGGCCACCAAGGGCAGGGTCTGCCACTGGTTCACCGTGGACGATCTGAACCATCTCAAGCGGGGCGGCCGCATCAGCGCCGCCACGGCGCTCTTCGGCACCATGCTCTCCATCAAGCCGGTGATGCACGTGGACGACACAGGCCACCTGGTGCCTGTCAGCAAGGCCCGGGGCCGCAGGTCCTCCCTGGTGGAGCTGGTGAACCATATGGAAAAGACCGCCGTGGACCCGGCCCATCAGACCGTGTTCATCAGCCACGGCGACTGCGAGGGCGACGCGCTGTTTGTGGCCGACGAGATCAAAAAGCGCTTCGGCACGGAGCAGATCTACCTCAATTTCGTTGGGCCCGTCATCGGCAACCACTCCGGCCCGGGCACGGTGGCCCTGTTCTTCCTGGGCAGCCAGCGCTGAAGCGAGGCGGCGGAATGAATTGGCTGGAGCTGCACATTGACACCTCTCCCGCCGGGCTGGAGCCGGTGACCACGCTGCTTTCCGCACTGGGGATCGACGGCGTGGTGGTGGACGACGAGGGAGAGTTCCTGGAGTTTTTGGAGAACAACCATCAGTACTGGGACTATGTGGACGAGGAGCTGATGGCGCGGGAGCGGGGCAAGTCCCGCATCACCTTCTACCTGGAGGAGAACGAATCGGGGTTCAGCCTGTTAGGCCAGGTGCGCATCGCCCTTTCCGCCCTCAAGCGGGAGCGGAGCGACTGCGGCACGCTGCTGCTCACCATGGAGAACCTTCAGGACTCCGACTGGGAGAATAACTGGAAGCAGTACTATAAGCCTATGGAGATCGGGGAGCGGCTGATCGTCATCCCCGAGTGGGAACAGGCGGACACCGGGGGCCGCATCCCCCTGATCCTCAATCCCGGGCTCACCTTTGGGACCGGAAGCCACGCCACCACCCGGCTGTGCCTGACAGCCCTGGAGCGCCACGTCCGCGGCGGCGAGCAGGTGCTTGACCTGGGCTGCGGCAGCGGCATTTTGTCCGTGGCCGCCCTGGCGCTGGGGGCGGAGCACGCCGTGGCCGTGGACATCGACGACAAGTGTCTGAACGTGGCCTATGAAAACGCGTCCCTCAACCACATCGGCCGCGACCGCTGCCGGGTGCTGGTGGGCAACGTGCTCTCCGACGACGCCCTCCGGCAGGAGATCGGCTCCGGCTACGACATCGTGGTGGCCAACATTGTGGCGGATGTGATCATCGCCCTGGCCCCCATGGTGGGGGAGCTGAAGAAGCGGGAGGGGCTGTTCCTCTGCTCCGGCATCATTGACGACCGGGCGGTGGAGGTGGCGGACCGGCTCCGCCAGGCGGGCCTTGCCATTTTGGAGACCAGGGAGAGCGAGGGCTGGTTTTCCTATCTTTGCAGATAGCGCGGACGGAAGGCCGGCGGAGGGTTGCGCTTCCCCGGCGCAATGGGAAAGAAAAAAGCAGAGGCAAGCTTGCCTCTGCTTTTTTTCTGTTGTCAGCTGGTGGACACCGATACGCTGGCTACCCGGTCATTCTCCAGCCCCAGCGTCAAAAAGGCGCAGTCGATGGAGATCAGCCCCGGTTCCATCCCCAACTCATAGGAGAGAAAGGCGCCGGAGTCTGTTAAATACACCGTCTCCTCCCCAAGGAGGGCCTTCACCTGGTGGACGCTCATGCCCTCCAGGTCGTAGCGGCCCAGCAGGTTGTCCACCAGGTCCGCGCGCCGCTCCGGGGAACTGAGCCAGCGCTCCGTGGTGAAGGTGTGCTGGAAGCGGCACCACACCACGGCCGCAAGGGCGATGGCCAGCGCGGCAATCCCCAGCCACAGCTTCTTTTCCTTCCACGCCGCATTCATCCTTCAGTCCTCCTTTTCAAAGCCCTCATTGAGACGCGCCTCCACGTCTGAGAGGAACTGCGTCCAGGCGTCCTCATGGTCCACATAGTATTTGGGGCAGATTTTTCCCGTTACATCATAATGACGGATGACGTCCTCATTTGGTTTCAAATGATAGGTCTCGCACAGCCAGGCCGTCAGCTCCACCACCTGCCCATAGGTCACGTCGGAAAACTGCCCGGTCTCGTCCGGATGGCACACCTCCACCGCCACGGTGTCGTCGTTGCGGCTGTTCGAGGCGTATGCGATCTCCGTCAGGGGGATGCACTGGATGACCTCCCCCTCCAGCCCCACCACAAAGTGGGCGCTGGCATAGGTGTCTTCCTCCCCGGTGGAGAGGGATTCAAAGTAGTTGCGGTTGGCCTGGGCGGAAGTGCCGGGGTTGCCCACATAGTGGATCACCACGCCCCGGACCTCCTTCAGCTTGTCGCCGGGCCGGGACCAGGGGTTTTCCGTCAGAAACTGCTGTTCCACCCACCCGGGTGCCTGGACGTCCGACGGCCTTGAGCGCAGCAAAACCCACGCGCCAAAGCATAGAAACGCCAGCGCCAGCAGCAGCGGTGCCGGGGTAATGCCCCGGGTTCTCTTTCTGTGTCGTGTCGCCATAGGAGATCAGGCCGCCTCCGCCGCAACGATTTCCGTGGGGCCATCGGCCCCGCCGATGACGCCTTCCTCTTCCGCAAGGGTCTCGTTGTAGAACGCGTTTTCCGTTTCCCGCCGCTCCTTCTCCGTCATCAGGGGCCGCTCTTCGCCGGCGATGCCCAGCTCTTCCAACACCTGGAGGGTGGAGCGCATGCCGGTGTTGAGTTCGATGCGGACATAGTTGGTCTGGTTGTGCTGATCCATGAGGCAGTAAAGTTCCAGGCTGTTGGTCATCTGGCTGTCCTCATCAAAGAGGTTCTGGCCGGCACGGCCGGATTGGATGTCCTCCCAAATGGCCGTTGCCACCGCCCTGGCCTCGTCTGTGGTCAGGCTGTACCAGTTGTTGGAGGAGGAGCCCCGCTCGGAGAATGTGAAGTACTCGAACTCGCCGCCGCTGACCTTGGTGAGGTCGCCGCCGTTGAGCATGTATTCGATCTGGGCCTGAGGCTCCGCGCAGAATGCACGCAGGGCACAGACGGCGAATTTGCTGTCCGTCAGCTCCTCCTTCAGATAATAGTAGGTGTAGCTCCGGCTCAGCTCACTGCCGCCCGCAAGGCGGTAGGTGAGACGCAGATACATGCTGGAATAGGCGGGCCGCTCCAGGTTCGATGATCTGAGCCAGCGGTCATATTCCCGGGACCGGTCCATCTGAAAGTCCTTTTCCGCCACAGACCTGCCGTGGACCTCCCGCAGCAGGTCGATCAGGGCGGGGTCCTCCGTTTCAGCGTCGAAGTATTGAGAGGGGCCGCTGATGGAGTAGCTGATGCTCTCGATGTCCTCCGCGGCGGGCACTTTGGCCTCCAGGCCCAGCAGGTCCATGGACATGCAGAGGCTGAAGGCAAGCAGCACCGCCGTCAGCACCGCTGCGCCTTTCCAGGAGGCGCGGAACACCCGGAAGGACTTTTTCATCAGCATCTCTGCCGCGAAATAGCCCAGCAGGCCCATGAGGATCATGCACACCAGCACGCCCGCCAGGGAGTAGTCCGACTGGAACTGGTACTGGCCCCAGGTCAGATAGTACAGACCCTGGCCAAGCCCTAAGGCGGAGCAGCAGGCCACGCCGTACTTGAACACCGGCTTTGCCCAGCCCACGGCCACGGTGTCGCCGGCGGTCTCGCTGTTTCTGCAGCAGTAGAGCGCCAAGGCCGCCAGGGCAAATGCCACGCCTACGGCGACATAGATCCACACCGCGCCCAGCCCCAGGATGCGGACGGAGAGAATATCGGTATAGCTTTCATCCCATACGTATTCCACCCGCAGATTCCGGGAAAGATAGACCGCAGGGGAAAGCCGGAGGGCCCACAGGGTAAACCCGCCGCTGCCGCCGCTCTGGTAGCCGTAGAGAAAAATGGAGGAGAAGGTCCGCGCCAGGTAGTCGATGCCGATTGCGAGGACGTTCCCCACGCCGAAAAACACGGGGATGGCCAGCACCTGTCCGGTGAACATGGCACACAGCACGCCGAAGGAGAAAAACAGCACCGAGAGGCAGCAGCTCACCCCCAGCCAGATCACAAGCTCCCGCATGGGCATGCTTGCGCTGCCGGTGAGCAGCACCAGATAGGTCAGGACAAAGACCAGCACATGGGCTGAGAAGAACATGAACAGCCCCGAGAGATAGTTGGTCCAGAAGAGCCCGGCGCGCCGGATGGGCAGCGTGTGGACAAAACCCACGGACCGGGCGGTGCAGAGATAGCTGTAGAGGGCCATGGCCATCAGGCAGCCGAACAAAAGCGTCATATAGAGGGAGAAGTCGCTGGCGCTGCTGAGAATATCCCGGGCCAGGTCCGGGTAGGCGGGCTCCGGGTAGTAGCTGTACCCGCTGTGCAGCCGGGTGAACAGGGTCAGCGGCAGGGCCAGGGTCCAGATCAGTGCATAGGCCGCCCACAGGGGCCAGAACCGGGTGAGGTTTTTGCGGAACAAGGTGCCCGAGAGCAGGGGCATCCTGACCGGATCAGAGGATGATGTCTTTGACTGCATAGTCGGCACCTCCCAACTCATAAATGAAGATTTCCTCCAGCGTCAGCGGCACGGCGTCCGCCAGCAGGGGAGTGTATGCTGCCAGGCGGCCCTCGGCCTCCTCGGCCCCCATGCGCATGATCAGCGTGTGGATGCGGCCCACCCGGGAGGCGTGGAGCACGGGGAGCTCCGGGGGAACCTCCGAAACGCCGTCGGGGAAGACCACCTGCATCTTGACCATGTTGTCCTGGAGCTGGGCCAGGGACCGCTCCAGGAGGACTTGGCCGTGGTTCATGATGCCCACGTGGTCGCAGACGTCCTCCAGCTCCCGCAGGTTGTGGGAGGAGACCAGCACCGTGGTGCCCCGCTCGCTGACGTCGTTCATAATGAGGCCCCACACCTGGCGGCGCATCACCGGGTCCAGGCCGTCCACCGGCTCATCCAGCACCAGTACGTCCGGCAGGCAGCACATGGCCAGCCAGAAGGCGACCTGCTTCTGCATGCCCTTGCTCAGGCGGCGGATGGTGCGGTTTTCGTCGATTTCAAAGATATCCTTCAGCTTCTCGTACCGCTCCATGGAGAAGCGGGGATAAAACCCGCGGTAAAACCGCATCATATCCCGGGCGGAGGACTGGAGGAAATAGTACCAGTCGTCGGGGATGGCGGCGATGCGGGATTTGAGCTCCGGGTTCTCCCAGACCTTCTGCCCGTCGATGGTGATGGTGCCGGAGTCCTGGCGGTAAATGCCCGTCAGATGGCGGATCAGCGTGGATTTTCCTGCGCCATTGGGGCCCACCAGCCCGTAGACCGCGCCCGCCGGCACGCTCAGGCTGGCCCCATCCAAAGCGGCAAAGCCGTCAAAGCGCTTGACGACGTTGTTCACCTCAATCATGTCTTGCTCCTTCCCTGAACAGTGCTTCCAGGTCCTGCTCCGCCACCTGAAGATAGCGCAGCTCGGCCAGAGTTTCCCTCACACGGTTCATCAGCTCTTCCTTCCGGGCCTGGTCCGCCTCCGGGTTTCCCGCGGCGAAGCTTCCCTTGCCCTGCACGGAATAGATATAGCCCTCCGTCTCCAGCTCGTTGTACGCCCGCTGGATGGTGTTGGGGTTGATGGCCAACTGTGTTGCCAGCGCCCGCACTGAGGGCAGCCGGTCATCCTTAGCCAGCGCACCGGTGACAATCAGCTTTTTCAGGCCGTCCCGTATCTGCTCGTAGATGGGCCGGGAGTCCCGATAGTTCAGACTGATCATCCACTCACCTCCTGTTCATCAGCTCCAACTGTACTATTCGTACTAATACAGTTAATATAGACCATTTCCCGCCCGCTGTCAAGAGCCGCTTTTTTGCCGCAAATTCCCGGTGGGAAAGGGGGAAAAGCGTTGAAAACTCAGCGATTTTTCATAAAATTTCGCTTTACATCCGCCTTTTTTGTGGTATAATAAAAGAGCACGCGTATGAGGCGTGAATTTGAAACTGCCCCAGAGCTTGGCCCGCGGAAGGATTCACCGGCCCGGGACTCAGCTTTGCGGGGACTTATGGAAAGGTGGACAAACCCTATGATGCTCAAAGAGCAGAAGACGAAGATCATCAGCGAAAACCGCACCCACGAGAAGGACACCGGTTCCCCCGAGGTACAGGTGGCCATTCTGACCGAGCGCATCAACCAGCTCACCGAACACATGAAGAAGAACCCCCAGGATAAGCACTCCCAGAGAGGCCTTCTGAAGATGGTCGGTAAGCGCCGCAACATGCTGGATTATCTCCAGCGCAAGGACATCGAGCGCTATCGCGCCCTGATTGCCAAGCTGGGCCTGCGCAAGTAATGGAAATGAGGGTGGTGTGGCATTGGCGCACCACCCTTTCTTTCATCCCCGCGTCGCATGAGAGCCATACAAAGCCTTTAGCAGTTGAAGGAGCGCCTTTTCAGCGCCGCGCTGGTCGCGCAGCGCTTTGCGGGCGCCGCTTCAAGTGCTAATGGTTTGGCTCCCATGCGGAAAAATTCTGTAAAGGAGACAAACCATGTCAACAATCATCACCCAAAGACAATTCCCCGGCTGCCGCAGATACGAAATGGAGCTGGCCGGCCGGCCCCTCTTCCTGGAGGTGGGCAAGCTGGCCGAGCTGGCCAACGCCGCCGTCATGGTGGGCTACGGCGACACCCGTGTGCTGGTGTGCGCCACCGCCGCCCCCCGCCCCCGGGACGGCATCGACTTCTTCCCCCTGAGTGTGGACTTTGAGGAGAAGATGTACTCCGTGGGCCGCATCCCCGGCAGCTTCAACCGCCGGGAAGGCCGCCCCGGCGAGAAGGGCATCCTGACCGCCCGGGTCATCGACCGCCCCATCCGCCCCCTGTTCCCCTATGACTTCCGCAACGACGTTTCCATCATGGCCACGGTCATGAGCGTGGATCACGACTGCTCCCCGGAGATCGCCGCCCTCATCGGCACCTCCGCCGCCCTGGCCATCTCCGACATCCCCTGGAACGGCCCCATCGGCGCGCTGAAGGTGGGCCTGGTGGACGGCAAGCTGGTCTTCAATCCCACCAGTGAGCAGCGCAAGACCTCCGATTTGGACGTCACCGTGGTCTCCACCGGCAAGAAGGTGGTCATGATCGAGGCCGGCGCCAACGAGGTGGACAACGATACCATGTACGAGGCCATCCGCATGGCCCATGAGGAGAACCAGAAGCAGATCGCCCTCATCAACCAGATGGTGAGCGAGATCGGCAAGCCCAAGTTCGACTACCCCCACGCGGACTTTGACCAGGAGCTCTTTGACAAGATTGTTTCCGCCACCATGGACGAGGCCAAGGCCGCCATGGACACCGACGACAAGAACGTCCGGGAAAGCCGCTGGAACGCCCTGATCGACCACTGGCACGAGCTGTTCCTGGAGGATTATCCCAACATGGACCAGTACCTGGAGGAGATCACCTACAAGTTCCAGAAGAAGATCGTCAAGGCCTGGCTGCTGGAGGGCCACCGTGTGGACGGCCGCAAGAGCAACGAGATCCGTCCCTTAAGCGCCGAGGTGGGCATCCTGCCCCGGGTCCACGGCTCCGGCCTCTTCACCCGCGGCCAGACCCAGGTCCTCTCCGCCTGCACCCTGGACACCCTTTCCGCCGCCCAGAAGCTGGACACCATCTGGGAGGAGACGGAAAAGCGCTATATGCACCACTATAACTTCCCCGGCTACAGCGTGGGCGAGGCCAAGCCCGCCCGGAGCCCCGGCCGCCGGGAAATCGGCCACGGCGCCCTGGCTGAGCGGGCGCTGCTGCCGGTGCTGCCCTCTGTGGAGGAGTTCCCCTATGCCATCCGCGTGGTCAGCGAAGTGGTCTCCTCCAACGGCTCCACCTCCCAGGGCTCCATCTGCGGCTCCACGCTGGCCCTCATGGATGCCGGCGTGCCCATCAAGGCCCCTGTGGCCGGCATCTCCTGCGGACTGATCCAGGACGACAACGGCGGCTTCACCACCTTCATCGACATCCAGGGCGTGGAGGACTTCCACGGCGAGATGGACTTCAAGGTGGCCGGCACCAAGAAGGGCATCACCGCCATCCAGATGGACCTCAAAAACGACGGGTTGACCATGGAGATCATCCGCAACGCGCTGGACATCACCTACGACGCCCGCTGTGAGATTCTGGACCAGATCATGCTGCCCTGCATCGCCGCACCCCGCAAGGAGGTCAGCAAGTACGCCCCCAAGATGATCACTATGCACATCGACCCCGATAAGATCCGGGAGGTCATCGGCTCCGGCGGAAAGGTCATCCAGAAGATCGTGGCCGACACCGGCGCCAAGATCGACATCAACGACGACGGTTCCGTGTTCATCTCCGCCCCCAACCCCGAGTCCTGCGACGCCGCCAAGAAGTGCATCGACGACATCGTGTTCGTGCCCGAGGTGGGCTCTTTGTACTACGGCCGCGTGGTGCGCCTGATGACCTTCGGCGCCTTTGTGGAGCTGGCCCCAGGCAAGGACGGCCTGGTCCACATCTCCAAGCTGGCCGATCACCGCATCGAAAAGGTGGAGGACGCCTGCAAGATCGGCGACATGATGTGGGTCAAGGTCACCGAGATCGACGAGAAGGGCCGTGTGAACCTCTCCCACAAGGACGCCATGAAGGAAATCGCCGCCAAGGAAGCAGCCGGCGAGCGCGTCAAATAAGCCAAAAGAGCGAAGGCCATTCGGCCTTCGCTCTTTTTTTAATATGGCAGCGACAATCGCGCATTCCGCGGGGAGCGTGCTTACAGGAGGTCCGCCGTTTGATCCGGCTGGGTTTTGACCCGGAACTCCATGCGCCACTCCACCTCCGGCGGTGGCTCGAACCTTAGAGAGGAGCAGGCAGCGCGCTGATTGGAGCCTCCCTCCGTGAATACGGCGACGGGGCCGTCGGCGCCGCCGATGATGCCCACCGTCACCGCGCCGCCCAGGGCCGTACCGGCCCCCTCCCGGTTCCGGGGCGGGTCGCTTTCCCGGCAGTCCCGGACGGAAAAGCCGTCCTGCGGCAGGTCCGGCAGAAGGTGGTAGCGCATCAGGCAAAAGTGGGTGGGCAGGCCGTCCGTCCGGAGATTGGAAAGCTCCTGGGGCTGGCAGTCGTCCACATAGAGCGTGTGGGATGCGCCGGTGAGGGGATGGGTAAAGGGGACGGAATCGCCTGGCCCGGAGACACGGAACCGGGGCCCGGGGAGGGAGAGCGGCTCCTGGCGCAGCGTCACCTGGAGGGAGCGCAGAGCCGGCGGGCGCGATGTAACCCAGCGGAAGGAACGGCGCAGCAAAATCCAGCCATAGGCCGGGTCCAGGCTGTAGTGGGCCAGGATGTCCCGGGCCTCCCGCTCCTGCATCTCCCCCGGCAGGCAGGGGTTCCAGCTCAAGCCGCAGCCGTGGGAGTTGGGCAGGGGCCTGCCGTTCACCGCCATCTGAGTGTCCACGTTCAGGGACAAGGGATTTTCCGCCTCCAGTTCCATCCGCTGCTCGTCGGTGAGATTTGGTTCGCCGCGCTCCGGGGAGAGGTCCCACTTGTTCCAAAAGGCGAGCACCCGTTCCGGCGCCACCCGGGCACAGAAGTCCGCCACCAGCCCCTTGCCGCAGACGTAGACCGCCGGAACCCGCCACAGCGCGTCTCCCCAGGGAAAGGAGGCCCCGACGCGAACCTCCCGGCCCGCCCGCTCCCGGCCGTGGTGGCCCCAAAAGCTGCCGGTGAAGAAGACCTTCCACTCCTGCTCCTGCAGGAGCGCGGGGAGGGGCTCCGGGCCGCCGGATTTCTCCTGAAGGGCCCCG
Organism: Oscillibacter hominis; assembly: GCF_014334055.1. Lineage (NCBI taxonomy): Bacteria > Bacillati > Bacillota > Clostridia > Eubacteriales > Oscillospiraceae > Oscillibacter > Oscillibacter hominis. The sequence goes on from NZ_CP060490.1 coordinate 2,537,152, forward strand.
GTTTCGCTGCCCGGCTCCAGCCCCAGGGGCGAAAGGCCGATGTGGGTCCGGTCTGATTTCATGGAATCCCTCTTTTCTTTGTAGCTTAAGGGACATTGTAATCTGATTTTCCCGGGAAATCCACCCTTTCCAGCGGCAAAAAAGGAGGAACGTCCGTTCCTCCTTCTCGACTATTGTTCAAATTTGATCCGGTAGGCCTCCAGGCAGTCTTCGATGACCCGGACGGCCTCCGGCCGGGAGAACACCTGGCCGATCTCCGTGCGCTTACCCTCTAAGTTCTTGTAGACGGAGAAAAAGTGGCGCATTTCCGTGGCGATGTGGGCGGGTAGCTGGGAGATGTCGCTGTAGACGTTCCAGGCCGGGTCGTCGAAGGGGATGGCGATGATCTTTTCGTCCCGGCTGCCGCCGTCGTGCATGACGATGACGCCGATGGGGAAGCAGCGCACCAGGCTCATGGGGTGGATGCCCTCGCTGCACAGCACCAGTACGTCCAGGGGGTCGCCGTCGTCGGCGAAGGTCCGGGGCAGAAAGCCGTAGTTGGCGGGGTAGTGGGTCGAGGTGTAGAGGATGCGGTCCAGCCGCAGCGCGCCGGTCTCCTTGTCGATCTCGTACTTGTTCTTGGAGCCCTTCTCAATTTCGATCACCGCCCAAAAGTCCTCCGGGGCCATGTGGGCCGGGGAGACGTCGTGCCAAAGATGCATGGAAACTCCTCCTTTTTCCGTAGTATGCCCGCGGGAGGCCGTTTCTTGCAGCAATGGCTATGAAAGGGCGGCGGCAGGTAATTCATAAAACCAGCCCGCCTTTATAAAAGGCGGGCTTCGTATATTTGATTTACTTTTTCTCCGCAGGAAAAGAACTGTTCAGCAGGTCCCCCGCCCGGACTTCCAAGGCATCGGCAATGTTGTAGAGCACCTCCACAGAGAAAGGACGCAGGATGTTTGGTGCTTCGATGGTGCTCAAGAACGAACGGCTGATCCTGGCCCTTTCTGCCAATTGCTCCTGAGACATGCCTTTTCTCTTCCGCAGGGCGGCGATCGTGAGGCCAAGTTCTATAAACCGGTCGCGGTTCGAGAATTCGACTTCTTTCATAAACACCGCCCTTTCGCTTGCTATATGGATAGTATAAAGTTTTGCGCAGGATATTGCTGTCTTTATTGGTAAGCTATTGACTAATATTATGAGCAAAAGTATAATGATGGTGCAAATTTGGCTTTTGAACAGGGGGCGGGGGCAGGTATGCATGACGAGGATGAATACCGGATAGAACGCTACATCAGCCAGTTTGGGCTGCCGTTGGGAAAGGGCAGGAAGTATCTCAAACGGATGTTGACACTTTCCATACAAAACAAAGATTGCCTTGACTGCAATTCCTTTATCAAGCAGATTGCCGACGAGCAGGGAGTCACGTGTACGACGATCAAGCAGGGAATCAGCCGGTTTCTATTAAGAGGATGGAAACGAGGCGCCGCACAGGGTTGGAGAAAGGCTGCTCACTGGGAAAAAGATGATCTGCCGAACACAATGGCTGCAATGACTTTGATTTGTGAAAGATACCCACAATTTATAGAGATAGACGGAGAAAACGTAAATTAAGCGGATGGACAGCCGACAGATAGGTATTTGCCGGCTGCCTTTGCTGTAATCGCCGCGCTTTCCCGGAATGTCTTCTTGTGCTTTTTTGTGCGTTGTGCTATAATCATTCAGTTAAATTCGCGGGTTTTACCCTTTTTTCGGAGGATAGAAGTTTGGAACGAAATCGTGTATTGGTTCCCCAGGCGGACCTTGCCCGCCAGCGGGGATTTGAGCAAAAAATCATGGCCTACTGGCAGGACCAGGGAAAGGCCCCCACGGCCTGCGTGGATACGTTCGGCTGCCAGCAGAATGTGGCCGACGGACAGCGGATTATGGGGATGCTCCAGACTATGGGCTTCACCTTTACCGACGAGCCCGCCCAGGCGGATTTGGTGCTTCTGAACACCTGCGCCGTCCGGGAGCACGCGGAAAAGCGGGTCTATGGCAATTTGGGCGCCCTGACCCATACGAAAAAGGCCAACCCCGCCCAGGTGATCTGCCTGTGCGGCTGCATGGCCCAGCAGCCCTCCGTTGCCAAAAAGGTGCGGGAGAGCTACCGCCACGTGGACCTGGTGTTCGGCCCCCACGCCCTGTGGCGGTTCCCGGAGCTCCTCTACCAGGTCTACACCCGCCGGGGTCGCGTCTTTTCCATCGACGACGAGCCGGGCACGATTGCCGAGGGGCTGCCGGTGGTGCGGGACAAGGGCGTCAAGGCCTGGGTCTCCATCATATACGGCTGCAACAACTTCTGCTCCTACTGCATCGTGCCCTACGTCCGCGGCCGGGAGCGGTCCCGGGATGCGGAGTGCATTCTGGAGGAGGTGCGGGGCCTGGTGGCGGAGGGGTACAAGGACATCACCCTCCTGGGACAGAACGTCAACTCCTACGGCCGGGACCTGGGCACGGGCATGGACTTTGCAGACCTTCTGGCGCGGATCGACGGCGAGGTGGAGGGGGACTACCTCATCCGCTTTATGTCCAGCCATCCCAAGGATGCCACGCCCAAGCTCTTTGACACTATGGCCCGCTGCCCCCACGTGGCCCGGCAGCTCCACCTGCCCTTCCAGTCCGGCAACAACCGGGTGCTGGAGGCCATGAACCGCCGCTACACCCGGGAGAAGTATTTGGAGCTGGTGAATTACGCCAAGGACGTGATGCCGGGGTTGGTTCTGACCTCGGATGTGATCATCGGCTTTCCCGGGGAGACGGAGGCCGAGGCCATGGACACCGTGTCCCTGGTGCGGGAGGTGGGCTTTGACGCCCTTTTCACCTTTATCTACAGCCCCCGGCCGGGCACGGCGGCCGCGGCCATGCCCGACCCAGCCACCCGGGCGGAAAAGCAGGTCTGGTTCGACCGGCTGTTAGACGCACAGAACGAAATCTCTGCCCGGCAGCACGCGGCCTATGTGGGCAGCACGGTCCGGGTTTTGGTGGATGGGGAGAGCGGCGATGAGCGCTGGCCCCTCAGCTCCCGGACCAACGGCGGGCGGCTGGTGCACCTGTTGGGAAGCAGGGACCTGATCGGCAGCTTTGCCACCGCCCGCATCACGGACGCCAACACCTGGGCCCTCTTCGGTGAGGCGGTGGAGTGAGTAAGGAAAGGAGAAGCGGATGAAAGTCGTCACCCTTTTGGAAAACACAGCCTGCCGGCCGGACTTGGCCCACGCCCATGGGCTGAGCCTGTATATCGAGACGCCGGGCCACAGGCTTCTCTTTGACATGGGGCCAAACGCGGCCTTTTTGGAAAACGCGGAGAAGTTGGGCGTGGACATTTCCGCCGTGGACACGGCGGTGCTCTCCCACGGCCACTATGACCACGGCGGCGGCCTGGAGCTCTTTTGCAGGCGCAACAGCCGCGCCAAAGTCTACATGAGCCGCTACGCCTTTGAGCCTCACTACGCCGTGGGAAGCGGCACGCCGGAGTACATCGGCCTCTCCGAGGCGGCGCGCAGGTACGGGGGCCGCTTTGTCCTGTGCGGCGAGGACGAGGTGATAGACGATGAATTGCGCCTTTTCTCCCGGGTGGAGAGCCGCGACTATCCTTCCGGCGCCAACAAAACGCTGCGGCGCAGGGAAGGGGACGAGTATCCGGCGGAGGACTTCCGCCATGAGCAGAACCTTCTGATCACCGCCGAAGGCAGGACGGTGCTGGTGGCCGGCTGCGCCCACCGGGGCATCGTCAACATCCTCCGCGCGGCGGAGGGGATGTTGGGCCGCTCACCGGACTGCGTGTTCTCCGGCTTCCACCTCTTCAACCCCGGCACCGGCGCCGCCGAGCCCCGGGAGCTGGTGGAGGCCGTGGGGCGGGAGCTTGCCGGAAGAGCGGGCACCGTCTACCGCACGGGCCACTGCACCGGGGCCGAGGCCTATGGGATTTTGAAGGAACTCTTGGGCGGCCGGATGGACTACATGTCCGCCGGCACCGTATTTGAGGTGTAGGATGCTGGAGCGTGAGATCGGCGCCCATGTGGCCCTGCTGACCGGCAAGGACGCAGGCGCCGCCTATGCAAGCCTCCTGGCCCTGGAGGCCGAAAGCCGTGAGAGCGACGCTGTCTTCGGCTGGTTCGACGACTTTGCCGCCATGCTGGCCCACAAGAGCAGCTTTGTGCGCATGCGGGGACTGCGGCTGGTGGCGGCCAACGCCCAATGGGACCGGGATGGAAAAGTGGATCGGGCGCTGGGGGACTACCTTGCCTGCGTGGAGGATCCTAAGCCCATCGTGGCCCGGCAGTGCATCCAGCACCTGTGGCTGATCGGCGAGGCGCGGCCGGACCTGAAACCGGTTCTTAAGCGTGCGCTGCGGCAGGCGGACGCCTCCCGGTACGCCCCATCCATGGCCCCTTTGGTGGAGGCGGACCGGAATGAGGCGCTGGACCGCCTTTTGGCCGCCGAATAAAAAAGACAGAGAAAAACAGGCGAGGTGAGTACATGGCAGAGCTGACCCCCATGATGAAGCAGTATTTGAAGATCAAAGAGGAGAACAAGGATTCCATCCTCTTTTTCCGGTTGGGCGACTTTTACGAGATGTTCGACGAGGACGCCCGGACAGCCTCCCAGGAGCTGGACCTGACTTTGACCAGCCGGGACAAGGACCCCAACAAGAGCGCGGAGGAGAAAATTCCCATGTGCGGGATTCCCTACCACGCCAGCGACAGCTACATCGCCCGGCTCATCGCCAAGGGCTATAAGGTGGCCATCTGCGAGCAGATGGAGGACCCGGCCACGGCCAAGGGGCTGGTGAAGCGTGACATCATCCGTGTCATCACCCCGGGCACGGTGATCGACAGCGCCTGCCTGGAGGATAAGAGCAGCAACTTTTTGTGCGGCGTGTACCTGGACTCACAGAACGCCGGCGTGGCCTTTTGTGACATCACCACCGGCAAAACCCACCTTACCTCCTGCTCCGGCCGGGAGCGGCTGGAGCATGTGATCAACGAGATCGGCCGCTTTTCCCCGGCGGAGGCCATTTTAAACGATGCCGCCGCGTCGGAGGGGCAGCTGACGGAGACGCTGCGGGAGCGGTTTCACTGCCGGGTGGAAAACGGCGGCGAGGGCCGCTTCGGCCTGAAGGCTGCGGAGGAGCACATCGCCATGCAGTTCGGCCGGGAGGCGCTCTCCCGCCTGCCCGTTGGGAATCCCGCGGCCGCCATGGCCTTGGGGGGCCTTTTGAGCTATCTCTATGAGACCCAGAAGACCACCCTCTCCCACATCAACGACCTGGACTACTATGAGCAGGGCCGGTTCATGGAGCTGGATTTGACCGCCCGGCGGAACCTGGAGCTGACGGAGACGCTCCGGGGCAAGGAGAAGAAGGGGAGCCTCCTCTGGGTGCTGGACCGGACGAAAACCGCCATGGGCGGGCGGATGCTCCGCAGCTTCTTAGAGCGGCCCCTTCTGAGCGTTACGGCCATCCAGCGCCGACTGAGCGCCGTCTCTGCCCTGGTGGAGGATACGGCGGCCCGGGAGGAGATCGTGGCGGCCCTCACCGGCATGGGGGATTTGGAGCGGCTCATCGGGCGCATCGTCTACGGCACCGCCGGGGCCCGGGATATGGCCGCCCTGCGCGCCTCCGCCGAGCGGCTGCCTGCCGTGCTGGAGCAGTTAGGCCGCTTCACCGACCGCCGCCTTGGCGAGCTGGCCGGGGAGCTGGACCCCCTCACGGACCTGGCGGAGGAGATCGCCGCCGTCATTGGGGACGAGCCGCCCTTTTCCGTCCGGGAGGGTGGCTTTATCCGCCCGGGCTACGACGCGGAGGTGGACCGGCTGCGGGACATCCTCTCCGGCGGCAAGGGCGTCATCGCCGGCATTGAATCCCAGGAGCGGGAGAAGACCGGCATCCGCACCTTGAAGGTGGGCTACAACAAAGTGTTCGGCTACTACATCGAGGTATCCAGGTCCGCCGCTGACAAGGTGCCGGACCACTATATCCGCAAGCAGACCCTGGCCAACGGAGAGCGCTACATCACCCAGGAGCTCAAGGATTTGGAGCACACCATCCTGACGGCCTCCGACCGGGTGAAGGCGCTGGAATATGAGCTTTTTACCCGGCTGCGGGAGAAGGTCTCCGCCCAGGCTGTCCGCATCCAGCGGACGGCCGCTGCCGCGGCGGAGGCGGACGCATTGTGCTCGCTGGCGGAGGTGGCGGTGCGCAACCACTACTGCTGCCCCAGCGTGGATGAATCCGGCGCCCTGGAGATTCACGAGGGCCGCCACCCAGTGGTGGAGCGGATGCTCAAGGACAGCCTCTTTGTGCCCAACGACACCTTCATGGGGGAGAAGGAGAACCGGGTGGCCATCATCACCGGCCCCAACATGGCGGGAAAGTCCACCTACATGCGCCAGGTGGCGCTGATCGTCCTCATGGCCCAGATGGGCTCCTTTGTACCGGCCGCCTCCGCCCGCATCGGCGTGGTGGACCGGATTTTCACCCGCATCGGCGCCAGCGACGACCTGGCCGCCGGGCAGTCCACCTTTATGGTGGAGATGACCGAGGTGTCGGAGATTCTCCACCAGGCCACCTCCAGGAGCCTTCTGATCCTGGATGAGATCGGCCGGGGCACCTCGACTTTTGACGGCATGTCCATCGCCCGGGCGGTGCTGGAGTACTGCGCGGAGAAAAAGCGGGCCAAGACACTGTTCGCCACCCATTACCACGAGCTGACGGAGCTGGAGAACAGCCTCAGCGGCGCCGTGAACTACAACATCGCCGTGAAGACCAGGGGCGAGGACATCATCTTCCTGCGCAAGATCCTGCCCGGCGGCGCGGACCGCAGCTACGGCATCGAGGTGGCCAGGCTGGCGGGCCTGCCCGCGAAGGTGGTGGAGCGGGCTAAAATGATTCTTAAGGAACTGGAGGAGGCCAACGGCGTGCAGTACGTGGCGCCCCGGACCGAGGAGCCCCAGGTATCCCTCTCGGCCGTGGGGGAGGCGGAGGTGCTGGACGCCCTGCGCCGCTGCCAGGTGGAGACGCTGACGCCCCTGGAGGCCATGAACCTCCTCTACCAGCTCAAGCAGAAGCTGTCGTAGGCGGCGGAACAAACTCAACAAGAGGAGGAACATCCATGGCAAGACGGGCCGCTGCCGCCGGCTTAAGCGACGGGGAAAAGATCGCCGGCACCGTGTTTTTTGTGCTCTATGTGGCGGTGCTGCCCTTTGCCACCCGCCCGGCCCTGGACCTGCTGGGCCGGCTGCTTGGGGTGGAGATCGGGGAGTCCCTGGGCAACACCATTTATTATTATGTCGTATTTGCGGTGACGCTGATTTTGTTTCACCGCTTCATTGGACGCACGTCCACTCTGTTCGTCAACAATCTCAACAACAGCCTCAAAACGCTGGCCATGGGCTTTGTGGCCTTCTACGGCCTCAACGAGCTGGTGTACCGCCTGGCCAAAATGGCCACCGGCGCCCACACCAACCTCAACGACATGACCATCTCCGCTCAGATCAGCGCCGCGCCCCGCACCACCATCCTCATTGTGGTGGCCCTCGCGCCCTTTGTGGAGGAGGTGCTGTTCCGGGGGCTGGTCTTCGGCGGCATACGGCCCCGCAGCCGCTTCGCGGCCTACGCCGCGTCCTGCCTGCTCTTTGCCCTGCTCCATGTGTGGCAATACGCCGTGGGCAGCCACGATCTCTCCTATCTGGTGCTGACGGTGGAGTACCTGGTGCCCGGCGTGGTCTTCTGCTGGGCCTACGAGCACTCCGGGACGCTGTGGACGTCCATTCTGCTCCACGCCGGGGTCAACGCCCTGTCGGTGACCATGCTGCTTTCATGAGGGGGGATACGGTATGAAAAGCGGAACGCTGACCCTGGCCCCGGCCGGGGAATGGAAGCACACGGCGCTGACGGCTTTGCTGAGCGCGCTGCTCTGCGGCGGCGCGGTCTGTTGGGCCGTGCGGTCCCTGCCCATAGACGCCCTGCCGCTCAGCATCCTGTCGGCGCTGCTGGCCTATGTGCTGCTTAGGGTCTTTTACCCCGTCTTTGACCGCCTGCTCCCCGGCGGCAGGCGGGAGGAGTCGGTGGAGTGGACGGTGTCCGGCTCCACGCTGAAGCTGGCGGGAACATCCATCGGCCGCGATCAGATCCGCTCCGTCCACTGCTGGCCCAACCGCGACGCCCTGGGCAACGACAAACCGGGCTGGACCGTAAACATTGAGACCGACGGGAAAAACATCCTGCTGCGGTCTCTCAGCGAGGAGGGACGGGCGGAGCAGTCCGCCCAGTCGCTTAGGAATCTGGTGGAGGCACTGGGCTATGGCGGAGCCTGGAGCAGGCCATAGGGAAAGGAACCGGAACATGGCAAGAATTCAACAACTGAGCTCCCATGTGGCGGACCTGATTGCCGCCGGCGAGGTGGTGGAGCGCCCTGCCAGCGTGGTGAAGGAGCTGGTGGAAAACGCGGTGGACGCGGGCGCGACCGCCGTGACGGTGGAGGTGCGCCGGGGCGGCATGGGCTTGATCCGTGTCACGGACAACGGCTGCGGCATCGCGCCGGAGGAGCTGCCCACCGCCTTTTTGCGCCACGCCACCAGCAAGCTGCGCCAGGAGAGCGACCTGGGGAAGATCGGCACGCTGGGGTTTCGCGGCGAGGCGCTGGCCGCCATCTCGGCCGTGTCCCGGCTGGATATCTGCACCTGCCCCGCCGGGGCGCTGACCGGCGCCCGGCTCCATCTGGAGGGGGGCGTGCCCGGCCGGGTGGAGGAGACCGGGGCTCCTCAGGGCACCACGGTTTCAGTACAGGACCTTTTTTACAACACACCGGCCCGGCTCAAGTTCATGAAGAAGGACATGGCTGAGACGGCGGCGGTGATGGGGCTGATGCAGCACCTGGCGCTGTCCCACCCGGAGGTTTCCTGCCAGTTCATCAAGGACGGCGTGGAGGCCCTTCACACCCCGGGGGACGGGAAGCTGTCCTCCGCCGTGTACGCCGCACTGGGCCGGGACTTTGCCCACAGCCTGGTGGAGGTCTCCGGCCGGGGCGGCGAGGTGGCGGTGCATGGCTTTGTCACCAAGCCCCTGGCGGGCCGAGGGTCCCGCAGCATGCAGACCTTTTTTGTCAACGGCCGCTTCATCAAGTCGCCTCTTTTGACGGCGGCGCTGGAGGAGGGCTACCGCAACCAGATTATGAAGGGCCGCTTTCCCGGCTGCGTGCTCCATGTGGAGCTGCCGGTGACGGCGGTGGACGTGAACGTCCATCCGGCCAAAACCCAGGTGAAGTTCGCCCGGGAGAAGGAAGTCTTTGACGCCGTGTTCCACACGGTGCTGGACGCGCTGGACCAGGATGGGAAACCAGCGGCCCCCGCTCACCGGGAGGACTTCTTCAAGGCCATGGACGCCCAAACCTATCGGGAGAGTGTTGGCGGACGGGCGGATGGGGTTCCCGTGCCCTCTGCGGCCCCAAGGCCCTCTGCTCCGGCGCCCTCCGGCACGCGGCCCATCGTTCCTGCCGCGCCCGTACGCCCCGCCGCGCCGGCCGTGCGACCGGCGTCAGGCCGTATTGTGCTGCCCGCTCAGCCTCCGGCCTGGGACACGGAGCTGAGCGGGAAGTGGGCGGTGCATGACACGGCGCCTCAGGCCCCGGCCTACCGGCGGGAATCTGAGTTCGCCCCGCCGGACGCGGAGCCTTTGCGTGGAGAGCGCGCGGCGGGCGGGGAGAAGCCGGCTTTGGCGGAGCAGACTGCCGGGCGCCCTCCGGAAGCGGAGCAGCAGTCCATGCCCCTGCCCGACGGGGGAGGCGGGGACGATGAGACGCCCTGGCGCATTGCCGGGGAGGTGCTCAAGACCTACATCATCTGCGAGGAGGCGGGCGGCAGCGTGTGGCTCATCGACAAGCACGCCGCCCATGAACGGGTGAATTTTGACCGCATGAAGGCCCGCCTGGAGCCTCCCATGCGCCAGCAGCTCCTCTCGCCCATTGCGCTGGGGCTTTCCCGGGAGGACGGGGCGCTGCTGCTTGAGAACCTGGAGCTATTAAGGGAATTCGGCTTTGCCTGCGAGGATTTCGGCGGTGGGTCGGTCCTGGTGCGGGAGGTGCCCGCGGACATCGACGCGGCCGACGCGGAGGCCACGCTGGAGGAGTTTGCGGAAAATTTGCGCAGCGGCCGGGACGTGGATGAGCGCAGGGAGAAGCTGCTCCACACCATGGCCTGCAAGGCCGCCATCAAGGCGGGCATGGAGAGCTCTGAGCAGGAGCTGCGGGTGCTGGTGGACCGGGTCCAGTCGGGGGAGATCAAATACTGCCCCCACGGCCGCCCTGTGGCGGTGAAGCTAAGCCGCTACGAATTGGAGAAGATGTTCAAGCGGGCATAGTGCCCGCAAGGGAGGAGCCATATGGGAAAGGAAAAGCGATTTGTCCGGGTTTATAAGGAATCCTCCATTGGGGAGTCCAACGAGGTCTGGGTGGACCGGACCAGCGGCGTGAATTATTTTTACCACAGCTCGGGCTACGGCGGCGGGCTGACGCCGCTTCTGGGAGCGGACGGCAGGCCGCTGGTCACACGGTTGATGGACACGGAGGACTGACATGGCGGGAAAGCTGATCTGTGTGGTGGGCCCCACCGCCTCGGGGAAGACCCGCCTGGGCGTGGAGATCGCCATGCGCTGGGGCGGCGAGGTGGTCAGCGTGGACTCCATGCAGATCTACCGGGGCATGGCCATTGGCACTGCGGCACCCACGCCCGAGGAGATGCGGGGTGTCCCCCACCACATGGTGGGGGTGGCCGATCCGGCGGAGAGCTGGTCTGTGGCCCGCTTTGTCCAGGAGGCCACCCATTGCGTGGAGGACATCCTCCGCCGGGGAAAGCAGCCGGTCCTGGTGGGCGGCACGGGCCTCTACCTGGACGCTCTAATCCGGGGCGAACGCTTCGCCCCCGGCGGCTCCGGCGGGGCAATCCGCCATGAGCTTCAGGAGCGGCTGGAGCGCCAGGGCATCGAACCGCTGCTCCGGGAGCTGCGCCAAGTGGACCCCCAGGCCGCCGAGCGGCTGCATCCGGCGGATGAAAAGCGCATCCTGCGGGCGCTGGAGGTCTATCTGGAGACGGGAAAGACCATCACCGCCCACAACGAGGAGAGCAGGCTCCGGCCGCCCCGGTATGAGGCGGTGTATATCGGCCTTGCCTTCCGGGACCGGGAGGAGATGAAGCGCCTCATCGATGCCCGGGTGGAGCGCATGGTGGCCGATGGGCTGGTGGATGAGGTGAAGGCTCTTTTGCAAAGCGGCCTCCCCCGGGACGCCACCGCGCTCCAGGCCATCGGCTACAAGGAGTTTGCCGGTGTGATCGAGGGGGAGAAGAGCGAGGAGGAGGCCATTGAAGAGGTCAAGCTCCGTTCCCGCCAGTATGCCAAGCGGCAGCTCACGTGGCTGCGCCGCAATCCGGAGATTCACTGGATTTGGTGGGAAAAGGAGCGGGATTTTGCCGCGGCGCTCCGCCGTTCGACAGAAATCCTCACCGCCCAGGGCTTAGGATAAGCTCAGGCGGGCGCAGGACGTCCGTACTTCAAAGAAGCGGCCATGCCGCAAGAGAGAAAAGGGGACGTTTTATGCAAAAGCAAGCCAACTACCAGGAACTGTTTCTTTCCCAGGTGAGACGGGGCCGGATCCCGGTGACGGTATTTCTGGTGAATGGGTTCCAGCTGCGGGGCGTGATTTCCGGCTTTGACAGCTTTGTGGTGATGCTGGACAGCGACGGCAAGCAGCAGATGATCTATAAGCACGCCATCTCCACGGTGGTGCCGGCCAGGTCGGTGGAGATGAAGGAAGAGGAATAAAAAAAGGCGGCCCTCGGCCGCGGGCGTCTACAGAAGAAAGGAAAGCTTCATGAAGTCGGGTGTCACAAAAGGAATTTTGACCGTGCTGATGCTGGGCATCCTGGCCTACTTTGGGATCCAGATCGGCGGATACTTCTCCGATCCGCTGTCCACGGTCACGGCCTACGAGTATCAGGTGGAGGACGCGGTCACCGTCACCGGGTACGTGGTGCGCCAGGAGGAGGTGCTCTCCGACGCCGGCGCCGGGGTGCTGGACCTGCGCCGGAGCGAAGGGGAAAAAGTGGGCGCGGGCCAGACGCTGGCCGTGGTCTACAAGGACCAGTCCACCCTGGACGCCCGGGATCAGATCGAGGCGCTTTCCGCCCGTCTGGAGCAGCTTCAGTACGCCCAGGACGCCTCCCTCTCCTCGGAAGTGTCGCTGCGGCTGGACAGCGACATCCTCTCCCGGATCACCAGCCTGCATACGACGCTCTCCGAGGACAAGCTGACCTCGGCGGACAGCGTCCTCTCCGACCTGCGGTCCCTGATTTTAAAACGGGACTATACATATACCGACGCGGCGGACCTCTCCGGAGAGATCGCCGACGTGCAGAGCCAGATCCAGGCCCTGCGCTCTACGACCTCGGCGGCCACCACAGTGATCGCCGCCAAGAGCTCTGGCGTCTATTCGGCGGTGGTGGACGGCTATGAGACCGTCCTGGTGCCGGACACGCTGAAGACCATGACGGCGAAGGAGTTCCGCGCCATCGAGCGGGACGGATCCGTCTCCTCCCGGGTGGGGAAGCTGATCTACGGCGACACCTGGTATTTTGTGACGCTGCTGCGCCAGTCCGACGCCGAGAGCCTGGCCTCCAGCACCACGCTGCGCTTTGCAAAGGGCATCGACACGCCCTTCCGCGTGAAGGTGGAGTCCGTGAGCGAGCCGGAGGAGGGCCGATGCGTGGTGGTCTTTTCCACCAACAAGTTCCTCTCCGAGGTGACGCTGCTGCGCCAGCAGAGCGCGGACGTGGTCCGCTCCTCCCATGAGGGGCTGCGGGTGCCGCGCAGCGCCGTCCGTGTGGACGAATCGGGCCAAAGCGGCGTCTACTGCCGGGTGGGCGTCACCGCCCGGTTTAAGCCTGTGGAGGTGACCTACACCGGGGAGGACTTCTGCCTGATCCGGGGCACGTCCGATGAGGACAAGCGCCGGCTGCGCGCCGGCGACCAGGTGATCCTGTCGGCGGGTGAGCTGTACGACGGAAAGATTGTGGGAAATTGACGGAGGAAACAGAGAAGCGTTTGGGAAAGGAAGGCTTTCATATGACTATTGCGGAAAACATTGCACAAGTGCGCCGGAATATCGCCGACGCAGCCCGGGAGGCGGGCAGGGCGCCGGAGGAGATCACCCTGGTGGGCGCCAGCAAGATGAACGACGCGGCCGCCTGCCGGGAGGCCATTGCCGCCGGCATCGACGTGCTGGGGGAGAACCGGGTCCAGGAGATGCTGCAAAAGTACGAACAGCACGCCTACGACGGCGCGCCGCTGCACTTTATCGGCCACCTGCAGCGCAACAAGGTCCGCCAGGTGGTGGGCAAGGTGGAGCTGATTCAGTCCGTGGGCAGCCTGGAGCTGCTGGAGGAGATTGAAAAATGCGCCGCCAAGCAGGGCCTGCGGCAGAAGGTGCTGCTGGAGGTCAACATCGGCGGGGAGGAGAGCAAGTCCGGGTTTGCGCCCTCGGAGATGATGGGCGCGGCGGAGCAGGCCCTGAAAAAAGAACACGTCGAGGTCTGCGGGGTCATGACCATCCCCCCGGTGGAAACGGCTCCCCATGCAAATATGGTGTTTTTTCATCAAGTTCACACACTATATGTTGACATGAACGAGAAATTGTTTCATAATAAATTAAAATACCTGTCCATGGGCATGAGCGGCGATTACGCCGATGCCATCCGTGCCGGTGCCACCATGGTCCGCGTGGGCACTGCGATCTTTGGCGCCCGGAATTATGGCGCCCAATAAACGACTTACACAAGAAGAGGAGGCTGCGGCCATGAGCATTCTGGACGAGCTGAAGAAGTGGACTCATCCCTATGAGGATGAGGACGAGGAATATGAGGACGACTTCCCTGACCTGAGCAAGAAGGAGTCCCCCTTTGAGGACCGGCGCTCGGAGCGCAAGGCCGTGGCCGAGGACCGGCGCAACAAGGTGGTAAACATCCACGCCACCACCCAGCTGAAGGTGGTGCTGGTGAAGCCGGAGCGCTTTGAAAACGCCTCTGAGATTGCCGACCACTTGAAGGACAAGCGCACCGTGGTCATCAACCTGGAGTCCACCAACAAGGACATTGCCCGCCGCCTGATCGACTTTTTGTCCGGCGTGGCCTATGCCGGCGAGGGCAAGATCAAAAAGGTGGCTGCCAACACGTACATCATCACCCCCTACCATGTGGACATTGAGGGCGACCTGATCGACGAGCTGGAGAACAACGGCCTGTACTTTTGAGCGCCGGTCCTGAACGCCGAAGAGACGGCCGCCCTGCCGCGGCCTGGGAATGTGTGGCCTGAGCTGGTCAGGCTGATGAATAAAGACAGGGGCGACGCCCCTATGGGAGGGTTTTTCTGATGCTGACGCCGCAGGAGGTTTCAAACCACGCCTTTACCAAGGCGATGATGGGTGGCTACAACATGGCCATGGTGGACGAGTTCCTGGATGAACTGACCGACGACTATACGTCGCTTTACAAGGAGAACGCCGCGCTGAAGGCGAAGCTGAAGGTCCTGGTGGACAAGGTGGAGGAATACCGCTCCACGGAGGACGCCATGCGAGCCGCGCTGCTGACGGCCCAGAAGATGGCGGGCAGCATTGTGCAGGAGGCCGAGAAGAAGCGGGACGAGCTGCTTGCCGAGGCGGAGACCAAGGCCAGAGAGCGGATCGGCGACCTGCAGAACGAGGTGTCGGCGCAGCAGCAGCGGCTGAGCGCCGGCCAGCAGTCCCTGGCGGAGTTCATCCGCACCTCCAAGGAGGCCTGTGAAAAGCAGCTGGCGTTCTTGGAGGGGCTGCCGGAGCTGCCGGTCCAGGCGGTGCAGCCCCCGGAGGAGAAGAGCCACTCCGTTGAGGAGATCGAAGAACAGATCCTGGCCGCCTACAACGAAGAGCAGCCTGCCGCCGGGGAGCCGGAGGAGGAGAAGCCTGCGAAGGAAGAGGAGCAAAACCCCTTCTTAGACGACGCCACCCGGACCATCAACCTGGATGATCTGAAGTTCGGCCGCAACTACAACGGCGGGAAATAATGGAAAGCGGCTCTTGCAAGAGCCGCTTTTTTTCTGAGCCGCGAAAGAGAAAGGAGGGGCGCCATGACGCCCATCGTCGCCATCCTGTATGATTTTGACAAGACTCTCTGCACCACGGACATGCAGGATTACGCCTTCATCCCCAGCCTGGGGATGACCCCGTCCGAGTTCTGGCGCAAGGCCAACCGGTTCGGCTGGGAGAACCACATGGACGGCATCCTGGCCTACATGTACACCATGCTTCAGGAGTCCAGGAGCAGGAACCTGCCCTGGACCCGCCAGGGCCTGGTGGAAAAGGGCCGGAGCATCGTTCTTTTCCCAGGGGTGCAGGACTGGTTCCGGCGGATCAATGCGTTCGGAGCGTCCCAGGGGGTGGAGGTGGAGCACTACATCATCTCCTCCGGCCTGCGGGAGATCATTGAGGGCTCGTCCATCAGCGGCGAGTTTAAGGAAATCTACGCCAGTGAGTTCTATTACGATGAAACCGGCGTGCCGGTGTGGCCCAAGCTGGCGGTCAACTTTACGGCCAAAACCCAGTTCGTCTACCGCATCAACAAGGGCGTGCTGGACGTGTCCAACGACAAGGACCTGAACGCCTCCATGCCCGATGACAGCAAGCGGGTGCCTTTCACCAACATGATCTACATGGGCGACGGGCTCTCCGACGTGCCCTGCATGAAGATGATGCGGGCCTACGGCGGCCAGGCCATCGCCGTGTACCAGGACGGCAACCGCCCCGGCGTGGAGGACCTGCTGAGCAAGGGGCGGGTGGACTTCATCTTCCCGGCGGACTACAGCGAGGGCACGGACCTGGACGCCACGGTGAAGAACATCATCACCAAGATGTCCATTTTGGACCGACTGACGGAGGAGAACACACAGCAGCTCAAGCGGATCGGCTGGGACGTGCTGCCAGACCAGGCCAGTTTGTTCCAGGATTGACAGGAATAAAGGCGGAAGCCCCCGGGAGTGTGGACCCGGGGGCTTCCTTGGCAATAAGAAGAAAGTGAGTGTATTCAAATGTCAGCAGGAATAGAACAAGGTATAAAAACAGGAGCAGAAGTTTACAAGGGACTTACAGGAAGTTGAAGGAACCGCCCAGACCTTTTTCCAGGGCCCGCTTGTAGGCTACGCCAGCCACGGCGATATCCATGGCACCGGTGCCAATGGGTACGCAGACAATGCGCTCGTTCTGGGGATTGGAAACCGGCTTCTTGCCGGCGGCCACATCGCCGATGGTGGCATAGATGTCCTCTTCGTGGAGCTTTCCGGCCGCCGCCACATCGTGCAGAGCGCCGCGGTGCATGCACTGACCAATATGGTCCACGATGATCTTGTCGGCGTTCAATAGCAGCTCATCCTCGCACTCGGTATAGGAGCCCATGGGAAAGACGATCTGGCCGGGCTTGATCCACTCGCTTTTGATGAATTTATCTTTGGACTGGGTGAAGCCCACCACCACGTCGCCGATGGAGGCCTCCTGGGGCTCTTTGCAGACAATAATCTCGCCCTTGACCGTGTCCTTCATGTCCTCTTTGAACTTTTCGGCAGCGGCGGGGAACACGTCGTAAACCCGCAGCTCCTTGATGTCAAACAGCTCCGCGAAAGCCAGGGTCTGCATGTGCCCCTGCATGCCGGCGCCGTAAAGGCCGATGGTGATCTCCTTGCCGGGATGCATGTACTTGGCGGCCACGGCAGCCTGGGCACCGGTGCGCAGGTTTGTGATCAGGGCGCCGTCCATGACGCATTTGAACTCACCGATGGCGGGGTCGATCAGCATGATCATGGCGGTGACGTAGGGCAGGCCCATTTCCCGGCGCTTGCCCAGGAAGCCGCCGGCCCACTTGATGCCCGCGATGTCCTCCCAGCCCACATAAGCGGGCATGGCGTTCATAAAGCCATGGTAGTCAGGATAGGAGGCTGTTTCGCCCAGGTCAAGGTTGACCTTGGTGGGATTGATGGTGGTACCCTCGCCGAAGCCGACAAAGGTTTTGTCCACGATCTCAACAATGTCCTTCATAGTGAGGAGGCTCTTGATATCGGATTGGTTCAGCAACATTGTCTTGTGTTCCATGCTTTTTTACTCCCTTTCCATTTCAATGATTGATGTAAACTTATTCCTTCGGGGAAACCTTGCTCTGCTTGCTCAGCATACTGCCCAGGAACAGAGCCGCTACGGAGGCCACCAGCCCCCAGATCACATAGGGCACGGAGGACTTGAGCAGCGTGGCTGCCACGCAGCCCAGAATGCCGCACACCATGCTGGCCCGGATGCCCATGGTGGTCAGCATATTCTTCTTGCGCAGGGCATAGCCCAGATACATGGGCGCGGCCAGTCCGGCGGCGGAATAGGCATAGGTGGTGACGATGGCGTTGAGTACGTTAGGGTAGACGATAGACAGCACAGCCGCTATGAACAGAACCAACACGCTCAGCATCCGGGAGAGCTTCAGAACCTGCTGGCTGCTGGCTTCGGGATGGACGGGCTGATAGATGTCGTGGGTGATATTCACCACCACGGACTGGGCGGCGGAACTGATGGTGGACATGATGGTGGCCACGATCAGCCCGGCGAACAGGGCGATCAGCCCAATGGGCAGCTGGGTCAGCAGCCAGCCTGTGGCGTTTTCCCCCTCCAGGCCGGGGTTCATGGCGTGGATGCCCAGGCCCAGATAGCACGACCAGATCAGGGCGATGAAGGTGACGCTGCCGGAAATCACCAGACTCTTGTTGATCTGCTTTTTCTCCTTCATGGCGCAGATGCGCTGGAAATACATCTGGTTGGTCATGCCGCCGGGCACGGTGGCAAAGATCCACAAAAATACAGTGCTCCAACCCACGCTGATAAAGCCTTTGGGCATGTCAATGATCTCAGCGGGCACCAAGGAGCGGATTTCCGCCAAGGAGCCGCCGTTCTTTACCACAAAAGCCAGCGTGACGATCATCATCAGGATCATGAAGCAGGCGAAAAAGAAGTCGGTCCAGGCCACGGTTTTCATACCCGCGGGCATGACGAACAGAATGCTGAACACCGCGATGGCAATGATCAGAACTTCCAGGGGAATGCCGGTGATTTCCCGGTAGATCTTGGCAAAGGCGGTCATCTGGGAGATCAGCCAGCCGAAGGGCACCAGGATGGTCAGGATGGAGGCGAGAAATCGCACGAAGCGGTCGTCCTGACAGAAGCTTCCCACCATGTCGGGGATGGTCTCAAACTCATTCTCCCGGATCCAGTTTCCAATGAGCATATAGATCAGGAAGGGTAGACAGGCGAACAGGGAATAGATCATCATGGCCAGGCCGTTGTTATAGGCGTTGCCGACCTGGCCTACCAAAACGCCGCCGCCCATGGCGCTGGCGAACTGGGTGCCGATCACAACGTAGAGGGGGAGGCTGCGTCCGCCGATGTTCCAATCATCGGTGGCGTCACTGCCAGTGTGCTTTTTCCCGCGGTTGTTGATCAAAGTCGTCAGCAGGAAGCTGAAGGCCAAAATTCCGATGGTCGCCGCGACTGTGATCAGAGCTTTCGTCGTTGATGTCATGTTTCACCCTCTTTTCTGTAGTAGGCTCCTGGAGGATTGCTACAAATCGTGCACGATTCTTACTAAGAGAATAATGCATGATGCACAATTTGTCAAGAGGGACATTTGCCATCTTTTTCCCCAGGCGCCGGCAACATTGACGAATCGGGAAAAGAGGGGTAAAATAATAAAATTAGCGCTGCAAGGGAAGTGATGTATATGGAGGCTGTTACCGTCAAGCAGATGATCTATCATACGCTGAAAGAGCGTATTTTGGACGGCCAGTATGCCTTTGGGGAAAAGTTGAATATCGACGCCATCTGCAAGGACTTGTCCGTCAGCAACTCTCCCGTCCGGGAGGCGCTGGCCCTGCTGGTGAAGGATCATTTGGTGGTTATGCGGCCCAATACCGGTGCCCATGTGGTGGAATTGACGCCCCGGATTTACAATGAGCTGACGGACGCGGTAAATACCATGCTGCTTGGGGCGTACGAGATTTGCTGCCGCCGGGGGAAAAAGCAGACGCTGCTGCTCCAGCTGGAACAGCGCTATGAGGACCTTCTGGCCAGCTTGTCCTCCGGGGAAAAGGCGCGGATTTATGGCATCCTGTATTTTGACCGCTGCTTTGTCACCGCCACGGAAAACGATATGTTCCTCTCCATGTTCGACGGCCAGCTGGACTTTTTATACCTGGCCTATGTTTATAACCATTGCGACCGCTCCATTGACTGGGAGCACAATGCCCAGCGCAGCCGGGCCCTGATCGAGGCAGTCCGGGAAGGGAAGAGTGAGCTGGTCAAGGATATCCTGTGCGAGCGATCCAACTCCCACATTGCCGGGGATTGAGACAACAGACCGAAAAAAAACGCCTCCCCAGTCCTAAACGGACGAGGGAGGCGTTTTTTTATTTTGCTTAAGGCAGGTAGTTCAGGGGATTCTTGGGCGTTCCCTTGTAGCGGATTTCAAAGTGGCAGTGGTTGCCCGTGGAGTTGCCGGTGGAGCCCATGCGGGCCACCTGCTGGCCCTTGTACACGTGGTCGCCCACGCTGACCAGGAGGCTGGAGTTGTGGCCGTAGTAGGTCACATAGCCGTTGCCGTGGTCGATCTGGACCAGATAGCCATAGCCGCTCATCCATCCGGCGTAGACCACAGTGCCGCCGTCGGCCGCGCACACGGCGGTGCCGTAGCCGTTGGCGATGTCGATGCCCTTGTGGTTCTTGGAGGCCTTGGCATAGCTCAGGTTCCGGTAGCCGTAGCGGGAAGTGATCCGGCCGGAGCAGGGCCAGCGGAAGTTGCCGGTGGCCACCCAGGTGGGCCGCTCCAGTGTGCCGCGGGCCTGGACTTCGGTGGTGGGGTTCACCAGCGTGACAGAGGAGAGCACATCCCGCTGGGTTTCCTCGCCGTTGACATAGGTGACGTTGGCCACCACGTCGGCGGAGCCGTAGGAACCGGCGGAGAGTACCTTGTAGTCGCCCTGATAGAGGTAGGCGCTGTCCTGGTACTCGATGGCGTAGGGTATATCCTCCACATAGCGCTCCTGTTGGACCTGGGTGACGGTCAGGTAGGGCACCGCGTTGGAGATGGTCAGCACGTCGCCGATGGCGATCTTGTTGATGTCGTAGCCGGGGTTCATGGCCAGAAGTTCCTTGGAGGTCATGTCGTAGCGCTCCGCGATCTCAGACCAGGTGTCGCCCTTGACCACGGTGTAGGTCACCTCGCCGGCCTTGGTGCTGTTGAGCAGCTCGGCGATATAGCCCAGGTTCATCACCTTGTCCGTGGGCACGTACTCCGGGCGGATCTGAACGTCCTCGATGATGTCACAGGAGACGGTGTTCTCGTCGGTGTAGGCCTCCCGGATCTGCTGGAGCAGCTCCTCGAGGGCGCCCTCATAGGTGGTGGCGCCAATGAGCTCGCCGTCCACGTACAAAGAGTAGCCGTAGGTGACCAGGCCCAGCTGGTCGGAAAGCTCCTCCTCCAGCGTGGCCTCGTCCACCAGCGCGGACCGGGAGATGAAGCCGGAGGTGTACTGGATGCGGTTTTCGTCGATGGTGTAGGCGCTGCCCAGGGTGCGGGCGGTGATGCGCTCCAGGTCGGTAAAGGCGCTTTCCACCGTGTTCAGCGAGCGGACGGAGGCGATGACGCTGCCGTCGAACTTCACCGTGGTGCCGAAGGTGTAGAGGGAGGAGAGGACGGCCAATACCGCCACCACTGCCGCCGAGCTTAAAAAGAGGGCGGGGTGGATTTTGCGGCGCTCCAAACCGGAACGCAGGTGGGCGTAGGCGTTGATGCTTCTTTTGCGAAGGCTCCAGGTCTTTTCCCGCAGCGTGCAGCCCAGCATGGGGAGCATGCCCCAGGCAAAGAGGAACAGCTGCACGGGGCGGCGCTGGGACTCGGGAAAGCGCTTGGCCCGCTTCTCCCGCACCAACCGCTTGGTCTGGCGGTGCAGGGTGCGGACGCGGCGCGCTGCCGCACCGGGCAGGCTTGCAACAAAGGACAGGGCCCGTTCGCCGCCTGTGTGGACGGCCTGGGCGGCGCGGACGGCGGCGCTGGATTGCTCCTCCTGCCGCTTGTCAGACTCTTTTATCTGCAGTTCAGCGTTCATGCAATCTCCCTTTCAGGAAATAGTTACAATTTGTTACCGCCTTATGATACCCTCTTTTTGCCTATCCGTCAAGTACTTTTTCGCCGAAAAAATGTCAACTATCCCTTGTGTTCTGGTAGTTTTTGTAACTACAGCATCTTGTGCAATCGGCTGACCCGGCGGGGGAAGGGAGGCACATTTGAAATATTTGTAACTTTTTCATGAAAAAAAGAGGCACTTTTTATTGACCCTGCGGTTGGGGCGTGTATAATAAAAACAGTATGAGTTTTGATAACTATTTGGGAGGCAAATGACGTATGTTTAATTTCCTGATCAACAAGCTGAAGGCGCATCCCCGTAAGATCGTCTTTACGGAGGGCACCGATCCCCGCATTTTGGAGGCGTCCGCCCGGCTGCTGTCCGGAACGTTCCTGACCCCGGTGCTGGTGGGCAACCCCGATGAGGTCCAGAAGGCCGCCGAGGAGGCGGGCTTCAACATCCGCGGCGCGGAGATCATGGACCCCGAGAACTTCCCGGAGATGGAGAAGATGGTCTCCACCCTGGTGGAGCTGCGCAAGGGCAAGATGACCGAGGAGGACTGCCGCAAAAATTTGAAAAAGGGCAACTACTTCGGCACCATGCTGGTGAAGATGGGCTATGCCGACGCCCTGCTGGGCGGCGCCACCTACTCCACCGCCGACACGGTCCGCCCCGCGCTCCAGATCATCAAGACCAAGCCCGGCAGCAAGATCGTCTCCTCCTGCTTCATCCTGGTGCGCCCCTCCGCCACCGGTGAGAACGAGGTGCTGGCCATGGCCGACTGCGCCATCAACATCAAGCCCACGGAGGACGAGCTGGTGGAGATCGCCCTGGAGACCGCCAACACCGCCCGCACCTTTGGAATCGACCCGAAGATCGCCTTCCTGAGCTATTCCACCATGGGCTCCGGCAAGGGCGAGGACGTGGACAAGATGCGAAATGCCTGCGAGAAGGCCAAGGCCGCCGCGCCGGAGCTGGCCATCGACGGCGAGCTTCAGTTCGACGCCGCCGTGTCCCCCAACGTGGCCCATACCAAGTGCCCGGAGTCCAAGGTGGCCGGCCATGCCAACACCTTCATCTTCCCGGACATCAACGCCGGCAACATCGGCTACAAGATCGCCCAGCGCCTGGGCAGCTTTGACGCCTACGGCCCCATCCTTCAGGGCCTGAACGCCCCCATCAACGACCTCTCCCGGGGCTGCAACGCCATGGAGGTCTATTCCATGGCCATCATCACCGCCGGTTTGGTGGACTGAGAAAAAAGACACGGAGCGAAAGCCCCGTGTCTTTTCTTATTATTTTGGTATGGGTTCATACGGTTCCGGATTGTTGGTGCGGCCCAACAGATAATCCACACTGGTATGGTAGAAGTCAGCCAATGCACACAGCACGGACACTGGGACATCATTTTCTCCTGTTTCGTATTTGGAATACCCTGACTGGGACATATTCAAATACTCTGCGACCTGTGTTTGGTTCCAATCTTTATCTTCACGCAAGTCACGTATCCGCAGATTCATGCGATTTCCCCTTTGGATAAGGTTTTTCTATATCTGTTCTTCCCACCAAATAGTCGATGCTGGTATGGTAGAAGTCTGCCAATGCATCCAGATGTTCAATTGGCATCACACGTTTCCCAATTTCATAGTTACTGTACGTCCTCTGGTCAATTCCCAGATATGCGGCAATTTCCTTTTGCGCATAATCGCCATCTTCCCGCAGGTCACGGATTCTCCATCTGTTCATCAACCTTCTCACCTCTGGGGGCAGTATATTTTACTATTATTTGTTCCTGTTGACTTTACTAACGAACGATAGTAAAATAAATTTTTGTGAGGTGATAAGAAATGATCCCGTACAAAAAAATGTATGCTCTCTTAATGGGCGCCGTTTCCGATGCATTGGATTCCATGGACGCCGGGAATTTCCCGCAGGCGAAGAAGCAGTTGCTGACCGCAGTAGACGGAATAGAAAACCTCTACATTGAAGCTTCCTTAAACTTAGAAGACGCGCACGACGAATGACCGTCGTGCGCTTTTTATTTTGTGCGTTATCAGGAATAGGGATATCTTTCATCGGTGAGTCCTATCAGATAATCCACGCTGGTGTGATAGAGGTCAGCCAATACGATCATTTGTCGTGCTCGGATGCGACTTCTCCCTTTTTCATAATCACCATACGTCTTACGGCTTACGCCCAGCAGTTCAGCAACCTGTTTCTGACTCAAGCCCTTCTCAATCCTCAAATCCCGTATTCTTGGATACACCCGTCTCACCCCGCAATAGTACTTTTGAATACCATTGATGATACCACAGAACAAGTGTGCAATGTTCGTCACAGTACTAATAAGTACTGCACAGGGAGAGCTATCAAGCTATTCAGAGTGTTTTGATGAAAAATTTGAAAGAAACCTAAGGCGGACCGCGCAAAACCCCTCCGCGCTCCTATGGAGCGCGGAGGGGTTTTCCTGTTTTGTGCTGCCTTAATAGCGGACCGTGCCCTCAAAGACCTTTTTCGCGTCGCCGGTGAGGGTGATCCCCTCGTCCGTATAGCGGACGATCAGATCGCCGCCCCGGACCTTGACGGTGATGTCCGCGCCCTTTTGGCAGAGGCCGCCCGCCACCGCGGCCACCACGGCCGCGCAGGCGCCGGAGCCGCAGGCCATGGTCTCGCCGCTGCCCCGCTCCCACACCCGCATCTTGATGGTGTTGGGATTGACCACGCGGATGAACTCGGTGTTGATCCGCTCCGGGAAGATGGGGGCCCGCTCGAACTGGGGCCCCACCACGGGCAGGTCCACCGCGTCCACCCGGTCGCAGAAGACCACGCAGTGGGGGTTGCCCAAATCCACGCAGGTGATGCGCCACTGCCTGCCGCCGATCTCCGTGGGGTAATCCACCAGCTGAGGCTCGGAAAGGGTGGTGGGCAGGCGGGAGGCGTCCAGGCTGGCCTTGCCCATGGAGACACAGGCGGAGGTCACCTTTCCGTTGGTGGTGTAAAGGGTGATCTGGTGGGTGCCCCGGATGGTCTCCACGCTGACCATGTGGCGGTGGATGAGGCCGCGGTCGAAGAGGTACTTGCCCACGCACCGCAGGGCGTTGCCCGCCACGGCGCCCTCGGAGCCGTCGTTGTTGAACATGCGCATCTTCACGTCCGCCCGGTTGGAGGGCTCAAGGAGCACCAATCCGTCGGCCCCCACGCCGCAGTGGCGGTCGCACAGGGTGAGCGCCAGGGATTCGGGGCACTCCACGGTGCCGTCAAAGTTCTCAATGATGATGCAGTCGTTGCCGCTGGTCTGCATCTTCACAAAGCGCAGCTCCTGCTTCCACTTGCGCAGGTGGGCGATGTCCACCAGCTCCGTGTTCTGCTGGGTGTAGCGGGAGGCCAGGATGTCCGTCAGGGCCGCCGCCGTGTCCAGCGAGGTGAGGCAGGGGATGCCCAACTGGACGCAGCGGTGGTTCAGGTGGATGAAGTCCCGGATGTAATCCGGCTCGGTGGAGCCGGTGAGGATGATGTAGTCAATCTTGCCGGACTCAAGAAGGCCGAAGACCCGGTTGTCCTGGCCCAGCTTGCCCACCACTTCCACGTCGGTGCCCAACTGGGAAATTTCCCGGGCGGTACGCTCGGTGGCAT
The DNA here is from genome assembly GCF_014334055.1 of Oscillibacter hominis. Taxonomy (NCBI): domain Bacteria; kingdom Bacillati; phylum Bacillota; class Clostridia; order Eubacteriales; family Oscillospiraceae; genus Oscillibacter; species Oscillibacter hominis. The sequence goes on from NZ_CP060490.1 coordinate 2,562,032, forward strand.
AGAGCTTGTAGCCCAGGTCGTCCAGCTTCCGGGCGATGTGAACCACCTCCGGCTGGTCCCGGCGGTTGACGGAGATCAGGATGCCGCCCCGGCGCTCCCGCTCCACGTGGAACCCGGCGCTGACCAGGCCCTTGAAGAGGGCCTCCTGGAGGGTCTTGCCCACGCCCAACACCTCGCCGGTGGATTTCATCTCCGGGGAGAGGGAGGCGTTGGCGTCGGTGATCTTTTCAAAGGAGAAGACCGGCACCTTCACGGTGACATAGGGGGGCGTGTCGTAAAGGCCCGTGCCATAGCCCAGGGAGGCAAGGGACTGGCCCACCATGACCCGGGTGGCCAGATCCACCATGGGCACGCCGGACACCTTGGAGATGTAGGGCACGGTGCGGCTGGCCCGGGGGTTGACCTCAATGACGTACAGCTCCCCCTGGTAGATGAGGTACTGGATGTTGATGAGGCCCTTGGTGCCAAGGGACAGCGCCAGCTTGGTGGAGCACTCCACAATGGTGTCGCGCATCTTGTCGCTGATGGAGTAGGGCGGGTAGACGGCCATGGAGTCGCCGCTGTGGATGCCCGCCCGCTCGATGTGCTGCATGATGCCGGGAATCAGCACGTCGGCGCCGTCGGAGATCACGTCCACCTCCAGCTCGCTGCCCTGGAGGTACTGGTCCACCAGGACGGGGTTCTCGATCCTGCCGGAGAGGATGACGTCCATGTAGCGGCGGACTTCCTCGTCGTTGTGGGCGATGACCATGTTCTGGCCGCCGATCACATAGCTGGGCCGCAGCAGCACGGGGTAGCCCAGCTCGGCGGCCGCCTTCAGCGCGCCCTCCATGCCGGTGACGCCGCAGCCCTTGGGCCGCTTGATCTCAAACTGCTCCAGCAATGCGTCGAAGCGCTCCCGGTCCTCGGCCATGTCGATGGACTCGGCGCTGGTGCCTAAGATGGGGATGCCCCGCTCGTCCAAAAACTTGGCCAGGGAGATGGCGGTCTGGCCGCCAAAGGCCACCACCACGCCCACGGGCTTCTCCACGTCGATGATGTCCATCACATCCTCGGGGCACAGTGGCTCAAAGTACAGCCGGTCGGCGGTGTCGTAGTCGGTGGACACGGTCTCCGGGTTGTTGTTGATGATGACCACCTCGTAGCCCAACTCCTTCAGCGTCCAGACGCAGTGGACGGAGGAGTAGTCGAACTCGATGCCCTGGCCGATGCGGATCGGCCCGGAGCCCAGGACGATGATCACCGGCTTTCCGGACCGGGGGAAGGAGCGAGACTCGCACACATTGTCGGCGGTGGAGTAGAAGTAGGGCGTCTCGGCGTCGAACTCCGCGCCGCAGGTGTCCACCATCTTGTAGACCGACTTGCGGTGCAGGGGGAGGCCCTTGCCGCTGAGGCGGCGCAGCGCCTCGTCGGGATAGCCCATGCGCTTGCCCTGGAGGTACAGCTCCTCCGTCATGGGGCCCTTGGCGATGCGCTGTTCAAACTCCGCCATGCCGGAGAGCTTGGAAAGGAACCAGCGGTCGATCCTGGTGATCTCGTGGAGCTCATCCACGCTGTAGCCCGCCTTCAGCGCCTCAAAGAGGGTGAAGAGGCGCCGGTCGTCCACCCGCTGTAGCCTGCTTTCCAGGGGCGCGCCGTCCAGGGGCTTGGCGTTGAGGGTGTCCAAGGAGATGGCCGCGCCCCGGACTGCCTTCATCAACGCCGCCTCAAAAGAGGGGGCGATGGACATGACCTCGCCGGTGGCCTTCATCTGGGTGCCTAAGGTGCGGGCCGCGTCGGCGAACTTGTCAAAGGGCCACTTGGGCACCTTCACCACCACATAGTCCAGCGTGGGCTCAAAGCAGGCGCAGGTCTTGCCGGTGATGTCGTTCCGGATCTCGTCCAGGCGATAGCCCAGGGCGATCTTGGTGGTGATCTTGGCAATGGGGTAGCCCGTGGCCTTGGAGGCCAGGGCGGAGGAGCGGGACACCCGGGGGTTTACCTCGATGACCGCGTACTCAAAGCTGTCCGGGTTCAGCGCCAGCTGGCAGTTGCACCCGCCCACGATGCCCAGGGAGGAGATGATGTCCAGCGAGGCGCTGCGGAGCATCTGGTATTCCTTGTCCGAAAGGGTCAGGGCCGGGGCCACCACGATGGAGTCGCCGGTGTGGACGCCCACGGGGTCAAAGTTCTCCATGGAGCACACGGCGATCACGTTGCCGGCGCCGTCCCGCATGGTCTCGAACTCAATTTCCTTCCAGCCGAAGATTGCTTTTTCCACCAGGATCTGGCGGATGGGGGAGGCATCCAGGCCGGTGCCGGCGATGATGCGCAGCTCCTCCGCGTTGCTGGCCGCGCCGCCGCCCGCGCCGCCCAGGGTAAAGGCGGGCCGGACGATGACGGGGTAGCCGATGCGCTCCGCCACGGAAAGCGCGGTCTCCACGTCCTCGGCGATGTCCGAGGGAATCACCGGCTGGCCGATGCGCTCCATGGTTTCCTTGAAGAGCTCCCGGTCCTCGGCCTGGGAGATGGCGTCGGCGTCGGTGCCCAAAAGCCGCACGCCCCGGCTCTTGAGGAAGCCGTCCTTGGCCAGCTGCATGGCCAGCGTCAGGCCCGTCTGGCCGCCCAAGGAGGCCAGCATGCTGTCGGGCCGCTCCTTGTCGATGATGCGCTTGATGGTCTCCTTGGTGAGGGGTTCCAGGTAGATCTTGTCCGCCATGGCCTTGTCGGTCATGATGGTGGCGGGGTTGGAGTTGCACAGCACCACGCTGACGCCCGCCTCCTTCAGCACCCGGCAGGCCTGGGCCCCGGCGTAGTCAAACTCGGCGGCCTGGCCGATGACGATGGGGCCGGAGCCGATGACCAGCACCTTTTTGATCGTGGTATCAAGAGGCATTACCGCTCACCTCCCATCAAATTCATAAAGCGGTCGAAGAGGAATGAAGTGTCCCTGGGCCCGGAGCAGGCCTCCGGGTGGAACTGAACGGTGAAGCACTTGAGTTCCGGGTAGTCGATGCCCTCGCAGGTGCCGTCATTGGCGTTCACAAGGCTGACCCTTCCGGAGCCCACCGTGTCCGCGTCCACTGCGTAGCCGTGGTTCTGGCTGGTGATGTAGGTGCGCTGGCCGTTCACTTCCTTCACCGGCTGGTTGACACCCCGGTGGCCGTATTTGAGCTTATAGGTCCTGCCGCCGGCGGCCAGTGCCGTCAGCTGGTGGCCCAGGCAGATGCCGAACATGGGCACCTTGCCCAAAAGCCGGCGGATCTGCTCGATCTGGAAGAGGTCGTCGGCCGGGTCGCCAGGGCCGTTGGAGAGCATCACGCCGTCCGCGCTCAGCGCCAGCACATCCTCGGCCCGGGCGGTGCAGGGCAGCGCCGTCACCTCGCAGTGGCGCTTTTGCAGCTCCCGGATGATGTTGCGCTTGGCACCGTAGTCGATGAGGGCCACCCGGCGGCGCACTTCCCCCTGGGCGGGGAAGACCTCCAGCTCCGTGCGGCTGACCGCCTCCACCGCGCCCTTCACGGCATAGGTACGCACAGCCTTCAAGTCCCCGGGGACCTTGGAGCAGATGATGGCGTTCATCACGCCGTGCTCCCGGATGATGCGGGTCAGCTCCCGGGTGTCCAGGCCGCACAGGCCCGGCACGCCCCGCTCCTTTAAAAACCGGTCCAGCTTGTACTGGCTGCGGAAGTTGGAGGGCGCGTCACATACCTCCCGGACCACGTAGCCCCGGACGGCGCACTCGCCCTCAAAATCCTGCTCGATGACGCCGTAATTGCCGATCAGCGGGAAGGTCTGCATGACAATCTGGCCGCAGTAGCTGGGGTCGGTCAGCGTCTCCAGGTAGCCGCACATGCCGGTGGTGAACACCAGCTCCCCCACGCTGTCCGTCTCTGCGCCGAAGCGCAGCCCCTCAAAGACCTGCCCGTCGGCAAGCACCAAATATCCCTTGTTCATATCCCTCTCCCTTTTCCGTGAATTTTGATTCCGATAAAGGACAGAATGTTCCATAATCTATCTTATTATGAAGGAAAACCCTACAATAGTCCAGAATCAATTGCCAAATACTTCAATCAAGATTGCACAAATCCCTTGGTGGAATTTGTGCAGTTTTACGAATTATCCCAGCCGCTTTTGTGCAAAAATTCTCCGGCTCCCTCACAAAATTTCTTTACAAAGGGTATTCATTTTGATATAGTATACAAGAAGTATAAGAAACGGCGGAATCAGCCGCCGTTTTTCCATGAAAACCGGTTGAAGAGGTGGGAGAGATGAGCTCTGAATTTCCAAGGATCCTGTCCCTTTTGCGGCAGGAGCGGGGCGTCAGCCAGCGGACGGCGGCCAAGGACCTGGGGGTGAGCCAGGCCCTGTTGAGCCACTATGAAAACGGCATCCGGGAGCCGGGCCTTCCCTTTGTGGTGCGGGCCTGCGACTACTACCATGTGTCGGCGGACTTTATCTTAGGCAGGACCCTCAGCCGGGACGGGGCCATGATCTCTTCCGACGAGGTCTACGACCCGGAGGCGGAGCGCAGCGGCGTGCTGAAGGGAAGCGTCCTTGCCACGCTGCAAAACAAACTGATCACCGGCTCCGTGTCGGTGCTGTTCGACCTTTTGGGCAAGGTGGGCGACAAGGGGGCCATCAACGCGGCGGCGGCTTACCTCTCCACCGGCATCTACCAGCTCTACCGCCGGCTCTACCGCTGCGCCGGCGGGAACGAGGCCTATTTCTCCGCCGACGCGGAGGTCTATTCCCTGGATATGGCCCTCGCTGACATGAAGCTCTCTGAGGTGCGTTATGCCCTGGCCCTGGACGAGGCGGCGGAGCGGAAGGAGGAGTTCCCCTCCGTATCCGACGAGAGCCTGAAGGAGGCCTATCCCGGCCGCAGCCAGAGCGTGGCCCAGGTGCTGCACAATACGGACGCGCGCCTGAGCGCGCTGACGGAGAAGTGAGATGAATTTTCAGTCCTTTGGATTTGTCGGCTTTTTCAGCCTGACGCTGGCGCTCTGCCTTGGGGCGGGGCGCCGCAACCGCCCGCTGGGGCAGGCGGTGCTGTTAATCGCCTCTGCGGTCTTCTACCTCTGGAGCTTCACCTCCGCCGCCTGGTGGGGGTGGGGTGTGCTGCTGGTGGGGAGCAGCGTGACCTATGGGGTCTGCCGGCACCTCATCTCCGGGCGGCTGAGGGGCCGTGGACGCAGGAGATGGTTCCTTTTGGCGATCAGCTATCACGTGGCCGTGCTGCTGGTCTTCAAGTACACGGGCTTTTTCACCGGCGGCGCCGTGGCGGTGGGCTGGGCTCCGCTGGGGCTGAGCTTTTTTACGTTCCAGCAGCTCTGGTTTTTAAAAGAGGTGTATACGGGGGAGTTCCCGGCGGCGGAGATGGAGCGCGTCAGCGGCGACTCCTTCACCCTCTTCAGCTTCTTTTTCCCCACGGTGACTTCCGGCCCCATCCTGCGGCCAGGCGCCTTCTTCCCCCAGCTGAAGGGGGAGAAGTTCCTGCGGCCCGACTGGGAGGACGCCCGGGCCGGCCTCTATGCCATCGCCTTGGGCTGCGGCAAGAAGGTGCTGCTTGCGGACTCCTTCGGCGTCATTGTCAACAACGGCTACGCCCACCTCGGAGAACTGGCCGCGCCCTCGGCGGCCCTGGTGGTGCTGGGCTACAGCCTTCAGCTGTATTTTGACTTCTCCGGCTACTGCGATATGGCCGCGGGGATTGCCCGGCTTTTGGGCGTCCGGCTGCCGCTGAACTTTGATTCGCCCTATCGCAGCCTCAGCGTGACCGAGTTCTGGAAGCGCTGGCACATCACGCTGACCACATTTTTACGGGAGTGCCTCTATTTCCCCCTGGGCGGCAGCCGCCGGGGCGCAGCCCGGACCTATCTCAACATCATGATCGTCTTTTTGGTCAGCGGCTTCTGGCACGGCGCCGGCTGGACCTTCCTCCTCTGGGGTGCCATCCATGGCGCCTGCCAGGTGGCGGAGCGGCTGTGGGGCAGCCGGCGGGACCGCCTGCCCAAGGCGGTGCGCTGGGCGCTGACCTTTGCCGTGGTGAACATCGCCTGGGTCTATTTCCGCGCGCCCACGGTGGCGGCGGGCAACAGCGTGCTGCGCGCCCTCTTTTCCCTGCGCATGGAACGGCCGGACAAGTGGCTGGTCTCCGGCCTCTTCGCCTCGGAGATGGACGCGGTTCGCATCCTGCTGCCATCGCTGACGCCCTGGCTGAACACCATTTTGATCCTGGGGCTTTACGGCGTGGGCCTAATGGTCATCGCCATGCCCCGCAGCGCGGTGCGGCGCATGGATGCCTTCCGTCCCACCTGGTGGCGCGCGGCGGGCCTCGCGGCGGTGCTTGTGTGGTCGGTGCTGTCCTTCAGCGGCATCACTACGTTTATCTACTCCAATTTCTGACGGGGAGGCGCGGATCATGAAAGAAAGGCGCTTTGTCCTGGGCACACTGGCCCTGGCACTGGCGGCGCTGGGGGCTTGCGCGGCCCTGGTCTGGTATGCCGACCCCTGCTTCTACTTCCGGTTTCCCGGGAAGATCGAGCCGGTCTTTTTCAGCGAGCGCTACCAGAACGCGGGCATGGCCAAGCATGTGGCGGCGGACACAGTGGTGATGGGTACCTCCATGACTGCCAACTACCGCGTCAGTGAGGTGGAGGCTGCCTTCGGCGGCACGGCGGTGAAGCTGACCTTTTCCGACGGCTACCTCAGCGAATTCGACCAGGCCATGGACATGGTCTTCCGCCATCACACGCCGGAGCGGGTGCTCTTCGGCCTGGACATCAACGTCCTCACCCGGGACGAATCCAAAAAAACCGACGCCCTGCCCGCATATCTCTACAACAAAAACCCACTGGATGATGTAAACTATATCCTGAATAAGGATACGCTGTACTACAGCCTCTACCGCATCAAATGCAGCCGGTGGGGCACCACCGACGACGTGGACCAGGCCTTCACCTGGGACGGCGACGTGTGGTGGTCCAAGGAGACCGCCCTGGCGGGCTACCAGCGGCCGGAGGTCTCGGCGGAACCCGTGGCGGTGACGGCCTATCACCAGAACGCCGTGGACAATGTGAAGGTGATCCTGAACTGGGCCAACCGCCACCCGGAGACGGAGTTCGACGTGTTCTTCCCGCCCTACAGCATGCTCTACTGGGACAAGATGCAGCGCACCGGCGCAACAGACGCCGTGTTTTCCGCGCTGGAGACGGGAATCCGGTACCTTGCCGAGAATCAGCAGCGGGAAAACATCCGCATCTTCTTTTTCCCGGCCCAGGAGGACATTGTGACGGACCTTGACAACTATGGCGACTATATCCACCACTCCGGCGCGGTGTGCTCCCGGCTGATCGGCGAGCTGGCCGCGGGGGAGTACGAGATCGACCCGGCCACAACGGAAACTGTGCGCAGCATTCTTTCCGAATGGAAGGAATTTGTGGTAAACTATGACTACGACGCCATTTGGCAGTGACCGTTGCATCAAGGGCGGAGCGGCTCCCCACGCGGCATAACGGGCCTAAACGCTGCGTGTCCGCGCGGGAGCGTGACTTGGCAAGGAGGTTTTTTCTATGATAAAGCAAAGCAATATACGTAACTTCTCCATCATCGCCCACATCGACCACGGCAAGTCCACCCTGGCCGACCGGCTGCTGGAGCGGTGCAACGCCGTCTCCGAGCGGGAGATGTCCAGCCAGCTCCTGGACAACATGGATTTGGAGCGGGAGCGGGGCATCACCATCAAGGCCCGCGCCGTCCGGCTGAGCTATCAGGCCCGGGACGGGGAAGTCTACGAGCTGAACCTGATCGACACGCCGGGCCACGTGGACTTCAACTATGAGGTCAGCCGGTCCCTTGCGGCCTGCGAGGGCGCGGTGCTGGTGGTGGACTCCACCCAGGGCGTGGAGGCCCAGACCCTTGCCAACACCTACCTGGCGCTGGAGCACAACCTGGAAATCCTGCCGGTATTCAACAAGATCGACCTGCCTGCCGCGGACCCCAAGCGGGCCAAGGAGGAGGTGGAGAACATCATCGGCCTGCCCGCCATGGACGCGCCGGAGATCTCCGCCAAGTTGGGCGTCAACATCGAGGACGTGTTAGAGGACGTGGTGAAAAACGTGCCGCCGCCCACCGGCGACGTGGACGCGCCCCTCAAGGCGCTGATCTTCGACAGCCAGTACGACAGCTACCGGGGCGTCATCGTCTACCTGCGGCTGATGGAGGGCACGCTCCGCACGGGCCAGAGCGTGAAGATGATGGCCTCCGGCGCCTCCTACCAGGTGGTGGAGTGCGGCCATCTGCTGCCCCTGGGCCTGGAGCCCTGCGACGCGCTGGAGGCCGGCGAGGTGGGCTATTTCACCGCCTCCATCAAGAACGTGAAGGATACCCGGGTGGGTGACACGGTCACCGACGCCCTCTGCCCGGCCGCCGAGGCCCTGCCCGGCTACCGCCCCGTGCAGCCCATGGTCTACTGCGGCATCTACACCGAGGACGGGTCGGAGTACCCGGATCTGCGGGACGCGCTGGAAAAGCTCCAGCTCAACGACGCCTCCCTAAGCTTTGAGCCGGAGAGCTCCGTGGCCCTGGGCTTTGGGTTCCGCTGCGGCTTTTTGGGCATGCTCCACCTGGAGGTGATCCAGGAGCGGCTGGAGCGGGAGTTCGACCTGGGCCTTGTGACCACGCTGCCCTCGGTCATCTACCACGTCACAAAGACCGACGGCACGGTGGTGAAGGTGGACAACCCCCACAACTACCCGGACCCGGCCTCCATCGAGCTGGCGGAGGAGCCCTACGTGAAGGTGTCCATCATCACGCCCCAGGACTACGTGGGCAACATCATGCCCATGTGCCAGGACCGCCGGGGCGAGTTCAAGGACATGCAGTACCTGGACACCAACCTGGTGGAGCTGCACTACCAGATGCCCCTCAACGAGATCATCTACGACTTTTTCGATGCCCTGAAGGCCAACACCAAGGGCTACGCGTCGCTGGACTACGAGCTCTCCGGCTACCGCCCCAGCGAGCTTGTGAAGGTGGACGTGCTGCTCAACGGCGACCAGGTGGACGCGCTGAGCTTCATCGCCCACAAGGACAAGGCCTACCCCCGGGCCCGGCGTCTGTGCGAAAAGCTGAAGGAGAACATCCCCCGCCAGCTCTTTGAGATTCCGGTCCAGGCGGCCATCGGCGGGCGGGTGATCGCCCGGGAGACGGTGAAGGCCATGCGCAAGGACGTGCTGGCCAAGTGCTACGGCGGCGACATCACCCGGAAGAAGAAGCTGCTGGAAAAGCAGAAGGAGGGCAAGAAAAAGATGCGCACGTTGGGCACGGTCCAGGTGCCGACGGAGGCATTTTTGGCGGTGCTCAAGTTAGACGAATAAAAAGGCCGCCGCACCCGCGCGAATCAAGCAAAAATAACAAAGAAAAGAGTATTTCATGACCTTTCAAGACTTACACCTGCTGCCCGAGATTCAACGGGCGGTCCGTGACGTGGGCTATGTGACCCCGTCGCCCATCCAGGCCCAGGCCATCCCGCCGGTGCTGACCGGCCGCGACCTGATCGGCTGCGCCCAGACGGGCACCGGCAAGACGGCGGCCTTCGCCATCCCCATCCTCCAGCACCTGCACCAGGAGAAGAAGTTCACCCACAAGCCCATCCGGGCCCTGATCCTCACGCCCACCCGGGAGCTGGCCCTCCAGATCAAGGAGAGCTTCGACGACTATGGCAAGTACCTGCCCCTGATCACCACGGTGATCTTCGGCGGCGTCAGCCAGGTGCCCCAGGTGGAGGCCCTGCAAAAGGGCACTGACATCCTGGTGGCCACGCCGGGGCGGCTCAACGACCTCTGCAACCAGGGCCACATCGACCTCAGCCACATCAGCTGCTTTGTCCTGGACGAGGCGGACCGGATGCTGGACATGGGCTTCATCCACGACGTGCGCAAGGTGCTTGCCCGCCTGCCGGAGCAGCGCCAGACCCTGCTCTTCTCCGCCACCATGCCGGAGGAGATCGTCAAGCTGACCCGCCAAATCCTGAAAAACCCCATCACCGTGGAGGTGACGCCCGTGTCCTCCACCGTGGACGCCATCGAGCAGTCCCTCTACAAGGTGGACAAGGCCAACAAGCGGAGGCTCCTCATCCACCTGCTGCGGGAGAACGGCTGGTATTCCGTGCTGGTCTTCACGGCCACCAAGCACGGGGCCGACCGGGTGGCCAAGGAGCTTTGCCGGGAGGGGATCCCCACCATGGCCATCCACGGCAACAAGAGCCAGAACGCCAGGGTCAAGGCCCTGGAGAGCTTTAAGAGCGGGGAAAGCCGGGTGCTGGTGGCCACGGACATTGCGGCCCGGGGCATCGACATCAACGAGCTTTCCTGCGTCATCAACTTCGACCTGCCCAATGTGCCGGAGACCTATGTCCACCGCATCGGCCGCACGGGCCGGGCGGGCCACGGCGGCGTGGCGGTGAGCTTCTGCAATTTTGACGAGCTGGCCTATTTGAAGGACATTGAGAAGCTCATCGGCAAGAAGGTGCCGGAGGTGGCGGACCACCCCTATCCCATGGAGGTCTTTGAGGCCACGCCCAAGGCGGAGCGCCCGCCCCGCCCTCCCCGGGTAGAGCGGACGGCAAAGCCCGCGGCGGAGCGGCCCGCCGGGAAAGAGCGGCCCGCAAGGGCGGAGCGGCCCAGGAACCAGGAGCGGGTGGTACGGACGGAGCACTCTGCAAAAACGGAGCGGCCCCAGGCCGCTGCAGCGGAGCCGCCCAAGCCCCGCAAGGTGCGCTCCGGCGCGCCGATGCTGCCCGGGTATGTGGTGGCGGCGGCGGACGGCCGCCGCAGGCGGAAGAAATAAAAAAGAGCGCACGACGGTCATTCGTCGTGCGCGTCTTCTAAGCTTAAGGCGGTTTCTATGTAGAGATTTTCTATTCCGTCTACTGCGGTCAGCAGCTGTTTCTTCGCTTGAGGGACATTTCCAGCGTCTATGGAATCCAATGCATCGGAGACGGCGCCCATTAAGAGGGCATACATCTTTTTGTACGGAATCATTGCTATCACCTCATCATTTATATATTGCCACAATATTGTAGCATATTTAAATGTTAGATGCAACAAAATAGTAGCATTTACTCACAAGGAGTGATGCTGCTATGGTTTTCCAGCGGTTGGAAGACTTGAGAATAGATGCGGATAAGACGCAAGAAGACATTGCCAGAATACTGAATTGCAAAAGGGAAGTGTATCGGCGGTATGAAAAGGGGCTTCAAGAAATACCTGTCTGGGCACTTATCAAACTGGCGGACTTCTACAAGACAAGCACGGACTATATCTTGGGTCTGACAAACAAGCGGGAACAGGATTAAAACAGAGGGGAAAAGAGTATAGTTCGCTACAATATTGTGGCATATTCAGATGTAAGATGCAACAAAATAATAGCATTCCTTTATAAGGAGTGATGCTATTATGGTTTTCCAGAGGTTAGAAGATTTGAGGATAGATGCAGATAAAACCCAGGAGGACATTGCTGATATACTGGATTGTAAAAGGGAGGTTTATCGGCGATACGAAAAGGGAATTCATGAAATACCTGTCTGGGCACTCGTAAAACTGGCAAGCTTCTACAAGACAAGCACGGATTACATTCTGGGCCTTACGGATATAAAGAAACCATACCCAAAGGGGAAGTAACGCACAATGGAAAGAGCGCACGACGGTCATTCGTCGTGCGCTCTTTTTCTCACTCGAGGCCCATCACGTCCTCCACTGGCATGGACAGCACCACGCCCTGGGCCGGACTCTTGGGGCCGAACTGCTTGTGGATCGCGTCCATGATCCCCACCTTCTTCTTCCGGGAGGACACAATCAAAATCAGCTCCTGCTCCTCCTGGAGGGAGATGCCGAAAAAGCGCATGGGCTCCTCCAAACCCCGGCGCCGGCCGCGCAGCACCGTGCCGCCGGTGGCCCCGGCGCTCCGGGCCGCGTCCATCACCTCGTCGCTGAAGCCCTGGTTGACGGCGGCTAAAATCATGGCGTATGCGGACTGTGAAGCCATAGGCGGGTCTTCCTCCTCTTTTTTGGGAATGGGCCGGTCCAGCAGGTGCATCACGCTGGACTGGAGGCCGCTGATGGGGATGGTCACGGCGATGCCCGTGCCGTGGTGCTTCAGGTGCAGGGCCCGGTTCAGCTGCCGCAGCAGCCCCGGGGCCTCCTCCCGCCGGATCATGGCCAGGCTGACGGCCTTGTCGGTCTCGCCCAGGCCGCTCAGCCGCAGGATTTCCGAGCTGGCGGTGCCCTTTCCCCGGCACTGGTACTGGAGGGGCACAAAGCCCTGCTTCAGCAGCGCGGACACCTGCACGGCGCCCTCCGCGTCGCTGATGACGCACAAAAGGCGGGGCCCGGTCATGCGCACACCTCCTCGTCCAAGTCAATGATGTAGTCCTCTTCCTCCGGCGCGGCGGGGGCCTCCTCCGGGGCAAAGCGGAGCTTCCGGGCGTAGACCACGCCCATGGCCTGGACCGCGATCAGCGGGGCCAGGGCCACCAGGGCCACCACACCGAAGGCGTCAGTGACCACGCTGCCGCCCGCGCCGGTGCACGCGCCGATGGACAGCGGCAGCAAAAAGGTGGAGGTCATGGGGCCGGAGGCCACGCCGCCGGAGTCAAAGGCGATGCCCACGAACACCCGGGGCACGAAATAGGTCAGAATCAGGGCGATGAGATAGCCGGGAATCAAAATCCAGTAGATGTGGATGCCCGTCACCACCCGCACCATGGCCAGCCCCACCGCCGCGGACACGCCTAAGGACAGGCACAGGTTCATGGACCTGCGGGAGATGGCGCCGTTGGTCAGGTCCTCCACCTGGTGGTTGAGGATCTGCACCGCCGGCTCGGCCTTGACGATGCAGTAGCCGATCACCGCGCCCACCGGCACCAGAAGCCACAACTGGTCGGCCATGCGGCTGCCTAAGAGGCTGCCCACCGGGGCAAAGCCCACGTTGACCCCGGTGAGGAACAAAATGAGGCCCACGATGGTGTAGGCAAAGCCCACGGCCATCCGCAGCAGCTGGCCCCGGTGGTAGCGGCGGGTGAAGAACTGGAAGAGCAGGAAAACCGCCAGCACCGGCGCCATGGAGGAGAGGACCTCCCGGCCGAAATGGGGCAGCTGCACGGCAAAGGCCGCCGCCACGTCCCGGGTGGTCTCCACCTGGGCGATGTCCACTGTGGCGTAGGAGCTGCCGTCGGGGCGGTAGAAGATGCCCAGGAGCAGTACCATCAAAATGGGGCCGATGCTGGAAAAGGCCACCAGGCCGAAGCTGTCGTCCGCGCCGTTTTTGTCGCTCCGGGCGGCGGAGAGGCCGATGCCCATGGCCATGATGAATGGCACGGTCATGGGGCCGGTGGTGACGCCGCCGGAGTCGAAGGCCACGGGCACAAAGTCCGCCGGGGTCACAAAGGACAGGGCGAACAGCGCCAGGTACAAAATGCACAGCAGCCGGGGCAGGGGGATGCGGAACAAAATGCGCAGCGCCGCCGCCACCAGAAAGAGGCCCACGCCCACCGCCACGGTCCAGATCAGCACCTCATTGGGCACCGAGGGCACCTGGTTGGCCAGGACCTGGAGGTCCGGCTCGGCGATGGTGATGATGGCGCCCATCAGGAAGCACAGCCCCACCGTCAGCGGCAGGCTGCGTGTTTTAAAGAGCTGGGTGCCGATGCCCTCGCCCAACGGCGTCATGGACATCTCCGCGCCCAGCTGGAAAAACCCCATGCCGACGATCAGCAGCACCGCGCCCGTGAGGAACAGCAGCACCGTGCCCACTTCCAGGGGCACCGCCGCCACCGTCAGCAGCAGTACGATGGCGGTGATGGGGAGCACCGCCGCCACGGATTCCATGATTTTTTCCCGTAATTTCTTGTTCAACTCGTGGACTTCCCTCCATTTCTCAAACCATAAGACCATTCTTCTTCAGTTCATTATACGGGAAAACAGAGGGTGGAACAACGGGAAAATCGGAATCTTATCAGAATCTTTACGCTTTATTATGGACAAAATGGTTAAAAAATGAAACAAACATGGGGAAATGCACCCTGGCGCAAACAGCGGTTGACAGCCGCGCCGCCGCACCGTACAATGAAAAAAACCGCCGCAGCACGCTGCGGCAGGCTCAGAAAAGAGGGAATGCACATGAAGAAAACGCTTTCGCCCGGCGCGTGGAAGAAGACGGCGTTTCCCAAGTATACGACCCAACTTATGAATTTGGCAAACCAGACCGCCCAGGGCACCCGCCCCAAGGTGGTGGGCCAGATGTCGGAGCTCTTTCCCCAGTACCGGCGGAGCACGGAGAAGCCCTCCGTCGAGGGGTGGGAGCAGTGGTACCGGGAACAGAACCCGGAGGCCATTGAGCGGGCCACGGATAAGATCTGCGGCCAGATGGACAGCCTCAAGGAGGCCATCCGGCTCATTGACCGGGACATGATCCGCGACTGGGTGGAGGACCTGGTGGTGAACAAGACCTATCAGGGACTCTACTACCAGCAGCTCATCCTGGAGGAGATTGCCGCGGAGCGGGGAGAATCCTGGCGGCTGGCCACGCCGGAGGAAGAGGCCCAGGGTGTGGACGGCTACGTGGGGGAGGAGGCCTACTCGGTGAAGCCCTCCACTTACAAATCCATGGACCGCCTTCCCGAGACGCTCCGGGGAAAGATAGTTTTTTACAGGAAGAACGCCGCCGGGGAGCTGGTCTTCGAGGTGGAGGAGCAGCTCAAAGGGGGGCGCAGGTAAAGCGGAACTGGCCGGGCGCGGATGAGGTGTGGCCGGTGGTTTGGTAGAGGCGCAGCTCCGTCTCCTGCCGGGTCTTGACCGGGACGCCGTGGGGGAGGTTGGTGTAGCACCGCTGCCGCTCCTCGTCGCTGAGCTGCTCAAGGAAGGCCAAGTGGCGGCTGAGCCGCTGGCCGGGGAACGCCTCGGCCGGATGATGGGCCAGGCGGGCCAGGGACAGGGACCAGAGGGACGCCTCCCGCTCGCAGCAGATGCAGTTGCGCTGGAGCGACGCGCAGGCCAGGGCCGTGGTGCCCAGGCCGCCGAAGGGGTCCAGCACCGTGTCGCCGTAAATGGAGTACATGGCCACCAGGCGCAGCGGCAGCTCCAGGGGGAAGGAGCCGCTCCTCTGCCGGATGGCGCTGGCGCCGAGCCGCTGGGCAGTGCCCTTGAACTCCCAAAGGTCGGAGAACCAGAGGTTCCGCTCCTCCCAGAAGTAGGCGCTCTCCCTGCGCCGCTGCCGCTCATCGCCGGAAAATTGGCGCTTGGCGCCCTTGCGGAAGATCAGAATGTACTCGTGCTCATAGGTGACATAGGCCCCGGCGGGGTACATCCCGGACCCCATGAACTTGTTGGGGGAGTTGGACTGCTTGCGCCAGAGGATGTCCGGCAGCACGCTGTAGCCCATGGACTCAAAGGCCCGGATGATCCGGGTGTGGTTGGAAAAGAGGCGGAAGGTCCCGTTTAGGGTACGGGTGGCGTCGCCGATGTTGATGCAGACGAATCCGTTGGGGCGCAGCACCCGGTCGCACTGGAGCCAGATTTGGTCCAGCAGGAGGTGCATCTGTTGGAATGCCCCGTCCCAGTCGCCTTCGGCCATAGCCGTTTCCACCTCGCTGCGCTGCCCGGTAAAGCACTCGTCCCACATCCCGATCATGGGGTAGGGCGGCGATGTGACCACCAGGTCCACAGAGCCCGCGGGCAGGACGTCCAGGCATTCAGAGGACTGGTGCAGCAGCTTGA
Organism: Oscillibacter hominis; assembly: GCF_014334055.1. Taxonomy (NCBI): domain Bacteria; kingdom Bacillati; phylum Bacillota; class Clostridia; order Eubacteriales; family Oscillospiraceae; genus Oscillibacter; species Oscillibacter hominis. Next base: position 2,577,787 of record NZ_CP060490.1, read on the forward strand.
TGAAAAAATGGTCCATATGATCTCTCCCGTTCTTTTCAGTCCCTTTATTATAGCGGATTTTCATGAGCTTGTCTAGTGGGAATTTTACGGCGGAACGTGCGCGCGGCGCAACGGCCGCATCTCAAATGGAAAAGGCCCCGGGCCATTATGGGCCCGGGGCCTTTACTTCATTCAGTCCGTGAGGAGGGCGGACTCCAAAATGTCCATCATCTGGGGCAGGGCGTCCTCCGGCGTCCGCTGGCCCTGGACGATGCTCTGGAGCAGCGGCAGCTGGAGCAGGGAGCTCCGGTTCTGGTCGAACACGTCCCAGACCTCCCGGCCCCGGGCGGACTCCAGGTTCTCAAGGAGATGGCTGTACCAGGGGTACTGCATGAGGATCTCACTGCTGCGGTACACCTCCGCGTAGGGGGAAAGGCCGCCGTAGAGGGTGAGCAGCTCCGTCTGAGGGAAGGAGGAGACCCAGCGGATGAACTCCTTGGTGGCCTCGGTCTGGGAGGAGGTTTTGAAGATGGAGAAGGAGCCGCCGGTGATGTAGGAGATGCCGCCCGGCACGGTGGTGTAGCCCACCTTTCCCCCATAGATGTTCTTCTGGAGGTGGGCGATGTTGGACGCATAGTTCAAAAACACCAGCTCCACGGCGGTCTGGCCGTAGATGAAGTTGTCCAGCGTGGCGCCCACCCAGCGCTTGCCCTGGACGGGCAGGGCGTACTGCCCGCAGGTGTACATGTTTCTCAGCGTCTGCAAAACCGCTGCTTCCTCCACCTTGGTCTCGCCGCGCCGGAAGGTGCCGCCCTTCATGTAGTTGAGATACCGCAGGAAGAAGGAGGAGCTCAATTCGGTGGGGGAGTCCCAGTTCATGCCCGTGCCGGCCTGGACCGGGGACTGGGGGTTGCTGTCGCGGCTGAAAAAGCGGATGATGCGCTCATACTGGTCAAAGGTGGCGGGGACGCTGAGGGATTCGCCGGTCTGCTCAAAGTACATCCGCTTGAGCAGTTGGTTTTCAAAGAGGTCCTTGCGGTAGACCAGCATGTCGATGCCGATGTCAAAGGGGATGGCCTGGGGCTTCCCATGAATATAGGAGAAGTCTTTTACAATCCGGGGGAGCATTCCCTGGGTAATCTGCTGGAACTCCTCGTCCGTGAAGGTGTAGAAAAGATCGTCCGTGAACAGCGGAAGGCAGCTCATATTGCTGCGCACCAGGTCGAATTCGCCGCTCTGTGAGGCCCGGATGGTCTCGGAGAACACCTCGGAAGGAAGGAGCTCCACGAACTCCACCTCAATTCCGGTCTTGCGCACAAACCCCGGCGTGATCCGCTGCAGCGCGGCGCTGGATTCGCTCTTGGCCAGCAGGACGCGCAGCTTTGTGCCGGAATGGGACGTGCCCACGCGGTAGGGGGCCTGGTGGAACCCGGTGACACCTAAGATTTCCCGCTGCTCCCGCTTGGGGCCCGTCAGATTGGACAGCAGGCACTGGGCCGCCCGCATTCCCGCGTGCAGGTAGTCCAGGGAATAGCGGGTTACGTTGGGGTTCTCCACGGCGATGCTGTCCCCGGAGATGGCGATGATGGGGGGACAGCCCTGGACGGAGGCCACGGAAAAGGCAAGCTGGACCTTGGGCAGGAAAAAGGAGTTGGTGAGGATGATGACGTCCGGCGCCTCCTGGTTCCCCTCAAAAAAGTCAAAAGGGGACACGGAGATGTTCAGCCAGTCCGCCGTTTTGATCTGAAGGCGGCGGGGGCTCCGGGCGGTCTGGATTGTCTCCCGCAGCCCGCTGATGAAATCCCGGTTCTCCGGATAGCACTCCGGGTCGCTGATGACCGCCACATGGCGGTAGTCCTGCTTCAACACATAGGTTCCGATCTCCCGGCCGATGGAGTGGAAGTCAAAGCCGATGAAGTTGTGGGACTGGTTCACGGACCGGAAGGCGTACAGCACCTCCGCGCCGCTGCTCAGCGCGTCCTGATAGATGTCCACGTGTGAAATGGAACCGGTGACGGTGATGACGCCCGAGACGCGCATCTCCGCCACGTGCTTTGCAATCTGTTCCTCTTTGTAGGGGGAGTCGTCCGTGACGAACAGCAGCGGCGTATAACCACGTTCCTCCAACAACAGCTTGATGCCGTTGAAAAAGGAGGAATAGCGCTTTTCATCAATGTTGGGGAGGATGATGGCAACATGGGTCGAAAGGGGGATATCCTGGCGCAGCTGCTTCGCCTGGGCGTTTGCCACGTATCCCAACTGCTTTGCAGCCTCCGTCACGCGCTGGATTTTCTCCGCGCTGACATTTCCCCGGTTATTCAAGACATTGGAAACAGTGCCCTGGGACACACCGGCAAGCCTGGCAATATCTTTTACAGTAATCATGTGACCTCCGATTTTTGAACGCTGGTTTGAACGGCCTGGGAAAATTTGTTGATTTTATTATAGAATAAAGTATTTTAAGCGACAAGTCAAGCAGATGAATTAAATCGTATTATTGATTGTATAGTATTGATAAAATGAAATTATAAAATTATACGTTTCTTATATTGACACGTTTCAAAAAATGATGTAGTTTATAGATATCCACTGGGTGGACAATTCAAATGGGAGGAAGTAAAGTCATGACAGAGCTTGAACAGGTCCGTATTGCGCAGGAAGCGATTATGACCTACTACAGTACGGATGACCCTGAAATCAAGGCGTACGCACTGAGCATCAACGCAGGCGTCTCTCCTGAGGCGGTGCGCATTCACCGGGAGGCCACCGTAATTGATACGTGTAGCTTTTACCTCGAATCCTACAACTGGCATCTGAAGGAGTCGGGGGTCACGGCGCTGAACCTGACGGTCCCGCAGAACCTGGCCGGCACGGGAAGCGCGGTCAATTCCATCATCGACCACTATGAGGCCATTGCCAACAACTCGGATCACTTCCTGCTGGCGGAGACGGCGGACGACATCCGCACCGCCAAGAAGGAAGGTAAGATCGCCATGATCTTAGGCGCGCAGAACCCCCGCTTTGTGGAGCACGCCAGCCTGGAGGCATCCACCGAGGCCTTTGCCCGGCTGGGTATGCGCATCATCCAGATCGGCTATAACCAGCGGACGTTTGCCACGGACGGCTGCCTGTGCGAGACCGATGGCGGCCTCTCCCCCCTGGGCCGGAAACTGATCCAGGGCCTGGAGAAGGCGGGCATCACCGTGGACCTCAGCCACATCTCTCCCCGTTCCGCCATGGAGGCCATGGACGTGTGCACCAAGACCCCCATCTTCAGCCACTCCAATCCCAGAAAGCTCTTTGACCACCCAAGAAACATCTCCGACGAGGCCGCCAAAAAGTGCGCAGCCATGGGCGGCGTGATCGGCGTGTGCTCCTATGTCCCCATCCTCTGGAACCGTGAGCACCTGCCCTGCATTGAGGATTTTGTGGACGCCATCGCCTACTATGGCGACCTGGTGGGCATTGACCACGTGGGCATCGGCATCGACTCCAACGCGGAGCCCAGCGCCTATGACCGCCATGATACCCGCCACCTGATGGAACTGAACCACCCCAACCGGGATGTCTATCTGGCGGCGGCAGCCGGCGGGCGGGGCAAGCGCAGCGCCTTCCCCGAGGGGCTGCACAGCCTGGCCAACATCGTCAACATCGTCGAGCACATGCTCCGGCGCGGCTTCAGCGAAGCGGACATCAAGAAGGTCATGGGTGAGAATTACCTGCGGGTGTTCGACCAGACCTGGAGAAAAAAGTAATTTTCGCTTCCCATGGCCATAAGGCGTGTCCAATGGCAAATCAATGAACCGCCCCAAGGGGGGAAAAAATATAGGAGGTATCACAAATGCAAAGAAATTGGTTGAAAAAGTCCCTGTCTCTTCTTTTGGCTGTCTTCTTGCTGGGTTCCCTGACCGCGTGCGGAGGGGGCGGGCAGGGCGGCTCCGGCGGAAGTTCCAGCGGCGGAGCGGACAACGCGGGCCGCACGGACGTGAACTACGGCCTCTCAAGCGACATCGCTTCACTGGACCCAGTCTACACCACGGACCAGATCAGCACGATTTTGTACCGCCAGCTCTATGATACCCTGATCGTAAAAGGGCCTGACGGCGAGTGGGCGCCCAAGCTGGCCGAATCCTGGGAGCTCTCCGCCGATGAGTTGACCTACACCTTCCACCTGCGGGACGACGTGGTCTTCCACGACGGCAACAAGATGACTGCCGACGACGTGGCATACTCCGTCAACCGGGCCATTGAGTCCGCCGCCACCGGCGCCTCCATGACCAACATGAAAGAGTGTGTGGCCGTGGACGACAAAACGGTTGAAATCCACATGAACGCCCCCTTTGCCGGCGTCTATGAGATCCTCTCTACATACGGCAGAGTGTCCAGCGCCAACACCACGGACTATGAGTCCGCCCCCATCGGCAGCGGACCCTACAAGTTCGTCTCCAGAAACTCCGGCGACAGCATCAAGCTGGTTGCCTTTGACCAGTACTACCTGGGCGAGGCGACCATCAAGGATCTGAACTTCAAGATCATCACCGACCCCACCACCCAGATCGCCGCGCTGCAAAAGGGCGAGATCGACTTTTTGACCCACTGCAGCCTGTCCGCCAAGGCCACTGTGGAGAGCGACAGCAGCCTGGTCTGGCAGGAAACGCTGTTCCGCGGCAACAACTGGCTGAGCTTCTGCCAGAACAAGCCTCCCTTTGACAACATCCTGGCCAGAAAAGCCGCCCAGTATGCCATCGACAAGGACGCGGTCCTGGTGGGCGGCTCCGAGGGCCTGGGCGCCACCATGAAGACGGTGTTCCCCGCCAGCGTGCCCTGCTCTCCCGAGGATGACTACGAGCAGCCTTACACCTACGATGTGGAAAAGGCCAAGGAGTACTTGGAGCAGTATAAGAAGGAAGCCGGCGTGGACTCGGTAGACATCACCATCCTGGCGCCCGACACCCCCATGTACCTCTATCCGGCCATTACGGTGGAGGGCATGCTCCGCGAGGTGGGCTTCAACGTCACCACCGAGCAGATCGACCGTGCCACCTACTGGTCCTCCGTCTATGCCGGCAGCTATCAGCTGGCCGTCACCGGCACGTCCTGGCCGGTCAACGACTGCGACGGCAACTACCTGTATTTCTACAGCACCTCCGGCCAGCACTACTTCATGGCCTTCAACAAGGAACTCGACCGGGTCCTGGATGAGGCCCGCGTCACCTCCGACCCCGAGGCCCGCAAGGAACTCTACACCCAGGTTCAGCAGATCATCGACGACGAAGCCATCTGCGTGCCCCTGCTCCAGCCCGCTAACGCGGTGGCCTACAGCGCCTCTTTGAAGGGCGTGGACAAGGAGAACGACATTTACTGCCACTTTGTCTACGACTGGTCCTGGTAATCCCGCATTTCCTGATATAGAGCGCTGCGCCGCGTGGAGCACCGGCTCCACGCGGCGCAGCGGAAGACTCAAGCGCAGAGAGGAGTATACGCGATATGCTGAAGTACATTGGAAAACGGCTGCTCATTTTGATTCCAGTGCTCCTTGGCGTTTCATTTTTGGTGTTTGGGATACTGGCCATGATGCCGGCCGATGTCGCTTCCGTGCAGTTGGGCGTTTCCGCCACCCCGGAGGGAATTGAAAAATGGAACGAGGAACACGGGCTGAACGACCCGTTTTTGGAACGATATGTGACCTATATGGGGGGTCTTCTGACCGGAGACCCGGGCGTCTCCTGGTCCTCCAACACGCCCATTAAAACAGAGTTTTTACAGCGCATCCCCTCCACCATGGCCCTTACGGCGGGAACGATCGTGCTGGTCATTCTCCTGGGCGTCCCGGTGGGGATCCTGTCGGCAATCAAACAATACAGTATTTTTGACAACATTTCCCGTCTGCTGGCCATGCTGCTGACGTCGCTGCCCGCGTTTTGGCTGGGCCTTTTGCTGATCCTGAAATTCTCGCTGGATCCCAACTGGTTCCCCGCCACCGGCGGCGGGTCGGTTACCCACTATGTGCTGCCGTGGATTACGCTTTCGGCCGCCATGGCGGCGCAGATGATCCGTATGACCCGTTCCACCATGTTGGAGGTCATCCGGGCCGACTACGTGCAGACCGCCCGGGCAAAGGGCGCCAAGCCCATGCGGGTCGTGATGATCCACGAACTGCGCAACGCCCTGCTGCCCATGGTCACCGTGATCGGCATCATTCTGGGACAGACCCTGGGCGGAGCAATCGTCACGGAGACCATCTTCGCTCTGCCCGGCGTCGGCACATACCTGCTGCAGGGGATTTTTAAATACGATATGCCGGTGGTGATGATCGGCGTGCTGTTCATTGCGGCTGTGATCGGCGTCATCAATCTGCTGATCGACATCCTCTACATGTACATCGATCCCCGCCTGCGCAGTCAATTTGTGAAAAACTGAGGAGGGCTGAGCGTGAAAGGAAAAGAAGAACGGCTTCAAGCCCCTAACAGAAAAGGCCAGTTTGCCTCCATCTGCTACCGCTTCAGCCGCAACCGGATGGCCATGCTGGGCCTGGTGGTGTTTTTGATCGTGTTGTTTTTTGCAATCTCCGCGCCCCTGTTTGCAAATTACGAAGAAGAGGCGATTAAGCAGAACGTGTACGAAAAGTTCGCACCGCCCAGCAGCGAGCACATCCTTGGCATGGACTCCTATGGCCGGGACCTCTTTGCCCGGATCATCTTCGGCGCCAGGCTCTCGCTGCTGATCTCCCTGTCCACGGTGGGCGCCTCCCTGGTCATCGGCTGCCTGCTGGGCTCCCTGTGCGCCTACTACGGCGGCTGGCTGGACGCGATCACCATGCGCATTGTGGACATCTTCCTGGCCCTGCCCATGACGCTGATGGCCGTGACCGTGGTGGCCGCCCTGGGAACGAGCACCGCGAACCTCATCATCGCGCTGACCATCTCCATGGTGCCGCCCTTTGTGCGGATTGTCCGCTCGGCGGTCCTCCAGGTGAAGGGCTCAGACTACATAGAGGCCGCCCTGGCCTACGGGACCAAGGACATGCGCATCATATTGACCCATGTCCTGCCCAACGCCATCGGCCCCATCATCGTGCAGGCGACGCTGAACCTGGCCTCCGTGCTCCTCTCCGTTGCCGCGCTGGGCTTCATCGGCCTGGGCGTTCCCTCCCCCCAGCCGGAGTGGGGCACCATGCTGGCGGAGAGCAAGGCCCAGATGCGCTATCAGCCGTGGCAGGTCATCATCCCCGGCATCGCCATTGCAGTGACCGTCCTCTCCATCAACCTGATCGGCGACGGCCTGCGCGACGCCCTTGACCCCAAACTGAAGAACTGAGGCGACCCTATGGACAATTTATTGGAAATCAAAGACCTGCATGTTCAGTATAAGACCCACGACGGTACAGTCTATGCCGTCAACGGAGTGAACCTGACCCTGGGCAAGGGCGAGACCCTGGGCCTTGTGGGGGAGACCGGCGCCGGAAAGACCACCACCGCCCTGAGCATCCTGCGCCTGCTGCCGGACCGCATCGGTGAGATCAAAAGCGGGCAGGTGATCCTCAACGGCGAGGAGATCACAAAGGTGAGCGAGGCCCACATGCGGGACATCCGGGGAAACAAGGTCTCCATGATCTTTCAGGACCCCATGACGTCCCTGAACCCCATTTTGCCGGTGGGCCAGCAGATCGGCGAGGCCGTGCTGCTCCATACCAACCTGAGTAAGGCGGAGCGGGAGAAGCGGGTGGATGAGATGCTGACGGCCGTCGGCCTCCAGCCCTCACGGAAAAACGAATACCCCCACCAGTTCTCCGGCGGCATGAAGCAGCGCATCGTCATCGCCATCGCCCTGGCCTGCAACCCCGAGCTGCTGCTGGCCGACGAGCCCACCACCGCCCTGGACGTCACCATCCAGGCCCAGGTGCTCCAGATGATGAATGACCTGAAAAAGAAATTCAACACCGGCATGATCCTCATCACCCACGACTTGGGCGTGGTGGCCCAGACCTGCGACAAGGTGGCGATCATGTATGCCGGGCGGATCGTGGAAAACGGAACGGTCCAGGACATCTACGAGTCGGAGGACCACCACCCCTACACGGTGGGCCTGTTCCACTCCATCCCGGAGATGAACAAGGACTCCGACCGGCTGGCACCCATCCCCGGGCTGATGCCCGACCCCATGATCCTGCAGGAGGGCTGCCCCTTCAGCGACCGCTGCCCCCACAGCACGGATCGGTGCAAGTGCGAAATCCCCGGTAACTATGCGGTTTCAGACAGCCACACCATCTCCTGCTTTTTGTATGAACCGCGCCAAACCGGCGGTGAGGAGGCGCAATGATGGAAGAAAAACGTACTGAGCAGGCGATTTTACAGACCAAGTCCCTGACAAAATACTTCCGGACGCCCCGGGGCCTCCTGCATGCGGTGGACCACGTGGATCTGAGCATCCCGGCGAATAAGACGCTGGGCGTGGTGGGCGAGTCCGGCTGCGGTAAGTCCACCCTGGGCCGGACCATCCTCAAACTGATCGAGCCCACCGAGGGAGAGATTATCTACAAGGGGGCCAACATTGAAAAGTACACCCCGGCCCAGATGCGGGAGATGCGCCGCAAGATGCAGATCATCTTTCAGGACCCCTACGCCAGTCTGAACCCCCGCAAGACGGTAAAGGACCTGATCGCCGATCCGCTGAAGGTGTACCAGGTGCCCAAGGCGGAGCGAAACCGGATTGTCTCCGAGATCATGGCCACGGTGGGCCTTGCGGAGCGGTTCGCCCAGTCCTATCCCCATGAGCTGGATGGCGGCCGCCGACAGCGCATCGGCATCGCCCGGTCGCTGGTGCTCCAGCCGGAGTTCATTGTCTGCGACGAGCCGGTCTCCGCCCTGGACGTGTCCATCCAGGCCCAAATTTTGAACCTGCTGATGGACCTCCAGGAGAGCCACGGCCTGACCTATCTCTTCATCACCCACGACCTCTCCGTGGTTCGCCACATCTCGGATGAGATCATGGTCATGTACCTGGGCGTGGTGGTGGAGCGCGCGCCGTCCAGGGAGCTGTTCTCTAATCCGCTCCACCCCTATACCAAGGAGCTGATCCGCGCCATCCCCATCCCGGACCTGAAGCCGGAGCACAGGCTGGTGCACAGCATCCGGGGAGAGGTGTCCGACCCCATTGAGCCCCCGGCCCGCTGCCGGTTCGCCCCCCGCTGCAACCACTGCACGGAGGCATGCATGAACCGCCAGCCCGTGCTAAAGGACATGGGCAATGAGCACTATGTGGCCTGCGCCCTGTATGGGGACTGATGGCTGAAAACCCATAGAAATCCCCCGCCCGGTTGGACGCTACTCCAATGGGGCGGGGTTCTTTTTGCGGATATGGAACAGGCCGGCGCCATACGCGCCGGCCTCCTGTGGTTCCAGATTGCATTCATGAAAGAGCCGAGAGTTGAAAAACTCATATATGCTGATGCCAAACCAGAGCTCCTCTCATAATTATAGGACACAATTTGTGTCAAATGTTCATCTGCACATGTTTTGTCAGGTGTACATGAAATATGAGAGAATCAGGCGGCTGTGATCAAATGAACGTGGAAAATAAGCAAACCTGCCAAACTTGCGGCTACTATCGACAGCATTCGGAACCAAGGGTATACGGCTGTAAAATGCGGCCATTGCCGCCGCCTGCCCCGCAAGCAGCTTGCCGGCCGGAATCCGCCGCCTGCCCCACAGTATGTCCCAATCAAGTAAAAAAGGCCCCTGCTCTTTGGAGCAGGGGCCTTTTGCAAGGATTGTTATTTCTTGGCGTCCTTGATGGCGGCCTGAGCGGCGGCCAGGCGCGCGATGGGCACACGGAAGGGGGAGCAGGACACATAGGTCAGGCCCACCTTGTGGCAGAACTCCACGGTGGAGGGGTCGCCGCCGTGCTCGCCGCAGATGCCTAACTTGATGTCCGGGCGGGTCTGGCGGCCCAGGTCGGCGGCCATCTTCACCAGACGGCCCACGCCCACCTGATCCAGCTTGGCAAAGGGATCAAACTCGTAGATCTTCTTGTCATAGTAGGCACCCAGGAACTTGCCGGCGTCGTCGCGGCTGAAGCCGAAGGTCATCTGGGTCAGGTCGTTGGTGCCGAAGGAGAAGAAGTCGGCCTCCTTGGCGATCTCGTCGGCGGTCAGGGCCGCGCGGGGGATCTCGATCATGGTGCCCACCTTATACTGCATCTTGTCGTTGGTCTGGGCAATGATGGCATCGGCGGTCTTGGTGACGACTTCCTTCACATAGGCCAGCTCCTTCACCTCACCGACCAGGGGGATCATGATCTCAGGCACGATCTTCCAGGCGGGACGGCGGCTGCGCACAGCGAGGGCGGCCTTGATGATGGCGGAGGTCTGCATGGCGGCAATCTCGGGATAGGTGACGGCGAGACGGCAGCCGCGATGGCCCATCATGGGGTTGAACTCGTGGAGGGAGGCGATGACGGCCTTCAGGTCGGCGACGGTCATCTTCATCTCCTTGGCCAGGGTCTTGATGTCCTCCTCGTCGGTGGGCAGGAACTCATGCAGGGGGGGATCCAGCAGGCGGATGGTGACGGGCTGGCCCTTCATGGCCTCGTAGATGCCCTCGAAGTCGCTCTGCTGCATGGGCTCCAGCTTGGCCAGGGCGCGCTCGCGCTGCTCCACGGTCTCGGAGACGATCATCTGGCGGATGGCGGCGATGCGGGCGGGGTCAAAGAACATGTGCTCGGTGCGGCACAGGCCGATGCCCTCGGCGCCGAACTTGAAGGCCTGGGCGGCGTCCCTGGGGGTGTCGGCGTTGGTGCGCACGCGCAGCTTGCGGTTCTTGTCGGCCCAGGACATGATGCGGCCGAACTCGCCGCCGATCTCGGCGTCCACGGTGGGGATGTTGCCGGCGTAGATGTTGCCGGTGGAGCCGTCGATGGAGAGGAAGTCGCCCTCCTTGAAGTGCTTGCCGCCCAAGTCAAAGGTCTTGGCGGTCTCGTCGATCTTGATGTCGCCGCAGCCGGAGACGCAGCAGGTGCCCATGCCGCGGGCCACAACGGCCGCGTGGGAGGTCATGCCGCCGCGGACGGTCAGAATGCCCTGGGCATAGTGCATGCCCTCGATGTCCTCGGGAGAGGTCTCCAGGCGGACCAGGACCACCTTCTCGCCGTTCTTGGCCCACTCGGTGGCGTCCTCAGCGGTGAAGACGATCTTGCCGGCGGCTGCGCCGGGGGAGGCGGCCAGGCCCTGGCCCACAGGCTTGGCGGCCTTCAGGGCGGCGGGGTCAAACTGGGGATGCAGCAGGGAGTCCAGGCTCTTGGGGTCGATCATGCTGACGGCCTCTTCCTGGGAGATCATGCCCTCGTCCACCAGGTCGCAGGCGATCTTCAGCGCGGCGGCGGCGGTGCGCTTGCCGTTGCGGGTCTGGAGCATGAAGAGCTTCTTATCCTCAATGGTGAACTCCATATCCTGCATGTCGCGGTAGTGGAATTCCAGCTTGTTGCAGATGTCCACGAACTGGGCATAGGCCTCGGGCATGGTCTCGGCCAGCTTCTGGATGGGCTGGGGGGTGCGCACGCCTGCCACCACGTCCTCGCCCTGGGCGTTCATCAGGAACTCGCCGAAGAGCTTCTTCTCGCCGGTAGCGGGGTTGCGGGTGAAGGCCACGCCGGTGCCGGAGGTGTCGCCCATGTTGCCGAAGACCATCATCTGGACGTTGACGGCGGTGCCCCAGTCGCTGGGGATGTCGTTCATACGGCGGTAGTAGATGGCGCGGGGGTTGTCCCAGGAGCGGAACACGGCGCGGATGGCGCCCATCAGCTGCTCCTTGGGGTCCTGGGGGAAGTCCTCGCCGATCTTGGCCTTGTACTCGGCCTTGAACTGCTCAGCCAGCTTCTTCAGGTCGGCGGCGGTGAGTTCGGTGTCCAGCTTGACGCCGCGTTTTTCCTTCATCTCGTCGATGAGCTGCTCAAAGTACTTCTTGCCCACTTCCATAACCACATCGGAGTACATCTGGATGAACCGGCGATAGCTGTCGTAGGCAAAGCGGGGGTTGTTGGTCTTTTTGGCAAAGGCCTCCACCACCTGATCGTTCAGGCCCAGGTTCAGGATGGTGTCCATCATGCCGGGCATGGAAGCTCTGGCGCCGGAGCGCACGGAGACCAGCAGGGGGTTTTTCAGATCACCGAACTTCTTGCCGGCAATCACCTCCAGCTTGGTGATGTAGGACATGATCTCAGCCTGGATTTCCTTGTTGATCTGCTGGCCGTCGGCGTAGTATTGTGTACAGGCCTCGGTGGTGATGGTAAAGCCCTGGGGAACCGGCATGCCCAGGCTGGTCATTTCGGCCAGGTTGGCGCCCTTTCCACCCAGCAGCTCACGCATGTTTCCATTGCCTTCACTGAACAGGTACACATACTTTTTTCCCATGTTTTGATTTCCTCCGTTCATTCTTTCTTAACAACACATATTTGTTAATAATAATCGTCGCAGGATTAGATTATAAACGCAATTTTCCCCGTTGACAATCCACATTTTGATATTTTTTTGTCCCAAGTTGTGAAAATTGAGACAAGCCTTTGCACATTTCCTACAAAAATGCGGTATTTGAGGGAAACTTTTCACGTTTTACCGCATCTAAACACAAAATTATGATATACTGACTTCGATTTTACACCTGTTGAAAGGGAGTGAACGCTTGGACATCCATGCGCGCATCCGCCGGGCGGCCCAGAGCGGCGCTCTTTCACATGCCATCATTTTCAGCGGCCCCGGGGACCGGGTGGAGGCGGCCCGGTGCGCCGCGGCGGCCATGGAGTGCACCGCCGGCCAGGACGCGCCCTGCGGCCGGTGTGAGGCTTGCCGGAAGGTGTTTGCAAACATCCATCCGGACGTCATCACCGTTCACGACGCCGACCACAAGATCATGGCTGTGGAATTGCTCCGCGCCATCCGCTCCGACGTCTACATCCGCCCCAACGAGGGCAGGCGCAAGGTGTACCTCTTTGACGACTGCGCCCAGCTGGACGAGCGGTGCCAGAACCTGCTGCTCAAAACCGTGGAGGAGGGGCCGCCCTACGCTGCCTTCCTGTTCTGCGCCGCCAACAGCGCGGCGCTGCTGCCCACGCTGCGCTCACGCTGTGTGGAGTGGAAACTGGCGCCAGCGGCGGAGGAGGGGCCGGAGGAGGACGACTCCAGGGCCCGGGAGCTGTGCAGCGTGCTCAGCGGGAAACAGGCTGCCGCGATAGTGGAATTTTTGACTGGAATGGAGCATTCCAAACCGAGCCGGGAGGAGTTGGGCCGCGTTCTGGAGCAGAGCCGTGCCCTGTGCGCCCAGGCACTTCTGGAGCACTATGGCCGGGGTGCTCCGCCGGACAAGCAGGAAATCACCGGAAAATTGCGTGAAAACTTGACAAAATCGCAATTGATGCGCACAATAGAGGTGTTGCAGACTTATCGGCAGGAGTGCGACTGGAACGTCGGCGTGGGCCACGTCTTAGGCGCGCTGGCCGCCGAATTGGAGGGAATCCTTTGACAGAAGTAATCAGTGTCCGCTTTCGCAGCGGATGTAAAGAGTATGACTTCGATCCCAAGGGCGCGGAGATCGCGCCGGGGACCGATGTGATTGTAGAGACCAGCCAGGGCACGGCCTACGCCACCTGCACCCAGGGCAACCACGCCGTGGAGGATGAACAGGTGGTGCAGCCCCTTTGCCCGGTGGTCCGCGTGGCCACGGAGAATGACCAAAAGACCTTGGCCTACAACGAAAAACGGGAAAAAGATGCCTTTGGCATCTGCCAGAAAAAGATCGCCGACCATGGGCTGGAGATGAAGCTGGTCAGCGTGTCGTGCAGCTTTGACGGGAGCAAGATCATCTTCTTTTTCACCGCCGACGGCCGTGTGGACTTCCGGGAGCTGGTGAAGGACCTGGCCTCCGTGTTCCGGGCACGCATTGAGCTGCGCCAGATCGGCGTCCGGGACGAGGCCAAGATGTTGGGCGGCCTGGGCATCTGCGGCAGGCCCTTTTGCTGCTCCCAGTTTTTGGACAGCTTCCTGCCCGTGTCCATCAAGATGGCCAAGACCCAGAGCCTGAGCCTGAATCCGGCCAAAATCTCCGGCACCTGCGGCCGGCTGATGTGCTGCCTCAAATATGAGCAGGAGGCCTATGAGGACGCCACCCGCCGCATGCCCAAGCAGGACTCCTTTGTCATGACCCCGGATGGGACAGGCAATGTGAGCCAGGTGAACCTGCTCAAGGAGACGGTGAAGGTGAACCTGGACTCCGAGAGCAGCAACTGCGGCCGCTGCTACCACAACTGCGAGGTCTGCGTGCTGCGCAACGGAAAGGGCAGCCGGGAGGGCATCGAAATCCCCGCTGAGCGCCCGGAGCGCTATGTGGAGGAGAGCAAGGAATCCGAGATGCCGGTGATGCGGCCCATCGCCGCATCCTTTGAGGACGTGGACGTCCCCACCCGGGAGAAGATCGCCCCTCCCGAGGAAAAGAGCCGCCGCCGGCCAAGACGCCGTGGCGGCCGTGGCGCTGGCGGAGAACGTCCGGCCGGAGAGAAGAAGGAGGCGCCGAAGGCCCAGAAGGGCGCTGAGAAGCGGCCGGAGGGCAACCGGCGTCCCGAGCAGCCGCCCAAGCACAGGGAGGCGAAAGCGGAACAGCCCCGGCCGCAGAACGCGGAGGGCGGAGAAGCACGCCGCCGCCCGAGGCACAGGGGCGGACGCCGCCGGGGCCATCACGGCGAGGGCGGGACCGCGCGCGAATCGGGCGAATCCTGATCCAATTGGCGGGGAGAGTCTCTCTCCCCGCTATTTCTACTGAGTGAGGAGAAGAACCATGGGAAAATTTGACGGCGTTTTGCTGGCCAGCGACTTTGACAACACACTGGTGGACACCGACGGCGCGGAGCGAAGCGAGTCCCCGCTGCCGCCCGTCCCGGAGCGGAACTTGGAGGCGCTGCGCTATTTCATGGACAACGGCGGCCGCTTCACCGTGGCCACCGGCCGGGCGCTGCCGGCCTTTGTGCCCTTTGCCGACGGCGTGCCCATGAACGCACCCTGCATTTTGAGCAACGGCGCGGCACTCTATGACATCCGGGAAAAAGCCTATGTGCGCACCGCGTTTTTGGACGATTCCATCCGGGAGCGGGGCAATGAAATCCTTGCGGCGGTGCCGGGCCTTGCCTGCGAGCTGTATCACGACGGCATGGAGGTCCACTGCATGAACCCCAACGAGGTCACCCGCCGCCACAAGCACCTGACCCACGCGCCCTGCGAGGAGGTGGAAAACCTTCTGGATGCGCCGGGCCCCTGCTCCAAGCTGCTGCTGGAGGGGACGCCGGAGCTGCTGGACCAGGCCCAGCAATATATTCTGGACCGGGGCTGGGGCGGCGAATACGAGATCGTCACCTCCAGCCAGTGGCTTCTGGAGGTGACGGCCAAGGGCGCCAACAAAGGGGACATGCTCCGGCTTCTGGCCGCCCATGTGGGCGCTGCGCCGGAGGACACCTACGGCATCGGCGACCACCTCAACGACCTGAAGCTGCTGGAGGCCTCCGCCATCCCCTTTGCCCCCGCCAACTGCGTGGAGCGTCTCCGCGCCTCCGGGGCCCGTCTGGTGTGCACCGCCGCCGAGGGCGCCCTGGCGGATGTGGTGGAGATTTTGGATCAAAAATACTGAAGAACCATGAAAGCCGGGGAGGCGCTGCTGCGCCTCCCCGGCTCTTTTTAAAACCGGGAGTGATCGTAGTTGTAGGGGATGCTTGTCCCCACCACCACATCTTCAATCTTCTCCAAAATCAGCCAGTCGTCCATATTCCCCTGGTGGTCAAAGGCAAGGGGCGGGGCCAATTGCTCCACATCCTCAAATTCCACCAGGCAAAGGCATTTTTTGTGCCAGCGCTGGGCCTGCTTTTCCGTCAGGCTGAGCTTTTCCCGGTTGGCATCCAGGACTTGGCCGATCTCCTCCTCCGCCAGCTTCACATGGTTTTCAACCTTCACCGCCGTGGCCCGGGCGGAGATCAGTCCGGACCCCTTCTCCATAAAGTACAGCGTCTCTCCTGCAAACACCCGGCTGTGGGGGATTTTCCGCCCTGCCGCGCCCCGGACCACCATGGTCTTCCTGCCGGATAAAATCTTGTCCAACACGCGCTCACCCTGTTTTCCCGCGTTGTCGCAATAGACCAGATGCACCATATCCGCATCCTCCTCTTAATAGTATGGAACCGCTTTCCATCCTACCAGAGCCGTGGTGGAAAGGCAAGGGGGAGCTCCTTCCATCAGCGCCGCCAGAGCCGGATCAAAAATTTTTTTAGAAAAGGCTTGACAAAACTGTATTGATGTATTATTGTATTACTTGCTTAAGACAACAACACAGGAGGTGTTCCAATGGAGTGGCAATTTCGAAACGACGCCCCTATCTATACCCAGCTGATCAGCCAGATCACGCAGGGGATTGTGTCGGGCTCCTTCCCGGCGGGGGAGCGGCTGCCATCGGTGCGGGACCTGGCCACGGAGGCCCGGGTCAACCCCAACACCATGCAGCGGGCGCTGACAGAGCTGGAGCGGGACGGTTTGGTGTACAGCCAGCGGACCGCGGGCAGATTTGTGACGGAGGATAAGAAAATGATTGAAACGGCGAAGCGCGCCCTGGCGGAGGGCCATATTCAGCGCTTTTTGGAGGCCATGGAACGGCTGGGCTATGGCCGTGAGGAGATTGTATCACTGGTGAGAGACAGTGCAAAGGAGGAGAGAGGCCATGTCGATCTTAGCGTGTAAGGATTTGAGCAAGAACTACGGCGCCGTCCCGGCGCTGAACCACGTGAACCTGACGGTGGAGGCGGGCCGGATCGTGGGGCTGTTGGGGCCCAACGGCAGCGGCAAGACCACGCTGATCAAGCTGGCCAACGGCCTGCTGACGCCAAGCGAAGGGGAGCTTCTGGTCTGTGACGAGCGGCCCGGCAGGATCACCCACTCCCTGGTCTCCTATCTGCCGGAGCGCACCTGCATCCCGCTGTGGATGAGCACGCAGCAGCTGCTGGACTTCTACAAGGACTTTTACCCCGACTTCCGCCGTGAGGCGGCCATGGAGATGCTCCAGCACCTGGGCATCCGCATGAACCAGCGCATCAAGCAGATGTCCAAGGGCACCCGGGAAAAGGTGCAGCTGATCATGGTCATGAGCCGCCAGGCCAGCCTCTACCTGCTGGATGAGCCCATCGGCGGCGTGGACCCCGCCACCCGGGATTACATCCTCAACACCATCATCGGCAACTACAGCCCCGATGCGGCGGTGGTGATCTCCACCCATCTCATTGCGGATGTGGAGAAGGTGCTGGACGACGTGATCTTTATCAATCAGGGCCAAGTGGTGCTGCAATCCTCTGTGGACGAGATCCGGGAGCGCAACAACATGAGTGTGGACGCCCTGTTCCGGGAGGTATTCAAATGTTAGGAAAACTGCTTAAGCACGAATTCCGTGCTACGGGCCGCATTATGGGCCCGCTGTATCTGGTGCTGCTGGCCACGTCCTTCGGCGCCAACGTCTCCATCCGGCTGATGGAGGGCGCTCAAAGCAGGCTTTTGAATGTGCTGGCGTTTTTGCTGATGATGGCCTTTGTGGTGGCCATCAGCGCGGCCTGCATCATGAGCCTTGTGCTGATGATCAACCGCTTCCGCACCAACCTGATGGGGGATGAGGGCTATGTGATGTTCACCCTGCCCGCCTCGGTCCACCAGCTGGTGTGGTCCAAAATCCTGGTCTCCACCGTGTGGTTTATAGCCACCGGCATCGCGGTGATGCTCTCCTTCTGCATCATGGCCTATCAGGTGGGCATGGTGACGGGCTTTTTGCGCGAGATTGCCGACATCCTGAGCCAGGTGACCGCCTATTACGCCATCAATGGCGCGGCATTTTTCGCGGAGCTTCTGGCACTGACCCTGGTGGGCTGCGCGGCCGCCTGCCTTCAGTTCTACGCGGCCATGGCCGTGGGCTACAGCTTTGCCAACCACAAGACGCTTTTGTCCGTGGTGTTCTTCTTTGCCTTCCAGTTTGTCATGCAGATCTTAGGAACTATGGGGCTCTTCGGCATCGACGATCTGAACCTCTCCTGGGAGCTGAACGGCGTGACCGCCCTGCATGTGGGCATGTCGATCGCCATTGTGGCCGTGGCACTCTACGGCGCGGTGTTCTACGTCATCACCACGCTGATGCTGAAAAAGCACCTGAACCTGGAGTAAAAGAGAAACAAGAGGGCCGGCGGGGTTCCGCCGGCCCTCTCTTTATTTACGCGCTTATAAGACCTGCCGCCCATCCGCCCAGACGGCGGTGATGCAGTGCTCCTGGCGGCGGTAGACGCAGCGCTCCACCCGCTCCCGGACGCTCAGGGGCCGCACAGAGGGCAGGGCGGAATCCTCCAGCACAATGGCGTGGAGCCTGTCGCCCACGGCAAAGCCGTTCCCGGCCCCAAACCACCTGTGGCCGGCGGTGGTGCCCAAGTAGAGGGCCTCCTCCACGGTGAGGAAGGGCTCCTGCCACTGGGAGTGGATGCGCCGGACCTTGGAGGAGCGGATGGTGGAGGCCACCACATCCAGCATGTGGAGCATGGTGCTGCCGGCCATGTCAGAGCCAAGGGCCACCCACACGCCTTCGTCCAGCATGGTGCGCACCGGGGCAATGCCGGAACACAGCGCCACATTGGAGTCGGCGCAGTGGACGGACAGGACGTTTGCACGGCGCATGGCGTCCCGCTCCTCCCGGTCGGAGTGGACGCAGTGGGCCATCACCGTGTGGTCCTTCCAAAGACCGAACTTTTCATAGGACTGGTAGTAGCGCGGGCAGTCCGGATGGAGGGATCGGACCAGCTCCATCTCCTGTAGGTTTTCGGAGAGGTGGGACTGGACCCGCAGGCCCCGCTCTGCCGCGGTGGCACCCAAAAAGGCCATCAGCTCGTCGGTGCAGGAGGGGGTGAAGCGGGGGGTGAGGATGGGCGCGATGCCGCGGATGCCCTCGCAGCCTTCCAGCCAGCGCAGTGTCTCCCGGATGGACTCCTCCGTGGTCTCCTCCAGCACGCCGGGGACTCCGCGGCGGTCCATGTTCACCTTGCCCACATAGCCCGTGATCCCGGCCCGGCTCAGCTCCTCCATCAGGATGAGGGTGGCGTCGGTGTGGAGGGAGGAAAACATACACACCCGGGTGGTGCCGTTTTCAATCAGCTCCCGGGCCAGCTGGCGGTAGACGGCGCGGGCAAAGTCCGTGTCCGCAAAGCGGGCCTCTGTCTGGAAGGTGTAGGTCTGAAGCCACTCTAAAAGCGGCAGGTCCATGCCCATGCCCAGCATGGGATACTGGGGCGCGTGGAGATGCAGGTCCGCAAAGGACTGCATTACGATCCGGCTGCCGTAGTCGATGACCGGACAGGCGGCGTAGCATTGGGGCAGGCGGCTGTGGACGCCCTGGATGACCCCGTCCTCCAGCACCAGATATCCGCCCTCGGTAATGCGCAGCTCCCCCAGGGCGGGGAAGTCCGCAAGGTTTCCCTTTAAAATTTCAATTGCCATAGTCGGCCTCCTTTGCATCAAAAGAAAATAAGTGCCCGCCCCGGTGTTGAAACGGGGCAGACACTCATAGCGGGAGCCTCAGGCGGCTCCGTAGAAACTTTCGCGCCAAGCATGCGAAACTATATGAGTTGATTCCATTATGATATCATGATATCACAAGTTTGGAGAAAAGCAAGGGGGGGAAGCAGCCCAGTTCCGACAGAAAAATTGCCTTGAGGAAGAAGGGGTAATATGGTAGTATACAGAATATGCGGGCTGCCTGGATGCGGCGGGCGGCCTCTATGACAGGAAAGGCGGATACGATGGCAAAGCTCAGGATTTTGACCCTGTTGTGCGCGGCCATGCTGCTGGCTGGCTGCACATCCAACCAAGAGCCCGGCGGGACGGCATCCACCTCGGCGGCAGTGCGGCCGACTGATGTTGGACAAGCCGCCGGACAGGATGCGGAATCCGCCGTCAGCGGCGCCGGGGAGGACGCGGGCCAATTCCCGCTGGATGATACGGCCTTTATTGGAGAATATCTGGATTCCGATGGGGACGAACCGAACCTTGAGATCGCAAAAGGCGATGACGGCAAGTATATCGTGCAGATCGGGATTTTTCGCCTGGCTACCCTGAGTGACGGGATTGGGGAATTGACTGCCGATGGCATGGAATTTACTGCGACCGATCCCTCCGGCGACCCAATCCGCGGCGTCATCACGGTAGAGGATCAATCGGCGGTCGTCACGTTCACAGAATCCACTTGGGAGTTTATAGAAACTGGCGCCGTCTTTTCGTATACGAAATCCTCTGATCGACCGAATATCTGGAGTGCAGCGGCGGGCTAAGGGCGGCAGCCGCTCGTCAAGGCAGGCCCCGCCGTAAAGGACAGCCTAAGCAACCCGCGAAAGACGCGGTTGGAGGAACGCTTTGCACGGGAGGCCTTGAAAAGCAAAACGGGGTATAATACAATCAAAGCGGTATTGCCGCAATGCGGAAGGCCCGAAAATTGTCCGCCCGCTTGGGCGGATGCAGAAGATAAGGAGGGACTGTGAATGACAGGTCCTATGAAAAACATCCCCAAGGCAGAGGTGGTCCGTCTGAGAGACCAGGTGGCCTATCAGGAGGGGCAGGTGGTCAGCCGGACCCTGGCTCAGAACCAGGCGGTCAGCGTAACGCTGTTCTCCTTTGATAAGGGAGAGGAGATCAGCACCCACGAGTCCGGCGGCGACGCCTTTGTCACATGCCTGGACGGCGTGGGCCGGATCACCATTGACGGCCAGGAGCACCTCCTCCACGAGGGGGAGTCCATTGTGATGCCCGCCAAACATCCCCATGCGGTCTACGGGGAAGAGAAGTTCAAGATGCTGCTGGTGGTGGTGTTTTAACCGCCCTGGGAAAGGAACCGAAAAAATGGAATGGATTCGCCACACCAATATGGACGAGGCATCCTTTGCGCCGGCCTTTGCCCTCTATGAACAGAGCTTTCCCCTCCATGAACAGCGCTTCGCCGCCCATCAGGCTCAGGCCATGGGCGATCCAAGGTTTTTCTGCGAAAGCGTGTGGGAAAACGGTGAGCTGCTGGCCCTGCTGTTCTCCTGGCGGCTGGAGGATATTTGCTATGTGGAGCACTATGCGGTGAACTCCTCCCTGCGGGGCGGCGGCCTGGGCTCTCAGATCCTCCGGGAGTTCTGCCAAAGGGAGGGGAAGGTGGTTTTGGAGATCGACCCGCTGGTGGACGAGATCTCCCGCCGCCGCAAGGGGTTTTATGAGCGGCTTGGCTTTTGCGCCAACCCCTGGCCCCATGCCCATCCGCCCTACCGCAAGGCAAACGCGCCCCATGAGCTGATCGTCATGAGCTGGCCCCGGGAGCTGAGCCGGGAGGAATATGGCCGGTTCTACCGCGCCCTGGCCCGGGAGGTCATGGCCTACGCCGAACACTGATAAATAAGCGGGACGCCCCCATTGGGAGGCGTCCCGCTTGGCTTTTTACTACAGGGGCAGGCCGGTGAGATAGCGGCGCAGCAGGTCAAAGGCCACGTTGGAGGCGTTGCCCCGGATGCGGTCCCGGCGCTTCGCGCCATAGGAGAGGGCCTTGCACCACACGCCGTCGGGCGCGGCCAGGCCCACGAACACGGTGCCCACCTCGTTGCCCCGCTCGTCCTTGTCCGGCCCGGCCACGCCGGTGACCGAGAGGCCGATGTCCGCCCCGGTGACGGCCCGGGCGCCCTCCGCCATGGCCTTTGCCACAGGCTCGGACACGGCGCCGTACGCATCAAGGAGCTGCCGGGGCACCCTTAGGACGTCGGCCTTTACCTCGCTCCAGTAGGAGACCACGCCGCCCCGGAACACGGCGGAGGCTCCGGATAGCTCCGTGATCCGCTGGGCGATCATGCCGCCGGTGCAGGATTCGGCGGTGGCAAAGGTCAAAGAGCGCTCCTTGAGCCGCGCCATGCACACCTCTTCCAGGCTCCCCACGTCCACGCCGTAGATCACGTCCCCAAGGATTCCCCGCACCTCCTCCATCACCGGGGCCAGCATGGCCTCCGCCTCCTCTTCGGTGGCGGCCTTGGCCGTGCAGCGCAGCAGCATTTCGCTGCGCTTGGCGTAGGGGGCCAGGGTGGGGTTGGTGAGCGATTTCATCCGCTCTCGCAGAATCTGCTCCACCTCCGACTCGCCCATGCCGAAAATCCGCAGGTCGTGGGACACGATCACGTCCCCGGAAAGGCCCTTCAGGTAAGGCACGGCGTGGCGGCGGAACATGAACTCGCACTCATGGGGCGGGCCGGGCAGCATCAGCACGTGGACGCCGCCCTCGCAGAAGGCGCAGCCCGGGGCGGTTCCGATGGGGTTGTCGAACACGGTGCAGCCCACGGGCAGCATGGCCTGCTGGATGTTGTTCTCGGTCATGGGCTTGTGGAAGCTGCGCGCAAACATGTCCCGCAGGGTGTCCACGATATCCTGGTGCAGCTCTAACTCCCGGCCGAAGACGCGGCAGATGGTCTGCTTGGTCAGATCGTCATAGGTGGGCCCCAGGCCGCCGGTGGTGAGGATGATGTCCGAGCGGCGGCGGGCGGTCTCCAGCGCGGCGGAGAGGCGTTCCGGGTTGTCGCCCACCACGGTGTGGTAGTAGACGTTGATGCCCAGGGCGCTCAGCCCCTCCGAGAGGATTTGGGCGTCCAGGTTGGCCACGTTGCCAAGCAGCAGTTCCGTGCCCACGGCGATCAGTTCAGCGGTATGTGCCATGATTCCATCTCCTTGTTTTTATGGTTCTTGAAAAGCGCTTACCGCTTCCGGCCCACGTAGCAGGCCGAGACGGCGATGACGGCGCAGAGGTAGATAAGGGCGCTTGTGGTGTAGTCGCCAGGCAGCTTCCGGATGGCGATGCACCCTGCGCACAGCGTTACGATGAACACGAAAGCCATGGTGGCCAAGATAAGAAGCCTTTCCTTCATCCGGTGATTCTCCTTCCGTCCTCGTACTTGATGCGCACCCAGCTGGATTCAGCCATGGCCTCCGCCACCAGGGCGTCCACGTCCAGGGCGGCTTCCACCTCCCGGACCTCCTCCACGGTGGGCCGGGTGCGGGGATGGCGGGGGGTGAAGACGGTGCAGCAGTCCTCATAGGGCAGTATGGAGGTGTCGAAGGTGCCGATCTTTCGGGCAATTTGGACGATCTCCTCCTTGTCCATGCCGATGACCGGGCGCAGGATGGGCAGCGAGACCGCGTCCTCGGTGACGGCCAGGGCCTGCATGGTCTGGCTGGCCACCTGGCCCAACGACTCGCCGGTGACCAGGGCGTGGGCGCCCACGCGCCGGGCCACCTGCTGGGCAATGCGCATCATGAAGCGGCGCATAATCAGCGTAAAGTACTCCTCCGGGCAGCCGCGGCGGATTTCCTCCTGGATGTGGGTGAAGGGCACCAGATGCACCACCAGCCGCCCCGTCCACGGCGTCAGCAGCCGCGCCAGCTCCAGCACCTTGTCCCGGGCCGCGTCGGATGTGTAAGGCGGGCTGATGAAGTGGACCATCTCCAGCTGGCAGCCCCGCTTGGCCATCATGTAGGAGGAGACAGGGGAGTCGATGCCGCCGGAGAGCAGCGAAACGGCCGTGCCGCCCATGCCGATGGGCAGGCCGCCCGCGCCGCTCTCAGCCGGGGCGTGGACATAGGCCGCGTTTTCCCGGATTTCCACGTAGACGGTGAGGTCCGGGCTGTGGACGTCCACGCTCAGGTGGGGGAAGGCGTCGTGGAGCTCGCCGCCCACCCACTGGCTCAGCTGGATGGAGGTCATGGGGAAGCGCTTATCCGCCCGCTTGGTCTCCACCTTAAAGCTCTTTGCCTGGCGCAGCGCGTCGCCAAGATAGGTCTTGGCTGCTGCGAGCACCGCTTCCTTGCTTTTTTCGCAGGGCATGGCCCGGGCCACGGCGATGACGCCGAACACCTGCCGGCAGGCGGCATAGGCGCCCTCTAAGTCGCACTCCGCCTCCAACGGCTCCACATAAATGGTGCTCTGGCGGGAGTAGACGTTGAATTTGCCGCAGTTGCGTACCCGGCGGCGGACGTTGGACAGGAGCTTATCCTCAAAGCTGCGGCGGTTGAGCCCCTTGAGCACCACCTCACCCAATTTTAAAAGAAACATTTCCCGGGCGGCCGTATCGTTCATAAAACCCCTCCATGCGCACTTGGGCGCGAAAATAGAAAGTATCCATCCGACCGCTTCCGAGGCCGCGGCGCGGCCAGGCGATCGGATGGTATGGGAATCCAAATACTTAAGTTCATTATATCGCATTTTTCCCTGGATAAAAAGGGGGAGCTTTGATTTTGCCGCATTGCACTTGCCTTTTTTCATGCTCTGCCATAAGATAGAAGGGGCGGGAACCGCCGGGAGAGGGAGGAGCCTATGAAAAAGGGATATGTATTCATTGCCATTGCCACGGTTTTGTTTTCCACCATGGAGATCGCGCTGAAGACGGTCTCCGGTGTATTCAACCCGTTGCAGATGACCTTCAGCCGCTTTTTCATCGGCGGCCTTATTTTGCTGCCCTTTGCCTTCAGGGCCCTGAAAAACAGGGGCATCACCCTGAGGTGGAAGGACCTGACGCCCTTTGTGGGCATCGGCTTTGTGGGCATGACGGTAAGCATGACCCTTTACCAGCTGGCGGTCACCCGGACGGAGGCGTCGGTGGTGGCGGTGCTCTTTTCCAGCAACCCGCTGTTCGTGCTGCTTTTTGCGTATCTTCTGTTGGGCGAGCCCATTTACAGGCGGAACCTCCTGGCCCTGGCATTGGAGATCGCCGGCATCCTCTTTGTCATCGACCCCATCCACATGGAGCTCTCCCCCTCGGGCGTGGTTTTGACGCTGCTGGCCTGCTTGACCTTTGCCCTCTACGGCGTCATGGGCAAGCGCCAGAGCCAGCGCTACGGCGGGACGGTCAACGCTTGCTTCAGCTTCCTGTTCGGCAGCCTGGAGCTGATGGCCCTGTCGCTGCTGACCCACCTCGGCCCCGTGGCGGACGCCATGGAGCGGCTGGGGCTGGACATGTTTGCCCGCATCCCCTTTTTCGCCGGCCACTCGGCCGCCACGCTGCCCACCTTCCTCTATGTCAGCGTGTGCGTCACTGGCGTTGGCTTTTGCAGCTACTTTTTGGCCATGGAGTACGCGCCGGCCAACACGGTGTCACTGGTGTTTTTCTTCAAGCCCATCCTGGCGCCCATCCTGGCCCTTCTCATCCTGAATGAGCAGATCGCGCCCAACCGCTGGATCGGCATTGCGCTGATGCTGGCCGGGTCGCTGGCAAATCTGCTGCCGCCTCTGCTGGATCAGCGCCGCGAGGCGGGGAAACAGGCGCAGGGCCAATGAAGCAAAATAAAAAAGAGCGCCGCCAACCATTGGTTGACGGCGCTCTTTGGTTACCCCTTTAAGATGTCTGTGTTGCGGTACTGGATGGCCTCCGCCAGGTGGTGGGGGCCAATGGACTCGCTCCCGTCCAGGTCGGCGATGGTGCGGCTCATGCGCAGAATGCGGTCGTGGGAGCGGGCGGTGAGGCCCATGCGCTCAAAGGCGGACTTCATCAGCTGCTCACAGCGGCCGTCTAAGGCGCAGTACCGGCCGATCATGGCAGGGGGCATTGCCGCGTTGCAGGAGATGTCCTCCGATGCGAAGCGGCGGCGCTGGATGAGGCGGGCCGCCTCCACCCGGGCCTTGACGGCGGAGGAGGGCTCCGGCGTCTCCCTGCGGCGCATGGCCTCGTACTCCACCGAGGGGACCGACACGTGGAGGTCGATGCGGTCCAGCAGGGGGCCGGAAATCTTCTGCACGTACCGCTCCACCTCCCGGTCGGAGCAGGTGCACCTCCCGGAGGGATGGCCCCGCCAGCCGCAGCGGCAGGGGTTCATGGCACACACCAGCATGAAGTCGCTGGGCATGCGGAGGGTGCCTCCGGCCCTGACCACCGTAACCTCCCCTTCCTCCAGAGGCTGTCGCAGCGCCTCCAGCACGTCCCGGTGGAACTCGGGCAGCTCGTCCAAAAAGAGCACGCCCCGGTGGGCCAGGGAAATCTCCCCGGGCCGCAGGGCCGGCCCGCCCCCGGTGAGGGCCGCGGCGGAGGCGGTGTGATGGGGGCTGCGGAAGGGCCGGCGGGTCAAAAGCGGGTGTTCCGGGTCCGTGAGCCCGGCAACGGAATAGATGCCCGATACCTCCAGGGCCTCCTGAGGCGTCAGGTCCGGAAGGATGGAGGGAAGCGAGCGGGCCAGCATGGATTTGCCCGCGCCGGGCGAGCCGATGAGCAGAAGGTTGTGGCCGCCCGCGGCGGCGATCTCCATGGCCCGCTTGGCGTTTTCCTGGCCCATGACGTCCTGGAAGTCCGGAAGGGGCTCCGTCTCCGGCTCGGGCGTCCATTGCGGGCAGGGGGAGAGGGGCTCTTCACCCCGGAGGTGGCGCACCAGGGCGGAGACGTCCTTCACGCCATAGACCGTGAGCCCCTCGGCCAGCGTGGCCTCGGCGGCGTTGCCGGCGGGGCAGAAGAGGGTATGCACCCCGGCCTTCACTGCGGCCAGGGCCATGGGCAGTACGCCGGAGACGCCGCGGGTGGCACCGCTTAAGGAGAGCTCGCCAAGAAAGGCGGCGTCCGCCGGCAGGACGGGCACCTCGCCCGACGCGGCCAGAAGCCCCACGAAGATAGGCAGGTCGTACACCGTCCCCGCCTTCTTTTGATTGGCCGGCGCCAGGTTCACGGTGATGCGGGAGACGGGGAACTTGGCGCCGCAGTTTTTTACCGCCGAGCGCACCCGCTCCCGGGCCTCCCGGACGGCGGCGTCGGGCAGCCCCACAATATCAAAGGCGGGCAGGCCGCCGGAGAGGAAGCACTCCACGCTGACCTCATAGCCCGATACGCCGGAAAGACCCAGGGATCGCACGCTGACCACCATCAGGACACACCTCGGATTTCTGAAAAATTGCCGCCTGGCGCGGCGAAAGGAGGGCGGCAGCCGCGTCTCTGTGCGCGGCCGCCTGGATGCTTGTGCGTATTTTACCATAAATTGCGGGATGGGGAAATGGGATTTGACAAATTCACCGGAATTTCCCTCCGGCAAAGAAAATGAAGTTGACAAATGAAGCTTGGGTGGTATACTGAGACACAATCAGGGAACTTAGGAAAGGATACCGAATTTATATGCGTAGCTTCTCCTTTACCGTCGAATACAGCTTCTTTTATGCTTATTACTTTTTTAATAAGCATATTTGTGCTGCACAGAGCCGGTAAAGGTTCCGAGTTTTGCTGAAGGAATTTCGTAATGGCAAGACCGCAGTGTAGCACACTGCGGTCTTTATTTTTTTCGACGTAAGGAGAATGCACCATGATTATCGTACTCAAGCCCAATCCCGATCAAAAACAGTTAGAGGCCCTGAAGAAGTGGCTTTGCGAACAGAACCTGACCGTCCACGATTCCCTGGGTGTCAACAATACCGTCCTGGGCCTGGTGGGCGACACCACCGCCGTGGATACGGAGATGCTCCGGGCCATGAGCATCGTCCAGGATGTGCAGCGTGTCCAGGAGCCCTATAAGTGCGCCAACCGGAAGATGCACCAGACCGACACGGTCATCGATGTGGGCGGCGTGAAGATCGGCGGGGGCACTTTCCAGATCATGGCCGGCCCCTGCTCCATTGAGAGCCAGGAGCAGATCAGCGAGATCGCCGTGGCCGTGAAGGCCGCCGGCGCCAGCATCCTCCGGGGCGGCGCCTTCAAGCCCCGCACCTCTCCGTACGCCTTCCAGGGCCTGCGGGAAAAGGGCCTGGAAATGCTCATCAACGCCAGCCGCCAGGCCGGGATGCCGGTGGTCACTGAGATCATGGATATCTCCCAGCTGCCCTATTTCGAGGATGTGGACGTGATCCAGGTGGGCGCCCGGAACATGCAGAACTTTGAGCTCCTCAAGGAGTTGGGCAAAACCGACAAGCCCATCCTCCTCAAGCGGGGCTTCTCCGCCACGCTGACCGAGCTTTTGATGAGCGCCGAGTACATCATGGCCGGCGGCAACGAGAAGGTGATCCTCTGCGAGCGGGGCATCCGCACCTTTGCCACCGACACCCGCAACACCCTGGATCTCTCTGCCATCCCGCTGCTGCGCCGGATGACCCATCTGCCCATCATCGTGGACCCCAGCCACGGCACCGGCATCCGCTCCCTGGTGAAGCCCATGGCCCTGGCCAGCGCCATCATTGGTGCGGACGGGCTGATGGTGGAGGTACACAACCACCCGGAAAAGGCTTGGTGCGACGGCCAGCAGTCCATCACGCCCGAGACCTTTGCCGATGTGGCCAAGTGCGTCCGGGACGTGCTGCCGTACCGCTGCCGCGAGGAGATTGAATAAGTCCGGAAGGAGAGAGGACCATGCCCACCATCCATGTGCATACCAAGCCCGAATATGACATCCACATCGGCCGGGGCCTTTTGGACCGGTGCGGGGAGCTGACCCGGGCGGTGAAGGCGCCCTGCCGCGCGCTGGTGCTGTGCGACACCAATGTGGAACCCCTGTACGCCGACCGGGTGGAGCGCTCCTTTGCCGCCACCGGGTACGAGGTGACGCGCCATGTCTTCCCCGCCGGGGAGCAGAGCAAGAACCTGGCCGTCCTGGGGGAACTCCTGAACCGTCTGGGTGAGGAGGGCTTCACCCGCACGGACCTGCTGGCGGCCCTGGGCGGCGGCGTCTGCGGCGACATGGGGGGCTTTGCCGCGGCGGTGTTCCAGCGGGGCATCGACTTTGTCCAGATCCCCACCACGCTGCTGGCGGCGGTGGACTCCTCCGTGGGCGGCAAGACGGCGGTGGACCTGCCCTGCGGCAAAAACATGGCCGGCTGCTTCTGGCAGCCAAAGGCCGTGATCTGCGACCCGGACCTGTTCGACACGCTGTCGCCGGAGGTGTTCGCCTGCGGCATGGCGGAGACCATCAAGACCGGTGCCATCCTGGATAAAGCCCTCTTTGAACAGTTGGAGCGCTGCGACATCCGCAGCGAGATCGAGGCCGTGGTGGCCCGCTGCTGTGAGCTCAAGCGCTCCGTGGTGGAGGAGGACGAGCGGGACCTGGGCCTGCGCCAGCTCCTCAATTTTGGCCATACCATCGGCCACGGCATCGAGCGCACCTCCCACTTCACATTGCCCCACGGCTACGCCGTTGCCATTGGCATGGTGCTCATGGCCCGCGCCGCCGAGCGCCTGGGCGCCTCCGAGGAGGGGATTACGGAGCGGCTCATCTCCATTTTGCAGCGCTACGGCCTGCCCACCTCCACCGACCTGCCGGTTAAAACTCTGTGCGAGGCCTCCCACATGGATAAAAAGCGCTCGGGCAAGGACATCACCATTGTGGTGCCGGAGCGGCTGGGCGCCGCCGTCCGCCGGAGGATGACCATGGAGGAGCTGGACCGGTGGATCATCAAGGGGGCAAGCGTATGAACGTCCGCATCCGCCCCAGCGTCCTGCGGGGCACGGTGGAGGCCATTTCCTCCAAGTCCTGCCTCCACCGCCAGATGATCTGCGCCCTCCTCTCCCGGCGGGAGACCGCCATTGCCTGCCGGGGCCTCTCCCGGGATGTGGAGGCCACCGCCCAGTGCGCCCGGGCCCTGGGGTGCGCGGTGGAGCTCAGTGAGACAGCCATCCGCCTGCGCCCGGCGGAGCGCACGGCGGATCGGCCGCTGCTGCCGTGCGGCGAGTCCGGCTCCACGGCCCGCTTCCTCCTGCCGGTGGCCGCCGCGGTCACGGAGGGCTTTTCCATGGCCGGGGAGGGAAGGCTTCCCTACCGGCCCATGGCGGACCTGGTCCGGGCCATGGAGGAGAATGGCTGCACCATCTCCGGCGACCACCTGCCCCTGACGGTGGAGGGCCGCCTGCGCAGCGGGACCTACCGCCTGCCGGGAGATGTGAGCTCCCAATATGTGACGGGGCTGCTGCTGGCCCTCCCCAATTTGGATGGGGACAGCGCCATTGAGCTGACCACGCCCCTTCAGTCGAGGGCCTATGTGGACATCACTTTGGAGGTGCTGGAGTCCTTCGGCGTTCGGGTGGAAAAAAGCGGAAACGGCTTTTTTGTGCCTGGGAACCAGGCCTTTACGCCGCCTGATGGCCTGCGGGCGGAGGGGGACTGGTCCAACGCCGCGTTCTGGTTCTGCGCCGCTGCCATGGGTGAAAACCGGGTGGAGGTCACCGGCCTCAACGGCTGGAGCGTCCAGGGCGACCGGGCGGTGGTGGAGGTGATCCGCCGCATGAGTCAGGAGGGCGACCTCTCCATCCGGGTAGAGGAGATTCCGGACCTGGTGCCGGCGCTGTCCATTCTGGCCTGCGCCCGGCGGGGAAAAACCACCTTCACCGGGGCTGGCCGCCTCCGGCTGAAGGAGAGCGACCGGATTGAGTCCTGCCGCCGGATGGTCTGCGCCTTAGGCGGCAGCGCCGAGGCAGGGCCCGACAGCCTCAGCGTCTTAGGGAGCGGCGCGCTGCGCTGCGGCACGGTGGACGGGTGCGGCGACCACCGCATCGTCATGGCCGCCGCCATCGGCTCCCTTTTGTGCAGCGGGGACGTCACCGTCATGGGCGCGGAGGCGGTGAATAAGTCCTATCCCCAGTTCTTTGCAGATTTCCGCGCCTTGGGAGGGATTGTGGATGACATCCTTTGAGCTTGGACAAAACTTCACCGTACAGGTTTTCGGCCAGTCCCACGCCGACGCCATCGGCGCCGTGGTGGACGGCCTGCCCGCCGGAAAGCGGATCGACCTGGACGAGGTCTTCCGATTTATGGGGCGGCGCGCCCCGGGAAAGAACGCCTTTTCCACCGCGCGCCGCGAAGCGGATCAGCCGGAGGTGCTCTCCGGGCTGATAGACGGCGTTACGACCGGCGCGCCGGTGTGCGCCGTCATCCGCAACGAAAATGTGCGCAGCGGCGACTATGCCAACGTCCTGACCGTGCCCCGTCCGGGCCACGCTGACTTTCCGGCCTATGTGAAGTACGGCGGGTGGAACGATGTCCGGGGCGGCGGGGCCTTCTCCGGCCGGATGACGGCGCCGCTGTGCTTTGCCGGCGCGCTGTGCCTCCAGCTCCTCCGGGAGCGGGGAATCGAGGTCTTTGCCCACATCCGTTCCATCGCCGGAATCGATGACGCGGTACCGGACCCCTGCTGTCCGGACCTTGAGGCGCTGCGCGCCGTGGCGCAAAAGGAATTTCCCACCCTCTCCGACGCGGCGGGGCAGCGGATGCGCTCCGCCATCGCCCAGGCACGGGAGGAGGGCGACAGCGTGGGCGGAGTCATCGAGTGCGTGGCTGTTGGCCTTCCCGTGGGGCTGGGCAGCCACATGTTCGGCGGGGTGGAAAACCGCCTCAGCGCCGCCCTCTTCGGCATCCCCGCCGTCAAGGGAGTGGAGTTCGGCAGCGGCTTTGCAGGCTGCGGCCGCCGGGGAAGTGAGAACAACGACCCCTTCCGCCTGCGGGAGGGGAGGGTGGTCACCACGAAAAACGACCACGGCGGCGTTTTGGGCGGCATGACCAGCGGCATGCCTCTTGTGCTGCGCATCGGCGTCAAGCCAACCCCTTCCATTGCAAAGCCGCAGCAGTCCGTGGACCTCATCGCCATGGAGGAGACGGAACTCAGCATACGCGGCCGCCACGACCCCTGCATCGTCCCCCGGGCGGTGCCGGTGGCGGAAGCGGTGACGGCCATTGTGCTGCTGGACCTTTTATACGATAACAACTGAACGGATCTTATATTGAATGAGAATAAAGGAGAGTACCTACTATGGACATTCAGGAATTGCGCGCCGGGATCGACGCCGTTGACAATCAGATTCGGGACCTTTTCACCCAGCGCATGGACCTGTCCAGCCAGATCGCCGACTATAAACGCTCCAACAAGCTGCCCATCCTGGACCGCACCCGGGAACGGGAAATCCTGGCCCGGCTGACGGCAGATCAGGACCCGGACCTGGCCAACTACACCCGGATGCTGTTCAAGACCCTTTTCGACATGAGCCGGGCCTATCAGTCCGCCCGCATGGGCGAGAGCCAGCAGCTGGAGGAGCAGATCAAATCCGCCCTGGAGGCTTCCCCCCGCAAGCTGCCCCAGAACGTCACCGTGGCCTGCCAGGGTGTGGAGGGCGCCTACTCTCAGATTGCCTGCGACAAGCTGTTCGCCTCCGCCGGCGTCATGTTCATGGACAGCTTTGAGGGCGTGGCCCGGGCGGTGGGCAGCGGCCTTTGCGACTACGGCATATTGCCCATTGAAAACAACCTCTACGGCTCCGTCAACGAGGTCTACGACCTGATGCGCAAGCACAGCTTCTATATCGTCCGCTCCATCAAGCTGCGCATCAACCACTCCCTGGTGGTGAAGCCGGGGACAACGGACGGGGACATCCGGGAGATTTTCTCCCACGAGCAGGCCATCGGCCAGTGCAGCGAGTTTTTGAAGAAGTACCCCAACGCCAAGGTCACCATCTGCGAGAACACGGCCATGGCCGCAAAGCATGTGGCCCAGTCCGACCGCTCCGACGTGGCCGCCATCTGCTCCGCCGAGTGCAGCGAGCTCTATGGCCTCAAGCAGCTCCACCGGGACATCCAGAACAGCGACAACAACTACACCCGCTTCATCTGCATCGCCAAGGACCTCCAGATTCTGGAAGGGGTCAATAAGGTCAGCATCCTCTTCCGCGTGCCCCACCGCCCCGGCTCCCTCTATGAGGTGCTCTCCACCTTCGCCACCGTGGGCGTCAACGTCTCCAAACTGGAGAGCCGCCCCATCCCGGGCCACGACTTTGACTTCCTCTTCTATGCCGACGTGGACGCGGACTGCCGGGAGGAGCAGACGGTGAAGATGCTGTGCGACCTGACCCGCTGCACCGAGGAAATGACCTTCCTGGGCGCTTACTCTGAGGCGTAACCATGTACGGGCTCATCGGAAAGACACTGGGCCACAGCTTTTCCCCCCAGCTACACCGCTGGATGTGGGGCTGCGAGTACCGGCTTCTCCCCATGGACGAGGCGGCGGCGGAGCAGTTTTTCACCCAGCGCGCCTTTGACGGCGTCAACGTCACCATCCCCTACAAGCAGCTTGCCCTGCGGCTGTGCGACGAGGTGGACGACCGGGCCGAGCGCATCGGCGCGGTGAACACGGTGGTAAACCGGGGCGGGCGGCTCTATGGCTACAACACGGACTATGACGGCCTCTCCGCCTGCATCCGCCGTGCGGGGATCAGCCTTCTGGGCCGCAAGGTGCTGATCCTTGGCACCGGCGGCACCTCCCGCACCGCCCACGCGGTGGCGGAGGACCTGGGCGCGGAGGAGATCGTCACCATCTCCCGCTCCGGCCCGGACAACTATGAGAACATCCGCCGCCACGCGGGCGCGGAAATCCTCATCAACACCACGCCTGTGGGCATGTACCCCGCTGCGGGCGCGGCGGCGGTGGACATCGGCGTCTTCCCCAACCTCCAGGGCGTGGTGGACGCGGTCTACAACCCCCTGACCACCTACTTGGTGGACCAGGCCCGGCAGCGGGGGATTCCCGCCACCTGCGGCCTTCCTATGCTGGTGATCCAGGCCCAGCGGGCGGGGGAGCACTTCTCCGGGCGGCGCATCTCCGACGCGTCGGCCGAGGCCGCGCTGCGCCGCATCACGGCGGAGCAGACCAACCTGGTGCTGATGGGCATGCCCGGCAGCGGCAAGAGCACGGTGGGCGCCATGCTGGGCAAGCGGCTGGGCCGCCCCTTCGTGGATTTGGACGAGGAGGTTGTCCGCACCGCAGGCAAGCCCATATCGGAGATTTTCGACTCCGGCGGGGAGGACGCCTTCCGGAACATAGAGTCCCAGGTGCTGCGCCAGGTCAGCGCCCGCCACGGCATCGTGCTGGCCCTGGGCGGCGGCACGGCGGTGCGGGAGGAGAACCGCTATTTCATCCGCCAGAACGGCCGCGTCTACTACCTCCAGCGGCCCCTTGAATCGCTCTCCGGCGAGGGGCGGCCCCTCTCCAAGAGCCCCGAGGCCATCCGGGCCCTCTATGAAGAGCGCAGGGAGGTCTACCAGTCCATGGCCGACGTAAGCGTGGACTGCTCCGCCTGCGGCACGGAGGAGGCCGCCGCGATCATTGCAAAGGAGTGGCAAAGCCTATGAAGATCATGGTGCTCAACGGCCCCAACCTGAACCTTTTGGGCGTCCGGGAGCCGGGGATTTACGGCACCGTCAGCTATGCGGGGCTTCTTGAGCTGCTGGAGGGCTACGCCGCCGCCCACGGCCATGAGCTCATCTGCCGCCAGAGCAACCACGAGGGGGATTTGGTGGACTGGATTCAGGAGGCCCGCGGCAAGTGCGACGGCATCGTCATCAACCCCGGCGCCTATACCCACACCAGCGTGGCGCTTTTGGACGCGGTGAAGGCCGTGAACCTCCCCACGGTGGAGGTCCACATCTCCGACGTAGACAGCCGGGAGCCCTTCCGGCAGGTGTCCTACATCTCCCTTGGGTGCGTGCGCACCATCAAGGGCATGGGCCTGGAGGGGTACCTGGAGGCCATCCGCACATTGGAGAAAAGAGGGGAAGCACAGTGAACTACCATTTTTCCAGGCTCATGAGCCGCCAGAGCGACAGCGTGGAAAAGCTGCTGAAAAACACCAACGACCCGTCCCTGATCCCCTTCTCCGCCGGCAACCCGGCGCCGGAGGCCTTCCCGGTGGCGGAGCTTGCGGCCCTGTGCGGCCGGATTTTCGCCGAGCAGCCGGTGGCGGCATTGCAGTATAACCTGTCCAGCGGCTACCCCGCCCTGCGGGACACGGTGAAGCGCTGGGTGCGGGAGCGCTGCGGCGTGGGCGGCGTGGAGGACGAGGTCCTCATCACCACCGGCTCCCAGCAGGGCATGATCCTCACCGCCCGGGCGCTGTGCGACCCCGGTGACGTGGTGCTGTGCGAGGAGTACACCTTCCTGGGCGCGCTCAACTCCTTCCGCTCCTGCGGGGCGGACACGGTGGGCGTGGCCATGGAGCCGGACGGCATGAGCATCCCAGACCTGGAGCGCAAGCTGAAGGCCCATCCCAACGCCCGCTTTCTCTACACCATCCCCAACTTCCAAAACCCCACCGGCGTCACCCTCAGCGCGGAGAAGCGGCGGGAGGTCTACCGCCTGGCCTGCCGGTACGGCATCGTGATTTTGGAGGACGACCCCTACGGCGAGCTGCGGTTTTGCGGCGAGCCGCTGCCGCCCATCAAGACGCTGGATGAGGAGGGCCGGGTCATCTACTGCGGCAGCTTTTCCAAGGTGGTGGCGCCGGGCCTGCGGGTGGCCTACGCCGTGGCCAACCGGGAGCTTGTCACCCGCATGAGCCGGGACAAGGCCGGCGACGACGTGCACACCAGCGCTCTGCCGCAGATCCTCTGCCACCGCTTGATCACGGAGACGGATTTTGCGGCCCACCTAACGGGCCTGAAGCAGGTTTACCGGCGCAAGGCCCGGCTGATGATGAACTGCCTGGACCGGGAGGCGGTCCCCTCCGGCATTTCCTACCTGCCTATCGACGGCGGCATGTTCCTCTGGTGCACCCTGCCCGAGGGGGCCGGCATGCTGGATTACTGCGCCCGCCTGGCGGCGGATGCCCACGTGGCCGTGGTGCCGGGCAGCGCCTTTGCCGCCGACGAGGGCGCGCCCTGCCGGAGCTTCCGCATGAATTTTTCCACCCCGTCGGACGAGGACATCGTCCGGGGCTGTGAACAGTTGGGCGTGTTTACAAGGAAGTATCTGGGAAGATAAAGAGAGACCCGCTCCGCCGGTTACAGGCGGAGCGGGTCGTTTTGTTTGAATCAGATACGAGTTCCAAATCGCAGTTATTGTATCTCCTGAGCCAAGTTATCAAAGATCGGATTGGAGAAAAATTCGCCCAAGGAGATTCCCAGACCGTCGCACAGTTTTTTGATGGTCACGATAGAGACATCTTTGCGGCTGCTGTCCAACATACTGTATACCGTGGATGGTGTAACACCTGAACTTGTTGCAAGTTCATTGGGCCGTATCTGCCGCTCATCACAAAGCTCTATAAATCTGGCAACTACCGCCTCTTTGACAACCATATTCATCACCTCTACCAAATGGTATCGGCATATTCGCTTGCGCGTATACGCACTTGCGTATAAATGAAAAATATGCTACACTTTTTTTGCGACAAAAAAGAGAAAATGGTCGCACGGAGGTGGTTGAGGTTGCTGAAAACATGTTGCTTTACCGGGCATAGGCCCCAGTCCTTGCCCTGGGGAAATCGGGAGGAGGATTTCCGCTGTCATGCATTGAAGGAGCGGCTACAGAAAGAAATTCGACGGCTGCATCAAGAGGAAGGGGTTCAACACTTCCTTTCTGGTATGGCCTTGGGGGTGGATACTTGGGCGGCGGAACTCGTTTTGGAGGAAAAGTTGTATTGGCCCGAAATAATCTTAGAATGTGTAATTCCTTGTCCTGAGCAGGCTGAGCGATGGAAAAGCGCTGATAGAAAACGGTATGTTTCCATTTTACACCGCTGTGACCGGAAAACCGTATTACAAGAGTTCTATTCACGGGATTGCTTTTTGCTTAGAAACCGTTATATGGTTGACAACAGCCAATTTGTTTTGGCAGTGTGGAATGGACAGTCAGGAGGTACGGGATATACCGTGGATTATGCAAGAAGGCGCAATCGGACAATGATTATACTCCCACCTCTTTGAGCCCAATAGCAAAGCGGAGCCGCGGCAACTGCCGCGGCTTACTGTTTGAGGCGCTTGGTCAAATATCCATCCCCTACACAATATGGGGGTTATATCCCCTTAACAATTAGGATTATAACCCCCATACTAATTTGTGTCAGGGGGGGAATATGTTTTATGATAAAATACGATAAGCTATGGATAACCATGGATAAAAAACATATATCCACATACGATTTGAGAGAAAAGGGCGGTATAGACAGCAAAACAGTTAGACGGTTACGGGCAAATGAAAACATGGAAACAAAGACATTGAATAAATTATGCGCTGTGCTGAACTGTAAATTGGAAGATATTGCTGAATACGAACCAGACGTTAAATAGCAAAGCGGAGCCGCGGCAACTGCCGCGGCTCCGCCTGTTTCTGAGAGGGGAAAACGCTTTTTACAGGGTTTCCGGCTGGGGAGGAAGCTGGGCAAAGCTCTCCTCCAGCTCCGCGTCGGTGGGGATGACGTCGACCATCTCGCCGTCGTGGAACTTCTGATAGGCCACCAGGTCAAAATATCCCGTGCCGGTGAGGCCGAAGACGATGGTCTTCTCCTCGCCGGTCTCCTTGCACTTCATGGCCTCGTCGATGGCCACCCGGATGGCGTGGCTGGACTCGGGGGCGGGCAGGATGCCTTCCACCCGGGCGAACAGCTCCGCCGCCTCAAAGACGGAGGTCTGCTCCACGGACCGGGCCTCCATGTAGCCGTCGTGGTAGAGCTGGGACAAAATGGAGCTCATGCCGTGATAGCGCAGCCCGCCGGCGTGGTTGGCCGAGGGGATGAAGTTGGAGCCCAGGGTATACATCTTTGCCAGGGGGCAGACCATGCCCGTGTCGCAGAAGTCGTAGGCGTACCGGCCCCGGGTGAGGCTGGGGCAGCTTGCGGGCTCCACGGCGATGAAGCGGTACTTGGCCTCGCCCCGCAGCTCCTGGCCCATGAAGGGGGAGATCAGGCCGCCTAAGTTGGAGCCGCCTCCGGCGCAGCCGATGATGATGTCGGGCACCACGCCGTATTTATCCAGGGCCGCCTTGGTCTCCAGCCCGATGACGCTCTGGTGGAGCAGCACCTGGTTCAGCACACTGCCCAGCACATAGCGGTAGCCGGGGGTAGTGGTGGCCACCTCCACGGCCTCGGAGATGGCACAGCCAAGGGAGCCGGTGGTGCCGGGGTGCTCGGCGAGGATTTTCCGGCCCACGGCGGTGGACTCGCTGGGGGAGGGGGTGACGGACGCGCCGTAGGTGCGCATGACCTCCCGGCGGAAGGGTTTTTGCTCATAGGAACACTTCACCATGTAGACCTTGCAGTCCAGACCCAGGTATCCGCAGGCCATGGACAGCGCCGTGCCCCACTGGCCGGCCCCGGTCTCGGTGGTCACGCCCTTGAGGCCCTGCTCCTTGGCGTAGTACGCCTGGGCGATGGCGCTGTTGAGCTTGTGGGAGCCGGAGGTGTTGTTGCCCTCGAACTTATAGTAAATCTTGGCCGGGGTCTGGAGCTTTTCCTCCAGGCAGTAGGCCCGGACCAGGGGGGAGGGGCGGTACATCTTATAGAAGCTGCGGATTTCCTCCGGGATGGGGAAGTAGGCGGTGTCGTTGTCCAGCTCCTGGCGGATCAGCTCGTCGCAGAACACGCCGCGCAGGTCCTCAAAGCCCATGGGCTGGAGGGTGCCGGGGTTCAGCAGGGGGGCGGGCTTATTCTTCATGTCCGCGCGGACGTTGTACCAGCTCTTGGGCATCTCCTCTTCGGTCAGATAGATTTTGTAAGGGATTTTTTCGTTTGCCATGGTAATTTCTCCTTTCTGACTGGGGAAAGGGTACAAAAAATCGCCCCTGTCCCCTGCAATACTTGCTGGGACAAGAGCGGTAAACTCCTGCGGTGCCACCCGGCTTGACGCGTTTTGCGTCCACTTAGCGCGTACACGGTCGTATACGCCGGCTGTTCGTAACGGAGTGCCCAACTCCGGCTCGCCTACGCGGGGAAGCTCCCCTTCGGTTCGCCCTCAGAAGCCCATTCGGCGCCGCCCGCCGCACCGCATCCCACCAAACCTGCGGCTCTCTGGAACGGAGTGACTGCGCGTACTTGCTCTTCCTCAACGGTTTTTTGCAGTTTAGCACACCGCGCCGCAGCTGTCAAGAAAAATTTTTCACGCCGCCCTTCCGGCGTTAAGAACGCGTTCGAAAAAACGGGTTTCCTGTCAAAAATAAGGATTCCTTTCATATTGCGGATGCCCCCGGTGAATTCTGCAAGTTATTATGCAAAAAATTGAAAATCTGGCACAACTTTTCTATAAAAGTGCGCAAAAAAACGATTCCTTTTTAGGCTTTCCGCAGAAAATAAGAAATTTGTGTAAAAAATAACGAGCCTGCATTTACAGCATTGACCTGGAGTGTTATAATACTGGCTGTATGCAGAAAGCCTGACTGATGCAAACCGATGCTGCGCAAGGCAGCAAGAAAAAATAGGAGGTTAGTTTATGGCAAGAAAGTTTAAGTCCATGGACGGTAACAACGCGGCCGCATATGTCAGCTACGCGTTTACCGAAGTGGCGGGGATCTATCCGATCACTCCGTCCTCCCCCATGGCAGACCTGGTCGACCAGTGGTCCGCTGCCGGCCAGAAGAATATTTTCGGAAACACGGTGAAGGTCTGCGAGATGCAGTCCGAGGCCGGCGCTTCCGGCACCGTCCACGGCTCCCTGGCCGCCGGTGCCCTGACCACCACTTATACCGCTTCCCAGGGCCTGCTGCTGATGATCCCCAACATGTATAAGATCGCCGGCGAGCTGCTGCCCTGCGTGTTCCATGTGTCCGCGCGTACCGTCTCCACCCACGCGCTGAACATTTTCGGTGACCACTCCGACGTTATGGCCTGCCGCCAGACCGGATTCGCCATGCTCTGCGAGGGCAACGTCCAGGAGGTCATGGACCTCTCCGCCGTGGCCCATCTGGCCGCCATTGAGGGCCGCGTGCCCTTCGTCAACTTCTTCGACGGCTTCCGCACCTCCCACGAGATCCAGAAGGTGGCCGTGTGGGATTACGACGACCTGAAGGACATGTGCGATATGGACGCTGTGGAGTCCTTCCGCAAGCACGCCCTGAACCCCGAGCATCCCCAGATGCGCGGCAGCCACGAAAACGGCGACATCTTCTTCCAGCACCGCGAGGCCTGCAACAAGTACTATGACGCTCTGCCCGCCGTGGTGGAGAAATACATGGGCAAGGTCAACGCTAAGCTGGGCACCGACTACAAGCTGTTCAACTACTATGGCGCTCCCGACGCTGACCGCGTCATCATCGCCATGGGTTCCATCTGCGACGTGAGCGAGGAGGTCATCGACTACCTGAACGCCCACGGCGAAAAGGTGGGCCTCATCAAGGTCCGCCTGTACCGCCCCTTCGCCGCCGACAAGCTGCTCTCCGCCATTCCCGCCACCGCCAAGAAGATCGCGGTGCTGGACCGCACCAAGGAGCCCGGCGCCCAGGGCGAACCCCTTTATCTGGACGTGGTCACGGCGCTTGCCAACGCCGGCCGCGGCGATGTGACCGTCATCGGCGGCCGCTATGGCCTGGGTTCCAAGGACACCCCGCCCCGCAGCGTGTTTGCCGTGTATGAGGAGCTGAGCAAGGCCGCTCCCAAGCGCCAGTTCACCATCGGCATCGTGGACGATGTGACCCACCTGAGCCTGGAGGAGAAGGCCGCCCCCAACACCGCCCCCGAGGGCACCATCGCCTGCAAGTTCTGGGGCCTGGGCGGCGACGGCACCGTCGGCGCCAACAAGAACTCCATCAAGATTATCGGCGACCACACCGATAAGTACATCCAGGCCTACTTCCAGTACGACTCCAAGAAGACCGGCGGCGTGACCATCAGCCACCTCCGGTTCGGCGACAAGCCCATCAAGAGCCCGTACTACATCAACAAGGCCGACTTTGTGGCCTGCCACGTGCCCGCCTACATCACCAAGAGCTTCCCCATCGTCCGGGACGTCAAGCCCGGCGGCACCTTCCTCATCAACTGCCAGTGGGATACCAAGGAGTTGGGCGAGCATCTGGACGCCGCCTCCAAGCGCTACATCGCTGAGAACAACATCCAGGTCTACACCATCGACGCCATCGACCTGGCCGCCAAGATCGGCATGGGCAAGCGCACCAACACCATTTTGCAGTCCGCCTTCTTCGCCCTGGCCAAGGTCATGCCCCAGGAAGACGCTGTGAAGTACATGAAGGACGCCGCCACCCATTCCTACCTGAAGAAGGGCCAGGACATTGTGGATATGAACCACAAGGCCATCGACATGGGCGCCAGCGCCTTCAAGAAGTTCGACGTGCCCGCCGACTGGGCCTCCGCCCAGGATGCCTCCACGTCCCAGCAGCTTGCCGGCAAGCCTGAGCTGGTGGAGCAGGTCAGGAACATCCTGTTCCCCATCTCCAAGATGGACGGCGACAGCCTGCCCGTCTCCGCGTTCCTGCCCCATGTGGACGGCCAGTTCGAGCAGGGCGCCGCTGCCTATGAAAAGCGCGGCGTGGCCGTCAGCGTGCCCACCTGGGATTCCACCAAGTGCATCCAGTGCAACAACTGCGCCTATGTCTGCCCCCACGCCACCATCCGTCCCTACGCCCTCACCGAGGAGGAGGCCAAGGCCGCTCCCGCGGCGGCCAAGATCGTGGACGTCAAGGCCGGCAAGGGCAAGGGCGTCTACAAGTACACCATGGCCATCTCT
This sequence comes from Oscillibacter hominis, assembly GCF_014334055.1. NCBI lineage: Bacteria > Bacillati > Bacillota > Clostridia > Eubacteriales > Oscillospiraceae > Oscillibacter > Oscillibacter hominis. The sequence goes on from NZ_CP060490.1 coordinate 2,619,248, forward strand.
CCGCTGGACTGCATGGGCTGCGGCGTCTGCGTGGGCCAGTGCCCGGTGAACGCCCTGACCATGGTTCCCCAGGAAGAGGAGGCCGCCCAGCAGGAGGTCTTCAACTACTGCGTCGACAAGGTCTCCGAGAAGAAGGATATGCAGGACAACACGGTCAAGGGCAGCCAGTTCAAGCAGCCCATGCTGGAGTTCTCCGGCTCCTGCGCCGGCTGCGCCGAGACCAGCTATGCCCGCCTCGTCACCCAGCTCTACGGCGAGCGCATGTACATCTCCAACGCCACCGGCTGCTCCTCCATCTGGGGCGGACCGGCCGCTACCTCCCCCTACTGCACCAACAAGGCCGGACACGGCCCCGCTTGGTCCAACTCCCTCTTTGAGGACAACGCCGAGCACGGCCTGGGTATGTATCTGGGCCAGAACGCCGTCCGTCAGAGCCTGGCTGAGAAGACCCGTGCCCTGATCGCCGTGCCCCACGCCTGGTCCGGCCTGAAGGAGGCCGCTCAGAAGTGGCTGGATACCATGGAGGATGGCGAGGCCAACGCCGAGGCCACCCGCGCCTACATCGCCGCCCTCGAAGAGGGCCTCATGACGGTGGATCAGTGCATGGCGTTCATCGGCAGCCCCGCAAGCCATGAGGTGTTCGGTGCCAAGCACGCCGAGATGAAGGCCCACATGGAGAGCCTGAAGGCCTCCGGTGCCAAGTACTGCGACTGCGATGCCTGCACTTTGGCGGAGGAGATCCTCTCCAAGAAGGAATACCTGGCCAAGAAGTCCATGTGGATCTTCGGCGGCGACGGCTGGGCCTACGACATCGGCTTCGGCGGATTGGATCACGTCCTCGCTTCCGGAAACGACGTCAACGTCTTCGTCTTCGACACCGAGGTGTACTCCAACACCGGCGGCCAGGCCTCCAAGGCCTCCAACATCGGCCAGGTGGCCCAGTTTGCCGCCGCTGGTAAGGAGATCAAGAAGAAGAGCCTTGCCGAGATTGCCATGAGCTACGGCTATATCTATGTGGCCCAGGTGGCCATGGGCGCCAACCCCGCCCAGACCCTGAAGGCCATCACCGAGGCCGAGGCCTATCACGGCCCGTCCCTCATCATCGGCTACGCCCCCTGCGAGATGCACTCCATCAAGGGCGGCATGGTCAACTGCCAGAAGGAAATGAAGCGCGCCGTGGATTGCGGCTACTGGAACATGTTCCGCTTCAATCCCGCGGCGGAGGGCTCCAAGTTCACCCTGGATTCCAAGGCGCCCGCAGGCGGCTATCAGGAGTTCCTGATGAACGAGGCCCGCTACAGCCGTCTGACCCGGGAGTTCCCGGACCGCGCATCCGAGCTGTTTGCCAAGTCTGAGGCAGCCGCCAAGGCCCGCTATGAGCACCTGCTCAAGCTGAAGGCCATGTACGAGGGCTGATCGCTCCATCTCAGTTAGAAAAGGCCACGGGAATTCCCGTGGCCTTTTTCTATCCAAAGCGCGCCGCAGCGCCTCGGGCACTTCTTCAAAAAAGGAAAAACCTGTTCCCGCGTAAGCGGGAACAGGTGCGCAGATCAGGAGAGCAGCGCCTCAGCCATGGAAAGCCCTTGGGCGCGTGTGGGGGACGCTGTAAAATCCCCGTCCTCCGGCAGCAGCCCCCAGGCCCATGCCTGGTTCAGCTCCCGCTCCGCCCAGCCGGGCGCGGCCAGGGCGGCGGGCAGGGGGGAGGTCCGGACCGTTTCCGGCTCCAGCCCCAGGGCGCCGGCAGAGCGTACCAGGAACACGGCCGCCTCCTGCCAGGTCAGGATTCTGGCGGCGGAGAAGGTGCCGTCGCCGTTGCCCTTGGCCACACCGGACTGATGGGCCCAGTTCAGGGGGTGGCGGAACCATTCGATGCCCAGAAGATCGGTGAAGGGCGGATCGTCCCAAGAGCCGTCGGATGCAGTGCCGGCTTCAAAAAGCGGCTCCGCCGCCTGATGGATCTGCCCCAGGAAGCGGCCCCGGGTCAGGGGCGCGTCCGGATGCTCCGCCTGGGAGAGCCGTTCCGGATGGGCATAGAGATACTCCACGCAGGAGTCTTTGCCCGATAGGTAGTCGTCTAAGGTCTGGGGGACCGCCACGTCCGGCGCCAGGGGGATCACCTGCCGCCCGGCGCCCGCGTCCAACAGCGTATTGAGGTCAATATATTTGGAGGACATGCCGCCCCGGAGGCCGGAGCCCGGCAGGCTGAAGCTCTTCACAGAGCCGAAGTGGCTGACGCTGCCGGAGGTCTCCTCGCCCAAGAGCACCGCGCCCATCTCCTGAAGCTCCACAGCGTTGATGATGCCGGAGGAAAAAGTGGACTCGCCGATGAGGCAGATCAGCTGGGCGCCGCTGTCCGCCAGGACTTCAAATAGGGGCCAGATGACCCCGTCGGAGCCGCCGCCGTTGTTGCGCAGGTCCAGGATCACCCGCTGGACGGGCTGGGCGTCCAGATCGCTCCAGACCTGTCCGGCGAACGTCTCCATGGGCAGCTCCGGGTCCTCCTGACAGATGTTGTACTGGATATAGTAGCTGCCGTCCTTCAGGAATTTGGACCAGTAGTAGGCATTGGCGGCCGCGGTCTCAGGCTCTGCGGAGCGCCGGTCTGAGAGGCGGCTGACCGTCATTTGGGAAAGGGCCTCCGTATCCACAGCCTGAAGGGAGAGGGATGCTCCGTCGGAGAAGGTCAGCGTCAGGGGGCGGCCCTGCTCAGCGATCCCCACATAGTCATAGAACTCGGCCACATTGCAGGACTGGCGGTACTGCCGCCGCAGCTTCACGCCGTTGTCCGCGCTGAGCAGCCGGCGGAAGGATTCCACCACCTGGTCCATGGTGCGGCCGTTGATGGCAGTCACCTGCCGGCCCAGGAGGCTGCTGGACTCTGCGGCGCTGAGGTACCACTTGCCGTCCATCCAGGTGAGGGCCATGGGGTAGAAGTGCATCTGCTCGGCCAGGCTGCCGCCCAGGGCCAGCGAGGTGTGGGAGTCTCCCGCCAGGGCAGTCAGGCTCTGAAGGTCCATGGCAAACTCCACGTCGCTCACCGTGCCCAGCCGCTGCTCTATCTCCGCCTTGCGCTCCAAAAAGACGGATTCCGGCGTGTTGGCGAAGAGGTTGGGATGGTAGGTGGACAGCGTCTCATACAGGAAGTCCAGGTCCTCCTGCCGGGAGGATGCATCGTTCTCGGCGGCCATCGCCCCGGTGGTCAACAGCAGCATCAAAGCAAGGCACAGGCAAAAAAGCCGCCTCCAGTTGTATCTATGGGTCATACATGTTCCTCTCTTTCCAGGTCACTATTCAGACTGTACCTATAAATTAGTACAATAACACAATAATACAAAACAGACTGCCTGTCAAGGAAAATATTGCAGGACCCATTTGTTCAGACGCGTCTTGTATTTTTCACCGCGCATGCTACAATTTATTTTAAGAGATTGATAAGAGGAGGCTTCCATGGAGACAATAGAAAAAGAGAGAAAGCGCCCCTTCCGCACGCTGAGGCGGGGAGCGGCAGCGGCGGCGCTGTGCCTCTTAGTGGGGCTGGGCTGCTTTTTGGGCGGCCGCTTCAGCGCCGGGGGGAAACAGGAGACGCTTTCTGCAGTGGTGCTGGAGAACCGGCTGACAGCGATCAGCGAGCTGGCCACTGTCACCTATTCCTACACCAATATGGCCCAGTTTGAAAGCAGCAACGACTTTTACGGCATGAAGGTGCCCTTTACCACCAAAAAGTTCATCCTCACCTATGACGGGGAGATCAAGGCGGGCGTGGATTTGTCCCTTGCCCGGGTGGAGCTCAAGGGCACGGAGGTGCGCGTGGAGCTGCCGGAGGCAGCCATCCTCTCCCACTCCATCGACGAGGACAGCGTGGAGGTCTTTGACGAAAAGACCAGCATCTTCAACCCCTTTACGGTGGAGGACTTCACGGCCTTCCGCCAGGACCAGCAGCAGGAGATGGAGCGCAGGGCTCTGGAGAAGGGACTGCTGGAGGAGGCCGGGGAAAAGGCGGGCCAGAGCGTAAAGGCGCTGCTTCTCGCCGCGCTGCCGGAAGGGTATACTCTGAACGTCCAGTAAGGAGATCGGTTGCATGTGGGTTCTATTTGCGTTTGGCTCGGCATTTTTTGCCGGCGTCACCTCCATCCTGGCCAAGTGCGGCATCCGCCGGACGGATTCCAACGTGGCCACGGCCATCCGCACCGTGGTGGTGCTGGTGATGGGATGGGTGATGGTGGTAGTGGTGGGCTCCTATAGCGGCATCCGTGAGATCAGTGCAGGGACGCTGACGTTTTTGGTGCTGTCGGGCCTGGCTACAGGGGCGTCCTGGCTGTGCTACTTCCGGGCGCTGCAGCTTGGGGATGTGAACAAGGTGGTGCCCATCGACAAGTCCAGCATCATCCTCACCATTTTACTGGCCTTCCTCTTCCTCCGGGAGCCCATCTCCGTGAGCAAGGCTGTGGGGCTTGTGGCCATCGGCGCGGGGACCTATCTGATGATCCAGCGGAAAAGCGGCGCCCCCCGGGGAAAAGAGGAGGGGAAGGCGCTGGTCTACGCCGCCTGCTCGGCGGTCTTTGCCAGCCTGACTTCCATTTTGGGGAAGGTGGGCATCAGCGGCGTGGAGTCCAACCTGGGCACGGCCATCCGCAATGGGGTGGTGCTGGTTATGGCCTGGGTGGTGGTGCTTGTTACGGGGAAGCTGCGTGAGGTGGCAAAGGTGCCCCGGGGAGAGCTGGGGTTCATCTGCCTCTCGGGCCTGGCCACCGGGGCATCCTGGCTCTGCTACTACCGGGCGCTGCAGGAGGGGCCCGCCAGCGTGGTGGTGCCCATCGACAAGCTGAGCATCCTGGTGACCATCGCCTTTTCCGCCGTGGTCTTTCATGAAAGGCTGACGGTAAAGGCCGGCGCCGGCCTTGGGCTCATCACCGCCGGCACCCTGGTGATGCTGATCTGATCGGCTATTGGCATTCTATGAAAGCCGCCCCGGAGCAGTTGCTCCGGGGCGGCTTCACACAATCAGGGATTATTTCATGGATTCCGACACGGCGACCGCCACAGCAACGGTGGCGCCCACCATGGGGTTGTTGCCCATGCCAAGGAAGCCCATCATCTCCACGTGGGCGGGGACGGAGGAGGACCCTGCGAACTGGGCGTCGGAGTGCATGCGGCCCATGGTGTCGGTCATGCCATAGGAGGCGGGGCCGGCGGCCATGTTGTCCGGGTGCAGCGTGCGGCCGGTGCCGCCGCCGGAGGCCACGGAGAAGTACTTCTTGCCCTGCTCGATGCACTCTTTCTTATAGGTGCCGGCCACAGGGTGCTGGAAGCGGGTGGGGTTGGTGGAGTTGCCGGTGATGGACACATCCACGCCCTCGTGGTGCATAATGGCCACGCCTTCGCGGACGTCATCGGCGCCGTAGCAGCGGACGTTGGCCCGCTCACCCTCGCTGTAGCGGATCTCGCGGACGATCTTCAGGTCGCTGGTGTAGTAGTCAAACTGGGTCTGGACATAGGTGAAGCCATTGATGCGGCTGATGATCTGAGCCGCGTCCTTGCCCAGGCCGTTGAGGATCACCCGCAGGGGCTCCTTGCGGGCCTTGTTGGCGTTCTTCACGATGCCGATGGCGCCTTCGGCGGCGGCAAAGGACTCGTGGCCGGCCAGGAAGGCAAAGCACTTGGACTCGTCGCTCAGCAGCATGGCGCCCAGGTTGCCGTGGCCCAGGCCGACCTTGCGGTCCTCGGCCACGGAGCCATCGATGCAGAAGGACTGAAGTCCCACACCGATGAGCTTGGCCGCCTCGGCGGCGTTCTTGGCGCCGGCACGGATGGCGATGGCGGCGCCCACGCAGTACGCCCAGCAGGCGTTTTCAAAACAGATGGGCTGGATGCCCTTGACAATCTCATAGGGGTCAAAGCCGGCGTTTTTGCAGATTTCCCGGCACTCCTCCACAGAGCCGATGCCATACTGAGCGAGGACACCGTTGATCTTGTCGATTCTTCTTTCGTAGCTTTCAAACAGAGCCATTTTCTTTGTCCTCCTCTATTACTCGTGGCGGGGGTCGATGTACTTGGCGGCGCCGTCGAACTGGCCATAGTGGCCCTTGGCCTTCTCCATGGCCTCGTTGGCGTCCATGCCGCCCTTGATGAAGTCCATCATCTTGCCTAAGTTGACGAACTCATAGCCCACGATCTCGTCGTCCTTGTTCAGGGCCACGCGGGTGCAGTAGCCCTCGGCCATCTCGAGATAGCGGGGCCCCTTCTCACGGGTGGCGAACATGGTGCCCACCTGGGAGCGCAGTCCCTTGCCCAGATCCTCCAGGGAGGCGCCCACTGCCAGGCCGTCCTCAGAGAAAGCGGACTGGGTGCGGCCGTAGACGATCTGCAAAAAGAGTTCCCGCATGGCGGTGTTGATGGCGTCGCACACCAGGTCGGTGTTCAGCGCCTCCAAAATGGTCTTGCCGATGAGGATTTCAGAGGCCATTGCAGCGGAGTGGGTCATGCCGGAGCAGCCCAGGGTCTCCACCAGCGCCTCTTCAATTACGCCGTTTTTCACATTCAGCGTCAGCTTGCAGGCGCCCTGCTGAGGGGCGCACCAGCCCACACCGTGGGTAAAGCCGCTGATGTCCTTGATTTCCTTTGCCTGGACCCATTTTCCCTCCTCGGGGATGGGGGCGGGGCCGTGATATGCGCCCTTGGCGACGGGGCACATATGCTGCACTTCGGTGGAATAGATCATATGGAATTCTTCCTTTCTTCTCCTTTTTCTTAAAACGGGGCGGCCACGGCTCCGTCGGAATCTGATCCTGGTCCAATGAACCACAAAAATTATAACGGGAACAGGGAAAACTGTCAAGCCAGTCCGCCTGTTTCCCGGCTTTTTCCTTGCATTTCTTTTTAAATTGGTCACATTTCCTGCATTATTTTTGTTGCGCAAACAGACGTTGGATTTAACCGGGGTTTTCCGAACCGCGGCCCGGTATAAACTGGGATTTTTCCAAAGATTCGTATTGCTTTCCCAACTGCAGTCGGCTATACTGATTTCTAAATTGGGCTGAGTACAGCCACTGAGAGCGCCTGAATTGCGGAATGGAGGAATCCCATGTTTACGGACAGTTATTTTGACAAGCTGATTCTCCCGAAGGAGGTGGAGGAGGCCCTGCGGAAAAGCCCCTGCATCGCCTATGCGGAGACCAAGGAAGAACTGGATGAAATGGTCTACGGGCCGACCCATACCTCCCGGTATGACGTGACGTATCAGATTGAGGGCCGCATGGTGAAGGAAGCGGAGGTCATCCGGTGCAAAAACGGCGCGGTGGTCAACTTTATGGAGGACTACATGCGCCGCAGGGACCCCAACTGCATGGCCATCGGCGATAATCTGCCCAGCGACAAGCCCCGGTTCAAGGACCGCTACGGCTACGAGTTCTCCACGCTGCGCCAGGCGACCCTGGACTGGCTCAGCGAGCAGAGCCTGGTGCTGCTGCCCTTCCGCGCCGGCGACCGGATTTACGGCTATGACAGCCTGATGGTCTGTCCGCTGAACGCCGCCTTTTTTGCCCTGGGCCTTGCGGATATGCAGGCCTTTGTCAGCATCAAGGACATTCCCCACGGCTACAAGCCCCGGTCCATCATTTACGTGGCGCCGCCCTTCCGCCACACCCACTTTGAGGGCAAACAGGTGGTGGTGCATAACCGCTCCAAGGACCTTCACGAGGTGTTTGCCTACAACCTCTATCCCGGCCCCAGCGCCAAGAAAGGCGTGTTCTCCATCCTGCTGGACATCGGGGAGCAGGAGGGGTGGGTCTGCTGCCACGCCTCCGCCGCCATGCTGGAGTCCCCCTATGAGCTGGAGACCGTGTTCATGCACGAAGGCGCCTCCGGCGGCGGCAAGAGCGAGATGCTGGAGGAGTTCCGCCGGGAGGAGGACAGCCGGCTGCTCATCGCCACCCACACGGTGACCGGTGAAAAGTACTACATGACGTTGCGCGAGTCCTGCAAGATCCACCCCATCTGCGACGATATGGCGGTGGCCTATAACAAGATTCAGGACCCGGAGGCAGGGAAGCTGTCCATCATGGACGCGGAGGACGGCTGGTTTTTGCGCATGGACGGCATGAACGCCTATGGCAACAGCCCGCTCTATGAGAAGATTTCCATCCATCCCCCCCGGCCCCTGGAGTTTTTCAATATGGACGGCGTGCCCGGCGCCACCTGCCTCATTTGGGAGCACGTGCTGGAGTCCAACGGCCAGCCCTGCAGCAATCCCCGGGTCATTATTCCCCGGGACATGATTGAGAACATCGTTCCCGACTCCGAGCCCCAGGAGGTGGATGTGCGCAGCTTCGGCGTCCGGATGCCGCCCTCCACCGCCATGAGCCCCAACTACGGCGTCATGGGCATGCTGCAGGTGGTGCCCCAGGCCCTGGCGTGGCTGTGGCGGCTGGTGTCGCCCCGGGGCTTCAAAAACCCCTCCATCGTGGGCTCCGACGGACTTAAGGGCGAGGGCGTTGGTTCCTACTGGCCCTTTGCCACCGGCAGGAAGGTGACGCAGGCCAACCTGCTGCTCAGGCAGATTCTGGGCTGCCCCAACACGCTCAACGTCCTGATCCCCAACCAGCACATCGGCGCCTATCACGTGGGCTTCATGGGCGAGTGGCTGGCCCGGGAGTATTTGGCCCGGGTGGGCGGACAGGTGAAGGCAAAGCATCTGACCCCGGCCCGCTGCCCCCTCTTTGGCTATGCCCTCCTGGATATGAAGTTAGACGGCCAGTTTATCCGCCAGACCTTCCTCCGGCCGGAGACCCAGTCCAAATTGGGGGCCGAGGGCTACGATCAGGGCGCCAAAATCCTGACGGATTTCTTCAAGCAGGAGATTAGCCAGTTCCTCACCGACGACTTGGATCCCCTGGGACGCCAGATCATCGAGTGCTGCTTAAACGACGGCACGCTGGAGGACTACCTGGCGCTGACCCCCATGAAACTGCTGAAATAAAGGCTTCCGCGCCAGCCAGGCAGCGGACCCCATAAGAGACAAAAAAAGAGACGAACCGACCGGTTCGTCTCTTTTTTTGTCTCTTTCAGGGCCGCACGGGCCGAAAGGCCTGCTTGTTGAGGAGAGACCGCCATCATCAATAAGACGGTTCCATCTATTTTTCAAACCGCTTGCGCAGCTCCCGTGCGGTGATGTCGTAGCCCTGCTCTTCATAGGGGTAGACCGGCCACTCCTCGGGGAGCTCCGCCCCGGCGTGCTGACAGATGGCCTCCAGGAACCAGCGCAGCAGGCGGGGGTTTTTCACCAGCACCGGACCAGTGAGGTGGGTGCCCACCGTACGGTGGAGCACCAGGCCCTCCGGCCCAAGCTCGCCGCTGTTGCCAAAGCCCAGGGAAAGGCCGGTCAGCAGCGGCGTCTCCACGCCGGTGATGCGGCTGCACTTATTCATAAAGCCCACCACCGGCGCGTCGTATAGCCCGGTGGCGCCGTATACGTCGCCCACGATGCGCCCTGTGCCCTCCACCGAGTGGAACGGGCTCAGCCCCAGGCAGGGATAGACAGCGCCGGAGGCGTCGGTGACGTCCTCCCCCAGCAGTTCAAAGGAGCAGCCGGTGAAGAGCATGGGTACGCCCGCCTCCACGGCCCGGCCCAGATCGTCTCCGCAGCGGCGGAAGTCCTCCAGCACGGCCTTCTGGCTTTTCTCCGTGGAAGCACCCATGAAGACGAAATCCGCTCCGGAAACGTCTGCCTGACGGCAAGAATCACAGCGCTCGACCTGGACCTCCAGGCCCAGGTCCCTGAGGTGGCGCTGCACCACCGCCACATTGGCCCAGTCGCCGTACAGGCTGCACAGGTCCGGGTACAGATGCACCAGTTTCATTTACTCCGCCTCCTTTTCCACGGTGGAGAGGATCTTCTCCCGGTCAGAGAAGCAGGTTACCACGTATACGTCCTCGCTTCCGGAGGCTTTCAGATAGTCGCTGGCCTCATGGATGTCCGGGTACAGCTGAATCTTCTCCTGGGGCACCTCTGTGTAGAGAAAGCGCTCCGCCAGGTCGTTGACGTACCGTCCGCTCAGCACCACCCGCTCCACATGGCCGCAGTTGAGAAGGTCAAAGTTGATGTCCCACAGCCAGCTGGTCTCGCTGGTGAAGTACTTCCGGGACACGGCGTCCACGATGACCACCACGGTGCAGGGCGCGTCGGTGGAGCGGATGTAGCTTAAGTTGGTGTCGTAGGCCACGCTGTTCTCGTGCTTGCTGGTCAGCAGCATGCCGTGATGGCCGCCCAAGGTGAAGCGGACCATGCGGCCGTTTTTTAAAATATAGTTGTTGATGACCTGCACCGCCGTTTCCTGCCCCACGCCCACCAGGGAGCAGACGGAGTAGGCGGCCAGGATGTTGTACACGTTGTAAATGCTGCGGAAGGCCAGCTGCACCTCCGCCTGGCCGTCTATGGTCAAACGGCCGTGGGAGAGGTCCAGGGCGGTGGCGGTGAAGTCCGTGTCGTGGCGGTGGTGGCCGCAGGAGGGGCAGTGGTAGCGGCCGATGTGGTTATAGTGGTAGTAGTCGTATTCCATGGGGTGCTTGCACACCGGGCAGTAGGCGCCGTCCCGGTACATGCCCACCGGCTCCTCCGTGTCGGAGGGCACGCGGTCCAGCCCAAACCACTTGACCTTCTCGTGATTCAGGGCAAAGCAGGAGACCAGGGGATCGTCGGCGTTGAGCACCAATGTGGTCTCCGGGTGAATGGCCGGCTCAATGGCATGATAGACCCACTCGGGATGGCCGTTTCGGGTCAGTTGGTCCCGGTAGAGGTTGGTGATGACAAAGTGGGTGGGGTGGAAAAAGCGGAAGCTGTGGGCGGCGTAGCGCTCGTCGGACTCGATGAGCAGCACGTCGGCGTTCACCGTTCCGCCGAAGGTGGAGTGGGTCAGCACCAGGGTGGTCACGCCCTCGATCTGGTTGGAGCCCTCCTCGTTGTAAACTACCTTCCGGCCGTCGGCGCGGAGGATGGAGGCGATCATCTCCACAGTGGAGGTCTTGCCGTTGCTGCCCGTCACCGCGATGATATACTTGGGCAGCCGAACCCGGCTCAGGATGTCCGGGCAGAGTTTCAGAGCCGCCTTGCCGGGCATGGAACTGCCCTTTCCCACCAATTTGCCCACGGCCCGGCCCAGCTTGCACACTAAGATGGCCAAAAATTTACGCATGACGTCCGTCCTTTCTCTCAGTCCAACCGGGCAATGGCCCGCACCGGCGCGCCGTCCGAGTCATGAAAATTCAGCGGCAGGGCGCAAAAGGGGAATAGCACGCCCTCCGGCAGGGCCGACAGCCGCAGGTTTTCAATGCTCACCATCCCGGCGCCGAAAAGGAGCATGTGGTTGGGAAAGTCCGTCTCCGACATGACGTCGATGGAGATGGCGTCAGTGCCGGTGCCCTTCAATCCGCAGCCAGTGAGATAATCCATGGCCTCCCGGTCCGGGACGGCAAAATCGCCGTAGTACTCCGGCGTGCCCCAGAAGGCCTCGAAGCCCGTGCGCAGCAGCAGGAAGTCTGCCTGTTCGATCTCCCCCTCCCACCGGCGCAGCACCTCCCGGGTCACTTGGGGGCCCCGGAGACGGGTGCAGTCGATCATGAGCGCCTGGCCGCAGAAGCAGGAGACGGGCAGGGCGTCCAATGTGGCCCCGCCGGGGAGCATGTGGGCCGGCGCGTCCATGTGGGTGCCGGTGTGGGAGGTCATGTGGAGCATGGTCTCCCGGTAGCCGTCCTCCTTTAGTGTGCCGGCGGGGGAGAGGTCGGGAGAGCCGGTGCCGGGATAGACCGGCATGCCGTTTGCAATCAAATGTGTCAGATCCAGGATCATATGTCCTCCTTGTTGTGGTCATCAGAGATGGGGCGGCTTAAGTATACCATCAGCACGGCGATGTCCGCCGGGGATACGCCGGAGATGCGGGAGGCCTGGCCCAGGTTTGCCGGCCGCAGTTCACTGAGCTTTTCCCGGGCCTCCAGCCGCAGCCCCTCGATGGCGGGGTAATCGAGATCCGGCGGCAGCCGCTTTCTTTCCAACTGGTTGAACTCCTCCACCTGGCGGAGCTGGCGCCGGATGTAGCCCTCATACTTGACGGAGATCTCCACCTGCTCGGCGATGTCCCGGCGCAGATGGGGAAAGGCGGAGTCAAAGGCGGACAGGTCCTCATAGCGGATGCCGGGCCGGCGCAGCAGGTCCAGCAGGCGGCAGCCGTCGGTGACGTCGGCGGAGTTCCGCTCAGCCAAAAAGGCGGAGAGCTCCGGCGAGGGCCCGAGCCCCGTGTGGGTGAGCCGCTGGATTTCAGCATCCACCGCCGCGTACTTCTCCTCCACTTCCCGAAGCCGCTGGCTGCTGACCAGCCCGATCTCGTGGCCGATGCGGGTGAGCCGCTGGTCGGCGTTGTCCTGGCGCAGGATCAGACGGTATTCGCTGCGGGAAGTCATCATGCGGTAGGGCTCGTTGGTGCCTTTGGTCACCAGGTCGTCGATGAGGGTGCCGATGTAGGAGTCCGACCGGGAGAGCACCACGCCCTCCTTGCCCTGGAGGCTTCTTGCGGCGTTGACCCCGGCCAGAAAGCCCTGTACCGCGGCCTCCTCATACCCGGAGGAGCCGTTGAACTGCCCGGCCCCATACAGCCCGGAAACGGCCTTCAGCTCCAGCGTGGGTTTCAGGGCCAGCGGGTCGATGCAGTCGTATTCGATGGCGTAGGCCGGGCGCATGATCTCCGCGTGCTCCAATCCGGGGATGGAGTGGAGCATTTTGAGCTGCACCTCCTCCGGCATGGAGGAGGAGAAGCCCTGGATGTACAGCTCCTCCGTGTCAAGCCCCATGGGTTCGATGAACAGCTGGTGGCGCTGCTTGTCCGGAAAGCGCATGACCTTGGTCTCAAAGGAGGGGCAGTACCGGGGCCCCACCCCCTCGATGACGCCGGTGTAGATGGGGGAGCGGTTCAGGTTGTTTAGCACGGCCTGGCGGGTCTGCTCATTGGTGTAGGTGAGATAGCAAACGGCCCTGTTCCGGGGAACTTCCCGGGTGGAGTAGGAGAAGGGGATGGGCAGCTCGTCCCCCACCTGAAGCTCCATCTTGGAAACATCCACGCTGCGGGCGTTGATCCGGGGCGGGGTGCCGGTTTTGAACCGCCGCAGGGGAAGGTTCAGAGCGCGCAGGCGGCCGGAGAGGGCAAGGGAGGCATGCATGCCGTCGGGCCCGGAGTCCTGGACGCACTCGCCCACCAGCGTGCGGCCCGAGAGGAAGGTGCCGGTGGCCAGGATCGCCGCCCGGATGCGGAACTGTGCCCCGGTGGAGAGGGTCACGGAGCGGACTGCGCCGCCCTCCACGCCGATGTCCACCACCTCGCCCTGGCGGAGCGTTAGATTCTCCTGCCGCTCCAGGGTGTGCTTCATCACGTCCTGGTACTTCCGCCGGTCCGCCTGGGCCCGGAGGGAATGGACGGCCGGGCCCTTGCCACGGTTTAACAGCCGGTACTGGATGCAGCACTGGTCCGCCGCCCGGGCCATCTCGCCGCCCAGGGCGTCCAGTTCCCGCACCAGCTGGCCCTTGCCGGTGCCGCCGATGGCGGGGTTGCAGGGCATATTGCCCACTGCGTCCAAATTGATGGTGAACACCACCACCCGGCAGCCCAGCCGGGCGGCGGCCAGAGCGGCCTCAATGCCCGCGTGGCCGGCGCCGATCACCGCGATATCAAATTCTCCTGCGTGAAAGGTCTGCATACTCAGTTCCTCGAATACATGGAATAAAAGCGCTCAGCCCCGTGTCAGGGTCAGCACCACGATCTCCGGACGGTTGAACAGCCGGAAGCTGGGGCCGGAGTTGCCAAGCCCCCGGGAGACCAGCACCTGCCGGCCCTCCACGTTGTAAAATCCCGCAGTATAGGACGGGAAGAGGTCGTGGTTGGTGCCTACCAGGCCGTCGGTAAAGGGCAGGCGGAAGAGCCCGCCGTGGCCGTGGCCGGAGAGGGTCAGGTCATAGCCCAGCCGGTAGTACTCCGAGGCAAAGCGGTCGTTGCGGTGAGCAAGCAGCAGCCGGAAGTCGTCTTCGCCGAACTGCTCCATAAGGGACGCTGCCACATCCTCCGGTGTGGGCTGGTCGGCATAGCCGTTGGGGTCGTCCACACCGGAAATCAGGATGCGCTGCCCGTTCCGTTCAAAGGGGACCGTTTCGTCGGAGAGCACGGTCACGCCGCCATTTCGCAGGGCGGTTTTCAGCTCCTCCGCCACGCCGGTGCCCATGGCCCAGTCGTGGTTTCCGGTGACAAAATAGGTGGGCGCGATACCGGCCAGGGCCGCGCCCAAAGCACCGGCATAGGAGACCGGTGTCTGGCGGTACCGGTCCAGGATGTCGCCGGTGACGGCGATCAAATCCGGCTCCTGCTCCCGAACGGCCTTCAGCAGCGCCTCGTTTTCCGTCCCGAACTCCTTGCCGTGGAGATCGGACAGCAGCACGATCCGGAAGCCCTCGAAGGGCTCCGGCAGCCGGGAGGAGGGAAAGGTGAATGCGTCGGTCTGCAGGCTGCTGTTGCTCCACCAGAGGAAGGCCGCGCCCACGATCAGCACGGGGATGGCCGCCTTGAACAGGCGGCGGATGGGATGAGGATGTCTTGCCATGATTTGCTCCTTATGCGATATAACGATTAGTATACCACAAAGGAGGGTGAAATGGCGAGAAAAAGTGAGAGAAAAATCGCCCACAGCGCAAAAAAGCGCAGGGCCGCCGTCGGGGCCGCCCTGCGCGGCGCGAAGCTACTCCGCGCTCTTAAGGGATTCCACCATGTCGATTTTCTTCATCTTCCGGTGGGACATGAGGTTGACCAGGATGGAGAAGCCGGCGGTGAGCACCGCGGCCCAGAGATAGGCCGTGGGGTCTGTCTCCCGGCCGAACATCATGAGGTCGATCTCCACCGACTTCACAAGCCAGGTGTGGAGATAGTGGCCCGCTAAGATGCCGAGGCCGATGCCAGCCGCCGTCAGCACCACGTTCTCCCGGTTCACGTAGGCGGAGACCTCCCGGTCGAAAAAGCCCAGGACCTTGATGGTGGCCAGCTCCCGCTTGCGCTCGGTGATGTTGATGTTGGAGAGGTTGTAGAGCACCACCAGCGCCAGGGCGGCGGCGGAGAGGATGACGATGACCACCACAAAGTCGATCCGCTCCATGGAGTGGAGGTAAGTGTTGCGGGTCTCGACGATGCGGGACACGGAGGCCACGCCGTGAAGGCCCATCAGGTCGGAGAAAATCCGGTCACACAGCTGCTCCGTATCCTCGGTGAACGTCAGAAGGTAGGCGTTCTGCGCATAGGACTGGCGGAAGACCTCCTCATAATAGGCCGGGGTCATGTAGACGAAATGGGCCAGGTAGTGCTCGTTGATGGCCCGGACCGTGACCGTGGCCCTGGAGTCCCCGTCCAGGGTGAAGAAGTCGCCAACGCCCACCTGCAGCAGCTCGGAGAGCTTCTGGTCGATGATGACGCCGTCCTCCGGCACCGTCAGGGGCTCGCCGGTGCGATAGTCCCGCAGGTTCACAAAGCCGGCAATTTCATCCCTGTCCACCACCTCCATATAGGCGGTGGTGTTGTAGGTGCTGGATTCGGCGGTGGCGCTGCCCAGCCGGCAGGGCATAAAGTCTGCGATGTCCGTCTCGCTGCCAAGATAGCGGTCGATGTCCGCCCGCTCCTCCTCCAGCACATTGCCGGCCAGCGCCGCCTGGGCGGTGTAGTGGTAGATGTCCTGGTACTGGCGGTCCATGGTCACCATCAGTGAAGAGCGCAGGCCGAACCCGGCAATGATCAGGGCGGTGCACCCGCCGATGCCGATGACGGTCATGAAAAACCGCTTTTTGTAGCGCAGCAGGTTCCGCGCCGTGACCTTGTGCTGAAAGCTCATGCGGCGCCAAAGGGGCCGGATGTACTCCAGGATCACCCGCTTGCCCGGCTTTGGGGATTTGGGCCGCATCAAATTGGCCGGGGTGAGCACCAGGGTGGAGAGGCAGGCGGCGCAGGAGGCCAGGGAGGTGCAGGCCACCGCCGCCAGCAGGGAAAAGGCGCTGATGGCGGGATACTGCCGCAGCAGGATATCCGGCATCTGATACATGATCTGATAGGCGGTGAAGATCATCTTGGGGAACAGCGTGTATCCTATGGCCAGGCCCGCCGCGCCGCCGATCAGGGCAGGCAGCAGTCCGTAGCCCAGATACTTGCGGGAGATGGCCATCCGGCCGTAGCCCAGGGCCTTCAGACAGCCGATCTGGGTGCGCTGCTCCTCCACCATGCGGGTCATGGTGGTGAGGCACACCAGCGCGGCCACCAGGAAAAAGAGCAGCGGGAACACGGAGGCCAGGTTGCCCATGCGGTCCGCGTCCTGGCCAAAGCCCAGATAGCCCGGGTTGGAGTCCCGGCTGAGCACGTACCACTCGCAGGTCCCGATGTCGGCCACCTTCCGCCGGGCGTCGGCCAGCTCCTGTTCCGCGTCGGCGATCTTGTCCTCCGCCTCCGCCTTGCCTTCGTAGTATTTGGTGAGGCCGTCGTTGTAGTCGGCCTCTCCGCTCATCAGTTCCCGCTGGGCGTCGGCGATCTCCTCGGTGGCGTCCGCCACCTGCTCCGCCAGCTCCTCCTCGGCGTCGGCCACCTCCTGAAGCCCGTCCTCGAACGCCTCCCAGCCGTTGTCCAGGTCCAACCGGGCGCTGATGAGTTCCGCCTTTGCGTCGTCCAGCTCCTCGGCGCCCTCATCCAGCTGTTCCTTGGCCTCGTCCAGCTGCGCCTTGGCATCCTCCAACTGCGCCCAGGACTCCTCCAATTTCTTTTTGCCGGCCAGGTATTGGGCCTCGCCGGCCTGGAACTCCTCCACGCCGCTTTCGTAGCGGTCCCGGCCGCTGTCCAGCTGGCGCTTGGCGTCCAGCAGGTACTCCGAGCCGATGGGGCCCGCCGAGCCCGCGTCGGTAAAGCTCTCGTGGATCATGGGCATCACCGCGTCCACGACGGCGCAGACCGCCGCGCCCGACTGGGGATCAGCCATGGCGGAGAGCAGTTCCCCGGCATCGGAAAAGTACATGCCCTGCTCCGCAAGAGCGGAGTTCACGCCGCCCAAGACCATGGATGCGGCCAGATACGCCTGTGCCTGCCCGCCTCCTGCGGCCAAAGCCAGGAGCTCGGCGGAGGAGAGGGAGGTCAGATCAAAAATCTGAGCCAGCACGTTGTCCACCGCGGCGCAGAGGACAAAGCCCTCCTCGTCGGCCATTGCGCCAAGCAGCTCATCGCCGCTTTCAAAGGCCATGCCGGCGGCCTGGTTCACGAGAGGCACCAGGGCCTCCATCAGCGCGTCAAACTGGGCCTGGCTGTTGGCCAAAAGGTATTTGGCATCGGAAAGGGCGTCCCCGCCGGCGCTCAGCTCCGCCCAGGCGTCCTCCAGCTCCTTTTTGCCCTTGGCGTACTCCGCCAGCCCATCCTCATACTCCGCCAGGCCCTCTTCATAGTCCGCCACGCCGTCGTTGTAGTCCGCCAGCGCATCCTGGTAGGCAAAATACCCTTCGGCGTAGTCCTGCTCGCCGTCGTCCAATTTGATCTGCGCGTCCGTCAGGTCCGATTTGGCGTCGTCAATCTGGCGCTGGGCGTCGGCGGTCTCCTCAGCCAATGTGGCCTTTGCATCCCGCAGTTCACCCCAGCCGTCGTCCAGCTCCCGCCGTCCGCTGACAAGCTCTCCCCAGGCGTCGTCCAGTTCCTCCTGAGCCTCTTCCCTGGCGTCGTCCAACTCCTGCTGGGCCGTGTTCAGCTTGTCGCTGGCCTCGTCCACCAGGCTCTCCCGCCGCAGCGCCGCCCGCTGGTCCGACAGGGGCTCCAAGCTGTCGATGACGCCGTCCACCCTGGTTTTGTACCCGTCGTAAAAGGCGGTCTCCGCCCCCGCGCCCTCCACCTGGAGGTAGATGGCGGTATAGTAGTCCAGGTCGAAGGCCTCCCGGGGGAGGTAGAGATAGGCGGAGACCTTGCCGGTGCCAAGGGTGGAGGAACCCCGCTCCACGCTGACATACAGGGGGCTGGTGACAGCGCCCACAATGGTGAAGCTGCGCCGGAGCAGCGCGTCCTTGTAGTCCCCCTCGGTCTTCAGCGACAGGGCGTCCCCTATTTCAAGGTCCAGGAGATCCAGGATGTTCCGGTCCACGGCGCACTCGTCCTCCGCCTGGGGAAGCCGTCCCTGATCCAGCTGCAGCAGGTTCAGCTGCTGGGGCAGGGAATAGGCCTTGATCACAATATCCAGCTCCTCGGTGGAGGCAAAGGCGTCGATGACATAGGCGCCTTCGCCTTTGGAGATTCCCTTCTTACGGAGCAGGGCCTGAAGGTCCTCCTCCGTAAGCCCCAGGGTGGAGAGCACCTGAATGTCCATCACTTGGTGGCTGTCCATGTAGGCGTCGCAGGTGGCCTTCATGTCCGGGGCGGTGGAACGCAGGCCGGAGAGAAACGCCACCGCCAGGGCCACCAGGATCAAAATGGACAAAAAGCGGCTGCGGGTGTTGCGGATCTCCCGGGTAAAATCCCTTGTGATGGCCTTCACTGCGTTCACCTCCTTCTGTCAACTGGTGCGGCAGATCACCACTCGATCTGCTCCACCGGCGTGGGATGGCTGCAGCACCGCATGTCTGCCACGGTGCCGTTTTTGATGCGGATTACTCGGTCCGCCATGGGGGTCAGGGCGCTGTTGTGGGTGATGACCACCACGGTGACGCCCTTTTGCCGGCAGGTGTCCTGGAGCAGCTTCAGGATGGACTTTCCCGTCTGATAGTCCAGCGCGCCGGTGGGCTCGTCGCACAGCAGCAGCTTGGGGTTTTTGGCCAGGGCCCGGGCGATGGCCACCCGCTGCTGCTCGCCGCCGGAGAGCTGGGCCGGGAAGTTGTTCATCCGCTCCCCCAGCCCCACCTCCTGAAGCACGGTGGCCGCGTCCAAAGGCTGGCGGCAGATCTGGGAGGCCAGCTCCACATTCTCCAGGGCCGTCAGGTTCTGCACCAGGTTGTAAAATTGAAAGACAAAGCCGATGTCGTGGCGGCGGTAGGCGGTCAGCTGCCGGGGCGTCATGCCGCTGATGAGGCTGCCGTCCACCCGGATGGTGCCGCCGGAGCAGCCGTCCATGCCGCCCAACATGTTCAGCACCGTGGTCTTACCGGCGCCGGAGGGGCCCACAATCACGGCAAACTCCCCCTTTTCAATGGAGAAGCTGACATTGTCCACCGCCCGTATGGTGATCTCCCCCATGCGGTAGACCTTGGATACCTCTTCAAATGAGACAAAGGCGCTCATTGTTCCTGCCCTCCCATTACGTCGACGCAGCGGTGGATCAGCCCGATCAGCTGCTCCGTATCGGCGGGGCCCAGCCCCTCGATCATCTGGTCAAAGTAGTCCTCCATGCGTCGGACTTTCCCCTGGATCAGCTGCCTGCCCTCCTCGGTCAGGGAGACCAGCACCATGCGCCGGTCCTTAAGGCAGGGATCGGTTGCAACCAGGCCCTTGCGCCGCAGGGAGTTGACCGCGGCAGTGATCCGGGAGCGGGACAGCCGCAGCCCCTGGCTCAGGGCGGAGGGGAAGACCGGCTCCTCCCCGGAAAACAGCAGAAAATGGAGCACCATCGACTCCCCCTGAAGGAGGTCGCCGAGGGCGGAAAAGGCATCCAGACGGTAAATGTCCCCAAGGGAGCGGATCAGCGCTTCCCGCAGTGCCAGAACCTCCATACAGCTTCTCCTCTCATGTAAAAGTAGTTCATAGTGTGTATTATACGCGGCGCAGCCTGGCTCTGCAACCAGGGAAGCAAAAAATAATTGTGTCTATTTTACATAAATTTAACGTAAATTTTTGTGATTTTTGTCAAAAATGTGCTTGCAAAATGGACAATGCCCTGCTATACTGATACTTGTAAAAACAGAAGAAAGGAAGTGATAGCGGAATGATGATGAACGACAAGTACATCGGCACCGACCTGGACGACATGATTTTCGGCGACGCGAAGCTCAAGCCCAGTGAGCGGTAAGCAGCAAAAAGTGAGGCCACGCTATTGAGGTAGCGTGGGTTTTTTGTTTTTTCCGGCATTTTTGATCAGTGTACAGGCAAAGCTCCTGTTTGATACGGCCCCTAAGGGAAGACAGCCGCTGGGAAGGCGGCTTTTGCCCGGGCCATATATGTCCGCGTAAAACAAGCCGCCGCACGGCAGACGCCTGAAGATTAGGCATGCCGCGCAGCGGCGCTTTTTGCTTTTGCGGCGCCTTGCCTTTTTGGAGCGCCGGTGCTACACTAAACATCAAATTGCGGCGTGCCGCGCAAGGAGGATTGTATGGAACAGCACACCATTCGGGTGATTGCCCACATCCGCAGCGATTTTCCCACTAAGTTCGGCATACCCCGCCAGAGCGGGCTGGTGGATCAGCTCCGGGCACGGGTGGTGTTCGAGCCGGAGTACCGCAGCGCCGAGGCGCTGCGGGGCATCGAGGGATTTTCCCACCTGTGGCTGATCTGGCAGTTTTCCGGCGCGGTGCGGGAGGAATGGTCCCCAACGGTGCGGCCGCCCCGGCTGGGGGGCAACACCCGGCTTGGCGTGTTTGCCACCCGATCGCCCTTCCGGCCCAACGCCGTGGGCCTCTCCTGCGTGCGTCTGGAGGCGGTGGAGCAGACGGCGGAGGGCCCGGCGCTGGTGGTCTCCGGGGCCGATCTGATGGATGGAAGCCCCATCTATGACATCAAGCCCTACCTGCCCTATGCGGACTGCCGCCCGGAGGCGGTGGGTGGGTTTGCCGATCAGGCGCCGCCCCTCCGTTTGGAGGTGGAGTTTCCCCAGCTCCTGCTGGAGCGGGTGCCGGAGGAGAAGCGCCAGGCCCTTCTTGGCGTGCTGTCCCACGATCCCCGGCCGGCCTACCAGCGCCGGGCGGACCGGGTCTACGGATTTGCCTTCAGCGGCCTTGAGATCAGGTTCTCCGTGGATCGGGACGTGCTCACGGTCCTGGAGGTGGAAAAGAAGGACTCCTGAATTCAGGAGTCCTTCTTTCATTGCAGGGTGCCCTCCGGCAAGGGAGGCCGCTCTCCTGGCAGCAAAGGCCCAAAAGGGGCCGGCCTATCGGACCCGGTTGCGCAGCCGGCCGATGCCCTCGATCTCGCACTCCACCACGTCGCCGGGATGCATGTAGCGGGGCGGGTCAAAGCCCATCCCCACGCCGGAGGGCGTGCCGGTGGAGAGGATGGTGCCCGGCAGCAGCGTCATGCCCTGGGACAGCAGGCTGATGATGTGGGCGATGTCCGTCAGCAGCAGCGACGTGTTGGACTCCTGGCGCAGTTCCCCGTTCACATAGGAGCGGATGGGCAGGGCGGGCGGAAAGGCGATTTCGTCCGCGGTGACGATGCAGGGGCCCATGGGCGTGAACCCGTCCAGGCTCTTGCCGAAGTACCACTGCTTATGGCGGGTCTGAATCTTCCGGGCCGACACATCGTTGAGGATGGTGTAGCCGAAAATGTACTCTGCCGCGTCCTCCGGCGGCACCTGCCTGGCCGCCCGGCCGATGATGACCGCCAGCTCCGCCTCATAATCCAGCTCCTTCACAAAGCCGACATGGCTGTCGATCCAGCCCCCCGGGGCCACTGCCTCATTGACCCGCTTGGAAAAGAAGATGGGCACCGCCTCCCCGTCCGTAAAGGTTTTTCCCGTCTCGTCGGCGTGGGACTGGTAGTTGATGCCCAGGCAGATCACATCCTGCCGGGGGCGTGGGATGGGAGAGAGCAGTTCCACCTGGTCAAGAGGCACCGGCGCGCCCACCGGATCGGGCAGGGTGTCCCGCTCGATCAGCTCCACCATGTCGGAGCAGGCCAGAGGCTGTACGCCGGTCTTGTCCCAAATGCCCACTTGGGTGCCGGAGCCGGAGCGGAAGGTGACGAGTTTCATAAGGAAGGCCTCCTTCTTAGAATAGTCTGGTTGAGGATATTGTACGCGTTTGCAGGAACCATGTAAATGATTCCGCCAAAAGAAAAAGCGCCGGAGAAAAAATTCTCCGGCGCTTTTCGTCCCGTTCAGGAGAGGATGGCCCGGTCGGAGAGCATCTCCCCGCCGGAGGCTGCGGAAAACCGCTCCAGAAGGTCCTCCACGGTCAGCTTTTTCTTCTCTTCTCCGGCAATGTCCAGAACCACCTTGCCGGCGTTCATCATGACAAGTCGGTTGCCGTGGGCAATGGCGTCTTTCATGTTGTGGGTGACCATCAGCGTGGTCAGATGGTTTTCCTCCACGATCTGGTCGGAGAGGGCCAAAACCTTGGCCGCGGTCTTGGGGTCCAGGGCCGCGGTGTGCTCATCCAGCAGGAGGAGCTTGGGCTGCTTCAGGGCGGCCATGAGCAGCGTGACAGCCTGCCGCTGCCCGCCGGAGAGCAGGCCTACCTTGGAGGTCATACGGTCCTCCAGCCCCAGGTCCAGCGTCCGCAGCAGCTCCCTGTAGTCGCCCCGCTCGGTTTTGGAGATGCCCCACTTGAGGCCGCGGCGCTGGCCCCGGCGGGCCGCCAGCGCCAGGTTCTCCTCAATCTGCATGGTGGCGGCGGTGCCCATCATGGGGTCCTGGAACACACGGCCGATAAAGGAGGCGCGCCTGTATTCCGGCAGGCGGGTCACGTCCTGCCCGTCGATGAGTATGGTGCCCTCGTCCACGGAGAAGGCCCCGGCCACCGCGTTGAGCATGGTGGACTTTCCGGCGCCGTTGCCGCCGATGACCGTGACGAAATCACCCTCCGAGAGGGTCAGGTTCAAATCGCACAGGGCGGTTTTGGCATTGACAGTGCCGGGGTTGAAGGTCTTATAGATGTGTTTGAGCTCAAGCATGTTCGTTCCCTCCATTCACGCTTTCCGCCGGCAGCACGGGCCTTACTTTCCCGTGGAAGTGCCTGCTCTTCCAGTAGGGGACGGAGAGGAACAGCGCGACCACCAGGGCGGTGATGAGCTTCAGGTCGTTGGTGTTCAGGCCTAACTTCAGCACCACCTGAATGACCATGTAGTAGATGATGGCGCCCAGGGAGACGCTGAGCAGCGTCAGGGCAAAATTGTGGAACAGCTTGCCGAACACCACCTCGCCGATGATGACGGCGGCCAGGCCGATGACAATGGCGCCGCGGCCCATGTTCACGTCGGACGCACCCTGGAACTGGGCCAGCAGGCCGCCGGACAGGGCCACCAAGCCGTTGGAGAGCATCAGGCCCAGCACGATGTTGGAGTCCGTGTTGATGCCCTGGGCCCTGGCCATGTGGGGGTTGGCGCCGGTGGCGCGGATGGAACTGCCCAGCTCCGTGCCGAAGAACCAGTAGAGGGCCAGCACCAGCACTGCCGTAAAGACCAGCAGCAGCGGCAGGGGATTGTCGAAATTCAGTTCCCGGACGTACCGCTGAGAGGTCAGCAGGTCGTATTTATCCACACTGACCGGCTGGTTGGATTTGCTGTCCATAATCCGCAGATTGACGGAGTACAGTGCCAGCTGGGTCAGGATGCCGGCCAAAATGGCCGGGATGCCGCAGCGGGTGTGGAACACTCCGGTGACCAGTCCCGCGGCAAGGCCCGCACAGAAGGCGCCC
The DNA here is from genome assembly GCF_014334055.1 of Oscillibacter hominis. Lineage (NCBI taxonomy): Bacteria > Bacillati > Bacillota > Clostridia > Eubacteriales > Oscillospiraceae > Oscillibacter > Oscillibacter hominis. Next base: position 2,642,829 of record NZ_CP060490.1, read on the forward strand.
AACAGCGCCAGCCAGGGGCTCCATCCAGAACGGATCAGCATCACACATACAGCGCCGCCAGTGGCCAGGGAGCCGTCCACCGTCAGGTCGGCCACATCAAGGATGCGGAACGTAAGATAGACGCCGATGGCCATCAGTCCCCAGATCAGTCCCTGGGCCACGGCGCCGGGCATGGCATTGAGCAGCGACGTTAAGAAATCCATAGCGATTCTTCCCTCCAAATGTTCGGCCAAAAGCCGATATACGTCATTAGTCTATCAAAAAGGAGCGAAAAAGGGAAGCCCTTTTTCGCTCCTTTTTCAACTTTTTCGCCGGAGGGTAATTTATTCGGCCTCAATGGCGGTGTAGCCGTCAGGAATGGTGACGCCAAGTGCGTCGGCATTGTCGGCGTTGAACATCTTGGTCACGTTGGGAGCGTACTCCAGGGCCATCTCGGAGACCTGGGCCTCGCCCTTGAGGATCTTGGCGGCCATCTGGCCGGTGATCTGGCCCAGCTCATAGTAGTCGATGGACAGTGTGGCCACGCCGCAGCCGGAGCAGATGCCCTGCTCACCGGCGACGACCGGCGTACCGGCGGGCAGCACCACGTTGGCAATGGCCTCGGTGTTGTTGGCGGCGGTGTTGTCGGTGGGGATGTAGAGCACGTCGGAGCCGTCGCAGGCGGTCTGCGCCACGGAAGCCACGTCGTTGGAGTCGGTGAAGGCATAGGGGGTGCAGGTGTAGCCCAGGTCGGTGAGGTACTTGGTCATCTCATCCACCTGATACTGGCTGTTGGCCTCGGCGGAGCAGTACAGAAGGCCCACCTTTTCCACATTGGGGAAGAGCTCCTGGATCATGGCCGCCTGCTGGTCCAGGGGAGCCAGGTCGGAGGTGCCGGAGACGTTGGTGCCGATCACCTTGCTGTCCCAGTCGGTCAGCTCCAATGCGGAGCCGTAATCGGTGACGGAGGTGCCTAAGACGGGGATTTCCGTGGTGGCGGCCGCAGCGGCCTGGAGGGGGGCGGTGGCGTTGGCCAGGATCAGGTCCACGCCGGCGGAGACGAACTCATTGACGATGGGGGTGCAGTTGGGGATTTCACCGGAGGCATTCTGCTCCTTGAACTCCACAACGCCCTCGCCCATGGCCTCGTTCAGCGCGTCGATGAAGCCCTGGGTGGCCGCGTCCAGCGCGGGGTGGGGAGCAAACTGGCAGATGCCCACAGTGTAGGTGGCACCGTCAGCGCCGCTGCCGGAGGCACTGCCGCTTCCGCTTCCGGAGGCGCTTCCGCCGCCGCTTTCACCGCAGGCGGCCAGCCCAAGCGCCATAACGGCGGCCAGGGCCAATGCAAGAATCTTCTTTTTCATACAAATTCTCCTTTTCATGCTTGTATTCAGTTGATAAAAAGCGGCCCCGCCTGCCAGGCGGAGCCGCTTCCTGTCCAAAGTCAAAGCGTCTGCGCGTCCGTCAGCCGGCCGATTTCCATGCCGCTCAAGTAAAAATAGGCGTAAAAGGTGCGGCCCGCGAAAAAATAGCGGGCCTGGCGGCGATAAGAACCCATACGGCAGATGGTCTCATACCCCTGTGCCATACAATACCGCCCCTTTCCCGTTCGGCTGATCTTGTTTAGGAGTATAGAACTTTAAAGGGCTAAAGTCAAGTAGCATTGTGCACAAAGTGATAAAGAAAAAACGACAAAAAACTGGATGGCTCTGTGCAAAATGTCAACTGGAACAAAAAACCGATAAAATTTCTCCATAATAAGGAAAAACGTGGGGGTGAAATTTTGATGGACTGGACAATTGACTTTTGGGAAAGCGGGTCTTATAATACCTACATATTTTTTCCAGGCCCCATGGCGGCGTTTTGCGGCGTGAAGGCCGCAGGAAAAAGCGTCAATAGGAAGCGGCACCGCGGATCGCAGCTGAAAGGGCTCAGAGCCTTTTCAGCTGCAAAAGAGTCCAGCGGTGTTTTTGTTTTTCCTCCCGCAGCGGCATGGCTGCCGCCCAGCGAATGATTTTGTGGCAAAAGAGGGATATTACATTTTATAAATAGAGAAGGATGGGTACGTATGGCGACAAAATTCATTTTCATCACAGGCGGCGTGGTCTCGGGCCTTGGCAAGGGGATCTGCGCGGCATCCCTGGGCCGGCTGCTGAAGCAGCGGGGGCTGCGGGTGCGCAATCAGAAGTTTGATCCATACATCAATGTGGACCCCGGCACCATGAGCCCTTACCAGCACGGTGAGGTGTTCGTGACCGAGGATGGGGCGGAGACCGATCTGGACCTGGGCCACTATGAGCGCTTTGTGGACGAGGACCTCTCCGGCAATTCCTCTGTCAGCTCCGGCAAGGTCTACTGGGAGGTGCTGAACCGGGAGCGCCGGGGCGACTACCTGGGGGCAACCATCCAGATCATCCCCCACATCACCGACGAGATCAAAAGCCGCATCTATTCCATGGAATCGCCGGATGTGGACGTGGTCATCTGCGAAATCGGCGGCACGGTGGGCGATATCGAGTCCCAGCCCTTCCTGGAGGCCATCCGTCAGGTCGCCTCGGAGCGGGAGGGCGTGCTCTTCCTCCATGTGCCTCTCATTGTCCAGATCCCCGGCTCCGGAGAGCTGAAGTCCAAGCCCACCCAGCACTCCGTCAAGGAGCTCTTAAGCCTTGGCATCCAGCCCGATGTACTGGTGTGCCGCTCCGACGAACCCATCTCTGAGGAGATCAAAAAGAAGATCGCCCTCTTTTGCAATGTGGAGATGGACTGCGTGATCCAGAACGCCACCGCCTCCACCCTCTATGAGGTACCGCTGCTGCTGGCCCGGGAAGGGCTGGACCGGGTGGTGTGCCGCAAGCTGAATCTGGATACGCCGGAGCCCGATTTGACCGCCTGGTCCAGGATGGTGGAACGGACGAAACATGCCCGCCGGAAGGTGGAGATCGCCCTGGTGGGCAAATATACCCAGCTCCACGATGCCTATCTCTCCGTGGTGGAGTCCCTGGCCCACGCGGGCACCGCCAACGACGCAGTGGTCTCCATCCGCTGGGTGGACTCCGAGGAGCTGAGCGAGGAAAACGCGGCGGAAAAGCTGGGCGGCTGCTGCGGCGTCCTGGTGCCCGGCGGATTCGGCGACCGGGGCATCGAGGGCATGATCTGCGCCGTGCGCTATGCCCGGGAGCACAAAGTCCCCTATTTTGGCATCTGCCTGGGCATGCAGGTTTCTGTGATTGAGTTTGCCCGCCATGTGGCGGGCCTTGAGGACGCCAACTCCGCGGAGTTTTCCGAAACCACCCGCAACCCGGTGATCCATTTGATGAGTGACCAGGTGGGCGTCACGGCCAAGGGCGGCACCATGCGCCTTGGCCGGTATCCCTGCGTGCTGGCGGAGGCGACCCGCTCCCGGGAGCTCTACGGCACGGAGGAAATCTCCGAGCGCCACCGCCACCGCTTTGAGTTCAACAACAGCTACCGCCGGCTTTTTGCAGAAAAGGGACTGGTACTGGCGGGCCTTTCCCCGTCAGGGACGCTGGTGGAGATTGTGGAGCAGCCCGACCACCCCTGGTTTGTGGGCGTCCAGTTCCATCCGGAGTTCAAGAGCCGCCCCGACCGGCCCCACCCCTTGTTTTTTGGATTTGTGCGCGCGGCAATCGAGCGCTGCGCCCGGGATTGAGAAAAGGAGAGTTATGAACCACTTTAAAAAAATCCGCACCATGCTTTCGGCCCAGGGCCTGGACGCCCTGCTTCTCACTGAGGAGGCCAACCGCTTTTATGCCTCCGGCTTTCACTCCGCGGGCACCGACGGCGTGGCCCTGGTGACTGTGGACAAGGCCTACTATTTTACCGATTCCCGGTACATCGAGTCCGCCGTGCGGCAGGTGGAGGGGGCTGAGGTCAGGCTGATGGGCCGGGGCCGCAGCTACAGCGACCTCATCGGCGAGGTGATTGCCGGCCATAACATCCGCCGGATGGGGTTTGACGATGCGTATATGACCGTGGCGGATTGGCGTTTTTACCGGGAAAAGCTCTCCTGCGAGCTGGTGGCGGCCACTCAATTGCTGCTGGAGCTGCGCAGGGTGAAGGACGAGGCGGAGATCGACGCCATCACCGGCGCCCAGCGGATCACCGAGCGGGCCTACGCCCAGATTGTGGAGGAAATCCGCTCCGGTGTCAGCGAACAGGAGATCGCCGCGCGGCTCCAGTACCTGATGCTGCACTTCGGCGCGGAGAAAATGTCCTTTGACCCAATCGTGGTCTCCGGCCCCAACGGATCGCTGCCCCACGGCGTGCCCACGGAACGCCGGATCGGCGAGGGGGAGTTTGTCACAATGGACTTTGGCTGCATCTATGAAGGGTACTGCTCCGACATGACCCGCACGGTGGCGGTGGGCTATGCCACCGGCGAGATGCAGAAGGTGTACCAGACGGTGCTTGAGGCCCAGCGGGCGGGAATCGCCGCGGCCAGGGCCGGCATTACCGGGGCGGAGGTGGACGGCGCCGCCCGCCGGGTCATCTCCGAGGCGGGCTACGGCGAGTACTTTGGCCACAGCTTTGGCCACGGCGTGGGCGTGGAAATCCATGAATCCCCCAACGCCTCCCCCGGCGCAAAGGCACCCCTGCCCGCCGGCGCGGTGATCTCGGCGGAGCCGGGCATCTACCTGCCCGGGAAAATGGGGGTGCGGATCGAGGACCTCCTGGTGCTGACGGAGGACGGCTGCCGGGACCTGACCCGCGCGCCCAAGGAGCTGACCATCCTGTAACCGTATGCGGCGCGGCCCAAACCAGGGCCGCGCCGCCGCATTGGCGGCGAAAAGGATAAAGGGAGGCATAGGGGAGGGAAAACAGAAGGTTTTTTCTTCAAAAGCGGCAGAATTTGTTGACAAGGCGGGCATTTGGCCCCATAATCGGAGTGCATCTTTCAAAAAGGGAGAAGAACGATGGATACCATATATATTACGGGACACCGCAACCCGGACACGGACTCCGTTGTATCGGCCATGGCCTATGCGGCGCTGAAAAACGCCCTGGGCAGCCGGGAGTACCAGGCCGCCTGCCTCGGCCGGCTCAGCGACGAGACCCAGGCCGTGCTGGACCGGTTCGGCTTCCGCCCCCCCAAACTGATTGAAAACGTCCGCACCCAAGTGCGGGACCTGGACTACGACACGCCCCCCACCCTCAGCGCCGGTGTCACCATCAGCCGGGCCTGGCACACCATCCACGGCGACGACAGCATCTCCGCCATCCCGGTGGCCAACGAGGACGGGACGCTCTACGGCATGCTCTCCGCCGGGGACATCGCCGCCTACGACATGTCCTCCGTCCGCAACCCCTATGTGAGCGACGTGCCGGTATACAATCTGCTGTCCGTCATCGAGGGCCGGATTTTAAATGAGGGGAACAACACCGTGGACACGGTCTCCGGCGAGGTGACCATCGCCCTGCCCACCAGCCGCCGCAACCTCCTCTTTTCCAGCAGGGACAGCATTGTGGTCTGCGGCGAGCAGCCCGAGATGATCCGCCACGCCCTCAAGGTGGGCGTGGGATGTGTCATCGTCTGCCAGGCGGAGCTGGACGAGGAGCTTTTGAAGCTCCCGGGCAACACCTGCATCATCTCCACCCCCTTCGACGCCTACCGCACGGTGCGGCTGATCTGCCACTCCCTGCCGGTGAGCCGGGTTTGCAAGCGGGAGGAGCTGGTCTGCTTCCATTTGGACGACTACATTGACGATGTGCGCGAGGCGGTGCTGCAAAGCCGCTTCCGCTCCTACCCCATCCTGGATGAAAACGAGAAAGTGGTGGGCACGCTGTCCCGCTTCCACCTGCTGCGCCCCCGCCGCAAGCGGGTGGTGCTGGTGGACCACAACGAGGCGGCCCAGTCGGTGCGGGGCCTGGATCAGGCTGAGATTCTGGAGATCATCGACCACCACCGCCTGGCGGACATCCAGACGGCCAACCCTATTTTCGTCCGCAACGAGCCGGTGGGCAGCACCACCACCATCATTGCCGGGATGTACCAGGACAAAGGGCTGATGCCCACGGAGAAGATGGCCGGTCTGATGGCCTCCGCCATTGTCTCCGACACGGTGATGTTCAAGTCCCCCACCTGCACCCAGCGGGACGTTGAGGTGGCCCAGCGTCTGGCGCGCATTGCCAGCGTGTCGCTGGAGGAGCTGGGCAAGCAGATATTCTCCGCCAGCAGCGGCGACGACAAGTCCGCCGAGGAGATGCTCAAGACCGACTTCAAGGAGTTCCACATCGCCGGCCACTACTTGGGCGTCAGCCAGATCACCTGCCTGGACTCCAAGCATGTCCTCGAGCGTAAGGACGAGTTTTTGAAGGTGATGGCGGACCTCAAATCCCACCGCCGCTACGACATGCTGCTGCTGATGCTGACCGACGTGCTGCGGGAGGGGTCCCAGATCCTGTTCTTAGGCGACGAGCAGACCATTGAGCAGGCGTTTAACAGTAAACCCACGGGCAATACCGTGTTTTTGTCCCGGGTCATGTCCCGGAAAAAGCAGGTCATTCCCGCCCTGTCCGCCCTGTGGGGCTAAAAGAGTCAAAAAAGAAAGGCCGCGCCTTCAGGCGCGGCCTTTCTTTTACACATCCCTGTGGGGATAAAGGCGGACGGAGAGGAAGATGGAGACGACGTTGACAACCACCGCGGCGATGGGCGCCGCGATGCCGGCCAGCTGCAGCACCGGCGCCGCCGACGATGTGCCCGCAACCTCAAGAATGGAGAGAGAGCCGGTGGCAATGGCCACGATGATGATGATGTAGAACATCCGGCCCCGCTCCACACCGAAGCGGAACATGGGCGGCAGAGTCAGGGCCATCAGCATTGTGGCAGTGGACAGGGCCACCAGGGCGATCAGCGGGGAACCGCCGCCGTCGGCAACGCCCAGGGCAATGAAAATGACCTTGGCCGCAACTGCCACCAGGGCCACGCCCCCGCAGCAGAGATAGCCCAACATGTATTTGGACAGCACGATGTCCCAGGTGGAGTAGGGCAGCATGGCGGACAGGCGGTCCCATTTGCACCGCTCGTCGTAGGCCATGGTGGAATAGGGCAGCATGCTGGCGTAGACCACGGCGAACAGAGAGGTGGAGCTGTTGGGCAGGGCGGCGAAAACCACCATGGCCACCAGGAAAAAGCGCAGCTGCTTAGAAAGTACGTAAAAGTCTTTTTTCAAAAGAGCTTTCATTGAACCTGCTCCCCCTTTACCAAAAACAATATGATCTCTTCGATGCCGGCCTTCTCCACGGGAATGGCGGAGGAGACCAGGTCCCGGCGCACCAGGGTCTTGGTGCCGTATTTGCCCTTCTGGCGTCCCGCCACCGCTTCCTCCGGCAGCTCCAGCTCGCCCTGGACAATGCCGTAGGTCTCAAGAAGCCGGTCCTTTTCCTCGCAGAGCAGCAGCTTTCCCTGGTGGAGAAAGGCGATGTAGTCGCAGATCTTCTCCAAATCGCTGATGATATGGGAGGAAATCAGGATGGAGTGATCCTCCTCCCGGGTGAATTCCGCGAAGAGGTCTAAAATCTCGTCCCTGACAATGGGGTCCAGGCCGCTGGTGGCCTCGTCCAGGATCAAAAGCCTGGGGTGGTGGGAGAGGGCCACGGCGATGGCCAGCTTCATGGTCATGCCGCGGGAGAAGTCCTTGAAGGCTTTTTTCTCCGGCAGCTCAAAGCGCTGGATGTACTGGAAGTAAAGGGCTTCATCCCAGCGCCGGTAGGTGTCCTTCATAATGGTGTTGACCTGCCGGACGGTGATGAGTTCGGGGAAGTGGGCCTCGTCCAGCACCACGCCGATGTCATCCTTCACCGACAGAAACTCACGGCTGCGGTTGTCTACGCCCAGCACCTGGATTTCGCCGCTGTCCCGTGCCAATGCATTCATAATGAGGCGGATGGTGGTGGATTTGCCCGCGCCGTTTTCCCCGATCAATCCCATGATGGTGCCGGCGGGCAGGTCCAGCGACACGTCCTGCAGTGCGAAGCCCTTAAAGGTGCGGCTGACGCCCCGCAGCTCCAAAGCGTTTTCCATGATTAGTCCTCCTTCAGTAGGATCCGGAGCATCTCTTCTAACTCCGAATGGTTGAGATTGCATGCGGCGGCCAGCTCCACTGCCCGTTGCAGGCAGGATTCGATCTGCTTGAGGTGCTCCTCCCGGATCAGCTCCGTATTCCGTTCCGCCACAAAGCTGCCCTTGCCGGCAACGGTGTACAAAAACCCCTCGTTCTCCAGTTCATCATAGGCCCGCTTGGTGGTAATGACGGAAATACGCAGGTCCTTTGCCAAGGACCGGATGGAGGGCAGCGCCTCGCCGGGGGTGAGATCGCCGGAGATGATGTTGGCTTTGATCTGGGTGTAAATCTGATCGTAAATGGGCTGGCCGGAGGCATTGCTGATGTAAAGCTTCAACTGGACGCCTCCTTTGTTTTACTGTTCATATACAGTATACACAGTATGAACAGAATGTCAAGTTGTTTGCAAAAAAAATCCGCGGCCATTTTTGGCCGCGGAAAGGTAGAAGCGCTTGTCAGCGGGAGGAACCGCTTGTCAGCCGGAGCACGTCCTCCTTGCCGCCGCACAGCAGCAGGTGCTCCTGGGCGGTAAAGGGCCGGTCGGCGTTGGTGATGGGGGTGACGCGTCCGTTTTCCCTGACGCCGATGACGTTGACGCTGTGGCGGCTGCGGATGTCCAGGTCCTTCAGGGTCTTGCCCACCCAGGAGGAGGGAACCTCCAGCTCAAAGAGCGCGTATTCCTCCGAGAGCTCAATATAGTCGAAGGCATGGGCCACGCTGAAGCGGACGGCGGCCCGCTTGGCCATGTCCCGTTCCGGGTAGACCACCTCGTCCGCGCCGATCTTGCGCAGGAATTTTGCGTGGATGTCCCGGTTGGCCTTGGCCACCACATACGGCGCGCCCAGGTCCTTAAGCAAAGAGGTGATCTCCAGGGAGGACTGAAAATCGTCGGAGATGCAGACGAAGCACACGTCGAAATTCCGCACACCCAACGAGCGGAGGATGGACTCGTCCATACAGTCCCCGATTTGGGCCCGGGTGACCAGCGGGGCGATCTGCTCGATGACGGCGTCGTCCTTGTCCACCACCAGGACTTCGTTGCCAAGCTCTGTAAGCTTGAGGGCCAGATTGCTGCCGAAGCGGCCCAGGCCGATGACCAGCATGGAACGCATTGTATCAGCTCCTTCCATTAACCGATGATGATTTTTTCCACAGGGTTGCGCAGCCGCCGCTCCTGCCGCTCGGTGATGGTCATGAAGACCGTCAGGCTGCCGATCCGCCCGGCGAACATCAGCAGGATCAGCACCAGCCGGGAAGCGGGGGCCAGCATCCGGGTGATGCCGGTGGAGAGTCCGACGGTGCCGATGGCGGAAAAGCATTCGAAGAGGATGGAGTGGATGGGCAGGTTCTGGCCCAGGGAGACCAGAAAACAGCCTGTGACTGCAAGAAACAGGTACCATGTCACAGAGCAGAAGGCCTTTTTCACCTGGAGGGGGTCCACCCGCCGGTCCAGCAGGTCCGTGTCGGAGGAGCCCCGCATGTGGGCTGCCACCGCGCAGCCCAGTACCACAAAGGTGGTGACCTTGATGCCGCCGCCGGTAGAGCCGGGCGCCGCACCGATGAACATGAAGAGCACCGTCAGCAGGAACCCGCTTGGGGAGAGGGCATCCATGTCCACCGTGTTGAATCCGGCGGTGCGGGGAGAGATGGAGAGAAAAAGGGCGCGCAGCAGCTGCTGGCCGAAGGGGAGGCCCGCAAGAACGCCCCGGCGCTCCGTCAGATAGAAGAGGAGCGTGCCGAACAGGATCAGCACGGCGGTGGTCAGCAGGACCACCCGGGCGTGAAAGGAGTACCTGCGCACCCGAAGCCCGTGCTGCAGGATGTCCTCCCAGACGATGAAGCCGATGCCGCCGATGACGATGAGGGCGCAGACGGTCAGGTTCACCACCGCGTCGCCGGCAAAGGGGGAAAGGGAGGCATAGGGGGAAAACCGGCCCATCAGGTCAAAGCCCGCGTTGCAAAAGGCGGAGACGGAGTGGAAGAGCGCGTACCAGAGCCCCTGGGCCGGGCCGAAGGCCGGGACAAACCGGGTCATCAGCAAAAGCGTGCCCAACAGCTCCACCAAAAAGGTGCCGTAGAGTACATGCTTCACCAGCCGCACCACGCCGCTCAGCTGCTGGGAGCTCAGGGCCTCCATCAGGAAGGCGCGCTCCTTCAGGCCGATCCGCCGTCGGAGGATCAGCGGGAAAAACAGCGCCAGGGACATAAAGCCCAGCCCGCCCACCTGGATGAGCAGGAGAATCACAGCCTGGCCCAGAGAGGTGAACTGGGTCCAGGTGTCGAAGACCACCAAGCCTGTGACGCAGGTGGCGGAGGCGGCGGTGAACAGCGCGTCGAAAAAGGGAATCCCCGTTCCGCTGCGGCTGCAAACGGGCAGCATCAGGATCAGGGCGCCAAGCAGGATGATGGCGGCAAAGCCCAGTGACAGCGTTCGGGTGGCGGTGAACTTCAGTTTTCTGTGCAGTGGAATCCCTCCTTACAGCGGATGAGAGATGAGGATAGCATGCGCCGTTTTTCAAAAAAGAAACCGCTCAGCCCTCCAGGGCGCGGAACCCCTCGCCGTGGACCTCCGCCGCGTTGACCACGAACAAAAAGGCGTGGGGATCGGTCTGCTTGATCAGCCGCAGGGTCTGGGCCAGGGCGCTGCGGCGGGTAACGGTCATCAGGACAGTCTTGTCCTGGCCGCTGTAGCCGCCCTTGGCGGGAACCACGGTCACTCCCCGGTCCAACTGGGCGTTGAGGGCCGCGGTCATGGTGGCACCCATGTCCGTAATAATATAGACGACCTTGGCGAAGTTCACACCCTCCATCACGCTGTCGATGACCTTGGAGCACACAAAAATGGTGACGCCGGAATAGAGGGCCACCTCCAGGTCCCTGAAGATCAGCACGGCGAACACCACCACGGAGGCGTCGATGCACATCATCAGCATGCCCAGGGGCAGATTGGGGAATTTCTTCTGCAGCATCAGCGTGAGAAGGTCCGTCCCGCCGGAACTGAGGCCCCGCAGGAAGAGGGCCCCTATGCCGCCGCCGATCATTGCGCCGCCCAATACTGCCGACAGAAGCATATTATTGGTATAGACCGGCAGCAGCGGCGTGAGCACGTCGATGAACACGGAGCAGAGCACCGTAGCCACCAGTGTTTTGGCAAGGGGCTTCCAGCCTAACACAATCACTCCGGCGACGACCAGCGGCGCGTTCAAAATGAGGGCCAGCACGCCGATGGACAGCGGCAGCAGCTGGGCCAGGGCGGTGGCCAGGCCGGAGACGCCGCCGGGTGCTATGTTGTTGGGGATGGTGAATATGACAAGTCCGGCATCCAACAGCATAGAGCCGCCTAAGATCGCCGCAGTATCATATACAGCCTGACGCGTTTTTTCATTCATTTCTGACCACTCCTTCTATAGTATGCCCGGGCGGCGGCCCGGCTGTGGAGAAAAGCCGCGGATTGACAGGGTACGGCCGGCCTTCTATAATGAAGAGACAAAATAAAGGAGGAAACTCGATGAAAACGCTTTCCGCAGCGGATATCGGCCATGTTGACCAAAACGCGCCGGCAAAGGTGCCCGGCTATATTCTGATCCCCGGCGACCCCAATCGGGTAGAGCGGATGGCCGCCCAGTGGGACGAGGGGGCGGAGGTCTTTACCCTGGCCCGGCAGCAGAAGGGCGCCCACGGTACCTACCACGGCGTGCCCATCGGCGCTTACTCCACCGGCATGGGAGGGCCCAGCACGGAGCTTGCCATGATGGACCTCTTCCGCTGGGGCGCCCACACGCTGATCCGCGTGGGGACCACCGGCGCCATCCAGGAGGGCATCCAGGTGGGCGACATCATCATCAACGACTCCAACGTCCGGCTGGACGGGGCCGCCAACCTCTACGTCCGGGATGAGTACCCCGCCTCCGCCTCTTATGAAGTGGTGCTGGCCCTGATTCAGGCTTGTGAAAACCTGGGCCTTCGCTACCATGTGGGCACCGGCTGCACCAGCGGATCATTCTATGCCGGCCAGTGCCGCCCGGCGTACAACGGCTTCTACCCCTCCTGGTGCGACAGCATGTTTGCGGACATGCGCGCCGCCGGGGTGCTGAACTTTGAGATGGAGGGCGCCACCGTCACTACCCTCAGCCGCCTGTTCGGCAAGCGCTCGGGCATGTGCGCCACGGTGGTCTCCCACCGCCTCACCGGCGAGTGGAAGGAGGATCCGGAGGCAGAGAAGTCCGCCTGCCTTGCCGGGGCCGAGGCGGTCCGCATCCTGACGGAGTGGGACCGGGCCAAGGCGGAGTCCGGGAAGCGCTACTATTTTCCCGGTTTAACGAAATGATGTGAAAAAGCAGCCGCCCGAGGGCGGCTGCTTTTGTTACAGGGCTTCTATGATCTTCTTCACATAAGCGCTGAATTTTGGCGCCGCAGCCATGGCGGCCGCCTCAACCTCTTCGGAGCTGAGCCGCTGGGGAAGGACGCCGGCCGCCATGTTGGTGACCACCGACATGGCCAGCAGCGGCATGGAGCAGTGGGCGGCGGTCAGCGCCTCGGTGACGGTGGACATGCCCACCACATCGCCGCCCAAAAGGCGCACCGCCCGGATCTCCGCCGGCGTTTCAAACTGAGGGCCGGTGTAGAAGAAGTAGACGCCCTCGTGAACGGTAAGGCCGGAGCCCTCGGCACAGCGCAGGGCCAGCTGCCGCAGTTCCGGGGTGTACATCTCGGAGGTGTCGAAAAACCGGGGCCCGAACTCATCCAGATTGGGTCCCCGCAGTGGGCTTGCCCCGGTGAATTTGATGTGGTCTTTCAAAAGCATGATGTCGCCGGGCTTGTAGCCGGTGTTGACGGCCCCGGCGGCGTTGGTGAGGATGGTGGTTTTGGCGCCAAGGAGCTTGAACACCCGGACCGGCAGCGCCAACTGCTCAAAGGCGTAGCCCTCATAGGAGTGGAAGCGGCCCGACATGCAGACCACCCGCTTTCCGGCCACGGTTCCAAAAATCAGCTTTCCGGCGTGGCCTGGGGCGGTGGAGCGGAGGAAGTGGGGGATGTCAGCATACTCCACACAGGCGCTGTGTTCGATCTCCTGGGCGAAAGGCCCCAAGGAGGTGCCCAGAATCAAGGCAACCTCCGGCGCGAAGGCGATCTTTTCTTTTAAAAACGCTGCAATCTCCTGGTACTCCCCGTAGGTATAGGGCATCTTTGCCTCGCCTCCTCAAGCTTGCGGCCATTGCCGGAAGAAATTGAATTCACTTTAACATAAAAGGAGTGGTTCTGTCAATGCGCCCCCCTTTAATAAGGTACCGCGGCCGCCTGCTGCCGGCCAACTGTATGAACCGCTGTGTTACAGTTATGTTACAAGTGGGTGAAATCGCTTTACAAACAAAAATGATTCCTGTAAGATACGACGTGAACAGAGGGGAAACCGACCCGTGGGCCCGGCACAGATACAGGACCGGCATGCCACGGTATGTGTGCCGTGTCAAAGATGGGGCGGCGATCCGGATGTTCTAAAATGCCGGTAAACCGGTAAATTTTAAAGGAGGAAATCCCATGAAGAAGTTCCTTTCTCTGGCACTTGCTCTGGTGATGGCTCTGTCCCTGTTCACCGTTGCAAGCGCTGCGGAGTACAGCGACCTCACCGATAAGGATGAGATCACCTACTCCGAGGCTGTTGCCGTGCTGAACAAGCTTGGCATCATCTCCGGCTATGAAGACGGTTCCTTCAAGCCCACCACCGCTCTGAACCGCGCCCAGGCTGCCAAGATTATGTGCGGCCTGCTGCTGACCCAGGCTACGGCTGACAAGCTGACCGTCAGCGCCGCTCCTTTCAAGGATGTGTCCGCTGACTACTGGGCCGCCGCCTACATCTCCTACTGCAAGAACGCCGGTATCCTGGACGGCTACAGCGATGGCACCTTCCGTCCCACCGCTACCCTGACCGGCTATCAGTTCGTGAAGATGCTGCTGACCGCTCTGGGCTACAACTCTCAGACCGAGAAGTTCGTCGGCTCCGGCTGGACCCTGAACGTTGCCCGTGTCTCCAACGGCATCGGCCTGACCAATGGCAACAGCGAGTTCGGCGGCAACAGCGAGGTCACCCGTGAAGAGGCCTGCCTGTATGCTCTGAACATGCTGAAGGCCACTGAGGTCACCTATGACGGCACCACTGTTTCCGTCAACACCGGCGACGCTCAGGTCACCGTTGGTTCCCAGAAGGCCTACAAGGTCGAGAATCTGGGTGATTCCGACGGCAACATCAAGAAGGATAAGTACATGCAGTTTGCTGAGGAGCACTTCGGCGCTCTGAAGCTGACCAGCACCGCTGCTTCCGATGACTTCGGCCGTCCCGCCAACTCCTGGAGCTATCGCAACGTGACCTTCGGCACCTATGGCAAGCAGCCCACCTTCTCCTACACTGCGGCCGCTTCCGGCTCTACCGACAGCGCCAAGGTGAAGAACATGGGCCTGAGCGATTACACCGTGAACGATGCCCTTACTGGCGATGGCGATAATGCCGGTCTCCAGATGAAGGTTACCGTGAATGGTAAGACCACCACTGATACCTATGCAAGCAATACTGCTGCCCTGACCGCTATTGCTAAGCTGACCGGCAACGGCACCAAGGTTGAGATCTACACCGATGAGGATACTGCTGATCTGATCACCGCCGTTGTGGTTGTCAAGACTGAGATTGCCAAGATCGACCGCATCAGCACTTCCGCTAAGACTGTCACTCTGGTCAGCAAGGCCACCGATCCCACCTCTTTGGTTAAGGTGGACGAGGACAATGCTTACTACAAGAGCCTGTCCGGCATGAAGGCCGGCGACTATGTTCTGGTTGTGCCCGTTCTGAACGACGACGGCAAGTATGAGGTTTACTCCGCTGTTGCCGCCACCTCCGATAAGGGCGCTCTGTCCCGCGTTGCCTACAACAGCTCCAGCGTTGTCAATGGCGTTACCGTCAACGGCACTGCTTACAAGCTGTCTGCCACTGCCGCTCCCATTAAGACTGATGAAGAGGATATCAAGGGCGCGTTTGGCGGTTTGAACTCCAGCAGCATCAATGCCAACAAGGACTGCGTGGTCTATCTGGATTCCTATGGCTATGCCATCTACATCGACGATGTGTCCGCTTCCACCAACCTGATCCTGGTTGCCGACGTCTATCAGACCTTGGTTGACGGAAAGATGGTCAACATGGTTCAGGGTTACGACATGTCCGGTAATGCCATCTCTCTGAACGCCGGTACTACGGATCAGGGTGCTAAGGCTCAGACCGTGATGATCTACACCACGGACGGAGCCCCCAACATTGCCGAGTATAAGCTGACTACTGAGGGTATCAAAGACACCTCGAAAGATACTTATGTGATTGATAGCACGGCCGCCATTGCTTCCAGCGACGTGAGATTTGGGGGCGTTCTGTATGCTTCCGATGTTCAGTTCATCTATGTGACCGAGAAGACCGACGGCACCATTGAGAAGGTCACTGTGAAGGACGGCGTTCAGAAGGTTTCCAGCGACAAGACCCAGAAGATTGCGGTCGTTGACGGTTCCGGTTCCACCGATAAGGTCACTACTGTGATCGTCCTGGCTGAGGATGTGGACGCTGTCGGCGCTTCCGTGGCTTATGTGTCCGCTATCACCGGCTCCACCAAGCTGGACGGCAAGACCGCTACCATCTACACCCTGTACATTGACGGCGAGAAGGTCGAGGGCGTGATTTCCACCAACGGCGTTTCCAAGAACACCTTCGTGACCTACACCGACAAGGGTGACAACGTTTATACCCTGAATACCTATGAGGCTGATGAGAGTGTGAACAAGTCCACTGCTGTTGCCGTCAGCACTACGCTGAATAAGAGCGACATCACCGATAACAGAATCATCGCCTTCTCCACGCTGACCGATATGAATGCTGCCAACGTCGAGGTCATTGACCTGACCACTGGCAACAACTTCGGTTCTCTGGCTGATCTGTCTGATGAGGACAACGGCTTTAACAGCTATCAGGTCTCCATTGTCTACAACGGCAACGAGGACAGCAATGCTTTCAAGACCGTCTCCTACATCTTTGTGGAGAAAGCCAACGACTAATCTGACTTCAGATTAGCACCCAGCACAACCCCAAAAGCACCCCGGACGAAAGTCCGGGGTGCTTTTTCGCCCTTTTTCGACAATTGGATTGTCAGCGCCCTTCCGGATGCGCTATAATAGCCGGAAAACGGCGAGTTCCATAACCGGCTCTTCTTGCGCGTCCTGACGCCGCGCCGGAAAGGGCGGATTTCCCGGGAGGAGAGAACCCAAGTGATGAATCACCGCTTCAACGCCATCTATGCACGCCAGTCCGTGGACAAGAAGGACAGCATCTCCATCGAGAGCCAGATCGAGTTCTGCCGGTTCGAGCTGCAGGGTGACTCCTGCCGCGAGTACGTGGACCGGGGCTACTCCGGCAAAAACACCGACCGCCCCAACTTCCAGGAGCTGATCGGCGACATCAAACGGGGCCTGATCTCCAAGGTGGTGGTCTACAAGCTGGACCGGATCAGCCGCTCCATCCTGGACTTTTCCAACATGATGGAGCTTTTTCAGGAGCACAACGTGGAGTTCGTCTCCTCCACGGAGAAGTTCGACACCTCCACGCCAATGGGCCGGGCCATGCTGAACATCTGCATCGTCTTCGCCCAGCTGGAGCGGGAGACCATTCAGAAGCGCATCACCGACGCCTACTACTCCCGGGGACAGAAGGGCTTCCGCATGGGCGGCAAGCCGCCCTACGGCTTCCACGCCGAGCCCATAGTCTTAGACGGCATCCACACAAAAAAGCTGGTGGTCAACCCGGAGGAGGCCGGCCACGTCCGCACGATGTTTGAGCTCTACGCCCAGCCCCAGGTCTCCTACGGCGATATCACCCGGCAGTTCACCTGCTCCGGCATCCTCTTCCACGGCAAGGAGCTCAGCCGGGCCACCCTGGCCCAGATGCTGCGAAACCCGGTTTACGTCCGGGCGGACCAGGCCATCTACGACTTCTTTCAGTCCCAGGGCGCCGTGCTCGTCAATGACCCGGAGGAGTTTGCGGGCGTCAACGGCTGCTATCTCTACCAGGGCCGGGAGGCCAAGGGGAATAAGCTGCGCGACCTCAACGGCCAGCTCCTGGTCCTGGCGCCCCACGCGGGCTTTGTCCCGGCGGAGCTGTGGCTCAAGTGCCGCAAAAAGCTGATGAACAACATGAAGATTCAGTCCGCCAGGAAGGCAACTCACACCTGGCTGGCCGGAAAGATCAAGTGCGGCAACTGCGGCTACGCCCTGACCAGCGTCACCGGGAGGACCGGGGTGCAGTATCTGCGTTGCACCAAGCGGCTGGACAACAAGAGCTGCGTGGGCTGCGGAAAAATCAGGACCGCTGAGCTGGAGCAGCGGATTTTTCAGGAGATGGCGGAAAAGGTGCGGCTGATCCAGCGGGAGGGACAGGCCTCCGGGGCAGGCAATCCCCGCATGGCCGCGCTGCAATCGGAGCGGATCCGGGTGGAGCAGGAGATCGAACGGCTGGTGGACGCCCTGGCCCAGGCCAACTCCGTGCTGCTCTCCTATGTAAACGCCCGCGTGGCGGAGCTGGACGGCCGCCGCCAGGAACTGTCCCGGGAGATCAGCCAGCTGAACGCCGAGGCGGTCGCGCCGGAGACAGTGGAAGAATTGGCCCGACAGTTGGGCGCATGGGAAGACGTGGACTTTGGCGACAAGCGCATGACGGTTGACCTGTTGATCTCCTCCATCCGCGCCACCAGCGAAACACTATGCATTGACTGGAAAATCTGAAGATTAACATACGAAGAACTCCCTGATGTCAGGGAGTTCTTTTTGTATAGGGAGGATTCACCCACTTGTAACATAACTGTAACACAGCGATTCATACAGTTGGCCGGCAGCAGGGATCCAAAAAATACAGTGGAAACCATCTGTTTGACAATGGCAGCAAGAATGACTTCTCCGGAATGTCCATTGACGAGCAGCCTATCTGCCTTTGCCCTGATATCTTATATTAGGTATGTTGTAGTTTACGGAGTGAAGACGTTTTTTCAAGCCACCGATGTGTCATTATCGTTGAGATGACCGGGGCCCGGGGTATAAGTTGTCGAATGAACGCACCGATACGACCTGTTGTACTTTGTCTGTAAAGGTAAAAGACTTTACAAACAAAAATGATTCCTGTAAGATACGACGTGAACAGAGGGGAAACCGACCCGTGGCCCGGCACAGATACAGGACCGGCATGCCACGGTATGTGTGCCGTGTCAAAGATGGGGCGGCGATCCGGATGTTCGAAAACGCCGGTAAACCGGTAAATTTTAAAGGAGGAAATCCCATGAAGAAGTTCCTTTCTCTGGCACTTGCTCTGGTGATGGCTCTGTCCCTGTTCACCGTTGCAAGCGCCAAGGAGTACAAGGATCTGTCCGATAAGGACGAGATCACCTACTCCGAGGCTGTTGCCGTGCTGAACAAGCTCGGCATCATCGAGGGTTATGAAGACGGTTCCTTCAAGCCCGACACCGCTCTGAACCGCGCCCAGGCTGCCAAGATTATGTGCGGCCTGCTGCTGACCCAGGCTACGGCTGACAAGCTGACCGTCAGCGCCGCTCCTTTCAAGGATGTGTCCGCTGACTACTGGGCCGCCGCCTACATCTCCTACTGCAAGAACGCCAAGATCCTGGACGGCTACAGCGATGGCACCTTCCGTCCCACCGCTACCCTGACCGGCTATCAGTTCTGCAAGATGCTGCTGACTGCTCTGGGCTACAAGTCCGAAAAGGAAGGCTTCACCGGTTCCGGCTGGACCCTGAACGTTGCCAGCAAGATCAACACCGTTGGCCTGACCAAGGGCAACGTGGAGTTCGGCGGCAACAGCGAGGTCACCCGCGAGGAGGCCTGCCTATATGCTCTGAACATGCTGAAGGCCACTGAGGTTGAGTACTCTGGTCTGTCCGTTGACGTCACCACTGGCGATTCTCAGGTGAGCATCAACAACAATCAGGCTGAGCCTGTTAAAAACAATGGCGATTCCGACGGCAACATCAAGGACGATAATTTGATGCAGTTTGCTGAGGAGCACTTCGGCGCTCTGAAGATCAGCAACAGCAACGACGAGGACGATTTCGGCCGTCCCTCCAACACCTGGAGCTATCGCAACGTTTCCTTTGGTACCTTTGCCAAGCAGCCTGACTTCGTCTACACCTCCGGTGTTGGTTCCTATGGCAACAACACCGAGGCTGAGGACGCCAAGGCTCTGGGTCTGAAGGGCTACAAGTTTGCTACCCGCAATACCGCTGATGAGGGCCAACCTGCTGTCTACACTTCCGCTGTCAACGCCGTGGTTAATGGCCAGGAAGTAACCCAGGAAGGCGGTACTGCTGACAAGGACGGTTTCCAGATCAAATCCATGAAGGAACTGGCCTCTCTGACCAGCAACGGCACCGTGGTCGAGGTCTATGTGGATGATGACACCGCCGATCTGATCACCGACGTGGTTGTCGTGAAGTCTCAGCTGATGCAGATTAACCGTGTCAGCACCAGCGCCAAGACCGTCTCCCTGAAGAAGGTCGAGTCTGAGAATACCAATGTTAAGTCCGTCGTCGCTGTTGACGAGGACAACGACTACTATGCTGTTCTGTCCCAGATGAAGGCTGATGATTATGTGGTCATCACTCCTGTTCGGGATGGCAATTCCTATAAGGTTGGTGCTGCCTACAAGCCCACCACCGACTCCGGCGCTCTGTCCAAGGTCTCCATGAAGGTCGAGAACAATGTAAAGACTGTCAACGGCGTCACCCTGAACGGCACCGCTTACAAGCTGAGCGCGATTCGTGACGGCTTTGAAAATCTGGATTCCACAAGCGTTGTCAACGCCAGCAAGGACAGCACCCTGTATCTGGATAAGTACGGCTATGCCATGTACATCACTGATGTCACCTCCGGCAGCGACTTCTTCATCTTCAGCAGCATCTACAACACTCTGGTCGATGGCAAGCTGGTCTATGTTGCCCAGGGCTATGACCTGGAGGGCAATGCTGTTTCCCTGAACGTGGGTACCAATAGAAAAGATACCGATGTTATTCCTGAAACCATGACCATGGGTACCATCTATGCTTACAGCACCAGCGGTTCCAAGAACAACGGTGAGTATAAGATCACCCCGGCTGCTACCACTAACACTGAGGATGGCAGAAAGTATGTTGACAACACCGGCCTGACCCTGACTCAGAACGCCAGCGCCACCAACATTTCCGGCAAGGGCTACTATGCCTCCGGCGTGAAGTTCGTGTACCTGAGCGTGAACGACGGCGAGATCGACAAGGTCACCGTCCGCGAGGGCGTCCAGAAGGTTTCCGGCCTGTCTGCTAAGCTGGTCTTCAACAAGGACAATGAAATCACTTATGTGATCGTGACCGGCGATGCTGAGGATGCCACCGGCACCAACGTGGCCTTCGTTTCCAAGAAGACCGGCGAGACCAGCGTGGGCAACAAGGCTGCAGACATCTACACCCTGTACATTGACGGTGTCAAGACCGAGGGCGTTGTCTCCAAGAATCAGGGTCTGGATGGCAAGTTTGTCACCTACTCCGCCGGCGACGACAATGTCTACACCCTGAAGGAGTATAACAGCTCTAACAACACCACTTCCGTGGCCACCGGTTTGACTCTGAACGATGTTGCTGATCAGTTTGTCGGCACCCGTTATCTGGTTGGTCTGGTTCAGGATGCTCAGAACCAGGATATTGACCTGAACGTTGCAAAGGCTGAGGTCATTGACCTGACCGATTACAACCTGGGCTCCATCGGCGAGATCAAGGACGCTCTGACCTCATCCGCTGATCCCGGCAACGACAGCAAGCTGACTGATGTTACCATTGCTGTGATCTACAATGGCAACTCCAGCTCCAGCAGCTACGGCCAGGTTTCTTACCTGTTCGTTACCGCTGGCACCGCTCGTGCCTAATCTGACTTCAGATTAACTGCAAGCAACAAGCAGCGCCCCCGGACTTTCGTCCGGGGGCGCTCTTTCTCCTTACTGCCCCCTTGCGGCGCAGAAGCGGTTGGAGGCGTCCTTCAGCGCGGCGACCAGCGGCTTTTGCGTCAGGGCGAAGTAGCGCGCGCGGATCTCCCGCTCCAGCGTGGGCAAATCCTCCGGCAGACGCTTCCCAACCAGGAGCTGGCGCACAAATTCCGCCGTGACGCCCACGATGGTGTTGCAGCCCATGTCCAGAATCTCCCCGGTCTCCCGGCAGAGCACCAGGCTGATGTAAAACTCCCCGTGGGTGCTGTAGATGGCGTCCTCCCGGCTGGGCTTGGCCATCCCCACCACCAGGAGGGAATGCTCCGGATAACGCATAAAAGAGGCTCCTTTCTTATGGTTTCTATTCTGTAAAAACAGCATATCATAGAGGGGAACAATTTTCCACAGCAGCTTGAAGTTTGACTTGACGAACGGCTGGCGGCGGCGTATTCTAAGCGTAGAAGATTCTTTTGTTTATGGGGACGCCTGCCCGGCTGCTCCCGTCGTAAACAAGATCCACGAATTTGCTCAAATTGGTGGGTCTTTTTTTGCGCCCACCTCCTGGGAGGAAGCTGCAATGGACTTTGAGCAAGCGTTATATGAACAGCTGCGGCGGGGGAACCGGGGGCTTCGCGCGCCCATGCCGGCCCTGCGGGAGCTGAGCGGGGTGCTGCTGCGCAGCCGCTCCGTGCTGGTGCTGACCGGGTTCCCGGTGGACTGCGGCGCCGTGGCGGGTGAGACGGACGGCCCCATCGGCGCGGCGGAGATCGCGGGCGCGCTGACTGACCTGGGATGCCGGGTGCTGGTGGCCACGGATGCGCCGTCCTACCGGAACGTGCGGTCGGCCCTGGAGCTCGCGGCGCCTGGGGCGGAGCTGGCGGCCGTCCCGTTTTTGGAGACTGAGCGGTTCTTCAGGAGGCTCTTTGACTCTTATCAGCCCGACCTGGTGCTCTCCATCGAGCGCCCCGGGAAGGGGATGGACGGCCATTTCCACAACATGCGGGGTGCTGTGATCGACCGCATGGCGGCGGATACGGACAGCTGCTTTCAGCTGGCCCGTCAGCGTTCCATCACAACAGTGGCCATCGGCGACGGCGGCAACGAGTTGGGGATGGGCGCGCTTTACGACAAGGTGTGCGCCCATGTGCCCCATGGCGCGGAAATCGCCGCGGTGGAGCCGGCCCAGTTCACTCTGGCGGCCGGGGTGTCCAACTGGTGGGGGGCCGGCCTTGCGGCCCTGCTGTCCCATGCCACGGGCCGGGAGCTGATGCTTACGGAGCAGGAGGAGACGGAGCTGCTGCGGGCCATTGTGGATGCCGGGGCGGTGGATGGCTGCACGAAGCGGCGGGCCATGAGCGTGGACGGATTGGAGCTGTCCGTGCATCTGAAGGTGCGCAGGGCGCTGATGCAGCTGCTGAAGGAGGAAAAGACGCTGTGCGGATAAAAAAGGCGCCAGGCCAATTTGGCCTGGCGCCTTTTTATGGCTGATGGGCGGAGAGCAGCTCATCCAGCAAATCGTTTTTCACGTCAGTGACGAACATGTGGCCCGGGGCGTGGGTGATGGCGATGGGCGGCTTTGCGGCCTCCACCGCGGCCTGGGGCGTCACGCCGCAGGGCCAGAAGACCGGCACCTCGCCGGGCCGCACCTCCACCGCATCGCCGTAGTCCGGGCGGGAGAGGTCTAAAACGCCGATCTCCTCCGGATGGCCGATCTGCACCGGAGCGCCGTGGACATGGGGAAAACGGGCGGTGATCTCCGCCGCCAGCCGGGCCTTCTCCGGGGTCATGGGCCGCATGCTGCACACCATGGGCCCCCGGAAGGGGCCGGCCGGCTGGGTTGCGATGCTGGTCTTGTACATGGGCACGTTGCGGCCCATGGAGATATGGCGCATCTCGATCCCGGCGCGGAGCAGGGCCTCCTCAAAGGAGAAGCTGCACCCGATGAGAAAGCCCACAAAGTCCGGCTGCCAAAGGGCGGATACGTCACTCTCCTCCTGGCAGAGGACGCCGCCGCGGTAGATGCGGTAGGCGGGAAAGTCGGTGGTGATGTCGCCGTCTGAGGCCATGAGGCGGGTTTTGGGAGAGCCCTCCAGCACCTCCAGGACCGGGCAGGGGGCGCTGTTGCGCCGGGCGTACTCCCGGAAATCCCGTGCCCACCGGCCGGGCAGGATGATGAGGTTGGCCTGGGCGTAGCCGGGGCACAGGCCCGCCGTGGGAGAGGTCAGGCGGCCGCTGCGGGCCAAGTGCCGGACCTTAAGGGGGGTAAGATTCTGTTCCATCCAATCGCTCCTTTCATCGGTGGAAGAGCCGGCGGAACACTCCGGCGTTGAATCTGCGGTCGATGGCCTCAAGCTCCTGCCGCTGGGCGATGTACAAAGCCTGGGCCTGTTCCATGGCCACCGCTTCGAATCGGAACCGGTCGCCAGCCTTGGCCTGGGCCAGGGCGGAGAAGTCGGCGGAGATGACGCAGGCGATCTTGGTGTAGCCGCCCACGGTCTGGCGGTCCGCCAGCATGAGGATGGGCTTCCCGTTGGAGGGCACCTGCACCGCGCCGAAGGAGATGCCGTCGGAGAGGATGTCCGCCCCAGCCCGATGGGTGATGACCGGCCCGTCCAACCGGCAGCCCATGCGGTCAAACTGGCTGGTGAGGGTATACTCGGAGGAGAGGAAGGTCTCCAGTCCCTCCGGGGTGAAGGCGTCGTCCTGGGGCCCCAAGATCACCCGGAGCGTGGGGGAGGAGGCGGCCTCCGTCAGGCGCCGCTTGCTCATCTTAGGCAGGAAGGGCCTGGGCGCGCGGAAGGCAATCTCGTCGCCTGCTTTCAGCTGCCGGCCCTGAAAGCCGCCCAGCTGCACCTTGAGGTAAGTGGAGCGGCTGCCCATGACCACCGGGATGTCCAATCCGCCGGCAAAGGCCAGATAGGCCCGGCAGCCGCTTTTGGGGCCGGTAAAGGAAAGGGTCTGCCCTGAGCGCACCGCCACGGCCGCGTACCGGGGTACCGGCGCCCCGTCCAGCTCCGCGCCCAGGTCGCCGCCGGTGAGGGCGATGCAGTTGTCTTGGGTGAAGAGCAGCCGGGGCCCTAAGAGGGAGACCTCCAGCACGGCCTCGTTTTCCCCGTTTCCCACCAGGAAGTTGGCCAGGGCCGCGGCCCTTGGGTCCAGCACCCCGGCCACCACCATGCCATACTGCTGGTAGTTGGTGCGGCCCATGTCCTGTACCGTGGTCAGAAGGCCTCCCTGTTCCACCCGGATGCTCACAGCCTCACCTCCTCATGGACGGATCGGCGGCAGACATAGGACGCGCCCTGGTCGGCGATGGTGCGAAAGGTTTCCTTGTCAATGGGCCGGAATTTGATGTACTCTCCGGCCCGGAGCAAAATGGGCTCCGGCCGGGCGGGATCATAGAGGGAGACCGGGGTGCGGCCGATCAGCTGCCATCCGCCGGGGGAGGCCACGGGGTAGACGCCGGTCTGGCTTCCGGCGATGCCCACGCTGCCAGCCGGGATGCGCAGCCTGGGCGTCTCCAGCCGTGGCGCGGCAATGGCCGGGTTCAGGCCTCCTAAGTAGGGGAAGCCTGGGGTAAAGCCCAGCATATAGATGAGGTATTCCGCCTCACTGTGGAGGGCGATGACCTCCTGTTCCGTTTTCCCGGCGTATCGGGCCACGGTGCCCAGGTCCGGCCCGGATTCACCGCCGTAGAGCACTGGCAGTTCCACCACCTCGCCCGGGAAGGCCGCGTCCGTGTCCAGGGCGGCGGCAAGCTCCCGCAGCCGTGCCACCAGCGGGCCGAACAGGATTTGGCAGGGGTCGTAGTGGATGGTGAGGGAGCAGTAGGCGGGCACTGTCTCCCGAATGCCGGGAATGCCGCTGTTCTCAACGGCCGTCTGCATCGACCGCACCCGGGCGTTGATCTCAGGGGAAATCGCATCGCCTAACTCCACGGTGACGGCGCTGTCGCCCGCGGGTAAAAACCGTTCCATCCGCCGCCTCCTTATAAGACCACCCGGCTCAGGGGGACAATCGCCACGCCCCGGCGCTCCAGAGCGGAGCGGATGGAGCGGGCAAACTCCAGGGCCGACGGGCTGTCCCCGTGGATGCAGATGGAGTCGGCCCGGATGGGGATGTCCTCTCCGGTGATGGCGGTGACGCGCCCTTCCTCCACCATGCGGAGGGTTCGGGCAATGGCCTCTTCCCGGCTGCGGATGACGGAGCCCTCCCGGCTCCGGGGCACCAGGGTGCCGTCCCGCTGGTAGGCCCGGTCGGCAAAGACCTCGCTTGCGGACCGGAGCCCCGCATCGCGGGCCGCGTCCAGAAGGAACCCCTGGCCCAGCAGGATCAATTCTTTGTCCACGGAGGAGACTCCACGGGCAACGGCATCCGCCAAAGCTCTGTCCTTAGCCGCCATGTTGTAGAGGGCCCCGTGGGGCTTTACGTGCTGCAGCCGCAGGCCGGAGCGCTGGGCAAAGGCCCAGAGGGCGCCGATCTGGTAGGCCACACAGGCCTCCGCCTCGGCGGGCAAGAGGGACATGTTCCGCCGGCCGAAGCCCATCAGGTCCGGAAAGCCGGGGTGAGCGCCCACGGCAGCCCCCCGTTCCCCGGCCATGGCCACGGTGCGCTCCATCACCAGCGGATCCCCGGCGTGAAACCCGCAGGCGATGTTGGCGGAGGTGACATAGCCCAAGACCGCTTCATCGGCGCCGATGGTGTAGGCGCCGAAGCTTTCCCCCAGGTCGCAGTTGAGATCGACAAGTTTCATGGAAAATCACCTTCCATCATAATTCTCTCCGTGCGGGAGATTTGGATATCCTCATCGTAGCACAACCGCTCCGCCTTTGCCACTGAAACCTTGGCCCGCAGATCAAAAGAGGTACCATTTTCCAGTTTTGCAATGTTCATGCTTTCCTTGTTTTTTGTTTACAATTTGTTTATATCCATGCATTGACAAGGGCGGGAAGTGGTGGTAAATTAGCTTTAGCACTCAGGAAGATGGAGTGCTAATTCAATTTGATGCAAGAGAAGGAAGTGCCGTGGAGTTAAGCGACCGGAAAAAGCAAATACTGAAGATCGTTGTGGAGGACTATGTGGACTCCGCAGAGCCGGTTGGCTCCAAGGCCATTGCGGCCCAGATGGAGGGGCGGGTCAGTTCCGCCACCATCCGCAATGAGCTTTCAGACCTGGTGGAGCTGGGCTATCTGGAACAGCCCCACACCTCTGCCGGACGGATTCCCACCCCGAGGGGCTATCGGATTTACGTCAATGAGCTGATGGAGCAGCACCGGCTATCCATGCAGGAGACCCAGCGCATCAACCAGGCCCTCCAGATCAAGATGGAGGAGCTGGACCGTGTGATCGCCCAGGCGGGCCAGGTGGTTTCCTCCTTTGAGGGGTATCCGGCCTATGTGGCCACCGCGGGCAAGGGCCAGATCCGGGTGCGCCGGTTCGACCTTTTGAGTGTGGACGACTCCAACTGCATCCTGGTGCTGATGACCAACGACGACCGTGTGAAGTCCCAGCTGCTGCGCATGCAGCTGAAGGTGGGGAGCGACCAGCTGCCGGTGCTGGTCAACCTTTTGAACAAGCGCTTTACCGGCGCCTCGCCGGAGGAGATGAACCGCCGGCTGATGGACGATTCCGAGCTGGTGCCGCCGCCGCTCTTCCTGCTGCTGAGCCAGATTGTGGCCTATGCCACCCGTGTGCTGGAGGAGGCGGTGCGCAAAGAGGTCAGGACCTTGGGCGCCAGCCAGATCCTGAAGCTGCCGGAGTTCCGCGATGCAGACAAGGCCCACCAGCTGATGAGCTTCCTCTCCGAGGACAAGGAAAACCTGCCGGGCCCGGACGAGGACGATCCCATGAAAATCCTCATCGGCCCGGAAAACGTCAGTGAGGCGCTGCAGGACACCAGCGTGGTGGTGGCCAGCTATGACATCGGCGACAACATGCGGGGCCTGATCGGCGTGGTGGGGCCCACCCGGATGGATTACGCCACAGTGGCGGCGAGGCTGAGCTGTTTTGCCGACGGCTTGAGCCGGATGTTTGGCAAAAACGAATTACCGGAGGATAAATCTCATGAGTGAAGAGAACAAGAACCAGACGCCGGAGGAGCCGGTATCTCCCGAGAGCAAGGAAGGCGGCCAGGAGGCGCAGGAGCCCAAGGAGGAATCCAAAGCCGCCAAGCCCAAAAAGAACAAGGAGAAAAAGTACACCCTGACCCGGGAGCAGATGGAACAGATGGAGCTCGCGGCCAAGCAGCTGGAGGCCGCCAAGGATCAGTACACACGTCTGGCCGCGGAATACGACAACTACCGCAAGCGGACCACCCGGGAAAAGGAGACCATCTACCAGGACGCCAAGGGCGACACCATTGAAAAGTTCCTGGCCGTGTACGACAACCTGGAGCGGGCTCTGAAGACCGACGACCAGAGCGACTCCCCCCACAAGAAGGGCATGGAGATGATCTTTGCCCAGTTCAAGGGAATCCTGGAGGCCATGGGTGTCACGGAGATCGAGGCCCTGGGCCAGCCATTTGACCCGTCCAGGCACAACGCGGTCATGCACATCGACGACGAGTCTTTGGGCGAAAACGTGGTGGCGGATGTGTTCCAGGCCGGCTTCATGCTGGGGGATAAGGTGCTCCGCTTTGCCACGGTACGGGTGGCCAATTAAATTTGTAAACCGCCGCCTTCAAAAGGCAGTTTGAAATAGAAAAATGGATAATATATATGATTCAAATAGGAGGAACCAGCTATGTCTAAAGTAATCGGCATCGACTTAGGTACAACCAATTCCTGCGTGGCAGTGATGGAGGGCGGCGAGGCCGTCGTCATCGCCAACGCTGAAGGAAACCGCACCACGCCGTCCGTCGTGGCGTTCTCCAAGACCGGTGAGCGCATGGTGGGCCAGGTGGCAAAGCGCCAGGCCATCACCAACCCCGACCGCACCATCGCCTCCATCAAGCGTGAGATGGGCAGCGACTACAAGGTCACCGTGGACAATAAGTCCTACACCCCCCAGGAGATCAGCGCCATGATCCTCCAGAAGCTGAAGGCCGACGCCGAGGCATACCTTGGCAGCCCGGTCACCGAGGCCGTCATCACCGTCCCCGCCTACTTCACCGATTCCCAGCGCCAGGCCACCAAGGACGCCGGCAGGATCGCCGGCCTTGAGGTCAAGCGCATCATCAACGAGCCCACCGCCGCGGCCCTGGCCTACGGCGTGGACAAGGAGACCGCCCAGAAGATCATGGTCTATGACCTGGGCGGCGGCACCTTCGACGTCTCCATCCTGGAAATTGACGACGGCGTCATCGAGGTGCTGGCCACCGCCGGCAACAACCGCCTGGGCGGCGACGACTTCGACGAGTGTGTCATGAAGTACCTGGTCAGCGAGTTCAAGCGCACCGACGGCGTGGATCTCTCCACCGACAAGGTGGCCATGCAGCGCCTGAAGGAAGCCGCCGAGAAGGCCAAGATCGAGCTCTCCGGCGTCACCACCTCCAACATCAACCTGCCCTATATCACCGCTGACGCCACCGGCCCCAAGCATCTGGACGTCACGCTGAGCCGGGCCAAGTTCAACGAGCTCACCGCCCATCTGGTGGACGCCACCATGGGCCCTGTGCGCCAGGCCATGTCCGACGCCGGATTGCAGCCCTCCGACCTCTCCAAGGTCCTGCTGGTGGGCGGCTCCAGCCGCATCCCCGCCGTGCAGGAGGCTGTGAAGAAGTTCACCGGCTCCGAGCCCTTCAAGGGCATCAATCCCGACGAGTGTGTGGCCATGGGCGCCGCCCTCCAGGCCGGCGTGCTGACCGGCGACGTGAAGGGCCTGCTGCTGCTGGACGTCACTCCGCTGTCCCTTGGCATTGAGACCATGGGCGGTGTGTTCACCAAGCTTATCGACCGCAACACCACCATTCCCGTGAAGAAGAGCCAGATCTTCTCCACCGCCGCCGACAACCAGACCTCCGTGGAGGTCAACGTGCTCCAGGGTGAGCGGGAGATGGCCGCGGCCAACAAGTCCCTGGGCCGCTTCCACCTGGACGGCATCGCCCCGGCCCGCCGCGGCGTGCCCCAGATCGAGGTGACCTTCGACATCGATGCCAACGGTATCGTCAACGTCTCCGCCAAGGATCTGGGCACCGGCAAGGAGCAGCACATCACCATCACCTCCTCCTCCAACATGTCCAAGGAGGACATTGAAAAGGCGGTCAAAGAGGCGGAGCAGTACGCGGCTCAGGACGCCAAGCTGAAAGAAGAGGTGGAAACCCGCAACCAGGCCGACCAGATGGTTTACCAGAGCGAGAAGACCCTCTCCGAAATGGGCGACAAGATTCCCGCCGATGAGAAGGCCAAGGTCCAGTCCGGCATCGACAAGCTGAAGGAGGCCCTGAAGGGCACGGACATCCCCGCCATCAAGGCCGCCACCGAGGAGCTGACCCAGACCTTCTATGCGGTTAGCGAAAAGCTGTACCAGCAGGCCAATCCCCAGGGCGCTGCCGGAGCGCAGCCGGGCGGCGAGGACGCGGGCGCCCAGGGCGGCCAGTATTACGACGCGGACTACAAGGTCGTGGATGAGGACGACAAGAACAAGTAATGTATTATGCGGAGCCGCGTCAGCGGCTCCGCATAATCCCCTGTATATTCCCGGCCCAAAGCCCAGCGCGGCGGAGCCGGGACAGAGAGGAGGAGCGGGGAGGCAGGCGGCGGCTTCCATGTGAGCGGAGCTGTTGCGCGGCAAACCTTGCGCGACAAATGGCAGAACAAAAACGAGATTATTACGAGGTGTTGGGCGTGGGCCGCAGCGCCTCTGATGCCGAGATCAAAAAGGCATATAGAAAGCTGGCCAAGGAGAACCATCCCGACCTGAACCCCGGTGACAAGGCGGCGGAGACCCGGTTCAAGGAAATCAACGAGGCATATGAAATCCTGTCCGACCCGGAGAAGAAGAGCCGCTACGACCAGTACGGCCACGCCGGTGTGGACCCCAATTTTGGGGCCGGCGGCGGAGGCTACGGCGGCGCGGGGTTCGACTTTGGGGACTTGGGCGACCTCTTCGGCAGCTTTTTCGGCGGAGGGTTCGGCGGTGCGCGCCGGACCAACCCCAACGCGCCCCAGCGGGGCGACAGCATCCGCATGTCCATCGCCATCACCTTTGAAGAGGCGGCCTTTGGCTGCCAGAAGGCGGTGACGGCGGAGCGGATGGAGTCCTGCCCCACCTGCCATGGCAATGGCTGCGCCGAGGGCTCCACGCCGGAGGTGTGCCCGGAGTGCCACGGCACCGGCTCGGTCCAGACCCGGCGTCAGACGCCCATGGGCGTTTTTGCCAGCACGTCGCCGTGCTCCAAGTGCGGCGGCACGGGCAAGATCATCCACCAGCCCTGCGGCGAGTGCCACGGCAGCGGCATGGTGCGCAAGCGCCGGACCATTGAGGCCGCTATCCCGGCCGGCATCGACAACGGCCAGACCATCTCCATCCGGGGCCAGGGTGACGCGGGACGCAACGGCGGGCCCAGCGGCGACCTGCTGATCACCATCACCGTAAAGCCCCACGCCATCTTCCGCCGGGAGGGCACCTCCGTGCTGTGCGAAGCGCCCATCACCTTTGCCCAGGCGGTCATGGGCGCAGAGCTGGAGATTCCCACCATCGACGGCAAGGTGAAATACGACCTGCCCGAGGGGACCCAAAGCGGCACCACCTTCCGGCTGAAGGGCAAGGGCATCCCCTCCCTCAACGGCCGGGGCCGGGGCGACCAGTACGTAACCGTGTATATCGAGACGCCCCGCAACCTGAACCGGGAGCAGAAGGAAGCGCTGAAGAAGTTTGCCGACACCCTTGGGGAGAACAACTACGAACAGCGCCGGAATTTCTTCAAGAAGTTCAAGAAATAACCAATCTTTTCGCGGCAATCCATGTCCCCAGGATGAATCAAACAGAAGGATACGCGGGAAAGGAACGGCATGTACCTGGCAGATTATCACACCCACTCCCTGTGCTCCCCGGACGCCCGCTGCTCCATGGCCGATATGGCCAGGGCAGCAGTGGCCGCGGGAGTGCAGGAGATGTGTTTTACCGATCACATAGAGACCGCGCCCATTGGGGAGATCAGGCCCAGCTGCGACTGGGCCGCCCTAAAGGACTCCTTTGAAACGGCGCGGCGGGAGATGGAGGGCCAGCCCATTGTTTTGAGGCTGGGCGCGGAGTTAGGCGGAGCCAACGCGGATTTTGCCGCGGCGGAGCGGATGATGGCCCAGGCGCCGGAGCTGGATTTTGTCATCGGCTCCGTCCACGCCCTGTCCGAGGCCTACGGCCGGCGGAGCCTCTATTATTTCGACTGCAAAAGTGAAGAGGAGGCCCGGCTTGCCATTGGGGACTACCTGGATCAGGTGCTGCTGCTGGCTGAGTGGGGCCAGTTCGACGTATTGGGCCATCTGACACTGCCGCTGCGGTATCTGAATGAGAAGCACGGCATGCACATGACCTTCGACGGCTTTGAAGAGCGGCTGGAGGCCATCTTCCGGGCGCTGATCTCCAATGGCTGCGGGATTGAGCTGAACACCAACCGGGGCAACGAGCCGCTGCCCAGCGAAAAGTGGCTGCGGATGTACCGCAGCCTGGGGGGCGAGCGCATCACCCTGGGCAGCGACGCGCATACGCCGGAGTATGTGGGCTGCGCCCTCCGCCAAAATCAGGAGCTGCTGAAAAGGTGCGGGTTCACCCGCTTTTGCTGCTTTTCCTGCAGAAGGCCCCAGTGGCACGACCTGTAAACGTCCTGCTTGCAAAATGCGGAAAAAGCGGATAAAATAGGGAAGCGAACCATTGTGAAAGAAGGAGAAACCGATATGAAGATCGCGTTAGGTTCTGACCACGGCGGCTACGAACTCAAGTGCCACATTGCAGAGCTGCTGAAAAAATTAGGCTATGACTATGAGGACTTCGGCTGCTACTCCACTGAGAGCTGCGATTACCCCATCTACGGCGAGGCGGCCGCCCGGGCGGTGGCCTCCGGCCAGTGCGAGATGGGCATTGTCATCTGCACCACCGGCATCGGAATCTCCATTGCCGCCAACAAGGTAAAGGGCATCCGCTGCGCCCACTGCGCCGATTCCCTGCAGGCGGAGATGACCCGCCGCCACAACAATGCCAATATGCTGGCCCTGGGCGCGGGCTTCACCGGCCGGAACCTGGCCGAACGGATGGTGGAGGTCTTTTTGACCACGGAATTTGAGGGAGGGCGCCATGCCCGCCGCGTAGCGGAACTGGACGCCATCGAGGAATAAAGGAGAGGTTCTATGGCAGGTTCAAGGGGCTACAGCAGTTACCGGGGACGGGTGCCCCGCTGGAAAATCGCGCTGGCGATCCTCCTGGCGCTGATCCTTCTGGCGGCCTGCACCTTCTTGTTCCTGCAAAAGTATATCGTATATGACGACAGCGGCGCCGTGCGGCTGGAGCTACCCTGGATGAAGCCGGACGGGTCTTCCAGCCTGCCGCCGGTCAGTGACGAGGACCTGCAGATCATCATCTCCGAGCCGGAGGGAAAGGATGTGGAGGAACTCCATATCCTCCAGCTGCCCGACGGGAGTTTGGAAGGCGATTGGACCCAGGCTGTTTCGGCCCTCCGTGCTGGCGGCCAGAATGCCTTTGCGGTGACCATGAAGGCCGCGGGCGGGCAGTTGCTGTATGACTCCAGGGTGGAAGCAGCGGTCTCCTCCGGCGCCGTGCAGGGCAATGAACAGAGCATGACCGCCTTGGAAGGGCTTCTGGGCAGCGAGGAGTACTACAGCATCGCCAGGCTCTCCTGCTTCCGCGACAGCCTCTATGCCAACGCCAACATGGACGGCGCGGGGCTGAAGAATACGGGCGGATATATTTTTTACGACGGGAACAACACCCAGTGGCTGGACCCCGGCAAGGAGGGGGCCCGGGCCTATCTCTATGAGATTGCCCGGGAGTGCGCGGCCCTGGGCTTTGACGAAATCCTCCTGACAGACTTCAGCTATCCCACCGAGGGAAAGCTGAATAAGATCGAGTACGGATCGGTGGAACAGCCCGTGAACCTGCGCGCCTTCCTCCAGGGTATGGCGGATGCGTTGGAGGAGTATGACGTAAAGCTCTCCGTGGAGCTGAGCGCCCAGACCCTCACCGTTGGAACCGACCAGGTGTCGGGGCAGGACCTGAGCGACGCGGCGGCTATAGTGGATCGGATTTATGTTGCGGCCCCGGCGGAAGAGGCGGCGGTGCTGAGAGAGCGCGTGGCCGCCGTCTCCGATCAGGTGACGCTGGTAGTGGAGGGGACGGCACTGGAGACCGGCGACTATTTGCAGCTGCCGTAAGCAACCATGATCAAAAAAGAGATGCGGAACAATCCGCATCTCTTTTTTCTTATTCCGCAAAGACCTCCGCCAGCGCCAATACCGCCTCCTCCGGGCGCTCCACGCCGCCATAGTTGATCACCAGCGTGTGCTCAAAGCCGCCCCGGCGGGTGTACTCCGAGAGAAAGCTCAGATGGATGCCAAGGGCCAGTGCCCTGCTGCGCAGCTCCTCGTCGCTGCGTTCGGTCTGGAGCTTGAGGAGGAAGTGGAGCCCGGCGCCCCGCTCCGTCAAGGTGATCCGGTGGGCGAAAGAACTGGAGCGGAAGGCGGAAAGGACCTGTTCCCGCCGGGTGCGGTAAAAAAGGCGCATCCGGTTCAGGTGCTTTTCAAAGTATCCTCCGGCGATGAATTTGGCCAGGGCGAACTGTTCGAAACTGGGCACGGTGCAGGCGTAAAACCCCAGCTCCCGCCGGTAGCGTTCCACCAGCCGGGGCGGCAGCACCATGTAGCTGATGCGCATGGAGGGGGCGATGGTCTGGGAAAAGGTGTTCAGGTAAATCACCCGCCCCTGACGGTCGATGCTCTGCAGGGTCTGGACGGGGTGTCCGGTGAAGCGGAACTCGCTGTCGTAGTCGTCCTCTAAGATGTAGCGCTCCGTACCGGCCCAGCGCAGCAGCTCCTGGCGGCGGCCGATGGGCATGGAGATGCCGGTGGGGTAGTGGTGGGACGGGGAGACGTGTGCCACCTGTGCCCCGGAGCGACCCAGGGCCGAAACGCTCATCCCCCACTCGTCCAGGGGCACGCTGACGCAGTCCACGCCGTTGCTGCGGTAGATGCGCTCCGGCTTGGAGTAGCCCGGGTCCTCCACGGCAAAGCGGAGGCCCCGCCCTAAAAGGAGGGTGATCATTTGATAAAGGTATTCCGTACCGGCGCCCACGATGATCTGCTCCGGAGAGACCTCCATGCCGCGGAAGCTATGGAGGTAGGCGGCGATGGCGTCGCGCAGCGCCTCCACGCCCTGGCTGGGGATGGGGAGTAGAAGCTTCTTGTCCTGCTCCGAGAGCACCTGGCGCATCAGCCGGGACCAGGTGGCAAAGGGGAAGCGGGAGGGGTCCACCCGGCCCCGCCCCAGGTCCAGCCGGTACTCCGCCACCGGCTGAGGCGCAACGCCGGGCGGGGCGTAGCGGAGGTCCTCCGGCGGGTGCTCCACCCGGGAGACAAAAAAACCCTTCCGGGGCAGAGCGTAGAGCCAACCCTCCGACGTGAGCTGGGCGTAGGCGTTTTCCACCGTGATGACGCTGATGTGCAGGTGGCGGGCCAGGCCGCGCTTGGAGGGAAGCCGCTCGTCAGGGGAGAGGCGCCGGCTGCGGATGTCCTCCCGGATGCAGCGGTAGAGATGGTTTTGCAGCGTCTCCGTCCCCCGGTTGTCCATATCATATGTCAGCATCTGCCGCGCCTCCTCATCTGACCTTATAAAATATTCATAAAGTGGACATTTCAATCATACCACATCTGGACTAAAATGGCCATACCAAAATGATCCAGCCCCAATCAAAAGCCGGGGCCGGGAAAGGAATGAGCGCTGCAATGGAAGAGAACAAGACAAGAAAAATCGTGATGACCGCTCTGCTGGCGGCCCTGACCATGGTGGCCACCTACGTGATCCGGATTCCCACCCCCACCGGCGGGTATGTGAACCTGGGAGACACCATCGTGCTGTTGTCGGCCTTTTTGCTGGGGCCTGTGTACGGGATGCTGGCCGGGGGCATTGGCTCCGCGCTGGCGGATTTCTGGGCCGGCTATATGGCCTGGGTGCCGGCCACGCTGATCATCAAGGGCTGCATGGGCCTGGTGGCCGGGCTGATGTACCGCGCCATGGGCCATAAAAAGGCAGGGCTGATCCTCTCCGGACTGCCCTCCGAGCTCATTATGGTCTTCGGCTACTTCCTCTTTGAGGCGGCGCTCCTGGGCCAGGGCCTGGGCGCGGCGGTGGGCATCCCGGCCAACCTCCTCCAGGGAGCTTTCGGCCTGGTGGCCGCCACGCTGCTCACCGGCGTGCTGCGCCGCAACAGCTATGTGCGCAAGGCCTATCCCGCCCTGTAAAGCACTTTCTGAAAAGGGATCCTCTTCAAAAGAGCCGCTGTGAATTGCTTCACGGCGGCTCTTTCGGTTTGATGGCATCTGAGGAGATGCCCTGTGTTGGGCTGGATTGCATAGCGCACTGATTAGCCGGACGGACACCATGGCGGCCGGACCCCGCGGGAAAAAGCGCGGAACGCACTTTTTATGTGAGGTCCCAGCTCTGGCCCTGGTGGGTGATGGAGACCACCGGGCCGCTCAATTGAGGATAGGCGGCGCGGAAGGTCTCGATCAGGCCGTAGTCGTCCCAGAGGTGCATGGGAAAGACGTGGTCGGCCTGGGCCAGCTTTAGGAGATAGGAGAGGCCAAGGGCGTAGTCGCCTTCCTGCCGGGGGTCCAGGGGAGCGAAGCACAGATTAAGATGGACGCCCCGAAGGGGTTCGATGAAGCGCTTGAAGTTGGCCTCCATGTTGTGGTTGTACGACTCGCTCTCCCCGGCCCAGGCCCACCAGTTCAGATCGCCGGCGTGATAGACCCGGCGGCCGTTGTAGGTGAGCAGAAAGGCCACGCCCTCGTCGGTGGAGGGAAGGGTACAGACGCTCAGTGGCCCCAGGTTCACTGTTTCCCTCCGGCTGAGGGACAAAATCTCCGCGCCCTCCGGCACGCCGTATTCCTCCCGTTTCCGCTCCGTCAGGCGGATGTCTTTGGACAGAATGTAGCGCACATCCGGGTGGGGCAGGCGGAAGATGGCCGGGTTGAAGTGATCGGCGTGGCGGTGGCTGGCAAAGACCAGCAGGGGCTTGGACGGCAATAGGGGCGGAAGCGTGCCGTTGTAGTAGTCAAAGAGCCAGTACTGCTCCGGCCACTCCACCAGGAAGCCGGAGTGGCCGATGTAGGTGACGCGGATCATTTGAACTTGACGGCGGTGCCATAGGCTACCACCTCGGCGGCACCCTGCATCACCGAGGACGAGGCGTAGCGGACATTGACCACGGCGTCGGCGCCCAGGGCCTCGGCCGCATCGGCCATGCGCTTGGTGGCGATCTGGCGGGCCTCGTTGAGCATCTCCGTGTAGCCCACGATTTCGCCGCCCACCAGGGTCTTCATGCCGGCCATAAAGTCCCGGCCGAAGTTTTTGCTGTAGACCACGGTGCCCTTTACGATGTCCATGGCCTCAAAATCCTGACCGGGGATGTAATCAATAGTGACGAGCTTCATCTTCTTCTCCTCCTTGAATTTCCTGTAATCTCTCCCGCAGGCTGTAGAGCAGCGGAATGATGCAAATTGTGTTGGCTGCCGCAAAAAATGCCAGCAGGCCGGATACAAAGCCGCTCAGGTCAAACCTGCTGCGCACAATGAGCAGCACGGCCGCGGAAAAAAGCAGCAAAAAGCCGTTGACCAGGGCGGATAAAACGGCCTGACGGCGGCGGTGCCGTTTCGCGGCCTCAATAATTTCTGGCATCGTCTTCCTCCCCTTTTCCAATTTCCCGGATGCGGAGGATCATGGCCAGCACCACGCCCAGGATCACCACCACGGGGATGGCGATGAGCAGCGCAAGCAGCGGCATGGGCGGCGCGCCATGGGG
The DNA here is from genome assembly GCF_014334055.1 of Oscillibacter hominis. Lineage (NCBI taxonomy): Bacteria > Bacillati > Bacillota > Clostridia > Eubacteriales > Oscillospiraceae > Oscillibacter > Oscillibacter hominis. Next base: position 2,679,892 of record NZ_CP060490.1, read on the forward strand.
ATCGGTTTTCGCTGCCCAGACGAAGAGCCAGACCAGGGCGCCCATCAGGACGGTCATCAAAACCGCGATGACCACCGGCGCCACATAGCGGATGCGCTTGGTGTCGTTTTTCTGCTTATCCATAAAGGTGGTTCCCTCCCGTTCCATCTCCTCCAGCCGGACCAGCAGCGCTCCGGCATCCAGGCTGCTCAGGGGCTGATCCTGCTCCTGCAAGGAAGCGCACAGCTCCGTGGCCTGCTCCAGGTTTTTGATCTCACGCTCCAGCGTCACCAGGTGACGCCGCATGCCGTCGCTTATCGTGTGGGCACCGCTCTGCATCTTCCGAATTTCCTCCAGAGGAAGGCCCAGCTTCCTAAGCAGCTTGATCCGCTGCAGCGCCTCCACATCCTCCTCCTGATAGTCCCGGTACCCGTTTTCACTGTTGCGCCGGGGATTGAGCAGGCCCTCCTGCTCATAAAATCGGATGTTCTTTTTCGTGATGCCCACCAGGGCCTCCACTTCGTTGATTTTCAGCAATCTTCACCTCCTTGGCTGACCTAACTATATACCTTCCAGCCGGGGGAAGGTCAAGAGAAATTTTCAAATTTGAGAAAAAGCCGTTACCAGGCGGGAAATGCCGGGCTCTGGTTCTCCAAAGCACAGCGGGAGGGGAGCAAAAGGCAAACGCGGGTGGAAAAAGGGCGCAAGGTTTGATATAATCATAGGCAGCATCAAAAGGTTCCAGCAGCTGGAGCCGGGAAGGAGAGTCATGTTCAAACGGATTTATGTGGAGATCACCAACCGCTGCAACCTCCGGTGCGCATTTTGCCCCGGCACGGCGCGGCCCCTTCGGGACATGCAGGAGGGGGAGTTTTCCACGGTGCTCTCCCGCCTGAGGGGAAAGACACGCTACCTCTATTTTCACGTGATGGGCGAGCCGCTGCTCCATCCCCGGCTGGGACGGTTCCTTGCGCTGGCGGGCCAGGAGGGCTTTCGGGTCTGTCTGACCACCAACGGGACGCTGCTCTCCCGCCGGGAGGAGGAGTTGCTGGCCGCGCCGGCGCTCCACAAAGTGTCCGTCTCCCTCCACAGCTTTGAGGGTAACGGCGGCGCGGACATGGCACCCTACCTCAAGCAGTGCTGGGCGTTTTGCCGCCGGGCGTCGGAGCGGGGCGTCCTCTGTGTGCTGCGGCTTTGGAACGAGGGGGGAGAGGACCTTCGCAACGACGAGATTCTCCACTTTCTGGAGACGGAGGCAGGCCCCCGGGAGGGCTGGGCCAGGCCGCGTCCCAACACCTGGCAGTTGGGGGAGCGGCTCTATCTGGAGAGGGACGGAAAGTTCGACTGGCCGGACCTGGCGGCAGAGGAGAAGGACACGGAGTTCTGCTACGCCCTGCGCCACCAGGCGGCGGTCCTGTGCGACGGCACGGTGGTGCCCTGCTGCCTGGACCACGAGGGGGACCTGGCGCTGGGGAACCTGCTGCACCAGGAGCTGGATGAAATTTTGAACTCCCCCAGGGCCCGGGCCATCTATGACGGCTTTTCCCATCGCCGCCCGGCGGAGGAGCTGTGCCGCCGCTGCGGCTACGCCAAGCGATTTTGAGAGGGTTTATGGATCAGTCTAAACTAAAACAACTCACCGCCCCGCTCCTGAGCTGGTATGAGCAAAACGCCCGGAAGCTTCCCTGGCGGGAGACGCCGGCCAATGCCTACCATGTGTGGATTTCGGAGATCATGCTCCAACAGACCCGGGTGGCGGCGGTACGGGAGTATTATGCCCGCTTCCTCAGGGAATTTCCCACCCTGGCGGACCTGGCCCGGGGGGAGGAGCGGCTGATGAAGTGCTGGGAGGGCCTGGGCTACTACAGCCGTGCAAGGAATCTGCAAAAAGCGGCACGCCAGGCCATGGAGCGCTTTGGCGGAGAGCTGCCCCGGACCTATGAGGACCTGACGAGCCTGCCCGGCATCGGGGACTACACCGCCGGGGCCATCTTGTCCATCGCCTGGGGCCAGCGCGTTCCGGCGGTGGACGGCAATGTGCTGCGCCTGGCGGCGCGGATCATGGACTGCGATGAGGACATCTCCGATATCAAGGTCCGCAGGCGCTTCCGATCCTGGGTGGAGGAGGCGCTTCCGCCGGCCGAGCGCTGCGGGGACTACAACCAGGCCATGATGGACCTGGGGGCCACGGTGTGCCTGCCCAACGGGGAGCCCATGTGCCTGCTGTGTCCGGGCCGGGACTTCTGCGCTGCCCGGGAGGCGGGCCGCCAGTCGTCGCTTCCCGTAAAGGCCCCGAAAAAAGGAAGACGTCTGGAGGAGCGCACCGTATTTGTCCTCCTCTCCAGCCAGGGCGCCGCGCTGCGCCGGAGGCCGGAGACCGGCCTTCTGGCCGGCCTCTGGGAATTCCCCAACGTGGAGGGGGCGCTCCGTGAAGAGGAGGCGGCCCGCGTTTTGAAGTGCTGGGGCATTGAGCCGCTCCGGTGGGAAAAACGAATCGCCGCGAAGCACATTTTCACCCATGTGGAGTGGCATATGACCGGCTATGTGCTGCTCTGCCAGCCCTCTGGCCCTGCGGACTTTTGCTGGTCGGACGGACGGGACTTTGCCGATAAGACGGTGCCCACGGCCTTTGCCCGGTTTCGGGAGGAGGCGCTGGAGCACCTGGAGAGACAGGAGGGGAGCGAGTGAGCATGACAGCTAAAGAGCGGGAACCTTGGGACGAGCCCCAAAAAAGTCCGGCCAAAGAGGTAAAAACGCCCCAGTGCTGCCCCTGGTGCGGCGGCGAAATGAGGCTGGGACATCTCTTAGCCAAGGGCGGCGGCGCCGTCTGGTGGGTGCAGGGGGAGATCGAGTGGAAGAGCAAGCTGATTGGGCCGGATCCCAACCAATCGCTGAGAGTGGATGATGAGGGACTGCTTTTTACGTACAAGACCGCCTGGTACTGCCCCCAGTGCGAAAAGATGGCCATTGACGCGGCCGGGATGTGCCCGCCCTACGGGTCCGGAGAGTATACACGGAAAGAGGATTGAGCATGGCGCAGCTTTACTTCAAATATGGGGCCATGGGGTCCAGCAAGACCGCCAACGCCCTGATGGTTCACTATAATTATGCTGAGCGGGGCCAGAAGGCCCTGCTGGTGAAGCCCCGGCTGGACAGCCGGGATGGGGACCATATGGTGGTCTCCCGCATCGGCCTCAGCCATCCCTGCATCTACTTTGACGAGCTGGAGGCCATGGGGGAGGCGGAGCTGAAGGAGTTTGCCTGCGTCATCGTGGACGAGGCTCAGTTCCTCAGCCGGGAGGAGGTCCGCCACCTGGTGCACCTTGTGGACGACCTGGACATCCCGGTGATCTGCTACGGGCTGCGCTCGGACTTCAAGGGGAATCTTTTCACCGGCAGTTATGAGCTGCTGGTGATGGCGGACAAGATCGAAGAGGTAAAGACCGTCTGCTGGTGCGGCCGGAAGGCCACCTTCAACGCCCGCTTTGACGCGGAGGGCCATGTGCTCAAGGAGGGGGAGCAGGTGGTTTTGGGCGCGGGGGAGAAGTACACCAGTCTCTGCCGGCGGCACTGGAGAGAGGGCAACTTAGGCCCGGGATTTCAGGTGAAGAGATGATCTGTAACATTTGCCCGCGCCGCTGTGCCGCGGAGCGGACGGAGCGCTCCGGGGCGGGGGCCTGCGCCATGCCCGCGGGTCTGCGGATCGCCCGGGCGGGGCTCCATTTCTGGGAGGAGCCCTGCATCAGCGGAGAGCGGGGCTCAGGTGCCATCTTCTTCTCCGGGTGCAACCTGCGCTGCTGTTTTTGCCAGAACGGGACCATCAGCGCCGGCGGATTCGGCAAGGCTGTTTCCACGAACCGGCTGTGCCGGATCATGGAGGAGCTGGTGTCCCAGGGAGCCCACAACATCAACCTGGTGACGCCCACCCATTTCACGCCCTGGATTTTAGAGGCGCTGAACGAGCCTCTGGGCGTGCCCGTGGTGTGGAACTGCGGCGGCTATGAAACGGTGGAGACGCTGCGCACGCTGGAGGGGAAGGTGCAGATTTACCTGCCGGATTTCAAATACGCCATGAAGGAGCCGGCGCTGCGCTACTCCCGGGCGGCAGACTATTTTGACTACGCCTCCGCCGCCATATTGGAGATGTTCCGCCAGACCGGCCCCTATCAGATGGAAGATGGGCTGCTGCGCCGGGGCGTGGTCATCCGCCACCTGGTGCTGCCGGGCCAGATGGAGAACACCCGCCGTTGCATCGATTGGGTGGCGGAGCAGTTCCGCCCCGGAGACGTGCTTTTCTCCCTCATGGCGCAGTATACGCCCCAGCCGGACGGCCCCCGGGAGCTTGACCGCCATGTGACGGGGGCGGAATACCGCGCCGCGGTGGAATACATGGAAAACTGCGGCATTGTGGACGGCTTTACCCAGGAACGCACCTCAGCCAGGGAGGAATACACCCCGCCCTTTGACCTGACCGGCGTATGACGGGGAAAACAGGCCCGGGCCGGTTTGGACACGATGACGTATTTCTGCGCTGGATGGCAGATACCAAGAGACAAAATAAAGAAGAAGGCCCCGCGGCTTTATCGCAGGGCCTTCTTCTTTATTTTTCCCGGGCACATGCCGCCCGAAGATAGCCGTCCCAGGCGAAGAGCGCGTCCTTTTCCTCATCTCCGTAAATCTTGTCGATGCTGCAGATGTGGAGGAAGTGATTGCCGACCTCTACTGTCTGAGAAAGGGAGACCACAAGGGCCAGCCTGGTATCTGCTGGAATCTGGATGCTGGTGCCGGGGAGGGAGGCCAGAGGAATCTGAAAGCTTTGAACCTTGTCCGTGTCTTTTCCACTGACGGAGCCGCAGTGGATGGCCGCGTCCCGGAGGCTGCTGCCGGGGACGGCAAGGACCGCCTTTCCGGTCTCCCGGGTCCTCTTCCCGGTGTAGGAGCCCTTGCCCATGGCAAAGCCCAGCATGGGCGGGTTGGAGGAGAGATAGCTCACATAGGACACCGGGGCCAGGTTCACGGAGCCGTCCGGCTTCTCTGTGCAGACCAGGACCAGGGGGTTGGGGGAGGTGAACTCAGCCGCCTTGCGAAACTCCAGTTCTTTCATGGTGATCATCCTTTCCGGTTGTGAAGGCCGTCCGGCCCTGCTTGCCTTTTGCTGATATGTTTATTATACTAAGGCCATATAAACATGCAAGTACGCAGATTATTCTTACATAGTATGGTGCGGCATACCATACGGGCCGCCGGGAAGGGGAACATATGGATAAGGACATGAGCTATGAGGAGTATGTGGAGCAGGTGCGCCAGGGGATTCTCACAAGCTCCGGGAACTGCCCGGTGACGCCGCTTCTGGTGATGCTGCAGGGCAAGTGGAAGTTTCAGATCATCTACGAGCTGTGCATCAAGGGCCAGATTCGCTTCGGAGAACTCAAGAAAAGCCTTGCGGGGATCACAAACACCATGCTGACCAGCTCTTTGCGGGAGTTGGAGCGGGACGGCTTGGTCTCCCGGGTCCAGTTCAACGAGATCCCTCCCCATGTGGAGTACTCACTGACCGAGCGGGGGAAGGCGCTGCTACCCGTCTTTTATGCCATGACCAAATGGGGGTTTGAGTACATTCCGTAATAGCTGCCTCCCACATGCCGATATGATACAAGACTCCGTTGTCGGATGGTGGTATCATCAGACGGGAAACGGCCCTTGATATCCCAAGGGTCCACATTATATTGGGAGGTCTGTCCGCCATGAAACAGGCAAAAGTAATCTGTCCGATCTGCGCCTACCGAGAGAAAGCGCCTGACGAAACGCTTACACACTGTCCCCGGTGCAATACCGATCTCACCGGGAGCGACCCGGAACAGAAGGTGCGTGAGGCGCCGGGCACCTATACCGCAGGCAAGATGGGCACCAACGCCTCCATCTATCTCACTGACCGCCGGCTTCTGGTGGTGCCTGAAAAATTAGAGGGATTCAACCTGACCTCGGTGCTGACGGCGGCCGTTGTCAACAAGATGACCAGCAAATACGGCGTGGTCTCCGTTCCGCTGGAGCAGATACGGTCCGTGGAGGAGGGCAAGATGGGCCTGCTGCAAAAGATCCTCATCGTCGTTACCGCTGACGGTGAAAAGATCGTCCTCACCCTGCCCAAGCTGAAGGAGTGGAAAGAAGCCATTGTAAACGCCGCTCCGAACCTGAACTGAATAGGAAAAAGGGGCGGCGCCGGAAGGCACCGCCCCTTTTTATTTCTTTCCCCGGCATATTCTGAAGTTGAGACCGCCCTTTTTTGTTCCACAGCGGCTCAAACTGAAGGCATGGCCGTCCCATATGCGATAGGCAGTTATTTGGAGGACAGCCTGCGCAGCTCCTCCAGCGCCTCCTCCAGACCCTTGGACCTGGCCGAGGGGTTGCCCCGCAGGATGCGGGCGGCCCGGGCGTAGGCCTTGTCGGACGTGGAGCGGATCCGCTCCCGCTGGCGCTGGAGCTTCTCCAGGGCCTCGGCGATCTCGGCGCGTTTTTCCTCCAGGTACTCGGCGGATAGGTCGGTGGCGGAGTCCAGCTTCTCCCTGTACTGCTCCAGCCCATCGGCAAGGGTTTGGACCACACTGAGCTTCCAGGCACGGCGGCGCTGGACGTTCTCCTGCATCTGGGCGCGGAGGCTGGCCCGGCGGAGGGCCTTTTCCATGGCGCGCTCCTGGCGCAGCCCCTCCAGGCGGTAGCGGCCTTCGTCCAGCTTGTCGCGGAAGCGCTGTAAATCCTCCTCCGCGAAGGCGGAGTACACCTCAAGCCGCTTCTGGATGCGCTGGAGGTCTTCGTTGCTCTGGGCAAGGTTTTCCAGCATCTCCCGCAGGTTCATGGCTGCGTTGAAGGACTGCACGGCGTCCACGGTGGTGGCCACGGCCAGCAAAAAGGCAGCGACCTGGGCAATTCCCTCCGGAATCCTCAAAATCAGGCGCTGAATGGGCGGATGGACGATTTGTACCAAAAAGATGGAGAAGGCGCCCCAGCCCAGGGAGCAGAACAGGCAGATGTGGCCGTTGAGGTTCAGGGGCTTGTCGCTGTAGTCCCAGTACCGCACGCGGAAAAGCCGCTCCATGGCGGCGCCCGTAAAATACTCCAAAATGGTGGCGGCGACCATGCCCAGTAAAAAGACCAGGAAGAGGTTGTCCTGGACCGAGAGGGTGGCCAGCAGGATGATCAGCGCCCCGGAGCCGTAGATCGGCAGCAGCGGGCCGTGGAGAAACCCCCGGTTGACCCATGTCTTCTTCTGCACGGAAACGAGGCAGGACTCCCAGATCCAGCCGCAGAAACAGTAAAAGAAAAAGAACAGAATCCACTGGGACAGGGTGTAGTGGGACATGAAACCTCTCCTTTGATGATCGGATTGTATCAGTGTAGCACAAATACGGGCGTGATTCAACCAAAGAAGCGGCGTATCACTGCGCTTCCTCCGGAACAGGCTTCACGAGAACCTCCAGCACCCGGCGGTGGTCCACCTGGGTGACGGTGACGTCCAGGCCCTCCCACTGGAAGCGGTCGCCGGATTGAGGCAGCCGGCGGAGCTGTTCCACCACCCAGCCGGAGACCGTGCTGGCGTCACACTGGCCGCGGATGGAGAAGAGGTCATACAGGTCGGAGAGGTCGGCGCTGCCGGAGATAAGGTAGCTGCCGTTGCCCTGGGGGCGGAAATACTCTGACACCTCGTCGTGCTCATCCCAGATTTCACCCACCAGCTCCTCCATGATGTCCTCCATGGTCACAAGGCCCTCTGTGCCGCCATACTCATCCACTACCACGGCCATGTGCAGCTTCTTGGTCTGAAGCGTCCGCAGCAGCTGATCCACCCGGGTGTTGGGCGCGGTGTAGTGGATGGGGCTGATGCAGGCGGAGATGTCGCCCTGGCCCCGGTAGCGGGCGGAATAAAAGTCCTTTTCGTGGACGACACCGATGATATCGTCAATGCCCTCGTGATAGACCGGGAGCCGGGAGTAGCCGCTTTCGGCAAAGATGGCGGCGATCTCCTCCGTGGTGGCCCGGTCTGAGATGGCGGCAATGTCCACCCGGGGCGTCAGGATGTCGCCTGCCTCCAGATCGCCGAAGGTGATGGCCGAGCGGATCAGCTCGCTCTCATGCTGGTCCAGCCCGCCTTCGTTCTCCGCCTCGGAGACCATGGTGATCAGCTCCTCCTCCGTGATACCCTGGCTCTCCTCTGTGCGGAATATCACACTGAGCAGCCGCTTCCACTGGGCAAAGAGGAAGTTCAGCGGCCGCAGGATCACAAGGAAGACGCGCAGCACCGGCGCCGAGGCCATGGCAAATTTCTCCGGGTTCTCCTTGGCCAGGCTTTTGGGGGAGATCTCGCCGAAGATGAGGATGACCACAGTGAGCACCACCGTAGAGACCGTGGGGCCGTATGCGCCCGCCAGGCGGGTGAACAGCACGGTGCCCACGGTGGTGGCGGTGATGTTCACAATGTTGTTGCCGATAAGGATGGTGGAGAGCAGCCGGTCATATTCCTCCGACAGGGAAAGGGCCAGCGCCGCCCGGCGGTCGCCGCCGTCGGCTTTGCTTTTCAGCCGGATCCGGTTCAGGCTGGAAAAGGCGGTCTCCGTGGCGGAGAAATAGGCTGAGAGGCATATGAGGGCAAGAATTGCGATGGCCATTGTGATACTGGGACTGTCCATGAGGACTCATCACTCCTTTTTCAAGATCAAAAATGGTGCGGGGCTGACCCATTGCCGCCCCACAACTTCGCCGTCCGAACCCATGGATAAAAAAACAGACAGGAACCGCCCCATCACAAAAGAGGATGGGACCGTCCCTGTCAGCAATGTTTATGTAGATGGGTGGCAACGGTGGTTCGTCCACGGAACTGACTCCTTTTCCAAAATACCGGCGAAAGAGATGCGCGATGCTGCCAGTATACCATGGCATGGGAAAAAAGGCAATCAACGATCCGTTAAGAAAGCTCCCGCCAGTGCGGCGGGAGCTTTCCTGTTACAGAAGGTTGTAGAGAATCTTTGCCATCTGTCCCCGGGAGATGGGGGAGTTGGGCCGGAAGGAGCCGTCTTCATAGCCGCTGATGACGCCCTGGGAGACCATGGTGGAGACATAGTAGCCGGCGTAGGCGGGAATGGAGGCCGTGTCGGTGAAGGACAGGGTGGACTCCGTGTAGCCCTTGGGCTGGGTGCGGCCCATCATGGCCGCGGCCTGGGCCCGGGTAATGGAAGAGGCGGGCTTGAAGTACAGCCGGCCGTCGGAGCCCATGGTGCCGTTGAGGATGCCCTCGGTATACAGCGCCTTTACCGCGGTCAGGGCAAAGTCCCCAATTTGATCCAGATCCGCGAAGGGCAGCTCCACGGACTCATACGCTCCGGCGCTGAGCCCCAGGTAGCGGTACAGCATCACGGCGAACTCCTGGCGGGAGATGTTGCGGGAGGGGCGGAAGGTGCCGTCGGCATAGCCGGTGGTGATGCCGGAGGTGTAGAGGTAGTCCACATAGGCGGAGGCCCAGTAATTGGCAGTGTCGCTGAAATGGGGGGCCTGGGCGGTGGAGGCCGCGTCCGCCGAGGCGCGCCTGATGTTGCCGGAGGCATCGGTGGCAATGATGCTCACCCGGTGGCCGCTGCCGTCACCCACCGCCACGGCGGCGGAGACGGCGCCGGTGGATTCATTGTAGTTGAAGGAAACCGCCTTGCCGTCCACTGTGACGGAGATGTTCGCCTTGGGCAGCAGGCCGTCCACCTCGTCGGACACGGCGCCGCTCAGGGCCGTGCCGGAGAGAGAGGCGGTGACGGCGGGGGCGGTTTGATCCACAATGTCGTTGTAGGAGCACACGATCTGATCCAGATAGATGGTGCCGGAGGGCGTTGTGCCGGAGACGGTCAGGTCGGTGATGGACGTGGCGCCCTCAGGCAGCTTGACGCTGAGCTGTTTCCAGCCGGTGAAGTCCAGGGCGGCCAGCGTCACGGAGCTGTAGTTGGCGCCGTCAAAGGTGGTGGCGGAGAGGGTGTTTCCGGATCCGTCGCCGTAGACCCAAAGGTTCAGCCGGTTGTAGTTGGCCTTGAAGCTGAGGGAAGTGAGGAACAGCGAGGCGCTGGAGGTTGCCTCATCCATGACATAGCTCAGCGCGCCGGAGGCCTTGCCGAAGCGGACAGTCTCCACGTTGGTGTTGCGCTCCAGCGCGGTGCCGGAGGTGGAGGCGCTCCACTCGACCAGGCCGCCTTCAAAGTCCTCCAGGGTGTTCAGGGACAAAGAGGTCACGCGGACGGGCAAAGAGACGCTCTTTCCGCCGCCGGAAACGGTGAGGGTGCCGGTGCCGGGCTGGAGGGAGGCGGTGAACTTACCGGCGGCGTCCACCGTGCCCACGTCGCCGGAGATGCTCCAGGTATAGGCGCTGGCGGAGGAGAAGAGGGAGAGGTGGTTGTACGTTGCCTTGGGCGTCAGCTGGACGCTTTCCCCCGGGGCAATGGTCACGGCCGAAAGGGCTCCGGCGGGGCCGGAGATGCTGAGGCTGTCCACCTTGTCCACCGTGTGGATGACCGCGCTGCCGCTGCGGCCCTCGCCGGAGGCTGTGACGGTGACGTCACCGCTGTAGGCGGGCAGGATCACGGCGCCGTTTTCCACGGTGCCGTCGGAAGAGGACAGGTCATAGCCCGCGTCCATGGGGATATAGTTGGTGTCCACACCGGAGGCAGACACCCTGACCGTGCTGCCGGTGAGGGCGTAGGAGCTTTCGGGCTTGACATAATAATGGCTCAGAATGCCGGTGGAGGAGTTGGAGGCCACCAAAAAGACGTGGTTGGACACGGACCGCTCCGACCCCTCGGATGGGGTGTTGATGGTGGAGGCGGAGGTGGTGTCCGGGGAGGTGACGGAGAGTGTGGTGGAGCCGCCGCCGTCCAATCCCAGTGCGGTGACGCAGCCAAGCTCCACCATCCGCTGGCCCACCTGGGAGAGCGTGGCGCCGATGCTGTGGCCGCTCTTGCGGCCGTCCACTGTGTAGAAGACCAGCGTGCCGTCGGCTTTCTGGCCAATGGCGGTGCGGGGCGCCTGCCCGCTGGGAAGTCCGGAGGCGACCGCTCCGCCCGAGACCAGGGAGTAGAGGGCGCCCACGGCGTACTCCACGTCGTTCCAGCGCGTGTCGGAGGCGGTGACGGACAATGTCAGCGTCTGGCCCGGTGTCAGGTTCTTCAGCGCGTCGGTGTAGTAGGTACCGGTCTTGTTGTTGGCGGAGAGCACCACGCTGTTGGCGCCCACAGCGGTGGCGGAGGCGTCGGTGAGCACCTGCTCCACCTGAAGGGTCATCTCTGTGCCGATGGACAACGAGCCGTCCACAATGGAGCAGACCACGTCCACGCCGGGCTCAGTGGTGCCGTTGGTGTGCTTGGCGTTGAAGTCGTAAGTATAGAGGTAGATGCCGCCCTCAGAGACCCGTGCCTTGTTCACGTCGGTGATGGAGCGGATGACAGTCTGGCCGGAGGCGTTCTGCCCCAAGTTGATGGAGTACTTGATGCCCGGCTTTCCCAGCACCGCGGTGCCGTCGGCGCAAAAGCCGATGGCGTGGTAAGCGGCGGCGCCGGTGCGGATCTGCCCCTCCGTAATCACGAGGCCGATGGGCACGCCGTTTCCTGTGTTATAGAAGTCGCCGTTGATCCCGGCGACCACCCGGTAGCCCTGGGCTTCCAGCGCCTTCGCGGTGGCGGAGACGGTGGAGCGCTGGGTGATCGCGCCGCCGTAGGTGACGATGGGTGTGACGGATTCACTGGGCACATAGGTCACCACGTTCTCCGTCCGCAGATCGGAATACGCGCTGCTCCAGAACACGCTGGTGTTCAGCTGCGTCTCCTCATGCAGGCCGGTGGAGACGTTGGTCAGGTCGTCACCCATGGCGTAGGATGCCGCAGCGGACAGCGAGGCGCTGGCCAGCACCGCCGCTAAGATCAGGGATGTTGCTCTGCACAGGAACTTTCTCATGCGTTGCCTCCATTTAGTACATTCTCTTGGTATACATAATACCGATACAGTCCCACATAGCATAGCACGCTCCGGGAAAAATGTAAACCGTAAAATCCGTGGGAATGCTGTGGGACGAATTTTCTTTTAGACGGAGCGGGAGCGGAAAAAGTTGCATGGGGCAGCTGTATGGAGGCCCGCCGTAAAAGAGGGGAAAAAGAAAGCTGCCGGAAGCCCAGGCTTCCGGCAAGCGGCCTCGATCAGTGTTCCACCCGGAAATCCCCCTGCTCCCGGGCGCTGGCGCGTCGGGCCTTGTCCGCCGCCAGGGCCTCCAGCAGCGCACCGATGATCTGGTTGGAGACCAAATAGCCTGTGGGTGTCAGGTGCCAGCGGCCGTCCTCTTCCAGGGCGTAGCCGGCCTGGGCAAAGCGGCGCATCAGGGGCTCCAGCGGGTCAAAGCGCCGGCGGAAGGTCCGTTCAAACTCCCTCACGTCCAGCCCAAGGGCTGTCCGCAGGCGCAGCATGATGTACTCCGTGTCCCGCTCTGTAAGCGGGATGCGCTCCGATTCGGAGACCATGGGCGAACCGGTCAGGACGCCTTGGATGTAGCCCTCTAAGTCACGGCCATAGGCATAGCGGACGCCGCCGAAATCCGAGTGGGCGCCGGGGCCGAAGCCCGCGTATTCCTGCAGCGTCCAGTACTTCAGGTTGTGGCGGGACTCATGGCCCGGACGGGCGAAGTTGGAAATCTCGTACTGCCGGTAGCCCATGTGCTGCAAAAACTCCACCGTGTAGAGGTACATGTCCGCCTGGAGATCGTCCCCGGGCAGAGCGAGGCGGTCTTTGGCCTGATAGAGAGGCGTGCCCTCCTCCACCTTCAGCCCATAGCAGCTAAGATGGTCCGGGTCCAGGGCCGCGGCGGCGGAGAGGTTTTCCTGCCAGCGCTCCATGGTCTGCCCCGGCAGGCCGTAGATGAGGTCCAGCGACACATCGGGGAACCGGGCCTTCCGGGCATTCTCCACGGCGGTGCGGACCTGGTCCATGGTGTGGACGCGGCCGATGGCGCGCAGCTCCGCGTCGTCGGCGGACTGCATCCCAAGGGAAATGCGGTTGAAGCCGCAGCGCCGCAGGGCGCGCAGGTCCTTATAGCTGTCGGCGGAGTCAGGATTGGCCTCCAGGGTGATCTCAGCGTCTTTTGTCACGCCGTAGTGTTTTCGGATGACCTTCAGGATGGCGCACAGCCGGGAGGCTCCCAAGTAGGAGGGGGTGCCCCCGCCGAAATAGACACTGTCCACGCTGTGCCCCTGGGCCCGGGGAGCGGCCTCTTTCAGATGGGAGCAGAGGGCCTTGGCATACGCATCCATCCTCCCTTCCCGCTCCGGCAGGGAGTAGAAATCGCAGTAGATGCATTTGCTTTTGCAAAAGGGGATGTGAATATAAAGCCCAAGGGGGCGTTTCGGCTCTTTCATGCGGAATCTCTCCCATCCAATCGTTGAATCCGCACATAGTGTAGCGCCTTTGACCGGCTTTGGCAAGGAAAAGGGGATAGTTTTCTCAAAATAGGGAGAAACTACAAGGCGGAAGGAGGCAGCGATATGACACCAAAGGAGTACCAATCTTACGTCAAGCAAAAGCAGAAAAAGTCCCCCCTGGCCAAGAATCTGCTTCTGGCCTTTGTCATCGGCGGAGCCATCTGTGTGCTGGGGCAGCTGATTATGAACGGCTTCAGCGCGCTGGGCCTGGGGAAGGAAGACGCGGGGACCGCCACGTCCGAGGCCTTGGTGTTTCTCTCCGCATTGGCCACCGGCTTGAACCTCTACAACAAGCTGGCCCGGTTCGGCGGAGCGGGCACGCTGGTGCCTATCACCGGCTTTGCCAACGCGGTGGTCTCGCCGGCCATTGATTTCAAAAGCGAGGGCATCATCACCGGCATGGCCACCAAGATGTTCCTCATCGCCGGTCCGGTGATCGTTTTCGGCGTCACAGCCAGCGTGATTTACGGCGTGATTTTGTGCCTGATGGGGGCATAGGAAAAGGCAGGGGGTTTCCCCCTGCCTTTTCCTTTTTAATGTTTTGATCTATTATAAGGAATTTTTATCGATATTATCCGTTGGACAAACTCCCGCTGCCTAATTAAAGTAAAAAGGGCTTCCTGTTCCCAAGGAGCCCCTCTGTGCTTGGGAAGACTGTCAATGGAGTGAACGCATTTGATTCGAATTGAGCATCTGACAAAAAAATATGGGGATGAGGCCGTCCTCAACGACATCAGCCTCACCATCGAACCCCGCGACATCTATGGCGTGGTGGGACAAAGCGGCGTGGGGAAATCCACGCTGCTGAACTGCATCAACCGTCTGGAGGAATTTGAAAGCGGTACGATCGACGTGGACGGGCTCCGTGTGGAGACGCTGAGCCGCCGGGAGCTGAGGATATTTCGCAAAAATGTGGGGATGATCTTTCAGGATTTTTCCTTGATCGGGCGGAAAAACGTATTTGACAACATTGCAATGCCCTTGGAGTGCTGGGGATATGACCGGGTCAAAATCAAACGGCGGGTGGAGGAGCTGGCGGAAATTGTAGGCCTGGAAGAGAAACTGGCGGTTCGGCCCGCAGAGCTCTCCGGCGGACAGAAACAGCGGGTGGCCATTGCCCGCGCCCTGACGCTGAATCCCTCTTATCTGCTCTCTGACGAGGCAACCTCTGCATTGGATCCCAAGACGGCGATATCCATTGTCAAGCTGCTGCAGGATATCAACCACAGATATGGAATTACCATCGTTTTGGTGTCCCATCAACTGGACATTGTGGAGTCCATCTGCAATCGCGTGTGCATTTTGGAGCAGGGCAGAGTTGCAGAGGAGGGCATGGCGGAGAGCCTCTTTGACCGGCCCTCCATTGCGCTGCGTTCTTTGAAGGGGGAGTTGACGGATGCTTAGCACGCTTGCCGCGGAATTCGCCAAATCCAGACTGATTAAGTACCTGCCCACTGTCATTCTGCCGGCCATAGGGTCAACCCTGACCATGGTGGCGGTTTCAGCGGTCTTTTCCATTGCCATCGGCATGGTGCTTGGTTCGGTGCTGTATGTCACCGATCGGGATGGGCTTTTGCCAAACCGGTACATATATGGGATTTTGAGCCGGGTGACCGATGTGATCCGCTCGTT
This sequence comes from Oscillibacter hominis, assembly GCF_014334055.1. Classification (NCBI taxonomy): domain Bacteria; kingdom Bacillati; phylum Bacillota; class Clostridia; order Eubacteriales; family Oscillospiraceae; genus Oscillibacter; species Oscillibacter hominis. The sequence goes on from NZ_CP060490.1 coordinate 2,694,987, forward strand.
TCCCACATTTATTTTGATTGTGGCGGTCAGCCCTCTGACGCGGGCGGTCATCGGAACCACCATCGGCACCAAGGCCGCCATCTTTGCCATTACCCTGGGCTGCTTCCCCTTCGCGGCCAGAATGACGGAATCCGCCCTGCAGACTGTGGACCGGAAGCTTGTAAAGGCCATGCAGTCTTTTGGAGCGTCTATTTTCCAGATCATCTGGAAGGTGCTGTTTGTTGAGGCGCTGCCTGTTCTGGTTTCCAACTATACCATCATGCTGATCAACATGATCAACATGTCGGCCATGGCGGGCGCGGTGGGCGCCGGGGGCCTTGGCGCAATCGCCCTGACCTATGGGTACCAGCAATTCGACTACGTAATCATGTACGTTGTCGTTGTCATCCTGATCGTCATTGTGAGTTTGCTGCAATCGTTGAGCAAGCTGCTTTACCAGCGGCTGAAATAAGAAAGGAACAAAAAGATGAAAAACAAAATGATTCGCATGACTGCAGCGGCTTTGCTGCTGGCTTTGTCTCTCACCGGCTGCGGAACTGCCGCCTCCGGCAGCGCGTCCAGCGGCGCCTCGACCGACTCTTTGCAGACCATCAAGATCGGTGTGACCGCCATATCCCAAATCACCTATGAGGCCATTGAGTCTCGCTTTGCGGACAAAGGCTACCAGACGGAATTTGTCATGTTTGATTCCAACCCTGTGGTATTGGAGGCCTGTGCCGCCGGCGAGGTGGACATGGCCCTGGGCCAGCACGCCCGCTATGTCCAGACCTATAATGAAAACAACGGGTCCGACCTAACCATGGTCAAGCCCTATGGGTATTACACAGGAATCGGCCTGTATTCTGAAAAATACACAGCGATCGATGAAATCCCCGATGGCGCGCAGATCGCGATTATGAATGATGCCCAGAATATGTCCATTGCCTTGATGATCCTGCGGGATGCGGGACTGATCGAACTGGATGAATCCGTGGATACCTATACCACTGCCGATATCACTGCAAATCCCAAGAATCTGCAGATTATCGACATGGATCAGGCCCAGACCGTGGCAGCGCTGACGGACATGGACGCGGCCTGCGTATTCTTCACCCATATGAGCAATGCCGGCAAGGACCCTGCCTCCTATATTGTCCGGGACTCCGTCATGATCAACTATCCCATGGGAGCCATTGTCCGGGGGGAGGATGCCCAGTCCGATTGGGCCGTAGCCTATGCCGAGTGCTTCAAAGAGCAGAGCGTCCGGGATGCCATCGACGAACAGCTCCCCGGCGTATTTGCATTCTATGAAAGCGATGATCAGGTCACATTTGACTATTGAGAAGAGCGCGATGGGCAGAATGCCACTCGATTCTTTCACAGGATTTTTTCCCTTGCGGTCCGCTGGCCGATGCTGTCCGTGAACTGAAAAAACAGGCGGCGCGGAAACAAAAGTTTCCGCGCCGCCTCATTAGGATTCCTCCTCCGTCTGGGGAGTGGATTCAAAGTAGTCCTCCGGAACCTCCCGGCGGACCAGCTCCTGGGTGCCGTCGGCACGGCAGATTAAAACGTCGATGGTCATCTACTTCACCCCCCAGAGCTCGATCTTTGACCCGGCCCCGATAAAGTCGGTGTCGCTGGCGCCGTTAAGCACCAGGGCGCTGAGGCCTTCGTACGTGTAGGTGTTGCTTTTTCCATAGAAGAAAACGCCGCCAAAGGTGATGCCGCGCAGGTACTGGGCAGGGTTGTGGAGGATGAGGGCGATCATGTAGACGGTGTTCAGCGTGGAGCTGGAGGAATAAAACCTGCCCAGGCCCACGAAATCGGAGCCTAAGTTGCCCATGGAGTCACAGGAGCATTTGTTAGTGGTCCCGCCGGGGGGAGAGTACCACCAGCTGCAGGTTCCCACGCTGGTGGGCGTCAGCACACCCACCAGGTACTTCCAGTCGGCAAAGTTGATGTCAGTGACGTCCACCTCCACACGGGCGGCCTTCTCCTGGGTGACCACTTCCTTCAGCTTGTAGTACTGGAGCTTGGCCCCCAGGGCGTTTTCCAATTTCTGGTTGTCGGCGTTGAAATCCGTGCGGAGGATGCGGTCGCTGTCCTCCCACTGGTTGAGCTCATAGGTTTGCGTATGGTTCATAAGCGCTCCTTTCATTCTGAAGAGATACGGGAAATCAACCTTCCGCCCGTATTTACAGGAAATTGCACGGCTGCGTGCAAGCGGAAAAATTCTTGTGGGACAGAGGAGAATGTGGTATAACGAAAGAAGAATATAACGTAAGGAGTGCTGCAGATGAAGACCATCCATACCGACCTGGCCCCCGCGGCCGTAGGCCCCTACTCCCAGGCAAAATCCACCGGCAACTTTGTATTCACCTCCGGCCAGATTCCCCTGGACCCTGTCACGGGCGCCCTGGTGGGCGACGACATCGCGGCCCAGAGCGAACAGGCGCTGACCAATCTGAAGGCGGTCTTGGAAGCGGCGGGATCCGACTGCTCCAAGGTGGTGAAGACCACCTGCTTCCTCACCGACATGGGGAACTTTGCTGCCTTCAATGAGGTGTATGCCAAGTATTTCCCCGACCGGCCCGCCCGCTCCTGCTTTGCCGTAGTCGCTCTGCCCAAGGGCGCTCTGGTGGAAGTGGAGGCAGTCGCAGAGCTGTAAATGAAAAAGAAGGAGCATCTGCTCCTTCTTTTTTTATGCCGTTGGACTTGCTTCATTTCCCGTGGACTGACGATCTTACGTCCGTATGATGAGGTCCGCCCGAGCCCGGGTCTGATTGGCTGCAAAGTACTGGTTTTCCAGCGGGATCCAGAGGGTACGGAACTGCTCGTAGGAGTCCTCTCCGCCCCGCAGGCGGATGCGCCGGGCCTGCTCCTCCGGCGGGGTTTCCACAAATACCCGCAGATCGTAGGCGCCGCTGCCAAAGTAGGGATGGCAGCTGTAGGTGCCCTCTATGATGGTGACGGGCCGTACCTCTGTGCGGACAGTGCCGCAGTAGCCTCCCTGGCGGCAGGAAAACCGCCGGTAGGCAAAGGACTCCCCCCGAATAAGGGGCGTGAGCACCTCCTCCTGAAACCGCTCGTAGTGGACGTTGCCCCTGGCCCGGCGCTCAGGGGTGCGCAGCTCCGGCGGCAGGAAAAAGTCGTCCATATGGATCAGCGTGCTGTCATAGAGGGGGGCCAGCAGCTCTGCCAGGGTGGTTTTTCCTCCTCCGCAGTTGCCGTCCAGGGCCACAACCACCCGGCCCTTTTTCCGCAGCACGTCCTCCATGGCGCAAAGAAGAGGCAGCAGCTGCTCATATCGGGCGGAAATCAGCCGGTAAGCCGGACGGTACAGCCGCCGGTAGGACTCACTGTGGCGCAGCGGCGGGAGGGAGGAGAAGTCATAGCCTGCCAAAAAGCGGTCCAGCGCCTGCAGGTCGAAGGAAAAGGCGTCTATGTTCTCCTTCAAATCGGACAGCCGCCGCAAAAAGCCGTCAGCGCTGCCGCTGCGCTCCTCCGCCGAACGGCAGAAGAGCTGGGCAATCGTCTCCTCCCTCAGCCCCGCCTCCCGGGCGGGGCCCAGGTACAGCCGGGAGACCCGCTCCCCGCAGGGCTCGCTGAGCGCCGTGTCCGCTGGGGCGGAGGGAGACTCCTTTCTAATGAGCGCCAGGGCGGACTCCGCATCACCCAGCAGGTGTTCGCCGCCGAATTCGGCCTGATAGCAGAGCTTTACGGCATCGGCGCACTCCATGGCGCTGTAGACGCCGGCATGGCGGCGGAGAATGGATGTAAACTCACTCATCAAGCATCAGGTTTCCTTTCCGCAGGGCGATCAGGATGGCGGGAATCAGGACGATCTGCAAAATGATGCCCGGAATGGCATTGAGGAAAGCGCCGGAGACAAAGGCCGCCCAGGTGAAGCCGCCCAGCCCCAGGAGGAAGCACTCCGCAATGCCCCAGACCACACGGCCTGCCGCCATGGCCAGGATCAGCGAGACAAAGAGCATGCCGGTCTTCTTGGGCAGCAGCTGGTAGAAGACACCGGTAAAGGCACCGTAGGCCGCCAGCTCAAAGGCCATAGCCATGCCGGTGGGGAAAATCGGCGGCATGCCGAACATGGCAAAGCGCAGAAGCGGGGCGATGAAGCCCACCGCCAGGCCGTAGGGCCAGCCGCACAGAAAGCCGCACAGCAGCACGGGAAGGTGCATGGGCAGCAGCATGCTGCCGATTTGGGGGATCTGGCCGGTGAGAAAGGGCAGCACCATGCACAGGGCCAGCATCAGGGCGGATACCGTCAGCTTTTTGAGGTTCATATGGGGTTCTCTCCTTTGTATCGCACGCACGTTGGGTGCAAAAAAATATAAGGAAGGCATCTGCTTTCTGCTGAAAACAGATACCTTCCTGGTATCACAATGTACGGAGACGCGAAACCGGCTGGGCCGGTGTGGACCGGCTTCCTGTCGGTTCCGGAGTATTTTACCACACGAAACCGGCTGTGTCAATGGAGCTTTGTGTATGCTAAGAGCTTCGGCGGCTTCCTTTTTGGCTCTGTGATTTTACATAAGCAGGAGAATTGGGGCGTCACCTCAGAGAAACAGCAAAAAGAGCCCGATGACCGCGGCAAGCACGCCGCCGCAGCGGCCAAGCAGCAGCGCGGCGTCGCTGGGCTCGGCGTTTTTGAACCGCCAGCCGTAGCTGAGGTACCAGGAGGTCTGGGGCGAGATGGCGTTGAAGCCGCCTATGGCCAAAAGGAGCACACCGATGAAAGGAGAATTGCCGGAACTCTTTTCCGGCTGTGCCCCGTCGGAGAGCAGTTCCACCAGCGTGTCGCCGGGGATGTACCGGTCCTCTGAGTAATCGTCGCTCCAGCCGCCGTGCCAGCCTGCGCTGTCGTAGGTCCGAAAATAGGTGGAACCGTCGGGATAGGTGATCTCCACCGTCCGGCCTCCCACCGTGTACCGGAACACATCGTCGCCGTGGGTGATGGTCTGCTGCTCGGTGTCCACCACGAACTCCCAGCCGTCCTGGCTGACCTCATAATTGGTTGAGGGGGCCGGGCTCCCGCAGGCGCACAGCAGCGAGAGCAGCAAGACCGGCAGCGCAAAAAGACGCATTTGCATCCCGCACCTCCTTCCACAATTCCGAATATACACTTTTTCCTATTTTATCATAGAATGTTGTCCGGGAAAAGAAAAAGTTGCTCTTCCCCTGGTCAAATGGTGATTGCTGTTGACTTCCACCCATCGGTCGGATATCATAAATGCAGCCGTCGAAAGACGGGAACAAGCAAGGAGGCGGCATACTATGGAGCGAGGCGCATGTCTTGTCTGCGGGAAACCCCTGCGGTATTTCGACACGGCCCGGGAGATGGAGTGCGTATTCTGCCATAAAAAATTTCCATCCAACGCCAGCTGTGAGGACGGGCATTTTGTCTGTGACGACTGCCACGCGGCAAAGGGGCTGGCTGCCATCCGCTGGAGCTGCCTGCACAGCAGGCTGACCGATCCGGTAAAGCTGGCCCGGGAGATTATGGAAAACCCCTATGTCTATATGCACGGGCCGGAGCACCACGTGTTGGTGGGCAGCGTGCTGCTGACCGCCTATCACAACGCCGGAGGAGAGCTGGACTGGCCCGCGGCCCTCTATGAGATGGAGAACCGGGGACGCCAGGTGCCCGGCGGTGCCTGTGGATTCTGGGGCTGTTGCGGCGCTGCGGCCAGCGCGGGCATGTTTGTCAGCATCGCCACCGGCGCCACGCCGCTGGAGCGGGAGAGCTGGGCGCTCTCCAACCGGATGACCTCCCTGGTGCTGGAGCAGATCAGCCGCCTGGGCGGCCCCCGGTGCTGTAAGCGCAATTCCTTCACCGCGTTGGTGCTGGCTGTCCGTTTTGCCCGGGAGCATCTGCATGTGGAGATGGATTTGGAAGGCCCCATCGTGTGCGGCTTTTCATCGGAAAATCAGCAGTGCCTGGGCCGCCGCTGCCCGTACAACCGGTTGGGTGCCGGGGATATGATATAGGCATTAGTAAAATTTATAGTTAAGATATCAAATTGCATCTTTACTGATGGAATTTTCTCCTGTATACTTAATAAGGTTTGGGGTTTTTGCGGCCCCTACAGAAGAAAACAAGAACCGGGAGGGCTTTTTATGGGACATTGCGCGATTGTTGGCATCAACTGGGGCGATGAGGGAAAGGGCCGTATGGTGGATCTCATCACCTCTGACTACGACGTGGTGGTCCGCTACCAGGGCGGCGGCAACGCGGGGCACACCGTGGTGAACGAATTCGGCAAGTTTGCGCTGCACCTGCTGCCCTCCGGGATTTTCCGCAAGGGCGTGGTCAACGTGTTAGGCAACGGCGTGGCGCTGGACTGCGAGAACCTGTGGATTGAGATGCAGGATGTGATGAGCAAGGGCGTGGCACTGACGCCGGAGAACCTGAAGGTCAGCGACCGGGCCTCTTTGCTGCTGCCCTGGCACCGGGATTTGGACGGACTGGAGGAAGCCCGGCTGAAGGACAAGAAGTACGGCTCCACCAAGCAGGGCATCGCCCCGTTTTACAGCGATAAGTACCAGAAAAAGACGGTGATGGCCGGCGAGCTCCTCTATCCGGAGCACCTGCGCCGCCATCTGGCCGACCTTTTGGAGTGGAAGAACCTGACCCTTGAGAAGGTGTATGGGGCCAAGCCCTATACCATGGAGGACCTGGAGCGGTGGATCGCCGAGTACGGCGAGAAGATCCGCCCCTATGTCTGCGACACCGGCGCCTTTTTGCGCAGGGCCCAGGACGAGGGCAAGAAGGTCCTCTTTGAGGCCCAGCTGGGCGCCCTGCGGGACTTGGACTACGGCATCTATCCCTACACCACCTCCTCCAACGCCATCGCGGCCTATGCCCCCGTGGGGTCCGGGCTGCCCTCCGCAAGGATTGAGGAGGTCATCGGCGTGGTGAAGGCCTACTCCACCTGCGTGGGCGAGGGCCCCTTCACCGCCGAGTGGTTCGGCGACGAGGCGGAGGAGCTGCGCAAGGCGGGCGGTGAGTACGGCGCCAAGACCGGCCGGCCCCGCCGTGTGGGCCCCATCGACCTGGTGGCCACCCGCTACGGCGTGATGGTGCAGGGCGCCACCAACATCGCGCTGACCAAGCTGGATGTTCTCAGCTATATGAAGAAAATTCCCGTCTGCACCCACTATCTGGTGGACGGCAGAGAGAGCAACGAGTTCCCCTTCCCGGTTATGCTGGATGCGGCCAAGCCTGTGATCGAGTATATGGACGGCTGGCAGTGCGACATCTCCGGCGCCCGGAAGTGGGAGGACCTGCCGGAGGCGGCCCGGAAGTACGTAGAGTACATTGAATCCCGGATCGGCTGCCGCATCGGCTATGTGTCCGTTGGCCCGGAGCGGGAGTCCATCGTCATCCGCTGAGCTTGCCCCTCCCGCGCCAGCCGCGGGAGGGCTTTTTAAAGTCTGCCGACGATGATCTGACAGGAGGTTTGTCTCATGCGCAAAGACCGTTACGAATCGCCCCTGGCGTCCCGGTACGCCTCGGAGTATATGCTGCACCTCTTTTCACCGGACATGCGCTTTTCCACCTGGCGCCGGCTGTGGGTGGCCCTGGCCCGGGCGGAGCACACGCTGGGCCTGCCGGTTTCCGCGGAGCAGGTGGAGGAGCTGGCCGCCCATACGGAGGACATCGACTACGACGTGGTGGCCGCCCGGGAGAAGGAAATCCGCCACGACGTCATGGCCCACATCTACGCCTACGGCCAGGTGTGCCCCAAGGCCGCCGGCATCATCCACTTAGGCGCCACCTCCTGCTATGTCACTGACAACGCGGACCTGATCCTCTACCGGGAGGGGCTGCGCTATCTGCGCCGCCAGCTGCTGGCGGCCATGAGCAACCTCTGCGACTTTGCGGAGCGCTATCGGGCCATGCCCACCCTGGGCTACACCCACTACCAGCCAGCACAGCCGGTGACCGTGGGCAAGCGGGCCACCCTCTGGCTGCAGGACTTGGAGAGCGACCTTGCAGAGCTGGATTTTGTCATCGGCTCCATGAAGTTCTTAGGCTGCCGGGGCACCACAGGCACGGAGGCAAGCTTCCTGGACCTCTTTGAGGGGGACACGGACAGGATTGACGAGATGAACCGGTTGATCGCCGAGGAGTTCGGCTTTGCCCAGTGCTTCCCGGTCTGCGGCCAGACCTACCCCCGCAAGACCGACAGCCGGATTTTAAACGTGCTCTCCTCCATTGCCCAAAGCTGCTACCGCTTTGCAAACGACCTGCGGCTGCTGCAGCACGACCGGCAGGTGGAAGAACCCTTTGAGGACAAGCAGGTGGGCTCCTCCGCCATGGCCTATAAGAGAAACCCCATGCGCTGCGAGCGCATCTGTTCCCTGAGCCGCTACCTGATGGCCGATGCCATGAACGCCCCCATGACTGCCTCCGTCCAGTGGATGGAGCGGACGTTGGACGACTCGGCCAACCGGCGTATTTCCCTGCCCGAGGGGTTCCTCTGCGCCGACGCCATACTGCGCCTGGTGCAGAACGTCACCAATGGCCTCCACGTCAACGAGAAGATCGTGGACCGCACGGTGCGTGAGTACCTTCCCTTCATCGCCACGGAAAACCTGCTGATGGAGGCAGTGAAGCGGGGCGGCGACCGTCAGCAGCTCCACGAGATCATCCGCCGCTGCTCCATGGAGGCCACCGGGCGCATGAAGGAGGGGGAACGGTGCGACCTGCTGGAGCGTCTGGCCGCTGAGAGCGCCTTTGCCATGACCGGGGAGGAGATGCGGGAGCTGCTGGATCCCGCCCTTTACACAGGCCGCTGCGCCCAGCAGGTGGAGCGCTATGTGGCCTCCGTCCGGCCACTGCTTTCGGAAAAGGCGGAGCACGGCCAGGAGATCACCCTGTAAAAAGCAATTGCGCCGGAGAACGTATGTTCTCCGGCGCTTTCCATTGCCATGTGGTCGGTCAATGGAAAGCGTTGACTGATTGCAGTAAATACAAGGAAGGAAAAAGGAATTTTTTGTATTTTTTTACAGACAAAAATTTTAGTCAACTTTGTTTGCGATTTTGTGAAAATTTATATTGACAGCGGACCGCTGTGGTGATAAACTGCGAAACATAAATTTTGCAGCGGACCGGAAGGGAACTTGCAAAACCAACAGAATACAGCAAAAGCGAAGATGGAGAGAAGTACCTTGGGAAATCGGTTCCAGTGAGCGGGAGAGAGTGGGAACCCCGCACTTAGAGCCTGAGGGAATAACACTCCGGAGCGGCGAACCGAACAACTGCAAGTAGGGGAGACGGGCTGCGGCCGTTATACCGCACGGGTTTATTGGAACCTTGAAAGGGGCTGTCTTTAGGCAGCAAGTTAGGTGGCACCGCGGATCGCAGCATTCGTCCTAAGAAAAGGGAGAATGCTGCAAATTTGATTCGGAGGTGCCTTTTTATGTGTTCAATCATGGGATTCAGCAAAAAGACCGTCAGCCGGGAGGAAATCCGGACCTATTTCGACCGCACCAAGTCCCGGGGACCGGACATGTCCCGCATTGTGGAGACCAAATCCGGGTATCTCTGCTTCCACCGGCTGGCCATCATGGGCCTGGAGGAAACCGGCATGCAGCCCTTTGAACTGGAGGGCGACCTGGTGGTGTGCAACGGCGAGCTGTACAACTGGCGGGAACAGAAAAAGAAGCTGGAGGAGCACTACCGCTTCCGGAGCGGCAGCGACTGTGAGCTTTTGCTGCCCATGTACCGGGAGTACGGCCTGTCCATGTTTCCCCGGCTGGACGCGGAGTTTGCGCTGATTCTCTACGACAGCATGACAGACACACTGGTGGCCGCCCGGGACCCCCTCGGCATCCGGCCCCTTTTCTACGGCTATGACAAGGCGGGCGCCATCGTCTTTGCCAGCGAGGCAAAAAACCTGGTGGGCCTGTGCCGGGAAATCCGTCCCTTCCCGCCGGGACATTACTACGCCTTTGGGAAGTTTGTCCGCTATGCGGACCTGACCACGGTGAAGGAGTACTGTGAGGACGACCTGGAGACCGTCTGCGCCAACATCCGCGATAAGCTGGTGGCCGGCGTGAAGAAGCGGCTGGACGCCGATGCGCCTCTGGGGTTTTTGCTCAGCGGCGGGCTGGACTCCAGCTTGGTGTGCGCCATCTCCGCGAAATTGCTTAAAACACCCATCCGCACCTTTGCCATCGGAATGGACAAGGACGCCATTGACCTCAAGTACGCAAGGGAGGTGGCCGATTACATCGGCGCCGACCACACGGAGGTCTATATGACCCGGGATCAGGTCATCTCCTCTTTGGAAGAGGTGATTGCCCTGCTGGGCACCTACGACATCACCACCATCCGGGCCAGCATGGGCATGTACCTCTGCTGCAAGGCCATCCACGAGCGGACGGACATCCGGGTGCTGATGACCGGCGAGATATCCGATGAGCTGTTCGGATATAAATACACCGATTTTGCACCGTCGCCGGAGGCCTTCCAGGAGGAGGCAAAAAAACGGATTGATGAGATTTACATGTATGATGTGCTCCGGGCGGACCGCTGCATCAGCGTCAACTCCATGGAGGCCAGGGTGCCGTTCGGGGATTTGGAGTTCGTGCGCTACGTCATGAGCGTGGACCCGGCCAAGAAGAGGAACGTCTACCACAAGGGGAAGTATCTGCTGCGCCATGCCTTTGAGGGCGGCCTGCTGCCCCATGACATTCTCTACCGGGAGAAGGCCGCCTTTTCCGATGCAGTGGGCCACTCCATGGTGGACGATCTGAAGGAGTATGCCGAGGCAGTCTACTCCGATGAAGCGTATGAGGAAAAGCGGAAAAAGTACGGCTTTGCCATTCCCTTCACCAAGGAGAGCCTGCTCTACCGGGAGATTTTTGAACGGTATTACCCCGGCCAGGCGCCCATGGTCAAGGACTTTTGGATGCCCAACAGGTCTTGGGAGGGCTGCGACGTCAACGACCCCTCCGCCCGGGTCCTGGCCAACTACGGCGGCAGCGGCGAATAAGAGGGAATCAGTCAAGATTCAGATAGAGGAGGAAAAGCTATGTCCAAAACCACCCAGGTCCCCGAGCTGTTCGGCAGCATGGTATTCAATGAGGAGGTCATGCGGCAGCGCCTGTCCCCGGCATCCTACAAGGCGTGGCGCAAGTGCATCGAAGAGGGCACCGCATTGGACCTGACCATTGCCAACGACATTGCGGAGGCCATGAAGCAGTGGGCCACCGAAAAGGGTGTCACCCACTTCACCCACTGGTTCCAGCCCATGACCGGCTACACCGCGGAAAAACACGACAGTTTCATCACTCCTGTGGAGGGCGGCAGCAAGGTGGTCATGGAGTTTTCCGGCAAGGAGCTGGTCCGGGGCGAGCCCGACGCCTCCAGCTTCCCCTCCGGAGGGCTGCGGGCCACCTTTGAGGCCAGGGGCTACACCGCCTGGGACCCCACTTCCTTTGCCTTCATCAAGGGCACCAGCCTGTACATCCCCACGGTGTTCTGCTCCTACTCCGGCGAGGTGCTGGACAAGAAGGCACCGCTGCTGCGCTCCATGGATGAGGTCAGCCGCCAGGCCATCCGCATCCTGCGCCTCTTCGGCGACACGGAAAGCCGCCGGGTCACGCCTCAGGTGGGCGCGGAGCAGGAGTACTTCCTGCTGGATAAGCAGGCGTTTTTAAAGCGGGAGGACCTGAGGCTCTGCGGCCGGACGCTCTTCGGCGCAAAGCCGCCCAAGGGCCAGGAACTGGACGATCACTACTTCGGCGCCATCCGCCCCCGGGTCGCCGCCTATATGCGGGACCTGGACGAGGAACTTTGGAAGGTGGGGGTGCTCAGCAAGACCAAGCACAACGAGGTGGCCCCTTCCCAGCATGAGATGGCCCCCATCTATTCCGACGCCAACACGGCCTGCGACCACAACCAGCTGGCCATGGACCTGATGAAAGAGGTGGCGGACCGCCACGACCTGGTGTGCCTGCTCCATGAAAAGCCCTTTGCCGGCGTCAACGGCTCCGGCAAGCACGACAACTGGTCGCTGGCCACCGATACGGGCAAAAACCTCTTCAAGCCCGGAAAAACGCCCAGCCAGAACGCCCAGTTCCTGCTGTTTTTGGCCGCCTTCATCAAGGGTGTGGATGAGTATCAGAAGCTGCTGCGCTGCACGGTGGCCTTTGCTGGAAACGACCACCGCCTGGGCGCCCAGGAGGCGCCGCCCGCCGTCATCTCCATCTTCCTGGGCGACGAGTTGGGCGCTGTGGTGGACGCCATCATCTCCGGCCGGGAGTATACCGATGCCGGGAAAAAGACGCTGGAGATCGGCGTGGATGTGCTCCCCTCCATCCCCATGGACAACACCGACCGCAACCGCACTTCCCCCCTGGCCTTCACCGGCAACAAGTTTGAGTTCCGCATGCTGGGCTCCACCCAGTCCATCGCCGGGCCCAACATCGCCCTGAACACCATGATGGCCGAGGAGCTGAGCCAGTTTGCCGATCGCCTGGAAGCCTCCAGCGACTTCCAGGGCGATCTCCAGAAGCTGATCCGGGAGACGCTGACCGAACACCGCCGGATCATCTTCAACGGCAATGGCTATGAGGCCGCCTGGATCGAAGAGGCGGAGCGCCGCGGGCTTGCCAACCTGAAGACCACAGCGGAGGCACTGCCCCACTATACCGACCCTGAACATGTGGCACTGTTCACAAAGCACGGCGTGTTTACCGCCCAGGAGATGGCCGCCCGCCAGGAAATCCATATGGAGAACTACTGTACCGTGCTCTCCATCGAGGCCACCACCATGGTCGACATGCTGCGCCACGAGATTCTGCCCGCTGTCTCCAACTACGGCGCCGTGCTGTGCAACCGGCTCCACACCCTGAAAGAGGCGGGCCTTCCCTGCCGCTATGAGCAGTCCATTGCCATGCGGGTGACGGAGAAGACCGACGCCCTGGCCGATATCACCGAGGAGCTGGAGACGGCCCTGGCCCAGGTGCCCTCCGGCAGCACGGAGGAGCAGATGCACTATTACCACAATGTGATCTTTGCCCTGATGGGCAAGGCCCGTGTGCTGGCCGATGAGATGGAGCAGATCACCGACCGGGACTACTGGCCCTTCCCGACCTACAGCACCCTGCTGTTTTCCGTCTGATCGGGACGGCGCCCGGCAGCAATCCTTCTCTACCTGCAAACGAATCCTTTTTCTGTTCATAAGGGGGGCCCGGAGCGCAGTGCGCTCCGGGCCCCCCTTATGTTTACTTACGGTTCAGTAGCTGAGCAGGATGGAACGTACGATCTCCACAAACCGGGGGCGGTCCACGCCCAGCACCACAAAAGCGTTGTGCTGGGGGAACTGCTTGTCGCTCCAGAGGTCGGTGACGGTCTTGCCCGTGGTGATGGAGCCGCGGGTCTCCACATAGACCCCGGCCTCCTCGCCGGAGAAGAGCTGGGGATGGGTGAGGTACAGCACCGGGCACACGTCATGGAGGCAGAGGCCCGGCTTGCTGACCCGTTCGCTGAAGGCCATGGCCAGCCGGGTGCTCTGCTGGAAGAACCGGCACACTGGCGTCCCGGCCCGGCCCAGCTCTTCCACCTCCTTGGGGGAGAGATAGGCATCCATCGTCACATCCAGGCCGCACATGACGATGGGGATGCCGGACTGGAAGACCATCTGGGCCGCGTGAGGGTCTACAAAGATGTTGAATTCCGCGCAGGGGGTGGCATTGCCGCCCTGGGCCGCGCCGCCCATAATGGCGATCCGCTCCACCAGGTCTTTCAGGTCCGGGTGCTTGCTCAGTGCAATGGCCAGATTGGTCAGCGGCCCAATGGCAATCACCTGCAGGTGTCCGCCCTCCGCCCGTGCCGCGGCGTAGAGGGCGTCCCAGGCCGGAAGCGTCTCCTCCATCAGGGGCGAGGGGGGCAGTTCCACGCCGCCCAGGCCGTTTTCCCCGTGGACATAGGGCGCGGTGGTAAGCGGCCGCAGCAGCGGGCCCTCCGCGCCCCGGTACACCGGGTAGTCCGCGCCCATCAGGCGGCAGACCCGGCGGGCGTTTTCAAAGGTGTGGTGCAGCTCCACATTGCCGGCCACGGCGGAGATGCCCACAATCCGCAGTTGGGGGAGCCGGTGGGCCACCAACAGCGCCGCCGCGTCGTCCACGCCTGTGTCGCAGTCAATCCAGACGGGAATGCGCTCCATCATCCCTTCACCTCCTCATAGCCTTCTGCGCCCTCCACCAAAAGGTCTACAAACCCCTGGCGGTCCAGGTCCAGAATACACCGGGCGTTGGGCGGCCTGCCCGTTCGGCCGTGGAGGTCACCCACGGTGCAGCCCCGGCAGTACTCGCCGCAGGTCTCGACCTCCACATAGAGGTCCCGGGTTTCGAAAAGCTCCGGGTGCAGCAGCACCGCCACGGCCACCGCGTCGTGGACCGGCGCGCCGGCGTAGCCGATGGAGCGGTGGAACTGGTAGAAGAACTCCAGCCAATCCGCCACCACCCGCGCCACATGGTTCCCCACCGCCCGGATGCGCTGGAAGTCCTCCGGAAAGACCAGCGCCTTTTCCGTCACATCCAGCCCCGCCATGGTGACGGGAAGGCCGGAGGAGAAGACGATCTGCGCCGCCTCCGGGTCGCAGAGGATGTTGAATTCCGCCGCCGGCGTCCAGTTGCCGTAGGCGATGCCGCCGCCCATCAGGGAAATGCGGCCGATCTTGGGCTTGAGCTCCGGGTGGGACAGCAGCAGCGCCGCCACATTGGTCTGGGGGCCGGTGGAGACGATGGTCACTGGTTCCCTGGCCTCCGACAGGACTTGGGCCATCAGCTCCACCGCGTTCAGAGGGGAGAGCGCCATGGCCGGCTCCGGCAGCTTGGGGCCGTCCAGCCCGGTCTGGCCGTGGATGTTCCCGGCGCTCACCACCTCGCTGAGCAGCGGCCGGGGCAGGCCCCTGGCCACCGGTGCCCCGATGCCCAGAAGCGTGCAGACCCGCAGGGCGTTGTAGGTGGTTTTTTCAATGGTCTGGTTGCCGTTGGAGGAGGTGACGGCCAAAATGTCCAGCCGGGGGCTGGAGCGGGCCAGCACCCAGGCGATGGCGTCGTCGTGGCCCGGATCGCCGTCCAGGATCACGGGAATGCGTTGCTTCATCAATGGAAACCCTCCCTTGCTTCACTGAGAGATACTGGGAACTGCCTACTTGCCGGGAAAGAGGCTATCCCCGTTTGGCGGCCTCTGCCAGCGCGGCGGCAGAGTGCTGGCGGCGGATGCGCCGCCGGGTGGCAAGAGCGAAGACCACCAGGCCCAAAATGGTGACCAGATAGGGGATGGGGGACACCAGGTTGGAGTCTGCGCCAAGGGCGGAGACCTTGATGCCCAGGGCCTGGGCAAAGCCGAAGACCAGGGCGGAGAGCATGGAGCCAAGGGGCTCGCCGGCGCCCATGGCCTGGGCGGCCAGGGCGATGAAGCCGCGTCCGGCCACCATGTCCTGGGACCAGCCCATGGCGTAGTACATGGACATGAACGCGCCGCCGAAGCCCGCCATGGCGCCGGAGAAGGCGATGCCCACATATTTGATCTTCAGTACGCTGACTCCCACCGATGCGGCGGCATTGGGATTTTCCCCCACGGAGCGGATGTTCAGCCCCAGGGAGGTCTTGTAGAGCATGACCCAGGTGAGGAACACCAGCAAAAAGGCCAGATAGGTCAGGATGCAGTGGCCGGAGAGGATATCGCCCACCAGGGGGATGTTCCGGATCAGGGGAATATCCCAGGAGGGGATCTGCAGATTTTTGGTGATGAGCGAGGTGGTGGAGGCCAGGGCCTTGCCCTCGGTCAGGTTGGTGATGACCTTGACCAGGAAGAGCGTGCCGCCGGAGCCCACCATGTTCATGGCAATGCCCACAAGGATGATGTCGGTCTTCAGGTTGAAGGCGAAAAAGCCCATCACAAGGCCCATCAGCGTGCCAAGGAGCAGCGCCACCAGCACCCCCACGAACCAGCTGCCGGTCCAGTAGCAGGAAAGGGAGCCGAAAAGGGCGGAGACCATCATGATGCCCTCAAGGCCGATGTTGGAGATGCCCGCCTTTTCCGCCACCACGGCGCCCAGCGTGGCAAAGAGGATGGGCGCGGTGATGCGCAGGACGGAGAAGAAAAACTCAGCGGTAAGGATCCGTTCGATCAAAAGGCTAAACATGCTTCACGCCTCCTTCCTCCGCGGCGGCCTTCTGGGCCAGCTCCTCCTGAGTGCTTCGGACCACCAGCTTCTGGCGGTAGCGGGAGAGGAACTGCTCTGCGGCAAAGAAGAGGAAAATGACTGCCTGGATGATGTCGATGAGCTGGTAGGGGACTCCGGAGTAAGTGGACATCAGATTGCATCCCTTGTCCAAATAGGCCATAAAGAAGGCGGCAAAGGGCACAAAGATGGGGTTGTTGCCCGCCAGGATGGCAATGGTGATGCCGGTCCAGCCGTAGCCAGGCAGCGCGCTCCAGGAGAAGGTGCTGTAGCGGCCCAGCATCTCCAGCCCGCCGCCCATGCCCGCCAGCACACCGCCCAGCACCTGGGCCAGGACGATGACGGCGCCCACCTTCATACCGGAGTACATGGCAAAGTCCTTGTTGATGCCGATCATGCGGATGGCATAGCCCCAGCGGGTGCGGTACATGAACAGGGCCGTCAGCACCACAAAGAGGATGGCCACCACAAAGCCCCAGGAGAGCTTGGAGCCATTTTCCACCAGCTGGGGCACCTGGGCGGTGGGCTGGAAGGGGAAGGTCTGAATCTGGCCCTTGCTCTTGTCGGCCAGATGGCTGTTGACCATGTACTTGATGAAGTACATGACCACATAGTTGAGCATCAGCGAGCACACCATTTCGCTGACGTCCAGCTTCACCTTCAAAAGCGCCGGGATCAGCATCATGGCGCCGCAGGCCAGCGCCCCGGCCAGGATGCAGACCACCACATGGATGCCGGCGCCCAGGTTCAGGTAGATGGCGCACAGCGCGGCCACAAAGGCGCCCAGCATGGCGCCGCCCTCGCCGCCTAAGTTGAACTGGTTGGCGGAAAACATGACGCACACGGAAAGGCCCGTGAAGATGGTGGGGATCATGGAGGCCAGGATGTCGCAGAGGTTTTTGATGCTCAGCGAGCCGTTGGCACGGAAGGCCGGGCCGATGAGCAGCTGGTGCAGCGCGCCGGCGGTCTGGCTGAGCTTTTGGGAGAAGCTGCCGCCCTCGGCGCAGATGAAAATAAGAACGGTGGCCACAAGTAGGGCGATGCAGATGGCGGCCAGGCCCCGGACGAGGCCGAAGATCAGGTTCCTTCTTTTACTCATGGCACACCCTCCCGATCTGCTCGGACGGCTGGTGCTGAAGACCCAGCATGTACTCGCCCATGATCTCGTCGTTCAGCGCGTCCGTATCCTCGAAATAGGCGGCGATTTTCCCGCCGTACATGACAATCAGGCTGTCCGAAAGCTCCATGACCTCATTGAGGTCGGCGCTGACCAGCAGCACCGCGATGCCGGAGCGGGACAGCTCCACCAGCTTGCGGCGGATGAACTCCGTGGCGCCCACGTCGATGCCCCGGGTGGGCTGGTCGGCGATGATCAGCGCCGGGGAGTTGGAGAACTCCCGGGCCACCACCACCTTTTGGATGTTGCCGCCGGAGAGCATTTTTACCTGCTGGGCCCGGGACTTGCAGAGCACGGTGTAGTCGCCGATCAGCCGGTCCGACTCCTCGTGGATGGCCTTCATATTGAACAGGGGGCCGCGGTTGAGGCGTTTGGCGCTGCACCGGTCGGCGATCAGGTTCTCCTCGATGGTGCCGCCGCCGGCAATGCCGTAGAGCATCCGGTCCTCCGGCACCAGGGAGACGCCAAGTTCCCGGATCCGCCCCTGGGAGAGGCCCAGGATGGAGGTCCCGTTGACCTCGATGGAGCCGGAGTTGGGCGTGTTCAGATGGAAGAGCATATCCACCAGCTCCTTCTGGCCGTTGCCCTCCACGCCGGCGATGCCTAAGATCTCGCCCTTTCGCAGGTCAAAAGACACCTTATCCAGCATCTTTTTGCCCCACTCGTTCACGTATTCCACGTCCCGCACCCGCAGCACGGTGTCGCCGGGCCTGGCCTTCTCCTTCTCCACCTTCAGCACCACGTCCCGGCCCACCATCAGCCGGGAGATTTTCTCCGGCGTCACGTCCCGCGTCTGATAGACGCCCATGGACTTACCCGCGCGCATGATGGTCAGCCGGTCGGTGATCTGCATGATCTCGTTGAGCTTGTGGGAGATGAAGATGATTGTATATCCCTGATCTTTCAGGTGAATCAGCTCTTTGAAGAGCTCAGAGGTCTCTTGGGTTGTGAGGACGGCGGTGGGTTCGTCCAGGATGAGGATTTTGGCGCCGCGGACCAGCGCCTTGAGGATTTCCACCTTTTGCTTCATGCCCACGGGGATGTCCATGACCTTGGCGTCCGGATCCACGTGGAGGTTGAACTTTTCTGAGTATTCCCGGGTGATTTCAGTGGCCCGCCTGCGGTCAATGAACAGGCCGGATTTTTTGGGAACCATGCCCAGCACCATGTTTTCCGCCACCGTCAGGCTGGGCACCAGCATGAAGTGCTGGTGCACCATGCCGATCCCCTTGGAGATCGCCGCGGTGGGGGAGGTGAGGCTGACCTTTTCGCCGTTGACCCGGATTTCGCCCTCCGTGGGCTGCTCCAGGCCAAAGAGCATTTTCATCAGTGTGGATTTTCCCGCTCCGTTTTCGCCCATCAGCGCATGGATTTCACCCCTGCGGACGGAAAAATCCACATTCTGATTGGCGGCAATGCCGTTGGGGTACACCTTGGTGATCCCCTTCATCTGGACGACATACTCTTCTTCCATATGGGCTCCTCCCGCTTTCTCTGAACTCTGCGGCCGGGGAACGGCCGGTTTGATACGGCAAGAGGGGGCAGATGCCCCCTCTTACGTTTGATTTGCTTTCTTACGGACGGACGGCTTCGCGCAGATCCGCCACAGCGCCGGAGGTATCGCCAATGGCGGTGGGGACGGTGATCTCGCCGGCCAGGATGCCGTCCTGAGCAGCCTGGACAGCGGCCTTGGTGTCGTCGGAGGCGTATGTAGCAAAGTTCTTGTCGGTGACGATGCCAACGCCGCCCTCGGCGATGCCTAACAGGATGTTCTGCCCGAACAGGTCCTCACCCGCATCCCACTGGTCAAAGAACCACACCAGGGAATTGCCGATGTTCTTCAGCCCGGAGGTCAGGGTGATGGCGGCCAGGTCGGAGGAGAGGGTCAGCTCCTGGTCGGAGTCCACGCCGATGAACCAGGCTTTGCCGCTCTCCAGGGCGGCCTCAGCGGCGCCATTGCCGGCGTTGCCCGCAACGCCCCAGATGATGTCGCACTTGTTGTCGTTGATCATGGACAGGCCGTATTCCTTGGCGATGGCGGTGTCCACATAGTCGTTGGTGTAACGGGTGTCCACCTTCACATCCGCGTTGACGCTCTGGGCGCCCAGGATGAAGCCGTACAGGAAGTCGTTGATGACGGGGCTGTCCACGCCGCCGACAAAGCCGATCACCGCGTCTTCATTGATCTTTTCCAGGTTGGTGTCCGTGGTCATGTTGGCGGCAAATACGCCCACCAGGTAGCCCATGTCGTTCTGCTTGTAGTTGATGTTGACCACGTTGGGCTGGCTGGACTCGGAGTCGTAGATCAGATACTTCTGATCCGGATACTGGGCAGCCACCTCATCCAGGTACTCCGGCATCTGATAGGTGCCGCAGACGATCAGGTCGTACTCCCCGGATTCGGAGACCTCGTACAGGGTGGAAAGCCAGCTGGGCTGATCCTCGTCGGTGCCGCCCATCTCAATGGTCTTGTACTCGATGCGGCCTGCCGCCTTCAGCTCGGCCAGGCCGGACTCGGCGGAGTCAAAGAAAGACTTGTCGCCCAGATTGCCGTTGACCAGGTTGCAGACATTGTAGACCTTTCCGCCGCTCTCTCCGGAAGAGGAAGCGCTTCCGCTGCCTGCCGCCGAGGAGCCGCTTCCACTGCCGGAGCCGGTGCCGCCGCAGGCCGCAAGAGACAGCGACATGGCAAGGGCAAGAAGCAATGCAAATACCTTTTTCATGCAAAACCCTCCAAAAATAAAATAATCCCTCGTCTTTGCTATCAACTGTATCAACAGGGATATCAAGAACTTGGGATAAAGCAATTGTAAACTGTTTCCGAATCAGTGTCAATTTCAACGAAAAAATTTATCTGTTTTCCACAAAAAATTTTAGTATTTCTTTACACTCTGATTAACTTAGGCTGTTCGGGCCGCTTCTGCTTGACGCTTGCGGCAAAAAAGCGGTATCATGGGACAAACAAAGGAGAGGGGGCTGCGCAATGATCCGCTTTCCCAAGATAGACCTGCACCTGCATTTGGACGGCTCCGTGGAGCCGGAGACGATCTGGGTGCTGGCGGCGCAGCAGGGCGTGACGGTGGGCGGCGGCTCGCCGGAGGGATACCGCCGGTTGATCGCGGAGTCCGCCAACTGCGGCAGCGTCAACCGGTATCTTGAGATGTTTGAGACCCCCCTTGCCGTGATGCAGGACCGGGAGAGTCTGACGCGCGTCACCCGGGAGCTGATCGAAACCCTGTCTGCCCAGGGGCTTTGCTATGCGGAGGTGCGCTTCGCGCCCCAGCTCCACACCCGGCGGGGCCTTTCCCAGGCCGATGCGGTGGAGGCCGTGATCGAGGGGCGGCGCCAGGCTCTGGAGTCCCGCCCGGGGATCGGCATCGGCATCCTGCTGTGCACCATGTGCGTGGGGCCGGAGGCGGCCAATTGGAAAGAGAACTGGGAAACAGCGGAGCTGGCCGGGGCCTATCTGGGCCGGGGCGTCGCGGGCATGGACCTGGCCGGGGCCGAGGGGATCGTGCCCCTTAGGAACTTTGCGCCCCTCTTCCACCGGGCCTTGGAGCTGGGCGTGCCCTGCACCTGCCATGCCGGAGACAGCCAGGGACCTGAGACGGTCCGCGAGGCCATGGACTTCGGCGTCCGGCGCATCGGCCACGGCCACCGCATCTGTGAGGACAAAGACCTGTGCCGCAGGGCGGCGGCGGAGGGGATCGTCCTGGAGATCTGCCCCACCAGCAACATCCAGTGCCGCACCCAGCCCTCCTACCGGGCCCATCCGGCCAAGGCGCTGCTGGACATGGGGATTGCCGTAACCATCAACACGGACAACATGGCCCTGGCCGGCGTCAGCCTGGATACGGAGTACGGCCACTGCCTCAGGGAAATGGGCTTTTCAGAGAAGGACCTGGTGCGCATGGCCCGTAACGCCGTGGAAGGGGCCTTTTTGCCGGAGGCGGAGAAAACTGTGCTGAGAAACCGGCTGGATCAGGCGGAGAAGAGCCGCTGAGCCTCACTGCCGGACTGAATAAAGAAAGGAAGCAATCATGGAAGAGTATCTTTTTGTCATCGACTATCAAAACGACTTTGTGGACGGCGCCCTGGGCTTCCCCGGCGCGGAGACTCTGGACGGCCCCATTGCCCGGCGGGTGCGCCAGTACGGCCCGGGCCGCGTCTTCTTCACCCGGGACACCCATGGTGGCGACTACCTCTCCACCCGGGAGGGCCGCCATCTGCCCGCCGTGCACTGCGTGAAGGGAAGCGCCGGGTGGGAGCTGTTCGGCGAAACGGCGGTTGCCCTGCACGAGGTGGGCGCCCAGGGGA
This sequence comes from Oscillibacter hominis, assembly GCF_014334055.1. NCBI lineage: Bacteria > Bacillati > Bacillota > Clostridia > Eubacteriales > Oscillospiraceae > Oscillibacter > Oscillibacter hominis. The sequence goes on from NZ_CP060490.1 coordinate 2,716,686, forward strand.
TTGACAAAGAATCCTTCGGCATCGACATCACGGACCCGGCTGTGGCGGCGGCGCTGCCGGAGCGGGCCGACCGGATCGAGCTGTGCGGCTTGGTGTCCAACATCTGCGTCATCAGCAACGCCGCAGTGCTCCAAAGCCGCTACCCCCAGGCCCAGATCGTGGTGGATGCCAGGCTGACGGGCAGCTTTGACCCAGTGCTGAATGAAAAGACGCTGGATGTGCTCCAGGGCCTTCAGGTCGAGGTCCTGGGCCGCTGAGCGGGCCCTATTTCAGAGGAGGCGAGTGCATGCTTCAGCCCCATATTCAATTGGATGAGTCCCTTGGCATCCGCTGCGCCCTGCTGCCCGGCGATCCGGCCAGGGTGGATCGGATCGCATCCCACCTGCAAGAGGTTCAGGAGCTTGCTTACAACCGGGAGTTCCGCAGCCTGCGGGGCACCTACCGCGGCGTGCCGGTGCTGGCCCTTTCCACAGGCATCGGCGGCGCCTCCGCCGCCATCGCCGTGGAGGAGCTGCGCCATATCGGCGTCACGGCCATGATCCGCATCGGCTCCTGCGGCGCGCTGCAAAAAGAGATCGATCTGGGAGACCTGATCTTCGCCTGCGGCGCAATCCGGGACGACGGCGCCTCCCGGGCCTATGCGGATTTGCGCTACCCGGCGGTGCCGGACGACGGGCTGCTGCGCTGCTGCCAGGCCGCTGCGGCGGAGCAGGGCTGGCCCTTTCACACAGGGCTGGTCCGCAGCCACGACAGCTTTTACATCGACGATCAGGAGGAGGTCTCCAACCGCTGGTCCGCCCTGGGCGTATTGGGGGCCGACATGGAGACGGCGGCCCTGTTCACCGTGGGAAGGCTGCGGGGCGTGCGCACCGCGTCCATTCTCAACAATGTGGTGCTGTGGGGCCGGGACACCGCCGGCTCCATTGGGGACTACGCCGGCGGCGAGGACAGGACCGCCCTGGGGGAGGCCAGGGAAATCCTGGTGGCCCTGGAGGCCCTTTATCGAATGGAGGAGGAAACAAGATGAAGCAGGCCCTTTTTGTGGATTGCTGCATCCGGGGGGAGCAGTCCAGGACCCGGAAGTGGCCGACGCGTTTTTTGCCGCGCTGCCGGATGCGTATGAGGTGACGCGGCTGGATTTGATGCAGGAGGGGCTTGGCCCACTTGTCGGCGAGTATTTTTGGGAAAGGGAGCGGCTGATCCAGTCCGGAGAGCTGTCCCATGACCGGTTCCGCTATGCCCGCCAGCTGGCCCGGGCGGATTTGGTGGTGTTTGCCGCGCCCTTCTGGGACTTGGGCTTTCCCGCGCTGCTGAAAATCTACATTGAGCAGGTGTCTGTGGACGGCATCACCTTTGGCTGCGACGCCCGGGGGCTCCACGGGCTGTGCCGGGCGGAGCACTGCGTGTTTCTCACCACCCGGGGCGGATGCTATAAAGCCCAGCCGGAACTGGAGCAGGGCAGCCGGTACCTGGACGCGCTGCACACATTTTTTGGATTCGGAGACTACACCTGCGTGGCGGCGGACGGGCTGGACAGCGAGGGCGTGGACGCGTCCGCAGTGCTTGAGAAGGCCTGCCGCCAGGCGCAGGAGCTGGCGATGTCGCTGTAATTCCCTGTATAATTAGGATGACGTACGGAAAGGAGGCTTATGGAGGCCTCCTTTCCGCATATCCCGGCCGGATGGCGCATAGATATGAGCAACACCAGTCGGGGAGTGTTGTCATTGAAGGGAAACATGGAGGAGCGGGCCGAGCGCCTCGCTCAATACATTATAGAGAATCGGGCGACGGTCCGCGCCGCCGCCCAGAAGTTCGGCATTTCCAAGTCCACTGTACATAAGGACATCAGCGAACGGCTCCCGCTCTACAACCGGAGCCTGTTCCTTCAGGTCAAGGAGGTTCTTGAGGTCAATAAAGCCCAGCGCCACATCCGGGGCGGGATGGCAACCCGAAAAAAATACAAAGGAGCCTGAACCGACCTCCGCTTGGCTGCATAAGCTGAGAACAGAATCAGAAAACGGAGGGATTGCCATGCAAAACCGCTGCCACCGACAACGCCAGGCCGCTGAGCGCCCGTCTGCTCCGCCTCCGGCGCCCATTGTCCCCCTTCGGGCGGAGGAGCCGCCTGTCCGCCGCTGGCCCCATCCGATCCAGCCGGACCTGCCGCAGCCGGATCTCCACTACGTATGCTGTACCCTGGCCTATCAGAACCAGCTTCTGGCCGACATCAAGGCACTGCTGGAAACCATCGCCCAGGATACATCGGAAAACTGTAAATAGCGGGAAAAGAAACAAGGAATTCTCCTTGTTTCTTTTTTGTAACGATTTATTACACTTTTTCTCTTGTGCTTCGGCGGAGAAGTTTGTATAATGAATTGTATTATGTAAATCTTTGGGCCGGGCTGTCCCGGCGCCGGAAGTTCGCAAAAAAGAGGACAAGAGTATGGCAAAGAGAGTAAAGAAAAAAAGACATCCCGGCCGGGTGCTGCTGATCCTTATTTTTATGGCCGCCGGACTGGTGGCAGCGGCCAAATGCCTCATCCGCCCGCCGGAGCTGCACCCTGTGGACCCGGATGGGTCGGCCTCCTCCGGCTCCGTCCAGACCTCCGCCTCCGCCTCTATGGCGGACACCTCTGCAAGAAAGCCCAACTTCTATACCATCCTGGTCAGCGGCGAGGACGATGAAAACGGCGGCAGCGATACCAATATCCTGGTGGCGGTGGACGCGGAAAACGGCGCGATCCAGTGCGTCAGCATCCCCCGGGACAGCGGCGCCTACATCAAGGGCAAGGCCCGGAAGATCAACTACGCCTATAACGCCGGCGGGACGGAGCTGCTGCGCCAGACGGTGGGCGATCTGCTGGGTATCCCGGTGGATTTCTACGTGTCGGTGGACCTGCGCGGCTTTGTCAAGCTGGTGGACGCCGTCGGCGGCGTGGATTTCGAAGTGCCCATCAACATGAACTACGACGATCCCCTCCAGGACCTCCATATCCATCTGAGCAAGGGCATGCAGCACCTGGACGGGAAGAAGGCCATGGGCGTGGTGCGCTTCCGCCACAACAACGACGGCACCGGCTACGGGACCGAGGACCTGGGCCGCATTGGAACCCAGCAGGCCTTTTTGAAGGCGGTGGCCAAGCAGGTGCTCCAGCCGGCCAACCTCGCCAAGATCGGCACCATGGCGCAGATTTTCCAGGATTATGTCGACACCGATCTTTCAGTGGGGAACCTGGCCTGGCTGGGCCAGGAGGCCTTTGACATCGGAACGGACAACATCGGCTTTTCCACCCTGGAGGGTGTCTGGAACGACCGGCGCGCGCTCTATCTGGTGGACCCGGAGGCTGCCCTCACCCTGGTGAACGAACACTTTAACCCCTATGTGGAGCCCCGCACGGCAGCGGATCTGAACATCCCCACCTGAGGGACCAAAAAAGAAGGAGGAGCTGAATGAAACGGCGTCTTTTGGCCCTGCTGCTCTGCGCCGCGCTGCTTTGTACCGGTACGGCGCTGGCCGCGGAGGACAGCATGGAGAACTTCACCCGGGTGAAGACCTATACCCGCCAGTTCTCCGATCTTGCCCCCGCCTCGGCCCACTATGCCAGCGTAGCGGCCCTCTATGAGTACGGCCTGACGGTGGGCAAAGGGAACGGAACCTTCGGCGTGCAGGACTCCCTGAGCGTCGGGGAGGCCGTGGTCTTTGCCGGACGCATCCGGAGCCTCTACCGCACCGGAGACGCGGAGGCCGGGGCAAATGGGTACCGCTCCGCTGCGGGGACCCTTGAAGAGCCCTACCGGACCTACGTGCCCTATCTTTCATATCTCCAGGCGGAGGCGGTTCTGGGCTCGGAGCTGGAAGGCGTGTTGGACAAGGCCGCCACCCGGGCGCAGATGGCCCATGTGCTGGCCCATGTGCTGCCGGACTCCGCCCTGCCGTCCATCAACGACCAGGCGGTGACGGAAGGGTATGCCACCGGCCGCTACATCACCGATGTGACGGAGTATACCCCTTATCAGCCCGATATCCTCAAGCTCTATAAGTGCGGAATCCTCCAGGGCAGCGGAAGCACCGGAACGTTCCGGCCGGCGTCTAACATCACCCGGGGTGAGGCCGCCTCCATGCTCAGCCGTATGGTGGACGAGTCGCTGCGGCTCCAATTGGATTGGTCGGCGGCCCCGGACTACAGCGCCGTGGGCACCACCATGGCGGACCTGGTGCCCACGGCCCAGTTCGTGGCCAATCCAGCCTCCGCCGCCGAAATCCGGGGCAACGTCCGCTCCATGCTTGCAAGCGGGCAGCGCACCATGAGCCTCCAGTATCCCGGCAACTCCCTGACCGCCTCCTTTGTCAACAACCTGCTCAACTCCGCCCTGACCAATGTGAAGTCCTACTGCGAGCAGATGTACAACACGGTCAGCTGCACCTATGACCTGGCCAAGGGCACGGTCACGCTGAACTTTTCCGCGGCCAGCTCTACGGCGTCCCAGCTGAGCTCCTACCGGAGCTTTTCCATGGACCGGGCCATCGAGGTTCACGACCAGCTGTGGGAGTCCGGAGAGATCACGGCGGACATGACGGAGTATGACAAGGCCAGGGTATACTATGCTTGGGTCTGCGAAAACTGCTATTATGACCAGGGAGCCTCGGACCTCTCCCTCAGCCACCTGGCCTACAGCGTGTTTGCTTATGGCAAGGCGGTCTGCGACGGCTATACAGGGGCCTACAACCTGCTTTTGAAGCTGGAGGGCATCCAGTGCTACGGCCTTTCCAACGCCGACCACATCTGGACGGTGGCGAATCTGGACGGCACGGACTATCACATTGACACCACCTGGGGCGACAGCGGAGCAAAAACGGACTATGCGTATTTCGGCATGACCTCCGCCCAGTCCTGGGCCGCCCACCCGTGGTAAGAGTAAATTGAGGTGAACCAATGGATAAACAGCACTCCTTTTCCTTTCGGAATGTGACGCTTCTGGTGTTGGGGACCGTGGCGCTCTACTGGGGACTCAATCACCTGGAGGTGATCGGCAAGGCCCTTGGCACGCTGATCGGCTTTGCCTCGCCGTTTCTCATCGGCTGCGGCCTGGCATTTTTGATGAACATTCCCATGCGGGCCGTGGAGCGGGGCCTGAGCAAGGTGGGCAGCGGGGCGTGGGTACGGCCTGTGTCCATCGTAGTGACGCTGATCCTGGTTCTGGGCGTCATCAGCGCCGTGGTCTTTGTGGTGGCGCCCCAGATTGGGACCACCGTCGCCTCCATCCGCGACCGCTTCCCCGGCTTCATCAGGGAGTGCGAGGCATTGGCGGCGGAGCTTTCCAAGCGGCTGCCGGAGATCACCGTGGCGGTGAACAACATCGGGCTGGACCTGAATAAACTGACATCGGAGCTGTCCAACTGGCTTTCCTCCCTGGGGAAGGACGTGCTCTCCTCGTCACTGAATCTGGCCACCTCCGTCTTCTCCGGAGTGGTGACGTTCAGCATTGCCTTTGTTTTCGCGCTCTATATCCTGGCGGGGAAGGAGAAGTTGGGCCGTCAGATGGTCCATCTGATGCGTGCCTACCTCCCCGGACACCTGGTGGACGAGGTGCTCCGGGTCTGCCGGCTGACCGGCGACACCTTCTCCAGCTTTTTCACCGGCCAGTGCCTGGAGGCCTGCATCCTGGGCTTTATGTTCTTTGTGGCCATGAGCATCTTCCGCTTCCCCTTTGCGCTGTTGGTTGCGGTGCTGGTGGGCTTTACCGCCCTGATCCCCGTGTTCGGCGCCTTCATCGGCTGTGTGGTGGGTGCTTTCCTGATCCTGGTGGAAAACCCCATCCAGGCGCTGTGGTTCATTGTGCTCTTCCTGGTGCTCCAGCAGGTGGAGGGGAACCTGATCTATCCCAGGGTGGTGGGCTCCTCCGTGGGGCTTCCCCCCATTTGGGTGCTGGTGGCCGTCACCATCGGCGGCAGCACCTCCGGCGTGGTGGGAATGCTGCTGTTCATTCCCACGGCCTCCGTGCTTTATGCGCTGCTGCGCCAGAACGTCCGCCGCAGGCTGAAGGCCCAGACCGCGCAGCAGGCGCCGCCCAGGCCCAAGCGCTGAGGCTTTCCTTGGGCGCGGCGCTTTGTGCAAAATAGGCGGGAAGGGCCTCGTGGTTGTGAGCATCCCCAAAAGCGCCATACAATGGATAGGGCGCAGCGCTCCGGCCGGATAAGGGCGACTACAAGAGAAAGGGTTTGTTAACTTGCAAATCAAGTGCAGGAACTGTGTTGTTGCATTGATCGGAAGCGGGATTCTGGCCTTCGGGCTTTATCATGTGCACTCCTTTGCCGGGGTGACGGAGGGCGGCGTGCTGGGCATGACGCTGCTTCTGCACCACTGGCTGCATCTCTCCCCGGCCGTGTCCGGGCTGGTGATGAACCTTGCCTGCTACCTTTTGGGCTGGCGGCTTTTAGGCAGGACGTTCATTCTGTACTCCCTGGTGGCCGGCGGCGGGTTTTCCCTGTTTTATGCCGTCTGTGAGCGGTTTCCGCCCCTTTGGCCGGGGCTTATGGAGATGCCGCTGGCAGCGGCGGTGGTGGGCGCGCTGTTTGTCGGCGTGGGCGTGGGCCTGAGCGTCCGGGCCGGCGGAGCGCCCGGCGGAGACGACGCCCTGGCCATGAGCATCTCCCACCTCACCGGCTGGAGCATCCAGCGGGTGTACCTCATCAGTGACCTGGTGGTTTTGGCGCTGTCCCTCAGCTATATCCCCTTTGCCCGGCTGTCCTACTCCCTTTTGACCGTGGTGCTTTCCGGCCAGTTGATCGGCCTGGTGCAGCGCATCCGGCTGCCGGGGCTCACCCCGGAGACGCAGCAGGACTGAAAAGGTTCCGCTGCTTTTTGACCGCGCTGTCCGCGCCGCCTTGTAAATGAGTAAAAGAAGAGCGCCCTGTACAAAAATCGTACAGGGCGTTTATTTTCATCATTTGGCCTGCTTCATGGAAAGGGAGATACGCTTTTTCTTCTCGTCCACCTCCAGCACAACCACCTTCACCACATCGCCCACGCTGACCACCTCGGAAGGGTGGCGGATGAATTTGCCGGAGACCTGGGAGATGTGGACCAGCCCGTCCTGATGGACGCCGATGTCCACAAAGACGCCGAAGTCGATCACGTTGCGCACCGTGCCGGAGAGGACCATACCGGGCTTCAAGTCCTTCATCTCCATCACATCCGTGCGGAGGATGGGCTTGGGCAGCTCGTCCCGGGGGTCCCGGCCGGGCTTTAAGAGCTCCGCCGCCACGTCCCGCAGCGTAGGCACGCCCACGCCGCACTGCTCCGCCGCCTTCTCCTCCCCATAGGCCCTGAGCCGCTGGGGAAGCTCCCCAATGGTTCCCTCCCTTACATCGGAGAGGGTGTAGCCGGTGAGCTCCAGAAGCTTGTTTGCCGCCCCATAGGACTCCGGGTGCACGGCGGTGTTGTCCAGTACGGACTCGCTCTCCGGAACCCGCAGAAAGCCGGCGCACTGCTCAAAGGCCTTGGGGCCCAGCTTGGGCACTTTCAAAAGCTGCCTGCGGGAGGTAAAGGGACCGTTCTCCTCCCGGTATTTCACCACGTTTTTGGCCGTGGAGGCGGTGAGGCCGGACACCTGCTCCAATAAAGAGGCCGAGGCGGTGTTGGCGTCCACGCCCACGGAGTTGACGCAGTCCTCCACCACAGCGGAGAGGGCCTCGCTGAGCCGTTTCTGGGGGCAGTCGTGCTGGTACTGGCCCACGCCGATGGACTTGGGGTCGATCTTCACCAGTTCCGCCAGGGGGTCCTGGAGCCGCCGGGCAATGGACACGGCGCTGCGCAGGTTCACGTCGAACTGAGGGAATTCCTCGGCCGCCAGGGGGCTGGCGGAGTAGACCGATGCGCCCGCCTCACTGACGATCATATAGGAGAGGCGCATCCCATCCCCCTCGCACTGGCGGATCAGCTCCACCGCCATCTGCTCCGTCTCCCGGGAGGCGGTGCCATTGCCGATGGCGATGTGCTCCACGCTGTGGCGGCGGACCATGGTTTTCAGCTTGGCGATGGCCTCGTTTTTTTGCCGCTCGCCATAGGTGGGGTAGACCACGGCCGTGTCCAGCACCTTGCCGGTGCCGTCCACCACCGCCACCTTGCAGCCGTTGCGGTAGCCGGGGTCCAGGCCCATGGTGACCCTGCCCTTCACCGGAGGCTGCATCAAAAGGGGCTTTAAGTTAAGGGCAAACTGGCCGATGGCGCCCTCGCCGGCCTCCTCGGTCAGCGCGGCGCGGATCTCCCGCTCCATGGAGGGCTGGATGAGCCGGTCGTAAGCGTCCTCTGCGGCGGCTTTCACAAACTCCATGGCCGGGGAGCCGGGCACCACCGCCGCCCGACGGACGGCGCGCAGGGCCAGCTCCCGGTCCACCTCCACGGACACCTTCAGCTTTTCCTCCCGCTCGCCCCGGTTGATGGCTAATATCTGGTGGCCCTGGAGCTTGGGGATGGCCTGGGAGAAGTCGTAGTAGAGCCGGTAAACCGTGTCCTCCTCCGTGGCAGCGCGTGAGGCCAGCTGTCCGTGGCGCAGCATCAGCTCCCGCAGGGCTTTGCGCAGCGCGGCGTCGTCGCTGATCTGTTCGGCGATGATGTCGCTGGCGCCGGCCAGGGCATCCTCCACCGTTTCCACGCCCTTTTCCGGATCCACATAGGCCGCGGCCTCCTCCCGAAGGTCGTGGAGGTCGCCGCCCTGGGCAAAAATCCGCTCCGCCAGCGGTCCGAGGCCCTTTTCCCGGGCCATGGTGGCCCGTGTCCTGCGCTTTTGTTTGTAGGGACGGTACAGGTCCTCCACCTCCGCCAGCGTGGCGGCGCTTTCTATGGCGGCGGAGAGCCCCTCCGTCAGCTTGCCCTGGGCCTCGATGGAGGACTTGACCTCCTCCCGCCGCTGGGCCAGGTTCCTTAGATAGGTGAGCCGGTCGTTGAGGGCGCGCAGGGCCGTGTCGTCCATGGAGCCGTGGAGCTCCTTGCGGTAGCGGGCGATGAAGGGGATGGTGTTGCCCTCGTCGATGAGACGCACCACATTTTCTACGTACTCGCTCTTTTGGTTCAATTCCCTGGATAAAACCTGGATGATGGATTCCATAGTCTGTCCTTTCAGAGGAAACGGCCGCGCACCGGCGGCCGCTTCGTTACTTGTGGTAAAGCCGCTTGCTCTCGTAGTGGGGCTCGCAGCTGACGTTGATGCCCAGGCGGTGGTAGAGCTTGGCGTCCACCTCGGAGAGGATGACGGTGAAGTGGGCGTCGCTTCCCCGTAGCTTGCCAAGCTGCTGCTGTGCCAGGTCCGCAAGAGGATTGGTCAGGGCGGAGATGCACAGCGCCACCAACACCTCGTCGGTGTGGAGGCGGGGGTTGCGGTGGCCCAGGTGCTCCGTTTTCAGGCGGCACACCGGCTCCAATACCTGGCAGGAGATCAGCTCCAGGGCATCGTCGATGCCGCCCACGGCCTTCAGCGCGTTGAGCAGCAGCGCCGAAGCCGCTCCCAGGGTGGGGGAGGTCTTGCCGGTGATGACCCGCCCGTCAGGCAGCACCATGGCCCCGGCCGGTGCGCCGGTGCGCTCCGCCTTCAACAGCGCGGCGGACACCGCCGGGCAGAGCTCCGGCGTCACGTTGGCCTGGTTCATCAAAAGCTCTAACTTGCCCAGCACCTTTTCGTCGCAGCCGCCCCGGACGTGGTCCACCTGGGCCGCGTAGTACCGGCGCAGGATCTCCATGCGGGAGGCCTCCCGGCAGGCTTCGTCGTCCACGATGCAGTTGCCCGCCATGTTGACGCCCATGTCCGTCGGGGAGCGGTAGGGGGAGCTTCCCTGGATTTTTTCAAAAATGGCGTTGAGGACCGGGAAGATTTCCACGTCCCTGTTGTAGTTGACGGTGGTCTTGCCATAGGCCTCCAGATGGAAGGGATCGATCATATTCACGTCGTTCAAATCCGCTGTGGCAGCCTCGTAGGCCAGGTTCACCGGATGCTTCAGGGGCAGGTTCCAGATGGGGAAGGTCTCAAACTTGGCATAGCCCGCCTGGATGCCCCGGCGGCTCTCATGATAGAGCTGGCTGAGGCAGGTGGCCATTTTGCCGCTGCCGGGGCCGGGCGCCGTCACCACGATGAGGGAGTGGCTGGTCTCAATGTAGTCGTTTTTGCCCAGGCCCTCTTCGCTGACGATGTGCTTCACGTCGGAGGGATAGCCGGCGATGGGGTAGTGGCGGTAGCAGCGGATGCCCAGTGTGGTGAGACGCTTCAAAAAAGCGTCGGCTGCCGCCTGGCCGGTGTATTGGGTGAGCACCACGCTGCCCACGTAAAACTCCATGCCCCGGAAGATATCGATGAGCCGCAGCACGTCCTCATCATAGGAGATGCCCAGGTCGCCGCGGATTTTGTTTTTCTCAATGTCCCCGGCGCTGATAACGATGACAATCTCCACATCCTCCCGCAGCTTGCAGAGCATGCGGACTTTGCTGTCCGGCTCAAAACCGGGCAGAACCCGGGAGGCATGATAGTCGTCAAAAAGCTTGCCGCCGAATTCCAGATAGAGCTTGCCGCCGAACTGGCTGATGCGCCGCCTGATCTGCTCGGACTGCATGGTCAGGTATTTTTGATTGTCAAATCCGATCCTCATACTGCTTCCTCCGTACAACTCACAATAATAGACAGAATACCATATTTTCACACCGTTGAAAAGTGCGCCGGCATGACTTTTCCCGTAAAATTTATGCTGCCGCGTCTAAATGTAATAAAGGCGGAAGCTGCCCCGCTTTTACCCGGCTGCAACCAATGGTTGCCGGATAGTTGGTGGACAAAGCGCCGTTTTTATCATAGAATGGGCTCAATTCAATGCAAGGAGGAGCACTGTGGACATTGGAACACGAATCAGGGAACTGCGGTTGGAGCGGGGGCTTTCCCAGGAGGCGCTGGCGGAGCAGCTGGGAGTCTCCCGGCAGGCGGTGACCAAGTGGGAGAGCGGCGCCTCGGCGCCCAGCACAGCCAAGCTGCTGGCCCTTTGCGGGGCGTTTGGACTTTCCCCGGTGGAGTTGGCCGTCCCGGCTGCGGACAAAAGGGAGCAGCCGTGGAAACGGGCCGTTTTGCCTGCGGCCAGCCTGGTCCTGATCCTGGCCACCGCCGGGGCCCTGGCCGCCAATTGGGGGAACCCCCTGCCGGAAAACGCCATCGGCTATGCCGACGGCCCCACGGGGATCGCGGTTTACGGGCTTCCGCTCTGGGTCTATGGGCTGTGCGCCGTTACGGCGTTCACCGTGGCCGCGACAGCAATTGTCTTCTGCCGCTCCCTCCTCCAAAAAAGGAGGCGCGGAACGTGAAAAAGCAGTTGAGTTTGGCGCTGGCCCTCCTCCTGCTGGGCGGCTGCGCCGCCCCCGCCTCCTCTGCCGGCGCGTCTTCGGCCGCCGGCATGGAGAGGGAGGAAATCGACCGCTGGCCGGACAATGCCTATACCGAGCGCTTGCCCGAACCGGAGGAGGGCACTCCGGACTATGTGATCGAGGGGGATGGGACCTATGCCGTCTTTTGGAAGGACATCACCAGAGAGCAGGGTGAGGCGTACCTTGAAGCACTGGAAGAGGACGGGTTCTACCAGGCCGCCGGGGAAAGCGGCGACGAGTCCGCCGGATTTTTGCTGCAAAAGGAGGGCACATCCGTGGCGGTCAGCTTCTGCGAGGGCGTATTGGGCCTGTCCATCAGCATAACAGAATAAAAAAGCGTCCTGCCGCGGCAGGACGCTTTTTTAGTTCAGTTTTTCCAAAACCAGTTCCGCCGCCTGTTCCACCAGGGCGGAGACCGGCAGGTCCTCCGCGCCTACCACCAGCTTGCTGCACCGGCTTCCCACCGGCAACAGGAGCTTTTCCCCGGGGCTTTGGCCCACGGCCACGGCCATTGCGGGGGTGATCTCCCCAAGGAGGGAGTCGGCGATGACGATGCCGATGGGGCCGACGATCAGCTCTGCCGTCCGGCAGCATACCATCACCGCGTTTTCTCCGGTGGCTATGTGATCCGGCTTAGCCTTGGACATGGCGGAAGTGGCCAGGCCGTTGGTGCCCACGGCAGTGATCTCCGCCTCCGGGCAGCGGACTCGGATGGCCTCGATGAGGCTGCGGCCCAACTTCCCGCCCTGGCCGTCAATGACTAAAATCTTATTTCGCATCTCTGCATCCCTCCCATGTTCAGTATAGCAAACTGGGATGGACGACCGCAACTATTTTTCCCTGTCCAGGGAGGAAACGATTTGGCGGACTTCCTGGATGGATTCGGACAGGGCGCTGAGATGAGCCGGGTCCACACGTTCCCCGGTTTCCGACAAGTGCTGGGCTGTCTGCTCCATCTGGGATAAAAGCGGTGCAACAGCAGACCCTATCTGATCCTGCCAATCACTCATAAAATCGACCTCCCATTCAGAATGCCAGCAACCGGTGAACCCGCCTATACACATTCAGTATACACGAGCAGAAAAAGCACATTGTGTCGAAATTTGTCGAACTGCCCTCTGGAAGGGCGAAGTGCGGCAGAAAATCTTGTGTTTGGGCAATCCGCATGCTACACTTGAAAAAACCGGAGACAGGAGGGATGAACGTGTATGAACTGATCCAGGCTGGCGAGCGCACCTACTATGTGGACAGCCCATCCAAGGTGGGCATCTTCCGGACGGAGGACAATACCGTCTGCCTCATAGACAGCGGCAGCGACAAGGACGGGGCCAAAAAGGTCCTGCGTCATCTGGAGGCCAACGATTGGAAGGTGCGATCGGTGCTGTGCACCCACTCCCATGCCGACCACACCGGCGGCGCCGCGCTGCTGCGCCAGCGCACCGGCTGCCGAGTCTTTGCGCCCGGCGTGGACCTGGACTTCACCCGCCACCCGGTGCTGGAGCCCTCCTTCCTCTACGGGGGCTATCCCGCGGCCGCGCTGCGGAACAAGTTCCTGATGGCCCAGCCCTGTGACGCGGAGGAGCTGACGGAGCAGGTGCTGCCGGAGGGCCTGGAGCTGCTGCGCCTGGACGGACACTCCTTCTCCATGGCGGCCTTCCGGACAGAGGACGACGTGTGGTTCCTGGCCGACAGCGTGGCCAGTGAGGCGGTGCTGAAAAAATATCACATCCCATTTCTCTATGATGTGGAGGGATATCTCAGGGGGCTGGATGAGGTGGAGCGCCTTACAGGGAGGCTGTTTATTCCATCCCACGCCCCGGCGGTGGAGGACATCCGCCCCCTGGCCCAGGCGAACCGGGCCAAGGTACGGGAGATTCTGAGCGTCCTCAAGGAACTGAGCGCCCATGGGGCGGCGTTTGAAGAACTGCTGAAGGGCCTGTTCGACCGGTACGGCCTCACCATGGACTGGAACCAGTATGTGCTGGTGGGGAGCACGGTGCGCTCCTGCCTGAGCTTCTTATTGGATCGGGGCATGGTGGAGACGCGGTTCGCAGACAACCGGCTGGTGTGGCAGGCAGCTGAAAAATAGGGAAGAGGCCGGATGATCCGGCCTCTTTTTTGCGCTGAAATGGACCGGAAACCTTGCCCTTAAGACGGGAATATGCCGTACTTCACCTGCACCCGTTCCAACTTCTCCACCACCGGGTCGGCAAAGAACCAGAGGAACAGCGCGGTTGCCCCCGCGTGGAGGAGATTGAAGGGCAGGCCGGTGAGGTAGTAGGAGCACAGGGCCCCCCAGCTGGGCTGGGCCAGCCACATCAGGGCCGAGCCGGTGTCCAGAAGAAGCCCGCAGACCACCAGGGCGGAAAAGGCGCCGTACACGCACAGCGGAAGGCGGCGCCTGGGCCTTCCCCGGAACAGGATTCCGGGCAGAAAGCCGGACAGCCCAAAGGCAAACATCTGCCATGGCGTCCAGGGGCCCTGGCCGAAAAACAAATTGGAGACGAACATGGTCAGCGCGCCCACCAAAAAGCCGCTCTCCGGGCCAAAGCAGGCGCCAGCCACCACACACAGCGCCGCCACCGGCTTCACCTGGGGCAGCATATACAGCGCCGCCCGGCCGGCCACGCCAAGGGCGCACAGCGAGGAGAGCAGGAGGACCTCCCGGGCCCGGGGCCTGCGGCGCTCCAAGGTTAGGAAAACCGGGAGCATGGACTCGAGGATCACAGCAAGGCTGATGAAATAGTACTTCCGGTCCCCCAGCAGAAAGACGCCGGCCGCCACAGTGGCAGGGATCAAAAGGAGGAGCGTCAGATAGGAGGCCGGATGGACGGGCGGCCGCGCCCGCGGCGCTTTGTTAAGCGGCTGGGCCCCGGTTTTCGCGGCCTGGGGCGGCACTGAGGGCGGTGGAAGGAGGGGCTCCTCCCGGCCGCCGCAGACGGCGATCAGCTCCTCCGGCAGCAGCGCCCCGGGGACAATGGACCGGGCCATCCGCCCGGCGGCCGTGGTATAGGTGGCATTGGCGGAGAACAGGCGGCGGGGCGTATCCTCGCTGACCACGGCCCCGTCGAAGAGGAAGGCGCACCGGTGGGCGCAGCGGACGCAGAAGTCGATGTCGTGGGAAGCCAGCACCACCGTGACCCCCCGGCCGCACAAATGCTTTAGGATGTCGCAGAGCGACCGGCGGAAGGATTCGTCCAGCCCGTGGGTGGGTTCGTCCAACAGCAGCAGCTCCGGCCGGCGCAGCAGTACCTTGGCCAGGGCGGCGCGCTGCTGTTCGCCGCCGGATAGGTCATAGGGGTGGCGGCAAAGGAGATGCTGCAGGCCGCAGAGCGCCACCACCTCCTCAACACGCGCTTCCGGCTCCGGCAGCTTTGCTGCCGCTTCCCGGAGGTCCAGCTCCACGGTTTTGGCGGTGAAGAGGAGCTGGGGGTCCTGGGGCAGAAGGCCCACTTCGGCGACGGCGCTGCGGCGCACCGTGCCCCGCTGGGGCTGGAGCTGGCCGGAGAGCAGCCGCAGCAGCGTGCTCTTTCCGCCGCCGTTGCCGCCCACCACGGCAAGGCACTCGCCCCGGCCCACGGTGAGGGTGAGGCCACGCAGCACGTCGGTGCCCTCCCGCTCATAGCGGAACCAGGCCTCCTCCATCTGGAGGAGGGGGGGTGTCCCCGGCCGCTGGGGCTCGGGCGGCAGAGGGAGGCTGTGAGGCGTCTTCAGGAGGAAGGCGCGGCCCTCGGCAATGGTGACCGGACAGGGAAGGGGGGAGTCCAGGCCAGCCCAGACCCGCATGGGCGCGGGCAGGGCCGCGCACAGGGGATGGCGGAGGGAACGCAGCGCCGCTCCCGCCTCCCGGGGCGTCCCGTCGGCGATGACCCGGCCGCCCTCCAGGGTCAGGAGGCGGCCGGACAGAGGCACCGCTTCCTCCAGGTGGTGCTCCGAGAGCAAAATGGCCGTGCCAAGCTCCCGGTTCAGCCGGCTCAGAGCCTCTAAGAAGTGGGCTGCGGCCACAGGATCCAGCTGGGCGGTCGGCTCGTCTAACAGCAGCAGCTCCGGCTGCATCACCACGGCGGAGGCCAGGGCCAGCAGCTGCTTCTGACCTCCGGAGAGGCTGGAGACCTCCCGGTGGAACCAGTGCTGGATGCCGAAAAAGGCGGCGGTTTCCGCCACCCGGGAGCGGATTTCCCCGGTTGGAAGGCCCAGGCTCTCCAGACCAAAGGCCAGCTCATGCCACACCTTGTCGGTGACGGCGCCGTTCTCCGGCGACTGGCCAACAAAGCCGATCAGCATACTGTCCTCCCGGAGGGTGAGCTTCTCCCGGCCCGCCACAAGCCGCTTCCCCGTCAGGGAGCCCGTGGGGGTCAGGGAGGGCTTGAGGCAGCGCAGCAGCGTGGTCTTGCCGCTGCCGGAGAGGCCGCAGAGGGTGACGAATTCGCCCGGCGCCACAGTGAGCGACACGTCCCGCAGAGCGGGGGAGGCGGAGCCGGGATAGGTGAAATTTAGATGTTCCAGCGTGACCAAACCCGTTCCTCCTTTCGTTCCAGCCAGACCGGGATGAGGCAAATCGTCAGGTAGGCGCAGACGGCAAGGGCGGTGCGCCAGTCC
This sequence comes from Oscillibacter hominis, assembly GCF_014334055.1. Taxonomy (NCBI): domain Bacteria; kingdom Bacillati; phylum Bacillota; class Clostridia; order Eubacteriales; family Oscillospiraceae; genus Oscillibacter; species Oscillibacter hominis. The sequence continues at coordinate 2,732,678 of NZ_CP060490.1, forward strand.
AGTGTCCCGCCCAGGGCGGGATAGTAGGTCCACTTCAAGCCGCCCCATGCGCCAAGCGCTCCGGTGAGCAGGAGCGCTGCGGCAAGAAAAAGCAAAAGCCCCTTGTCCCGGCGCTCCAGGCGGTAGAGGGAGAAGGCGGTGCGCCCGCGGAGGCCGTAGCCCCTTGCGCGCATGGAGTCCGCCGTGTCCACCGCATTTTCCAGCGCCCAGGTCAAAAGGATGGAGAGCGTCCCGGCCCCGGCCCGGACGCGGCCCAAAAGGCCCTTGGGCGGTCCATACAGTCCCTGCTGGGCCTGGGCGATGCGCCGGGCCTGGCGGCGGAACCGGGGGATGGATCGCAGCGTCATGGAGAGAAGCAGCGAGAGGGACGGAGCCGCCCGGCCGAAGAGGTAGAGCACCTTGTCCGAGGTCATCACATGGCTGAGGCAGGCGCACCAGAGCAAAACAGCCGACAGCATCCACCCGGAGGCCAGGCCGAAAATGAGAGACTCCAGCGTCAGGGGGTTGCCGGATGGGAGGTACGCCAGGATGGTGACGCCCCGGTGGTTGAAGGCCGGATTGAAAATCAGTGCCGCAAGGGCAACCGGCGCGATCCACGCAAGCCGCCGCAGGGTTTCCCGCCCGCCTAACAGCGTGACGGAGCAGCAGAGGGCACCGAAAAAGCCGGCAACAAGCAGCGCCGGATGCATCACCACGGCGCCAAAGCCCAGCACCGACCCGAAGTAGAGCAGGCTGACGGCCGGATGCACGGAGTCAAAGGCCCGGCTCACGACCACGCTCCGTTGTCTCCGCCCACATCCGCGCCCAAGTCGCAGGTATACTGCCAGACCACGCTGTCCCCGTCCTGAAGCGTATAGCGGGAGGAGCCGTAGTTGGGGAACTCCCCGTTGACCGAGTAAACCCAGCCGGAGAGAGGGCCGCCGTCGAACTCATAGAGGTTGCCGATGCCCTCAATGTAGGCGGAGTGGTAAAAGGGTGTATTGACGTATTCCAGGTGGGTCTTGGAGGACTGCATCTCACGGAGCAGCACGTCAAAGACGCTCTCTCCCTCGGTAAAGGACACGGTCTGCTCCGCCCACAGCACGCCGTCGGAGGGCACCAGGTCCCGCTTGGCCTCCTCCATGTCCTCGAGGTGATCCAACAGCGTGCCGCAGTGGACCGTTAGGGTGCAGGTGGGGGCGGCCGGTTCCTCTTGAGGCACGTCGGCGCCCCCTGAAGAAGCACTGCCGGAAGACGATCCTCCGGGAGAAGCGGCGCCGGAGGGGGCCGCTTTGGACGGGGGCTCGCCAGGGGAACGGGACGGGGCGGGGTCTGAAGGTGTGGACGCCTCCTGGGCGTCGGAGGACGCGGGAGGCTTCATTTCGGCGAAAGCCCCTTCGGAGGAGGCCGGGTTCTCCGCCGGCGCGGAGGAAACGGGAGGGTTTACAGCCTGGGAGGGCAGGGCATCCCCGCGGTCCGCGCCGCATCCGGCCAAAAGGCACAGCGCCAGCAGCAGGGGCAGGGCGGTGGAAATCAATCGGTTCAAATGTCTTCCTTCCTTCTTTATTGGACAAACGGGCTCTTCAACAGCGCATAGATGCTTTCGGCGATCTCCAGCCGGGTGATGGGGGCTCCGGGCCGTATCTCCTGCTCCGTGCCGCCTAAGAGGCCGTTTTGGAGGCACAGCGCCAGGGAGGGCAGGGCCCACTGGCCGCAGCGCCCGGAGTCCTGATATGGGTCAAGGATGGAGCGCTGGCAGGAGGAGCTGAAGCCCACGGCGCGCATGGACGCGAACTGGGCGGCGCGGGCGATCATCACCGCGGCTTCCTGCCGCGTGATGGTGCCGCTGGGGGAGAACGCGGTTAAGGAGGTGCCCTTTACGATGCCGCAGCCGTAGAGCGGCGCCACATAGGCGGCGCACCAGCCGGGAAGGTCGGTGAACGGGGTCTTCTCCCCATCGCCCTCAAGCCCCAGGGCGCGGCAGAGAACGGCGCAGAACTCCGCTCGGGTCATGGAGTCTCCGGGAGCAAAGGAGCCGTCGCCGCGGCCGGTGAACACGCCCCGCCGGGTCAGCACCTCCACGGCCTCCCGCTGGGATTCGGTGAGGCCGCCTAAGTCCGGATAGTCCACGATTAAATTGGCCTCAGCGCTCAGATGGACCGCCGGGTTGTACTGAAGAGGCCCTCCGGCACTGCGCACGCCCATGTGGTAAAAGGAGGAGAGGCCCTCGCTCCGGCGCATCAGGGCCGAGAGGGCGCACAGGGCCTGCTCCGTGGCCATCTGGTCGGCGCCGCCCCCGGCGGTGTGGGCAAAGGACCCGTCGGGCCGGGCAAAGCTTAGCAGGGCATCCACAGGGGTTTTGCCGCTGCGGGTGAGGAGGGACTGCTCTTTCCCCAATTCCGCAAGGGCCATGACCACCTGGGCGCAGGATTCGGCGTTGGCGGGAGTGCCGAAGGAACCGTCCTCACGCTGTATCCCAGCAAGGCATTTTAGTCCCGCCTCAATGGCGCTGTCCACACCGGCCTCCACTCCCTGATAAGGGGAGAGGGCGGTCAGCGCCATGGCCGTCAGGTCCGCATCGGCTGGCTCCCGCCCAGCAAGCGACCAGCCCCCGCTGGGAAGCTGGGCGGAGAGCACCTCCTCCCGGTACCAGTCCAGGGCCGGGACCACGGTCCCGTCCGCATCCGCGTCGTAGAGCGCGCACTGATCCAGGGCCTGGGCGGCGATCAGGGCCCAGGCGGCGCCGTTGACGCCCTGGCGGGTGACGGAGGAGCGGTCTGAGAGGACGGTCAGCAGGTCATAGCCGCCCACGGAGCGCACATCCGCGCCCATGGACTTGAGGGCCAGGATTACCCGGCTGTATTCGGTGTACTTGGTGGAGCTGAGCACCCCGCCATGTTCCTTGAAAGCATCGCTCAGGCGCTGGAGATAGCCTTCGTACCAGGACTGGGAGGAAGGCCAACCGCCCCGGCTCAGGGCCAGCACCGCCCACTCGCCGCCGATGGAGCCCACCGTGGGCTCCGGCACGGCCTCCAGGACGTAGGAGGCTGTTTTTTCCGCCGCCGCTTTCACATCGGCCATCTCGGCGGCCGGAGCCGCCGCTGTGGAGCAGAAGGCGATCAGCAGGGCAAGGAGCAGCGCATGGAGAGAACGGAGTTTCATAAAAATCCCCCTTTTTACTTTACTTGCGCCGCCAGATCGTCAAAGGCTGCGGCCGCGGCGGCGCGGGTGACGCGGTCGGGAAGGGTGAGCTGCTCCGCCCAAGCCTCCGCCTTGGAGTGAGGCCACCCCTGAAAGACGGCCCAGCGGAGGAGGAGGTCTTTCAGCTCCCGGGCGCTGATGGGCCGCTCCCCGTGGAAGCAGCCGTCACCGTAGCCCAGGGCGATGCGCTCTTCGGCGGCCCAGTCCAGGGCGCCGGAATACCAGTCGGCGCCGTCGGGGAAGGCGGACGCGGCGGTGGCTTCGGGACTCCCCGCCATGCGCCAGAGCACGGTCACGGCCTGGGCGCGGGTCAGTTCCTCCCCGGGGGAGAAGGTCTTTTCCCCCGTGCCGGTCATATAGCCGGCCTCGGCCATGGCCTCAATGGCCCTAACGTAGACGGAGTCCGCCTCCACGTCCTCAAACCGGACGGTGCCGGGCGCTGTTGTACCGCCTCCGCTCCATTGCTCAGAGCCGGTTTCCCTGGAATAGTCGTCGGTGTAGTAAAAGACCACCTGGTCCCCACTGCGGAGGGTGTGGTTTCTGCATCCCGTGGTGGGGGATGAGCCGTTGACCAGGTACTGCCAGCCCGAGAGGGCCCCGTTGTCCAATTCGGAAAGGGTGGTGCCGTCCGTGTTGGTGACGGAGGAAATGTAGCTGAGGGAGGGCTCCACATAGGTGAGGCCAGCGTCCGTGAGGGCCTGGTCAAAGGCGGCAAAGGCGGAGCTGCCGGCGGGCAGCGACACCTCCCGCTTTGAGAGCCAGACCCGGCCCGCACCCTTGTCATGTTTGTAGATGTGGGTGGTTCCGCCGCCGTGGAGGCTGTCGCCCACCAGGGTGAAGGACACGGTGATGGTCCCGCTGCCGCCGCCGGATGCATGGACCAGGGACACGTTGACCCGGAGCGTTTTGTGCTGCTGGGCTTCCTGGGAGGAGACGGTCAGCGTGCCGGACTTTGCGGCGTACCCGCCGGCGCTGACAGAGTAGCTGTAGCTGCCCTCGTCCAGAATGTAGCGGCCGGGGGAAAGAGGCTCCACCGGCACGCCGGCAAGGGTGAGGGAGACCTCCGCGCCCGCGGGGGTGGTGGAGAAGACCACCGGGCAGCCGGAGACGCTGGATGCGTAGCCCGGCTCTGATGCAAAGGCGGTAAAGTCATAGACGTTGCAGGGGTTCTCCCCCTTCAAAAACCGGGCGGCGGCGGTCAGGGCCCGGAAGCACTGCTCGGTGGAGAAGTCATCTGCCTCGGCGCCGGGCGTGAGGCTGAAGCCGTCCTCCTTGGCGCAGGAGAGCAGGGCGGTGTAAGGGCTGCCTCCTTCCGTGGTAAAGCGCTCGTCGGCGGTGGGATCCACCCCGGCGGCGCACAGGCCGGTCACCACCATGGCGTCGGTGCAGCTATTGCCGTAGCTGCCGAACCGATCCTGGAGCGAGTCCTCTGCCAGAGCGTCCAGGATGCCGTCGCGCAGAGCGGAGCATCGGCCGCGGATGCCGTAGGGATCGGATGCACCGCCGGCGCAGAGGGACACGGCCGCCAGCACGGCCCCGGCGGTGTCGGGGCTGGGATAGGTGATGCCTTCCCAGCTGTAGGAGAAGAGGAAATCGTCCCCGGCTGCCGCCTCCATCTGGGAGAGGACGCCGCTCATCTTTTCCGATGTGGCCTTGCCGGACTGCTCCAGGGCCAGCAGCACATAGGGGGCGCTGTAGCAGCTGTTGGTGGTGGAGCCCATCAGGGCGTCGGTGACGCTGAGGACCGTCCCGTCGGCGGAGATCAGGGTGTCCGGGTCCACTCCGAGGGCCCGCAGGTCCAAAAACGATTTGGCCAGCGCGGCGTCATCCGGAACCTGGGCGGAAGCGGCGGCAACAGCGTCGTCAATGACGGCCTGGGCATCTGCGGAAAAAGCGGTGGTTCCGGCATAGAGGCCGTAGGAGGCCAGGTCAACCGCCGTCCAGGGCGCGGAGCGCCCGTCATAGCCCTGCGCCAGACCGGAGAGAAGCTCCGCCTGGGGGCGGATGGAGACATTGACGTTGTAGTAGACCGTGTCGGGATACGCTCCCACGCCCACCGTGATCACTCCTCCGTTGGAAAGGGGGATGCGGCTGGGAGCGGAGAGGTCGTAGTCTGCGTAGTTGACCTGGACGCTCTGGCCCGCGCCGCCGGGCACGCCGGTCAGCAGCACGTATGGCACGCCCTCAGCCACGCTCAGTGTCAGAAGGCTTCCTCCGGCGGCGGGGACCGAGGCCAGCTCTCCAGCGGAAAAGGCCAGGCCCCCGGCGCTTTCCCCGCCGGAGCCGGACACGGCGCCGGGGATGGTGAAGTCCGTGGAGTAGTAGAGCAGGATGTCCTCCCCGCCGGACAGGACGACTGAGGAGATGCCGGCGGAAGGGATTACGCCGTCCACGGCGAACATCCAGCCGTGATAGGAGGAGTAGTCCCCGGAGGAATACTCAGTAAGGCCGTTGATGGAGCTGATGTATACGGAGCCGCCGGAGTCAGTGGCCGAGTAGGGGACGTGGTTTTCCTCCAGGGCGGCCTTCACCGCGTCCCAGGCGGACATGTCCTGGGTATAGGCGGCCTCAAAGGGCCCGAGGGGAAATTCGCCCCCTTGTGTTGCACTGGCGACGCGCACCGTGACGCCGCCCCCCTCCGCGGCCCACGCGGGGGGGATGAGGGTGCAGGCCATGGCAATGGCCAGCAGCAGTGACAGGATGGATCGTTTCATTTGGCTTCTCCTTTCTTCTGGGAAAGGACAGCAAAGCCGTGGCAGCCAAAATGGTTGCCACGGCCGTTTTCCCATGCCAACAAAGCCTGCGGGCCATTGGCCGGCAAGCCTGTTCTCCTCCCTTGTAGGTCTTCTGACTCGCGCGTTTGAAAGTGACCTTTCACAGCCGTGCCCTGCCTTCCCAGGCCCAGGGGCCCAGTGACCGGCTTTCGCCGACGGACACGGCTTCGGCGCATACAGCGGCGGTACCGTCCGGGGTTCCCACCCGGTTCCCTTGTCCACCCCCGGCGGTTCCTCGCCGCCGGGGTCACAAAGAAGTGTTGAATTGCTCCAAGGATACCATGTTTTATCAATTCTGTAAAGCGGTTTGCCGCCTGGATAGTCCAAACGAAAAAAAGGGTCAAATTTGTAGAAAGATTGCGTGTTTTGTCCGGGTGTGTTACAATAATTTTTATAAAATGCCCGTTTTTACGCAGGCGGACCTCAGAGGCCGCCCGACGCTGTGCGTCAATCTCCATACCGGGGCAGATATTGGTGAATGAGTGCCGCGCAGAGGCTGGGCCCCGATGAAAGGCGATGCAGACCATGGAAAAAATAGAGTGGAACAAAAGTCAAATAAGCGCAGAGCAGACCTTGCAATCCTTTTGCCGCAGCTGGTTTGAGCGGCGCAGCACAGAGGAGACCATCGCCTTCTTTTCACCGGACGTGTGCTTTGTGGGCACAGGAGAGAATGAGACCGCCCGGGGGATCGGCCAGATGGCCGAGTATGTCCGGCAGGACATTGAGGAGATTCCGGAGCCCTTTTCCTGTGAACTCCAGGTGATTCAGGACTTGCTCCTGACCGACGGCCTACAGACCGTCTCCACGGCGATGTCTTTGAAAAATACGATCTACACCTGGCATCTGCGGGGGTTTTTTACCCTGCGCAGGGAGGCCGCGGGAAACTGGCAGATCTGCGAACTCCACTTTTCGGAGCCGGGCAGCAGCCAGCGCCCTGGTGAGCACTATCCCCAGACGATTGTAATCGAGCGCATCGCCCAGCAGCGTCAACAGCTTCTAAGCGACTCCCTCTCCGGCGGCATGATGGGCGGCTACATGGGGGAGGGCTTCCCCTTTTATTTTGTCAACCGGCGTATGCTGGACTACCTGGGTTATGAAACGGAGGAGGACTTTGTCTCCGATATCGGCGGCCTGATCTCCAACTGCATGCATCCGGAAGACCGGGATAGGGTGGACGCTTCAGTGGTGGAGCAGCTGCAGCGGGGAGAGGAATATGTGGTCGAGTACCGGATGCGGAAAAAGGACGGCTCCTACATCTGGGTCCACGACCAGGGGCGGCAGGTCCGGACCGAGGACGGCCGCAGTGCCGTTGTGTCCGTGTGCATCGACATCACGGCCCAAAAGCAGGCCCAGGAAGAGGTGCTGCGGCTTTACAACAACATCCCCGGCGCCGTGTTCCGCTGCCGCTTTGACGAGGACTTCTCCATCATCGACGCCAACGACGGCCTCTTTGAATTCGTGGGCTACAGCCGGGAGGAGTTTGCGGCCATGGGAAACCGCATGTCCGCCGTGATCTATCCGGAGGATCTGGCGGGGATGGCGGACAAGCTCAACGCCCAGCTGAGCTGCGGCAGCACCATCCACAATGAAAACCGCCTGGTGTGCAAGGACGGCACGGTGAGGTGGATCTCCATCAACGCCCAGCTGTTCCTTGAGGAGGGGGAGCCGTATTTTTATTGTGTCTTTGTGGACATCACCGAGGAGAAAATCCTTCGGGAACGGATGCGGGAGCTCTATGAGAGCGAGTGGTCCTACTTTGCCCGCATGGCCTCTTCCGAGGGGTCTATTCAGGGCACCATCAACGTCACCCGCAACCGGATGGAAAATTACCTATCCACGGCGGATGTGGCTGTGGCCCGGATTGGGGACTCCTATGACCGGACCATTGCCAGTTTGTCAGACTCTGCGGTGGACCCGGACCGGGGAGCGGAGATCCGCCAGGCGCTGAAGCGGGAGAAGGTGCTTTTGGACTATACCTCCGGAAAGACGGAATACCACTTTGACTTCCTCCGCCGCCGCAACAACGGCACCATGTTCTGGGGCAGCACAAAGATGCGCACCTATCTCAACCCCGAGACCCGGGACGTGCTGCTTTTTTTCTACACTCAGGATGTGACGGAGCAGAAGATTCAAAAGCAGCTTTTGAACCAGCTGACGGAACTGGACTACGACGTCATTACGGACATCGACATTCCCCGGGACTCCCACTGCGTGGTTTCCGTGGACAGTGGCCGCGTCGACACCATCCCCCGCCAGGGCCATTTCCAGGAGGAAATCCGAAGGGTCGCAGACCGGTTCATGGATGAGGAGGCCAAGGGGGAATACCTGGGCAAGCTGGACTACAAATACATACAAAAGACACTGGAACACCAGAGCGCCTATTCGTTCCTGGTGGAGATGAAGGATGAACGGGGCGAACTGCGGGTCAAGCGGGTCAAGGTCTTTTATATCAACAAGGAGCTGGGCCGGGTCTGCGCGGTCCGCTCCGACGTGACGGATGTGGTGCGGCAGGAGCAGCGGCAGAAGGAGGAACTGGCCGCCGCCCTGGTGGCAGCGGAGCAGGCCAACGCCGCCAAGACGGATTTCCTCTCCCGCATGAGCCACGAAATCCGTACGCCCATGAACGCCATCATCGGCATGAGCACCATCGCGGCCCAGTCCATCGGGGACGACGACCAGGTGGCTGACTGCATCTCCAAAATCAGTATCTCCTCCCGCTTTCTCCTGTCCCTCATCAACGATATCCTGGATATGAGCCGGATCGAGAGCGGAAAGATGCTGCTGAAAAATGAAAAGATCCCCATGGAGGAGTTTTTAGGCGGGGTCAACGCCATCTGCTACAGCCAGGCGGCGGCCAAGGGCGTGGACTACGAGTGCGTCCTGGACCCTGTGTTAGAGGATTACTACATGGGGGATTCCATGAAGCTCCAGCAGGTGCTGGTCAATATCCTGGGCAATGCGGTGAAGTTTACAGCCGGGGGCGGGAAGGTCACCTTCTCGGCCGCCCAGCGGGGGAGAACCCAAAACAGTGCCGAGCTGCGCTTTGTGATCAACGACACGGGCGCGGGCATGTGCGAGGAGTTCCTGCCTCATATTTTCGAGCCATTCTCCCAGGAGTCCACGGGCACTACCGCGCTGTACGGCGGCACTGGCCTGGGCCTTGCCATCTCCAAAAGCATTGTGGACATGATGGACGGAAAGATTGCGGTTCGCTCCACCAAAGGCGTGGGCACTGAGTTCACGGTGGATGTGAAGCTTGGCATCCCGGAGGATCCTCCACAATGCCGCAAAAAGAAACAGGCCTATCATTTTTCGCACCTGAAGACCCTGGTGGTGGACGATGACGTGACCGTCTGTGAAAGTGCTGTGGCCCTCCTCCGCCAGATGGGGGTCAAGGCCGATTGGGTGGATAGCGGACGCAAGGCGGTAGAGCGGGTGAGTGCCCTCTGGGACCAGGGAGAGCATTATGACATGGTTCTTGTTGACTGGAAAATGCCGGAGATGGACGGGATTGAAACGGCCCGGCGCATCCGTGCCGTGGTGGGCCCGGAGACCACCAACATCATTCTGGCCGCCTACGACTGGATATCCATTGAACACGAGGCGAAACTGGCGGGGGTCAATTTTCTGATGAGCAAGCCCGTGTTCAAATCCTCCATCGTCTCCGCCTTCGCCAAGGCGTTGGGCGAGAAGGAGAAACGGGCCCGCCGGGAGGAGACGGACTTCGACTTCACGGGAAAGCGGGTCCTGCTGGCCGAGGACAATGCCCTCAATACGGAGGTGGCGGTGCTGCTGCTGAAGAGCAAGGGCTTTACGGTGGATACGGCGGAGAACGGGCAGCGGGCGCTGGAGCTGTTCAGCAGATCGCCGGAGGGGTATTACGACGCGGTGCTGATGGATATCCGGATGCCGCTGATGGATGGGCTGACGGCCGCGTCCAGCATCCGGCGCTTGAGCAATGCCGATGCCAAAACCGTCCCTATCCTTGCAATGACCGCCAACGCCTTTGACGACGACATCGAAAAGAGCAAGGCCGCAGGGATGAATGCACATCTGGCGAAGCCCATCGACCCGGCCCGGCTCTATCAGACGCTTTACGATTTTATTTTTGGAAAGGGGGAGTAAACGATGCGGAGTTTTCAGGAGGTATTTGAGGGCTATGGCGCGGACTATCAGACGACCATGAGCCGTTTTTTGGGAAATGAGGAGATGTATCTGAGGTTTTTGAACATGCTCTTCCAGGATGACAACCTGCAAAAGCTGGGCGAGGCCATAGAGCACGGCGACCTGACCGCCGCCTTTGAGGCCGCCCATACCCTCAAGGGCGTCACGGGCAACCTGGGCCTGACGCCGCTCTATAAGGAGGTGTGCGCCATTGTGGAGCCGCTGCGGAACCGGGAAGAGAGGGACTATTCGCAGGCATATCAGCGCGTTCAGGAGGAATTCGGGCGGGCGGACGCCTTTTTGGAACAGCTGAAAGGGGGCAGATAGCATGGCGGAGGCCTGCTTTGCGCTCTCCGTCCACCAGATGACGGCCGTACTGGACAATGCGCCGGTGGCCATTACAGTCAGTACGGCGGACACCAAGGAACTGCTCTATATGAACAGGGCGGCCAGGGAGGTCCTCCTGCGCTCGCCCTATCGCCCGGGGCTCACCTGCTATCAGGCCATGGGGTTTGAAGAGCCCTGCCCGTTTTGCCACGCCGGACAGATGAGCCGCACGGAACTCTCCGTCCGGAATTTCCACTTCCCGCTGAACGGACGCACCTATCAGCTCAGTGGGAAGATCATCGACTGGGGCGGAAGGGCGGCTCATATCGAGTACATTTCAGATGTCACCCAGGCCCAGGAGGAACAGCGCCAGTCCCTGGAATTCCAGGAAAAGATGCTGGCTATTTTCAGCAGCATCCCCTGCGGCTTGGGCGTCTACCAGTTTGACGGGGAGGAGATCACTCCGGTGACCCACAACACAGCCTTCTTTGAGATCACGGGATACGATCGGGAACACTCCTGCCTCACTGGCCAGAGGGCCGATGATTTGGGTATCTGCCCGGAGGACTTGAAGGAGCTGAAGCGGAAAATCCGGAATGCCTTTCAAAACGGCGGACTGGTACAGCATACCTATCGCCTCGCCAACTGCGGAGCCGAAAAATGGATCCATCTGGAGGGATCTGTCAAAACCCGGGAAGACGGCATGAAATATCTCTATGCTGTCTACAGCGATGTCACCGGCCAGCAGCGGCTGGAAAAAGAGCTGATCGGCGCCAATGAAAAGATGCAGGATATTGTCAATGCCATTCCCGGCGGCGTGGCCATCTACAAGGTATCGGACATCTTTGAAACCATCTATTTTTCAGATGGCGTGCCGGAGCTCTCCGGATACACGGTGGAAGAGTACCGGGAGCTTGTCCGGCGGGATGCGGCGGAGATGACCTACCGGGAGGATACGGAGATGGTGGTCTCCAGGGCCAAGGAGGTCATCCGGACCCACCAGATTGCCAGGTTTGAATTCCGCAAACAGCACCGGGACGGCCATATCGTGTGGGTTCGGGCCCAGGTTAAGTGGATCGGCGAAGAGGACGGGTGCCCCCTGCTCCATTGTGTCTTCCACAACATCTCCGACCTCAAGGAGGCACAGCTGGAGATGAAGCATCTGGTCAACTCCATTCCCGGCGGCATTGCCAGCTGCCGGGTGGAGAAGGGCCGCATTGTCCCCACATTTTTCTCAGACGGAGTGCCGGCCCTATCCGGCCACACCCGGGAGGAGTTTGAGGAGATGATCCGGGAGGATGCCTTCGGCGTCATCTATGAGGCGGACCGGGAGCGGGTGCTTGAGGCCGTCCGCTCCGCACTGAGAAGCGGAGCCGTGCTGGACGTTTCCTACCGGACGCGCCATAAGGACGGGCATCTGGTCTGGATCCACCTCAACGGACGGCGCATGGACCCCCTTTCCGAGGGGATGCGGCTCTATGCGGTCTTCACCGGTATGTCGGATGAGACCCGGCTTTTTCAGAACATCGCCAATGAGGCTGCTGATGCGATCTATGTCATCAATAAAAATACCTATGACCTTTTGTACGTCAACGAGTCCAAAAACCTGTTCAACCGGAGCGGGGACGGAGTGGGGGAGAAATGCTATGCAGCGCTTCACGGGAAAAGCGCGCCCTGCGAGTTCTGCACGCTCAAGAGCCACGCGGCGGACGGGGTGGCCCACGAAATGGCTATGGAGGGAACACAGCGGTTTTATAACACCCGGTTCCGGGAGACGGAGTGGAGCGGGATTCCAGCGTATATCAAATTTGTGCAGGACGTGACGGAGGAGATGCAGACCAGGCGGGAAAAAGAGCGCCTGGAGGAGTATTTCCAGACGGTGGTCAAGCGTCTTCCGGGCGGTGTGGCGGTGGTCCGGTATGCAAAGGACGGCTCCATGCGGCCGGAGTTCCTCTCCGATGGGTTTGCCGCCATGATGGGGATGAACCTGGAGGAAGCCTGGACGCTGTACCGCCAGGACGCCATGGCCGGCGTGCATCCGGAGGATCGGGACCGGATCACAAATGAGATGGCTGAGTTTGTGGCCAGCGGCGAGTCACAGGGAGAGCTGACCTACCGCCTGGCCCGGGGCGACGGCAGTTATGCCTGGGTTCGGAACAACCTCTCCATGATCCAGAGCGAGGGCGGAGAGCGGCGGATCTACGCCGGCTACCACGACATCACCAGGGAGCGGGAAGAGCAGGAGCAGCTGCGCCGTAAGTATAACGATCTCATTGTGCAGCATTACCGTACTCCGGGGCCCAACGCGCTGGTTGTGGGCCACTGCGACGTGACCCAAAACAAAATACTGGAGATCATCGACTACACTCACTCTGACCTTTTGAAAACCTTTGGATCGGAGCGGGAGAGCTTTTTCACCGGCCTTTCCCAATTTATCGTGGATGCTGAGGAGCGGCGGAAGTTTTTATCTGCCTATCTCAACGAACCATCCCTGGCAGCCTATGCCCGGGGGGAGACCGAGCTGATCCAGAAGTGCTTCATCCAGCTGCCACGGGGTAAGACAGGCCGCTACGCGCAGTTTAAGATCAACCTGGTGAAGGCTCCGGACAGCGGTGACATCACCGGAATTTTGACAGTGACGGATGTTACGGAGCAAACCATTGAGGATGGGATTCTGCGCCGCCTGTCGGTGGCCAACTGTGATCTGGTGGCGGATGTGGACCTTCTGAACGACACCTACACCGTGCTCAGCGGGGAGAAAGGGAACATCTCCGGTCACTGGAAGGGGAGCCACTCCCAGCACGTTGCCCATCTCCTTGGGCAGCAGGTGCTTCCCAAGGATCAAAAGCATACTGCGCAGATGCTGGACCAGACGTACATGCAGGACCGGCTTCAGCGGGAGGGGACCTATTCCTTCCCCTACTCCATCATGGGAGAGGATGGGGAGATCAGGACCAAGAACCTGACGGTTTCCGCGGTGGATCTGCGCCTGGGCCGCGTCTGCCTGGCCCGCGCCGACATCACGGACTCCGTGCGGGAGCAGCAGGGGCTGCTCAGCGTAATTGCCTACACCTTTGAACTGCTGGCTCTCATCGACGTGGATGCGGAGCAGCTGACCCTTTACACCCGCCAGGCGCTGCTGGAGAACCTGCCGCCCCTGGTGGAGAAAAACAGCGCCGACCTCATGAACCGCCTGGCCCGGGCCTATGAGCTGGAGGATGGCCAGGAGGAACTGTTCCGGCTGTCTACGCTGTGCGGCCGGCTGGAGCGTTCACCCGACGGTTACGATTTCGTCCTGCCCTGCCGCTCAGAGAAGGGGACCCGGTATAAGCAGGTCAACGTGCTCTGGGGCGACAGAAACCAAAAGACTGTCTGCGTGGTGCAGGCGGATGTGACGGATATGTTGGCGGCGGAGCGCCGGTCCAAGGACGCGCTGGAAAAGGCGCTGGCCCTGGCGGAGGCGGCCAATCAGGCAAAAAGCGACTTCCTCTCCTCCATGAGCCATGACATCCGCACTCCTATGAACGCCATCATGGGCATGACGGCCCTGGCCGGCGCCCACTTGGACGACAGGGAGCGGGTGGAGGACTGCCTGAAGAAGATCACCTTCTCCTCCAAGCATCTGCTGAGCCTTATCAACGACATCCTGGACATGAGCAAGATCGAACGGGCGAAGATCACCCTCAGCCGGGAGAAAGTGGTGCTCCCCGAGCTGATGGAGCAGCTCTCGGCCATGCTGACGGCGCAGGCGGAGGAGGCTGGGCTGAGCCTGGAGAGCAGCCTGATAGGAATCCAGCATCCCTGCTTTTATGGGGATGCCCTGCGGATCAATCAAATTCTGATCAATATCCTTGGAAACGCTGTCAAGTTTACCCCAGAGGGCGGCAGGGTGGTCTTAACGGCGGAGGAGCTGCCGCCGCTCCAGGGGGAGGGCTATGCCCGATACCGCTTCACCATCCGCGACACGGGGATCGGCATGTCCGAGGAGTTCCTTGCCCACCTCTTTGAGCCATTTACCCGCAGCCAGAACACCTCCCGCGTGGAAGGCACTGGTCTGGGCCTGAGCATTACAAAGGGACTGGTGGAGCTGATGGGCGGCAAGCTCTCCGTGGAGAGCAAGGTGCATGAGGGCACTACGTTCCAGGTGGAGTTGGAGTTTGAAACCGCCAGGCAGGAGGAAGCCCCCCGCCGTAAGGATACCGCCCTGCCCGAGGGCTGGTCTCTGGACGGCCGGCGCTTTTTGGTGGCGGAGGACAATGCCATCAACTCAGAGATTCTCTGCGAGATCTTGCAGATGTTCGGCGCCGGATCGGTGGTGAAAGAGGACGGGCTTCAGGCTGTGCGGGCCTTTGGCGAGTCTGCTCCGGGAACCTATGACGCCATTTTGATGGACATCCGGATGCCTGAGATGAACGGTTATGAGGCCACCCGCGCCATCCGCGCCATGGAACGGCCCGACGCCGCGACCATTCCCATCGTGGCCATGACCGCCAACGCCTTTGACGAGGACGTGCGCAAGTCCATCGAGGCCGGGATGAATGCCCACGTGGCCAAGCCCATCGACGTGGGGGCGCTGCGGAGTACCCTGGACCGGCTGCTGAACGCTTCGGAGTGAGGCGGCGGGAAGGCCAAAAAAGAGAAAAGGCGGGCCTTGACAGAAGCCCCAACTCCTTTTATGATGGTGTCATTCGCCCTGAAACGGAAGGGCCAAACTGGAGGAAGCCATGAAGACATATACCGCATCCATACAAAACACAGAGGACTCCATCCGGCGGCTGATGAAACAGCACTACCTTGCGTTCAACAAGAAGGTGCTGGCCCTCCAGATCGTCCTGTGCGTGGGGGGCCTCACCATTGGCATGATGAGCACATACCACATTGTGGTGCGGATGGCCTTTTTGTTCTTGGGCTGCTGGGTCCTGCCGTTTGTGGCCCATCCGGGCAGGGAGGGTGCAAGACAGCTCATCAAGCAGCTGGACGGCAAGCTTCCCTCTTTGAGCTACACCTTCTATGAGACCAGGATGCTCTCCGTCTATGAGGGGAAGGAGACCGTCACGCTCTACTCCGACGTGCTGCTTCTCAACGAGGACCCGCTGTACTTCTTTCTCTTCCTGAAGGACAAGTCCTGCTTTGTGGTGGATAAAAGCACCATCCGGCCCAAGGAGGAGAAGGCGTTCCGCGAGGCACTGTCCAGTGCCTGCGGCTTGGAGTGGAAAAAGGCCAGGGGGCTTTTTTCCATGACCCTGCCCGACCTGATGGGGAGGAAGAAATGATTGAAAAAGGGAGTCCATACCCGCGGGTATGAACTCCCTTTTTTCTGACTTCATGCTGTGACGATCATGGCCAAAATCACAACGTCGCTCTGGGTCCTGTTTTCAATGCTGTGGCCCTGGCCGTTGCCGGTGGACATCACCTGGCCCGGGTGCATGACCACCTCCGTGCCGTTGTCGCTGACCACCGCTTCCCCCTGGAGGATGTAGTAGAATTCCGTCTCCTGTTCATGGGTGTGGTAGCCGATGCTGCATCCCGGGTGCAGCGTACAGGTGGACAACAGCCGGATGTGCCCGTAGGTCTCGTCGATGGAGGCCAGGTCTGAAAATTCAATGACGCCCCTGCCGCCCTGGACGCCGTCCTTTTCCCGGTGGGGAAGTTCTTTTTTTACCATGTCAGACTCCTTTCCAATGCTCGGCCCGCCCTGAGCGCCGCCTTGCGGCGTCCGGGCGGATGTGCTACAATAACGAAACGAACTCTCCCTCTATTGTAACAAATGCGGGAGAAATGTCCATAGAAAATGAGAAGACGCACGATGGAGGCGAATATGAAACGACACATTGCCTGGCTTACCAGCGCCGCGCTGGTCTGGCTGCTTTTGACGGGCTGCGGACAGGGGGGGGATTCCTCCGGCAGCGCGTCCGGTTCCGCATCGGAACAGGAGGGGCCGCTGCAAATCGAAGAGCTGCGTTTTGAGCTTTGCTCCGGCGCGGACGCAGATGCGCTGCTGAAGGCCGCCGGGACTCTGCCGGAGCTGCTGCGGGCGGCTTTCAGGGAGAGCGGCGCGGAGGTGGAGCGGGTCAGCGTCACCATCGGCACATCCGCCAGCGCCACCGGTGCGGCCCTGAAGGAGGGCGGCGTGGACGCGGCGCTGATGGGCGCCGCGGACTGCGTGCTCTGGGCCGGCCCGTCCCAGATCATTTTGGGCGCGCCGGGCGAGGGGGGAAGGACGGAGCTTTGCGCCACGCCCTCGGATTACGGCCGGGCCCTGGCGGACCGGGCGGAGGAGACAGAGCGCCTGGGCTGGTCCGAGCTGGCCCATGCCGTCTGGGGGCTGCTGGAAGAGGATTCGCTGTATGGCCGGCGGCTGCCCAACCTGTGGCTGGCGGACCACTATGAGGGCAGCACGGTGGACGACCTGGAGCAGGTAAAGACCTACCAGAGCTATGAGGCGCTGCTGCGCGGGGCGGCAGAGGGGGAAGTGGATGTCATCGCCCTGCCGGAGGGCCTCCGGGAGGGGTACGAGGCCCTTTGGACCATGGAAGCCACCCGTACCGACGAAAGCGGGGCCCACGGATTCGGCCGGACAGACTCCATGGAGGAGGAACTCAGGCCCTTTGCCCTGACGGAGCGGATTCCCACGGGCGTGATCGTCGTCTCGCCGGCCGCGGCGGAGGACGAACGGCTGACCCGTGCCCTCCGGGAGGCGATTCCCGCCCTGGCCCGGACCCGGGAGGGCGGGGCTCTCCTGAAGACGGTGGGCGGGTATGACTCCTATGGGCCGGTTGCGCCGGAGGAGATGGATGCCCTGCGGCGGATGCTGACCACAGAGGGGGAGACATGGCAATAGCAGTCCTTGTGCTGGCCGCGGCGGGGGTGGCTGCCTTTGGCTGGGCCCTCTTTCGAAAGGCCGTGATCCGCAGGGAGGGCTCCCACGATCCGGAGGAAGCACTGCGCCGCCGCGCCCGGCGCTGCGGCATCGACCCATCGCCCATGCTGCGCTCGGCGCAGTGGCTTCGGAGCCAAAGCGTCCGGACCGTGACCATGGAGAGCTTCGACGCCCTGGCGCTGACGGCAGACTGCCTGGCGGCGGAGGGGACGCCCCGGGGCCGGGTGCTGCTGTTCCACGGCTACCGCTCCGGGCCGCTCCAGGATTTCCCCATGGCCGCCCGGGAGCTCCACCGCATGGGATACGACCTTATACTGGTGGACCAGCGCTGCCACGGGAGGAGCCAGGGGAAGTACATCGGATTCGGCACGCTGGAGCAGCGGGACTGCCGGGACTGGATCGACTGGGCCAACCGCCGCTATGGAGCGGAACTGCCCCTCTTCCTGTACGGCGTCTCCATGGGCGCCACCACCGTGCTGATGGCCGCGGGGGAGGAGCTGCCGGGGAATGTGAAGGGCGTGGTGGCGGACTGCGGATTTACTTCCGCCGGAGATATTCTCCGCCATGAGCTGAAGACGCTCATGCACCTGCCGGCCTTCCCCATGCTGTGGGTGGTGAACGGGATCAACCGCCTTTTGGCGGGCTGGAGCTTTTTTGAGCGATCCACCCTGGATGCCATGGAGACCATCCGCTTGCCGGTGCTCTTTGTCCACGGCGGACGGGACCATTTTGTGCCCACGGACATGACGCGCAGGAATTTTGAGGCCTGCCGCAGCGAAAAGCGGCTGTTCCTTGTGGAGGGCGCGGATCACGGCATGAGCTTTGCTGTGGATCCGGAGGGCTATGTGAGGGAGCTTACCTGCTTTTTGAAGAAATATGAGTAAAAAGGGCGTATCCTATGCAGCAGGATACGTCCTTTTTATCAAACACATTATGGCTCAAAACATCAGAGCAGGATATCCAGCGCACCTTGGATATTTTCTATCTCCACCGTGGGCTCACTGGGGGCGTACTCCCCGTCTAACGACCAGGAGAGCTCCTCCTCTGTCTCCACGCGGACATGGGACACATGGCGGAAGATGAGGCCGCCCTGCTCATACTGCTGTGATAGAAGGGCCAGCAGCAGGTTTTGCAGCTCGATTGGGTTTTTGGGGCTGGGGACCAGCAGCAGTTCAAACTTGCCGTCGTCCAGCACCACGTTCTCCGGGTCCAGCCGCATCAGCCCGCCGATGGAGGTGGAGTTGCAGATCGCGCCGAACAAGTATTCTCCGTCAAAGACCTCTCCGTCCGCGTCAATGCGGACCCGATAGGGCCGCAGCGTGTTGAGGTCCTTCATCCCCTCCAGGATGTAGGCAAAATGGCCCAGGGCGTTTTTGGCGCTCTGGGAGGCGGAATAGGAGCTTTTGGCAAAGGCCCCAAAGGAGGCCACATAAACGAAGCAGCGCTCCTGGAATCTCCCCACATCCAGCACCTTGGGGCTGCCATGCACAATGGCGTCGGCGGCGTCGACGGGATTGCCGGAGATATTCAGGCTGGAAGCAAAGTCGTTGGTGCTGCCCTGGGGCAGGTAGCCTAACAGGGGGCGCTTCTCCCTGTCCAACCGCATCAGGCCCATCATGGTCTCGTTCAGGGTGCCGTCTCCGCCGCTGCAGACCACTACATCGTAATCGGCCCCCTCCTCCGCGGCAAAGCGGGTGGCGTCGCCCCGTCCGGCGGTGCAGCGGACACAGACCAGAAATCCCGCGTCGGAAAAGATGGACACAGCGTCAAAAAGCGGCGCCCGGGACTTGGTCCGACCCGCTCTGGGATTGACAATGAACAGCAGCTTTTTCACCATGGGATTGAACAAGCCTCACTTTCGCTAAAAGCGGCACGCAGTGCCTGGATTCAAACAGTTTCTGTATTGTAGCACAGGAACTGCGCTATTGCAATTGTTTTGTAAATCGCTTATGATAAGATAAAAAAGCGGAAAAATTCCGGGGAAAAGGCGGAGGCAGATCATGAGACGACGGGACAATGTATACGTGAAGTGGGGCCTGACGGCATTTCTGACGGTCTGTGCCATCCTGCTGCTGTACGACACGTTTTTCTCCACCGGGACACTGGTCCTCTTCCTGCACCGTCTTCTCAGGATCCTGGCCCCGGTGCTCTATGGCTTTTTCATCGCCTATCTGCTCTCGCCGGTGGTGAACTACTTTGAGCGCCTCCTGCCCGAGCGGGTCTGCCGCGTCCGGAAGGGGAAGTTCCGCTCCCCCGTGGCCCGGGCCATCAGCATCCTGCTGACCATGATCCTGGTGTTTTTCCTCTCCTACCTGCTCTTGTCCATCCTCCTGCCCCAGCTCTACAAAAGCATCCTTGTGCTGATCAACAATGCGGAGACCTATTACAATACCGTATACAATTGGGTCAACGACCTTCTGGAGAGCAACCCGGATGTGGAGAAGTGGGCCACCGCCCAACTGGACGCCTCTTACCAAAACCTGCTGACCTGGCTGACCCAGAAGGTGGTGCCCCAGGCCCAGCAGCTGTTGGGCGCCGTCACCGGCGGCATCATGTCGGTTTTGACCTTTGCCAAAAACCTGGTGGTGGGCCTGATCGTGTCCATCTACCTGCTGGCCACCAAGGAGGGCTGCGCCGCCAGCAGCCGTAAGATGGTCTACGCCCTGTTCTCCCCAAAGCAGGCCGGCTGGCTGCTCCGGGGGCTGCGCCGGGTGGACGGCATCTTCAGCGGGTTTGTCCGGGGCAAGCTGCTGGACTCGCTGATCATCGGCATCATCTGCTTTGTCTTCTCCTCCTGGTTCCAGTTCCCCTATGCCCCGCTGGTCAGCGTGGTGGTGGGTGTCACCAATGTGATCCCCTTCTTCGGGCCGTTTCTGGGCGCCATCCCCAGCGCGTTCCTCATTTTGCTGGTCAGCCCCATCAAATGTTTCTACTTCATCCTCTTTGTGCTGGTGCTCCAGCAGGTGGACGGCAACTTGATCGGCCCCAGGATTCTGGGGGACTCCACGGGACTTTCCAGCTTCTGGGTGATTGTGGCCATTTTGGTGGGCGGCGGGTTCTTCGGGATTCCTGGCATGTTTTTCGGTGTGCCCATTTTTGCCTGCTTATATACCGCCGTGGGCGCGTACACCGATTATTGCCTGCGGAAAAAAGACCTTCCTGTGGACACGGCTTTCTATACCACCGATCTGCGCAATGAGCCCCCTTCCGCCCCGCCGGAGGATGAAAAAAAATAGGGGAAATTTGCAAATCCTCTTGCTTTTTTCACACCACTCGTGTAAAATTCGCGGTGTTGCCGCAGCCGGTCTTGGATCGGGCCGGCTGGGGCGGCATACAATTGAATGTAGAGAACGATGTCTCCCGCTAATGCGGGGAAAGGAGCAAGATGAAGAATCTGACACGCATCGTGTCCCTTCTTCTGGCTCTTGCCATGTGCGCTGCACTCCTTGGCTGTGGAGGCGGCAGCACAGAAGCAGATCCGGAAGCAAGCACGGACATCGGCTCTGCCGTGAATACCCCCAGTGATGAAATCACCGTGGGTATCGCTCAAGATCTGGACGACAGTCTTGACCCGCACCTTGCGGTGTATGCAGGAACCAAGGAGATCTTGTTTAACGTATTCGAGGGGTTGGTAAAGCCCACCCCCGACGGAGAACTCGTCCCTGCGGTTGCTGAAAGCTGTGAGGTGTCCGAGGATGGAACGGTCTATACCTTCACGTTGCGTGAAGGCATCCGGTTCCACGACGGACGGGCAGTAACTGTGGACGATGTAATCGCATCCATTGAACGCTGCGCCGACGACTCGGAGGGTAAAACGCCCCTGGTCCCGGCGTTTTCTGTTATCCAGTCGGCAGTAGCCGCCGACGACCGCACGGTCGTCATCACCATCGACCAGCGCAACAATGAGTTCCTCTCCTATCTGACCACGGCAATTTTGCCCAAGGACTACCCGGAGCAGGACACCGCCCCCGTGGGTACCGGCCCCTTCCGCTTTGTCTCCCGCAGCGCCCAGGACTCCATCGTGCTGGAGCGCTTTGACGACTACTGGGGCGACAAGGCGGCGCTCAGCAAGGTGACGTTCAAAATCATGGAGAGCGCGGACGCTCTGGTGCTGGCCCTGCAGGGCGGCTCCATCGACCTGTGCGCCCACCTGACGGCGAACCAGGCCGCCCAGCTGGGAGACGGGTTCAACATCCTGGAGGGCACCATGAACCTGGTCCAGGCCCTGTACCTGAACAACGCCGAAAAGCCCTTTGACAACCAGCTGGTACGGCAGGCCCTCAGCTATGCCGTGGATCCCCAGCAGGTGATGGATATGATTGCCGACGGCCACGGCAAAGAGGTGGGCAGCTCCATGTACCCGGCTTTCACCAAGTACTTCGTGGAGGAGCTCAATGACTACTATACCTACGATCCCGCCAAGGCCAGGGAGCTGCTGGCCCAGGCAGGGTACCCAGATGGGTTCGAAATGACCATCACTGTGCCCTCCAACTATCAGCCCCATGTGGATACCGCCCAGGTGCTGGTGGAGCAGCTGAAGGCGGTGGGTGTCACCGCCACCATTGAGCGGGTGGACTGGGGGACCTGGGTGTCCCGTGTCTACACAGACCGGCAGTTCCAGTCCACGGTGGTGGGCGTGGACGCCAGCAATATGACGGCCCGGGCCATGCTGGAGCGGTTTACCAGCGACGCCAGCGACAACTTTATCAACTATGAGAACCCCGAGTACGACCAGCTCTTCGCCCAGGCCATAGCCGCCGGGGACGATCAGAAGCAGACAGAGCTCTACAAGCAGATGGAGGCTGTGCTCACCGAGACCGCGGCAAACGTCTACATCCAGGATATGGCGGACCTGGTGGCCATCTCCAAGGACCTGGAGGGCTACCGGTTCTATCCCATCTACGTGATGGACCTGTCCACCGTGCGGTACGCGGGATAATTTGAGGAGGCGACGACCATGAAACATGCAGCGCGCAAGCTTGCCATGCTGCTCATCACCATGGTGGCCGTCTCCTTTTTTGCCTTTTTGGCCTTCCAGGTCCTCTCCGGCGACCCGGCCACCCAGATGTTAGGCACCCAGGCCACGCCGGAAAGGGTAGAGGCGCTGCGCCATGAGATGGGGTTGGACCGCCCCTTCCTCCTGCGCTACGGCGAGTGGCTGGCCGGTTTTTTCATTGCCCAGCTGGGCACCTCTTACAGCTATGGCGTGCCGGTGGCGGAGTTGGTGGGCCAGAAGCTGCCGGTGACGGCCGTGCTGACGGCCATGTCCTTTTTGATGATCGCGGCGCTTTCGGTGCCCCTTGGCATCTTCTCCGGCCGCCGCCACGGCGGCGCGTTGGATCGTGGACTGACGGTGCTGAATCAGATAGTCATGGCGGTGCCGCCCTTTTTCACCGGGATTTTATTCACCTGGCTCTTCGGCCTGGTGCTGCATTGGTTCACCCCCGGCGGATACGTGCCGTGGAGTGAGAGCCGCTCCGGATTTCTGGGCTATCTCATTCTGCCGGCCCTCTCCATCGCATTGCCCCGGGCGGCCATGTGCGTGCGGATGATGCGCGGCACCATCTTAGCGGAGCTGCATAAGGACTATGTGCGCACCTCCCTCTCCCGGGGCGGCGACAGCCGCTATCTCCTGTACCGCCATGTGCTGAAAAATTCCGCCGTGCCCCTGGTGACCTTCCTGGCCCAGACCATGGCGGAGATCGTTGCGGGCAGCGTGGTGGTGGAGCAGGTCTTCGCCATCCCGGGGCTGGGAAGGCTCCTTTTGGGCTCCATCTCCGGCCGGGACTTCCCCGTGGCCCAGGCCATCGTGGTGCTGATCGCCTTCTGGGTGGTGGCTGTGAACACGGCCGCGGACCTCATCAACCAGCGCATCGACCCCCGGCTGAGACTGGAGGCGGACCATGAATAGGCGGAAAACCCAGCACTACCTCTTCTGGGGGCTGACCCTCACCGGCGTACTGCTGACACTTTTTATCATCGGCTGGTTCTGGACGCCCTATGACCCCGCGGCCATGAACGGGGCGGAGAAGAACCTGGCCCCGTCACTCCGCCACCTCTTCGGCACGGACCTTTTTGGCCGGGACATCTTCAGCCGCGTGCTCAAGGGCGGCGGCACCACGCTTTTTGTGGCGCTGTGCGCCCTGGCCATCGGCGGCGGCGCGGGGATCACCTTGGGAGCCCTAACCGGGTATTTCGGCGGCTGGCTGGACCGGGGGCTGATGCGGCTCAACGACGTGATCACTGCCTTCCCCAGCATATTGCTGGCATTGGTGCTGATCTCCGTGCTGGGCCCGGGGAAGATCAACCTGATCCTTGCGCTGGGGATTGTCTTCATCCCCAGCTATGCCCGCATGTCCCGCTCAGCCTTTGCCGCCTGCCGGGACAAAAACTATGTGATCAGCGCCCGGCTGATGGGGGCGGGCAGCAGCAGGATCCTCCTTGGCCACATCCTGCCCAACACAGGCGCGGTGCTGCTGCCGGCCGTCACCATCGGGTTCAACAATGTGGTGCTGGCGGAGGCGTCCATGAGTTACCTGGGGATCGGCATCACGCTGCCGGACACCTCCCTGGGCTACATGCTCTCCGACTCCCAGCAGTACCTCTCCGCCTCACCCTGGTATGCCCTCTGTACCGGCGGCACCATTGTGCTGCTGATTTTGGGCGTGGGCCTCATCGGCGAGGGGCTGCAGCGCCGGAGCAGGGAGGGATAGCGGATGCCGCAGGAAGGGAGCCGCAGGAGGTGGAGAAATGCTGAAAATTGAAGACCTGCACGTCAAGTTCCACGCCCGGGACCGGGAGGCCGTGGGCGGGATCAGCTTCTCCATTTCGGACGGGGAAATCCTGGGCCTGGTGGGCGAATCCGGCTCAGGGAAGTCCGTGACGGCCATGACGGTTGCGGGCCTTTTGAACCGGGAAAAGGCGGATGCCCGGGGCCGCGTCCTGTTGGACGGCACCGACCTGCTGACCCTGAACGAACAGGAGATGCGCCGTCTGCGGGGCAAAGAGATCGGCGTGGTCTTCCAGGAGCCCCAAAGCTGCATGGATCCGCTGATGAAGGTGGGAACGCAGGTGGAGGAGGCGCTGCGCATTCACACCCACGCCTCCCCCGCGGAGCGCCGTCGGGCTGCCCTCCGCGGGCTGGAGCAGGTGGAGCTTGGCGATGTGGAAACCGTGTACGGCAAATACCCCCATGAGCTCTCCGGCGGGCAGCTCCAGCGGGCCATGATCGCCGCGGCCATTTTGACCCGGCCCAAGCTGCTGCTGTTGGATGAGCCCACCACGGCCCTGGATGTGACCATCCAGGCCCAGATACTGGAGCTTTTGAAAAAGCTGAACCGGGAGCAGGGCATCTCCATGCTGTTCATCTCCCACAACCTACAGGTGGTGCGCAGGCTGTGCTCCCGTGTGGTGGTGATGCAGCGGGGACATATTGTGGAGGCGGGGGAGACGGAGCAGGTCTATGCCAGCCCCCGGGACGCCTACACCCAAAAACTGATCGCCGCCATCCCAAGGCGGGAGAGGAGGGAGCTGTGAAGGAGGAATTGGTGCTGAAGGTGGACCACGTGTTCAGCAGCTACCGCCGCCGCGGCCTCTCCCGCAGCCGCCAGGAGGTGCTGCGGGACGTGTCGTTTTCCGTCCGCCAGGGGGAGATTCTGGGCCTGGTGGGGGAGTCTGGCTCCGGCAAGTCCACCCTGGCCAAGGTGATTTTGGGCCTGGTCCGCCCGGACGCGGGGGAAGTGGTCCACTACACCAAGCGGCCCCAAATGATCTTTCAGGATCCCTACAGCTCCCTGAACCCTGCAAGGACGGTGGAGTGGATCCTCGAGGAGCCGCTGCGCATCTATGGCAAGTACGACGCTATGGAGCGGCGCCGCAGGGTGCGGGACATCCTCGGCCGTGTGGAGCTGGGGGAGGAGGTGTTGGGGTCCAGGCCCTCCGAGCTCTCAGGGGGCCAGCGCCAGCGGGTGTCCATTGCCGTGGCACTGATCCAGCGGCCCCGGTTTTTGATTGCCGATGAGCCGGTCTCCGCCCTGGATGTGACCATCCAGGCTCAGATTCTAAGGCTGCTGCGGGACCTGCGCCGGGAGCTGAACCTCAGTTTCCTCTTCGTCTCCCACGACCTCAATGTGGTCTATCAGCTGTGCGACCGGGTGCTGGTGATGGAAAACGGCTCCATTGTGGAGGAGGGCCTGGTGGACGATCTCTTTGACCATCCCCGGCATCCCTACACGAAACAGCTCCTGGCAGCGGCTCAATAGTATAAAAGGACGGAACCTAAGTTCCGTCCTTTTTGTCTTTCTGAAAGCTTTTCCAAAGCATGTTTGCGCCCACATAGAGCAAGAATAAGCCAAAGGGCTTGCGCAGAAGCTCTACCTCCACAGCGGTGGCGATCCAGGCACACGCCAGCGCAGCCGCCACGCCCCAGGGGGCCGCGGCGCGGATGGTGGGCTTATCCAAAAAGTCGTTTTTCCAGTGGGAGTACAGCGCCGCGGCGGCGGTGGGCAGGAAAAACAAAAGATTGATGCCCTGAGCGGTCTGCTGGGGTACGTCCAAAAAGAGGGTCATCAAAAGCAGCAGCAGCGTGCCGCCGCCGATCCCCCAGGAGGAGACCATTCCCGTGAATGCGCCGCACAGGACCGGCAGCACCCACTTCACAGAAGGTAGCGCACGCCGCCGTAGAGCAGGAACAGCCCAAAGGCCCGCCGCAGCCAGATGGTGGGGATTTTCCCGTAGAACCGGCCGCCCACAAAGCCGCCCACCGCTCCGCCCGCCAGATAGGGCAGCGCGGTCAGGAAGGAAAGGCCGCCGCGGAAGAAGTACACGGCTGCCGATACACAGCAGATGGGCAGGATAACCGCCACACAGGTGGCGAAGAGCCGCCGGTCTTTCAACTGTCCCGACAAGAGGGGCAAAAAGATCATGCCGCCACCGCCTCCGAAAAGCCCGTTCACCGCCCCCGCGGACGCGCCCGCCAGCCGGGCCTTCCACACATTGCTCAATGCGTTCACCTCCAGACTATGTAGGCGGCGTATGTTCTGCGGGAGAAGGCGTGAAAGAAGGGAAGGTCTCTGCTTTCACGCACACTCTCCCGCTGTCGGAAAAGGGCAGTTACTTCAGCTTGAAGCTCTTGCAGTCGGTGCACTGGTCCTGAGTGGGGTTGCCCTCATGGGTGCCCACCATAATGGAATCCAGGCCGCAGTAGTCGGCTTCCTGGCAGTGGTTGGCGCAGTTGTTCACGGTGCACTTGATGCTGGTGTTGGGAGTGCAGGCGCAGCCGCCGTTGGTGCAATCTTTCGTCATGGAAGGTTCCTCCTGAAGAAAATGTTTTGGCTTTCGCCAAAGCATAGTCTGTGCGGAGGCGGTCAAACTATGCGCTGGAAAATATCATTTTCCGCCAGTGAGTCTTCCGCAGCATGCGTCGCCGCCGCGTTTCAGCCCTCCGGACTGTCCACGGCCAGAAGGCCGTTCAGCTCCGCGCACTCCTCCGTGCTGAGGGCAAAAAAGCTGTTGTGGATGGAGAGCGACCGCACCGCCGGATTGTAGAGAAGACAGAGCTGATCGCCATTTTTCAGATGGAGGAGCAGCTGCCGCTGATGGCCGTTCCAGAGCTTGTGGGCCCGGTCATAGATGGTCCAGTCGTCTTTGTCCAGCCCGTCGTAGTGCATGGACTCCCCGTCCAGATAAACCTCCCGGGTGCCGTAGGTCTCATACCACAAATCTGAAAAACGCTGCTCATGGGCCTTGGCCCCCATGTCCTCCCGTCCCGAAAAGAGGTTTAACAGACGGGAGATGTCCTCCTCGCCGGACAGGACGGTCACCGGGCGGTCGTCGCCGGTGGTCACGTCGATGGACTGCACCGAGTCGGAGCGAATGCCGTAGGCGTCGAAAATCTCCGTGGAGGCCGCGCCGGGCTCCGACACGTCGGTTCTCCAGGCAAAGACAAAGTAGTCGTAGCGCCCTTGGCTGATCTCCACCACACAGATGCGCCCGTTGTCCGGAAGAGCTGCCCAGCGGTAGACGGCCGCGCCCACAAGGGCGGGATCGTCGCTCTGCTCGGCATAGCCGATCCGCCGGCCGAGGTCCGCCTCCGTCGGCGGGAAGCGATACTCCTCCGCCAGTCCCGCGGCATCCTCAGGCACAAGGCCAAACTCCTTGCGCTGATCGAAGGTGATGGGAAGGTAGAACCGATCGTTCAGGATAAAGCCGTACGCCGCCTCCGCGGTTTCGGAACCACTGGAAGAAGGAGGCTGCACGGCTGTCTGGGAGGGGAGTGTGCCGCCGAACGCCGCCGCGGCCAGCAGGAGGAGGCAGGCGGCAAGGGCCGCCATGGGGAAGGCCCGGGGCTTTTTTTCATAGGAGGCGGCCTCCGCGATGTGGGCGGGGCTTAAAAAACCCATGGCCTCCGCAAGATCTGTTTTATCCATCGTATACCCCCTGTTCCAACAGATGCCGCCGCAGCTTTTCCCAGATGCGGGAGAGCCGGACGGACACATTGTTTTTCGAGATGTGAAAGGCCCTGGACAACTCTTCCACAGAGTCGCCGAACCAGTACCGGCGCACAAAAAGCACCCGGCTCTCCCGGTCCAGCGTATCCAAAAAGCGGTCGATCTCCCGGCCCAGCTCCCTTGCCGCCCAGAGCGCCTCCGTGGAACTGGTTCCCAACGTCTCCGCCAGCTCCTCCATGGAGCGGTCAAAGGAGCTGTCCCGCTTGCGGGCCGAATCATCGCGCCGCCTTTTCAGCGACAGGTTCCGGCACACGGCGCACACATAGGCGCAAAGAGGGTCGGGCCTCTCAGGCGGGATGGCGTTCCAAAGGGCAAGATACGTATCGTTGATACACTCCTGGGCGTCTTCTCCGCTTGGCAGGAGATTGGATGTGATGCAGCGCAGCAGCGCGCCGTATTTGGCGGCCAGCTCCTCCAGCGCCCGCTCTGACCGGTCGAAGAGCAGCGCGATAATCTGCGCGTCCTCCATGGTTCCACCTCCCTCTATGAGATATCTACCGGTTTGAAGGCTGATCTTACAAAAAAGCCGGCAGCTAAAATTAGCCGCCGGCAATTAGTCAACCAATATGCAGCAGCATATGGGCGAACTGGAAGTAGATCAGCAAAGAGATGGCGTCCACAATGGTGGTGATAAAGGGAGAGGCCATCACCGCCGGGTCAAAGCCTAACTTTTTGGCAAGCATGGGCAGCGTGCAGCCCACCAGCTTGGCGCACAGCACCGTGCACACCAAGGTCAGGCAGATTACCGCCGCAACCAGGGGCGTCACCGCAGGGTTCTGGAACAGAAGATGGTCCACCAGGATCAGCTTGACGAAATTGGCCGCAGCCAAAACCACGCCGCAGAGGACGGAGACACGGATCTCCTTCCAGATCACACGCAGCAGGTCGGAGAATTCGATCTCGCTCAGGGAGATGCCGCGGATCACGGTTACCGACGCCTGGGAGCCGCAGTTCCCGCCGGTGTCCATCAGCATGGGGATGTAGGCGGTGAGCACGGCAAAGGCCTCCAGGGCATTTTCAAAGCTGCTGATGATCTGGCCGGTGAAGGTGGCGGAAATCATCAGCAGCAGCAGCCAGGGGATGCGCGCTTTGAAGGTCTCCACAATGCCGGTCTTCAGATAGGGCTTGTCGGAGGGCGTGATGGCGGCCATCTTTTCGATGTCCTCCGTGACCTCCTCCTGCAGGACATCCATGGCGTCGTCCACAGTGACGATGCCCACCAGGCGGTTTTCCGTGTCCACCACGGGCAGGGCCAGAAAGCCGTATTTGCTCAAAGAGCGGGCGGCCAGTTCCTGGTCGTCCAAGGTGGAGACGGAGACGAAGTTGGTCTGCATGATGTCCTCGATGACGTCATCCTCCTCCGCCAGCAGCAGCGTGCGGATGGAGACCAGCCCGATGAGGTGGCGGCCCTCGTCGATGACATAGGACACGTTGATGGTTTCCTTATCCGGGCCGGTGCGGCGGATGCGCTTGAAGGCGTCTTCCACCGTCATGTCCCGTTTCAAATCCACGAACTCCGTGGTCATAATGCTGCCCGCGGAGTCCTCCGGGTACTTTAAAATCTCATTGATGCTTTTGCGCACATCCGGGTCGGTGTGCTTCAAAATGCGCTTGACCACGTTGGCTGGCATCTCTTCCACGATGTCCACGGTGTCGTCCAGGTAGAGCTCATCCAGCACCTCTTTGAGCTCGGTGTTGGAAAAGCCGGAGATCAGCAGCTCCTGCTCGTCGGAGTCCAGCTCCACGAAGACCTCCGCCGCCAGCTCCTTGGGGAGCAGGCGGAACAGCAGGGGCATGGTCTCCTCCGGCAGCTCCTCCATCAGCAGCGCGATGTCCGCCGCCTCCATGGGAAGAAGCATCTCACGCAGCTGGGCGTATCGCTTTCGCTCCATCAACTCCTCAATTTTTTTCAGCAGTTCTGCTTTTTCGGTTTCCCAGTCAAACATGCGCGCCTCCTCCTTTCCAAGCGTAGTTTGTGCCGTCGGGCCCGCGTCATACGGATCGCGCAGCGCATAAAAATACCCCAATCGCTTCCGTCCGGCGCGATTGGGGAAATACCCTGAAAAGCCGCCCAAGAGCGACCGTTCCACCGTTCAAGCTTTAGCCTCACAAGGCGGTGCAGTTGCATTAGATGATACCTTGGTTTCGATATCGCCTGTTCAAACCCTCTCATGATGTCTCCATCACTCTGCGGCAGCAACCCATATCCCTGTGGTAGCCTTACCTACCGGACAGTATTCACTTTGCTGTTTCAGTCTATGCCAAAAATTTGACCATGTCAACCCTGCTTTCAGCAAAAATGTACATTTTTCAGAAGTAAGTGGGCAAAGTTCACAAAAAGCCCCTTTTTCAGGCGGAAAAAGGAATGTTTGAATACAAAAGCCACTTGCCAAACATTTGTTCGTGTGGTATAATAACATATTCCTTTTTAACGGAGCTACAAAATCAAACTTGGGGCGGAGGGGACCGGAATGGGCGTTCACGACGGGCACAGAGAGAAGAAGCGGGAGCAGTTTTTAAACAGCGGGCTGGACTCCTTTGCCGACCACGAGGTTTTGGAGCTGCTGCTCTTTTATGCCATCCCCCGGCGGGACACCAATGAGACGGCCCACCTGCTGATGGATCACTTCGGCACGTTGGACGCGGTGTTCCACGCGCCGGTGGAGGAGCTCTGCCGGGTCAGGGGCGTGGGACGGAACGCGGCCACGCTGATTCACCTGGTCCCCAAGGTGTACAGCCGGGTAAAGCGCTCGGCGGCGGAGAATGAAACCGTACTGAACACCACCCGCAAGTCTGGACGCTATTTGATGGAGCGCCTTGCGGGGGAGACCACGGAAAAACTATACCAACTGTGCCTGGACCGCAAGGGAAAGCTCCTGACCTGCCGCCAGCTCTCCGAGGGGAGCGTGGGCGCGGCGCCGGTCAACCTCCGCAAGATCGTGGAGAACGCGCTGCTCAGCAGAGCCTCCGGCGTGATCCTGGGGCATAACCATCCAAGCGGGGTGGCCCTGCCCTCCCAGGAGGACGTGGCGGCCACGATCCAGGCGCGCAATGCACTGGAGGCGGTGGAAATCCCGCTTCTTGACCACATCATTGTGGCGGATGAGGACTTTGTGTCCATGGCCGAATCGGGCTATCTGTCCCTTTGAAAGAAAACTGCGGAGGATTGCACGCATGCCAAAATTTCAAGTGGTATCTGAATACGAGCCCTCCGGCGATCAGCCGGAGGCCATTGCGGCCCTGGCCGCGGGCGTGGAGAACGGCCTGGACGAGCAGGTGCTCCTGGGCGTTACCGGTTCGGGCAAGACCTTTACCATGGCCAAGGTCATCGAGAAGGTCCAGCGGCCCACGCTGGTGCTGGCCCACAACAAAACCCTGGCCGCCCAGCTGTGCGCTGAGTTCAAGGAGTTTTTTCCCAACAATGCGGTGGAGTATTTTGTCTCCTACTACGACTATTACCAGCCAGAGGCCTATATCGCCCACACCGACACCTACATCGCTAAGGATGCCTCCACCAACGATGAGATCGACCGGCTGCGCCTGAGCGCCACCTGCTCGCTGCTGGAGCGGCGGGATGTGATCGTGGTGTCCTCCGTCTCCTGCATCTACGGCCTGGGCGAGCCGGACGACTTTGCCAAGATGATGATCTCGCTGCGCACCGGGGCCCAATGGGATCGGGATGAGCTGCTCCACCGCCTGGTGGAGGACCGCTACGAGCGCAACGACATCGCCTTTGAGCGCAATATGTTCCGGGTCCGGGGCGACACGGTGGAAATCTACCCCGCCTATTATAAGGACCGGGCCATCCGGGTGGAGTTCTTCGGAGACGAGATCGACCGCATCAGCGAGTTCAACCCCGTCACCGGCGCGGCCTCCCGGGTGCTGAACCATGTGGCCATCTACCCGGCTTCCCACTATGTCACCACCCAGGACAAGATGGACCGGGCGGTGCAGGAGATCCGCCGGGAGTTAGAGGAGCAGGTGAAGTACTTCACGGACAACGACAAGCTGGTGGAGGCCCAGCGCATCCGTCAGCGGACGGAGTACGACATGGAGATGATGACGGAATTAGGCTACTGCACCGGCATCGAGAACTACTCCCGGGTCATCTCCGACCGGCCCGCCGGCAGCGCGCCCATGACGCTGCTGGACTTCTTCCCCAAGGATTTCCTCCTTATTGTGGACGAGTCCCATGTGACGCTGCCCCAGGTGCGGGCCATGTACAACGGCGACCACGCCCGGAAGGACTCCCTGGTGGAGTACGGCTTCCGCCTGCCCTGCGCCTACGACAACCGGCCGCTGAAGTTCGAGGAGTTTGAGCAGCGCATCAACCAGGCCATCTACGTTTCCGCCACGCCGGGCCCCTATGAGCGGGAGCGGGCGGGCCAGATCGTGGAACAGGTGATCCGGCCCACGGGGCTGCTGGACCCGGTGGTGGAGGTCCGCCCGGTGGAGGGACAGATCGACGATCTGATCGCCGAGATCAACCTCCGCGCCGCCCGGGGTGAGCGGGTGCTGGTCACCACGCTGACCAAAAAGATGGCGGAGGATTTGACCGAATACTTCCGCAGCGCCGACATCCGGGTCCGCTACATGCACTCCGACGTGCAGACCATCGAGCGGATGGAGATCATCCGGGACCTGCGCCTGGGCGAGTTCGACGTGCTGGTGGGCATCAACCTGCTGCGGGAGGGACTGGACCTGCCGGAGGTTTCCCTGGTTGCGGTTTTGGACGCGGACAAGGAGGGGTTCCTCCGCTCCGAAACGTCCCTGATCCAGACCATGGGCCGGGCGGCCCGCAACGCCGAGGGTCTGGTCATTCTCTACGCCGACGAGATCACGCCCTCCATGCGCTCGGCCATGGAGGAGACCTCCCGCCGCCGGGAGATTCAGGACGCCTACAACAAGGCCCACGGCATCGTGCCCAAAACCATCATCAAGGGCGTCCGGGAGGTGCTGGAGATCTCCAAAACCGCGGAGGAGGATACCTTGCGGGCCCGGCGTCACCGCAAGCTCAGCCGCCAGGAGCGGGAGGCAGAGATCTCCAAACTGGAAAAGGAGATGCGCCAGGCCTCCAAGATGCTGGAATTCGAGTACGCGGCGGTGCTGCGTGACCGGATCATCGAGCTGCGCGGAGAGAAGTGACGGGCTTTGGCATGCCGCGACCGGAACGCCGCCGCGCCTGACCCGTGCCGGATGCGGGAATAAAGACCGAAAAAGGCCTTGGCGCCGGGAAGGAAGAATCAGATGCGCTATGACTGGCTGGACGAATACCTGCTCTCCCTGCCGGGAGTGGAGAAGGACTATAAGATGGAGTGGCAGTGGTTCCGGTATAAAATCCGGGATAAGCTCTTTGCCGCCGTGTGCTCTCCGGAGGAGAAGTACCACCTCTACGGCGGCCACTCCCTGGTGAACCTCAAGTGCGATCCCCGGGAGGCGGAGCTGCTTCAGGCCCGGTACCCCGAGGTGCTGCCCGGGTTTTACACGGACAAGCGCACCTGGATCGCCGTGCTGTTGGACGGCGAATTGCCGGACGATGTGCTGCGCCGCCTCTGCCAGGAGTCCTACCGCTTGGTGCTTAAAAAGCTGCCCAAGTACGTTCAGCGGGAGATACAGGAGGAGATGTGATGAGGGAAGAGCGGAACCTGCTGCAAAAAATCGTGCTGGTGGCGCTGGCCGCCATGATTCTGGTCTTCGGCGCGCTGACGGCCTATTTCCGCAGCCAGCCCGGCGTGGCGTTCCGGGATCAGCTGCTGCACTATATGGTGGGGCCGGAGCGCGCAGACTATTTCGGCACGGTGGACGGCCAGCCGGTGGAGATCACGGTCACTGCCGGCGCGGGCGTGACTACAGTGGAGGTTCAGATCGGAGAGCTGGTTCACGACCTCTGCCGGGTGGAGTATCCGCTCAAATCGGTGAAGACGGAATACGGCACCTACAGCGGCATCCGCATCTACCGCAACGATACCCTGCTCTTTGAGGGGGCCTACGATCCGGAGCGGGAGATAGACGGCGTTCCAGGCATGCTGTTTGACAGCAGTGGAGAACTTGCCATGAGTGAACTGATCCATTTTGGGTTTTCCACCGGCGGAGACCCCTGGGCGGATTATGAAACGGCCATCCCCAGCATCCTCCAGTTTGCCTTCGGGCCGGAGGAGGCGGTTCGGGGAAGCTGGGGACTCTATGCGGTGATGGTGTTTTTAACGCTGTTGGTGATGGCGGATGCGGCATTTCCCATGGCGCTGTTCCATTGGCGCTACCACTTTTCCGTCCGGAACCCGGAACCCACGGAGTTCTACATCGGGATGCAGTACTTCAGCTGGCTGGTGCTGACGGTCATCCTGCTGGCAGCCTATATCAAAACATTGGGAATCTTTGTTTAAAGAGAGGGAAACGGCTTGGAAGAGACAAAAAAGCAGGGCTTGGCCAGCGCCTATCTTGCCATTTTGGCAGGGGCCGCGCTGTGGGGGATGATCGGCCTGTGGAACCGCAATCTGATGGCCGGGGGATTTTCGCCCTACAGCATTGTGGTGGTGCGGAATTTTGGCGGTCTGTTGCTTTTACTCTTGATTTTTGCCCTCCGGGACCGTAGTGTATTCCATGTGGAACGCTGTCATCTGAAGTACTTTTTCGGCACAGGCGTGGTCAGCGTGGTGCTGTTCACCCTCTGCTATTTTTCCTGCCAGGAGATCTGCTCCCTGGCGGTGGCTTCCATCCTGCTTTACACGGCGCCCTCCATTGTGGTGATTTTGTCCGCGGTGTTGTGGAAGGAGCCTGTGACGAAAAAGAAGCTGCTGGCCCTGTCGCTGACGCTCCTGGGCTGCGCCTGCGTCACAGGGCTTTTCTCCGGCACCGCGACCGTCACGGCCGGCGGCATCCTGCTGGGGCTGGGCGCCGGGTTTTTCTACGCCCTCTACAGCGTGTTCGGCCGCTATGCCCTCTATCACTACTCCTCCATGACCGTCACCGTGTGGACCTTTGTGTTCTGCGGCCTTGGTTCACTGGTTTTCCTCCGGCCGGAGGAATTGGCCCTTGGGTTCGCCCAGCCGGAGATGTGGCTCATGTCCCTTGGGCTGGTGGTGTGCTCCACCGTGGCGCCGTACCTCCTTTACACCTGGGGGCTCTCCCGGGTGGAGGCGGGCAAGGCCTCCATCATGGCCAGCGTGGAGCCGGTGGTGGCGTCGCTTGTGGGCGTGCTGGTATTCGGCGAGCCCATGAGCGTGCTGACTGCCGCGGGCATCGTGTGCGTATTGGCGGGCGTGTATATTTTGAGGTGAGTGCTGTGGCAAAACAGAAGGAAGAAAAGACCAATGTGGTGCGCATTTTGGAGCAGCGGAAAATCCCCTGCACCGTCCATGCCTATGATGCGATGGAAGGGCCGGACCACACCCGGGAATACGGGCTCCATGTGGCCCTGGAGCGGGGCGAGGACCCGGGCCGGGTCTTTAAGACGCTGGTGTCAAGGGGTGCGTCCGGGGGAATCTATGTCTTCGACATCCCGGTGGCGGAGACGCTTGATTTGAAAAAGGCCGCCAGGGCGGTGGGGGAGAAGTCCGTGGAAATGCTCCCCCTGGCCCAGATCAACGCCGTCACCGGATATGTCCGGGGCGGATGCAGCCCGGTGGGCATGAAAAAGCGCTATCCCACCGTGTTCCATGAGACGGCCCTTGGGTATGAGACCATCTTCCTCTCCGCCGGAAAGATCGGCGTACAGGTGGAGGTGGAGCCCCACGCGCTTTTAGCGCTCTTAGAGGCCGGTTCGGCGGACCTCGTCGTGGAGCAGGCTGAGCCCTAAGTGGAGGCCTGCCGCAAAGGCGTCCGCGGACCAGCGGAAATAATAGTCGAAAAAGAGGTTGAGCAGATCAAGCTTGGTGGAGCTGTCCAAAGCCATCTCGTCCAGGAGGCCGCTGAGCTCCTCTTCGTTGTAGACCTCTGCCTCCTGAAGGATGGCGTCGCCATAGGTACCAAACAGCTTTGCATAGACCGGACGCATAGAAAACACCTCACATTACATTTAATGTAATATAAATTATATGGCATAAAAGATCATATGTCAAGGGGGACTTTATGGAGATACTAAAATCGATGGGGGAGCGGCTCTGTGCCCTACGCAAGGAAAAACACATGCGTCAGGCCGACGTGGCGGAACTGCTTCATGTGACGCAGGCCCATTATCAGCGTGTGGAAAAGGGAAAAATCAACATTCCCACCTTGACGTTGTGCTTTCTTGCGGACTATTTCGGCGTGACCACGGACTATCTACTGGGCCGGACGGACGAACGGTAATCCGCCGGCCGGCTTACAATAAAAGGAGAACCAATTTACCATGCAGGATAAAATCATTGTCAAAGGCGCCAGGGAAAATAACCTCAAGAACATCGACGTCACCATCCCCCGGGACAAGTTGGTGGTGGTGACGGGCCTTTCAGGCAGCGGCAAGTCCTCCCTGGCGTTCGATACCATCTATGCCGAGGGACAGAGGCGGTACGTGGAGTCCCTCAGCTCCTATGCCCGGATGTTCCTGGGCCAGATGGACAAACCGGATGTGGACTACATCGACGGCCTGAGCCCCGCCATCTCCATCGACCAGAAGACCACCAGCAAAAACCCCCGCTCCACCGTGGGCACGGTGACGGAGATCTACGACTACCTGCGTCTCTTGTGGGCCCGGGTGGGCACACCCCACTGCCCCAAGTGCGGCAAGGAAATCCGCCAGCAGACCATCGACCAGATCATCGACCAGGTGCTTTCGCTGCCGGAGGGCACCCGCATCCAGGTGATGGCCCCTGTGATCCGGGGCAAAAAGGGCGAACACCACAAGGTGCTGGAGGACGCCAAGCGCTCCGGCTATGTCCGGGTCCGGGCCGACGGGTCCATGTACGAGCTGGACGAGGAGATCAAGTTAGATAAAAATAAAAAGCACAACATCGAGGTGGTGGTGGACCGCCTCATCATCCGCCCCGACATCCGCCAGCGGCTCACCGACTCCGTGGAGACCGCCTCCGCCCTCTCCGGCGGATTGGTGGTGGTGAACCTGCTGCGGGAGGAGAAGGACCTGATGTTCTCCCAGAACTATGCCTGCGAGGACTGCGGCATTTCCATCGAGGAGCTGACGCCCCGGATGTTTTCCTTCAACAACCCCTTCGGCGCCTGCCCCACCTGCACGGGCCTGGGCAGCCAGCTGAAGGTGGACCCGGCCATGGTGGTGCCGGACCCGGGCCTGTCCATCCTGGACGGCGCCATCCAGGCCTCGGGCTGGAACTCCATCCGCTCCGACGGCATCTCCCGGATGTATTTTGAGGCCCTCTCCAAAAAGTACCAGTTTTCCCTCACCACGCCCTTTGCCCAGCTCAGCGACGAGGTGAAGGACATTATCCTCTACGGCACCAAGGGAGAGCTATTGGAGCTGCACTACGACCAGCCCCGTGGCAAAGGCATTTTGCGCCAGCCCTTTGAGGGCATCTGCAACAATTTGGAGCGCCGCTACCGGGAGACCCAGAGCGACGCCAGCAAGCGGGAACTGGAGGAGGTCATGTCCGAGTGCCCCTGCCCGGACTGCCAGGGAAAGCGGCTGCGCAGGGAATCCCTGGCCGTCACCGTGGGGGGGATGAACATCAACGACTTCACCAACCTCTCGGTCACCGATGAGCTGGAGCGCGTCCAGGGCCTGGAGCTGACGGAGCAGCAGCACCGGATCGCCGACCGGATTTTAAAGGAGATCAAGTCCCGCCTGGGCTTTTTGCAGTCCGTGGGCCTCAGCTACCTGACCCTCAGCCGCAGCGCGGGAACGCTCTCCGGCGGCGAGAGCCAGCGCATCCGCCTGGCCACCCAGATCGGCTCTTCCCTGATGGGCGTGCTCTATATCCTGGACGAACCCTCCATCGGGCTGCACCAGCGGGACAACGACAAGCTGCTGGCCACGCTGCAGCGGCTGCGGGACCTGGGCAACACGCTCTTGGTGGTGGAGCACGACGAGGACACCATGCGCGCGGCGGACTATCTCATTGACATCGGCCCCGGCGCCGGCCGGGCAGGAGGCGAGGTGGTGGCCGCCGGTACGCCGGAGGAGGTCATGGCCAACCCCGACAGCCTGACGGGCCAGTACCTCAGCGGCAAAAAGATGGTGCCTGTGCCGGAGCGGCGCCGGAAGGGGAACGGGAAGTTTCTGAAGGTGGTGGGCGCCT
Source organism: Oscillibacter hominis (assembly GCF_014334055.1). Taxonomy (NCBI): domain Bacteria; kingdom Bacillati; phylum Bacillota; class Clostridia; order Eubacteriales; family Oscillospiraceae; genus Oscillibacter; species Oscillibacter hominis. The sequence continues at coordinate 2,770,695 of NZ_CP060490.1, forward strand.
GCGAAAACAATCTAAAGCACATCGACGCAGAGTTCCCCCTGGGCGTGCTCACCGTGGTCACGGGCGTTTCGGGCAGCGGCAAGTCCTCCCTGGTCAACGAGATCCTCTTCAAGCGCCTGGGCGTGGACCTGAACCGCATGAAGGCCCATCCAGGCAAGTGCGAGCGGATCGAGGGAATCGAGTATCTGGACAAGGTGGTGGACATCGACCAGAGCCCCATCGGCCGCACGCCCCGGTCCAACCCGGCCACCTACACCGGCGTATTCAACGAGATCCGGGACCTGTTCGCCGCCACCCAGGAGGCCAAGAGTCGGGGCTACGGCCCGGGCCGGTTCAGCTTCAACGTCCGGGGCGGCCGCTGCGAGGCCTGCTCCGGCGACGGCGTGCTGAAGATCGAGATGCACTTCCTGCCGGACATCTTTGTGCCCTGCGAGGTCTGCAAGGGAAGGCGGTACAACCGGGAGACGCTGGAGGTGCGCTACAAGGGCAAGAACATCGCCGAGGTGCTGGACATGACCGCCGACGAGGCGGTGGAGTTTTTCTCCAGCATCCCCCGCATCCGGGACAAACTGCGCACACTGTGCGACGTGGGACTGGGGTACGTGAAGTTAGGCCAGCCCTCCACGGAGCTCTCCGGCGGCGAGGCCCAGCGGGTGAAGCTTGCAACCGAGCTGAGCAAGCGCTCCACCGGCTCCACCATCTATATCCTGGACGAACCCACCACGGGGCTGCACACCGACGACGTGCGCAAGCTTCTGGAGGTGCTCCAGCGGCTGGTGGACGCGGGCAACACCGTGGTGGTCATCGAGCACAACTTAGACGTCATCAAGTGCGCGGACCATATCCTGGACTTGGGGCCCGAGGGCGGCGACGGCGGCGGCACCATTGTCTGCACCGGCACGCCGGAGGAGGTTGCGGCGTGCGAACAGAGCTACACGGGCCAGTATCTCAAAAAGGTGCTGAAGCGGTAAACCGGGGCAGACAATATCCGGGGCCCCCGCCGGACCCATATGGGTTCGGCGGGGAGAGGACGAGCGGCGCAGCGAGGGAGCCGCGGCGTGTATAACCGGGGCGAGGGATGCGGAGCCTGCGAGGACGAGCACCGGCACGCCGGAGGAGGTTGCGGCGTGCGAACAGAGCTACACGGGCCAGTATCTCAAAAAGGTGCTGAAACGGTAGTAAGACTTGAGAGCGGGGAGGCGGCCGGGGTGGAGCTGCGGACCTATCAGCCACACTATGCCAGGGAGTGCGCACAGCTTTTCTACGAGACCGTGCACCGTGCCTGCGCCGGGGACTACACTCCGGCCCAGCTGGACGCCTGGGCACCGGCGCGGCGGGATCTTGCGTTGTGGAACCAATCCTTTTTGGGCCACGACAGCATCATCGCAGTGGAACAGGGGCGGCTCGCCGCCTTTGGGGACATGCTGCCGGACGGCTATCTGGACCGGCTCTACGTCCACTGGGCCTTCCAGCGCCGGGGGATCGCCGGCGCGCTGTGTGACTGCCTTGAGTGGAACTGCGCCGCCCCTTTGCTGCGGGTTCATGCCTCCCGTACGGCGCGGCCCTTCTTTGAGGGGCGGGGCTACCGCCTGGTCCGCGCCCAGCTGGTGGAGCGAAACGGCGTTCTTTTGGAGAATTTTGTGATGGAAAAGCACATTAGCCCCAGTTACACCAAAGACCGCCCAATTGCATAGGATGGCCCGAGGTGATGGGAATGAATTTGTGGCAGGACGGAATTGTCGCCATGCTGGCCGCCATCGGGCTGACGTCGCTGGTCTGGCTGGTGGCGGGCGCCTTTTTGCGGATGAGCCGCAGCCCGGTGATGAAGCCGGTCATGGTGCTGCCGGCCAGCGGCGCCGCCCCGGCGCTTCAGCAGAGCGTCCATGAGCTGGAGCAGCTCCGGGGCGAGCTGCGCGCCTACACGACAATCGTCATTCTGGACTGCGGCCTCACCGAAGAGGCCCAAAAGATCGGAGCGCTCCTCTGCGCCGAGGACCGGGCTGTGGTTCTCTGCACTGCGGAGGAGTTTGCACAAGAGCTGATGGAGAGGGGAAGGGCAGATGGAGGAATACAGCACGCTGGAGGGGACGGTACATAGCATCATCTTCCAGAACCCGGACAACGGATATACGGTGCTGCGCCTTTTGACGGATGAGGGCGAGGTGGTCAACACGGTGGGCTGCCTCCCCTGCGCCGCCCCTGGGGAGCGGATGCTGCTCACCGGCAGGATGGAGGTCCATCCGCAGCACGGGGAGCAGTTTTCCGTACGGGACGCGGAGCGGCGGATGCCTGCGGAGGAGGATGAGATTTTGAGCTACCTTTCCTCCGGCGCAATCAAGGGCGTGGGCCCCGCCACCGCCGCCCGCATGGTGGAGCGCTTTGGCTCCGAAACGCTGGACGTCATTGAGCGGGAGCCGGAGAAGCTGGCCCAGCTCAAGGGACTTACCTCCAAGCGGGCCATGGAGATCGCCCAGTCCTTCCGCAGCCAGATGGAGCTGCGGCGGCTGATGGAATTTCTTGCCCGGTTTGAACTCCCCATCGTGCTGGCCATGCTGCTTGAAAAGCGCTATGGCGGCACAGCGCTGGATGTGCTGCGGGAGAACCCCTATCTCCTGGCCGGGGAGGCCTTTGGGGTGGAGTTCTCCACGGCCGACGAGATTGCCATCAGCCTGGGCATCCCGGCCGACAGCGCCTGCCGGGTGGAGGCGGCCGTCCTATTTGAACTGGACCACAACGCCGACAACGGCCATGTGTTTTTACCAAGGGAAAAGCTGATCGACGCCACGGCCCGGCTGCTGGACTGCGGCTGTGAACAGGTGGAGCAGGCCCTGGATGGGCTGGTGGAGCGCTGCGCTGTGGTGCAGGAGCAGGTGGCCAATGTGACGGCCTGCTACCTGCGCCGCCTCTATGATGCGGAGTGCTATGCCCAGCGGAAGATCGAGCTGCTGCTCTCCGCGGCCGCGGACCAGGGCGGCGGCGTGGAGGAGCTCATCGGCCGCATCGAAGAGGAGCAGGGCATCTCCTACGCCCCGGCCCAGCGCCAGGCCGTGGAACTGGCCGCCCGGGAGGGCGTGCTGCTGCTCACTGGCGGGCCGGGCACCGGAAAGACCACCTCCGTCCGGGGCATTGTGGCCCTGTTCCGGCGGATGGGGCTGGACACCGTGCTGGCGGCGCCCACGGGCCGGGCCGCCAAGCGGATGGGGGAGCTGTGCGGCATGGAGGCCCAGACCATCCACCGCCTGCTGGGCATGAGCTTTTCCGAATCCACTGGTGAGGCCACGTTCATCAAGGGGGAGAAGGAGCCGCTGGAGGCGGACGCCGTCATTGTGGACGAGATGTCCATGGTGGACCTGATGCTGATGGCTGCGCTGCTGCGCTCGCTGCGGCCGGGCTGCCGTCTGGTGATGGTGGGCGATCCGGACCAGCTGAGCGCCGTGGGGGCGGGCAATGTGTTCTCCGACCTGATCCGGAGCGGGCGGATCGCCACCGTTGCCCTGCGGGAGATTTTCCGCCAGGCGGAGCGCTCCGCCATTGTCCGCAATGCCCACGCAGTGAACGAGGGCCGCCTTCCCGCCCTGGACAACGGCCAGGAGGACTTTTTCTTTCTGCGCCGCCGGGACCCGGTCCGCACGGCGGACACCATCGTGGAGCTGGTCCAGACCCGGCTGCCGGAGAAGATGGGTGTCCCCGTGGAGCAAATCCAGGTGCTGACGCCCACCCATAAAGGGGAGGCGGGCACGGTGAATCTGAACCGGGTGCTTCAGGCGGCGCTGAACCCCCGCCGGCCGGACCGGCGGGAGCGGAGCTGGGGCGAGCGGCTGTTCCGGGAGGGCGACCGCATCATGCAGACGAAAAACGATTACGATGTGGTGTGGGAAAAGCCGGACGGCACCGTGGGCACCGGCATGTTCAACGGGGACGTGGGACGCATTGAGCAGATCGACCCCTCTGGCGAGTGGCTGACGGTGAACTTTGACGACCGCCTGGCCACCTACACGGCGGATCAGCTTTCGGAGATCGACCTGGCCTACGCCATGACCGTCCATAAGGCACAGGGCAGCGAATACCGCTGCGTGGTGCTGGCGGCGGTGAACGCTGCCCCGGCGCTGATGGTGCGCGGCGTGCTTTATACGGCCATCACGCGGGCCAGGGAGCTGCTGATCCTGGTGGGGGACGAGACGGCCGTTGGCCGCATGACGGAAAATGACCGCCAGCAAAAGCGCTACTCCGGATTGAAATGGCGGCTGCGGGGAGGGAAGCGTTCGTGAGTTTTCTGGACTTGCTGTTTCCGCCCAAGTGTCCCTTCTGCCAAAAGGTGCAAAACGCGCCGGGCATCTGTCCCGCGTGCAGGCAGTCGCTTCCCTGGGCGGAGCCGCTGGTGAAGGAGGGCGCGGGCTTCGGCCGGTGCGCCGCACCGCTGCGCTATGAGGGCAGCGTCCGCGAGGCGATTCTGCGCTTCAAATTCAACGGGAAGATTTCCGGGGCCGAGCTCTTCGGCGACTTTTTGGCCTCCGCCGCGGCGGAGGCCTTTGCCGGTGAGTTCGACTGCGTCACCTGGGTGCCCGTCTCCCGCAGGCGTTTGAGAAAGCGGGGCTTTGACCAGGCGCAGATGCTGGCGGAAGCCGCGTCCGCCCACTGGGAAGAAAAGCCGCTCCGGCTTTTGCGAAAGGTGCAGGATAACCCCGCCCAATCCGGACAGAGCAGCGCCTCGGCCAGGCGGGCCAATGTGCTGGGCGTCTACGAACCGCTGCCGGAGGCAAGAGGCAGGCGTATTTTGCTCATCGATGATGTGATTACAACCGGGAGCACGCTGGCAGAATGTGTCAAAGTGCTGCGCCTCGCGGGAGCCGAACAGGTGGTGTGTGCCGCCGTGGCGCAGACCACCTTTGCAAACAATGCACAAAACCGCACATAAAAGCGTGGAAATGTTCAAAAAATGTGCTTGCAAATTGCAATTGGCATTTGTATAATAAACTGTACGCGTGTATGCTGCGAAAGCTGCTGAAATAGAGTGGAAACGAACGAATGAGGTGGATATACTATGTGCTCTCTGGCAAAAGACATCGGGATCGACTTGGGCACCGCATCGGTGCTGGTATATGTGAAGGGCAAGGGCGTTGTGCTCAATGAGCCCTCCGTGGTGGCACTGGACAAGAACACGGGCAAGCTCCTGAAGGTGGGCGCGGACGCCCAGGCCATGCTGGGCCGTACCCCCGGCAACATCATCGCCATCCGCCCCCTGCGGGAGGGCGTGATTTCCGACTACGACATGACGGAGCGGATGCTCAAGGAATTCATCCACAAGGTGGCCGGGTTCCAGTTTTTCAAGCCCCGCGTCATCATCTGCGTGCCCTCCGGCATCACCGAGGTGGAGGAGCGCGCCGTCATCGACGCGGGCATCCAGGCCGGTGCCAGGAAGGTCTTCCTGATTGAGGAACCTGTGGCGGCTGCCATCGGCGCGGGCATTGACATCACCCAGCCGGACGGCCATATGGTGGTGGACGTGGGCGGCGGCACCGCGGACATCGCCGTCATCTCCCTCAGCGGCGTGGTGGAGTCCTGCTCCATCAAGATCGCCGGCGACCAGCTCAATGAGGCAGTGGTCAAGTATATGCGCCGCAAACACAACCTGCTCATCGGTGAGCGCACCGCGGAGGATATGAAGATCAAGATCGGCTGCGTCTTCCCCAAGGAAGAGGAGGAGACCATCGACGTCAAGGGCCGCTGCCTGCTGACCGGCCTGCCCCGGGTGGTCACCGTCAGCTCCACGGAGATGATGGACGCCTTTGAAGAGCCGGTGGAGCGCATCATGGAGGCCATCCACTCCGTGCTGGAGCGCACGCCCCCCGAGCTGGTGGCGGATATCTCCACCAACGGCATTGTCATGACCGGCGGCGGCAGCCTGGTTGCCGGATTCGACAAACTGGTCACCGCCCGCACCGGCATCCACACGGTCATCGCCGAGGACGCCATCTCCTGTGTGGCCCTGGGAACGGGCAAGAGTCTGGACTCCCTCAACAATATGCAGGACGGCACCATGAACCTGAGCCGCCGCAAACAGATGAACTGAATGGAAAAGAGGTCTCCCTCAGAAAAAGGGAGACCTCTTTTTTTGAAAATTAGGGAATCACTACAGGCCGTTGACAATGTGTTCCGGCCGCTCTCCGGCGGCAACGCGGGCCACATTCTCCCACAGAATCCGATGGCCCTTCCGGAAAAAGGTGCGGGTGACGCCGGCAATGTGGGGCGAGTAGACAATCCTGTCCCGCAGCTCCTCCGGGATATCAATGAGGGGATGGTCCCTTGGCACCGGCTCCGGGGAGAGGGTGTCGATGCCGGCCCCGGCCAGACGCCCCTCCAGGAGGGCACAGCGCAGCGCCTCGGAGTCCACCACGTCGCCCCGGGCTGTGTTGATGAGGTAGGCGGTGGGCTTCATCCGGCCCAGGAAGGCGCTGTCCACCAGGTTGCGGGTGGAGTCGTTGGCCGGGCAGTGGAGGCTGACGATGTCGCTCCGCTCAGCCAGCTCCTCCAGGGGCAGGTAGGTGACGCCCCAGGAGCGCTCCTCCGCTTCGGTGCGGCGGTGGGGGGCGTTGTAGTAGACGGTGCAGCCAAAGGCATTCAGCCGCCGGGCCGTCTCCTTGGCAATGCTGCCAAAGCCCACGAGACCCACGGCGCACTCACCCAGCTCCGTCAGGGGCGAGAGCATCAGCTGGCGGAGAATGGGCGTCTCCTGTCCCTCCCGGGTGGCCTTGTCGTAGGGGATGGCCCGGCGCAGGAGCATCAGCATCAGCAGGACTGCCTGCTCAGCCACGGCTGTGGCGTTGCAGCCCGCCGCGTTGCAGACATAGATGTTCCGCTCCGCAGCGGCCTTCAGGTCCACCCGGTCAAAGCCCACACCCTCCGACTGGATCAGCTTCAGTTGGGGAAGGCGGTCCATCAGGGAGGCGGTGACCGTGTTGGTGGGGTTGACGCACAGAACCTCCGCCCCCTTGCCGGCCTCCGCCAGCTCCTCCTCCGAGCAGCGGAAGCTGCGGTAGACGGCCTCCGCCTGACGGGTGATGGGCAGGTCCGGGAGGAAGTGGCGGTAGTGGTCGGGCTTGCCTAAAATCAACAGCTTCATTTCAAATCCTCCCCTAAGCCGCCGGAGGGCGGCGTATCCAGCTTGCTTTCCTGGGCCATCTCCCGCCCTTCCGGTGTATCCGGAGTGCCTTCCTGGGCCGCACAGCTCTCCTCCTCCAGCCCCCGGGCCAACGCCACATCCCGGGTGGTAATCTTCATCAGGTCCTCCCGGGTCACCGTGTCCAGGGCGGCCAGACGGTTGGCCTGATTTACCAAAATGCGTTCAAAGAGGTTGCGCACGCCCCGGGCGTTGCCGAAGGAGATGGAATTGGTATTTTCCTCGGCGATGAACTCCCGGAGCTGCTGCTCCACGCCGTCGCCCAGCTCATAACAGCCCTTGTTGCACTGCATCTTGAAAATCTCCAGCATCTCGTCCACGCTGTAGTCGTCAAAGTGGAGAAAGCGGTTGAACCGGGATTCCAGCCCGGGGTTGGAGTGGATGAACGCGTCCATCAATCCGTCGTAGCCCGCCACAATGACCACCAGGTCGTCCCGGTGGTCCTCCATGGCCTTCAGGATGGTGTCGATGGCCTCCTGGCCGAAGTCGTTCTCCGCCCGCCCGTTGAGGGCATACGCTTCGTCGATGAACAGCACGCCGCCCAAGGCGGAGTCGATCACCTTGCTGGTCTTCAGGGCCGTCTGGCCCACATAGCCCGCCACCAGCCCGCTGCGGTCCACCTCCACCAGCTGGCCCTTGGAGAGGATGCCCAGGGAGTGGTAGATACGGGCCATGATCCGGGCGATGGTGGTCTTGCCGGTGCCGGGGTTGCCGGAGAACACCATGTGGAGGGAGAGGTCGGTGGTGGGCAGGCCGTTGTCCCGGCGCAGCTTGTAAACCGTCACCATGTTGATGAGGTTTTTAACCTCTTTTTTCACGGCGGCAAGGCCAATGTAGCCGTCCAGCTCTGCCTGGAGGTCCTCGATCTTCTCCGGCGGCGCCGCATCTTCCGCCGGAGGCGCCTTGGTGTCGTCGTTGCCGGTGGAGGCGGCGGAGCCTGGCTGGTCCTCCTCCTTCCGCACCGGCAGGGGGCTGCCCCAAAAGTCGGTGCCCATCCGGCTCAGATTGTGCTCCGACATGGTGCGGATAACGTCTAACTGCTGGAGGATGATCTCATCTTTTTTGCTCTTGTCCAAAGTAAAAGACCTTCTTTCCTCACTCCTGTCCCGCCAACAGGTCCGTATGGGCCACGGCGCGGAACAGCAGCGATGCGATGAAGCCGTTCAGCGCGCCGGAGGCCAGGGCCGCCGCCAGCAGAATCGGCAGGTAATAAAGTGGAGCTGAGTTGCCCAGGGTCAAAACGGCTGCCGCCACCTGGCCGCAGTTGTGGGCTGCAGCGCCGCCCATGGAGACGCCGAACACCGAGAGCAGGCGGCTGCGGCAGAGAATGCTCATCACCGCCATGGCGCAGACGCCGCCCAGGAGGGAGAAGATCAGGGCGGAGGCGTTTCCGGCGAAGAGAGCGCCCAAAAAGCACCGGCACAGCAGTATGGCAAAGGCCTGGGCCGGACCTAAGGCGTAGAGGGCGAACACGGTGACGATGTTGGCAAGGCCCAGCTTGATTCCCGGCAGGGGGATCAGAAGAGTCAGGGGCAGAAAGTTCTCCAGGTAGGAGAGGGCCAGCGCCAGGGCGGTGAGCACCGCGCATAAGGTCAGCTGACGGGTGGAACACTTCATATAGCCCGCCTCCTATCCGATGACCGCGTCCGCCCCGGAGGAGGCATCCCCCACCAGCTGGATGCTGATCCGGGCGGGCAGGCACACGATGCTCTGGCCGCTCCGGGTGATGGTTCCGGTGTGGACGCAGTCCTGGCTGGGGCAGTCGGAGGAGCGCACCCGGACGCCGGTCTCGCCGCCGGGGCAGAACTCCACCTCCAGGGTGTAGCCGTTGCTGGAATAAGTGCGCCGGGCGCTGGAGGCAAGGCTGACGCGTTCTGTCTCCGTGCCCTCGATGGACACAACGGCCGTCAGCGAGATGCTGGAACCCCGGCTCCACACCGCCGCGCCGCAGGCCACGGCAAGCGCCAGAACCGCCGCCGCCACCAGGATGTCCCAAGGACTGGGCTTCAGCTTAGGAGAGCGTTTCATAGACATAGGCACTGCCCTCCTTTGGTTCAAAGCGATCTGCGAGGCCCTCCGTAATCAGCACTCGGCCGTCCTCCGTCACCAGTACCATGTCGAACCCCCGGTCCCAGTCCGCCCCGTCCCAAAGGTCCACGGCCCCTTGCTCGCCCAGGACAAAGAGCGCCGTGGACAGAGCGTCGCAGACCGTGCCGCTGCTGCTGATCACGGTGACGGAGGTGAGGCCGCTGTCCGCCGGGTAGCCGGTGGAGGGATCGATGATGTGGTGATAGATGTGCCCAGCCTGTTCAAAATAGCGCTGATACCCGCCGGAGGTGACGGCGTAGGCATCCTCTAAAAGCAGCATGCCCACATAGTCCGCCGGATCGCCGGGGTCCCGGACCGCCACGCGCCAGGGGTCGCCGCCGGGCTTGGCGCCCTTGGCGTAGACATTGCCGCCCAAGGAAATAATGGCACTTTCCACTCCGTGGGCCTGTAGGGTGCGGGCCACCTGGTCCGAGGCATAGCCCTTGGCGATGCCGCCCAGGTCGATGGCCGCGCCGTCCGGCAGCTCCACCTGCTGCCCCGTGATGCGGATGCGGCTGCTGTCCACCAAAGGCAGCAGCCGGCCGATCTCCTCCTTGGTTGGGACGCGGTACTCCGCTTCCGTAAATCCCCAGGCAGAGGCCAGCGGGGCTACGGTGATGTCAAAGGCGCCGCCGGTGGAGGCGCTGAGCCGGACCGCCTCCTTCAGCAGTGAAGAGACCTCTTCGGTGGTCTCCTCCTCCTTTCCGGCGGATGCATTGAGGCGGGAGACCTCGCTGGTTTCGATGGTGCGGGAGAGAAGCTGCTCCAGCCGCTGAATCTCCTGGGTGGAGGCGCCGATGGCTTCGGCGGCGGAGGGGCCGTAAACGGTGAAATCCATGACCGTATCCATGGCAAAGATCTGAGCGGTCTGAGGGCCGCCCTCCGTTTCAGCGCAGCCGGAGAGCAGCAGAAGGGGCAAAAGAAAAGCGAGAAATTGTTTCATTGGATTACCTGCTTTCGGAAAATGCGGAATCAGGGCCGGAACAGAACCGGCGGCGGAAAACGCCCGGTTTGCCTTTGGAAAATACCATATCATATTTTTGCCCGCAGAACAACCAAAATCCCGGAACGGGCCTTGAAAAGGTAATCCTTGCAAAATAGGTGCAAGTCTGTTAAAATATAAGCCTATGCGAAATTGTTTCTGGAAAAGATTCCGCTTTTTTACAAATTTTCAGGAGGAATTGCTCCTCTTTTGATGGAGGCTTCGATATATGGCAAAGAAAACGAATCCCGCTTCTGCAAAGAATATCCGCAAGGGCAACGCCGTGTTCCACGCATCCATGGCCGTTTTTCTGGCCGGCTGCGCGGCGGAGATCTACCTGCTGTTCATCAACAAGTATTTGGTGGATGGCACGCTGGATCAGGTGCTGGCCATGGCCGAGGCGCTGCCCTATGTGATTTACGCCGGGCTCGGCGTGCTGGCCCTTGGCGTGGTGCTGCTGGCCCTTTGGTGGAAGCGGGGCGGAACGATGCGCAGGACTGCCGCATGGGTCGCCGGCGTGGGCGCGTTCGTGGCCGGCGCCACCTTCGTGTGCCTCCACTATGTGGCAGACGGGACCCGGGCTATGTGTGTGGCGGTCCCGGTGGTCATGCTGTTAGGCGTGGTGTTTTTGCTGTACCAGAGGGAGTGCTTTTTCAGCGTGAGCAGCCTGAGCCTCGCGCTCATCGGGCTTTACGCCTGCCGCCGCAGCTTCTAATGTGAAGATCGCGGCCTGCGTGCTGATCGCAGTGCTGGCGCTGCTGGTGGTCCTGGTCCGGGTGGCGGAGAAAAACGGCGGTAAGCTCAAGGGCATGCGGCTGTTTGCAAAGGAAGCGGACTACCTGCCGGTGTATAGTTCCATCGGACTTTCCGCAGCCAGCCTGGCCGTGACGCTGATCGTGAGCAGCGCGGCCTACTACGCCATGTGGCTCCTTGGCGTGGTGCTCTTTGCCCTGGCGGTCTACTACACGGTGAAGCAACTGTAAAGATAAGGTCAAAGCGCCCCGGAACGCAAGTTCCGGGGCGCTTTTTTCAGGTGTAGAAAAAGAGGAATTTCCGGTGTGGCGTCACAAAGGGACCCACAGTGAGCTCCATGCGGAGCTCAAAGACCCGCTGCCAGGGCAGGGTGACGGCTCCGATGCCGATGCCGCTGAGCCCCGCCGTCTCGTAGGGGGACAGGGAGGTGATGAGGTTGCTGTGGTTCAAGTTGAGGATCAGGTCGGCACAGGCCTCATCCAGGCAGGAGTTCAGCTGGGGCAGCACTGCATCCAAAGAGGTTCCGGTTTTGGCAAAGTTGTCCGGATCGCCGCCCAACTCGCCTTTGACGTATTGGGTGATGGCGATCTTTGCATCGTTTTTGTAGCAGATGTCCTTGATGAGGGAGTCGGCCAGGGTACGGACAAAGGCCTCCTCCTGGGCGGCGCTGCGGCTGCCGCCCAAGCTGAGGCACAGCCACCGGGCCACGGCGTTGGCCAGCGTGATGCCGGTGGCGTTGGCCAGGTCGTAAAATCCGGCGTAACCCAAGAGCGACCCCAGGTTGGCCTCTTTGACCAGCTTGCTTTGGAATGAGGTGCCGTAGGCGTTTTTGGCCGCGTCCATCAACGCGGTGGGGAGGCCGCTTTTTTCATTTTCCCGCAGCGCGCGGATCAGCTCGCTGCAGTAGCTGCCGCTCCTGGACGTATCCGCCGGGGCGGTGAGCACCAGGAGCTCAAAGTCGGCTGAATCGTCCGAAACTTTGGTGAGGCCCAGGTAATCGAGGTGGGCGTCCACGATCTCCGTCAGGGGCTGATGGTCGTAGTCGCTGGAAGCGCGCTCCTCGCTGCCGCCGAAATAACGCACCCGGACCGCAGGCAGCCGCCCCTGGAAGATGACGTCCTCGTACATGCGGCACAGGGCCAGCATACCGATCTCGTCGGCACCGGAGAGCACCGCGCCCCGGCCCTCCACGGCCTGGCGCAGAAAGCTGAGTTCGTTGGTCTGTATGCTGGCCGAGGGGGCGGAGTCGTCCACGCCGATGAGGAAATGGATGTTTTCCTGATCCTCTGTGGCGTCAAGGACGGAGGAAATGAGCCGGAGTTTTCGCTCCCGGGCTTGGAGGTAGTCCTCCACCGCGCCCTCAGTCAGGCCGTCGGGTATGGGCACCGTGCCGGACTGGGCGGAAAGGGGATAGGTGTCGACGATGTTGCAGATGGTCAGCGCATTGTTGCTGAGGGTGGGGCGCTCCGCCATGCCGTAGGAGCGCAGGGCCTCATAGCCGGCCAGATCAAACCCGTCATACCCCACGGTGGGTGCCAGCCGCATCACCGTGTCCAGCAGATAGACCTGGTTGGCGGAGTCGGCACAAAGAGGCAGCAGGAACCGCTTCACCGCCTCCTCTTCACTGAGCGCGGTGCCGTCGGAGAGGAGGATGGGATCGGAGCCGGTCATGGACCGGGAGCTGACCAGGCCGCCGGAGAGCAGCTGATCCAGCGACAGGATAAAGAGGTCACAGCCCGCTGCATCCTGCTCCGCCACCCACTGCCACAGGGCGCCCCGGTCGCCGTAGGCGGTGCCGCTGGGATTGCGCTCCTGGCCGTCCAGGCTGGTGTGGTAGAGGCCCTGGTCCGGCAGCAGAATTTCAAAGCCCAGGGACTGGGCCAGGTAGACCGCCCGGTCCGAATTCACCGGCCGGTCGTCTAAAGGAACGTAGGCCACCGTTCCGGAGGAGGGGGCCTGGTCGGGATAGGAGACCGGCTCACCGCCGCAGCCGGTCAGCAGCAGCGTGAGCAGCAGACAGAGAAGCTTCTTCATAATCAGTTCCTCAAAACAGCCTGCATGAAGCATCATGCAGGCTGTGGGTTTGGTTATTACAGGCCGAAAGCCCCTAAGTTCAGTCCGCCCGTTGCCCGGGCCATGCTGTTTTGCATGGCCTCGTCCGCCTGGCGCAGCGCTTCGTTCACGGCAGAGACCACCAAATCCTGAAGCATCTCCACATCTTCGGGATCCACGGCGTCGGGCTGGATGGTCACGGAGAGCACTTCCTTCTTGCCGTTGACCTTGGCACTGACCACGCCGCCGCCCACGCTGGCGGAGAACTCTGCCTCCTCCACCTGGGACTGAGCCTTGGCCATCTCCTCCTGCATCTGCTGGATCTTTTCCTGCATTTCCTGCTGGCGCTGGGCGCCGGTTGGTTTCATACTGCCGTTGCTGAAGCCGCGGCGTGCGCTGTATGACATAGTCTTACTCTCCTTGCTTACTTAATCTGGAAGCTGTCAAACTTGCTTCCGAAGTCAATCAAATTCTTCATCCGCTCCTCCGGGGAGGGTTCGGCGGTCTGGCCAAGGACAAAGGTCAGCCGCACCGGCTTTCCCGCAAGCTCTGCGGCCTGGGCAATGAGCACGCCCCGGACCCGGTCCGTGTCCAGCCGGCCCTTTGTTAGCTCGTCGGGGCAGGTCACCGTCAAAAGGCCGCCGTCTAAAGTGCCTGTGACCTTGTCCAAATAGACCCGGTTCATGGCGGGCAGCTGGCCCTTACACTCCTCCGCCAAACGCTGCCACCAGACATTGGCACCGGAGGGGGGAGCGGCTTTCGTTTGAGGCGCGTCAGGCTCCTGCGGGACAATGGGCGGTTCCTCCGGAAGGGGAGGACGCTCCTCTACCACTGTCTGAGCCGATGGTTCTTCCCAGGGCGGGGGATCATAGGCAGGCGGAACACCATCCGGAGCCTCCGGGACAGGCGGGGCAATATTCGTTTCCGGAGCGGTCCCCGGGTTTGGCGGGGCAGACGGCGCGGCGCGGGAGAGGGAGGTCTGCAAAACGGCAGGCATCTGCCGGACCCGCTCCTCCAGCCGGTCCATCCGGGCGCAAAGCGCGGTCAGGTCTCCGGTCAACGACTCGTCACAAAGCCGCAGCAGGCACAGCTCCGCGTCCGTGCGGCGGTTGGCGCTGCGCAGCAAATTGGCCGTGGTCTCCTGCAGCGTGGTGGCCAGATAGATGAGCTGCCGGGCGGAGGCGGTTTTGTCCAGCGCGTCCAGGGTGCGGCTGTCGTATCCGCCGGAGAGCAGCGCGGCGCCGCCCTCGGGCGCGGTCTTGCGCAGCAAAAGATCCCGGGTCAGGGTGGAGAGTTCGCCCAAAACGGCGCCCACATCCTTGCCGCTGCCGTACAGCTGGTTCAGCAGCAGCAGGGCCGACTTGGCGTCTTTACGGAGGATGCAGTCCATCATCCGGGCGGTCTGAAGGTTGCCGGCCAGCCCCAGCACCTCCAGTACGGCATCGGAGTCCACGGTGCCTCCGGAGGCCGCGCACTGGTCCAGCAGGGAGAGCGCGTCCCGCAGCGCGCCGTCGGAGAGCCGGGACAGCAGCTCGGCGCCGTCGCCGGTCAGATCGATCTGCTCCTGGCCCGCCACATAGAGGAGGCGCTGTTCAATGTCTTTTGGCGTGATGCGCTTAAAGGAAAACCGCTGGCACCGGGAAAGAATGGTGGCCGGCACCTTGTGGAGCTCCGTGGTGGCCAGGATGAACATCAGATGCTCCGGGGGCTCCTCCAGAATTTTCAGCAGCGCGTTGAAGGCCGGAGTGGACAGCATGTGCACCTCGTCCACGATGTAGACCCGCTTTTTCACCTGGGCCGGGGTGTAGATGGCCTCGTCCCGCAGGGCGCGGACCTGATCCACGCCGTTGTTGGAGGCGGCGTCCAGCTCCAGAACGTCCAAAAAGCTGCCGTTCTCGATCCCTTTGCAGGAGGCGCACTCATTGCAGGGGTCGCCGTTTACCGGATGCTCGCAGTTGACCGCCTTGGCCAGGATTTTGGCACAGGTGGTTTTTCCCGTGCCCCGGGTGCCGGTAAACAGGTAGGCGTGGGAGGTGCGGCCTTCACAGACCTGCTTTTGCAGCGTCTGGGTAATGTGGGACTGGCCCACCACGTCGGAAAAGGTCTTGGGCCGCCATTTGCGGTACAGCGCCTGATACATGTGAGAACCTCCCTTCCAAAAAGGCAGAATCAGTCCTTCGTATGCAGCTGCGGACCCGGCACCCTCGCGGCACATAGGAGATCCCGCTTAATGCTGCTCGGTTCCCCGCCTGACATGGTTCGCAGGCTCCCATTGCGCGAGACCGACTCCGCAGCTGCACGCGGAGGACTGATTCAGAATAAAAATAGTGTACTATAAAAGAAAGAAATTATCAAGGCGAAAATATCTCCCAGTGCAAAAAATCTCCTTTACAACTTTAAAATTTATGGTATAATATCACCTGTCGCCGGGTGAGAACCATGCGTTTGGCCAGGGCGATTGTTCCGTTGCATGGGCTCGTAGCTCAGCTGGGAGAGCGTACGGTTCGCATCCGTAAGGTCGAGGGTTCGATCCCCTTCGAGTCCACCACGTCGGAGCAAGCGTTTTATCGCTTGCTCCGACTTTTTTTCAAAGCCGCATCTTAATATGCACTGAAACACCATATCGCACATCGAAACCCGGCGGCAGCTGCCGGATGTAAGATCTGCCGAGCTGGTGTTCAGCGGCCGCTGATTTTTAATACTGAGAAAAACCATCCTGTTGGCAATCAAAATTGCCCGGGTATTGCCGGGTATCACGACAGGCTGTAAAAGGCACAGGGCCGATTTCGGCTCTGTGCCTTTTTTCAGATCTTCCTGGGGCCTCGCGATTTTTTGATATCCTTTAGGCGCGGCTTCCCTTTTTCCGGGCGGGCAAGGCCGGGGCCGCCAGGCGCGGCGTCCGCTGGTCAGCAGGAGTACCACTTAGAGGGTCCGGCTCCTGCACAGCCAGCTGAAAATCAATCAAAGCTGTTCCTCCTCCGCGTCCCAAAAGGGCAGGATGCCTCCACTGGTGAAGAACCGGTCCAGCCGGCCCATGATCCAAACCCCAAACAACACCGCGCAGGCAAGCCCCACCATCAGCACCAGATCCGTCATACGATCACTTCCTTGCTGTAATTGTACTGCGATCCGCATATGCGGAGGGTTAGCGTTCCGTCCGGCACATTAAAAGCGCGTAAAGCCGCGAAAACAGCCGGCCGCGATTCAAATTTTATCCGGCCACTGACCCCCGAACTTGTCCTACGGCGCATGGCGCTGAGCGGGGATGGGGGCCGTGCGGAACAGCGCATCTCTTGCTTTTTTACATCGCTGTGGTAAGATTTTATGGAACAGAAGACCGGGCGGACAAAACGGAGGCGGAACATGGGCAAATGCAGGGTGTGGACCAAGCAGCATAAAAGCGTATGGGAGCAGTTGGAGCGTTACGGGCGCTACACAGTAAAACGGGAGTATGTGGCCCTGGCCCTGGAAGAACACACGGACCTTGTGTTAGAGGCCTACGACTGGCTGGTGCGCAACAGCCCCGACGCGTCCTCCCGTCCCGCCGACGCGGAGTACCCGGTATGGGTCTCCTACCGCCGGGACGCCGCCATGCTGCCGGACCGGGACAGCGTGATGCTGGAGCTGACCATAGACGAGAAACGCATCACCCCCATCCACGTCTCAAAGTGGGGGACGATCCTCAACTTTTCCTATATCCCCGCCGACAGCGGGGATGCAAAGCGCCATTCGAAGCTGTTGGCAGAGTACGGCGTCAGCGACGCAAAGGCCTATCTGTCCCGGTTTTACCCTGAGATCAAGGAGGAAATCGTGGACAGCTGGAAACGCCTGTTTGACGACAGCGTGCATTTGGGCAGCGAGCTCAGGTACGGAACCATCTGGGAGGTGAGGCGCGAATGGGTCAGCCGTGTGACACGATAAGGCTTTACTCCGCCCAGGCCGACGCGGTGCTGCAGGTTTTGGAGCGGGATGGAGTCTCCTTTTCCAAAGCGGAGTATGTCCGGGGCAAATACGGGGAGAGCGCTCCCATCTTCCTCACCGCCTACTCCTGGTTTGTGAGCCGGATGGAGAAGATCGTGCCCAGGCCCCAGGGCGCGGAGTTCCCCTACTGGGCCTTCGGCGCGCTTTACAGCGTGGATCGGACGGGCACGGGAGAAACGCTGGCCCTGGATGTGCCCCTTGACCAGGCGGTGCTTTTTGACCTGTACGACTGGAACAAGATCATGCAGCTTCGATACCTTGGAGAGGACGAGCAGGAGGAGCGGTTGTTTCAAAGGGAGCTTGCCCGCTGCGGCCTGCGGGAGACCGACGTGATGCTGACGGGGTTCCACCCTCAGTGGAAGGAGCGGGTTTTGGAGAGCTGGGAGCGGCTGTTCCGCCACCATGACCGGATTCGGAAAGGGGATTTGAGCGGCGTGGGGGGCGTGCAGGCCGGGCTCTGGCAGATCAGGAGCGAGTGGATCAGACGGTAGCGGGTTCCGCCGCTCAGCAAAAGAAAAGCATACGGCGCGGCTGACTGCCGCGCCGTATGCTTTTCTTACTCTATGCGTGCAGAAACTTTTGCAGATTCCGGTTCTCTCCCAGGATATAGATGGTCTCGTCGGACTGGAATATGTGGTTGGGCCCCGGCATGGGTTCCAGGAGGCCGCCCCGCCTGGTGGCCAGGATATTGATGTGGTATTTCTGCCGGACCGCCAGCTCGATGACGGACTTGCCCACCCAGGCGGAGGGGACGGCTGTTTCGAAGATGGAGTAGTCCTGGGTCAGCTCTATGTAGTCAAAGATATGGTCGCTGCTGTAGCGGACCGCCGCCCATACGGCCATCTGCTTTTCCGGGTAGACCACATCGTCCGCTCCATTTCTCAGCAGGAATTTGGCATGGACGTCCCGGGTGGCCCGGGAGAGGACGAAGGGGGCGCCCTGCTCCTTCAGCAGCGCGGTGGTCTCCAGGGAGCTTTGGAAGTCGTCGCCGATGGCCACCACGCAGAGATCGAAGTTCCGCACACCAAGAGAGGCGATGAACTGCTCATCCGTCCCGTCACCGATCTGGGCGTTGGTCACATAGGGCAGTGCGCTGGTGACCCGCTTTTCATCCTTGTCCACAGCCAGCACCTCGTGGTGCAGGTCTTTGAGTTTTTGGGCCATGTGGCGGCCGAAGCGCCCCAGGCCGATCAGTAAGACAGATTTCATATTGGCTCCTTTCTCATCACCCCACGGTCACCCGCTCCTGGGGGAACTGGGTCATGGCGGCCGGTGTGCCGGAGGTTACGGCGTAGATCATGGTCAGCCCGCCCACACGCCCGAAATACATCAGGACAATCAGGATCAGCCGGGAGAGGGCGGACAGCTCCGGCGTGATGCCCAGGGAAAGGCCCACGGTTCCGATGGCGGAGGCGGTTTCGAACAGAGCGGCCATCAGCGGCACATCGTCGATACAGCAGATCAGGACTCCACCTGTCAGGAACAGCAGCAAGTAGAGGAGGAAAATGGCCGCCGCGCTGTGCAGCGTCTCGTCGGGAATCCTGCGCCCAAAGCACTGGGCGCTGCCCCTGCGCCGGAAGACGGCATAGGAGCTGAGCAGCAGAACCGCCAGCGTGGTGGTCTTGAAGCCGCCCGCCGTGGAGCCCGGCGAGCCGCCGGTGAGCATCAGAAGGATCATGAGAAGCTGGCTTGGCTGGCTCAGCCGCCCCAGGTCCACGGTGTTGAACCCGGCGGTTCGGGGCGTGATGGCCTGGAAAAGGGAAGCCGCCGCACGCTGGCCAAAGGAGAGACCCTGCCACTGAGGCTGACGGAACTCAAACAGGAATAAAAAGAGGAACCCACCTAAGACCAGCGCAAAGGTGGTGGTCAGGATCAGCCGGCTTTGAAGGCGGAAGGACCGGAGGCGCAGGCCATGCTCCCGGAAGTCGTGCCAGGTGAGAAATCCCAGCCCGCCCAGCACGATCAGCGCGGATATGGTTCCGCTGACCAAAAAATCCCCTGTGTAGCCGGTGAGGGAGGAGAAGGCGCGCCCCCCGGCGCCCATCAGGTCGAAGCCGGCGTTGCAGAAGGCGGAGACGGAGTGAAAGAGCCCATACCAAAGCCCCTTGAAGAATCCAAGCTCGGGGCAAAAGCGCAGCGACAGCAAAACTGCACCGGCCGCCTCAATCAAAAACGCGGTTTTCAGGATGAACCGGGTCTGGCGGACAATACCGCCCACCTGGGGCGCGGAGATGGATTCCTGCATAATCCAGCGCTGGCGCAGGCCGATCTTCTTCCCGGTGAAGATGGAGATGGCCACCGCCATGGTCACAACCCCCATGCCGCCCACCTGGATCAGCAGCAGGATCACCGCCTGCCCAAAGGGCGACCAGTAGAGGGCCGTGTCGTGGAGCACCAGCCCGGTGACGCAGGTGGCCGACGTGGCGGTGAACAGGGCGTCCAGGAAGGAGGCCCCGGCACCCTCCCTGACGGCGAAGGGCAGCATCAGCAGTGCCGTGCCAGCAAGGATCAGGGTGAAAAAACCAAGGATGATGATTTGGGCCGGTGTGACGCGGTCATTTTTCCAAAACGGCATGGGACTCCCTCCCGGATGATCCGGGCCCTGGTTCGCCCGGTCTGATGATACGCATCCGATCTGACCCCATTGTACCATCTGGCGGATGAGGATGTGGTTAAAGAAACCGGCAGTGCATTAACACCGCATAAAGATCGGCCTTAATATAATTTTAATGGATGATGTAAAAAGCAAATGCGGCGCTGATGGGACGTGTGCTATACTGTAGGTGTAATCATGAGGAGGTGTGAAATGGAGCAGAAACGACCGGATTTTCAGGTGCCGCCCCTGGAGGACTGGCAGCCGGAGGGACGCGGCGCCGGCAAGCTGAAGATTTTTTTCGGCTATGCGGCAGGCGTCGGCAAGACATACGCCATGCTGGAGGCGGCCCACCGGGCCAGGGACTCGGGCGTGGATGTGGTGGCCGGGTACATCGGGCCCCACACGCGCCCGGAGACCATGGCCCTTCTGGACGGGCTGGAACTGCTCCAGCCAAAGGAGATCGAATGCAGGGGAACCCTGCTGCGGGAGTTCGATCTGGACGGTGCCCTCCGGCGCCGGCCCCAGCTGATCCTGGTGGACGAGCTGGCCCACACCAACGCGGAGGGCTGCCGCCATGTCAAGCGTTATCAGGATGTGCAGGAGCTGCTGCACGCCGGAATCAGCGTCTACACCACCGTCAACGTACAGCATCTGGAGAGCCTGAACGACGTGGTGGCCTCCATCACGGGCGTCACGGTGGCCGACCGGATACCAGACCACGTATTTGACTCAGCCAGCCAGGTGGAGGTGGTGGACCTGGAACCCGCCGACCTGCTGGAGCGGCTGCGCTCCGGGAGGATTTACGGGGAGCGCCGGGCCGGCAGCGCCATGGCCCGCTTCTTTACGGAGAAGAACCTGGCGGCCCTGCGGGAGATCGCCCTGCGCCGCAGTGCCGACCGTCTGGAAAGGGCGCCTAATTTGGAGGGGGAGCGGGTGCGCTCTGCAGAGCACATTATGATCTGCCTTTCCGGCGCGCCCACCAACGCCAGGGTCATCCGCACCGCCGCCCGCATGGCGGAGGCGTTTCACGGGGCTTTTACCGCGCTTTATGTAGAGACGCCGGCCCTTGCCGGGCAGAGCGAGGCGGAGCATGGACGGCTCCAGGCCAATCTCAGGCTGGCGGAGGAGCTGGGGGCCCGGATCACCACCGCCTATGGGGAGGACCCGGCGGTTCAGATCGCGGAGTACGCCCGGATCAGCGGCGCCTCCAAAATTGTCCTTGGCCGCAGCCCCCAGAAAAAGAACCCTTTTCTTCCAGGCAAAAGCCTGATGGACCGGCTGGGAGAGCTGGCCCCGGACCTGGACATCTACATCATCCCGGATCAGCCCCGACAGAAGCGGCGCTTGACCGCCCCCCACAGGGAGCGCTTTTCCCTGAAGGACACGCTGAAGACCCTGGGCATTCTGACTCTGTGCACTGCGGTGGGCTATCTCTTCAAGGGGCTTGGGCTCACCTCGTCCAACATCATCATGGTGTACTTCCTGGGCGTGCTGATGGTTTCCATGGTCACCACAGGCCGCAGCTACAGCCTGGGCGCGTCGGTGTTCGCGGTGCTGATTTTCAACTTTTTCTTCACCTATCCCTATTTTACACTGATGAGCGATCCCAGCTATATCGCCACCTTTGCCGTCATGCTGGCAGTGGCGCTCCTGAGCAGCTCCCTGACCACCCGCATCAAGCGGCAGGCCATCCTGAGCGCCCACAAGGCCTACCGCACGGAGGTGCTGCTGGAGACCAGCCAAAAGCTCCAAAAGGCGGAGGACGCGGAGGCCATTTTGGCGGTGAGCGCCGCGCAGCTGGGTAAGCTCCTGGAGCGGGACCTGGTTTTATATCCGGTGGAGGAGGGCAGAACGCTGTTGGAGGCCAGGGCCTTCCCCATCTCCGGGGACGGCGACCTGAGTGACTGCCTCACCGGTGCCGAGCGGGCCGTGGCCCAGTGGGTGATGCAGAACAACAAGCACGCCGGGGCCACCACCAATACGCTGCCCGGCGCAAAGTGCCTCTATATGGCTGTGCGAGGCTCCGACCGGGCCCTTGCCGTGGTGGGCATTGCCATACGGGAGGGCAGAAAGCCGGACGCCTTTGAAAAAAACCTTATGGTGGCAATCCTGGATGAATGCGGCCTGGCGCTGGAAAAAGAGCAGATGATCCGCGCCAAGCGGAAGATTGAGGAGACCGCACGGCAGGAGGCACTGCGGGCCAACCTGCTGCGGGCCATCTCTCACGACCTGCGCACCCCTCTGACCAGCATCTCCGGAAACGCCGGGATTCTGATGGAGGGCAGCAGCATCTTGGACGACGGAAAACGAAGGGAGCTGTACTGCGCCATCTACGACGACGCCATGTGGCTCATCAACCTGGTGGAGAACCTGCTGTCCATCACCCGCATGGAGGACGGCACCGTGCGGCTGAACATGCAGCCTGAGCTGTTGGAGGAGGTGTTTCAGGAGGCTCTGGCCCATCTGGACCGCAACGCGGGCAGGCACCATATCTCCGTGGAGCTTGAGGACGATCTGCTGATGGCCGATCTGGATGCCCGGCTCATTGTGCAGGTGGTCATCAA
The DNA here is from genome assembly GCF_014334055.1 of Oscillibacter hominis. Lineage (NCBI taxonomy): Bacteria > Bacillati > Bacillota > Clostridia > Eubacteriales > Oscillospiraceae > Oscillibacter > Oscillibacter hominis. Next base: position 2,792,888 of record NZ_CP060490.1, read on the forward strand.
CATCGTCAACAACGCCGTCAGCTATACGCCGGAGGGGTCTTGCATCGTCCTGAGCGCCAGACGGACCGGACCGGAAATCCTGGTCCGGATCGCGGACGACGGACCGGGCATCTCCGACGAGGCAAAGGGCCGGCTCTTCGATATGTTCTACACCGCGGACAACGCCCGCGGAGACGGCAGGCGGGGCCTGGGGCTGGGGCTCTCCCTCTGCAAATCCATCATCGCCGCACACGGCGGCGCCATTTCAGTGACCGACAACCAGCCCCACGGGGCGGTATTTTGCTTTACACTGCATGCATCGGAGGTGAACGCGCATGAATAAACCGCAGATTTTGGTGGTGGAGGACGACATGGCTGTGGGCAACCTGATCGCAACCACCCTGGAAACACAGAACTACCAGTATCACCGCGCCAAAAACGGGGCGGGCGCGGTAATGGACGCACTCTCCTACCGTCCGGACGTGGTGCTGCTGGACCTGGGGCTTCCGGATATGGACGGCGTGGAGGTCATCCGTAAAATCCGCGCCTGGAGCAATATGCCCATCATTGTGGTCTCCGCCCGCAGCGAGGACACCGACAAGGTGGCCGCCCTGGACGCGGGCGCAGACGACTACCTGACCAAGCCCTTTTCCGTGGAGGAACTGCTGGCGCGGCTTCGGGTGGCGCTGCGCAGGGTGCGCTACGACAGCGGAAAGACCAGCGAAGAGGCCGCCACCTATGAGAACGGGGCGCTGAAGATCGACTATGCCGCCGGATGCGCCTACCGCGGCGGGGCGGAAATCCACCTGACGCCCATCGAGTATAAGCTTCTGTGCCTGCTGGCGAAGAACACCGGAAAAGTGCTGACCCACAACTTCATCCTCAAGGAGGTCTGGGGAAGCGCTTCCGCGTCGGATACCCCTTCGCTGCGGGTGTTTATGGCCACGCTCCGCAAAAAGCTGGAGGCGGATCCCAGCCATCCCCAGTACATCCAGACCCACATCGGTGTGGGGTACCGGATGCTCCGACAAAAGCCGGAGTGCGGCCGGGACGGGTGAGAGGAGCGGGCCGTGCGGAAAAGGAGACTGCCTCAGGGAGCTGAGCGGCTGCCCGCGCCATATGACCGCGTTTGGCTGCGCGCCTGCTGAGCATATTTTTTCTCGTAGGATTCCCGGGCCGGAAGGATACGGCCCGGGAATCCTGCTTTCTATTTTCAGAAAAAGCGCTTTTTCTTTTCTGGAGTGCCGTACAATAAATGGGAGCCCGGGTTTGCGCTCCGGTCCCAAAGACAGCCCCAGGCGCGCCCATGGCTGAAAAAGAAGAATTTTACAGCTGTTTCGCGGGGAGAACAGCGGGAAAACAGTTGCACCAGAAGGCGTTTTGGTCTATACTATTAGAATCTATCGGTATGAGTATTTCGCCCCGGGGCCTGCCTCCGGACGGAAATCAGGGAGAAAAAGAGATGAACAAAAAGATTTCCCGGCTGCTGGAGCCGAACCTGAAGCTCTATTTCTTTGTCCTGCTGGCGTTCTCCGCGGCGGCGGTGGTGGTCAAGCCTGTGTTGGGCGTGGTCCAGTGCGCCGTCACCATGGTGCTGTACGTGTATTTCCGCAATACCAATCAAAAGCGCAAGCAGGGGATTTTGCAGTACATCGACAGTTTGACCGGCAGCGTGGAGACCGCCAGTAAATCCACGCTGATCAATTCTCCGCTGCCCATGATGGTCTACCGGCCGGATACCGGCGAGGTGATCTGGAGCAACGAGAGTTTTTTGCAGCTGGCCGGCGTGCGGGAGCACCTTTTTGAGATCAAGGTGGCCGACGCAGTGCCCAACTACTCCTCCCGCTGGCTTCTGGAGGGGAAGCAGGAGTGCCCGGAGCGGGTGGAGATGAATGGGCGGCTGTTCCGGGTCTACGGCAACCTGGTGCGCACCGGGAAGGGCCAGGGCCAGGGCCTGCTGGCCACCACCTACTGGGTGGACACCACCGACGCCGACCACATCCGGGACCGGTACACGGCCACCCGGCCGGTGGTCTCCATCATCACCATCGACAACTATGAGGATCTGATGAAGGCCTGTCCCGACGCCACCCGCAGCGCGGTGCTGGCCCAGATCGACGAGAAGATTAACACCTGGGCCTCCGCCGCCCACGGCATGCTGGTGAAGGCGGACCGGGACCAGTACATCTTCCTCTTTGAAGAGCAGTACTATGCCCAGTTTGCCGCCGACCGGTTTTCCGTGCTGGACGCGGTGCGGGAGATCAAGGTGGGGGACAGTTTTCAGCCCACCCTCTCCATCGGCGTGGGCCGGGACGGCGACAGCATGGCGGATCTCTACAAATATGCCTCCCTTTCGGTGGAGATGGCCCTCAGCCGAGGCGGCGACCAGTGCGCCGTGCGCAACAAGATCGACTTTGAGTTCTACGGCGGCCGCTCCAAGAGCACGGAAAAGCGGACCAAGGTGAAATCCCGGGTCATGGCCAATGCCCTGGGCGAGCTGATCGCCGACGCCAAACAGATCTACATCATGGGCCATGTCAACGCCGACATGGACTGTCTGGGCGCTGCGGCCGGCCTTTGCAGCATCGCCCGCAAGCGGGGCAAAAAGGCCCAGGTCGTCATGGACGTGGAGCACAATTCCGCCCGGCCCCTGCTGAATCGCTTCCAGGACCTGCCGGAGTATGAGGACGTCTTTGTCTCCGGCAGCGAGGCCTTTTTGAAGATGCAGGCGGGCTCGCTGCTGATTGTGGTGGATACCAGCCGCCCCGAGCGGGTGGAGCACCAGCAGTTGCTGGAATCCTGCAACCGGGTGGCGGTGATCGACCATCACCGGCGGGCCTCCAGCTACATTGAAAATGCGGCCCTTAACTTCCACGAGCCCTACGCCTCCTCCGCCTCGGAGCTGGTGACGGAGCTGCTGCAGTATCTGGTGGAGCCCACCGATCTGCTGCGTGCGGAATCTGAGGCGCTGCTGGCCGGCATTGTGCTGGACACCAAAAACTTCACCATGCGCACCGGCGGGCGCACCTTTGAGGCCGCGGCCTTCCTCCGCCGCTCCGGCGCGGACACCGCCGAGGTACAGCGCCTCTTCCAGAACGACCTTTCCTCCATGATCTCCCGCTACACCATCATCCGTCAGGCGGAGCTCTATCGGGACGACATCGCCATCGCCTCGGTGGAGGAGGACGGCGTGGAGCGGGTCACCGCGGCCCAGGCCGCCGACGAGCTGCTGACGCTCAAGGGGGTGCAGGCCTCCTTTGTCCTTTATCAGGCCGGAAGCGACGTGTCCATGTCCGCCCGCTCCCTTGGCGAGATCAACGTGCAGGTGATTGTGGAGGCTTTGGGCGGCGGAGGAAATTCCACCACCGCCGGCGGCCGGATTCCCGACACGGATGTGGAGAGCGTGCATCAGCAGCTGATCGACGCCATTGACCAGTATTTCGAAAAATAAGGAGAAAACGCCATGAAAGTGATTTTACAGCAGGATGTAAGAGGCCAGGGAAAGAAGGGCCAGCTGGTGGAGGTGTCCGAGGGCTACGCCCGGAACTTCCTCCTGCCCCGGAAGCTGGCTGTCCCCGCCACGGCGGACGCCATCAACACCATGAACCTGAAGGAGAAGGCCAAAAAGGCTGAGGAGGCCCGCCTGAAGGCCCAGGCCGAGGAGATCGCCGAAAAGCTGAAGGAGTGCCAGGTGCGCGTCACCGCCAAGGCCGGCAACGGCGGGCGGCTCTTCGGCGCCGTCACCACCAAGGAGATCGCCGAGGCACTTGCCCAGCAGTACCAGCTGGATGTGCCCAAGCAGAAGCTGGTGCTGGATGAGCCCATCAAGAGCTTCGGCACCTTCCAGGTGAAGGCCAAGCTGGGCTATGAGGTCTCCGGAACCGTCTACGTGCTGGTGACGGAGGAGAAGTAAGGCATACTTACGCAGGAAATTGAGAACTTAAGTTGGAGGTGAGGAGAAATGGCAATGGAGGAGCTGCTGCTGCGGCAGATGCCCCACTCCCTGGAGGGGGAGCAGGCGGTCCTGGGCTCCATGCTCATCGATTCAGGCTGTGTGAAGGATGTGATGGAGAAACTGCGGCCGGAGGATTTCTACCTGCGGCAGAACCGGGAGATATTTGAGACCATCTACTCCATGTTCATCTACTCCAAGCCCATCGACGGCATCACCGTGGCGGGGGAGATGCAGAAAAACGGCACCTTTGACCCCGACACCACCCGGGACTACCTGATCCAGCTGATGGACATCACCCCCACCTCCGCCAATGTGATGGAGTATGCGTCCATTGTCCGGGACAAGGCCCTGCTGCGCTCTGTGGCCACCGCGGCCTCGGAGATCACGGCCCTGGTCCAGGAGGGGGCCGGCGAGGCCCAGGAAACGCTGGAGGCGGCGGAGCAGAAAATCTATGCCATCCGCCGGGGCAGGAGCGCCCAGGACATGGTGTCCATCGCCACAGTGCTGCCCGGCGTGCTGGATCACCTTTCGGAGATGAGCGAGGCCGGAGGGCAGAAGCTGCCGGGCCTCTCCACGGGCCTGAGCGCCGTGGATGCCAAAATCTCGGGTCTCAACAAGTCCGACCTGGTGCTGCTGGCGGCCCGCCCCGGCATGGGCAAGACCTCCATGGCGCTGAATATGGCGCTGAACGTGGCCAAGGCCTCGGGCAAGACCGTGGCCATCTTCTCCCTGGAGATGTCCCGGGAGCAGCTGGCCACCCGGCTTTTGTCCAGCGAGGCGCTGGTGGAGAACACCCGGCTCATCACCGGAAGCCTCCGGGAGACGGACTGGGTGAAGATCGCCGATGCCGCCTCCGCCCTGAGCCAGACCGATATCCGCATCGACGACAACCCGCTTTTGACGGTGGCGGACATGAATGCCAAGTGCCGCCGGCTGGAAAACCTGGGCCTCGTGGTCATCGACTATCTCCAGCTGATGACCTCGGCGGGCAACAAGGGCTATTCCGGCGAAAACCGCCAGCAGGCGGTCTCCGATATCTCCCGTATGATGAAGATTATGGCAAAGGAGCTGGATGTGCCGGTCCTGTGCCTGTCCCAGCTCTCCCGTGCCAATGAGAAGCGGGACGATAAGCGGCCCATGCTCTCCGACCTGCGTGAGTCCGGCGCCATCGAGCAGGACGCGGATATTGTGCTCTTCCTGTTCCGGGAGGACTACTATAGCGAAGACAGCGACAAACACAACATCGCCGAGTGCATTGTTGCGAAAAACCGCCACGGCGAAACCGGGAAGGTGGAGCTGCGGTGGATGCCGGAGTACACCACCTTCGGCACGCTGGAAAACCGGTATGAGGAGTAGGGCGGCCGAGCGCCTGAGCCAGTTGGCCTGGCCCTGCCTGGACCGCTGGCGGCCCGATATGGGCGGAGCCGTGGTCTGCGCGGTCTCCGGCGGGGTGGATTCCATGTGCCTCCTCCACCTGTGCGCGGCCTGGGGCAAGGAACGTGGCGTAAAGGTCATCGCCGCCCACTTCCACCATGGGCTGCGGGGCGAGGCGGCGGACCGGGATGAGGCGTTTGTCCGCCGCTGGTGCGAAGAAAGGGATATCCCCTTTACAGCCGGCCGGGGCGATACCGCCCGGTGGGCCAGGGAGCACAGCCTGACGGTGGAGGAGGCGGGGCGGAACCTGCGCTACTCCTTTTTGCACCGCGCGGCGGAGGAGTCCGGAGCCGGGCTGATCCTCACCGCCCACCACGCCGACGACAACGCGGAGACCATTTTGCTGAACCTGTGCCGGGGCACCGGCCTTGCTGGGCTGACGGGCATTCCGCCCCGGCGGGGGAACATTGCCCGCCCCCTGATCGAGGCCACGCGGGAGGAGATCGCGGCCTACGCCGCCGCCTGGTCCATCCCCCATGTGGAGGATGAGACCAACGAGTCGGATTTTGCGGCCCGGAACCTGCTGCGCCACCAGGTGATGCCAGTGCTTCGGCAGATCAACCCCAAGGTGTCGGAGAACATGGCCCGCTGCGCCGCCATTGTCCGGGAGGAGAACGACGCCTTAACCGGTCAGGTACAGGGCCTTCTTGCCTGCGCCCGGTATCAAAACGGCGGCGTCCGGCTTCCGGCGGAGGCGCTTTTGCGCGCACCGGAATCGCTGCGGCCCCGGCTGCTGCTGGAGTTGTGGAAGGGGCTGGAGGCTGGGCGCAAGGACCTGGGCAGCGTGCATCTTCAGGGGTTGATCGGGCTTTCAGAGGGCGATGAGATGGACCTGCCCCACGGCTTTACCGCTGTCCGCCGTAAAGGCGTTCTGGAGCTGATGCCCAGGCGGCGCCCGGAGGGGGAGCACCCCCTGACGGTGGGCTCTTCACTGGAGTGGGGGGACTTTTCGATTACCTGCCGCGCGGCAAAACCTGGTTCGCCGGGAAGGGGAACACTGATCCTGAGCTGGGACGGCGAGGTGCTGAGCGTGGGCCCCTGGCGCCCGGGAGACCGGATGGAGCTGCCCGGCACCCGGGGAAATCGCGGGGTGAAGCGGATTTTTGCAGATCGGGGGATTCCGCCCCAGCGGCGGGACCTGCTGCCCGCCTTTTATGCGGATGGACGCCTGGCCGCCGTCTGGGGACTGGGAGTTGACAAAGGCTTTCTGCCCCGGAAGGGGAGAGGGGCCATAGAGATAGAAATCAAGGAGAAGGGGTACAAAACATGGGAAAAAGCATGATGGACCGGGATATCCTGAAGGTCCTGTTCAGTGAAGAGGAGATCAGGGCGCGGGTGGAGGAACTGGGCAGTGAGCTCTATGAGCGGTTTTGCGAAAAAACTCCGCTGTTTTTGGGCGTCTTGAAAGGCTCGTTCGTCTTTATGGCCGATCTGGTGCGCGCCTGCCAGATCAAGAGCGACCTGGAATTCATCGCGGTCTCCTCCTATGAAAACGCCACCGTCAGCTCCGGACGGGTCCAGATCACCCGGGATTTGCAGCAGGACATCACCGGCAGGGATCTGATCGTGGTGGAGGATATCCTGGACTCAGGCAACACCCTGGCCTTTTTGAAGGACTATTTTATGACCAAGGGCGCGGCCTCCGTCACCATCGTGACGCTGTTGGATAAGCCCTCAAGGCGGACAAAAGCCATTCAGCCGGACCTGACCGGATTTGTGGTGCCGGATGAGTTCGTGGTGGGCTATGGCCTGGATTACGCACAGAAATACCGCAACGTCCCCTACATCGGCGTTTTAAAGCCGGAGGTATACAGCAATTGACGGCTTCACGCCGCAAAGAGGAGGAAACCCGGTTTGAAAAGCAATAAAACTTCGAATCTGAGCCTGATGCTCCTGCTGTTGGTGATCGTCCTGGGCTTTGCCTACCTGTGGAACGCAAACGATCAGCCCGAGCCCCTGCAGTACTCCCAGGTGGTCCAGCTCTTCCAGCAGGAAAAGGTGGAGAGCTTCCGGATTGAAGACACCAGGCTGACCATGCAGCTGCGGGAGAAGGTCAACGGCAGCAACACCGCCGTGGTGGATCTATATGACTTTGACCTTTTCTACGACGACCTCAACGACTTGGTGCAGGACCAGTACGCAAGAGGCGTCATCACCACCTATCAGTATTACGCGGACCACTCCACCCCGTGGCTGGAGCTGCTGCTACCCTATCTTCTGATGGCGCTGATGATCGGCCTTTTGTGGTTCTTTGTACTGGGCCGCACCGCCGGCGGTGGCGGCGGCGACAAAATGGCCCGCTTCAGCTCCGCCCGGGTCAAGACCCTCCAGGACCGGGGCAGCAAGGTCACATTTCAGGATGTGGCCGGCGCGGATGAGGAAAAAGAGGAGCTCCAGGAGATCGTGGAGTTTTTGAAAGACCCCCAGAAATATATTTACCTGGGCGCCCGGATTCCCAAGGGCGTGCTTTTGGTGGGCCCTCCGGGCACCGGCAAGACCCTGCTGGCCAAAGCGGTGGCCGGCGAGGCTGGCGTAGGCTTTTTGTCCATCTCCGGCTCCGATTTTGTGGAGCTGTACGTGGGCGTGGGCGCCAGCCGGGTCCGTGACCTTTTTGAGCAGGCCAAGAAAACCGCGCCCGCCATCGTCTTCATCGATGAGATCGACGCCGTGGGCCGCCAGCGCGGCACAGGCCTTGGCGGCGGGCACGATGAGCGGGAGCAGACGTTGAACCAGCTGCTGGTGGAGATGGACGGTTTCGGCTCCAACGAGGGCGTGGTGGTGCTGGCCGCCACCAACCGGGCCGATGTGCTGGACCCGGCCCTGCTGCGTCCGGGCCGCTTTGACCGCCAGATCTACGTGGGGCTCCCCGACATCCGGGGCCGCGAGGAAATTTTGGAGGTCCATGCCCGCAACAAGCCCTTGGCGGAGGATGTGAACCTGGCCACGCTGGCCAAGGCCACCCCCGGCTTCACCGGCGCGGACCTGGAGAACCTGGTCAACGAAGCGGCACTGCTGGCCGCCCGCCGGAACCAGAAGTTCATCCACATGCAGGAGATGCAGGAGGCGGTGATCAAGGTCATCGCCGGGCCGGAGAAGAAGAGCCGGGTAATCCCGGACCATGAGCGCAGGCTCACCGCCTATCACGAGGCGGGCCACGCGGTGGTCAGCCACGCGCTGCCCTACTGCGACCCGGTGCGACAGATCAGCATTGTGCCCCGTGGAAGAGCCGGCGGCATGACCATTTACCTGCCCGAGGAAGACCGCTCCTACCTCTCCAAGAGCTATCTGGAGGATGAGATCGCCTCTTTGCTGGGCGGCCGGGTGGCGGAGCAGCTGGCTCTGGGAGACATCTCCACAGGGGCCTCCAACGACCTTCAGCGCGCCTCCCAGATGGCCCACAAGATGGTGGCCTCCTATGGCATGAGCGATAAGGTGGGGGCCGTTTCCTTTGAGTCAGGCCACGACGAGGTGTTCATCGGCCGGACCATGAGCCAGGGACGGAGCTATTCCGAGCAGGTGGCCGCCGAGATCGACCAGGAGGTCAAGCGCATCATCGGAGCCGCCTACAAGCGCTGTGAGGAAATCCTCACACGGGACCGGGAGAAGCTGGAGCGGGTTGCCCGCTACCTGCTGGAGCATGAGGTCATGGAGAGTGAGGCATTTGAGGCCGTATACCAGGCCCTGCCGGAAGCAGACCCCTCTTAAGGAAAAAAGGAAGCAGGCCAACATGGCCTGCTTCCTTTTTTGGGTCCGGAATGGCCTGACACGCTTGTTGCTGCGGGATGCATTGTGAACAGCCTGTTTTGAGCGCCTATGCCGCCGTCGATCGACTTTTGCGCTGTCATAAATACAGGGCAAAAAACTTAGAACTATTTCACAGATGAAAAGAGATAAAGTCAAAGTGCATTGGGCGAAATGACGGAAAAAATTGTGCGCCTGGGAGAGACAAAAATCAGGGAATATTTGGCACCGCAACGGCGAATGTATTCAATAGAAAGACAATTGACTTTTGATCAAAGAAAAAATCGGAGGTGCAGCCTGGAAAACAGCAAAATCTTTCTGTGAAAATACCTCTTGAAAAGGGGGTGGGTTTCTCTTAGAATGCAATCACCCCCTTGGGGAAATTTGGGTGCCGGCCGTCCCGGGGAAGAGGGGAATGCCGGTCGAATCAGGAGGAAAGAAGCATGAAAAAAGTTCTTGCACTGTCCCTGGCGCTGTTAATGGCGCTGAGCCTGGCCGCATGCGGCGGCTCCGGCGGAAGTTCCGGCAGTTCCGATAAAGTGGTGAAAATCGGCGTCTATGAGCCCCAGTCCGGCGACAACGGCGCCGGCGGCAAGCAGGAGATATTGGGCATGCAGTATGCCCACAGCGTGCAGCCCACCGTGGAGATCGGCGGGGAGACCTACGACGTGGAACTGGTGATCGTGGACAACGAGAGCTCCAACGACAAGGCTGTGGGCGCCGCCAGCAAGCTGATCTCCAACGGCGTGTCCGTGGTGCTGGGCTCCTATGGCTCCGGCGTATCCATTGCTGCGTCCGACACCTTTAAAAACGCCGGCGTGCCCGCCATCGGCGTCACCTGCACCAACCCCATGGTGACCGCGGGCAACAGCCACTATTTCCGTGCCTGCTTCATCGACCCCTTCCAGGGGCCCGTGCTGGCCAACTACGCCTACGGCAACTTGGGCGTGCAGAAAGCCTATTGCCTCTCCAAGTTAGGTGACGACTACTCCGGCGGCCTGGTCAGCTACTTTGCCGAGGCCTTTGAGGGCTTGGGCGGCCAGGTGGTGAAGGCCGAGTTCCCCGACGGCAACAGCGACTTCACCTCTTACATCACCAGCGCGGTCAACGAGGGCTGCGGCGTGTTCTTTGCCCCCACCTCCACCGAGGCTGCGCAGCTGATCATCAATCAGGCCGCCAGCCAGGGCATGAAGATGCCCATTCTGGCCGGTGACACGTGGGATTCCAACGTGATTTTGGAGGCGGCCAAGGGCACCGACGTTCAGGTGACCGTCACTACCTTCTATGCCGACGGAACCAATCCTGACTTTGAGGCCAGTTTCAAGGAGTGGATCAACAGCGATCCCACCAATCTGAAGAACAACAATGACAACGATACCCTGGCGGCCGTGTCCGTCATGGGCTACGACTCCTATTTCCTGGCCCTGGCGGCCGTTCAGGACGCCGGCTCCACCGATCCCGCAAAGGTGATGGAGGCGTTGCCCTCCGTAAGCTACGACGGCATCACCGGCCAGATCGCCTTTGACGAGAACGGCGACGCCATCGTGAAGACTGCCTACGTGAAAACCGCCGACAACGCCACCGGCGCCTGGATCGGCGGCGGCTCCGTGACCATCGACCAGTAGTTTTGGAATAACACACGTGACAGCGGCGGGGGCCGTTTCGGCCCCCGCCGCCCAACGTCACTATGCGTCTTGGGCATCAGAGACTTTACTCTCGCGAGGAGGAAGAGAATGAAATTCGTACAGGAAAACCTGCCGTTTTTGCTGGCAGGAATCTCCGTGGGCGGGCAGTACGCGCTGATTGCCATCGGCTACACCATGGTCTATGGCATTTTGCGGCTCATCAACTTTGCCCATGGCGATGTGTTTATGGTGGCGGGCCTGGCCATGATCTACCTGTCCAGTTGGATGCCGCTCTATGCTGCCATCCCACTGGTGATCGCGGCGACGGTGCTGATGGGCGTGCTGATTGAAAAGGCGGCTTATAAGCCGCTGCGCTCGGCGCCCCGGATGTCGGTGATGATCTCCGCCATCGGCGTCAGCTATCTTCTGCAGAACCTGGCGCTGTATATCACCGGCGGCTTGGCCAAGGTCTACCCCAGCATCCCATGGCTGTCTGACCGGGTGACGGTGGCCGGCGCGTCCACCAGCCGGGTCACCATTGTGACGCCGGTACTGACGATCCTGCTGGTGATCGGGCTGACCATGCTGATCCGCCACACCAAGATCGGCATGGCCATGCGGGCGGCCTCCAAGGACTTTGAAACGGCCCAGCTCATGGGCATCCGGGTGGACCGGGTGATTTCCACCACCTTTGTCATCGGCTCTTTTCTGGCGGCCGTGGGTTCGCTGCTGTATTTCACCAACTATCAGTCCGTCATCCCCACCTCCGGCGCCATGCCGGGGCTGAAGGCGTTCGTGGCCGCTGTGTTTGGCGGCATCGGCTCCATTCCCGGCGCGGTGCTTGGCGCGTTCGTCATCGGCATTTGCGAAAACATCATCAAGGGCCTGGGCTGGACCACCTTCTCCGACGCCTTCACCTTCGCCCTGCTCATCATCGTATTGTGCGTCAAACCCACGGGACTCTTCGGCGAGAAGTCCACGGATAAGGTGTAAGGAGGGGTATGATGCATCAGAAGACAAGAACTTACCGGACGCTGGCGGCCATCGCCGCGTTCTATATCCTCCTGTTCGTATTGGAGCAGGTGGTGCCCTCCTATTCCATGCTGTTCCCCGTGCTGAAAAAGACAGCGGTCTATGCCCTGGTGGCGGTGTCCATGAACCTGCTCAACGGCTTTACGGGCCTCTTTTCCCTGGGCCAGGCGGGCTTTATGCTCTTAGGCGCCTACACCTATGCCATCATCATGATCCCGGAGGGCTCAAGGGAGAGCGTCTACCGGATGTTCGGCGGCGAGCACTGGATCACCTTCTCCCTGAGCGATGTGTTCGGTTCAGAGGGGGCCGGGGCGGCCGTGGGCATGATCATCGCGCTCCTGTTGGGTGGACTGGTGGCCGCCCTGTTTGCCTATCTCATCGGCCTGCCGGTGCTGCGGCTCAAAAGCGACTACCTGGCCATTGCCACGCTGGGCTTTGCGGAGATCATCCGGGCCTTTTTCCAGTGGGATAAGCTGGGCCCGCTGACCAACGGCGCCAATGTGCTCAACGGGTTCCCGTACTTTAGTTCCGTACTCCCCTTCTATCTGGTGGCCGGCGGGTGCATCGCGGTGATCGTGCTGCTTATCAACTCCACGTACGGCCGGGCGTTTAAGGCCATCCGGGATGACGAGGTGGCGGCGGAGGCCATGGGAGTCAACCTGGCCCGCCACAAGATGGCCTCCTTCGTCATCAGTTCCTTTTTCGCCGGTGTGGGCGGCGGCCTTCTGGCTATGTATCAGTGCATGGCCCAGGCCAACAACTTCAAGACCAACATGACTTACGAAATCCTGCTGATCGTGGTCATCGGCGGCATCGGGTCCATCAGCGGCTCCGTGCTTGCAAGCTTCCTCTTCACCGCCTGCAACGAGTGGTGGCTGCGGTTTTTGGACGACGAGTCCCTGGGCATCCCGCTCTTTCGCGGAGGCTTCCGCAAGGTGGTGTTTGCCCTCATCATCATGGTGATCGTGCTCTTTTTCCGCAAGGGCATCATGGGCGACAAGGAGCTGCCCGATGTGCTGCGGGGGCTGCGGGGTAAGAGACGTCCCCGGAAGGGAGGGACCGCCCAATGAGTGACCGGGTATTGTATGTGGAGAACGCCACCATGCAGTTTGGCGGCGTGGTGGCTGTGGATAATCTGAATCTGGAGGTCCATGAGGGGGAGATCGTGGCCCTCATCGGACCCAACGGCGCGGGAAAGACCACCGCCTTCAATGTCATCACCGGGGTGTACGCGCCCACCAACGGCCGGGTGGAGTTCTGCGGCCGGACCATTGTCCGCAACCACCCCCAGGGCAAAATGCGAAAGACCTATGCCGGTATGAATGCGGAGCTGTATACCGGCGAATACAAATTGGAGCCTCTGAGCGGCGAGAGCGACGAGGAACTGGAGGCGCGCAGGGCCCTGGAGCGCCAGCGGGACGCGGACGCGTTCACCAACCGCGTGATCGTACCTACGCCGGACCAGGTGACTGCGCTGGGCATGGCCCGCACCTTCCAGAACATCCGGCTCTGGAAGAGCCAGAGCGTATTCACCAACGTGCTCATCGGCACCCACCTGCGCCGCACCAGCAACCTCTTCTCCGCCACTTTCCGCCTCAATCAAAAGGAGGAACGGGCCCAGCGGGAGAAGGTGGAGCATCTTTTGGACATCGTGGGTCTCTCCGATGTGAAGGAGGAGCTGGCCACCTCACTGCCCTACGGCAAGCAGCGGCGGCTGGAGATTGCCCGGGCCCTGGCCACGGAGCCGAAGCTCCTGCTGCTGGATGAGCCGGCGGCAGGCATGAACCCCCAGGAGACCGACGAACTGACCGAGTTCATCTCCCGTGTCCGCAAGGAATTTCACATGACCATACTGCTCATTGAGCATCACATGGACCTGGTCATGGATATTTCCGAGCGCATCTATGTGCTGGATTTCGGCAAGCTGATCGCCCAAGGCACGCCGGCGGAGATTCAAAACAACCAGCGCGTCATTGACGCCTATCTGGGGGTGAGTGAAGATGCTTGAGATCAAAGACCTGCATGTGTCCTATGGCGGCATCCGCGCCCTGCGGGGCGTCTCGCTGGAGGTGCCGGATGGAAAGATCGTCACCCTCATCGGCGCGAACGGCGCCGGCAAGTCCACGCTGCTGCGTACCATCACGGGCCTTGTGAAGGCGGAGTCCGGCTCCATCCGCTGGGATGGGAAGGAGCTCCGGGGCAAGTCCATTGACCGGATCATCGGCGAGGGCATTGCCATGAGCCCGGAGGGGCGCCGGGTGTTCACCGACCTGACGGTGCTGGAAAATTTGAAGATGGGCGCCTATCTGCGCCGCGACAAGGCGGAGATCGAGCTGGACGTCAACTGGGTCTATGAGCTGTTTCCCCGGCTGAAGGAGCGCTCCTGGCAGCTGGCGGGCACCCTGTCCGGCGGCGAGCAGCAGATGCTGGCCGTGGGCCGGGCACTGATGAGCCGGCCGAAGCTGATGATGTTGGATGAGCCCTCTTTGGGCCTTGCGCCGCTGGTGGTGCAGGATATCTTCTCCATCATCCGGGAGATCAACCGCCAGGGCGTCACCGTGCTGCTCATAGAGCAAAACGCCAATATGGCGCTGAAGATCGCCGACCTGGCCTACGTGCTGGAGACCGGCAACATCACCCTCTCCGGCACAGGAGCGGAGCTGCTGGCCAACGAGAGCGTGAAGGAGGCGTATCTGGGCAAGCGGCGGTAAACGGGTGCGCTCCCTCTTTGCGGCAAACAGGGAAGAAGGTCCCGACGGACGGCTTACATGCGCCGGTTTGAGGAGAAGTGCGTATGAAAAAGGCACTTGTTTTGCTCGCGGTCCTGCTGCTGGCCGCTTGCGCCTGTCAACCAGGCCGGGGAAACGGATCTTCCGCCGGCGGGAGCGGCGGGGCGAGCGGCGCAAAGCAGGCGGACTCCTTTGGCACGCCGGAGAGCCTGGGCCGGGAGGAGATCGCCGGCCTTTTCGTGGAGGGGCTGACGGAGGAGGTGCCGTCTACGTTGTTCATCGGGGATGGATTTTCCCTCTATGTGCCCGATGAGGGCTGGGAGAAGACCTGGGTCAGCGGTTGGCAGTCCACCGATCATCCGGAGGTGGAGATCCGGGTGGAGACCCACACCGGCAAAAGCATAGAGGAGGTGACGCAGTCCATCTCCGGCTATGCCCTCGGATCGCTCAATGACGGGGAGGCCTGGGGCAGCGGAGAGGATGGACAGTGCCTCTACCTCCGAATCCTGGAAGGACCGGGGGATCGGGTCTACGCCGTCCTTGGCGAATATCCGGAAGAGGAGGGCTTTGGCGCCTGTCTGGAGGCCATTGGCCGGAGCGTGGAGGCCAATGATTTTGCGTCCACCGAAAAGAGTAATTGAATAGGCCAGACAAAAGGGAACGGCATGGCAGCCGTTCCCTTTTTTGCTGCCTGAAATTCGGCCGTTTATGAAGTTTTTTGCCAAATTGGAAAAGCCGCGCATGAAAACGGAAAAAGAAGAAAACCTAACCCATGAGCAAAAACAAAGGAGTGAACGATTTGGAAACCGCGATTCATAATACCTCTGAAATCGGGCGGCTGCGGCGGGTGCTGCTGCACCGTCCGGGACAGGAACTGGAAAACCTGATGCCCGAGTATATGGAGCGACTGCTCTTTGATGACATTCCCTATCTTCAGGAGGCTCAGCGGGAGCACGACGCCTTTGCCGACTGCCTGCGCCAAAGTGGAGCGGAGGTGGTGTACCTGGTGGACCTGGTGGCCGCCTCCCTGACGGATGACGCGGTGAAGCAGGAGCTGGTGCGCCAGTTCCTGGACGAGGCGGAGGTCCAGGAGCAGCGGGCCCGGGAAATGCTGTCGGAGCTGTTTTTGAGCCTGCCCAACCGGGAGATGGTCTCCCAAATGATGGCCGGCGTGAGAAAATCCCAGCTGCGCGAGACCGACCAGGCCCGGCTGAAGGATTACCTGGCCGCCACGGCCGGGGACTATCCCTTTGTCATCGACCCTATGCCCAACCTCTATTTTACCCGTGATCCCTTCGCCACCATCGGCCGCGGCGTCTCCATCCACAAGATGCACACCAAAACGCGCAACCGGGAGACGCTGTTCGCCAAGTTCATTTTCAAATACCACCCGGAGTACAAGAGTGTGCCCCGCTGGTATGACCGGGGAGAGACCACCTCCCTGGAGGGCGGCGACATCCTCATCCTCTCCCCCGAGGTGCTGGCGGTGGGCATCTCCCAGCGAACCCAGGAGGACTCCATCGACCAGCTGGCCGATACGATTTTGACCGAGAGCCCCACCTTCCGGAAGATCCTGGCCTTCGACATCCCCAAGACCCGCTCGTTTATGCATCTGGATACGGTGTTCACCATGGTGGACCGGGACAAGTTCACCGTTCACCCCAATATCCTCAATGACATCACCGTCTATGTGATGGAGCTGGACGAGAACCGCAAGATGAAGATCCGCCAGGAAGAGGGACGGCTGGAGGACATTCTGAAAGAGCACCTGGGCCTCGATCAGGTCACACTGCTGCGCTGCGGCGAAGGCGATGAGATCGACGCGGCCCGGGAGCAGTGGAACGACGGCAGCAACACCCTGGCGGTGGCGCCGGGCGAGGTGGTGGTCTACGCCCGCAACTATGTGACCAACCGCCTTCTGGAAGAACACGGCATCAAGATCCACACCATCCCCAGCGCCGAGCTCAGCCGGGGCCGCGGCGGCCCCCGGTGCATGTCCATGCCCCTTTGGCGGGAAGACCTGCAGTAAGCTGGATAAGCATCGGTCTGAGCGCAAACTATAAAAAAGGAGAACCATAGCTATGGCTGTGAATTTAAAGGGAAGAAGCTTTTTGACACTGATGGATTTCACCCCCGGTGAAATCCGCTATATGCTGGATTTGGGCCATGACCTCAAATCCAAGCGCAGAGCAGGCATCTGCGACCCCACACTCAAGGGCAAGCACATTGTGCTGCTTTTTGAAAAGACCTCCACCCGCACCCGCTGCTCTTTTGAAGTGGCCGCCACCCAGGAGGGCGCCCACGTCACCTATCTGGATTCCGGCAGCTCCCAGATGGGCAAGAAGGAGAGTTTGGAGGACTCCGCCAAGGTGCTGGGCCGCTTTTTCGACGGCATCGAGTACCGCGGCTTTGACCAAAAGGTGGTGGAAGACCTGGCCAAGTACTCCGGAGTGCCGGTCTGGAACGGCCTGACGGACCTGGATCATCCCACCCAGATCCTGGCGGATATGATGACCATTGAAGAGCACTGCGCCAAGCCTTTGAACAAGGTGAAGGTGGTTTTCCCTGGCGACGTGCGCAACAACATGTGCTACGCCTGGATGATCGGCGCGGCCAAGATGGGCATGCACTTTGTGGGCCTTGGCCCGGAGGAGCTGGCCAAGGAGATGGACCACCAGCTGACCAAGAAGATCTTTGAGGTGGCCCGGGAAAACGGCGGACTCATCGAAATCACCGACGACATGGGATGCCTGAAGGACGCGGATGTGATCTACGGTGACATCTGGGCCTCCATGGGTGAGGAGGACCTGATCCCCAAGCGTTCGGAACTGCTCTCCCCCTACCGGGTGACGGAGGAGACGCTGAAGGCCACCGGGAACAAGGACGTGCTCTATATGCACTGTCTGCCCTCCTTCCACGACTTTGAGACCAAACTGGCCAAGGAGTGGAAAGACAAGGGCGTAGACATTCGGGAGGTCACGGACGAGGTGTTCCGCGGCAAGCACTCCGTGGTATTTGACGAGGCGGAAAACCGGATGCACTCCATTAAGGCCGTGCTGGTGGCAACGCTGGCATAACCGGAAAGGAGCCCTATGTCCCGATTCAAAATGCCCACGGCGTACACGATCCTATTTTCGCTGATCATCGTGGTGGCCGTGGCAACCTATCTGGTGCCGGCGGGCCAGTACGACTATCAGGACGATGTGCCCGTGGCAGGCACCTACCACGCGGTGGAGCAAAATCCCCAGGGCGCGGGAGATGTGGTTCTGGCGGCCTTCAACGGGTTCTATGACGCAGTGGATGTGTGCCTGTTCATCCTGATGGTGGGCGGCTTTTTAGGCGTGGTGATGAAGACCGGCGCCGTGGATGCGGGCGTATCCAATGTCATCAAAAAGTTAGGCGGCCGTGAGAAATGGCTGATCCCCATTTTGATGGTGCTCTTCGGCCTGGGCGGAACCTCCTATGGCATGTGGGAGGAGACCATGGCCTTCTATCCGCTGCTCATCCCCATTTTCCTGGCCGCGGGCTACGACGCGGTGGTGGGAATCTCTGTCATCCTCCTGGGCGCCGGAGCCGGTGTGATCTGCTCCACTGTAAATCCATTTGCCACCGGCATCGCCGCCGGGTTTGCCGGCGTCTCCCTTGGAGAGGGGATTTTGCTGCGCATCGTCCAGTGGGTGGTCTTTGAAGGCGCGGCCATCTGGTATGTCATGGCCTACGCGGCCAAAGTCAAAAAGAACCCGGAACTCTCCGTGGTGGGGCGTGGCCATGAGGTGCTGCACACAAAGGCGGGGGAGGCGCCGGAGCTCACCGGCAAGCGCAAGGGCATTCTGGTGCTCTTTATGCTCACCTTCCTGGTGATGATCTACGGCGTAATCCCCTTTTCCGACATGGGGCTGCCCCTGCCGGAGCTGGGGTGGTGGTTCCCGGAGCTCTCCGGCCTCTTCCTGGTGTCCGCCATCCTCATCGGCCTCATCGACCGCATGGAGGAGAGCGCCATTGCCGAGGAGTTTGTCACAGGCTCCGCGGACCTGTTGGGCGTGGCTTTCATCATCGGAATCTCCCGCGGCATCACCGTGCTGATGAACGAGGGCCGCATCACCGACACTGTGCTCCACTGGGGCGAGGATGCCCTGACGGGTACCGGCTCTCTGGCCTTCATCCTTCTGGTCTTCCTGCTGTACCTGCCTCTCAGCGTGCTGATCCCCTCCTCTTCGGGACTTGCCACGCTCTCCATCCCCATCGTGGCGCCCCTGGGCAAGTTTGCTGAGGTGTCCGGCGCCCTGGTGATCACGGCCTTCCAGTCCGCCTCGGGACTGGTAAATATCATCACGCCGACGGCGGCTGTGGTGATGGGCGCATTGGCCCTGGGCCGGGTGTCCTATGACAGGTGGGTCAAGTATGTGTGGAAGCTGATTGTGCTGTTCGTCCTTTTGACCATGGCATTTTTGGCCGTGGGCGCACTGCTTGGCATGTAACTTCATGGCCGGCAAATCCAAGAGATGGATTTGCCGGCCATGCTGTTCCGCGGGAGAATCCGATTTGACTTCGAATTCACGCCTCTGCATAAATTTGTCAAAACGACGGTTGACTTTTTGGCGCAAACACATATAATTATCGCGAGTAAACGATATCCTGTTCACCGGAGCGGTGTGATTTTTTAGCGGATGGATGGAGAGCGGCTATATGGATGAAGAAACAGTGAAAGAGCCGGAGCGGGAAAAGGAAACAGATCGCAAGCAGTGGGAGACGGAGCAGCTTTTGAACTTCTGCTGTGAAATGGGCAAGCAGCTCATCCGCAACGGGGCGGAGATCTACCGGGTGGAGGAGTCAGCGGACCGGATGCTGGACGCCTATGGGTACCGCGACACGGAGGTGTTTGCCATTCCCTCCTGCATCATCATCAACATCCAGGGGAGCGAGCGGAACCACACCAAGTCCGTCCGCATCCGCAGCTCCTCCAATAACCTGGACCAGCTGGACCGGCTCAACGCCCTGTGCCGCCGGGTGTGTGAGAAAAAGCCCGCCGTGGAGGACGCCATGGAGGAGCTGAAGCGGATTGTAGGGGCGCCGCCCTACTCCCAGTTGATCAGCTACCTGGCCTACGGGTTTGTGGCCACCTGTTTCACCCTCTTTTGGGGAGGAACGGCCCTGGACGCGCTGGCCGCCTTCCCCTGCGGACTGGTGGTGAAGGTCATTGTGGGCTATATGAGCAAGGTGAATGCCAACGTCTTTTTCACCAACGTGACCGCCAGCGTCTTTCTTGCCCTGATCCCGTTGGCGCTGTTCTACTTGGGCTGCCCCCTGCACACCGACAAGATCATCATCGGGTCCATCATGCTCCTGGTGCCAGGGATCGCCATCACCAATGTGATGCGGGATGTGCTCTCGGGGGATTTTCTTACGGCGCTGACCAAGTTCGCGGAAGTGATGATCGTAGCCATGGCCATTGCCATTGGAATCGCCATTCCGGTTGGAATCGGCAGGATGCTGTTTGGGGTGATTTGAGTTGGAGAGATATCTTCCCTGCCTGTATGCGTTTTTGGCCTGCATGGGCTTTTGCTTTATCTTTGAGGTGAAAAAACCGCTCTTTATCTTCCTGGCCAGCCTGACCGGGGCCCTTTCCTGGGCGGCGTTTTTGCTCTGCGCCCACCTGGGCTCTGAGATCGGCCAGTACTTCCTGGCCACTGTGGTGGTGTCCATCCTCTCGGAGGTCCTGGCCAGGATCATGAAGGCCCCGGCCGCGATTTTCCTCATCATCGGCATCATCCCGCTGGTGCCCGGCGGCGGACTCTACTATACCATGGACGCCCTGATCAACGGCGATATGCAGCTCTTTTTGGAAAAGGGAATGTCCACGGCAGCCTATGCCGGGGCGATTGCCGTGGGCGTCTCCATGGTCACATCGGTGTTTCGGATCTTCTTTTGGAAAAGGCGCCCCGGTCAGCAGGGGTAAAATAGAAGGACGGCCTCCCATATGGGGGGCCGTCCTTTTTGCTATCCTTTGGCGTGGGCCGCGAAGTAGGCGCGCAGCACCGCCAGGCTTTCCTCCCGCAATACGCCGGAGGTGACCTCCGGACGGAACGGGGAGTGGTCAAATACCAGTTTACTGCAATTGCAGCCCTCCTCATTCAAAAGGGCGGCAAGGTCCGAATTGCCGGCGCCGTAGACCAGCCGTCCAAGCCGCACCCAGACCAGGGCCCCGGAACACATGAAGCAGGGCTCGCAGCTGGAATACAGTGTGTATTCGCTCAAATCGGTGATCCCGGTTTCGCCGCAGAACCTCCGGATCAGCCCCGCCTCCGCGTGGAAGGTTGGGTCTGTGGCGGAGTAGATCTGGTTTTCATTGGTGTATACGGCCTCGCCATCCTTGACGAGAACCGCACCGAAAGGCTCGTTCCCATGGGCTGCCGCTTGCTCTGCAAGCGCAATCGCCTGTTTCATAAAGAGTTCGTCTCTATCCATATTTGCCCCTCCCAAATTGCACCGCCGCCTTCCGGGCCGGCCCGGGCTGCCCTTTTCCACATCTGCAAAAGCCATGCTGCCTCCGCTGAAGCGGTTCAGAGCGGATGTGCGCGGATTCTTCACGCAGGCCCGTGATTGAATCTATTTTACCATACCGGGCTGTCCTCAATCAAGCGCGCATCTTGTTGGAAGCAAACGTGCGGACCATTGATCGGGTGGCACCGGACAATGGGCTCTCCCCAGGGGATTTGGTCAGCCGCCGCCAGCCTTAAGTTGCAAAGGGCTGCCTTTTGAGCTATAATAACCAATACTAAGTACCCGCATTTTCCCCGACAAGGGGCTGCTGCCACGGCGGCTGTACTGCGGAGGAATCAGGTGTGCGTGATGGAAAGGAAAAAACTGCTGCTGCTGGGACAGACGGAAAAGCTTCGTGCAATCCTCTCCTCTTATGAGCTGTTTGAGGGGGTGCCGGAGGATACCGCGCCTTTTTCCGCAGTGATTTTGATGCTTCCTGCGGCTCCGGAGGAGCTGCGGCTACTTCGCACGGGCAGCCATGACCTGCCGATCCTGATGGTGACCGAGCACCCTGAGGAGCAGGAGGAGCTGCGGATGCTGACCCTGGGGGTGGACGATTATATTCGTTTCTCGCCTGGGTTGGTGTGCTGCCGGGTGGATAAGGCCATCCGGCAATACGAGAGACGGGGTGCCCTGCCGGAGAGCGTGGTGCGGGAGCTGCGCCACCGGGCGGAGCACGACGCCCTGACCGGCATCTACAACCAGATGGCCTTCTACCGAACCGCGGCCCAGCTGCTGCAGAATGCCTCCGCCTCCTATGTGTTGGTGCGCTGGAACATCGAGCGGTTTAAGCTGGTCAACGATATGTACGGCATCCAGGCCGGCAATGGGATTTTATGCGCCATGGCGGAGGTGCTCTCCCGGGAGCTGCCGGAGGGAAGCGTGTATGGGCGGCTGAACGCGGATCACTTTGCCGCCTGTATCCCCACGGAGTCCCTGCGCCTGGAGGAACTGCTGGAGTCGCTGCAAAGACAGGTGGAGAGGTTCCACGTGCAGCAGACGGTGACGGTCAGCGCCGGAGTCTATCGGGTGGAGAACCCCTCTTTGCCGGTGGATCAGATGTGCGACCGGGCCAATCTGGCGCTTCAGACCATCAAGGGCAACTATAAATGCCACATCGCCTGGTATACGGAGCAGATGTGGGAGGATATGCTGCGGGAGCAGGAGATTCGCTCCACCATGGAGGAGGCGCTGCACCAGCGCCAGTTTCAGGTCTATCTCCAGCCGGTCTACAGCCTCTCTGAGGGCAGGGCGGTCAGCGCTGAGGCGCTGGTGCGCTGGATTCGTCCCGGGGGAGAGGTAGTTGGGCCGGATGCCTTCATCCCACTCTTTGAAAAGAACGGGTTCATCGCGGAACTGGACCTCTATGTTTGGACGGAGGTCTGCCGGTACCTGCAGGAGCGGCAGCGCAAGGGCCTTGCGCCCATTCCCATCTCCGTGAACATCTCCCGTGCCAGCCTGTACCTTCCTGAGACCTGCGGACGGATCTGCGACGTGACCAAACGGTTTGGCATTGCGCCGTCCCTTTTCCGCCTGGAGATCACCGAATCGGCCTATGTGGAGGAGCCGGAACGAATCCGGGAGGCCGCGGAGGAGCTGCGCGGGAAGGGATATCTGATTCTGATGGACGATTTCGGCAGCGGCTATTCCTCACTCAATACGCTGAAAGACCTCCCCATGGACATCATCAAGCTGGACACCAAGTTCCTTCAGGGCTTTGAGCGGGGCGGCCGCGTGGGGACGGTGCTGGTCTCCATCTTGCGGATGGCCCGGTGGCTGGGCCTGCCTGTGATCGCCGAGGGCGTGGAGACGCAGGAGCAGGTGGATTTCCTTTACAGTGCGGGCTGCGACCGGATCCAGGGATACTGCTTTGCCAAACCCATGTGCACCCGGGAGTTTGAACAGCAGATTTTGATCCCGATTCCGGAGCGGCGGGGTAGTTCCCTGCCCAACTGTGTGAACCAGGCGGATTTCAATATCCTCTTAGGCGGAAACCCGGTGGTCAACCGCCTGCTGGACGGTGCTTTTGGCGGCGTGGCCTTTTGCGAGATGCATGACGGCTGCCTCGAGGTGCTCCGGGTCAACGATGGGTTTTACCAGATTATGGGCTGTACGCCGAAGTCCTTTGCAAAGGACTCTGAGAACCTGTGGGGGATGATTGCGGAGGAGGACCGGGAGATGTCCCGGGAGGCCTGCGCGGAGACTGTGCGCACGGGGAAACCGGTGCGCCAGGTTGTCCGCTGTACCAACCGGACGGGGAAGCTGCTGTGTTTGGACTCCATTTACAGCTGCCTGGGCGGGGATGGGCAGCGGGCGCTGATCTGCGTTGCCTTCAATGATATCGCCCAGCAGCTGAAGACCGAGCGGGAGCGCCGGGAGGCCCAGCAGCAGCTGATCTACCGGGATCAACTGGCCCAGATCCTGCTGGCGGAGTCGGATACCCTCAGCTTTGACTACTCCATCCAAGAGGACACCATAGTGTTCAATTTCCTCAACCGGGAGGGGAAGCGGGCCACCCGCAGGATCCGCCGCTATCTCGCCTTTGTGGAACGATCGTCCATCATCGAGCCAGCATACCGCCATGTGGTGCGGGAGGCCCTGGAACAGGGCAGGCAGCACCCTATGAGCGGGACCTTTGAATTTGTAAGCGACTATACCGGCCGGGGCTACCGGTGGTATAAGGCAACCTTCGTCAGCATCATGGGCAGCGAGGGGCGGGTGTTCCGGATCGTGGGCAAGGCGGTGGATGTGACGGAGCAGAAGACTATCCTGTGGCAGGAGGAGAACGGATTCTCCCACGCCTTTGAAACCGGCCTTTTGGAAAGCGCCATGGTGAACCTGAGCCGGGGCGTCATTGAGAGCTGCCGCAGCCAGAAGAGGAAGATCAGCCAGGCAGCGGGGAAGCCATTCACCTGCGAAAGCTTTGCGGCGTACTGCAAAAAGCTGATTGCGGACGAGAGGCTGCGGCAGGAGGCCTATGAGCGGATGAACCCCAGGGCGCTGAACACCGCCTATGGAAAAGGGGAGCAGACTGCCCGGGTGGAGTTCCCGGTCCTGGAAAAAAGCGGTGAGCTGTGCTGGATGCGTCTGGAAGTGCGGCTGATGAAAAATGCGGCCACCGGCGACCTGGTTGCCAGCTATCACCTCTGGGACATCAACACCCAGAAGGTCTCACAGGAGATCGTGGAGACGGTGGTAAGGCTGGACTACGATTACCTGGCCCGGGTCAGCATCAAAAATGAGACCTACGCCCTCTATGGCGTTAAGGAGTGCGCGGGCGCCTGCCCTGCGGGAAACGGCGGGTACGAGGAGGCGTGCCGGAAGAGCGCGGATACGTTCATCCACCCCGAAGACCGCACCTACTTCTTGGAGCAGGTCGCGCTGCCCCATGTGCTCCATGAGCTGGAGACAGAGGAGCGTTTTACCTTCACCTACCGGCTGATGGAGCAGGACGGCTCTGTACACCATAAGCGGATGACATTTTCCTATCTGGACCCCTCCTATCTGATTGCAACCAGGGCGGACGTCACCCGGGAGACGGAGGAGGAGAACCGGAAGAATACGGAACTGCGCCGGGCGCTGGAGGAGGTCAGAAAGGCCGACGATGTGAAAGGGCGCTTCCTCTCCCGCATGAGCCGGGAGATCCGGGCCCCGATGGACGCCATCCTGGGCATGGCGAACCTGGCCCGCCGGCAGCCGGATTTGAGCGGTGCGGTTCGGGAGTACCTGCAGAAGATTCAGGAGACCAGCGAATACATGCGCGGCCTGGTCAACGACATCCTCGACGTCTACAGCATCCAGAGCGGAACGTTCCGCCTGCATCCCAAGCCAGTCAAGGTCCGGGAGCTGCTGGAGCAGATTCAGGCGATGATCAAGCCCACCATGGTGGGCAGCGGGCTCCTGTTCACCATGAAGGTGGTGGGGCTGAAGCAGGAGACGGTCCTTGCGGATCCATTCCGCCTTCAGCAGGCACTGATGAATCTACTGGCCAATGCAGCAAAGCGTACGGCCTCTGGCGGCCGGGTCTATCTGAGCGTCCGGCAGCTGGGCGGAGAGGAGAGCCTGGCGCGGCTCCGCTTCCGGATCCGGGATACCGGTGTGGATATGGAACCCGATTCCAGCCAGTCCCGTGAGCAGGAGGGTCTGGGTCTCACACTGGTCAGGGAAATTGTGGATGCCATGGGCGGCACGCTGCGCATTGACGCCCAAAAGGAGCAGGGGTGCTGCTATACCATCGACGTTGCGTTCCCTGAGGCCTGCCAGCCTCAGGTTGCGGCGGAGCAGTTGGCGGAGCCGGAGTTTGACTTCCACGGCAAGCGGGCGCTGGTGGTGGAGGATATGCCGCTGAGCGCCGAAATTACAGGCAGACTGCTGGAGAGCCGCGGCTTTTCGGTGGAGTACGCGGTGAATGGCCAGGAGTCGGTGGAGAAGGTTTCCGCCGCCACCTCCGGCTACTACGACGCTATTTTAATGGATATCCGCATGCCGGTGATGGATGGGCTGGAGGCCACGCGCCGGATCCGCGGCCTGCGCCGCTCTGATGTCCGGCGGATTCCCATCGTCGCAATGACCGCCGGGGCCTTTGACAGCGATATACGGGCCTCTTTTGAGGCGGGAATGGACGCCCATCTGGAAAAGCCGGTGCAGCCGGAGCGGCTGTTCCAGACCCTTGGCGCGCTGCTCTTCTCCCGTAGGAGCGTCCATGCTGCGGAAAAGAAGGGAAACGCCGCCCACATCTACCAGATGCTGATGACAGACAGCCGCTCCCAGGTCTTTGAATACAGCGTGGACAGCGACATCATAACCTATTCGGATATCGGTGAGGACGGCGTCCACAGCGTGCGCTCCGTACCCGACTTCTGCGCCTTTGTGGAAAACAGCGGCCGCTTCCGGGATGCAAAGGCGGTGCTCCGGGCCCTCTCAAACTTTGAACACGGCACAGGCCGCCATGAGCTGCTGTTCCAGGCCAGGTTGGACGAGAGCGGCTGGCGCTGGTACAGCGCCCGCTGCAAGTGCGTCAGGGACAGCCACGGCTGCAGGGTGGTGGGAAAGCTGGAGGATGTGGACGAACAGACCCGGCGCACCATTGCCCTGCGGGAGCGGGCGGAGTTCGACCAGGTCACGGCGCTCTACAACCGGGCCACCTTCCAGGAGATGGTGGAAAACGCCTTGGACGACAGCCGGGAGGAGGTACTGAACGCCTTCATCGAGTTTGACCTGGATAACTTTAAGCAGGTCAACGACACCTTCGGCCACCTGGCCGGGGATGAGCTTCTGCGCTCCGTGGGCAAGGCCGTCACCGGCTGCTGCCGGCAGGAGGACGTCGTGGGCCGCCTGGGCGGAGACGAGTTTGCCATCTGGATTGGCGATGTGGGCAGCAGGGAAAACGCCTTGGCAAAGGCGCGCCAGGTGGCGCAGGCCCTCAGCCGGATCAGCGGGGATATCTCGGCCAGCTTCGGCGTGGTGGCGGTGCAGGGAAAGAGCAGCTTCCGGGAGCTCTTCCGCAAGGCGGATGCCGCCATGTACCAGGCAAAGCGCAGTGGAAAAAACGAGTGCTGCCTCTATCAGGACTA
The DNA here is from genome assembly GCF_014334055.1 of Oscillibacter hominis. Taxonomy (NCBI): domain Bacteria; kingdom Bacillati; phylum Bacillota; class Clostridia; order Eubacteriales; family Oscillospiraceae; genus Oscillibacter; species Oscillibacter hominis. The sequence goes on from NZ_CP060490.1 coordinate 2,819,496, forward strand.
AAAAGAAGGCCTCCGCTTATCAGAGCGGAGGCCTTATTTCCTACCCGTTTTGCTGCGCATGTTTGGGCCGCTGGCCCCGCTCATCCATCCAGACATTCAGGAAGAGGCCGAAGAGCACCGCGCCGCCGCCGATCAGCTCCGTTGCGGAGAAGTTTCCTTTGAAGAGCGCGTCGATGGCCACGCCGGTGAGCAGCTGCCCGGCAATCAGAATCAGTGTCAGGCGGAAGGCGGGCAGCTTAGGCGCCGCCCAGCTGGACAGCGACACGCTGACCACGCCGATCATACCGCCCAAATAGACCCAGACCGGGGCGGAGGGCACCGCGGAAACGGCTGTGCGGGTCAGGGCCATCAACACCAGCGCGGTGGCCAATCCCACGGAGTAGTTGAACCAGGTGCCCACCAACACAGTGGAGTTGGCGCTCAGCTGGGCGTTGACGTAGCGGGAGACCGCCACCAAGGCGCCGTTGAGCAGTGTCAGGACGATGGCCCATACCACGGCCCCCCCGTGGCGCAGCAGCACCGCGCAGCCCACGCAAGTGCACAGAAGGCCCAGCAGCGCCCCGGGGTTCAGCTGTTTTTTCCGCATGCCGAACAGGCCGAAGCAGTCGATCATCAGCGCCGCCAGCGCCTGCCCCAGAAGGCTCAGCGCCACAATGGCCGAAACGCTGATGTGGCCGTAGGCCAGGTTGCTCATCAGCGTTGTGGTGGCTCCCGCAGCGCCGCCCAGGTAGGCCGTCCACCTGAGGCCCCGCCTTGCAAAGGGGTTCTCCCTGCGGATGAGCACGAACAGCGACACCAGGACCAGCCCGGCAAAATGGACAATGGCGGCTCCGGTATAGGCTCCATAGTAGTCGGACAGTTCGCCGTTGAGCACCACCATCACGGAGATCAAAACGGAGGCCAGGGAGGAAATCCCATAGACCATGTGCAGCCCCTCTTTCTCTTGAACTCCCTGAAGCATACCAAAAGGGCTTGACAAAGAATAGGACATCTGTCACATTGGAAACAGAAAGGGGAGAGGGAAATGCGCTGCGGAGCACTTACGGCCCAGGCGGAGGAGACGCTGCGCCAGTACGCGCTGGAGCCGGAGCGGCTCACCGGCGCGAATCTTGGCCGCTATGAAAAAGGGGAGCCCCTCTGTATGGAGGGCGGGCCCATCGAGCACCTGCTGATTCTGCTGGAGGGCCGGGCCAAGGTCAGCATCACCACGGAGGAGGGGAACAGCCTGCTGACCTGCTTTTACCACGGCGGCGGCGTGGTGGGGGACCTGGAACTGCTCACGGGCCAGAAGACCGCGGGCACCAACGTGATCGTCCAGGTGCCGATCCGCTGCATCCGCATCCCCATTGAGGAGAACCGGTCGTATTTGAAAGGCTGCCCGGACTTTTTGTGGCAGGTGGGGCTGGGGCTGGGCCGGAAGCTGGAGCGCTGCTCCCGCAACAGCGCGCTCATCATCCTCTACCCGCTGGAGACCCGCCTGTGCTCCTACATCGGCCTGACCCAGCGCCAAGGCGTCTGGCAGGAGCAGCTCACGGAGACGGCGGAGCTTTTGGGCGCCAGCTACCGCCACCTGATGCGTCAGCTGCGCCAGCTCTGCGCCCAGGGGATATTATGTAAGGAGGGCCGCTGCTACCGGATTGCGGACCGGGAGCGGCTGCGCCTGCTGGGCCGGGGATTCTACGACCCGGTGGAGGGGAAAAGCTGAAACAGGGCAGGGCCGGACGATCGTCCGGCCCTGCCCTGTTGTAATGAAAAAACAGAAGGGAAAATAAAGCGTTACTTGTGGTCCACGGAGGACATATACTTGATGAGCTCCACCACCTTGTTGGAGTAGCCGATCTCATTGTCGTACCAGGAGACCACCTTTACAAAGGTGTCGGTGAGGGCAATGCCGGCGGTGGCGTCGAAGATGGAGGTGCGGGGATCGCCCAGGAAGTCGGAGGAGACCACGGCATCCTCGGTGTAGCCCAAAATGCCCTTCAGGCTGGTCTCAGAGGCCTTCTTCATGGCGGCGCAGATCTCCGCATAGGTGGCGGGCTTTGCCAGGTTGCAGGTCAAATCCACCACGGAGACATCCAGGGTGGGGACGCGCATGCTCATACCGGTCAGCTTGCCGTTGAGCTCGGGGATGACCTTGCCCACGGCCTTGGCCGCGCCGGTGGAGGAGGGGATGATGTTGCCGGAAGCGGCCCGCCCGCCTCTCCAGTCCTTCTTGGAGGGGCCGTCCACCGTCTTCTGGGTGGCGGTGGTGGAATGCACGGTGGTCATCAGGCCCTCAGTGATGCCGAAATTGTCGTTGAGGACCTTGGCAATGGGGGCCAGGCAGTTGGTGGTGCAGGATGCGTTGGAGACGAACTTCATGTCGGAGGTGTAGGTCTCGTTGTTGACGCCCATGACGAACATGGGGGTGTCGTCCTTGGAGGGGGCGGACATGACCACATGCTTTGCGCCGGCGTCGATGTGGCCCTGGGACTTCTCCTTGGTCAGGAAGAGGCCGGTGGACTCCACCACGTACTCAGCCTCCAACTTGCCCCAGGGGATCTCGGCGGGGTTCATGCAGGCGTAGACCATGACGCGCTTGCCGTTGACGGTGATGGACTCCTCATCATAGCTGATGTCGCCCTGGAACTGGCCGTGCATGGTGTCGTAGCGGAGCATATAAGCCATGTAGTCGGGGGTCATGCCCGGGTCATTGATGCCCACAAACTCCACGCCGCCCTGCTGCAGTCCGGCGCGGAACACCAGGCGGCCGATGCGGCCGAAGCCATTGATGCCGATTTTAATCGTACTCATAGAAACGAACTCCTTTCCATTATACCAGGATGCCGCCGGATGTCAGAAAAAGCCTCCCGTTGTCAGCATCACTAAAAAACGTTTGCGTAAACGATTACTGTAAAGATTGTATCATAGGGAAAAAATAAATTTCAATTGACAAAACGGACAATATTGTTGAAAAATTTTGTTGCTTATATATAGTATATTTGAGAATGGAGCGGGAAAAGTGAAACGCTTGCTTGACACTCCCCGCTCCCCGCTCTATAATGGCAAAAAAGGCGGAGAAAAGGTTTGCGCAAAATCCGCCTTGTTGCGCAAGGAGAAGAAACGGATGAAGGTAACGATCAGTGACGTGGCGAAGCTGGCCGGAGTGTCCACCGCCACGGTTTCCCATACAATTAACCATACAAGATATGTCTCCGAGGAGACCCGTGACCGTGTGATGCATGCCATTGCGGAGCTGGGCTACACCCCCGACGCCTCCGCCCGGAGCTTCCGGACCGGGAAAAAACGCACCATTGGGTTTATTGTGCCCGATATTTCAAATAAATTCTTTGCAACTTTGGTGGAGACGCTGGAGGAGTACCTTGCCCAGCGGGATTACCATCTGGTGATCGCCAATACCAAGGAGAATATGGACCGGGAGGAGACCAACATCCGGCTGCTCTCGGCCGGGCTGGTGGACGGGCTGCTGGTGGCCTCCACCATGGATGAGTTCGACCGGTTCGACCAACTGATCCCCGCCGCCTTCCCGGTGGTGTTGGTGGACCGTGTGTTCCCGGTAAAAAAATACGGCTCCGTCTCCGTCTCCAATTTCCAGCCCATCTACCGCAGCGTTTGCCGCCTGGCCGGGAAAGGCGACCGCCGGGTGGGCTTTATCGGCGGCCCCGAGCGGCTCTCCACCACCCAGGAGCGGCTCTCGGCCTATCGCCAGGCGGTGGCGGACTGCGGTCTGGCGGACGAGGAGTCGCTGGTGCAGTACGGCGACTTCAAGGACAACAGCACCCTGCGCTGCCTGGACGCGCTGCTCCAGCAGCAGTGCGACGGATTGATCGTGGCCAACGGCCTGATGGCCACGGAGATCATTATGTATCTTCAGCAAAAGGGCATCCAGTTGGGGAACGGGATCGACCTGGTCAGCTTCATTGACTACAACTCCAGCTTCAACGAGGTCTATGCCAACGCCATGGACTCCATTGTCCAGCCGGTGGATGAACTGGGCCGTGCCGCCGGGGAACAAATCCTCCGGCGGATTGAGGAGCCTGAGGCCCCCGTGCTGGAGCAGGTGCTCTCCAGCACCTACCACCCCCACACCATGCCCATCTCCTGGAACCACTCGGACCGGTGAGCAGCCGCCCCGGAGGACCATTCCTCTGGGGCATTTCCTGTTCGGCCGCCTGCCGCGGCAGCGCTTACCGTATCATACGTACATTTGAGCCAAATTTGTGAATGG